>NZ_JALIFP010000005.1 GCF_022867885.1 Lederbergia sp. NSJ-179 | reverse complement strand
ATCCGTCGCGGGCGCAGGAAATTTGAGAGGAGCTGTCCTTAGTACGAGAGGACCGGGATGGACGCACCGCTGGTGTACCAGTTGTCTCGCCAGAGGCATAGCTGGGTAGCTATGTGCGGAAGGGATAAGTGCTGAAAGCATCTAAGCATGAAGCCCCCCTCAAGATGAGATTTCCCTAGGCTTTTAAAGCCTTAAGACCCCTGAAAGATGATCAGGTTGATAGGTCCGAGGTAGAAGTGTGGTGACACATGTAGCTGACGGATACTAATCGGTCAAGGACTTAATCAATTATAGGAAGAACGGCTAAGTGCGCCACTTCCTGTGGCAACGCCGTCCTGACCTACATCCTGTAGGCCTAAAGCGGAAGCGCCTGTCCATCGATGTTTGCTAGTCGATAGGCGCTGGAGCTAGATTGTATTCAAACCTTCTTGTGTTTGTCTTCTCCTTTATCTGGTTTTGAGAGAATAAAAAATTCTCTTGATTTTTACATAAAATTAGTTATAATAAGATATGTCGATTCTACAAAAGATCTTTTGATTAGATCGCTCATGTCAATCATCAACACAGAAGTCAGCACAATCCTATGCAAGTAAAGTCTGGTGGCAATAGCGAAGAGGTCACACCCGTTCCCATCCCGAACACGGTAGTTAAGCTCTTCAGCGCCGATGGTAATAAGGGGTTTCCCCTTGTGAGAGTAGGACGTTGCCAGGCATATTATTCCGCAGTAGCTCAGTGGTAGAGCTATCGGCTGTTAACCGATCGGTCGTAGGTTCGAATCCTACCTGCGGAGCCATTATTGGAGAGCTGTCCGAGTGGCTGAAGGAGCACGATTGGAAATCGTGTAGGCGGCTAACGCTGTCTCAAGGGTTCAAATCCCTTGCTCTCCGCCATTCAAAAATATATTGGCCCCTTGGTCAAGCGGTTAAGACACCGCCCTTTCACGGCGGTAACACGGGTTCGAATCCCGTAGGGGTCACTTTTTTCATCGCGGGGTGGAGCAGTCTGGTAGCTCGTCGGGCTCATAACCCGAAGGTCGCAGGTTCAAATCCTGCCCCCGCAATAATGGTCCGGTAGTTCAGCTGGTTAGAATGCCTGCCTGTCACGCAGGAGGTCGCGGGTTCGAGTCCCGTCCGGACCGCCATTTATACATAAATGGTAATAAGGCTCAGTAGCTCAGTCGGTAGAGCAAAGGACTGAAAATCCTTGTGTCGGCGGTTCGATTCCGTCCTGAGCCACCATTTAATAGATTCCATGGTGGGGTAGCGAAGTGGCTAAACGCGGCGGACTGTAAATCCGCTCCCTCCGGGTTCGGCGGTTCGAATCCGTCCCCCACCACCATTTTAGGGGTATAGTTTAATGGTAAAACGAAGGTCTCCAAAACCTTTGATGTGGGTTCGATTCCTACTACCCCTGCCAAAATTTTTAAAATTATGGCGGCTATGGCGAAGTGGTTAACGCATCGGATTGTGGCTCCGACACTCGTGGGTTCGATTCCCACTAGTCGCCCCATTATATTATTGGGCTATAGCCAAGTGGTAAGGCAACGGACTTTGACTCCGTCATTCGTTGGTTCGAATCCAGCTAGCCCAGTTTTAGCGGAAGTAGTTCAGTGGTAGAACATCACCTTGCCAAGGTGGGGGTCGCGGGTTCGAATCCCGTCTTCCGCTCCATATAGTTGGCGGCATAGCCAAGTGGTAAGGCACGGGTCTGCAACACCCTTATCACCGGTTCAAATCCGGTTGCCGCCTCCATGAACTATGCCGGTGTGGCGGAATTGGCAGACGCGCACGACTCAAAATCGTGTTCCGTAAGGAGTGTCGGTTCGACCCCGACCACCGGTATTCTATAGTAAAGTTAGGTTAAGACAAAAAATATTTTATCTGCTCGCAAGCCTTGATGTATAAGGGTTTGCGAGTTTTTTTTGTTATTTCTAAATTTGTTTGGAATCAATACGTTTTGTTTCTGTGCAACACAAACGCTACACATTTAATACATGTTAACAGCAATCGTTTCATCCTCTTTTCTCAATTCTTTCATTACGTGTGCATATCGTCTATAAGTTATATCCGGTGAAGCATGTCCCAATCGTTCGCTGATATAGATCATTGATGCTTTTTTATAAATTAATGCACTAGCGTGTGTATGTCGCAAACCATGGGCTGTAATAATATTTTTTATATTTAAATCTTCTAATGTCTTTCTAAGTGATTTATTTACAGCATTATTACTTAAACATTTATACTTTGAGGATGGACTAAAGAAAACTAATCGGTGAATGTTATCTGGCATCTGCAAAAATAACTTTTTAAATTCTTTCATTACTTTTGGATCGATGCCGATTATTCGCTCGGATTTTTCGTTTTTAGTAGGGCCAAAACCTTTTGGCATGCTCTTCTTATATCCCCATGTTTTTTCAATATTGATTGTGTTATTATCGAAATCAAAATCTGGTCTTGTTAAGCCGACCAATTCCTCAAATCGTAATCCCGATACCAGCAGAAGTAAAACAGCGTAATAACTCAAACCAGTATTTATGCGTCCAAATAATTCCTCATATAGCAATTCACTTTCTTCAAACTCTAAATGTTTTTCTTTTTTATTTTTAGGCGGTTTTCCTGTTACCTTAATTCCTTTCGCAAAATTAATTCGGATGATTTCATCTTCCATAGCGTGTTCTGCTGCAGCTTTAATATGACCATTCACTTTTAACATAACTTCTTTGGAATACTTTTCTCCGTATTCGTTTAAAAACTCTTGATAATCATTCCTTTTTATATTTTGAATCGCCTTATCCGAAAAATATTCTTCGATGTATCTTAAAGTATCTTTATAATGGTTTAATGTTTGTTTAGCTAAATCGGTTTTATAGAGCGTAAACCAGTCTTCGAAGTACTTCGCTAACGGGATTGGGTCATTCTCAATTCTCATCCCTTTACCCAATTTATACTCAATGTCATCAGCAACTACTTTTGCTTCACCTCTTGTACGGAAACCTCCTTTTCTAATAGGGTCATATTTCCCGTTGGTATAGCGACTTATCGTATATTGCCATGTTTTACCCCTTTTTTGAAAAGTTGCCATTCACATTATCTCCTTCCTACAAACTCCATATGTTTTCTGGCTGGCAAAAACATAAGAAAATCATTTATTTCTGGTGTAGATAATATAAATTGCTGGATAACATATGGATCTACACTATGAGATTCAATTTTTCTTTTGAGACTTTTTAGGTTAATACCAATCCTATTAGGAAAATCCATGTTAAATATTAAATCTGATAGAGTAATAGACATACTAATTAATGACTCATCAAAATCACCCCTTTCAATAAATGTAAATGGTTTTATAGCATTGTAATAAAAAGCTGACTTTTCCCAATTAATTTCCCCGGGGTCAAAAGATAACACATACCAAAAGGGAATTAGCTGGCCATCCATAAAATCGTAATATAACCTTTGTTGTGGCATTATTTTTTCAGTCCTTTCTTGTATAGAATGGCTGATAAATCCTCCATAACCTTCATGGTTTCTTTGCTGTATGGTGGAGCTTTTGGGTATAATGACTCCATAAATTTTCTATGTTCTTCATCCGACTTGGCTTGCTGGATTTTATTTCTAAATTGAATTAGTCGCTTTCTAGCAAACTCCTCCGTAACATTGAAATTCTTTGCGATAATTGGAATACCGTCCTCAATATTGTAATAGTTAACAATCTCATAATTTTGCAACATGAATGTAGGAACGCAAAATTGGTACATAAAATTATTTGCCTGATGTTCCTGTAATTTTCGAAATGCTAGCCTTAATTTATGCTGATTTCCCACATGCCGTATAATGTGGCCAAGTTCATGTGCGAAGTCTTGATATTCTTCTTGAGGTGATAACTCATTGTTTAAAAGTATGTAATAGGAGCCGTTAAATTTGGTGGCTTTACTTTCATCTTCGTAGTAATGGATCCAGATATCCATTTCTCTCGCAATTCTCCATATATCAATTTCTTGAGGCTTATGAATGTCCATACTTAAAAACAGATTCATTATATCCACCTCTAAATCAGTCATTATAATATCCATTTAAGATATCCCCCTCTAACAAACGTATGTTCTATATAAGTGTATAAGAAAAGCCCTGGTAGGGCAATAGTAATTATTTGTTATTTTTCGTTTCACTATTCTTCCGTGCCTTTTCAACTTCTTTCATCATTTCTATGAAATCAAAAACTTTTTGTTTACTTTCCTCCGAAAGTCCTTGGGCACTTCTCATAGCGTATTGAAAATCAGGATCCTCATATATTTCTTCGGCTGTTTTTTCTTCACTATC
Organism: Lederbergia sp. NSJ-179; assembly: GCF_022867885.1. Classification (GTDB taxonomy): domain Bacteria; phylum Bacillota; class Bacilli; order Bacillales; family Bacillaceae_C; genus Lederbergia. The sequence goes on along the minus strand of NZ_JALIFP010000005.1, from coordinate 191,496 downwards.
CTTATCAGTTCTTCCTAATAGATAATCAGTTGATACTTCGAAATAATCTGCAAGACTTTGAAGTGTCTCTGTATCAGGCGTTCTATTTCCATTTTCATAACCAGAAATAGAAACTTTAGTTACGTTTATTATTTTACCTAACTGTTCTTGGGTAAGGCCTTGTTCGTTTCGTAATTTTTTAAGACGTTTACCTAACACAAATCAACACCTCGTTTCCTGATACTATTATAAGTTAACAAGTAGATAACAAAAAGCAAATTAATAGTAAGTTAACTAATTAGAAACTTTTTTCGGTAAATGTATTGACATTTAACCAGTAGTTAACTACAATGGAATTAACCTCAAGTTAACACAAGCGGAAAGGAGGACTGTAATGACACTTGATAAATTACGGAAAATAAGAATTAACGCAGGATTAACTTATCAAGAAGTTGCAGAAAAAGTAGGTATTACCAAGGAATATTACTGGATGATAGAAAATGGCAAACGCAGATTATCATATGAAATGTCAGTAAAAATAGCAAGTGTCTTTAATTCTAATCCGGATGATATTTTTTTAAATTAAAAGTTAACTACAAGTGAATTTACTTTGTATAAGGAGTGACTACGATCAATGCAGCAACTAAATGTAAATTTATCAATACCTATTCCAGCTGATTCCGTTCTCATTTCAAAAGTTGAACTGGAAGAGTTAAAACGTAATGAACTAACAGGTGTCTACTGGAATATGAAAGATCTTGAAAAGCGTATTAGCAAAAAGTCTGAATGGATAAAAGAAAACATTCTTTTTCCCACTCGTTTTCGAAAAATTTTAGATGCCGAACATGGTGGTTTTGTCTATTATCCCAAGTCTCAAGGGCAAACTTGGAGCTTTCAGGCAAGCAAAATGTCCGAATTTCTGGACAAACATTTTGCTAGTATTTTTACTTCTTTCTCATAAGTCTAGTTTACTAGGTATTGAGATTAAATGCTGTTCGCTTCGAGAACATGTTCTATTTTTGAACATTAAAGGGGGTGAGTTGGTGAAATGAATCTAGGGGCAGTGTTAAGAAAGGCTCGATTGCATGCTGGTCTAAGTCAAGAAGAAATGGCGGAGGAACTGTATTTGCCAAGAAGCACAATATCAAAATTAGAAAACAACAAGGTGATTTTGAAAGCTGAAGATCTAATCAAATGGTGTAACGTTACACAGGCACAGGAGGTGGCGGTTGCATTAATTTTCGGTATTGATATTCCTACAGTGGTGCAAAACTTAACGACTTTGATAGGAGGTTTCATCTTTTGGATATAAACGAGAAATACCAAGAATTGGGTAATTGGGCAAGATGCATCTTGGAAGTACATAAGGATAAGCCTGGATTATTCACTTGTGAACAAATCATTAAGGAATTAATGGAGCGATATGAGAAGTTGCAATTTGAACCGTTTGAGATAGAACGATATGAGAAATTGCAATCTGAACCGATTGAGGAGGATGTCTGATGGATTTATTCGGAATGTGGTTAGTCACTTATGGAGCACTAGCAATCGGAATTATGATCGGAAGGGACAAGAAAAATGACAACAAAAAAAGCAGCAACTGAGTTCGGGCTCAATTACTGCACTGAGTAAAAAAACTAATTGATAACTCCATTATAGCAAATGCTGTAATGGAGTGCAATGCCACACTTTGAAAAGGAGTGATTATTGTTGAGTGTGAAGTGGATCAAGTTAAGCACTCAAATGTTTGAGGATGAAAAGATACGTTTGATCGAGAGCATGCCGGAAGCTGACACGATCTTAATTATTTGGGTTAAATTACTTGCTCAAGCAGGTAGAACAAATGCAAGTGGGTACATTTTTTTAAGTGAAAACATTCCATATACAGATGAGATGTTAGCCACACTTTTTCATCGTCCAGTGACGACTGTAAGGCTTGCATTAGAGACATTTAAGCAATTCGGAATGATTGAGATCGATGACCAATCTTTTATACGAATTAGCAATTGGGACAAGCACCAAAGCCTTGAAGGACTTGAAAAAATTCGTGAACAAAATCGTCAGCGTGTTGCCAAACATCGTGAGAAAAAACGTCTTGAAAGTGGTAACGCTACAGGTAACGTTACATGTAACAAAAATGTAACCGACATAGATAAAGAATTAGATATAGATAATATATATGTCGAGATAATAAATTATCTCAACCGTGCAGCTGGTAAAAATTTCAGACACACAACCCCAGCCACTAGAAAAGTCATAAAAGCAAGATGGAACGAAGGCTTCCGTGTAGAGGATTTTAAAACGGTCATTGATAATAAAATAGCTGATTGGCTTAATAACAACGATATGAGCCAATATTTGAGACCTAACACTTTGTTCGGGACAAAATTCGAAAGCTACCTAAATCAAAAACCTGAAAAGAAGGACCCGCCGGACCCAGGTAGTCCAGCACCATTCAATTACGACATAAACGCAGGGGAGGATTGGCATGAAGATTGAACAGGCGTATCTTGGAACGTTGCTTAAAGAAAATTATCTAATCAAAGATTCTGGCTTAAAGGCAAATCAGTTTGAAAAAGCATGGCATGTGGCGTTATTTACAAGCATGAAAAACCTTGTAGAAAAAGGCAATTCAGTTGATATTGCTACTCTATCGATTGAATCGAATTTGGAAAGCTTTGGTGGAGCAAGCTACATAAACGACTTGATCAGTCTAGCGAATCCGCAAAAAGTGGAAGAATATGAACAGCTAGTGTTGGAAGCATGGAAAGAGCGCGAAAAGAAAAACATTCTAGCAATCGCGAAAGAAGAAGATTGGGAGATTGGTAAAGTCATATCTGCTCTGGATGCTATCAACGAAGTTCGGGATGACGATCACACATCTATTGCAGATGCACTAGTAAGAGTGTTTGAAGCACCGTGGAAAGAAACATCGCAACAAAAGGGTGTTTTAACAGGCATAAAACAACTGGATGATATGACAAATGGTTTTCAGGATGGAGAACTGACGATAGTAGCTGCAAGACCATCGATGGGGAAATCAGATGTGATGTTGCATTTTGCGAAACAGGCGGGTTGGGCAGGGCATTTGCCAATACTCTTCTCGTTAGAAATGCAAAAGGAGAACTTGACAGATAGGTTGGTTGCCAGCACGGGTGGGATCAATCGGATGAAAATGCGAAATCCATACAAAGATTTAACTCCTTTGCAAAAAGAAAAATGGTCTCACATCATCGGCAGGGTTAACGAAACGAACATTGAAATCTTTGATGATCCGGGACAAACTGTGTCAGAAATGAGAGCAAAAACTCGTAAAATGATGCATCAACACCCTGGCAAAAAGCCTGTAATCATCATTGACTATTTAACTTTGATTCGCCCTTTACACCATCATAATGGAAATGCAAACGCACAAGTGACAGAGATTTCCAGGGACCTTAAGGGAATGGCCAAAGAATTTAATTGCCCAGTCATTGCTTTATCCCAACTATCTAGAAACGTGGAACAAAGGCAAGATAAACGCCCATTTTTATCGGATATCCGAGATTCGGGAAGTGTTGAACAAGATGCGGATGTCGTAATGTTTCTGTATCGAGAAAAATATTACGACAAAGGATCCGATAATAAAATGCTTGAAATTATTGTCGCCAAGCAGCGAAACGGTCCAGTCGGAACTGTGAATACAGTTTATAACGAATTTACAGGGGAAATACTAGATGCCTACCATACGCGAGCTGTATGAGGACGCAATCAGATACGAGGAATCCACTTTAGCCCATTACATACTTTTATTACTTCAAGAGGGCAAGATCAGCACCAATGATGATGATTCGGTATTAGATCAACTGCCGATCAACAAGGAAAGGCTAGATCGCATGATTCAAAGTAATTATTTAGGCTTTAGCAAAATCAAAATATATTCCATCAAATATGCTGAAAACACTTTTGCTTTTGTGTATGCAGAAAGCCCAGAAGAAGCTAGGTCATATTTTTTCAGACACACTGGTATGCAGCCACTTAACTGCCATGAGCTATCTCTAGATTATATGATGGCCGTCGGCAATAGATTCCTAAGTTTTAGAGATTGGCGAAAAGAACAAAGCAAATTCCCATGCATTGTGGGTGTTTATAAAAAAGAGTATTGAAAGAGGTGGAAGAATAATGAGTAGAATTACAAATGTGAGAATCGGCGTTTCATGATTGATACCAAAAATCGACGTGTTAATTGTCAAAGTTGTGGAGCTGTGATTGATCCATATGACGCTATGTACGAATTGGCGATGAACGGTGAAAGAATGCAACAGCAGGTTGAAAATTTGCTGGAACAGCGAAAACAGATAATTAATTATAAGCCATGGCTGGTCGTCATTAAAAGCTTGGAGAAACAATATCGCGGGAGAAAAATGATTCCCAATTGTCCGAGATGTCACGAGCCGTTTTATCTCGAAGAATTAACAAGTTGGATGGGAAAACCATTTGCGGATGCCCGAATAAAAAAGTGGAGGGACCAAAATGGAAAATCGTAACGATGCCATTATTAATAAAATAAAAGGGTTGCTTGCGATAGCAAATGACCATAAAAATGATGAAGAATGTCAAACGGCATTTATTATGGCTCAAAAATTAATGATGAAATACGACATATCTTTATCTGATGTTGAGGTTCAAGAAGATGCCAGGGAAATATCAGAAGGACAAGCGACAGCGTATAAAACCCTTTATTGGTGGGAACGTGCTTTAGCAAATATTATAGCTAATAATTTTAGAGTTAAATGGTATTATAGCAATAAAATTCTTAAGGGTGAAAACAGAAAGAAACGAGCAATCATTTTTATGGGGTTTCAGAGTGATGTAGAACTCGCAAGGGAAATGTATGTACTAGGCTATGATGTTTTAACCTTTTATGTTCGTAATTTTGTTGATGACTACTATGAAGAAAATTATTTAACCAGAGAAAGAAGCTTTACAGCAGAACTGAAAAACTCTTACACTAGAGGTTTTTTAAATGGTCTAGAAGAAAAATTTGAAGAACAAGTAAATCAAATGCAACAAGAATATGGACTGATGGTTTTGGTCCCTGAAGAAGTGAAAACAGCCTATAATGACATGTTTAAAGATACGAAGGGATTAAGTTGGAGATTTCCTCCCATTGAAGAAGTCGCAGCTTATCAAAGGGGTTATCAAGAAGGAAATGAAATTGATTATACAAAATCCACTTTAGACGAGGGTTTGACTGTTTAGATAATACCAGCAGTTGACACAAATTGTGAAGTAGATAAGGAGTGAAGAACAGTGGAACAAGGTCTCTACGGAAAGTACAGAGTATTAAAAAGTGATACGGGTGAAGAGATTAATAGTTTCTTTGTTTTGAAACCAGACACAGATCCAGTTGCGATTGCTGCATTACAAAGATATGCGGAATTAACTCCTAATGACCAATTAAGTGAAGAATTAAATTGTTGGCTTGAAACATTGGAAATGATGGGAGCGCAAATGCCACCAAAATGCGATTACTGTGAAGATATAGCAAAAGTCAGGACAACGCCGTTTCTGGCAGATTCAGGGGCGGTGATGTGTGAATATTGTTGGAATCATACAAGACGTGAATATAAGGATTCTCATGGCGAGGATATAGGGAAGTTTTAGGAGGTAGAAGGATGAATATATTTATAAATTTATTTATTATCTTCTCTTGGTTGTTAATTGGTGCAGTGCACAGTTTTACAAAATTAGAAGTTTCAAAGTTTACCCTATGGATGGCTATTGTCTGTATTGTGTTTGCCAATTTAATAATTTTGCATGGAGGTAGAGGTTAATGGATAAGGGACGATTAGAAGATATAAAACATGAATTTAATTGGGCCGTAGAACAAGGGATTGATACAGTTCTTTCGCATAGTGACATGGAGTGGATGTTCTCCACTTTGAAGGAACAGCAGAAGGAAATAGAACGGCTCACCGACGCATTAAAAGGTTCAAAAACGGTTGTCCACCATGCTAAGGATGTAGCGATGGAGAGCGTTGAAAAATACACAAATCAGATTAAAGAAGAAAACACACAATTAAAAGACGAAGTTCGGTTCTACAAAGGGTATGCTGATAGATTCGCTGATACCATCCAAAAACAGGAAAAAGAAAACATTCGATTGCGGAGAGTTATAAATCAAGCTATCGATCATTTCCGTCAAGATGAGGATCGGGAAGGCATGGCAGTATTGGAGGGGAGGAAATGAACGTACAACAGCTACTGATCGAGGGATACAGCGCCCATAATAAATATCTTATTGAGCAGGTAAGAGAAAAGAACGAGGAAATATTCCTACTGCATAGGGTAGCAAATACATTAAAAGCTGAAAAAGATCGGTTGCGTGAAGCATTAAAAGATATACGCGAATGTAGTGATATTCCGACGGAAGTTGAAGAATTGGTACGCCAAGCATTGGAGGACTCCGAATGAGACAAAAAAACGGGGGTAACGGATCCCAAAACTATTCAATCATGCTTATGGAAAAGACAAGATAAAAGGAGTTGGATAAACATGCACCAATTGAAATATAAAATCGGGCAGCAGGTAAAGTATCAAAATAAGTGGTTTATTGTTCTTAACATTCGTATGGACGCATTAAACGAACAAGTGGATTATCTTTTGAAAAATGATTATACAACGGGATGGATCAACGAGGATTTTATTCAAGGGGCAAAGGATGATAGGTCTATTATCGAGAGATTGAAAGATATTAAGGGAAACTGGGAATATGAGCGCTGTATTAAACCAGAGGATATTGATTGGCTGATCTCCACTGCAAGTGAATATCAAAACGAAAGGTTTGTCCGTTTATGAGTAGAGAAGAACTTATTCATGAATTGCTCAAACGCACTGGCATTGACAAAAGCATTCTTCTTTTAAAAAGCACACCGGAGCTAGAAGATTTATATGAGGAACGCATTTTAAATAAGGGAATGTTTTAAATGATCGAATATGTCTGCAAGGAATGTGAAGTGACTGAATTACAATATGAAATTGTTCCCAAAAAGAAATGCCCTCATTGTGGGAAATATTTAGAAGCGATTGAGCACGAAGAAAAATAAAAAAGCCAGGATTCCTCCCAGCGCGTCTAAAAAAATTATACCATATACTGGGAGGAATATCTCAATGAAACTACAAGATATAGAATTAACTAGTGCAAATAGACTAGAAATTGATATAATGGAAATACCATCCAGTTGTGTAATTGTGATCTGTGATGGGAAAGCAAAAGTAAGGGAGCTTCCTCCCTTTGGGGAATATAAAATAGTGACACATCAAGGGAAAGTGAAGCGTATGAGGAAGGAGGAGGGGGAGGAGTTTTGAAAGGTATTGACAAGCTGTTTTACAATGTTATCTTAGGTAGTTTCTTAGTAATCATTTTATCTCTAATATTTTTTATTGTAACCAATGATTTTTCCTTTAAAACCATTCATGATTCCTTTTTAGGATTTGCGGGAACTCTTGGAGGGGCTTTTTTAGGAGCCTGGTTAGCTGGAAGATATGCAATTAAAGCTGCAACTATCACCATAAATGAAAGTAAATTATGGAACTATGAAGAATTAAGGAGACTTCTAATCATCCATAAGAGAAATTTTTATAGTGTATATAATCACAGTAATTTAATTGCATTGGGTGATTTAGGAGAGGAAGATCTTAATTTTACAGTTAGAGACATCTCATATCACACCAACGTTATTAGTAAAAATTTTGACTTGAGAAGTATTCCCACTGATTTTTATAAAGATATTAAAATGATAACGTCTGCCGTCGATAGTTTGAATCATTACGCCTTTCTATATAATAAAATGCTAGACGATAAAATACTTTATGATAAAGAAATAGTTTTGAGATTAAATGAAAGTTACAAAAAAATGCTTGATAGACTATTTAAAGATTTAAAATTATAAGTATAGTTCTACCAGCCAACTGGAGGACACTGAATGACGCAGTAAGCGTTGTTTGGTGTCCTTTTTATTATTTTAAAAAAGGAAGTGAGAATATGAACCGTAGTTTAAAAGAGCAATTGAAAGTCTGGAAGCAAGATCATATGGCTGTGAAACAGGAAAAGCAAAAGAATAAAAAACGCCGTAGAGAGCATTTCACGGATTCCGAATTAAGGAGTCTTATGGGGATGGACAGGCCTATTTATAGCAGGGGAAGAGGTGGCGCCATTCGCCAAAAATAAATGGAGGTTGATGATTGATGACAAAGCTTGATTTCCAATTATCTGCAATAGATCGTAAGGCCACAAAGGAAGAAGTGGAAAGTGCATTAGAAAGATATCGGATCATGTTGCTCACCCAAGAATTAGATCAGCTTCCAAAAGTTACGCAAAGTTTTTCGCTTTTGCCACCAACAAACACCAATGAATTTCATTCTTCCACTGAACAGGCAGCAGTTAATAATGCAAATTATGAATTGGAAAGATCAAAATATATTAAAAGAATCACCTTAGCTGTTAATCGCTTGGGATATAAAGAAAGGGCCATCTTGATTATGAGGTATATGACAGAGGATGATGTCTTTGATTATGAGGTGTACAGCGAGCTAAACATGAGCGAAAGAACTTACCATCGCTATAAATCTAAAGCCTTTTATAAATTGGCCTTCGCCCTTGGTATTGAAGTATATGCGGAAGAGGAGGAGGGCGCATGAACTTTGTCCATCCTATTCGGGATCCCGACCAGATTAATGAAATGAAGAAATATCTTAGGCAACAGAGTGAAAGAAATTATATGTTGTTCGTCACTGGAATAAACAGTGGATTGCGAATATCAGATATATTGCCACTTAGGGTGAGGGATGCCAAGAAATCATACTTTGATTTAAGGGAGCAAAAGACACAAAAACAGAAACGCATCCTCATGACTCCAGGACTTAAAAGAGAATTGAAACGATACATTGAAAACAAAGAGGATGATGAATACCTGTTTAAAAGCCGTGAGGGTCTAAATAAGCCTATTGGCAGGAGTATGGCATATAAGATATTAAGAGAAGCTGCGGACTATGTGGGATTGGATGGGATAGGCACACATACGCTAAGAAAGACATTCGGGTATCATTTCTATATAAAGTATAAAGACGTAGCTTTGCTTCAGGAGATCTTTAATCATAGTGAGGAGAAAATCACCTTACGATACATTGGAATCAACCAGGACTCTATGGACAGGGCTTTGAAAGACTTTAAGATTTAATCCACCTAACTTTATTGTTGGGTGGTATTTTTTATGTCCTGGTATCTGTCCATATTGAGAAAAGTAACGCTTTATATGTATTAGATAACCATAAAAAACAAGTGTGTAACTCATTTTAAGGAAATGCACTTAGAACAGTGATATCAAGGCTTCCAGCCTTTGGTTAAGTTACCCAGTTTATAAGATATGGATAACTGAAAAGTATAGGAAAATAGAGTGGCAGAAAAATGGCAGACTTTTGGCAGGATGATGGCAGGATTTTCCGTAATAACGGTGCTAAGATGGTAGTATCAAAAAATATAAAGACGCGGATACCAAGGCACTCGTTAATCGGGTGTCTTTTTATATTTCATTAAAAGGAGTCGATAAGCTATGAAAGTATTAATCCGTAAAACATTAACAGGTACAGAATACTGGGATACTGAAGCTAAGCGTACATTGTTTGTTCCTGCAGGTGAGAAGCCAAGCTTTGAAGTTACTAAGGATCCTAAATCAATGATAGGTGGAGTGGATCTAGCAAGTGGTGAGGATATGAAGGTTGTAGATGATCTGCCAATAGGCAATGGTGATACACCTGTAGTTACGGATCTAAGTAAACTAACTATCCCACAATTAAAGGAGTATGCAGCCAATAGTGGCATTGACATACCAGCTGATGTAACTAGGAAGGATGACATTATAGCTTACTTGTCTGATACAGAATGAAATACTGTGGTGAACAAGGATGTAACAACTTAATCAGTAAGGGATTCTACTGTACTCAACATAGACGAAGACGTAAACGATCTAAGTTTAATCATAAGAATAAATCATTCTATAACTCTTCGGCTTGGAAACAAGTATCGGATTATGTGTATGAAAGAGATGGTGGTTGTTGTCAAAGGTGTGGGAAGTTTGTATTTGGTAGACAAGCACATAGACATCACATCATTTCAGTAGTCAAAGCGCCACATTTAAAGCTAGATCCTGATAATATTAAGCTTTTATGTGAAATATGTCATCCAATTGAAGAAAAAGAAAGTGAAGAATGTAGTATTCCAAAGTACTTCGAAGTATAGCCCCCCTATCAAAATAAAATTTTTGACTCATCGGGGAGATAGGTAGCAGGGGTGCAAACGCGCACCTCATTGAGATTTTCCGAAAAAAATAGTACTACGAAAGGCAGGTGAGGGGGGTATTGGCTAGACCTAAAAATCCAAAAAGAGAAAAAGCATTTTCTATTTTCAAAGAACATGACGGAAGTATTATGAATCGTGAACTTGCAAAGATTTTAGATGTTCCTGAAAAAACTATTTCTGCATGGAAAAGTCGTGACAAATGGAATGAAAAATTAGGCACTAAACCAAAGCGTAGTACTGCAAAGAAACGTAGTACTACAAATAGTGGTCCTGACCCACGCGAAAAAGTGATAAATGCCTTAGTTGAAGCTGGTACCTATTCACCTGCTTTGGATTTGCTCATTGATTTATATGTAGATGCCTATGAAGAGTACCAGGAAGATAAAACGGAAAAACTTCGAAAAGAATTGGCCCGCCTTCTTGGCCAACTCGGATTGGATGGAAAGAGTAGAGATCTTGTTAAAAATTATGGTGCTCGTTCGAAAAAAGAGAGTGAAGAAGAAAAGCCGAAAGAAGAGGTACCAGACAATAAACTTTTAATGTTTAGGCAGCGGATGACAAAATGATTGATTTCGAAACCAATTATGCAGACGAATTTGTAAAAGAATTTGAAGCGAATCGTAAAGCCTATCCCGATTCCATAAAGTTAGCAGTTAAACGCTATAAAAAATGGAAAAAACGTAAAGACATATTTTGGAATAACGAAAAAGCCAACGCAATGATATATTTTACCGAAACTTTTGTTAGACATGCGATTGGTCGATTGGCTGGTCAACCACTTATCTTGGAGTCATGGCAAAAGTTTTTCTTTGCGAATGTCTACGGTTGGCAAAAAATAAATGAATTTGGACGGGAAGTCCGTGTCATTCGAGATGTTTATTTTCAAGTGCCTAAGAAAAATGGAAAAACTATTATGGGTGCTGCCATTGTTCTTTATGGTGTTTATGGTGAAGGGGTTAAAGGTGCTAATTGCTATATTAGTGCGAACACGTTTGAACAATGTCAAAATGCGGCTAAACCATTAGCATTAACAATACAAAATAGCCCAGACCTAATAATGGGCACTCGAATCTATCATGGGAAAGAAAAAACAATTCGTTCTGTCGTTTATGAATTTGTGGAAGATGGGTACAAATACGAAAACAGAATTGATGTGCTTTCGAGGGATAATGCTGGTAACGAAGGTAAAAACCCATATATTAACTATTTTGATGAAGTCCATGCGCAAATAGACCGTGAGCAGTACGATAACTTACGTTCTGCACAAATCGCCCAGGAAGAACCATTAAATATTGTCACCACTACAGCTGGTAAACAATCAGGTTCTCTTGGTAATCAGATACATTCTTACGTTAAAGAGGTCGTAAAAAATGATGATGATGATTCTTGGTTCGGTATGATTTACGAACCCAATAAAGGTTTTGATTGGACTAACCGTGATGTATGGAAAATGGTTAACCCGAATATGGGTGTATCGGTCAATATGGAATTTCTAGAAAATAAATTCAAAATGGCTCAAAATAATAGTTTTGATAAGGCTGAGTTTATGAGTAAACATTTAGATGTATTTGTCAACTATGCGGATGCGTATTTTGATAAGTCACAGGTTGAAAAAATGCTGGTGGATGATCTTGGGGATATTCTTGGAGAAACTGCAGTTATTGGCGTGGATTTATCCAGGCGTACAGACTTAACTTGCGTTTCTATTCAAATACCTTCCTTTGATGATAATGGAGATCCACTTTTAAAGGTAAAACAAATGTATTTTGTTCCGGAATTTGGCATTGAAGAAAAGGAGAAACAAAGAAATGTTCCTTATCGGGCATTGGCTGAAAGAAAATTAGTTACTATTTGTCCAGGTAAAACAATTGACGAAGATATGGTAAATGAATATGTGGAATGGGTATATGAGTATTTTAACCTTACGCAAATAAACTATGATCCGGCATTAGCTGAAAGATTAGTAGAGGGATGGGAAATGCTTGGGATCCCGTGTGTGGAGGTACCACAGTATCCAACACATATGAATGAGCCTTTTGATGATTTTGAAATGTTACTTCTCCAAGACAGACAATTTAATGAACAACAAACTGCAGCGGTTATCACTGATAATCCGTTGCTTTTATTTTGCGCAGAAAATGCAAAAATCGTTACCAATATCAATAATTTAAAGGCTCCTTCCAAGCGAAAAAGCGTTGAGCATATTGATGGTTTTGTCGCTTGTTTGATTGGCCACAAAGAAACATTGAATATGATGGATGCCTATGTAGAGCCGGAAGATTTAGATGATTATCTGAAATCTATTTATAGATAGGGAGAATTCATAATGGATAGTATTAAGGCCGCATTTAATAGTTTGATTATGATTTCCATAGTTGGCATGATATCTATTGCTGCATGGATTGTCTTTGGAATTTACAAACTTTTAGCATGGATTATATTAAGGGAGTGTTCATAAATGGAAAAATTTGAAGAACTATGCAATGAACTTAAAAAGATTGTCACTAATGCTTGGGAGCAAATAAAAGAGATTTTGGAAAATATCGATGAAACGATTAGCGAAATCGAGAAGGAAAAATGCCTTCGCTCCACTTGGTATGTTCCTAAGAAAATTATAATGAATCATCAAGTCATGAACCGAAAACCTTTAGTTGCTCATATACGGAATAGTATTTAGTGAGGTGGGACAAATGGACAAATATCTAAAGGAAATTGCATCCGAATTAAAGTTGATTCGAAAGGAACTCGAATACATGAATGGCGTTGAAATGACAAAAGACGGAAGAAAAATGCCACGTAAATTATATGACAGCATAGTGGGTGGGGATTTTCTGAAAAGCCCAAATGTGAGTCCAGAAAGGAAGTGATCCACTATCTCCTAGTTGCTAGGTGTGGCAACCGAACATTTTCAGGATCCTAAACATTTTAATGTTCGTAATCTGAAAGAAGGTGATTAATTGGGATTGAGAACGAGATTTTCTAACTTTGTTTACAATCGATTAGAAAAACGCATGAATGAAAGTCTTGGCGGTTCTGTCCGTTTTTCTTCTATTTTTGCAAGCGAAGGAAATATATTGGAATCTAGCGATGTCTATGAATTACTTCAAGATATCTCCAACCAAATGATGTTAGCTGAAATAGTTGTCGAGGATGAAGATGGCAACGAAATTCGCAATGATCCAGCGCTTAAAGTGTTAAAGAATCCAAATAGTTATTTAACGCAATCGGAATTCATTAAGCTTATGACCAATTCTTTTTTATTAACTGGTGAAGTTTTTCCATTGTTAAACGACAAGCAAATTCATTTGGCTGCAGGTGTTTCTACCGAGCTAGATAAAAACCTAGTTGAGCACTTTAAGATTGGTAATGTTGAAATCCCTCCCGACATGATTAGGCATATTAAAAATATCGGAACGAACCACTTAAAAGGCGTTGGTCTATTAGATCTTGGTAAAAACACGCTAGAAGGCGTTATGAGCGCTGAAAAGGTTTTGACAGACAAATATACTAAAGGTGGATTGCTAGCCTTCCTGCTTAAATTGGACGCTCATATTAACCCTGCAAATGGGGCACAGTCTAAATTGATTAAAGCCATTTTAGACCAGTTGGAGCAAATAGATGATTCCCGGTCCGTTAAAATGATTCCGTTGGGCAAGGGCTATGCCATAGAAGCTATGAAGTCTCCTGTGGAGGATGAAAAGATACTTGCCTATCTCAATGTCTATAAGAAGGATTTAGGTAAATTCCTGGGTATTAATGTTGATACCTATACTGCCTTGATAAGGTCTGACTTGGAAAAAGCAATGATGTACCTCCACAACAAAGCGGTGAAGCCGATAATGAAAAATTTTGAAGACCATTTGAGTCTTCTTTTTTATGGGCAAAATTCGAACAAACGTATCAGATTCAAGATTAATATCCTTGATTTTGTTCCTTATAGCACGAAAACGAATATTGCTTATAACTTAGTCCGAACCATGGTATTTGCTCCTGATGATGCAAGAGAAATGCTGGGTGCAGATAGGTTAGGAACGCCAGAATCTACTAAACTTTATGTTTCTAAGGACTTAGTAGCTAGTGAGGATTTAGGAAAAGCAACTAATGACAGCTTGAAAGGTGGTGATGACAATGGCGAAAAAGAGGGAGATACGGACGGTTGACATCACCAATATTAGGACACGGTCCAAAGAGGATGAACCATTAAAGGTGAGCGGTTATGCAGCTGTCTTTAATTCTAGGACAAACATAGGTGATTGGTTTGATGAAATTATCGCTCCTGGAGCATTCCAACAAACCCTAAAAGATAACGACGATATTAGAGCATTATTTAACCATTCTTGGGATAACGTTCTTGGCCGTACTAAGGCAGGTACTCTATCACTTTCAGAAGATGAAAAAGGCTTAAAGTTTGATCTTGAATTGCCTGACACCACTTTAGCGAGAGACTTGGCAGTGAGCATGGAACGTGGAGATATAGATCAATGCTCATTTGGCTTTTATGTCACGTCCGAAACTTGGGACTATGACAGTGAACCTGCATTAAGAACCATCAATGAAGTGGAATTGTTTGAAATTAGTTTAGTTTCTCTGCCCGCCTATGACGATACAGAAGCTGCACTTGTGCGCAGTAAAGAAATTGATAAAACCGTTGAAAGACAGATCAAATTAATAAAACAAATAAATGAGGTGCTCAAATGAATAGAAAATTATTGTTGGCTCTACAAAAAAGAAATAAAGCTAGATTGGAAGAATTGCGCTCCAAATTAGAAAAGAATGAAGTTCGTGAAGAAGATCTTGAAGCTGTTCAAGCGGAAGTGGATGAGCTTACTGCAGAACAGCAAGAAATTGCTGATACGCTTGCAGATATGCCTGAAGAAGGTGAAGAGGGCACTGCAGGAGAAGGCGAGGGCCGTTCTGATGATGATGATAAGGACGACGACAAAGATGATGAAGACGAAGAGGATGAGGAACGGAAGAAAAGAATTTCCCAAGAACAGCGTGACAAAGTACTAGGCGCTATTGGCAAAGGCCTTTCCACTCGTGGTCATAAATCATCTAAAGCAAAAGAAAATGAAATCCGCAAAGCCTTTGCTAATTACATTGTGGGTAATATTGACGACAAAGAAGCGCGTTCACTTGGACTTGTCAGCGGAAATGGTGCTGTCACAGTTCCAGACTTTATGTCTAAAGAAATTATCACCTATGCCCAGGAAGAAAACTTCCTTCGCCGTTTGGGAACTCGTGTCACAACGAAGGAAAATATCAAGTACCCTGTTCTTGTTAAAAAAGCAGAAGCGCAAGGCCATAAGTTAGAACGTACTTCTGAAATGCCCGAAACGGACATTGAATTCGATGAAATCGAACTATCTCCAACTGAATTTGATGCATTGGCAACTGTTACGAAAAAGCTTCTTGCTCGTACTGGTTTACCGATTGAACAAATTGTTATGGATGAACTTAAAAAGGCATACGTTCGCAAAGAAACTCAATATATGGTTCATGGGGATGAAAAGGACAACGTTAACCCTGGTGCATTGTCTAAGAAGGCAGTTGTGTTTACTCCAACTGGCGAAGTTGATCTGACTTCTGGACAATCACTTTATGATGCATTAGTCGAGATGAAAAACACACCTGTTAAAGAAGTTCGTAAAAAAGCGCGTTGGGTGCTAAATACAGCTGCATTAACAGCAATCGAACAGCTTAAAACAGATGATGGGTTTCCTCTTTTACGTCCTATGACCCAAGCACAGGATGGAATTAAATACACATTGTTAGGTTATCCAGTAGAAGATGAGGATGCCATTGACAATGTAGAAGACCCAACTATTCCAGTAATCTATTTTGGTGATTACAAGAAATTCTATATCCAAGATGTAATTGGTTCAATGGAAGTTCAAAAGCTAGTTGAATTGTTTTCTCGTACTAACCGTGTCGGCTTCCGTATTTGGAACTTACTTGATGCTCAATTGATTTATAGCCCATTTGAGCCGCCTGTTTATAAATACGAAATTACTGCTCCCACTAAACCCTAACAAGCCCGTAAACTTAACGGGAAGCCCAACGGAAACGACTGTGGAATTGACTTGGGAATAACCGTTAATCAGGGCTAAAGGAAAGGAGATTATTAATGACATATAATATTTATCAAGATGATGCATTGATTGGAAATACAGAAGACAAAGAGTATACGGTGGAGGATTTAAAACCCAACACAGAATACTCTTTTGCTGTTACGGAAGTTATTGGTGATAAAGAATCAGAAAAAGCAACAATAACCGTCAAGACTAAGCCTATTGCTGTCATGGGTGTGACGATTGCTCCTAAAACAGCAACGTTAGAAGTTGGCGAAACTCAACAATTGACCGCAACTGTGGCGCCTGCCAATGCTACTGACAAATCTGTCACCTATGCATCTAAAGCTCAGGGAGTTGCATCTGTTGATGACAAAGGCTTGGTTACTGCTAAAGCGGCTGGTGAAGCCGAAATTGTTGTTACAACAGCAGACGGAAGCAAAACAGACACATGCATAGTAACGGTTACTGAACCAGTTCCTGAACCAGATCCAGAAGGTCCTGGAGATGGTGAATAATGATGGCTGATTTAATCGATAAGTTAAAGTCACATATACATTGGGAGGAAGGTATGGATGAGTCCAACCTTCCTTTTTATTTGGAAACGGCACAGAAATACGTAAAAAAAGCAACTGGTAAAGAATCTGAATATCTGGTCATTATGGTTGCTGGCATCATGTATGATTACCGCGTGTCCGATTATGAATTGGAACAGGCTCTGAGTGCTATTACACCTTTTATTGTTCAGGAGGTGTATGACGATGGCGCGGAGGACGTACAGGAAGAGACAAACGAACAAGCTTAAATGGATTGGTGATCTACACAAACTAGGGGAGTACATTGACCCTGAAACGGACAGGCCTACGTTGGGTTACCCATTTGAACGCAAAATCAAATATAACAATATCGGTGTTACCGCTACTGATAAAACTTTTGCTGAACGTGATGTGAATGAGGTTGTTAAGAAAATTGAGATCCGTATAGATCGCAAAATCGAAGACAATCAAAAAGATTACCGTATTAAAATTCGTGACCAAATTTACAATATCGAACGTATTTATGTGAGGGAAGATGATCGTGTGATGGAAATGAGTTTATCTTATGCAAATTAACTTTCAGCAGTTGAGATCAATCATGAAAGAATCCGGCATCCCTGTTTATAGAGATTCGGCACCCACCACAGCGGTTTATCCATATATAGTTTATGAGTTTGTCAATGAAACGCACAAGAGAACGTCAAACAAGGTGATTAAGTCGCTTCCACTCTATCAGATAGCAGTTATCACTGATGGCACCGAAAGTGACTATGAGCCTTTAAAAGAGGCATTCAATGCGCATGGGGTTTCGTATGATATGTTTTTCGGCATTCCATATGACGAAAACGACGATACCATAACACAATTTATTACCAATGTGAGGTGTGTGCAGTGAGTAAATGTGAACATGAATGGGTAGCAACACTACACAAATCTAATGAATTTTCATTAGTCGAGTGTAGAAAATGTAGAGAAAATCACATTCGAAAAGAGCCCGATGAGAATATATTCGAAAGAAACTATTTGGGTTACTTCGTTAGGGATTAAACAATGCCCGCCAATAACAACGGTTTTGCCGACATGCTCAAGGAAATGAAAACCCTGCTCAAAGTCGATAAAAAAGTAACGCTCGATGTTTTGGAAGAAGCTGCAGAGTACTTTGCCAAACAGTTAAAACCACGTATACCAACATCCAATAGAAATACAAGACACATACGCGACAGCTTAAAAGTTGTTGTTAAAGGCGACATGGTGCAAGTTGTATTTGGGGATGATGCTTGGTACTGGCATCTTGCTGAACATGGCCATAAGAAAAGAAATGGTAGAGGTAGGGTTAAAGGCAGGCACTTTGTACAGAACACTTGGGATGCTGAATCAGAAAAAGTGGCCAATATTATGGCCGATAAAATTATTAAGAAAATGGGAGGTTAATTGAATATGCCAGAAACTTCAAAAGCAAAACAGTTATTATATCCAGTTGGTATTGAATCGCTATTTATTGCCTTTATGGAAGGTGGAAAGGATAGTCGAGATGCAATTCCAACTTATGATACAGAGATTTATAGAATGGACAACATTGTCGAATTAGGAATTGCGGGGAATCCAACAACAGTTGTCAAATGGGCATCAAACAAAATGTTTGTTAATGCTTCTAAAAACTCAAAGTTTACTCTTAACTTAACACATGTTGCTTTGCCGCAAGAAGTGCAAGACAAGATGGACGGAGTAACGCCTGTTAAGGGTATTTCGTTCAGCAACGCTAAGGTTAACGAATACCCAATGTTTGCTCTTGGTTTTATTGCACCACTATCTGATGGATCCAAAGTAGCTAGATGGTATCCTCGAGTACAAAAAGTACCAGCAGAAGAAACATTCTCTACAAACACAGAGGAATCAGAAGTTAAAGATCAGGCTGCAACGTATGAAGCTACACCACTTTTATATAACGACAATACAGAAGTTAAATTTTCGGAGGTACGTGAAGGCGCTGATGGTATAACAGTTGAGGATTTCATGAAACAAGTTATTTGTGACGAATCCGAAATTGCGACAATCTTTCCTGATAAACCCTAAACGGCCCGTAAATTTAGTCTCGGATAATGTTACAGATACAAGCGTTACATTGGTTTGGGACTAACTCAGGGCTATTTTTAATTAAACGAATGGAGCTGAAACAATGGCGAAATTAAGAGATTTGGTAAACGTCAATATTAATAGAAATACCATCAAGATACAGGGTGTAGAAATCCCTGTTATTTTTACGTTTGAAAGTTTCCCGTATTTGGAACAAGCGTATGGAAAACCGTATCATGTGTTTGAAAAAGACCTTAATCAGATGATGAAAAAAGGAAGAGTCACGCTCGGTAAAAATGAATTTAAGCTGATGAAAGCTTTAATCTATGCGATGGTGCGGAGTGGGGGAACCGACTGTACAATCCATGAACTTGAGGGAGCGATATCTATAGATGATTTACCAGGAGTTTTCCAGGTAGTCTTAGGAATCTTCCAAAACCAAATCTTTCAGGCGGACGATGCTCAAAAGATAAAAACTGAAAAAAAAAGCTGATGAATAAGTCTCAGTCCAACGAATTGGATTGGGACTTTTATTTTTATGTTGCTGAAACATTACTTGGTTGGAGTAGAGAATCGTTTTTCAATAGTACACCTGCCCATTGGCTTAAACAATACATCATGCATTTAAAGCACAATGCGCCTGATGCATTAGAACCAGAAAAGAAAATTCACTTCTTGGACGATACGCCATTTTTATAAAAGAGGATGTGAGGTGATATGGCAGATAAGGAAAAAAATGTCGTCCTTAATTTTAAGATGGACGGCCAGGTTGAATATGCTAAAACCATTCGTGATATTAATGCAATAATGAACGCTGCCGCATCTGAATATAAAACGCATATAGCGGCCATGGGGCAAGATGCTTCTGCTACACAAAAGCTTGCAGCAGAGAAAAAGAAATTAGAAATACAGTTGGAAGCAGGTAAAAAGCGTACTGAACAATTAAGAACAGAATATGACGCTATGGCCAAAAGTTCCAAGACAACAACAGGACAATTGGCGGCTAAGCACAATCAATTGATGAAATCAGAACGTGCTGAACTTGCTTTAGAAAAAGCTTTGGAACAAGTCAACGAAGGGCTAAGCGATCAAGCAGAAGAGTCACGAAAAGCTGAACAGGCAATGAATCTACTTGAATCTCAAGCAGAACGTCTTGACTCGCAAACACAGTTACTCAATGCAGAATATGAATTGCAAAAAGAAAAGCTTGGTGACAGTGCCGACGAGAGTGAGAAATTAGCACTCAAAATGGCCCATCTTAATGATATTCATGATGTGGCCAAGGATAAGGTTGAAAATTACGAGGAACAGTTAGAACTTGCCAAGCAACAATATGGCGAGAATTCAGTCGAAGCTGAGCGATATGAAATTCAACTACTCGAAGCCCAAGCTGCTGAACAACGACTGGCCAATGAAATTGCATCAACTAGTAAGGAATTAGACCAACAAGTCAGCAAACTTGCGAAAACATCTAAATCACTTCAAGACCTTGGGAAACGCCTTAAGGATGTTGGCAGTGATATGTCCGACATCGGGAAGGACTTGTCTTTAAAAGTTACTGCCCCTGTTGTTGGTTTAGCAGGCGCCCTTGTTAAAACTGGGGTCGAATACAAAGCGTTCAAGGAAGAAGCAAAACAAGCCTTCACGGTCCTGTTAGGTAGTGCTGAAGCAGCGGAAGAACACATGGACCGCATCATGGCTTTTGCTAAAACTACGCCATTTGCTTTCCCGGATCTCGTCAGTGCTAACCGTAAATTAGTCTCTTTTGGAATGGAAGCCGAAAAGACTGAACCGGTTATGGAAGCAATTGCTAATGCTGTTGCTGCCATGGGTGGCGGGGCGCAAGAAATTGGTACTCTGGCAGATGTCTTTGCGAAAATTCAATCGGGCGGAAAAATTACAGGTGAAGAGCTTAATAGATTTTCCGACCAAGGGGTTAACGCTCTTGCTATTTTGGCAAACCAAGCTGGCGTGTCTATGGACGAAATGCGCAAAAAGATATCTGCAGGTGCAATTGACAGTGAAACGGCCATTGCAGGATTAGTTGATGGAATCATGAATGGAACTGAAGGCGTAGCTGGAGAAACGGCCAAACTTGGTGGATCTCTCGATGCTCTTTCTGGTACGTGGAAAGGTGCTCTTGATAGTATGAAGGGTGCTTGGAGACGTGCTGGGGATGCCATTGTATCGGATGACATGTTTAGCAAGATGACGGAATCTGTTGGGAAATTAACAGAAATCATTAACAAATTGCCTGAAATCTTGGGACCTGTCGCGGATACATTAGGAACTATGTTAATAGGCTTGATTGATAATTTAAGCGTACTAGCCGATTGGTTTTTAAACTTGGATCCTGTATTCCAGCAAATGGTCGTTAAGTTAGGTTTAGTGGCAGTGGCTGCAGGACCGTTGCTTTTAGTGCTAGGAAAAACTATAACTGTTGTTGGAAGTGTAATCTCCACTGTCGGAACTTTGATTGGGTGGTTCGGAAAACTAATTCCGATTATAAAAGTAGTTGGAGTATTTATTGGTGGTATTTCAGCTCCAGTTTGGGGAGTCATAGCAGCCATAGCTGCACTGATTGCAATTGGTGTGCTTGTTTGGAAAAAGTGGGAACCGATAAAAGCATTCTTCATGAATCTTTGGGATGATATTAAAGTTGTTTGGTCAAACTTCGTAGAGTGGAGTAAAGAAATTTTTAATTCTTTCATAGATTTTATGAAGGAATGGGGCCTTGTCATACTAGGTGCTATTCTTGGACCAATCACTTTAGCAGCTGCTCTCATTTTTAAATACTGGGAACCAATAAAGGCATTTTTCACAGAAACGATACCGCAAGCTTTTAATGATTTAGTTGCATATATGCAGGAACTACCTGGAAGAGTAATGGAGTTTTTGACTAAGCTATTTGTTGAAGATATTCCATCTGCAATCGGTTTTGGAATCGGATGGATGGTAACGAAAATATCTGAGGGGATAACAAATACAATTCAGTTTTTCCAAGAATTACCGGGTAAAGTGTTGGTGTTTTTAATAGAAACCATCTCTAATATAACTACCTGGGCAACAAATATGAAGGAAAGAGCAATTCAAACTGGAACAGAGTTTTTAATCAATGTAATTAAGTTTATTCAGCAATTACCAGGTAAAATAGCTTCGTTTTTAACTAACATTATTTCAAATGTTAGTGGTTGGGCTTCGAATATGAAATCTAAAGCTACTGAAGCTGGGAGTAACTTTATTAACAATGTAATTAATTTCATCAAGGGATTGCCCGGTAAAATTGCAAAGTTTTTGATAGAAACTATTTCCAAAGTTATTAAATTCGCATCAGATATGAAGGATAAAGCGAAAGAAGCGGGCAAGAATGCTTATGATTCGATTGTCGATGAAATCAAAAAGATTCCAGGGAAATTAGTAGAACTTGGTGGAGACATTATAAGCGGTCTAATCAAAGGTGTAACAGGTAGTATTAGTAAGGTTGCAAGTCTCGCCAAAGACGTAGCATCTAGTTTTATTGGTGGATTCCGGAAAGCAATGGATATGCACTCGCCATCTCGTATAATGTTCAAGGACGGGCAGTTTGTCATGAAGGGCCTTGGGCTTGGCGTTGAAGACCAAGAGGATTACGTTGTAAACAAGGCGGTAAATGTGGCCCGCTCGATCACAAATACTATGAGAGATGGCATTGAGTTACCAGACATGGAAATAGGTACACTGGTAAGGCAACCATCTAATTTTGGAACCTATGGAAATAACTATAATACCTCATCTACAGAATACAATTACCATACTGTAGACATGCAAGGCATGTTTGATGGTGCTGTATTCAACGTAAGGGATGATCAAGATATACCTAAGTTGGCCAAACAGTTAAATGACTATATCAAAATGGATGCACGTAGAAATGGGGTGGTCATGCCGTGATAAATCTAGATGGTAAAAATATATCTGAGTTTGGTTTCGAGGTGGAACCTGGGCATGAGGACCCGATCACTCCCAACATGGAAAGAAAAACACTTCCCATTCCTGGTCGTCCTGGCCTTTGGGATTTTGGCACCGAGATCAGGGAAAGGCCATTTTCTTTTCCTGTAAAAATAATGGATAGATTTCACGATAACATGCAACAGGCTTATAACGAGCTTGTTGCATTTTTGTTTGATCAATATGGACGGCCAAGAGAAATAAAAATGGTGAGGGAATATGAGCCTGATAAGTTTTATATGGTTAAAGTTGCTCAGCAAATGATTCCAGAAAGGCCTTCTGAAGATGGTACTTTAAATTTACCTTTTGTTGCGGATGACCCATATAAGTATTCGAACACTTTTGCTGATGAAGTTACATGGGGTAGCGAAATAATCACATTCGAATACCATTACCTGCTGGGGCGTGAAGGATTAAATGGAAGTGTGAAGATTACTACCCTACAAACATTAAATATTCCGGTAGACGGTCTAGCAATACAGCCAATCTTTGAAATTAGTGGAACTGCAAGCAATCTTACAATAAGTGCAAATAGCCATTCTTTCACTCTACCAAATTTCAATAACGAAACTTGGGAAGCAGACTTTGAAAAATATGTAGTTTTTAGGAATGGGAAAGATACTATGATTGAAATAAGAGATTTCTACTTAATGCCCGGTAATAATCAAGTGAAGATAACAGGTAGCAATATCAACATAAACATGCGGATTAAATTCCGCGATAAGTACAGCTAGGGAGGTTGTGATATGGCTGAATATATTAGCGAACAAGACAGTTTAAATACTGGCCGAAAAAAGATCAATGAGGTTTTAACGGTATCAAATAATAACGCAAATAAGGCTAAGAGCGATTCGGCAGAAGCTTTATTAAAATCCATAGCATCAATGGAGCTATCGGATAGAACAAGAAAAGAGCTTGCTCAAGCCATTTTAAATGGTGATTCTAGTCCTTTAGGTGGTCAGTTATCTGTTGGTTCTGACGGAACTGTATATAATGATCCACAGGAGAGATTGGTTAAAGAATATTATAAGACTACGTCGCAGTTGGTAGATACTGATAAACAACGTTTTTATGAATCTATGGTAAATCGTAAGGAGCCTGTTGGCTTAAGTTATTCTTGGGTAGATGATGACGGGCAAATTGGTGTTTATACAAAATTAAAAGAAATAGCAGAAGAGTATGGAGTGATTTTTACAAGTGCACTCATAACATCCCGAATCGGGGATGATAGGTATATGGACCTGACCCATATAAAAGAACTGCACGAAACAGGTTTATTTGAGTTTATGTCACACACCCATTGGCATGATAATAATCATCGACCAACAGATATGACGGAGGAAGAGCTTGACTATGATTTTAGAACTAGCCAGCAGATCATAAAATCTTTAGGGTATAATCACAGGGGGTTAGTGTTACCTTTTGCAGGAAACAACGACAAGATACAAAAAGTGGTCAGACGTTATTATGACTATGTAATCGGGACTGGTACAGGTCTAACCGGTCGTCCGCAGTACCCGGGAGAGCTTGACAACTATTATATCAGACGCGTTTCTGTCGAATACGGATTTGATTTCGTAAAAGAACAGTTGGATGCAGCTAAAGCGCGAGGGGTTGCGTGGGTAATTTTCGTTTCACACGTAGATCAAGGAGATTGGTATAGCGATGCTTATGTGCGTCAAATAATAAATTACACTTTATCATTAGGCTTTAATTCTATTAGCACCAAAGAGGGGATTGAACGTTATGGTAACATAGCGCAGTTTGGCGATAATCGAATTGGTGCAGATGGTTCAGTATTTGGGGATAAAATCGGCAAAGTTAGGTATATGAACCCAAACAAAGTGAATTTCGATACCCTTCTAAATGAATTTCAAAGAAACACTATTTCCTTTACTGAATATAGCTCCGTGAACCCTGAAACAGCGAAAATGCCAAAAGGGCGAGCAGGTGTAGCCCAAACACATAACTATGCCGAACTAGCCTATGGATATCAGGACTATACAACTTCACGTGAGCACAGAGATTTTCGAAGGAGCTGGGACGCCAATAACAATAAGTGGGGCGACTTTAAACAGATAAACATTGCCCAATACTTTGGTGACAACGGCATATCATTTGATGAATCGCCTTTGACTACCAAATTAAGGGATATGATCTCTTGGGCGTCGATAAGAAGGGAAAAAGCCGAAGCTGAGGGATGGCCGGAAAATGAGCCTGGCACTGTAATGGTCAATTCATTGAGGGCTCAAGACCGATATCCGTCCAGAGAATACTACGTTTATAATTCCGATAGAGTGTATAAGAGTGTATGGGACAGTACATCGTCATCATGGGCGCCTTTTAAATTGCAACCAAATTATATTGGTAAACTTACTCGCACAGTAAATACAAATATACCACCATTTTCTACAAAAAATTTATATATAGAAGCAAGCAGTATAAGTGGGTCGGAAATATTACAAGTAAATGCGAATAAGTTACTTCCAGATGGCGTGATATATAACTATTATGTGGTGAATAACGGGCAGATACTAATTAGGGTCGCGAATTTATCAGACCAAGAAGTAGTTTTAAATGGCGTCATTTTCGAATGTCACAGGCTCGGAATATAGCTAACTTATTATAAAAAGCTAATCATATAGGAGTTATTTATCTAACAAACTTCTATATGATTAGCTAGGTTTATTTATCCCAAATAAAATAATATGGGTCGAATACGGAATCAGATAAAATCACAAAGTTGTATAAGATTAAAACGAATATCAGCACCATCATGTATATTACTCTTAAATTTTTATTTTGCATTTTTGAAAATAAGAACGGTATCAATAACAGTGCGTAGGACGCGAAGAATCTGGATAATCTTTCTACCATTTCGACTTGGAGTGCTAAGATATTAAAAATGGCATAAAATACAACCGCATTAAACCAAATCCTATGCATATTATTTTTCGGATCAAGTTTTTTAACGTGAAACAAACTAAAAATTAAAAACGCAATAGGCAGAACAACATTCGCAACGTTTTGCCCCGTCATTCCATAGGAGTTTTCTGTGTAGTTGTCATATGCAAAGTTTTGCACAAAGTCTATGACACCATCAAAATAAAAAACTAAAATAGTAGAGCTTATAAAAAATAATAATAAGTTCCTTATATTAATTCTGAAATTTAAAATGAAATAAAAAGGAATCATGATGAGTGCTGTCTTATGAAATAAAAACGCTAAAAGTACAACTAGTAGATATTTGAAAAACTTCCGTTCGTATAAAAATTTTGAGCCGATGAATATTATTGATGCTGCTAATATTTGTCTTGTTATATTAAACGAGGCATAGTAAGAACCAGCAGTGACAAGCATTAAAACGCTAAGCCAAATATTCACAGAGTATTTTTTAAACTGGTGATAAAACCCAAATAATATAATAAATGTTGTGATAGCAAATAAGAAAATTTCGTTACTTGTAAACAATCCTATTGTTCTATTAAGTAATACGTAGCCAAATTCTCTTTCGGGACCATATATAAATGCATCAAAAAACCCAAAACTATTAATTTTTCTAAATAAAAATGTATAATTGTTATAGTCTGTAGTGAAGTTGCCCCTGAATGCAGAAATAATAAATAATAGCAAGAAACTAGGTACTATATAAAAATATGTAGGTAGCTTTTTTTGGATTCTTTGTTTAGTTATCGAATTCACAGCTTCAAAACTCAAACCTAATATAATTAATACTATGGCTACAAGGAGATAAGTTTCCATCTAATGATTTAACGTCCTTTCTTTTAAAGTCCGTTAAATTGTACCATAAAAGATAAGCAAAAAGAATTAGAAAGAGAACAACGGAACCCTAAATAGTAAAATGTTAATAGTGAAAAAGAAGGTTTTCCTCTTTTCGTGTCGAATTGAGTAGATACAAAAGGGGGGATAAATATGACTTACTACGAAGATGAAATCTTAAATGAATTGGAAGTTGGAGAGGATTATACATCAAGGCAGGTTCTTATTTTTCTGTACGAAAATAAAAATGCAACAATCCTTTCAGACTCAGGAAGAATAACTAATAGTAATGAAATTAAATACAGGGTAGTTGGTAGAAAAGATAAATATATTCATACGAGTCGAGATCACGACAGAGTATACACAATACCTAATGAAACTTCTAAAATATATGAAATAGAGAGACTATAAGCACCCACTGCGGTGCTTTTTCTGATGGAGGAGATATTTTGATCCGCACACTAAACCTAAACCGCCAAACCACGGCGATATTAGAAAACGCATATGCAATAGGCTATGAGAAGCAAACCAATGCCATTTGGTCTGCTTCTTTTTCTTTGCCTTTGAATGACCCAAAGGTCGATAAGGTAGAATTATTGAAATATGTGGAGATTACTGATGACGATGAATACATTGGTCTGTTCAGGATTATTCCGAAATTAACCATCAAAAACGAGTCTACCCAAGAGGTAAGATTTCAATGCGAGCATGTTCTGGCCACCCTGCTAGACAGCTCGCTTTTTAAGTACCATCAGAGGTCCAATTTTACTACGGAAAGCAATATTGAGTATTTATTATCCAAACAAAAGCACAAGCACTGGAGAAAAGGGAAGGTAGAGTTTACCCGATATTTCCATTACTCTTGGGAAAATGAAAATCTATGTTCATCAATTTTTAGTGTCCCGAAACCATTTGACGAGCCATATATTTGGGACCATGACACTAAGTCTTATCCTTGGACACTCGATTTAGTTAAACCAGATAACGAGCCTATTTGCCGTATCAAAGAGGGTTACAATCTTATAGGATTAGAGATTGAGGAAAATCCCATGTCCGTTTATAACCGCATCTATCCTCTTGGAGCCGGGGAAGGGGTCAATCAGTTGACGATTGAATCTGTCAATAACGGCATTCCTTACATTGAAGACCGTAAGCCGGGCGAAGAAATTAAAGAATACATTTGGGTAGACCAACGTTTCACGGACGTTAATTCACTTTTAGCCAGCGCCAAAGCCTTGCTAAAAAAATGGAAAGAACCTATTGTCACATGGAAAGTATCAGCTGCAGAGGTATCTAAAATAACGGATTTATCGATTGATAAGTTTAAGGTAGGCAAAGTAGTTCGCCTTGATATAGACGGTCTCCCTGTCACTGACCTGCGAATTATGAAAGAATCTAAGGCAGACATCATAGGTGCTCCAGGCAACGTTGAATTAGAGATTGGTAATGTCCAGGAAGATCTTTCAACTACTCAAGCTGATCTAGAGCGTAGGCAACAAATTAACGAACTTTACAGTCAAGGTGCCACCAACATATTAAACTTCACATATCAGGATAATTGCGATAGTAAAATACCCGCGATTATCCCTTTTTATATTGATGATGATGTGGTCAATATCAATACGGTGGAATTAACATTCAGAACAAAAAAATTCCGTGCTTACTCTCAAGCCACAAAAGGTGGTGGAGCTCTTGTTAAGTCTACTAAAGGTGGCGGGGGCATTGTTAAATCTACCAAAGGTGGAGGAGGTACAACACAAACCACCACAAGTGGAGGTGGTACCACACGATCAACTACCAGTGGAGGGGGATCACAACAAACGTCGTCAAGTGGCGGAGGTGTAGCTAAATCAACGGCAAGTGGTGGGGGGAGTTCCCAAACATCTAACGCAGCTGGAACTCACAGGCATAGGGTATTTGGATACAGCAAAAGTAATGGGGGCGCACCAAGCGCAGGAGATTATGAGCAATTTCATGCGCCTAGAAATCCAAACGGTACAGCTGCAGGATTGCTAATTATCGCGGGTGCTCCAGGTGACGTTTATACAGAGTCTGCAGATGGCTCTCACTCACATAGTGTCTCGATTCCAGCGCATACACATAACTTTGAGGTGCCCAGTCATACGCACAGTGTTAATATACCAGCGCATAGTCATGACGTCACAATACCGGACCATAGCCATAGTGTCACTGTTCCTGACCATACACATGAAATTGATTTGCCTAACCATACGCACGAGATCGAGCTGCCCGATCACACACACGAAGTGGAACATAAGATTGTTGAACTAGATACTATGCCAAGTAAGGTAACTATTAAAGTTGATGGCAATATTGTGCCGCACACTAGCACAAGTGGTGATCGTATTAATCTAGTAGATTACATGTCCAAAGATAGTAGCGGAAAAATAAATCGTGGAAGACACGAGGTGC
Organism: Lederbergia sp. NSJ-179; assembly: GCF_022867885.1. GTDB lineage: Bacteria > Bacillota > Bacilli > Bacillales > Bacillaceae_C > Lederbergia. The sequence goes on along the minus strand of NZ_JALIFP010000005.1, from coordinate 162,301 downwards.
AAATATTGCCAAACGGATTAGCGAGAATCGAAGCTGACCTTATTTTGAGAGTGTTTATTCAATCACAATTGGGAGGGAATTTTTAGTGAAAAAATATATTCTGATGGCTACTGATGAATTCATTTCAGATAGATTCCAAAGGGAATTTTCTCCATATGATAATGTATCAGTTTGGAATGGAACGTTTGAAACCTTACCAGGTATAGATTGTTTGGTTAGCCCAGGTAATTCCTTTGGTCTTATGGATGGCGGTATGGACCAAGCAATCGTTAATTACTTTGGAGACGAAATACAAATAAAGGTCCAAAGCGTTATTTCTGACGTCTTTTATAGTGAGCAACCTATTGGGACTAGTTTCATCGTAGGAACAGGAGATGATAGCATCCCTTATTTGGCTCATACACCAACCATGAGGGTTCCGACTGATATTAGTAGTACCGATAATGTCTATAACGCCATGAGAGCTACATTAATGGAAACGGAGAGACACGAAGATATAAACACTGTAGCTATTCCAGCGTTTGGACATGGTGCTGGTGGGGTGCATGGTGCTAAGGTTGCCTACCAAATGGCTAAAGCATTTTTGCAGATAGTTGCACAACCAAAAGTAATAGATTGGGAATATGCCACTAAAGTTGACTATGGAGTAGGAGGGAGCTTTTAATGATCAAGCTTGAGGTTAGCACTCACGGCAGTGAAAGCTTCATTGTCGAGGTAGAAGAATACAACGCCGAATCACTAAATGAGCAGCTAAACGATAATGACATAAATACAGTGGTTCTCGGTGATCTAGTCATATCACGTATAAATGTTAAAAGCGTTAAGCCTGTTCAGGAAGAAGAATAAGGCTTTTTCTAATTAAAGAGAAAAAAACGGGGGTATTAAATTATGAATAAGGAGCTGGATAGAGTATGGGAGGTTTTAATTTGGACCACCTAGAAGCTGTTAGATTTTATTTATTTGGAGATGTAAAATTTCTCCATCTGTTAATTTTACTAATGGGATTGGATATTATCACAGGGATTGCTAAAGCGATCAAAGATCAAAACTTATGGAGTCGCAAATCATTGTTTGGATATGCTCGTAAAGTATTGGTCTTGGTAGTTGTCATATTAGCCAATGTGATCGATCAAATATTGGATTTAAACGGGATGGTAGCTTATGCAACTGTCCTTTTTTATATCGCGAACGAGGGATTGTCTATTACGGAAAACTTAGCTCAGGTAGGTGTGTTGGTACCCCAAAACATAGCTGAAAAGCTAAAACACATTGAGACCGGAAAGACATTGCCGGAAGAAGTAAGAGAAGAATTTACTACTAAAGAAGGGGATGATAAATAATGGCGACAATTATTGATATTTCACATCACCAATCACCAAGTTCCATCAATTACGACAAGCTTGCAAAAGAGGTTGATCTAGTTATTATCCGTACCCAATACGGTTCTAATTTGATCGACAGACATTATAAGACCCACCATAAAGAGTTTCAAAAGCGTGGAGTTCCGACAGCGGCCTATGCTTGGCTTAGAGGGGTATCTGTAACGGACATGGAAAAGGAAGCTACAGACTTTTATAACCGTACAAAAGAGTTTAATCCTACTTTTTGGTTTTTGGATGTGGAGGAAAAATCAATGAACGACATGCGGAAAGGGACAAGCGCATTTTTAAAGAAATTGCGCTCTCTAGGTGCCAAGAAGATCGGCATTTATGTTGGCCACCATTTATATAAATCTTTTAATCTAAATTTAAGTGAAGCCGATGCGGTATGGATCCCGCATTATGGTAAAAACAACGGTAAAGCTAACAGCAAGCCATCCTATGCGTGTGATCTACATCAATACACTGATCGAGGTAAGCTCAATGGTTATAACGGCCATTTGGATTTAAACAGGATTATCAGTGATAAAAAGCTTTCTTATTTTACGGATGGCGGGAAGGTAGACAAACCTGTTGTTAATAAAACAGAAAATAAAACTCTCTCCACATACACCGTTAAGTCAGGCGACACATTAAGCCATATCGCTGTTAAATACGGGACCACAGTTAAAAAGCTTGCCGATCTAAACGGGATTAAAAATCCTAACCTAATCACAGTGGGACAAAAAATTAAGTTATCCGGATCTGCACCAGCTAAAACAGCAACGCCTAAGCCTACTTATCATACTGTAAAAAGTGGTGATACTGTTTCTGGTTTGGCTGTTAAATATGGCAGCACACAGGCGCAGATCAAGTCTTGGAACAATCTTAAAAATATCAATAAAATTTATGTTGGACAAAAATTAAGGGTTAAATAATAAAAAAGCCCTCACTTTTGTGGGGGCTAATACATCACATAAACCTTTCCATTGGGGCAGACGATCCAATCTGCGTTAGTATCATTTTCAATTCTATTTTTAGCCTCTTTAATACTCACATTGTACTCTTTGGCAAAATAATTCGCAGCATCTTCTAATCCATTAAATGTTTTTACTGCCTTTTCTTCAAATTCATTTTTAAATTCTTCAAAATGTTTTTTCGTGCTAATCATTTTATTCGCCCTCCTTGATATCAATCCATAAATCATTCAGCTTCAGTTTATTTTTCTTCATAAATTTCCACCCGGTATTTTTTCGCTAATAATTTAATTTCGTTAAAGTCTTCTACGATTTTTAATAAAGTGCTTTTTGTACGCCTTTTTCCTTCATCGTTGTAATATATCTTAACAAGATAAACTCGATAACGATTATCGTCTGTCTTTTTAAATTTGATATACATTAGTTCACCCCTTTTTTTATGAGGTATCTCTTTTTAAAATACTCGCTACACTCCTTACAGTATGGCTTTCCAGATTCAACTGGAACCTTGCCACACTGCTTACAGAGACCTTTCCTTTCCCGTTCCTTGTATTTTCTTCTTTTATTTACCCTCCACCTGCATGTGTCGGAACAATATTTTCCTGTAGAAATTTTAGGAATGAACCGTTTCCCACAATCTAGGGCAGAGCAAACTCTCACGTTACCACGTTTTGTATCGCCATCTTTATACGTCACTAGCGATCTCATGCCTTTGTTTATAAAATCCTAGTAACCATTTATCACTTAGTGGGCGATCATCATAAGATTCAATGCCGATTTTGTCCACAATTTGATCAAATAACCTTATTAATCGCTCTTCTTTATCACCAAATTTATGCGTGTAGTTCATTAACTCTTCATGGATTTTGGCAAAAGTGGTCATTGGTTTGCGCTGGAATTTTTCCATATAACGCGCCTGGACAGCAGATTTACCCTTTTCAAATACCAATTGCCCAAACACGTCACATACACCAAATAAACGCCCGAAAAGCAAATCCCTGTCCTTGTTGCCAATTTCTTTTTCCTCTTTTAGTTGGAGATAGCAATTATACAATTTGATTGCATTTCCAAAGGTCATATTCTCGATGTCCGATTTACCGTTGGAATACTTCCCAAGGACAGGGGGGCTAATCCCTGTCATCTGAGAAATTTTATAATTAGATATACCTGATTCGAAAAGTAAGTATTCTATTGCTCGCTTTGCTTCTTGCATTAGAAATCCACCTGTCCATTTACTACTTCAAAAGTAGGGTTTTCCCAATATCCTCTTTCAACCCAATCGATTAATTCCAAGATATCCTCTTGACGATCTTCTTCATCCGCATAGTATCTGTATTCATTCAATGGGGTATCGTGTGTGACGTGAAACTGATTACTTGTAAGGTGTAGTCCTAATTCACCTTTTCTTTCAAATTTAGTAAATTTAAAACCTGGTTCGTTTGTCATTTTTAATTTCCTCCTTTGGTTTGATCATGTTTTATTGATTAACTAAAGTATAATAAACTTAAGTATATTAGTCAAGGGTTTTTATAAAAAAGTTTTTATTTATTTCCCAAAAAGAAAAAAGCAATTCACCACATTGATGGGTGTCTGCTTTTTCTGTTAAGCATATAATCCTCTAAAAGTTCCTTACTTCGAGTTTTGAGTACATGTTTTGTAAATCTTCGTACCTCCCCATAACCTTTGTATATTACCTCATACTTTGTATAACTTAAACGGTATACCTTTATATTATTATCTCTCATGTATTTCTTCGTTTTGTATGAATCCTTCTGAATAGCATGCATTAATTTTTCCACATATCTATAGTAAGGCTCCTTAAATTTTAGTTGGCTTTGCGCAATAGCTTTCAGATCATGATTTAAAACCTTTATAAGTAACGGGAGATAAATAGCCTTTTCAATTATGGGTTCGTCATGATAAGGTATTAGCATAAGATCACCTTTTTGATCTTATTTTAGCTAAGTGGGGCCAGATAATCAAGAACATTAGTTCTATATGAGATCGTTATCTTTGCTCCTTTCATATAGTTCCCCGATGTCCACCTCTAATAAATCTGCTAATTTATATGCTTTATCCATAGTTGGGTATGTTTTCCCTACACTCCAATTAGAGAGCGTATTTGCGCTTACGCCCAAAACACTTTGGATATATTCCCTTCTATATTTGGATGTTCTTAACAAACTTCCTATTCGGCTTTTTAACATTGAATCACCTCTGTTATTAAATTTCCACAAAAAATCATTAAATCCTTTCACAAATATTTGTGATAAAAACAAATGATGACCCATATAGATAAATTAAGACGTCACCAGACGCCACTTGACGTCATTACAAGTCTAGGAGGGCAATAGATGTATAGACCGACAGTTCGATATGCAGACGTCTATAAAAGCTATGTAGATGATTTATTCCAATCCACTTATTTAGATCGTAACCAAATAATCAGGGCCGCACTTTTTACAGCTGCACATTCTTCCGTTTTTTTAAAACTAATGAATGAGAACAAACGACCTGACGTCCTTCTCCCCTCCCCACTATGGCAGTTAGATCAACCGGAATTATGGATGGAAAGTAACCCTAAATTTGAGAAGGAGAGGAGAGACGTCAGCAGTGTTGACAATAAACGAGCAGGAAAAATTGAAAGCATTAATGACATTGATTGGGGATCCGGAGGAGGAGAAACGACAATCCAACATAGACGTCAGAGGGAGATCCAGAGACGAGAAGGGGAGGTTCGCACCGGAAACGGAGGAATCAGAATCAAGATCGGTTAGACAAATAAAGTTGGTGAAAGTGAAAGGGTCCTACGGGACGTATCTGGTTCAAGATAAAATCACCTGGACAGATAGGCTTTATGTGGTTATGATATTATTGGTGTTTTTGGTTTTAATGATCTTTTAAAAAAGGCCCCTATAAGCAACACATTTTATACATTTTTTAAAACACAACACAAATACAACACAGCACAAGCGCCGTGCATTGATATATCAAGGGTGGAGGGGCTAAGTTACACCCCGACCACCGGTATTAAGAAAGACTGATATGATGACATTTTGACGGAATTATCCGTTAGGATGTCGTCTTTTTTAAAAGGTAAGAAAATAAATATAAAAATTGGCTAATGTTTGGATCTAGCTCCAGCGCCTAGCCCCTCGAGGTCAAATAACCTGAGACAATAAAAGTCAAAACCGGACTTTTCTTGTCTCAGAGCATTTGCTTGTCGGGGCTGACCAAGGCGCTTGCGCTTTTCTTACGTTAAACGTGACGATAACTGATCGTGTGCCTAATTCGGTACATACGTACGCTATCGCTTTCCTTCAAAATTAACGGAGGGGAGCGATTTTATTGTCTAAACGGAGAGATAAAGTTCACGCGAAATTGACGTTGCAATCGAGCCGATTGAGTTCAAGCGGTTATGTGATGATGTTGTTGTTCATTTGTTTGCCGAAAGGGATATCCATTCTGGCACCCACACGATGGCGACTGCCTGCCTTACATTTCATTCTTAATAAATTCGTAGAATGAGATGCAAGTGAGAGGCGTTGTTTCTTATTGAACAAACACGGGGATCGAATGTTGAATAAGTATCACCCTGAATAACGACATAAATAATCAAATTAAAAGAATTGAATTTTCAAGTAAATATAATCAAAATTCAAGGGTTGCCTCCCAGAATCTTTTCGAGAAAAAGAAATTCTTCAATCCATTGATCCGTCATTTCCGTCTCCAAGGGATATTCTAAGCCCTTCTTTTCAGCTCTCTCAATGATCTCTGTTACCTTTGGCCGAGAGTTAGCCGTACTTACTGCGATTTCCCTTAGACTGATTTTTTCATGATGTAATTCCAAAATCTTTCGATAATGAATCAACCAAAAAAACTGCTATATAAAAGTGTCACTTCTCCGTAGGTGTGCTCACTAATTATATAAGAGGTTTTAGCTGGTAAACAGTTTGGCAATCGGTGGTAAATTTTTGTCATACGATGGTAAATAAGATGGCAGAGGTGGTAAATTTCAGTGGTTGTAATCACAGTAGTTCAAGGTACTTAGTCGATTTCCCAAAAGGGGGTCTTGGCTGTTTTTACAATGTAGAAAACAATAATTAGCTGCATGAAATAGGGTACTAACTTGATAAAGATAAGAGAGATTAGCCATTGTAATTCCAACCCTCTCCGAAATTTTTGTTACGTGTTAAAATAAAGAAAAACTAAAGGTGGTGAGAGGATGAGAGCCCCGAGAGTGATTTTCGGAATATTGACCACAGCGATTATGATTGCGCTAATTTTTACAATCTACTTTTATTTGAAGGCGCTCTCTTATGAGGTTACGATCAATGGTCAAGAAGAGGAGAAGGAATATGATTATCATTTCTCACTCATCGTTCAGGAATATAATAATCCTTACCTTGTGGAATTGTCGAAAGGGGCACAAGAAGCTGCCCGGCAAAATAATATTTCTCTCGAATACCGCGGCCCGCGGCAAACGAATTTTGAGGAACATATAAAAATGATTGAAAAATCAATTGCATCTAAAGTGGATGGCATTATTACGCAAGGGCTTTCTGAAGATTTTATTCCGGTTATTCAAAAAGCGGAAGAAATGGGGATTCCGGTTATTACCATTGATACAGATTTAAAAGCAAGTGGCCGCAAGACGTATATCGGTACAGATAATTACCAAGCAGGATTTCAAGTTGGTTTAAAGGTGATCGAAGAGAATCAAGCAAAAACGAAAGTAGGTATCATAGCTGGTGATTTAGAGACCAATCAGCATAGTCAAAGAGTAGAGGGTTTTTTGGATGCAGTGAAATCCGCGACACATATCGAGATTGCAGCGATTGAAGCATCCAATTTGAGTAATATCCAGGCCACGGAAAAAACGTACCAAATGTTGCAAGATCATCCTGATATTGAAGTTTTCTTTGGAACAAGTGCAATGGATGGACAAGGAATTGCAAGTGCGATTGATATTTATCGACCACAAAGAAAGATTAAGGTTTATGCATTTGATGATCTAGAAGAAAATATGGAATTGTTAAAAGAAGGAAAGCTCCATGCGGTGATTCAACAGCTGCCGTACGATATGGGGTATGAGAGCATCCGGTTAATGACCCAATTGAAAAAGGGAACGACCATTGAGACGGATCATTATACCGATGTTCATATCTTGCAAAAGGATGATGTACTTCACAATAGATAGGCGGTCATTGAAATGTATAAAATTCAAACAAAAACGATCTTATTTTTCATACTCTTATTTTTAATTTTAAATAGTTACCCCTTCTTTTTGATTTATACTCATACACAAACGATTGAGGAATACGATCAAATGTTAAATCGGTTTTTTATCTTCAATGATGCTTCGAAAGCAACAAACGAACTCTATGCCAACATGGGTTTGTATTTAAATAAAAAGCAATCAGAGAGTTATGACGACTATATGGATGTACGAGAAGAGTTACTTTCCCTTACGTCAGAAATGGATAAACGAATAAAAAATAGTCACAATAAAATAACGATCACAAACTACCAAAATATGATTCATAGTTTCATTGATGAAAGTGATGATTCCTTGTCAACCTTCTTAATAAATGATGTGGAGTCTTATTCTATGAAACAACGAGAAGCGTTGAAACTATTAGAGTTTATTCAGGAAGAAACATTGGATCTTTTAAATAATGATTTAACGGAATTTCATTCTTTCTATGAAAACATGAAGATCCGTAATCAATACATGAATTACATGGGGATTTCTTTGTTTATTGGAACGTTTTTAACTGGGCTATTCATCGCTTATGTATTTAGTCGCGATATTACGAATCCAATCAACCGCTTAACGGGTATAGCCAAAGATATTGCGAAAGGAAATTTAGATGGAGAAGAGCTTCATTTAAATCGAAAGGACGAACTCGGCTTTTTAACGGAAACGATGACCCAAATGCGACGGGATCTTTCCTATTATGTAAAACAAATTAAGGAAAAATCTGAACAAGAAAAATTACTGAAAGAGATGGAGTTGAAAAGTCTTCAAAATCAAATCAATCCGCATTTTCTCTTCAATGCGTTAAATACGATTGCCAGAACTGCCTACTTAGATGGTTCTCAACATATCTCAAATTTAATTACAGCGTTATCGAAAATGCTCCGCTATAATTTAGGGAAATTGGAGAAACCGGTGACCCTGAGAGATGAGATGAATAATGTGAAGGAGTATTTTTATATTCAGAAAACAAGATTTGGAGAGCGTGTGCATTTTGAACTTGACTTACCAGATGATTGTGCATCTGTCCGTTTGCCGATCTTGACGGTTCAACCACTAGTTGAAAACGCCTTTATCCATGGGATTGAGTCTATGGAAAGTGATGGAGAAATCCATGTCAATGCACAGAGACAAGGGCCATATACAATCGTTCAGATCACTGATAATGGAATGGGAATGGATCCTAAAATTGTTCAACAATTAAAGGATAGAAAAGAAGTGACAAGCATAAGTAAAAAGAGAGATTCAACGGGATTGGGATTAGGCAATGTGATCCGCCGATTGGAACTATTTTATCAGCGATCGGATGTGGTACAAATTGAGTCTGAAGTAGGAAAAGGGACAACGATTATGTTGAAATTGGGGGATGAAGACAAATGGGAGCAAAAATATTAATCGTTGATGATGAAGCACTTGAAAGAAAAGCGATTCGGAAATGTTTACAGGATCATGGGCGTGGTCAATATGAAATCGAAGAAGCGGAAAATGGTCGGGTTGCAATCATGAAAGCGGAGGATTTTCGTCCGGAGATTATTTTTATGGATATAAAAATGCCCGGAATTAATGGGATTGAGGCGGCTACTGAAATTTTAAAACAACAAGCTAGTGTTCGTTTTATTATGTTATCAGCATACGACACGTTTGAATACGCTAGGCGGGCCATGAAAATTGGGATTAAAGATTATTTATTAAAACCGAGTACAGATCAGGAAATAATGAATACAGTCCACCACCTTATGGAAGAGATTCAACGGGATCGGATAAAGAGACAGGAGGAAATTGCGTTAAGAGATCAATATCAACGAGCACTAACGGTGATTGAAGAAAAGGTCATTAATTTAATTTTAGCCGGTGAGGAATGGAATAGCGCCGATCCCCCATTTACGCAACATTATATTGATCAACTTCAGCGCCCAAGTCTTGTCGTAGTTGTCGAATGCAGGGAAAAAGATAAAAGTTCAATAGGAAGTTCGCTTCTCCATTCAGCTTTTTCCTTCATATATTCCTTTTTTGATCAGCAGTACGCGAAAGTGTTCCAGGGGTCACGCCAAAAACATATTTTTCCGTTGCTTATTCAATTGAATCGGGAAAATCGAAAACGTGATTTTAATAAAGAGATAAAGGAGTACGGAACTGAGTTGATTCAAAAATGTTCCGAACGGTATCCGGAACTTGTTGTTCGCATGGGAATTGGAACCGTTTACGAAGAGCTTGATTTATTTGCAAATTCCTATCAAGAGGCATTATTTGCTTTACAGGCTTATTCACCCACAGGCAAAGATATTTCTTTTTATAGGCAGCTGATTTACCATCAAGCGCCGGCAAGCTCTTATTCTTATGAGTTGGAATCAAGATTAGTAGAAATTATTGTTTCTGGGCTAAAGGATGAATTTGATGACTATTTTAAAAGGTATTTTTTCATGTTATCCCACCATGGTCATCAACGCTTAAAAGAGGTGGAGAAAAAATTGCATGAATTTTTAATTGTGTTAAATAGAGAGCTACAACGCTCCATTCCTGCTCTAAAGTTTCCTGCCGTTCAGCTAAAGGCTAGTACATTGACGGAGCTTCAGAGAATGGTGAAACAAGCTTTGTTGCGATTAACGAATAGGATTTTTCATCTGCATTTTTCTAGTCAACAGGATCGAATAGATGTGGCAAAGAAATATATTGATTTGCATTATAAGGAACAGCTAACATTGGAAGATGTAAGTGAATTTGTTCAGCTAAGCCCTCCATATTTTAGTAAATTGTTTAAAACACGAACGAATCGTTCATTTATTGAATATGTTACAGAGGTGCGCGTAAACAAAGCAAAGGAGTTATTGGTAAATCCTGATGTGAACGTAAAAGAAATTTGCTTTGATGTCGGCTATAAAGACCCGAATTATTTTAGCCGCGTCTTCAAAAAAGTAACGGGACTTTCGCCAAGTGAATATAAAGGGAAGCTTCAATCAGATTATAATCAAAGGGCTCATAATCGGTGAAAAAATAACCAACCTGAAGGAAGACACTTCCAAAACGAACAATGCTCAGCTAAATGGCGGAGCATTTTTTTGATGATAAAAAAATGCTCTTCAAGGTAAAAGAATGCTATTGGAAGAGGAATCGATGAGTCGGACACAAGAAACAACAAAAATGTATAGGCTTTCATGGAAAGATGAAGCAATTCCTCCCGTTACGGCGCCTACTTACCAATTATACTTAAAGCGGATTTAGTAAAAAGAAGGGGAGGAAAGGCAATGAAAAAGTATATAATTGCCATCGTATCATTGTTACTCGTTATTTCGTTAGCAGCATGTGGCGGTAAAGCCGGGGGGAGCAAAAAAGGATTTGTCGGAATTGCGATGCCAACAAAATCATCAGAACGTTGGGTGCACGATGGTGAAAACATGGTGAAAGAATTTGAAGAGCTTGGGTATAAAACGGTTCTTCAGTATGCAGAAGATGTAGTAGAAAACCAAGTGTCACAGATTGAAAACATGATTAGCCAAGGTGTGGATGTCTTAGTGATCGCTTCTATTGATGGTGAAGCACTTACAAATGTTCTTGAACAGGCAAATGCAGAAGGGATCGAAGTGATTGCGTATGATCGTCTTATTAAAGGAAGTGAGCATGTTTCCTATTATGCAACCTTCGATAATTTCCAGGTTGGAGTATTACAAGGGCAATATATTGAAGAAGCACTCGATTTAAAAAATCAAGCGGGACCATTTAACATAGAGCTATTTGGTGGATCTCCAGATGATAACAACGCGTATTTTTTTTATGATGGAGCGATGTCGATCCTCCAACCATACATCGATGAAGGAAAACTTGTTGTCAAGAGTGGCCAAACAGGAATGGACAAAGTTTCAACATTAAGATGGGATGGAGCTCAAGCTCAAGCAAGAATGGAAAATTTATTAAGTACTCATTACACCGATGAGGAAGTGGATGCAATTTTATCACCATACGATGGAATCAGTATTGGGGTTATTGCAGCTTTAAAGAATATCGGTTATAAAGAACTACCAGTCATTACGGGACAAGATGCGGAGCTTGCATCGGTGAAATCGATTGTCGCTGGTGAACAAACAGCTACCATCTTTAAGGATACCCGTAAACTTGCAGAGAAAGCTGTCGAAATGGTAAGCGCTGTCCTTGAAGGAGAAGAAGCAGAAGTAAATGATACGGAAACGTATGATAACGGAAAGAAGATTGTTCCTTCTTACTTGCTCGATCCAGTGCTTGTTGATATTGACAACTATAAAGAGATCCTAATTGATAGCGGCTATTACAAAGAAGATGAGATTTAAATAAACAATGGAAGCGCCATTCAGTACAAGCTCTGTTTTGAATGGTGGCTTTCATGCTAGGATTCACTCCTTTCATAATCCTTTATTTCATTTTCTTACCCCTAAAAATAGGCTCAAAAAGGTGTGACAAACATGAAATCAATTTTATTAGAAATGAAAAATATAACGAAAGAATTCCCGGGTGTAAAGGCCCTTGATGATGTCAACCTGCAAGTGCTTGAACATGAAATCCATGCATTATGTGGTGAGAATGGTGCTGGAAAATCAACATTAGTGAAAGTATTAAGCGGCGTTTATCCACATGGATCCTATGAAGGAAGAATCCTTTACAAAAATAAAGAATGTGAGTTTAAAGATATTCGCCAAAGTGAAGAATTGGGAATTGTTATTATTCACCAGGAATTGGCGCTCATTCCAGAACTTTCGATAGCAGAAAATATTTTCCTTGGAAATGAACAGGCGACTCAAGGTGTCATTAATTGGAATGAAACAAAGCGGAAAACGAAAGAGCTGTTAGAGGTCTTAGGTTTGGATGAGTCTCCAGACACGTTAATTAAAAATATTGGGGTCGGAAAACAGCAACTGGTAGAGATAGCCAAGGCTTTATCAAAGGATGTTCAATTATTAATTTTAGATGAGCCTACTGCTGCTTTGAACGAAAATGACAGTGAAAATCTACTAAAGCTTTTGCTGGCGTTACGGAAAAAAGGGATTACGGCGATTTTAATTTCACATAAATTAAATGAAGTGAAACAAGTGGCTGATAAGGTGACGATTATTCGGGACGGGAAAACGATTGAAACGATCGATGCTAAAGAGATTACAGAAGATCGAATTATTCGTGGAATGGTTGGGAGAAGTTTATCAAACCGCTATCCCGATCGTACACCAGCTATCGGTGCTGACTTTTTTGAAGTGAAAGATTGGAACGTCTATCATCCTATTCAGCAAGATCGTCAAATCGTCAAAGATGTGAACTTTCATATCAAACGTGGTGAAATTGTTGGAATTGCTGGTTTAATGGGTGCAGGACGAACCGAACTTGCGATGAGTATTTTTGGTCAGTCATATGGGAAGAAGAAGTCTGGTGAGGTCATCAAGGACGGGAAGCCTGTTGATGTATCAACCGTTCACAAAGCGATTGAAGCTGGAATTGCTTACGTAAGTGAAGATCGAAAAAAGTATGGCCTTATTTTGATGAACGATATAAAAGAAAATATTACTCTATCTAAGCTCGATAAAATAGCGAAAAGGAAAATTGTAAATGAGTTTGATGAATATGAGCAGGCGGAAATGTATCGGAAAAAGATGAACATTAAAACCCCTTCTGTTCATCAAGTAACGGGCAATCTTAGTGGTGGGAACCAACAAAAGGTTGTATTAAGTAAATGGATTTTTTCAGATCCTGATTTGCTTATTTTAGATGAACCTACTAGAGGGATTGATGTGGGGGCGAAATATGAAATTTACTCTATCATTAACCAGCTCTCCAATGAAGGGAAAGGAATTTTGCTCATTTCATCAGAATTACCAGAAATTCTCGGAATGTGTGATCGAATTTATGTGATGAGTGAAGGTGAGTTTACAGGTGAAGTGTCGGTGGAGGACGCGACACAAGAGTTATTGATGAAATGTATGACAAAGAGTAAGGGGAATGCACTATGAAGGCATCTTCAAAACTTAATGTGCGGCAATATAGTATGATTATTGCTCTCATTTTAATTGTAGTCTTATTTCAATTTTTGACGGGAGGAACACTGTTAAAACCTTTAAATATTACAAACTTAATCTTGCAAAATAGTTATATTTTAGTGTTAGCGATCGGGATGGTGCTTGTCATCATTACGGGCCATATTGACTTGTCAGTCGGATCGGTTGCCGCTTTCGTCGGCGCCATTTCGGCCATCTTAATGGTGAATATGAACATGAATCCTTTCCTCGTGATCCTGATTTGTTTAATACTAGGTGCGGCTATCGGGGCTTGGCAAGGATTTTGGGTTGCGTATGTCGGCATTCCAGCATTTATCGTCACCTTAGCAGGAATGTTGTTATTCCGCGGTTTGACTTTAGTGGTACTGAAGGGTCAATCAATTGCACCGTTTCCGATGTCCTTCCAGAAGATCAGTACAGGGTTCTTGCCAAATCCTTTTAATGATGGTGGGTTCCACACGTTGTCGATGATTGTTGGTTTTGCCCTATCACTTGTCCTTATAGGGATGGAATGGAGGAATCATCAATCTCAAATAAAATATCAATTTGATGTCTTATCACCAAAAATATTTTACAGCAAAATGATTGCTATCTTTTTAATTGTGAATGGTTTTACGTATATTTTATCGACGTACCGGGGGATCCCTAATATATTAGTCATCCTGTTCGTGTTAATAGCGTTATACACATTTATTATGAAGAAAACGATCATCGGACGCCACATTTATGCGGTCGGTGGTAACTTAAAAGCAGCGGAACTTTCTGGTGTCAAAACAAAACAAATTACGTTCGGCGTGTTTATCAATATGGGAGTGCTTGCTGCTTTATCTGGTCTAATCTTTGCCGCTCGCTTAAATGCGGCCACACCAAAAGCCGGTAATTTATTTGAACTTGATGCCATCGCTGCTGTTTTTATCGGTGGAGCTTCTGCTTACGGTGGTGTTGGAACGGTGATTGGCGCCATTGTCGGTGGTTTAGTTATGGGAGTCATGAACAATGGGATGTCGATTCTCGGTTTGGGAATTGACTGGCAACAAGCGATCAAAGGTCTCGTTCTATTAATAGCTGTTGCGTTTGATATTATGAGTAAGAAGAAAGCAGGGTAGAGAGTTTCGATAGTAAATAACAAATGCATCCGATCATTATCGGACGGAGGACTCCCGCTTCAATCATGTGGAAGGCTTAAGCTCATAATATTTAAGCCTTCATATATATGCAAAGTTAAACACAAAGCCCGGTTAGCGCAGGGCTTTGTGTTTGTGAAACAGCTTTGTGTTTTAGACTAGCTTCCGCATATCAAAACCTTAACGTTCAAAGAACAGATTAAGCAGGAAAAAGCATATGGCTGCAAGGGTAGCAGAAATAGGCAAGGTGATCAGCCACGTAATTACCATCGTTTTAGCTGTCCCCCATTTGACTCCTTTCAATCGATGGGAAGCACCGACACCTAAAATGGAAGAGGAAATAACATGAGTTGTACTGACTGGCAAGCCGATAAAAGTAGCACCGAAAATAACGGTGGCTCCCGTTAAATCTGCTGCCACACCACTAACCGGTCGGATTTTCATAATTTTCCCGCCGACCGTTTTAATAATTTTCCATCCACCTATAGCCGTTCCGCATGCCATCGCTAGTGCACAAATAGTCTGTACCCATAATTGAATATCATTTGACTCCTGGTAGTTATTCACCATTAAAGCCATCGTAATAATCCCCATTGCTTTTTGTGCGTCATTTGTTCCATGGGAGTATGCTTGCAAAGCTGCTGTCGCAATCTGTACTCTTCTGAAGTTTTTGTTCGTTTTCGTCAAATTACTATTCTTAAAAATTACTTTTATTATACCGTAGACAATAAAGCCAACGGCAAAGGCTAAGAGGGGAGACAAAATGAGCGCTTTTATGATGTTTAGAAATCCACCATAATTTAATGAGTGAAAGCCGGAGGCAGCAATGGCTGCACCAGCGATCGAACCGATTAACGCATGGGAGGAACTGCTCGGAATTCCATAATACCAAGTGATTAAGTTCCAAATAATTGCAGCCAATAGCGCCGCAAGAATAACTGTTGTACCATTTTCTAATGTAAAGGGATTGACAATATCCTTTGTTATCGTTTTAGCGACTCCTGTGAACGTCATGGCACCGATAAAGTTCATCACAGAAGCCAATATAATCGCATGTCTTGGTTGCAGGGCCTTAGTCGAAACGGAAGTCGCTATCGCATTGGCTGTATCGTGGAATCCATTAATAAAGTCAAACACAACTGCAAAAACGACAATTAAAATTGTTAGGATCAAGATTGTATTCATGCTGTGTATTTACTCCTTAGGCATTTTTCATAATGATGGTTTCAAAAGTATTGGCGACATTCTGGCAGTAGTCCGCTACTTCCTCAAGCTCTTCATAAATTTCCTTGTACTGAATGATGTTGATAGGGGCCTTTTCAACTTGAAATAAATGCTTAATCGAAACTCGTAAAATTTCGTCACATTGGGATTCATAATCTTTTATTTTAATCGCGTTTTCTCGAATAAGAGGGAGGTTCTTTCTGGATAATAATTCAATCGCTTTTTCAATTTCTACGACACATTTTTGAATAGCATGAACAAATTGTAGCATATAATCATCTGCTCCTGTCACAGAATACATATCTAATAGCGCCGCTGTGTGCTCTAGGCCATCTAGAACATCATCCATATTCATGGCTAGAGCTAAAATATCTTCTCGTTCAATAGGTGTGATAAATACATTGTTTAAATCCAGTATGACTTGATGAACGAGTGAATCTCCCTGTTTTTCGTACTCTTTCATTTTTTCGGAGAAGATTTTCAGGTCTTCCATATTGCTTAGCATATAATCTGTGAAATAATTCATGCTTTCTGTTAAGTTAGCAGAGATACTAGCTAAATGACTAAAAAATGGATCTTCCTTTTTCTTTAACATTTCTTTATCATTCGCTCCTTTTAAAAAAATTAAGCCCTCTTATCATAGCGTAATTTGTCGATTTACAACATAACCTTAACAAATAATTTACATAAACTTTACATTAGGTCATTTTTTGTGGCAATATCAATGGAACAACTTTTAAATTTGGCCAAATAGGAGTATGATAAAAATAAAAAGGAGATGCCTTTCGTGAGACCAGGAATCGTCAGTATTGTCATTATACTTATTTTTGCCTTGCTTATTTTTGGCCCCAGTAAATTACCTGAACTAGGAAAGGCGCTGGGCAGTACGTTGAAAGAATTTAAAAAAGCAACACAAGGTTTATCTAATGAGGATGGTACTGAAAAGAAGGAGAAGCAATAAATCTCGAAAGGAAATGAACAAAAGCTGGCCGGTTAGATTCCGGTCAGCTTTTCGTGTGTCTCGCTGTTTGTAGTTG
Organism: Lederbergia sp. NSJ-179; assembly: GCF_022867885.1. GTDB lineage: Bacteria > Bacillota > Bacilli > Bacillales > Bacillaceae_C > Lederbergia. Next base: position 145,313 of record NZ_JALIFP010000005.1, on the reverse strand, counting down.
ATCGTAATTGAATAATAGAATCATTTAAAAAAAGATTATGGATATCGAAATAGCCGATATGGCTATTGTACTTGATGAATTTGGCGGCACAGAAGAATTAATTACAATTGAAGATGTAATGGAAGAAATTGTTGGTGATATTTCTAGTGAGAGTAATGTGCCTAGATCTATCGAGGAAGAAATCAAACAAATATCTTCGAATCAATATATAATGAAGGGGCATTTCGACTTTGGGAGCTTGAAGATATTTTAAAAGTTGAATTTCCAACTGAAGAATTTGATACAGTCAGTGGATTTCTTATTAGTGAAATCGGCTATATTCCCTCTGAAGAAGAAAATCCAGTCATTACGTACAAAAATATGACTTTTGAAGTAAAAAAAATAGTGGAAAACAGAATTGAAAATGTGATAGTAACGATCAGGGACAATGACAATAAAGACAATATACTGGCTGTCGAATAACCTCGACAGCCTATTTATGTGGAATTAGGGGACATATTAATAGTCCACTTCTTTATTCCTTTGACTACTTACACGATCATCCGGATTCCAACAATAACTAATACGATGCGAAGAATCGTAACGATGGTATTGCTACTTAACTTTGAATTAATATATGCACCTAATTTTCCACCAAACCAAGCACCGGGAATTAAAAGTAAAGCAAACAACCAATTCACATTTCCTAAAGTGATATGGGTAATCGCACTAACAATTGCCGACAAAAATACAATGAGCATCGATGTCGGAATGGCAATATGTGGGGGAAATGAGAAAAGCAAAATCAATGCTGGGACAAGCAGTGAACCTCCCCCGATCCCGAAAAGACCAGAGATAAAACCAATTAAAAATGCGATCGGAATGGCGACAGTTAAATGAAACCCGTATGTATAAATATCTCCTTCCGTCGTCGTGAATTGACGTTGGATACCAGTTTTTTTCGGTTTCTCTACTCGTTTCTGTTTGTGCTTTAACGTGAGCAAAATGGCTACTAAAATAATAAAAATCCCAAAATAAAGTGAAAACGAATCATCGTTCAAATAGCGATTAACCCAAGATCCAGCAATTCCGCCTGGTCCACTTCCAACAAAAAGGTAAAGACTACTTTTGTAATCTACTCGTTTAAGTTTCATATAAGCAAGGGTAGAAGCCAGTCCAGTAAAGACGACTGTAATCATGGAAGTTCCTACTGCTATTTGGGGGGACATAGGTAATATTGATACAGCCCCCAGTCCCAGAAGAAGAGGAACGATGACAATTCCACCCCCAAGTCCAACAAGGCTCCCGATCGTGCCAGCTAATAATCCACCGAATAATAATAGTATATACTCCATTTTCTATAACTCTTCTTCCTAAAGGATTATGGTCAATATATGTATACCCATTATAGATACTGTTTTAAATTTTCAAGAATGACAGCATAGGCATTTGGCCATAAGTGAATCCCCTCGATCGTATATTCCTCTTTCAAATTACCTTCTTCATCTACTAACCCATCATTCACATGAATAAATTCATAGTGATAATGATGAGCTAAGTCCTTTATTGCTATATTGGCTTCCTGTATCGATCGATTATTTCTTGTCTTAAACATTTCATTTTTTTGATCTTGGCTTATTAACGGAAAATCGGCTTTTGCATTAACTGGGTAATAAGCCATTACATATACTGTGCAATTGGGTAATCTATTCTTTATCTGACTTAAAATTTTATCATAGTTTATCATCAAATGTTCTTTTTTGTAATCAGGTGAACCAATATCATTTGTTCCAATATTAATAAATATTTTTGCAGGTTCTAGTTCAAAAATACACTCATCCATGGACGCTAATAGTTCCTTTGTAACAAATCCACCTACTCCTCTATTGTAGATGATGTAGTTCTTCTCTAAGGTTTGTTGCAGTTCATTGATAGGGAACTGCTCCATTAACGAAGAACCCACAAATAGAATTCCCCCCTTTGTTACTAATTGATTAAGCATCTTGTACTTTTTTACCTTTTCTTTTTTGTGCTCATCCATAAATACCGTAATTTCTTCTGTATCAGGCTTTTCCACCTTTTTCCACCCCTTCAACTCCATTTTTTAATTTTCAATTTAAGCTAAAATTCATTGCTTGTAAAATGTTATACAAATAATTATAGATCAATATTTTATAATGTATAATATATAATTAGTCATATCTTTATATTCATTTAGTTATAATGTGATTTCAATACTTTTGAAGCAAAAATGTAATTATCACCAACGAACTCTTTAGTAAGCCGCTTCAATTTTTACAACAAGCGTTTCTAAACAAATTGAATCATAAATAAAAGGAATGAAATAAACATGGAACTTCAATACTTACGCTATTTTAAAGTCATTGCAGAGTTAGAGAATATGACGCGAGCAAGTGAGGCATTGCACGTTGCACAACCTGCACTGAGCAAAACGGTTCGTATCTTGGAGGAAGAACTTCAGGTAAAGCTGTTTAATCGTAAAGGTAAAAATATTATTCTTAATGAAAATGGACGTATTCTGCTCAAATATACATATCAAATCTTAAATTCGTTGAAAGATGCGAAATTAGAGATTGCGGAAAACAATAAAATACAAGAGAATACGGTATCGATCGCAATGCATGCAGCGTCTAGGTTGATTCCGCCAATTCTTCTAGACTTTAAAAAGCAATATCCAAACATAAATTTTAACATTGAGCAACATAGGAATAAAAAATACGCCGAAAAGAATGCCGACTTCATTATTTATTCAACCAAGGATAAAGTGATCGATCGAAATGTTGTTACTTTGTTAGAAGAGGAAATTTTGATAGCGGTTCCTATAGATCATCCTTTAGCCAAAAAGGAACAGGTATATTTGGAAGAATTGGCTTCAGAATCTTTTATAAGCTTGCAACAAGGAAAGGGATTAAGTGATATAACGAATTATTATTGCCGCCTTGCTGGATTTGAGCCAAAAATAGTTTTGGATAGCGATGATCCTGCAACGATTCGTGGATTAATTGCTGTTGGACTTGGAATTTCCTTTTTGCCAGCCATTACATGGAAGAGTGATCTAGTCTCTAATATTAAATTATTATCTATTTCCAATTTCGATTGCAAACGCTATATCCATATTTCTTGGAAGAAAGGGACGTATCGATCTGAAGCATCCAAATTGGTTTGCGATTATATTATTAAATTTTTTAAGCAACTCACCTAATCTAAGTTAAAATAACCCTTGGGAATATCAGTGGTAAAATAAAAATGTAGCTTTAGCAGGTTAATTTATGTGAACAGAAGCTGTGTTAAATTTCCGTTATAAAATAATTGAAAGGAACGAAGTAGTTAGCCGTGCCCAAAAACGCAGGAAAGTGGGAACGAGGTTAAGTGAAGAACTTTTAGGGCGTTGTCATTAAATGGAGGCATTCTTGATACAAAGGATATTTAGTAAGCTGTATCGAAGTAGTTTAATGAACATTTCTTAAAAGACAATAACAGGATGTTTGGGAGAAATACGCTCTTCATAAAAATCCACTCAAAAAACATGCTATTTATAGAGAAGGGAGTAGGGAGATTGAAGGGACAAATTATATCTGCATTGATTTCATTTATCTCTGTTGTAGCTTTATCACCGTTACTGATTACATTTTTAAGGAAAAGGAGACTTATTCAACCGATAAGAAAAGAATTACCCTCTACGCATCAGTTAAAAAAGGGTACGCCATTAATGTTTGGCATAATCCTATTTGTCGGACTCATCATTGCCTTGCTTTATTTCCCCACGCCCCTTATGTTTTTACTGGCGGTTATTTATATTTTGTTTAGTTTTATCGGCTTTTTAGATGACTTTTGGAAAGCTTCCAGACAAGACCCTGGAGGTGTATCTGGTAAGACAAAACTCATTTTTCAATTTGGATTCACTGGAATTTTGCTCTTTTACATCATTTGGAAATTGGGAATAGATACAGAGATTCATATTTATAAGCAGATTTCAATCGATTTTCCAATGGTTCTTTATATCGTTGTGATTGCCTTTTTTGTAGTCGGATCCGCAAACGCTATCAATTTCACTGATGGATTGGATGGGCTTTTAGGTGTTGTTGCAATCCCTACTTATTTTTTCTTTTTTATGATATCAGAAAGGCCGGAGGTACAAACATTCTGTTTGATCATGATCGGCTGCTTGCTTGGATTTCTCATTTACAATATTTTTCCGGCGAAAGCGTTTATGGGAGACACGGGCTCTTTAGCAATAGGAGGATCGCTTTCCTTTCTTGCGGTTCTTGAAAAAGTTGAGATATTAATCCCCATCTTATTTTTTATCTATTTTGCAGAACAATTATCGGTCATTCTACAAGTGGGCTATTTCAAACGGACACGTAAAAGGCTGTTCAGAATGACACCCATCCATTACCATTTTAGCCTAAAATATGGATGGTCGGAAACGACAATTGTCATGATATTCGGAATTGTGTCCTGGTTTTGTACGTTTATCTGTTACGCATATTGGAAATACATTCTTCATCTATAAAAGGAACAAATGTCATCCCGACCAGAAAAAGCGGTAACCAACCAAGACTGACGATTAGAAAAAGAAAAAAAGGACGTGTATCTGCGATCACATACAGCGAAGTACCAATGAAAATTCCAACAAATAAATAAAGTAAGGATATTTCCATTTGTTATCAGACTCCTTTTTAATATTATAAGAGAAAACATGAAAAAGGTTTGTGTTCAAGTGGAAAAGTCAAGAAAATCCTTGCATAGATGGAGGAGAAAATTTTAAAAAAGGGGATGATCACTTGACAGTAAAATATTTGTTCCACTTTGAAAAGGCAATCAAAGCGACGGAGCTAATGAAGCTATATAGGGACGCAGGCTGGTGGGAGGGGAGAAATGAGCAAGATATCGAACAAATGTTACGAACCACATTATCCATTGGTGTATGGGATGGAGAAACTTTAATTGGGTTTGCAAGGGCAGTATCAGATGGTCATTTTAGAGCATACATAGAAGATGTTGTCGTGCACCGGGATTATCGAAAGTCGGGGATTGGAGTAAAACTTGTATCAAAACTGTTAGACGATCTTTCTTCTATAGATGTGGTCAGCTTATTTTGTGAGGAGCAATTTATCCCTTTTTACGAAAAAAATAACTTTAAGCATAGCCACTCACAATTGGTCATGCATAGAAAGGGGACATTCACTTGAATATATTATGGGATTTTGACGGCACCCTTTTTGATACATATCCCGTTTTTACAAAGGTACTCAAACAGGTGATGAATACCGATATTTCAGAAGAAGAAATTTATGCACAAATTAAGGTCTCTTTCTCACGTGCAATTCAGTATTTCGAGTTAACAGAAGAGCAAATGAATAACTTTATTGTACTTTACAACCAGCTACCAACAAACGAGTTTAAACCCTTTAAAGGTGTTGAGCAAATTTTGCAGTACGCTCGAAAAAATGTCATTATGACGCATAGTAGCCGCATGGAAGTTCTGAAAATTATAAACAATTATGGATGGGCAAAATATTTTGACGAGATTGTTACGGCTGACGATGGCTTCCCGCGTAAACCCCATACGGCTGCTTACGAGTATCTTCAGCAAAAATATTCGCTTGATTTAGTTATTGGGGATCGACTCATCGATATTATTCCCGCAAAAAAACTGGGAATCAAGACATGCCTATTCCAAAATGAAGAATGGGGGGCTGATTATTATTTGAGCTCTTATGAGGAATTTTTTGAACAGGTGAAAGAATGTTGACGAGTGTACCGAAATACAAAAATATTTTGACGAAGTCTAATAAGGAGGAGCATTCAATAAATAGGCTTTTCGGCTATTGAATGCTCCTCCAAATTTACGACGAATGTTTAAATTTCTAAGGTTTTGACTTAGCCTTTCTAGAAGGATAAATTTTGGACTAGCTGAGAAAGATGGTGTCAGCATTTTTCTTATGATTGGACAAGCTCAGCGCAACCTTTTCAAAGAAACAGATTAGTCATTTTTTAAAGGTGTGTATGGTGCTCCCTGAAACGTAATAGTAACAGGCTCTATGGTTCCATCTTTGTTAAAAGATAAAGAGTCTATACAAACTTCGCGGTGATTGGCATCGGTTTCTGTTAAAGGTCTTCTGTGATAGACAATATACCAATCATCCGTCCCTGGGATTTGGAACATGCCGTGATGTCCTGCCCCTGTTGCCACTTCAGGATTTTGTTGCAAGATTTTTCCGACGCGTTTAAAAGGCCCCAGCGGAGAGGTGGACATGGCATAAGCAACGGAATAATCAGGGCCACCCCAACCGCCCTCAGACCACATAAAATAATAAATATTTTCCCGTTTGATCATGCAAGGCCCCTCAATAAATCTTTCGGGTGTAATCTCCTTATAGGTAGATCCATCTTCAAATGAGCCTAGGCTGATCATATCATCATTGAGCATGACAACATTGCAATGTCCCCATCCACCATAATATAAATAGGCTTTTCCATCATCATCGATAAAAACATGTGGATCAATGGGTTGTGCCCCATAGTGGATTTGATCAATTAAAGGTTTTCCAAGTGCATCCTTAAATGGACCTGCGGGAGAATCAGCGATCGCTACACCGATCCCGCCCAACTCTTCATTGCTTTGAATATCATTGGCGGCAAAATAATAGTAATACTTTCCGTTTCTCTTAATGGGAGATGGTGCCCACATAGCTCGCTTCGCCCATGGAATATCGTCTTTTTTCAAGATGCGTTCAACCTTAGTCCAGTCTACTAGATTATCAGAATAAAAGGCATCAAAAAAAAGCTGTTCATCATAGGGTGCTGAATAGGTTGGGTAAATCCAGTAACGATTATCGAAAATTCTTGCCTCTGGATCAGCATACCATCCTGGGAATAGTGGGTTTCCTGAAAAAGTTTTTTCCATATATGTATCTCTCCTTATCATATTCTTTTATCTCTTTTTGCTTAAAGCCATTATACCAGAGTTCAAGATTATGTAATCATTTAGTTGACAATTATTTGGCTAATAATAAAATTTACAATGAGAAAGAGTAGTAAGCAAAAAGATCCACACAAGAGAGGAGCAAAACCTCATTAATAATATTTCTAAAGTTATAAATCTATTTATGCGCCCAAAATTGGGCTCTTCCTCAGATTTTGGGTGTTATGAACCTGTCTATGCGCCCAAAATTGGACCTTCCGCCTGATTTTGGTCGTTATAAACCCGTTTAATCGCTCAAAGTTGGACCTTTCATCAGATTATGGTCGTAATGAACCTGTTTATGCGTTAGTTTTGAAAAGATACCCTTATAAAAGACGATATGTAAAATGATTGTACAATCGCTTTCTCCGGAAGGGTGGAATGATAGAATGAGTGTGAAAACATTCAAGGATATTTTCTATGGCCCTTATGTACGAAATAAATTAGATGCGTACATTATTGAAAATAGGAAAAATCCTACACCTGTGTTGTTCTTTTTTCATGGGGGCGGATATATAGGTGGAGACAAAAGTGATTTGTTGACAAGTGATTTGATACAAGAATGTCTAGAGGTTGGCATTTCTGTTATCACTTGTAATAATAGGATAAACGAGATATCTAGGATAAAAAAGGGGCGCCTCTCAGTCGATTAATCGACTTTTGAGCCGCCCCTTTCATAGAGGGAGAACAATTGGAATCCAATAAAATTTTTTGCGATTGCCTAAGTTGGTGATTGGTAATGGGTTATCAGGTAACGGGGAACGGGTCATTGGTTGTTCTTCACCATTAAAGATAAGGTTCTCCACTCTATGCCTTGACAAGGAGTCTCACCTTGTCAAGGTTAAAAGTATTTATCATCATCAAATTCAAGGGTAATGGAATAGTTCTTTGCATTAATTAAATTTGAAAGTTTATGCGCCTGTTTTTCTAATTGAAGTGCCTGAATCCGATATTCCTCCGGCTCAAACAAAGCGACTTGATAGACAGTTGTATTATCAGCGTAGCCATATTGAATTTCTTCCTTTTGCGCAGAACCAAGTTCTTTATACATCCGTGCTTTTGCCCGTAATTGTGTGGCTAGTTCGATGGCTTCTACAAGTGTCAGTTCTTTCTCTTGATAGGGAATAGTATGATCGATATTTGCTCGATACATTAGCTTATCTAAAAGTCGTGTATCCGCGCGAATTTCATCAAGTTCTTTTTCTACATCAAACAAGGATCTAGAAATGGGTCCGATTTCTTCTCCTTTTTCAATGGTCACAAAGGCAACTCGGCGAATTTCTTCTTCTAGTTCATGAATTCTTTTCGTTAAAATACTTTTGAGTTTCACAGCTTCCGCTAAATTGATTTTCGCCATAACCAGTCTCCTATCTTTTCCGTTCTTTTTCAATAGTTTACCATATTGAACATCAAAAGTGTAAGCAGAAGGTTCTTGGGAAATAAGCGTAGCACAAGCTGAAAATATGAAAAAATCGGCTTTGTTTTTGGGCATATTGAAACGCCTCTAACACTTCTTCATTGGTCACTACGACATACTACGCACGACCTGTTGTTTGAACTACACCCTATAGACTTAACCCCCCACCAGAATAAAGTTATGAATGGCTACGTTTTGCAACTAAACTAATTCACTAGTTTTACTTCTTGCTCTAACGGTGTCCTCGCTTTTTGATTCGGAATGAATAAGTTTAATAGAACGGTAGCTAAAGCCCCGACTGTTGTGGCGGAAGATAAAATATAATTGGCCCAGTCAGGAACATTGTTTAAAGCTTCCGATGGTAAAATGGTGACCGCAATCGTTAATAAAATGGGAATGCCAATAATCATCATGGTACGGTCATCAATAACAATAGGTTGAATGACTTTCATTCCATTGGTCACAATCGCTACACAGACGATTCCAAAGATGCCATTGATAACAGGTTCTGGAATACAAGTAATGGCTGTTGACAGCTTGGGGATAAGGCCAAGACAAACAAGGATTGCTCCGCTTGCCATTATGACCATTCGACTAGCCACACCTGTGATCGCAAGTAATCCAGCATTTGAGGAGTAGCCAGTCATAGGTGTACTACCAAATAGGGAACCGACTAGACATCCAAGTCCTTCACCCACGGAAGCACGATTTAAACGCTTGTCATTAAGTTCTTCTCCCGTAATAGAAGAAACGACAAACCATGTTCCGGTTGTCTCTAGTAATATGATGAAATAGACGAAGACCATTGTAATAATCGCACTCACATTAAATACAGGTTTTCCAAAAGGAAAAAAGGAAGGCAATGAAAACCAACTCGCTTCTTTCACTGGTGAAAAATCGACGCTGCCGAAGAAACTTGCTGCGATCGTTCCAGCTATAATCGCAATAATGACGGATACTAAACGAAAAAACGTTCCGATACCACGCATATTACGCCCAAGCAGCATACAGATAATTAATACCGCAGCTGAAATAACAGCGATAAGAATATTTTCGCCAATATTTCCTTCTGCTTGATAAATATTGTTCAATCCAGTGGGCATTAAAGAAATGCCGACAATGATAATGACTGTTCCACCGACAAGAGGTGGAATAATTTTTCTTACGGCTTTTGCAAACCATCTTACTGGATAGCCGATCAGGGTAATAATAATCGCGCCAGGAATCAGACTTCCGGCAATTGCGCCAAGCCCAAGTTTCCCGCCAATCGCTGCAATCGCTCCGATCGGGACATAGGAAGGACCTTGTACAACAGGAAGTTTAAGGCCTGCTCCTGTTTGAATTAAAGTAGCGATTCCCGTTGCGAGAAAACACATTTGTACAAAAAATGAAGTGTTTTCCGTACTTAAGGAAAGAAGGCCAGCAATAATGATCGGAGCGATGTATAAATCCATTGCTAATACATGTTGTAAACCAAGAATAAATGCTTTTTGATAACCAATTTTCTCATTAACGCTGATGAGCATGTTATTTTCTGCTTTGTTCTCCAATCTTTTATCGCTCCTTTTTAGTAAAAAATAAACATTTACCTTGGATTATATATAAAAACAATTCATTTGTATATAAAAAACGAACGTTTTTATTTATTTATATAAAATAGTTCGCATTTAATCTTGACCGTTTCATGAGAAATTATTAAGATAGAAGCAGGAGATCAAAATCTGGAGGGTTTAAAAATGTTGGAGGATAAAGTATTGCAACAGGACTGGCTTGTTGCTTGCCGGTCAGAAGATGTAAAAGAAAGGCCCATTCAAATTGTGTTAATGGGCGAACGTCTAGCGATTTTTAGAAATAGTAAAGGTGTCCATGCCTTTAAAGATCTTTGTATTCATAGAGGTGCTGCTTTATCGCTTGGGGAAGTGAAAAATGATTGTTTGGTCTGTCCTTATCATGCTTGGGAATATAATGATAGTGGAGCCTGTGTGAAAATACCCCAGCTTCCAGAGGGAAGACCGATTCCCCGAAAAGCAAAAGCAATTTCCTATGCTTGTCAGGAAAAATATGGTCTGATTTGGGTCAATCTTGCTGGGAATGATCCTGAGTTTTTTCACTATAAACCAATGGAAGAAACAGAATTCCACAACGTGATTTGGGGTCCGCAAGAAGTGGTTGCAAAACCTCCACGTATTATTGAAAACTTTCTAGATGTTGGTCATCTGGCTGTCGTCCATGAGGGGTATTTAGGTTCAGAAGAGCATCGCGAAGTTCCGGATTATAAGGTTCATCGAGAGGGGGACAGGATCTACTCAGATGAAATTGCGATTTTTCAACCTGACCCAGATGGTTCTGGTCAACCAAAATATGTTTATTATACGTATGAAATTCATCGCCCATTGACGGTGAGCTTTACAAAACGAGATCGGGAAAATAATACGCTCATGACAATTTTACTGACTGTTCGCCCTATTGATGAGGAAAAATCGATGGCCTATGGCATTTTATCTTTTAATTATGATACAGGCTTATCCGATGAAAAATTAATTAAGTTTCAGGATGAAATTTTTACACAGGATAAGCCGATTGTGGAGAATCAAAAACCGGAAGAGCTTCCCCTAGATCTCCAAATTGAATTATCACTTATTTGCGATCGTGTCAGTATCGCCTATCGACGGTATTTAAAAGAGCTTGGAGTAGAGCTTGGAACAGCATAATGATGGAAAAAGGCTTACTATCGGAAACTTTAAACCGAAAGTAGGCTTTTTTAAACCAAATAAATTATATTTCACTTTAAAAAAGGAGAAGCAACTATTAAAATGAAAATAGCGTTATGACGGTAAATAAATCTTTTGGCCATAAAGGATGGTTAATATGGATGCGAATATAAAACGATTAACCGAACAGGAAATTCTAGCGATTTTAAGGGCAGCAGATGAACTAATAGGACAAGGTGGGCGAACTCTTCTCGCCAAAATTTTAAAAGGATCACGGGAAAAGAAAGTGGTAGCATTACAATTAGATCGGTGTCCTGTTTATGGTTATTTTCAATCAGAAACGTTGGCTGTGATTACGGAGAAGATTGATTGGATGATTAGCCATGATTTTCTAGACATTGAGTATTTTGGCAAGTTACCGATGATTGTTTTTACGGATCGGGGCTGGGAGATTGAAGCGGATCAGCGTGCAGATGAATTTTTAAGTGAATGGAATGAATGGTTGGCAAAGGATCAACCGATTCCCGATATGAGTTATTTAAAAGACCGCAATCGCAAAATGATTTTTTTATTTCTTGAAAAAGTGAGAGAAACAGGCGACACAAAATATATTCCTTATCTTGAAGAATGGAAAAAAGTGGATTATAAAAAGGTGAAAGCTGAAATTTCGACAACGATTCATGCTTTGACCTCAGGTAAAGGCATGGACGAGCTATCTGCACATACGAGAAAAAGAGCAATAGAAGAAGCATTGCTAGGAGAGGGGCCACAAGACTTTCTTATAAAATGCTGGGAATGTGGGAAACGTTTTACCTTCACAATCGGTGAACAACAGTTTTATAAACAGAGAGGATTAAGTCAACCAAAGAGATGTGAAGAATGTCGATTAAAACGTAAATTTGGGGAAATTTTTTAGAACGCATTCTTAATTTTTAAATGGGAAAAGCAAGTTTTTGACATGTTGAAAAATAAATAGAAACAAATAACCCAAGCTTCTGAGTTCTGAGTGTGTTAGGAAGCTTGGGTTTTGCTTCTTCTACTATCGGGGTTTCCGCTTCTTGATTTGGAATGAATAAGTTTAATAAAACGGTGGCTAAAATCCCGACTGCAGAGAGAGTGCGCGGCAATTTGAGGTTTTTTATTCCAGCCCGAGAATACAGATTATTCAAATTCATCCGTGATATCCACTATATCTAATCGAAATTGAAAACCTTCCTTACTCATCATCATTTTTCCAATTTCTTCCCATGTATACGGCCTACCGTCAATATTCAATAATGGCGTGTCACTTTCCTCATTATATTCAATTCTTCCAATCACTCGGTCGCCAACCATCGTTAGAAAACGGTGGCCACTAATCTTTTCTTCCTCTAGATAGGTGTTGGCAACGCCATCCTTTACTTTTTTAACAAGCTTTTTAAATAGCATTCTTTGATTACAGTCAAACTCACCAAGAACGGAAAACTTATAGCCATCCATTTTATTTTCAACTGCCTCCATGGAAATACCCGTTGGCATAAAAATTTTATCTATTGCAAAAGTACGGATGTTTCCACCTCCATCCTTAATTGAAATAGCTTCGGGATATGTTTCCACTGTAACCCCAATTTCAGATGCGATCATCTCATTAAAACAGTTCGTACAAAGTACTGCTTGCTCTGTTTTTCCGGACAACGCTATTTTTGTATTTTCATTTCCGCATCGGTCACAAAAACTCATAATTTTAACATCCTTTCTACATACAGCAACGTTTATACTTCTTTCCGCTTCCACATGGGCATGGATCATTACGTCCAATCTTTTCCGGTTTTACAATAGGTTGATTTGCTCCCATTTGGATAAAAAGATCTGATATGCTATTGGAAGGGGCGTTTTCGGGTAACGTATTTCCCATCTTTTTCAGGTGATTACATGTAAAATGTCCGAACGGATTCATTTCAATAGAAGCAATCTCATAATAGCTTTCGTATTTTCCTTCTTTTAATTGATAGTCTAGATTAAATAAACCAAAGTATTCGATGATGGGGAGGATGTACAGAAAAAAATGATCCGCGGAACCGATGAAGCCTCCCGTGAATGTTTGATTTATTAGCGATATACCGAGTCGATCCTCCTTAAGACTGATTTTCTCCCCAACGGGAAATTGTGAAAGGACATCTGCTAAATTGGAACGTCGCGCCTGAGTAATTTCAATTCGGCCGCCTGTATGTGATGGTTGGATTTCATGCCAAGATAGTTGGTTCCATAACCCGTCCATCATTAAAACGAATTTTTCCTCATGGGATAATGCCTGATAATGAGGAAGAAGCTTCGTCGGTATTAGTTTATTCCCAGTTATTCGATATAGTTTTAAATGTTCACCCAGTAAATAGAAATAATGATATAATCCGATATCCTCTTGGTTTAATGTCGGCTTGCTAAACAACTGTAGATTTAGTAACTGATCCAATTCTTTCCAAAAATTCCTTGTGATATGCTGTCTCGTACTTGTCAGTTTTACGTTTGCTTCACTTTGAATTTTTTCAAGGAAAGCAGAAAAGGCGAACACGGCGATTGGGGCTTCAAAGTTTTTCTCCATTAGTAATTGGACAAAGTTGGGATCAATATTTAGCTTTTCATCGCCTGTCAAACTATACTCGTCCTCTATTTCCTCAAGGTATTGGTATAAATCATTGTTAAAATGCCATTCTTCCAAATCACTTGATGAAAAGTAAGTGTCAAAGCGATGCAAAAAGAATTCCTTCTGTTTACATACCATTTTAATTTCATCAAAATCCTCTTTACTTAGATATCCATTTTCATACGCAAACTTTGCAAATTTTTTAAATGAGGTTAAGTAAGGAGCAATGTCGCTTTGCTTGCTATCTAATACTTTTCGAATATAATAGTCTCCTAGAAAGTCTATGATATAGTCGGCGTGTATTTCCTCTAAATTCACACCACGATGATACAAATAGATTTCTGCAAAGAATCCCAGTCGCCTCACATGGCGATTAACGGTCTCGATTTTTAGTCCTTGGTTTTCAGATAAGTCAGTAGAAAATGCATCTAGAGTCTTGCTGAGATTTTCAAAATAGTTCTTTTCAGATTCTTTCTCTTCTGTCAAATCATATAGATTCATTCATATCCCTCCGAGCTTTAGATACTTATCTTTATTCTATCACACACGAGCTTGTCGTTTACATATTAGAAAGAACGTGAAATAGAACTTGTTCGGCAAAATGATGATAAAGGGACGGCTCCTCCAGTGGAAACTTCTATACGAAAAAAATTGTGGCGAAACTTGCATTTTATTCCCTAATTTTGTATACTATTAAAGTGAACTTTTTCAAAAAGGAATGCGGGTGTAGTTTAGTGGTAAAACTACAGCCTTCCAAGCTGTTGTCGTGGGTTCGATTCCCATCACCCGCTCCATACATACCAACGCAGGGTTTTGTTTTATAAAAAACAAGGCTTTGCGTTTTTTTATTGCCAGGAATTTTAAAATTAGTTTTGGATAATAGTTCTCAATGATAGTAGTTGAAATGAATACCTTGTAGGGGTATAATAAAGATATATAATAAAAGGAAGTGATCCATTTGGATAAATTCTTACATGATCACCCAAGTAAACCAAGAACACAGGATGAAAAACAAAAAGTTATTAATCGTTTAAAACGTATAGAAGGCCAAGTTCGTGGAATACAGAAAATGGTAGAAGAGGACCGTTATTGTGTGGATATACTAGTGCAAATTAGTGCCATCCAATCCGCTTTAAAAAATGTAGGTTTCGCTATTACTGAACGACATATTAACCACTGTGTCAGTGATGCGATTAAACAAGGTGAAGGAAAAGAAACAATTGAGGAATTAATGAGTGTTCTGAAGCAGTTTTCCAAGTAAGGAAAAAACTCTTAAAAAAAACTATAAGAATCAGTGATGCAATTCGGCAAACGCGCCTGAGGTCGTACAACCAAATAAACCGTAATGAATAAGAGACGGGGGCTGTTCAGAAAGTCAGTGCAAACTGAGTTTCTGGACAGCCCTTTTTAAAAAGGTAAGAAAAATTGGCTAGTCTGAGGATCTAGCTCCAGCGCCTATTTTCATAATTGATCTGTACGCTTTGATTAGAAATACAAATGGAATAAAGGAGAACGCTGTTGGTGCAAGTGCATCGTTTCTAGGTAAGTGGGTGCAGGATTTGTTGGCAAAAATCCAAACAGAATTCCTATACAATCAACATTGTTTGAAAAGCGTGGTCAAAATGATCGCGCTTTTCTTATGCTGAATGAATGAGTTGAAGAAATCGTATGTGCCCGGTAGAATAAGGATAAAATGTTTCTTATAGTTTATAGCTATCATTCAAAAGAGGAAGGGGACGAGCTTATGGATTATCATCAGCTTAAAAAAGATATTATCCAATTTAGTGAACAAATTGGAATTGATAAAATTGGATTTGCCAGCTCTGATCCTTTTATCGAGATGAAAAATAAATTAATCAGACAACAAGAACTTGGGTTTCAATCAGGTTTTGAACATAAAAATATCGACGAACGAACAGATCCTTCCTTGATCTTTGATCAGCCGCGCTCCATTATTGCGATCGCGCTTGCTTATCCTTCGAGAATGGACAATCCGCCGCGTGGCAAAAAAGGAGAGAGAAGGGGCATATTTTGTCGTGCTTCATGGGGGACTGATTATCATCTCCTAGTTCGTGAAAAAATGGAACAACTGGTTGATTATATTCAAAGTCGGGTGCCAGAAAGCAGATTAAAGTCAATGGTGGATACAGGCGAGTTAGTCGATCGTGCTGTAGCGGAGAGAGCGGGCATTGGTTGGAGTGGAAAAAACTGCTCAATTATTACGCCAGAATTTGGCTCCTATGTGTATCTTGGTGAAATGATTACGGATCTCCCACTTGAACCAGATGAACCTCTCCATGATCAATGCGGAGAATGCACCATGTGTTTAGACGCTTGCCCAACTGGAGCCTTGGTCCAAGCAGGGCAATTAAATGCACAGCGCTGTATTGCTTTTTTAACTCAGACGAAGGACTTTTTGCCAGATGAATTTAGGACAAAGATTGGGAATCGTTTATACGGTTGTGATACATGTCAATCTGTTTGTCCAAAGAATAAGGGGATGGATTTTCATCATCATGAAGCGATGGAGCCGGAACCGGAGATTGTGAAACCACTTTTAGATCCACTTTTACATTTGTCCAATCGACAATTTAAGGAAATATTTGGGGAGCTGTCAGGTTCATGGCGCGGGAAAAAACCAATCCAAAGAAATGCGATTATTGCGTTAGCCCATTTTAAAGAAAGGGATTCTGTCGGTACATTAGTTCAAGTTATGAAAGAAGACGTACGTCCGGTTATTCGTGGTACCGCCGCCTGGGCTTTAGGGAAAATTGGTGGGGAGGAAGCGAAAGAGGCATTGATTCAAGCAAAAAGTCAAGAACAGGATCAATCTGTTTTATTAGAGATAAATAAAGGATTAGAGTTTTTTGGTGCAGAGAACGAGGGATAATTTTCGTTTCTTTGAAACTGTATGATTTTTACTGTTTGCCGAAACAGAAGAGGATATTAAGGAAGCTAATGGAGATCACAAAAGAAAGAACAATAGAATTAGGAATAGGAAATACTTTCAAAAAAAGGAATTATATTTGTACTACTTTTAACCAGCTTACGAACCTTAACTAAGGTTTATAAGCTTTTTTTATCTTGCGTAAAGCTGCATCGGAAACAGCGAATCGGCTGGTTGTGCCCGGAAAAGGGATCCAAGGCCAAAAAGGTAACAGCGGATCGGTTGGTTGTGCCCGAAAAAGGAATCCAGGGCCAAAAAGGTAACGGCGGATCGGCTGGCTGTGCCCGAAAAAGGGATCCAGGGCCAAAAAGGTAACAGCGAAGCACAGGGTGTGGGGAGAAGGAGTTCTTTTTAACGTTCATTAAACGATTCAAAAATGTTCTAATCATCATTTCCCTGATCTAAAGCATATATTTTACAAAAGGAGGGGAGAGGGTGAGGAAGCAATTAATTTCGGCATTTGAAGACAGAATAGCCCAATTAGTTAGACGGAAAGAAGTAAAAGAGGAAAAAGTGATAAAAAAACTTAATTCCATTGAAAATCGTAAAGCAGCTTTGGTGAAGGCGATGGGAACAGGTAAAATAACGTCCGTGGAAAGAGGGGAAGATCAAAACGATATTTCCTATCAGCTTCATTTAAAATACCTCATCAAACAATCTGATTTTATCTATATAGAAGAAGAAATAGAGCACCGAATGGCAACTTTTTATAAAAATGAACTAGTTAAAGATATTGAAACACCGATTTTATACCCAGAATCGATTGAGACCGAAAGCACAGTCCAAAATGATGAGGAATTGGAAAGGGTCCCATTTATGTATGATCGCTTAAAAGCGGTACGTTATGCCGAAAAATGGTGGAATGATTATAATCCGGCTTATGAAAAATTTGAAGTGGATTGTACGAATTTTATTTCTCAATGTCTCCATGTTGGCGGAGCCCCGATGAGAGGATATCCCAATCGCAGTAAAGGCTGGTGGTATCAAAACAAAAATTGGAGTTATAGTTGGTCGGTTGCGAATGCATTAAAAGTCCATTTAGAAAGCTCTACAATTGGACTTCGAGCAAAAGAAGTAAAAGATGCACGGGAATTAAAGTTAGGAGATGTCATTTGTTATGATTTCCAAGGGGATGGACGTTACGACCATAACACGATTGTGACAGGGAAGGATGCGGCAGGAGAGCCACTTGTCAATGCTCACACCTATAATAGTCGAATGAGATATTGGGCGTATGAGGACTCCTCCGCCTATACACCAAATATTCAATACAAAATGTTCACCATTATAGATGATTCTTAAATTGCGTGTTCAAAAAGGAGGATAAAAAGGACCAAGAAGTTCGAGGCGGCGCAGTTTTGAGCAGCGGAATGTATGCTTTTAAATACATGAGCAGCGGAGAAACAAGCCAACGAAGAAATTCGCTTATGTCTTTTTACCGGACTTTTTGAACATCCTCTTAAAAATAAGTGTATAATGACACAGTAATGTTTTTTTGATGAGGTGAATGTAAGTGCCAAACCATGTTGTTTTATATCAACCAGAAATTCCAGCAAATACTGGGAATATTGCAAGAACGTGTGCAGCGACAGATACCCATTTACATCTAATTAGACCACTCGGTTTTTCAACAGATGATAAAATGTTAAAACGTGCAGGATTAGATTATTGGGAGTTTGTCCATATTACCTATTATGATTCCATTGAAGACTTTTTTGCCAAGAATCAAAATGGCCAATTTTACTTTTTAACCAAATTCGGGCAAAAGCCGCATACAACCTTTGATTATAGTGATCGATCGATCCATCATTATTTCATTTTCGGTAAGGAAACAAAAGGATTGCCAAAGGATTTGCTTGAATCCAATCTGGAGCGTTGTTTAAGAATCCCAATGAATGATCATGTTCGTTCATTAAATTTATCCAATACAGCTGCTATACTTGTCTATGAGGCGTTGAGGCAACAGGGATATCCTCATCTTCATTAAGGACAGGAAAGATCTCCGATAACGATGGAGATCTTTCCTTTTTAGTCACGCTTATAGTGAAGATATTGATGACCAAGCTGGATAATTTCTTGGATTTCATTTTTATAGAAAGAAGAATCTGACTTATCTTCTATGGAAAAAAGCACACTTTCTATCAAGAAATCCCTGGGTGAATCTTCTTGAAGTTCTGTGTGGAGAAATTCAAACCATTCTGTCCTACTTTGCCTTTCTGTCCTCTCTTCCATTCGGTTAAGCAACATGCCCAATTGTGTGACAAGCTGCTTTTTAATATCTGCTGGCGTTATTAAAATGTCTTTTTCAGCTGGATAAAGCCAGTCAGCAGGGAAGAAAGGTTTATCCTCTTTGCTTTGGTTCGTAATGAGGGATCGTAATTGTTTAATGATAAAATAAACCATTTCCTTCAAATCATATTCTTTCGCCGATCCCAACTTCCATACATGCATCATTTGATGAACCATCCCAAAGAACATACATGCATAATCAATTGAATATTCCTTTGTCTGCTCCCCAAATAAATCGACAAGTCTTAAAGCAACCCATTGTAATTCTGCCTTATGCTGCTTTTTCATGAAGTTTTTTAAGTCTTGATCCTTTGAGCTATAGATAGATTCAAACAAAGGAAGCAAATTTTGTTCCCGATCCAACTCCATTCGAACCAAGACCTGCTGAACAAATATATCAGGATCATCTTTTGGCTTACCAAAAGAAAGTTCTTCTCGAACCCTTCGCGCTTTATTTCTGACCATTTCAAGAATAGCCATCAAGCATTCATTCTTAGAAGCAAAATGATTATAAAAAGTCCCTTTCGCAATGTCTGCTTCCGTTAATATATCTTTAATCGATGTAGCAGAAAACCCTTTTTCGATAAAAAGACGGTGTGCTACATCAATAATTTGTTTTTTTCTTGGATTCATATGCTCACCTTTGTACCCTTGGTCTATTTAATAGTTTACCTTAATGACAATGTTTAGGCAATTTTTAAAAAGAAATAAAATTTTTTTGTTGATTTTTTTAGACCATGAGTTTAAAATGTTTAAAGTAATGAAGCTGACTTATACTAATACAGATGAAATACCGATTGGGGGAATTTAATATGGATATTGAATCCATTCAAAAAAAACCGCCTTATGGTGCTATAGCGGTTCTTTTTATTGGCGCATTTGTGTCGATCTTAAATAACACATTAATTAATATTGCTTTGCCATCTATTCAAAGAGAGTTTGAAATAGGTACAGCAACCGTACAATGGTTAGCAACAGGGTATATGCTTGTGAACGGCATTCTCATTCCGGCGAGTGCTTTTTTTATTCAGCGTTTTTCGAACCGCAGTTTATTCATCACAGCGATGAGTTTATTTTCTTTAGGAACGTTATTAGCGCTTATTGCTCCTAATTTTGGTATGTTGCTTGCAGGAAGAATGATCCAAGCATCAGGATCTGCGATTATGATGCCATTACTGATGAATGTGATGTTAACGGCCTTCCCTGTGGAAAAAAGAGGAACGGCAATGGGCTTCTTCGGCCTGGTTATGATTGTTGCTCCTGCTATTGGACCAACATTATCAGGTTATCTTATTCAGACGTTTAGCTGGAGAGCTTTATTCTCTGTCGTTTTACCGTTTGCTATAATCGTATTAATATTAGCGATCTTTAAATTAAAAAATATTACGCCACAAGAGAAGGTTCATCTTGATGTTCTTTCCCTAATTTTATCAAGTATTGCTTTTGGCGGGATCTTGTATGGATTTAGTTCAGCGGGTGACATGGAAGTTGGTTGGGGAGCGCCGCAGTCATATGTTCCATTAGTTGTAGGTGCGGTAGCACTAGTGATCTTTATTTTACGCCAACTGAAAATGAAAGAACCAATGCTCGAATTCCGTGTCTATAAACATCCTATGTTTGCATTGTCATCCGGTATTTCTATCGTGATTGCCATTTCGATGTTTTCTGGAATGATTTTAACGCCTCTTTATGTTCAGGAAATAAGAGGGATTTCTCCTTTGCATTCCGGCTTGTTAATGCTACCTGGAGCCTTGATGATGGGCATTATGTCGCCGATAACGGGTCGCCTTTTTGATAAGTATGGAGCTAGGATTCTTGCCGTTATCGGTATTACAGTGATGACAGTGACGACTTATTTATTTTCAAAATTAACAATGGATACTTCGATCACTCATTTAGTGTTACTTTATACATTTAGAATGTTTGGGATGTCGATGGTCATGATGCCAGTCATGACAAATGGGATGAACCAATTGCCGATGCAGGATAATCCCCATGGAACAGCGATTAACAATACGCTCCAGCAAGTTTCAGGAGCGATTGGAACGGCCTTTATGGTTACCGTTATGTCTAAAAGAGCGGAAAGTTCAGGAAAAGAATTGGCTGCTGAGGCAGCGGCAAAGGCTGACCCGAATGTACAGCCAACGCCAGAAGCAATGGCGAAAATGCAGGAATTAATTGGACATCAAGCGATGCTAGACGGAATTACGCATGCCTTCTTTATCTCTACAATATTTGCTTTATTGGCTCTTATTCTTGCCTTATTTATGAAACGAGTAAAGCCGCCAATGCAAGAAGTACCTAAAGAAGCAATGGTTAAAACCAAACAAGTGGCAACCGAATAAGAAGAAAAAAGCTGTCTTGTCATTGAATTTCCAATGATAACAAGACAGCTTTTTTTTACCTTTTATTCGTTCCTGGTTTATCTTCATATCCCGCTGTGAAAATGGCTGCCAAGAATGCAATACATACGCCGATAATTAAGATTAGTTTCATTTCTATGTAAGCCTCCTTAAGAATCAATTCCGTTTCACCAATTATTATAGCCTATTCTCGACGGAATGTCGCATATTTAATCAATTCTTCACAATTCCATACTTGAGGACTGATCTATCCTTTCTCGAAATCCTCTAGCGTTAAGTAGTACCCTTTCCACCTAAGAAAGCATAACCAGTAGTATGGTATTTGCAAAAGAATGTATGTACAAACTGCGCTCACCGGGGGAAAGTATCATGTTTAGTTGTCCATTCGCATAGAATGAAATAATCATCTCTCATCACACCTACTGGGGAGGTTTATATGGATATTTTAAAAAGGATTGAACAATACCGATCACAAGAGGAAAATTTGAAATGGGAAGGGACCTTTGCTGAATATTTGCAGCTATTAGAGGAAAAGCCGTGGATCGCCCAATCTGCCCATTCACGCATATACAATATGATTAAAGATGCAGGTGTAGAGGAGAAAAATGGCAGAAGGGTGTATAAATTTTTTAATACAGAATTATTTGGATTAGAAGAGGCATTGGAAAAATTAGTCGAGGAGTATTTCCATCCATCCGCTAAACGATTGGATGTGCGAAAAAGAATTCTTTTATTAATGGGGCCTGTAAGCGGCGGAAAGTCAACACTTGTCACAATGCTGAAAAGAGGTTTGGAGGCGTATACGAGAACCGACAATGGAGCGGTTTACGCGATTAAAGGCTGCCCCATGCATGAAGATCCCTTACATCTCATCCCAGTCCACTTAAGGGATGACTTTTATAAGCAATATAAAATTAAAATTGAGGGGCATTTATCGCCGTTAAATTCATTGCGACTTGAGGAAGAATATGGTGGACGAATTGAAGATGTCATCATTGAACGAATCTTTTTCTCAGAAGACAAAAGGACTGGAATTGGTACCTTTAGTCCTTCAGATCCGAAATCTCAGGATATTGCAGACCTAACGGGTAGTATCGATTTTTCCACGATTGCTGAGTATGGTTCAGAATCCGATCCAAGAGCCTACCGTTTTGATGGAGAACTGAATAAAGCCAATCGAGGATTAATGGAATTTCAAGAGATGTTAAAATGTGATGAGAAATTTTTATGGCATTTATTATCTCTTACACAGGAGGGAAACTTCAAAGCAGGGAGATTTGCACTTATTAGTGCAGACGAATTGATTGTCGCCCATACGAATGAAACAGAGTATCGCTCTTTTATTGCTAATAAAAAGAATGAAGCGCTGCATTCGCGGATTATTGTTATGCCCGTTCCTTATAACCTAAAGGTTTCGGAGGAAGAGCGCATTTATGAAAAGATGATTCGAGAGAGTGATGTGGCGGATGATGTCCATATTGCTCCCCATACTTTACGAGTCGCAGCAATGTTCACGATTTTAACAAGATTAAAGGACACCAAAAGAGGTGATGTAGACGTTATCAAGAAGATGCGACTGTATGATGGAGAAAATGTAGAGGGTTTTAATTCTGCAGATGTAGATGAAATGAAAAATGAATTTCAAGAAGAGGGCATGAGCGGCATTGATCCACGTTATGTGATCAATCGGATTTCTTCCACGATTATTCGCAAGGGGATTACTTCGATTAATGCCTTGGATGTATTACGATCCTTAAAAGAAGGACTCGATCAGCATCCATCTATTACGAATGAACGCAAGGAAGTCTATTTGAATCATATTTCTTTAGCAAGAAAAGAATACGATGATATTGCCAAAAAAGAGGTTCAAAAAGCATTTGTCTACTCTTATGAGGAGTCAGCGAAGACATTAATGGATAATTATCTTGATAATGTTGAAGCCTATTGCAATAAAGTGAAATTGCGAGATCCATTAACAGGGGATGAAATCAATCCAGATGAAAAACTAATGAGGTCGATTGAAGAACAAATCGGCGTTTCAGAAAATGCGAAAAAAGCGTTTAGAGAGGAAATTTTGATTCGGATATCGGCCTTAGCTCGAAAAGGAAAAAGCTTCGATTATCGTTCCCATGCAAGACTTCGGGAAGCCATCCAGAAAAAACTATTTGCAGACCTAAAAGATGTTGTGAAAATTACGACCTCTGCAAAGACTCCTGATGAACAACAATTAAAGAAAATCAATGAGGTTGTGGCAAGATTGATTGATGAACATGGCTATAATTCCACTTCTGCGAATGAATTATTAAGATATGTCGGAAGTTTGTTAAATCGATAAGGTTCATTCTTTACACAATGCAAAGGTTGCCCTCACATAGAAGGCAACCTTTGCTGCTAATCGAAGGGAGCGTTTTTGGGATCCGAAAATAATTGGAAAAGTGTTCATCTTGTCGAACCCCTAAATTTGTCCAAATTTAAAAAAGTTTGTAAATATCTTGTTTTTCTTGCATAGGATAAAGTATCAACAAAGCAAACCAGCTAAAATATCACCATCTTATTATATGTTGACCGTTAGAAATGGTGAATAAGTTTGAAGGAGGGTGAAAAAATGACGGAGTCAGAACACCGCCAGTTTGTGATATCACAGGAAGATTGGTCCCTCCATCGAAAAGGCTATGATGATCAAATGCGACATCAGGAAAAGGTCCAAGATGCGATTCGGAAGAATTTGCCAGATCTAATAACGGAAGAAAGTATTATCATGTCCGATGGGCGGGATGTTGTGAAAATACCGATTCGGTCATTGGATGAATATAAAATACGCTATAATTACGATAAGAATAAACATGTGGGGCAGGGTGACGGAGATAGCCAAGTAGGTGATATTGTTGCCAGAGGCCAAAATACGCAGAAAGGGCCAGGGAAAGGTCAAGGAGCAGGTGATACAGCGGGAGAGGATTATTACGAAGCAGAAGTCTCCATGATGGATTTAGAGGAAGCCCTATTTAAAGAATTAGAATTACCCAATTTACAAAGAAAAGAACAGGATCTTAATCAAATTACTGATATAGAATATAATGATATAAGAAAAACAGGTTTAATGGGCAATATTGACAAAAAGAGAACAATGCTATCAGCTTTCAAGCGAAATGCGATAAAAGGAAGCCCCAGTTTCCATCCGATTTATCCAGAGGATTTAAAATTTAAAACTTGGAATGAAATTCAAAAGCCTGAATCCAATGCGGTTATTTTAGCCATGATGGATACGAGTGGTTCGATGGGAATTTGGGAAAAGTATATGGCTCGAAGTTTTTTCTTCTGGATGACCCGTTTTCTTCGAACAAAGTATGAATCTGTCACCATTGAATTTATTGCTCATCATACAGAAGCAAAGGTTGTGACAGAAGAAGAGTTCTTTTCCAAAGGGGAAAGTGGGGGAACGATTTGTTCCTCTGTTTATAAAAAAGCTTTAGAGCTTATCAATGAAAAGTATGACCCAGTGCGCTATAATATTTACCCTTTTCACTTTTCAGATGGCGATAACTTAACCTCTGATAACGCAAGATGCATTCGCTTGGTCAATGAAATTATGGAAAAGGCAAATATGTTTGGATATGGGGAAGTCAATCAATATCAGCGGAACTCCACGCTTATGTCTGTCTATAAACATATAAAAAACGAGAAGTTTTATTATTATGTGCTAAAAGATAAAGCGGATGTTTTCCATGCGATGAAAAGTTTTTTTAAAAAAGAACCGAATCACCAACCTGTATGATTGAAAGCAAAGAAAATCCCGAGAAAATTTCGGGATTTTCTTTGCTTTACCGCGTTGATCTATTGACTAAATGGGATCGTTTGTGTACGATTACATAACATATTGGGGAAATTTAAAATGAATAGTTTAAAAGAATATAGGGGGAAAAAGTATGAATAGTAGTTGGAAAAAAATAGCGATGCTGGCTTTGTTGATCGGGTTTGTTTTGACTGGATGTGGTCAGACATCATCAACACCAGACACAAGTGGTGGGAAGGCTGATCAAGGAGAAGAAAAAAACGAGAACGCAAAGAAAACGTACAAAATTGGTGTGACTCAGTATGTGGAACATCCATCCTTAAATGCAGCGTATGATGGGTTTAAAAAAGCGATGGATGACTCAGGACTTAATGTTAAGTATGTGGAAAAAAATGCTAATGGAGATAGCGGTACCAACACAACAATTGCGTCTGATTTAATCAATTCGGATGTCGATCTTATTTTTGCTAATGCTACTCCTAGCGCACAAGCGGTAGCGAGTGCAACAAAAGATATTCCTATCGTCTTTACTTCTGTAACAGATGCGGTTGGGGCAGAATTAGTTGAATCAAATGAGAACCCGGGTGGAAATGTCACAGGAACCGTTGACATGCATCCTGATGCGATTACAAATACAATTACATTTTTGGCTGAAGAGCTAGGAATGAAGAAAGTTGGCATGGTTTATAACGCGGGAGAACAAAATTCACGTGCACAAGTAGATATTGCGAAAAAAGCAGCGAAAGAGCTGGACTCTGATATAGGAATTGAAGAGGTTACTGTCGCTACTTCTGCTGATGTGAAACAGGCAACAGAATCATTAATTGGAAAAGTTGATTCTCTTTATATTATTACCGATAATACGGTCGTATCGGCACTTGAGTCGGTCATCACTGTTGCGAATGAGAATAAATTGCCTTTAATGGTTGGGGAAATTGATTCTGTACGAAGAGGTGGATTAGCCGCTTATGGGTTCGAATATACCGATATTGGTTATGAAGCGGGAGAAATGGCGATAAAAATCCTAAAAGGGGAAGCAGAGCCAGGGGAATTACCTGTACAATATCCGCCAAATTTGAAACTTGTTGTGAATCAAGAGACTGCCGAAACCATCGGTTTAGATATCAAAGATGAATGGAAGGCAGAACTTGAATAGATAGGAGCTGATTTTGAATGTTTGCAGCACTGTTTGGCTCCGTTGAACAAGGAATCATCTATGCGATTATGGCTCTCGGGGTTTATCTCTCCTTTCGAGTGCTTGATTTTCCGGATTTAACGGTTGATGGAAGCTTCGTCACAGGAGCATCCGTTGCCGCTGCAATGGTCGTGTTAGGCTATAATCCGTTCATAGCGACAGGATTGGCCTTAGTAGCTGGCTTTTTGGCTGGATGTTTAACAGGGCTTTTGCATACAAAAGGGAAAATAAATGCCCTTCTTTCCGGAATATTAATGATGATTGCCCTCTATTCTATTAATCTACGGATTATGGGCTTGACGACAGAGAGTTCCGTCAGTCGACCTAATATTCCGTTAATGAATGAGGAAACAATTTTTACAAAATTTGTTGAACTTTGGAGTCCATTAGGAATTGATGATACGTTAAATGGTTTGCTGTCTAGCATGGGTGTCAAATTTCTCCCTTCCACATGGGGAATTCTTTTGTTAATGATCCTAATTACATTGGTTTTTAAATTTTTTACAGATTGGTTATTGCAAACGGAAATCGGTCTTGCGATCCGGGCGACTGGTGATAATAAAAAAATGATAAAGAGTTTCTCGGCTAATACAGATTATTTAATTATTTTTGGTTTAGGCCTTTCCAATGCCCTTGTTGCATTCTCAGGTGCGCTTTTTGCCCAATATTCCAAAAGCTCAGATGTTGGGATGGGAATTGGGATGATCATTATCGGCCTTGCTTCTGTTATTATTGGCGAAGCGATTTTTGGTACAAAAACGTTAATGAGAACAACGATGGCGGTTGTGGCGGGGGCTGTGATTTATCGAATGATCCTCGGACTCGCTCTTCGAGTTGAAATTTTGGATACAGGTGATATGAAATTAATTACAGCGGTCATTGTCATTTTAGCATTAATCATTCCGCAATTTTTTGAAAAAAGAAGAGAAAAGAAGCGAAAAGCAAAACGGCATGCGGAAAGAATGGCGGCAATGAACAAATCCCTTGGAAAGGGGGAGAATTCAGTTGCTCAAACTGGCACAGATTAATAAAGTTTTTAATGAGGCAACACCAGATGAAAAAATCGCCCTTGATCAAATTAATTTGGAATTGCAGGCGGGCGATTTCGTGACGATTATCGGTAGTAATGGGGCGGGAAAATCAACTTTGATGAATATGGTTTCTGGAGCCCTTTCACCTGATATGGGCGAAGTTTGGATTCAGGGTAAAAATGTGACGAAATTAGCTGAGTTTAGGCGTTCCAAATTGATTGGCAGAGTTTTTCAAGACCCAATGGCCGGGACAGCACCTTCGATGACAATCGAAGAGAATTTGGCGATGGCTTATTCTCGCAACAAAAAAAGAGGACTGAGAAAAGGTGTAGATAAGCAAAGAAAAGCATTCTTTCGCGAATCTTTAGCATCCCTTCATTTAAATTTAGAAAATCGCTTGAATGCCAAGGTTGGATTATTGTCTGGTGGGGAGCGTCAAGCGCTATCCTTGTTAATGGCAACCTTTACCCAACCAGCGATTCTTTTATTAGATGAGCATACTGCTGCATTGGATCCTTCAAGAGCGGAATTAATCACCAATTTGACCAAACAGCTAGTCGAAAAAAATCGTTTAACGACGCTTATGGTGACTCATAATATGCAACAGGCGCTAGATCTTGGCAATCGTCTAATCATGATGGATAAGGGCCAAATTATTTTGGAAGTGGATGAAGAAACGAAACCAACGCTGACAATCGATAAATTAATGGCAGAATTCCAGCGAATTCGCGGAGAAAAACTAGTCGATGATAAAACATTATTAAGTGTGTAGTAAGAAAAGCGCAAGCGCCTTGGTCAGCCCCGACAAGCAAATGTTCTGAGACAAGAAAAGTCCGGTTTTGACTTTTATTGTCTCAGGTTATTTGACCTCGAGGGGCTAGGCGCTGGAGCTAGATCCAAACATTAGCCAAAATTTATACTTTCCTATTCCGTAAGAAAAGCGGGACCGCCTTTAGTGATTAGAAACTGGCGGTTCCGCTTTTTCTGTGAAAACTAGGTTAAAAATCGTTTCCGAATTCCTGGGGAAGGGAGCATGCAACTTTCCGCTTTCCCAAACCATTTATAGCGATTTTTTGCAATAAAATCGTAAACAAGATTACGAATAGGAGTAGGGATCACAATAAAAAGATAAGCAAGCGGCCATAATCCCTTTAAGTGTTTACAGATTCTTAAGGCCGCTGTGCTTTTGCAATAAAACTTTCCGTCTTCAATAAGAATCATACTATCTACGTCATCATTAAGTTGATTATCTGCTAATAACTTCTTCCCATAATTCCCCTGTAACGATGAAAATTGAAAATAGCCAGCAGGATCACGTTTAATCGTAAATTGAACACTTCTATTACAGAAATGACATTCCCCATCGAATAGAATAATCGCGCCCATAAGCATCTCCCTTATTAAAGATCGAGTTCAAAAAGGAGGATAAAAAGGACCAAGAAGTTCGAGGCGGCGTAGCTTTGAGCAGCGGAATGTATGCTTTTAAATACATGAGCAGCGGAAAAGCAAGCCAACAAAGAAATTCGAAGTGTCATTTTTACCGGACTTTTTGAACATCCTATTAAAGAACAGTTTAAGGCTAAAACCATAGAATTACATTGAGAATATAAATTCAATCCGCGATTGTACATTTCCTTCTATTATATAATGTATAAGAATCTTAAACAAATAAATTTAAAATAAAATAAATAAAAGCAGCAAGAAGGGCGCTGATCGGTAGGGTAATGACCCATGTAATTAGCATTCGTTTCGCTGTATCCCATTTCACTCCCTTTACTCTATGGGAAGCTCCAACGCCTAAAATCGAAGAAGATATAACATGGGTAGTACTAACTGGCAAATGGATATACGTTGCACCAAAAATAATAAGAGCTGAGCTTAAGTCAGCAGCAACCCCATTGACAGGACGAATTTTCATAATTTTCCCACCAACTGTTTTAATAATTTTCCAGCCACCAATCGACGTTCCTAACGCCATTGCGGTAGCACAGGATAATTGCACCCAGAAAGGAATATTATCGGTTGTATGAAAATTATTCGCCATTAAGGCCATCGTGATAATTCCCATCGATTTCTGAGCGTCATTCGTTCCATGTGTGTAAGATTGCAAGGCAGCCGTAAAAATTTGAAAATAACGGAATCGTTTATTCGTTTTTGGTAAATTTAGATTCTTAAAGATAATTTTAAAAATCGAATATATGGTATAGCCAATCACAAATGCAATAATGGGAGACAGGATTAATGCTTCGATAATTTTAATAAATCCTCCGTATTTGATCGCGTGAATTCCAGCAGAAATGATCGTTGCACCTGCAATCGATCCAATAAGAGCATGAGAAGAACTACTTGGTATGCCAAAATACCAAGTAATTAAATTCCAAACAATGGAGGAAAGTAAAGCAGCCATTAACACCAAAGAGCCATTATCCAATGTGAAGGGATCGACAATATCTTTCGTTATCGTTTGAGCCACACCTGTAAAGGTTAAGGCTCCAAGGAAATTCATGAGAGCGGCCATTGCAATCGCTATGCGTGGTGGCAGAGCTTTAGTAGAGACAGATGTAGCAATCGCATTTGCCGTATCATGAAAACCGTTTATAAAATCAAAGATTAAAGCGAGCATAACAATAAAAATTGTTACAAGCAGGACTGAATCAATCATGGTTGTAAACTCCCTTAAGCATTTTTCATGACAATACTTTCAAGTGTATTGGCCACACCTTGGCAACTGTCGGCAATTTGCTCCAAATTTTCATATATTTCCTTAATCTTAATTAATTGAATAGGATCCGATTCAACGGTAAATAAATGCTTAATGCTCTCCCTTAAAACATCATCGCAGTGGGATTCGTATTCTTTAATTTTGATGGCATGGGGACGTACATCTGGTAATTTCTTACTGAAGACTAAACCAATACATAATTCGATTTCATTCACACATTTGCCGATGGCTTGTACAAATTGATACATATAATCATCGGCTTGGATAATATTGTACATGTGGAAGAGAGCCGCTGTATTTTCCATCCCATCGAGTACATCGTCCATGATCATCGATAAAGCGAGAATATCTTCCCTTTCGATCGGGGTGATAAAGGAATTATTTAATTCTGTAATGATTTTGTGCACATAGTCATCCCCGATTGATTCGTATTCCTTCATTTTGGCAGAAAAAATTTCCGTATCCTCGATCGTATTTAATTTGTATTCGGCAAAATAATTCGAGCTTTCCTTCAAATTCGCTGCGATCTGTTCAAGTAAAGCTGCAAATTTATCCTTTTTATTTTTAAAAGCCATTTTGTCTCCTCCATAATCATGATCAAACGTTATTATTTTACCGCAAAAGCCGGAAAAGATAAAAGATTTTGTCGTAATTTGCAATGATCTTATTTTTGAAACGCCTTACAATTTTTAAATGAGCGGGTGGAGATGATGATATTTCCAAAAATGATTTTTTCAGTAGTGACCTGTTTCTCCTTTTAGGTTACTTGATTTTTCCAAGTTATTAGGAGGTCTTTGTATGTTATCCTATATAAAAGATCAAAAAAAGGCGGGGTTTTAAAAACAATGAAAGTAATCGTGGCTTCGACCGAAGAACAAGTCAATAAATTGGATGAGTTGATCCGTTATATTTATCAATCCGCATTTCCACGTTATTTTACGGATTATGAAATCGCTCAATACATGGAATGGAAGGTCTTACATTTTCCAGAGGAAAAGGAACATCCTCTTTATACATTGGATGTTGCTTTCCGAGCGATTACAAGCTTGGAAGTGATTATTTCGATATTAGATCTATCCCCCCAAAACCATGATTTATTGAAACATCAGAATTTATTTAATAAAAATGTGGATATTCTTACGCAATCCGGTTTGTTTTTCCCTTTTTCTTATCAAAATTTTCTGGAGAAGAATAGTACAAAGCATAGCGATGCTTGTAGTATCTATGCAAAACCAACAAATCTATATATCATTTAATTTAAAAAAGGTTGTTTTCCAGAAGGACGATCAATTCGTATTGGAAACAGCCTTTTTTTGTCTCTGGAACTTCCCTTTTCATACTAAAGTTGTAGTGGAGATTCATACGAATAGTGAATGAATGTTGATAAGACGTACTTATATAATATAATAGAGTGAAAAAGATAGGGTGATTTTTGTGTCAAAGCAACTTGATACTCACTCCAATTTACGCATTTTAAAAGAAATTGCCGAATTGTTAAATGAAGGGACGGAAATCTCTCCGCTTTTGTCAGGAGTATTGCAAAAGCTTTTGAAAGTTACAGGGGTTACCACTGGGTGGATTTTTTTAATAGATAAGGATGGACGGCATACAGTGGAAGCGACTGAGCATTTGCCTCCAGCCCTTTCAAAAAACGATTGTGAGCCATTGAAAAAAGGAAGTTGTTGGTGTATGGATGGATATAAAAAAGGAACATTGACAAAAGCTTCTAATATTATCGAATGTCGGAGAATTGAAACAGCGATAAAACATAAGCAAGGCGAAACCAATAATATTGCCTTTCATGCCACCATTCCTCTTCAATTGGGAGATGAAATGTTTGGGTTATTAAATGTTGCTGCACCAGGAAAGAGAGAATTTAGCCGTGATGAACTGGCTTTATTAGAATCTGTCGCCCTTCAAATTGGTTCAGCGATCAAACGGATTCGACTGACAAAGAAGGAACAGGAAATCGCTCTTATTGAAGAGAGAAATCGACTTGCTCGCGATTTGCATGATTCGGTGAATCAATTATTATTTTCTCTTTCTCTTACGGCAAGAGGTGGCGTAGAGATGACAACAGATACCGATACGAAAAACACCTTTCAACATATTCAAAACCTCTCACAAGAGGCCCAAACAGAAATGCGCGCTCTTATCTGGCAACTAAAACCGAGTGGACTCGAAAAGGGACTTGTGCAGGCGATTAAAGGTTATGGGGAGATGTTAGGCTTAAAGGTGGATACAAGGCTGGCAGGCGTATTATCCTTGCCATCACAAGTGGAGGAGACCTTATGGCGGGTTAGTCAGGAAGCCCTTAATAACTGTAAACGTCATTCAGGACAGAAAGATGTATCGGTTTCGATTCTTGTAAAACGTGGTCTTGTTTGTTTGACTATTTCTGACAACGGATGTGGCTTTAAATATGAAAAAGAGCAAACACTCCCATCATTAGGAATTGAGGGTATGCAAGAGCGAGTGGAGTCACTAGGTGGCTTTTTTACATTGAATAGCGCACCAACACAAGGGACATCCATTGTCGTAGAACTGCCTTATTAGGGGGGATGAAAGTGACCATTCAAGTCTTGATTGCAGATGATCATCATGTTGTGAGAAGAGGACTTGTCTTTTTTCTACAAACACAAAAAGATATTCAAATCGTTGGAGAAGCGAAAAATGGGAAAGAAGCCGTTGCGCTTACCGTTGAACTTAAACCCGATGTCGTTTTAATGGATCTTGTCATGCCTGTGATGGACGGTATTGATGCAACCATTCAAATTAAAAGAATCAGGCCGGAAACAGAGATTTTAATCCTTACAAGTTTTGCGGATCAGGACCATGTCATTCCCGCTATTGAAGCAGGAGCTTCGGGATATCAATTGAAGGACATTGAACCAGATGCTTTGGTTCACTCGATTCGAAAATTAATGGATGGAGAGAATACCCTTCATCCAAAAGCAACCAATTTACTGATGAATCAGATGAACCAAGCCAATCATGTGAATAATCTGATCTCAGGATTAACGATTAGAGAAAAGCAAGTATTAAAGGAAATAGCGAAAGGAAAAAGCAACAAAGAAATTGGGGCTTATTTAAATATTACGGAAAAAACAGTAAAAACCCATGTATCAAATATTTTTATCAAGCTCAATGTAGCAGACCGAACTCAAGCTGCCTTATACGCAGTCAAATATGGCTTTGCTAAACCTTGATAATTATTGGCATCTGAGAATTTAAGGAGAGAATCAAATGGATATACTTATCATTAATGGAGGTATGCCAAGAGGTGGAAGGACAGAATTTATCACTCGTTTTATTGCCAAAGAATATCAATTCCACTATATAGATATTGGTGAGATAAAACTGCCTTTATTAACAGGCGAACAAGAGCAGTGGCAATTGCCTGAGGTGGTTTCTTTTAAAGAAAAAATGAAAATGGCTGATGGTATCATTCTCATTTCCCCTGAATATCATGGCGGAATGAGTGGAGCATTGAAAAATACACTTGATTATTTATCAAGGGAAGAATTAGCTCATAAACCGGTAGCCTTAATAGCAACAGCAGGTGGAGGAAAAGGTGGGATGAATTGTTTAAATAATATGAGAATCGTCATGCGTGGCTTCTATGCGAATGTCATCCCAAAACAGATTATTCTCGATCCCGATTGTTTTGATTATGATGGAAATAAATTATGGGAAGAACCTCGGAAATTAGTGGAGGAAATGGTGAAAGAGCTTGAAATGTATGTGAAAATCAGTACGAACCTTATGCTACCTGGAAAATAGCTGTCCGACATATTGCCGAACAGCTATTTACTTTATACGAGGAGAACAGGCTCACTTTCCTGCTGGGGTATATAACCCATAACTCCATTGGCATGATCGATATAGCGGAGCAATGCGTATAATTTTCGCTCAATGACTGTATAGTCCTTTGAATATTGATACGCATGCAAAAAGTACTCAATTTTTTTGGACAATATCTGATCTTTCGTTCGAACCATCAGTATCAGCAAATTGTCCCATTCAGAACGATTGGTGTAATACAATGCTCGATCGTAATCCAATATGTCCATAAGTTAAACCCTCCTTTTGGAGTTACTCCTATTATTTGCAATGACCTCTAGAGCATTCCTTTGTAAAAGTTGACAATTTAGTTGGTGAAAGGGAATCCGTTATATTGGTAAAATTTGTTTGGGGAAAAGTAATGATAGATCTGCAGGACGCAGGTCACAAAGGCGTGGCGATTGTTGTCGCGAACTTAGGCCAACAGGATGTTGGGCAGAACGGCGAAGGCGTCTTTAGCCGTTTATCCTCTATTCTTCCATGATCCTTACTTTTCGAACTTCCTTTTCATGAAACTCCCTTTTTTTTCATACAATTGTGTAAGGGAGGGAGCCGTGATGAAATCAGAAGCCAAAGCATTAGAATATGCGATTAGTGAAATTACGGAGATTGCGAAGGGATTTGGTCTTGATTTTTATCCGATGCGCTATGAAATTTGCCCAGCCGAAATTATTTATACATTTGGTGCATACGGAATGCCAACAAGGTTTTCTCATTGGAGCTTTGGAAAACAATTTTTTAAGATGAAACTACAATATGACCTTGGATTAAGTAAAATTTATGAGCTCGTGATTAATTCCAACCCTTGTTACGCATTTTTGCTTGATACTAATTCACTTATCCAGAATAAATTGATTGTTGCGCATGTATTAGCCCATTGTGACTTTTTTAAAAATAATGCGCGATTTCAGAATACAAAACGTGATATGGTGGAGAGTATGGCTGCAACAGCGGAACGTGTCCGACAATATGAAATTGAATATGGAAAGAAAGAAGTGGAGGAATTTCTGGATGCTGTACTGTCCATTGAAGAACATATCGACCCTTCGCTTCTGCGGCCAAAATTAAATGGGCAAAATGAGGATACGGAGTGGGAGGAAATTTCCGCTCAAAGAACAGAGTATGATGATCTTTGGTCATTAGATGAAGGGGATC
The DNA here is from genome assembly GCF_022867885.1 of Lederbergia sp. NSJ-179. Lineage (GTDB taxonomy): Bacteria > Bacillota > Bacilli > Bacillales > Bacillaceae_C > Lederbergia. The sequence goes on along the minus strand of NZ_JALIFP010000005.1, from coordinate 110,263 downwards.
AAGATAAACCAAGAAGAAAAAAGGTGAAGAAGTCGTTTCCACCACAGCCTGAGAAGGATATAATGCTTTTTATCGAACAATATAGTAGAGAATTGGAAGACTGGCAACGGGATATTATGACGATGGTTCGGGAAGAAATGCTTTATTTCTGGCCGCAATTAGAAACAAAAATCATGAATGAAGGATGGGCTTCTTATTGGCATCAGCGGATTTTGAGAGAATTGGATTTAACAAGTGAAGAAGCGATCGAATTTGCGAAATTAAATGCAAGTGTGATTCAGCCATCTAAAACAAATATTAATCCGTATTATCTGGGTTTAAAAATTTTTGAAGATATTGAAGAACGTTATAATCATCCAGACGAGGAAATGAAAGAACAAGGGATCAAAGAAAATTCCGGGCGAGAGAAAATTTTTGAAGTCCGTCAGATTGAGTCAGATATTTCTTTTATCCGGAATTATTTAACGAAGGAATTAGTTTATCGTGAGGATATGTATTTATTTCAAAAGCGTGGTAGGGATTATAAAGTTGTCGATAAAGAATGGACGGAGGTTCGCGACCAACTTGTCAATATGAGAGTGAATGGCGGTTTCCCCTATATTACTGTGAATGATGGTGATTATTTAAAAAGTGGGGAATTATATTTAAAACATTGGTACGAAGATGTGGAATTAGATTTAAATTATTTGGAAAAGGTGTTACCCTATATATATCAACTCTGGGGGAGACCGGTTCATATGGAGACTGCAGTGGAAGAAAGACCGGTATTATTTAGTTATAACGGAAGAAATATCCAAAGGAAATTCCTTTAATAGGATGTTCAAAAAGTCCGGTAAAAAGACATAAGCGAATTTCTTCGTTGGCTTGTTTCTATGCTACTCATGTATTTAAAAGCATACATTCCGTTGCTCGAAACTACGCCGCCTCGAACTTTCGACGCACAGGACGTGCTAGTGTCGGCGTTGCTGACAGGACGTCAGCGCCCTAAGCCGACGGGTCCTTTTTATCCTCCTTTTTGAACACGCACTTTACTAACAAGGCACACCTTGACAGGTGTGTTTATTTCATAAACAGAGAGGAGAATTCAGATGAACATTATCGATTTACATTGTGATGCCTTGTTAAAATTATGGGAAGGGAAGGGGGACCTTTCTTTTCGAGATGAGGAGAAGTTAGATACAAACCTAGAACGATTGAAAAAAGGGAAGGTAAAAATTCAATGTTTCGCTATTTTTATTCCTCCAGAGTTGAAGGCGGAAGAACAGTTTCAAGTGGCTTTGGATCAAGTTGATTATTTTTACACAGAAGTGATAGGCAGAAACGAAGAAATGAAACATATAAAAGATTGGGAATCGATTTACTCGCTTCAAGCCCATGAAATTGGAGCAATCCTAACATTGGAAGGAGTAGACTGTATCGGGAATGATTTGCATAAACTGAGAATTTTATATCATTTAGGTGTACGTTCGGTTGGTTTAACGTGGAATTTTGCCAATTTAGCGGCAGATGGGGTGGGAGAGCCAAGAGGTGCTGGACTGACGTCATTTGGTAAAGAAATCGTCGCACTGAATAATACATACCACGTATTGACAGATGTTTCTCATTTAGCGGAGAAGGGGTTCTGGGAGGTTATGGAACTAGCTGACTACCCGATTGCTAGTCACTCTAATTCAAAATCGATTTGCCCGCATCGGAGAAATTTAACTGACCAGCAAGCACTTGCTTTATTCCAAAAAAACGGAATCATTCATGTGGTCTACCATCCAGCGTTTACATCGAGTAAAAACACCGCAACGATCGCGGATTTACTTCGGCATATTGATCATTTTTGTTCTCTTGGCGGTGTCAAGCAAATTGGTTTGGGTTCTGATTTTGACGGGATTGATGAATATATTATTGGATTAGAAAACGCCTCTAAACATCAAGATTTAATCAATGAACTTTTGAAATATTATTCAGAGGAAGACGTGAAAGGATTTGCGGGCCGTAATTTTCTTGAACATCTTCCGGTATGAACGAACCGAATCTTGAAATAATAGAAGCAGCAACGCCGGTTGCTGCTTCTATCTGCACATAACAATTTCTATTTTTCATCCTTTAGCGCTGCTTTCAATGCATCCGCCATGCTGTTTCCAAAGCCTTCATCCTTTGTGTATTTTTTTAGTAATTGTTTTTCTTCCCTCTTTGTAACAGCCTTTTTCTGCTTATTCGCTTTTTCTACAAGATTGCAGTTTCTACACTGAAAATAGGTACCGGCTTTCCCATTATGGATTTCCATTTTTTTATGACATTGTGGGCAGCGGCGATTGGACAGCTTCGGATCCTTTCGTTTGCGAAATTGGCATTCCCTGTTGGAACAGACGAGCATCCTCCCGTCACGACCTTTTACCTCTTTCATGAAGGAACCACATTCAGGGCATTTTGTTCCCGTTAAATTATGTGCCTTATATTTTTTCTCACTTGTTTTTACTTCAGCAACAAGCTGTTTCGTTTGTTGACGGATTTTTTGTAAGAATTGATCTGCCTTTCCTTTGCCACGTGCAATGGCTTCTAATTCAGCTTCCCATTTGGCTGTCAGCTTTGGCGATTTCAATTCATCATTCACCAAGTCAATCAATTGTTTTCCTTTTGGCGTTGGATGAAGATGATTATTTTGACGATCGATCGATCCAGAACCGAGCAATTTTTCGATAATATCAGCTCGTGTGGCAGGTGTACCTAATCCGTACTCCTCCATTTTTGCGAGCAAATCTGCTTCTGTAAATCGTGCGGGTGGTTCGGTTAGTTTTTTCTCCAATTTCGTATTAGAGACAGAAAAGGTCATCCCTTTTTTCAAATTCCCCATTTGTCCTTCTCTTGCATTCTCATCTTCTTTTCCTGTCACGATTTTAAAGCCGGAATCACGTACAATGGACTCATGAGCGGATAAAGTGTGACCGGCAACCTGGAACTCCACTTGAATCGTCTCATAGCGATATTTTGGATAAAAAAGAGCTAAAAATCGTTGGACAATCAGTTCATATAATTTTCTTTCATCAGTGGAAAGTGACCCTAATTTTGGCCGTTCATCTGTTGGGATCAACGCATGGTGATCCGTCACTTTTTCATTATTAAAGACTCTTTTCGCTAACACTTTCCCTTTTATCACGGGTTGGACGATATCTTTAAAGGAAGAAAGCAGGGCTTGTAAGCGATCTGACATCGTATTTTCCAAATCAGTTGTTAAATAGCGTGAATCTGTCCTAGGGTATGTGACTAGTTTATGTTGTTCATATAAATTTTGCAGGACATTCAGTGTTTTTTTAGCCGAAAATCCAAACCGGCGATTGGCATCACGTTGTAATTCGGTTAAATCATACGGTAGCGGCTGTTGTTCGCTTTTCTCTTTCCGCTGAACGAAAGCGACCTCGGCTTGTTGATTTTCAATTTTATCGATGATCTCATTCGCTCTTGCTTCATTAAAAATTCTCCGTTCTCCCTTTTGGTGCCAAGTCGCATTTAAAAGGCCAATTTTAGCTTGAATGGTCCAATATTCCTTCGGGACAAAAGCTTGAATTTGTTTTTCCCGATCTAAAATCATCGATAATGTCGGTGTTTGTACCCTTCCGGCTGAAAGGGGATCATCATATTTTGTCGTAAGAGCACGAGTCACATTCAATCCAATCAACCAATCGGCTTCTGAACGGCAAACGGCAGATTCATATAGGGAATCATATTGTTCAGCTGGTTTTAGTTGTTTAAACCCTTCTTTGATGGCTCGATCTGTTTGTGAAGAAATCCATAGTCGTTTAATCGGCTTTTTCCAATGAATTTTTTCGATAATCCATCTTGCTACAAGCTCGCCTTCGCGTCCGGCATCTGTTGCAATAATAAGTTCCCCTAGATCTTTTCGCTTCACAAGCTGTTGGATTCCTTTAAATTGGGGGGCGGTTTGTCGAATGATTTTTAACCCCATTTTGTCTGGAATAATCGGTAAATCCTCCATTTTCCAAGTTTTATATTTTTGATCATAATCCTCCGGCATTTTTAATTCAATTAAATGGCCTAGTGCCCATGTGACAATATATTTGGGGCCTTCCATATACGTTTTATGTTTTTGCGTACAACCTAACACACGAGCAAGATCTCGTGCAACACTAGGTTTCTCTGCCAAGACAAGTGATTTCAATGTTAAGAACTCCTTTCATATTTTTAAGTATAACAATTAAAATTCAATAAAGGCAAAAAAACTCTTCAGTGTCCATACATCTTTTTGAAGTTTTGAATAGTATATGGTGCAAGGGTGATATCACTCTAATCCTGATCAGGGGGTGAGACTATGGGCTTCGGCGGATGCTGCGGCTACGGCGGTTATGCCGGCGGCGGTGGCTATGGCTATGGCGGTGGTTTTGCGCTAATTGTCGTTTTATTCATCCTGTTAATCATTGTTGGAGCAGCTTGGCTATAAAAGAAAATATAAAACCTACTTTGACTCTATGATCTAACAAAGGAAAAAAGGAAACCATTCAATACGATGCTGCAGAACAATGATTGGAAAAACAGGAAAGTGGAGAGAATCTTCTCTCCACTGATTTTGTAAAGGGAAAATCACTGTTTTTTTTTTGTGAATGGGGAGAATAATGGTAAATTCTGTCCATTTTTCGTCAGAAGTACAAATTAACTTTCCCTGATGCTTGTTAATGATTTCTTTACATACATATAGTCCAAGTCCAGTTCCGTCATCTTTTGTTGTGACAAAAGGATCAAAAATCGTTTGAACGATATTTTCAGGTATTTTAGGACCTGAATTAGCAATTTTTATATAAATTTCTTCTTCTTTTTGGTGGCCGGTTATTTTGATAACTGGTTGAGAAACCTTGCAAGTCATGGCCTCAATGGCATTAAAAATAATGTTGATTAGCACTTGCTTTATTTCTTCCGCATACCCATTTATATATAATTTCCCACTTATATTTGTTTCTAGTTGGACATTTGATTCCAAAATTTTAGGATAAATAAAAGACAGCAATGGATCAAATAATTCTGATAAGGAAAAAACCGTTTTCTCCTGATTCGTTATTTCCTTTTTTGAAAGCATTAAAAATTGGGTTATTTTTAATTTCAAATCATCTAATTCACCTTGAATAATATCTAAGTAGGGAAGATCTGGATTATCTGAACGAAGTAATTGAATAAATCCATGTACAGTTGTTAAGGGGTTACGAAATTCATGAACAAAACTAGCTGTCATTTGTCCCAAAAGGGTTAATCGATCTTCATGTTCCTTTTTTGCTTCTTTTAAGGAACTTTCCGATTCCGATATATAATCTAAAGTATAAAATAAAAAAGAATCAATAATGCAAGAGAATTTATAACAGAAAGGAAGAGAAACTTCTGCTTTTATCGGTAATTTTGACAGAACGGCCAATAATTCTGTTTTTAGGCGATTGATATTTTGTACAAAAAAACTAATAACGGCTGGATTATACATTTTTTCTGATACTTGTTCCGCTCGTTTTTTTAAAAATTCCTCTCTTTCTGGTTCAGATAATGTGAATGCTTGGAGGAAAATATCAAATATAAGCTGGATACGATCCTCCATCCATTCGTTCAACAGTTCATCCGGGGTATGAAGCATTTTCTCCTTCCATTGTGTCAAAATAGAATGTTTTTGTGCCTGAACAAAGGATAAAATTTTTTTCATGATCTCACCTCTCTTTGTATTCATTTCTGTTCGGATTATTAATATCCTTTCATATTTTACAATAATTTACAATAATTAGCTGAAATTCGATAATATGAGCTAAAAACTGATTGGTTCATGTATATTATCACATATTGCTTTATATTCATCTTTAATAACAAACAGAAATTTTTTCCTATACTGGATGATGAAAAAGAGAAGAATAAGTAGAATTTTGTGGATAATCTTATTTAAAAGTATTATAGTGTATTTGGTTAATGTCGAAGAAAAAGTGGTGATATCGGAATGAATACAATCAAATCAATCATGGATGCTTTGAAAAGATTCTGGAAAAGAGCTCATCTGAATCAAATTTTTCTATTAATCATATCATTGACCATTTTAATAGGGCTCGGCTATTTTGCTTGGATTGCAAGCACCACCAATGTAGAGGCCTTAAAACAGGGATTATCTCAATCCACCATTATTTATGATAAGGATGGAGATGAAGCGAGCAAAATATCTGCAAACAGGATGGAAGGTGTACCGATTGATCACGTACCGGATTACTTGCAGAATGCCATTATCGCGATTGAAGATCATCGCTTCCATGAACATAATGGCTTCGACGTAAAGGGGATCATGCGTGCCTTTTTTTCAAATTTAAAGGCTGGAAGAATAACAGCGGGTGGTAGTACGATTACACAGCAATTAACAAAAGTGGCTTTGTTATCGCCAGAAAGAACATATAAGAGAAAATTAGAGGAAATCTTTCTTGCCGTGAAACTGGAGAAAACATTTACAAAAGATGAGATTTTAGAAATGTATATGAACCAAGTGTTTTTCGGAAGCGGCGGTTGGGGAGTCCAGAATGCTTCAAAGACGTATTTTGGAAAAGATGTGTCAGATATAACGATCAGCGAGGCAGCGATGTTAGCGGGGATTATTAACCGACCATCCGCGTTAGATCCTTATAAAAATATGGAAGCCTCCTTACACAGGCGTGATATCGTTTTAAAGCAAATGGAAAAGTATGGAATGATTACGAAAGAACAAAGGGATCAGGCCTTACAAGAGAAAATCGTTTTAGACAATAAAGGGGAAGATCCTTTAAAAGGAAAATATCCATATTATGTTGATGCTGTATTAAACGAAGCCATTAATCAATATGGTCTTACACAAGATGAAATCTTAACAAGGGGATATAAAATTTATACACAAATGGATCAAAATCTTCAATCCACATTGGAAAATGTGTACACAAATGATGCTCTTTTTCCAGTAAGTCAAGACGGAACTTTAGCTCAAAGTGGGGCTATTTTACTTGATCCAAAAACAGGCGGAATTAGGGCCCTTGTAGGAGGGCGCGGGGAGCATACTTTCCGTGGGTATAATCGGGCGACACAACTAACAGCACAGCCAGGCTCCGCGATTAAACCATTAGCGGTGTATAGTCCTGCTCTCGAGGCTGGGTATACAGCTTATTCGATCTTAAAAGATGAAGAATCACTTACTTTTGATGGATATAAACCGCAAAATGCGAATCATCAGTATTTAGGAGAAGTTCCCATGTACCAGGCTATAGAAGATTCTTTAAATGTTCCGGCTGTCTGGCTTTTAAATGAAATAGGGATAGAAAAGGGGAGCGATGCCCTCAAAAGATTCGGGCTGCCTGTTTCAAAAGAAGATAAGAATCTAAGCCTTGCTCTTGGTGGAACGAAGACTGGGTATTCTCCAAAACAAATGGCTGAAGCTTATTCTACCTTTGCAAATGGGGGCCAACGTATTCAAAGCCATATTATTACCAAAATCGTTGGACCTACAGGAAAAGCAGAAGTAGAAGTCCATCCTAAAAAGACTCGAGTGATGGATGCTTTTACAGCCGAACAGATGACATCCATGTTATTAAATGTTGTCGAATCTGGGACAGGCAAAGGGGCAAAAATAGATGGTTATGAAATAGCTGGAAAAACGGGGTCTACGCAGTTATCTTTTGATTCAAATGGAACGAAAGACCAATGGTTTGTTGGTTACACACCAAATATAGTAGGCGCTGTGTGGCTTGGATATGATTACACAGATCAAACTCATTATTTAAAAGGGACAAGCGGGGATGTGGTTGTTCCCATTTTCCGCAGTATGATGGCAGGGAGCCTTCCTTATATAGAAAGTGAAAAATTTTCTACAAAATCGATTAATCAACATATAGAAGAAAAAGAAAAACAAGATAATCGTTCTATTAAGGAAAAATTAAAAGATTTTGATGATAAAATGACAAATGAGGCAGAGAAATGGAAGGACAAGCTTGATCAAGGAAAAAGTAAACTGAAAGAAATGGAAGAGAAATTGAAAAGGAAACTGAAACAATTTCAGTAGGGTATAAAAAAATGGAATTTGAAGCATGCAATCACTCTCGATTGTATGCTTTTTTTCTCTTGGGAAAGTCTCGGTCGCAGCGAACGCCCTGGCTGTGCCCGCATTCGAGGAAAATCTGCAAAGAGGTCGCAGCGAACGCCCTGGCTGTGCCCGCATTCGAGGAAAATCTGCAAAAAGGTCACAGCGAACGCCTTGGCTGTGCCCGCATTCGAGGAAAATCTGCAAAGAGGTCGCAGCGAACGCCCTGGCTGTGCCCGCATTCGAGGAAAATCTGCAAAGAGGTCACAACGAACGCCTTGGCTGCGCCCGCATTGGGGGAAAATCTTCCAAAGAGGTCACAGCGAACGCCTTGGCTGTGCCCGCATTCGAGGAAAATCTGCAAAGAGGTCGCAGCGAACGCCCTGGCTGTGCCCGCATTCGAGGAAAATCTGCAAAGAGGTCGCAGCGAACGCCCTGGCTGTGCCCGCATTCGAGGAAAATCTGCAAAGAGGTCACAGCGAACGCCCTGGCTGTGCCCGCATTCGAGGAAAATCTGCAAAGAGGTCGCAGCGAACGCCCTGGCTGTGCCCGCATTCGAGGAAAATCTGCAAAGAGGTCGCAGCGAACGCCCTGGCTGTGCCCACATTCGAGGGAAATTTGCAAAGAGGTCACAACGAACGCCTTGGCTGCGCCCGCATTGGGGGAAAATCTTCCAAAGAGGTCACAGCGAACGCCTTGGTTGTGCCCACACTCGAGGAAAAAGTCAAAAGAGGTCCCGGTGAAGAAGGCGAAGTTGAAAAGATGAAAAAATCCATTGATTATGAGAAAATAGGGTGAATAACGAAAGAAACAGGAGGCTTATACATATGGATTATCGCATTGAGAAAGATACAATTGGAGAAATTAAAGTACAAAAAGACAAGTATTGGGGTGCCCAAACTCAAAGAAGTAAACAAAATTTTAAAATCGGCACAGAGAAAATTCCATTGGAAGTGATAAAAGCGTTTGCCCAGCTTAAAAAGGCAGCAGCTATCGCGAATCATCAATTAGGAAAGCTCTCATCTGAAAAAAAATCGGCTATTTGCCAAGCTTGTGATGAAATACTTTCTGGTCAATTGGATGAACATTTTCCACTTGTCGTTTGGCAAACCGGCAGTGGTACCCAATCTAATATGAATGTCAATGAGGTTGTGGCGAGACGTGCAAACGAGCTATTAGCCGAACAAGGAGCAGATGAAAAGGTACATCCTAATGATGATGTGAATATGTCACAAAGTTCAAATGATACGTTTCCTACAGCGATGCATATTGCAGCCTATCAACAAGTTCATAAGCATTTGCTCCCAGCTCTTGAACAGTTAAAAGCAACATTATTGGAAAAAGAAAAAGCCTATATAGACATTATTAAAATTGGTCGCACCCATCTCCAAGATGCGACACCTCTCACTTTAGGTCAAGAAATCAGTGGTTGGCGGGCTATGTTAGAAAAAAGTGAAAAAATGATCCACGAGAGTGTGGAACATTTGCTCAGTCTTGCGATTGGTGGAACAGCAGTAGGAACGGGGATTAATGCCGATCCCGCATTTGGAGATATGGTGGCTGACCAGCTTCAGCAGCAAACCAAATATTCCTTTATTTCTTCTGATAACAAATTCCATGCTTTAACCAGTCATGATGAAATCGTATTTGTTCATGGAGCACTAAAAGGATTGGCAGCGGATTTGATGAAAATTGCCAATGATGTTCGTTGGTTGGCAAGTGGTCCTAGGAGTGGAATAGGGGAGCTTTCTATTCCTGCCAATGAACCGGGAAGTTCCATTATGCCTGGAAAAGTAAATCCTACTCAAAGTGAAGCGATGACCATGGTTGTGACACAAGTGATGGGAAATGATGCCGCGATTGGATTTGCAGCGAGCCAAGGGAACTTCGAATTAAATGTTTTCAAACCTGTGATTATTTATAATTTCTTGCAATCCGTACGACTTTTAGCTGATAGTATGGTTTCCTTTAATGAAAAATGTGTCCAAGGCTTGGAACCTAATTTAGAAGTGATTGAAGAAAATGTCAATCGTTCTCTTATGCTTGTGACAGCCTTAAACCCGCATATCGGCTATGAAAAGGCAGCGGAAATTGCCAAATTAGCCTTTAAAGAAGGAACAACTTTAAAAGAAGCAGCCATTCAAACGGGATATTTGACAGCAGAGCAATATGATGAATGGATTGATCCAAAGAAAATGGTGAATTTAAAATAATGAAGAAGCCCCCGGGAAAACCCGAGGGCTTAGCCATATGGTATTCAATTTTTATTGGCCTTGGAATCCGCTGCCGCCAAGTTGTTGTTGAGCGATAGAAACTAAACGTTTCGTAATTTCTCCACCAACAGAACCGTTAGCACGAGAAGTGGTATCTGCTCCAAGGTTTACTCCAAATTCTTGTGCAATTTCAACCTTCATTTGGTCAATTGCTTGCTCTGCACCAGGAACTAAAATTTGGTTTGAGTTGTTAGAATTGTTGTTAGCCATTTCTGTCATCTCCTTGTTGTATGGTATATGGTTGGGTCAGCCGGAATTGCACCAGCACACTAGATTGTGTCCTACTGAGGTAAGACCCATCAATGAAAAGCGGTTTATGGTTTTATTATGTTTTTTTGCTTTAAAATTATTCATATAAAGCAGCAGGGAATTTTTCCCGCTTTTCCTTTAGTTGATTCCTTGCATCTTTCTTGATAGTAGTATTTCTAATAGAACCAAAAAAACCCTACCAATTTTTACAAACAGGTAGGGTTTTTGATACATACGTTTAGCGAATCCTTTGTTCAGATGTTGGATCAAAGAAATGGGCTTTATTCATATCCAAGGCAAGTTCCATCGATTGACCAGGCTCTGCAATCGTTCTAGAATCAATTTTTGCCACGAATTCTTGTTCTCCTATTGAGGAATAAAGCTGTGTTTCTGCACCTAGAAGCTCAGATACATCAATTTTGACTGTGATTTTTGAATTAGGTGACGCTTCTATGAATGCTGGCTCATCATGGATATCTTCAGGACGCACGCCCATTATAAGATCTTTACCAACATAACCTTGTTCGCGAAGCATTTTCATTTTACCTTCTGGAACAGTTACCTTTGTTCCCTCATCTATTTTGAACCCATCTTCTTCAAGCTTACCATTGAAGAAGTTCATTGCAGGTGAACCGATGAATCCACCAACAAAGATATTTTCTGGGTTATCATAAACTTCTTTCGGACTACCAACTTGTTGGATCACTCCGTCTTTCATAACGACAATTCTAGTAGCCATTGTCATCGCTTCTGTTTGGTCATGGGTAACATAAACGGTTGTTGTTTGTAGTCTTTGGTGCAATTTCGCAATTTCCGCACGCATTTGTACACGAAGTTTTGCATCTAGGTTAGATAAAGGTTCGTCCATTAGGAACACTTTGGCATCCCGAACAATCGCGCGTCCAAGGGCCACACGTTGACGCTGACCACCGGAAAGAGCTTTTGGTTTACGATCAAGGAAGCTTTCTAGACCAAGAATTCTAGCTGCATTATTCACTCGTTGTTCAATTTCTTTTTTCGGCATTTTGCGCAGTTTCAAACCAAATGCCATATTATCGTATACTGTCATATGTGGATAAAGAGCATAGTTTTGGAATACCATCGCAATATCGCGGTCTTTAGGAGCGACATCATTTACTCTTTTATCATCAATGTAGAAATCACCTTGGGTAATTTCTTCCAATCCAGCAATCATCCGTAATGTTGTTGATTTCCCACAACCGGAAGGCCCTACAAAAACGATAAATTCTTTATCTTGCACATGAAGATTGAAATCCGATACTGCCGTTACTTTATTGTCATAAACTTTATAAATACCATCTAGGCGTAACTCAGCCATTAATAAAACCCCCTAAATATGATGTAACTTCATTGTACAGAATCCGCTTTCACATGGATATGGACAAGGTGCACAAAATATAAATTCCAATTTTGGGCAATCTGCCTATTCTTATTCTTGCAGGCCGTCCACATGCAGGCAAGCTAAGTAGGTAAAAAACGCACCATGGAATGTTTTAATATCGACTCCTGTTTTTTCAATGAATTTATCGATCCGATATTGAAGACTGTTTCGATGCATAAATAACTGTTTGGCTGTAAAAGTAGCATTGGATTGGTTTTCAATATAGGTTTTAATCGTTTTTGTTAACTCAGGATCATCTATTAAAACACGATGGATATCCGCAAATAGTATAGATCGCTCTTGATCGGGGAGATTAAGATATAGATAATTCGGAATGACCTTTTCACGTGTTATGATTCTATCTTCAGGATGATCCGCTAAGGAAACGGTTAGTAATTTTTGTTCTAATTGGAATCGAGACTTTAAGTGATCATCAATGGGCTGAAAAAATCCAAGGTAAAAATGAATTTTGATAAAAAAATCACTTTCTAAAGCTTCAATGGCAGAAGAAAGCTCCTCTTCCGTAATGGAAAGATTTGGTTTTTCCTCAATAATAACACCACGATGATGGCTAAAAGGGACGAAGATGACATCAGTAGAGAAGAGACTTTTCGTTGCTTCCTCCCATTCATTATACTGAAAATCATCCCGGACATTTGGAATAGCAAAATGCACGAATCGGATATTTTGCGACTTAGAATGGGGAACTTTTCCATTATGGATCAAAAAATGGTACCATTCTTCTGCAAGAGGTGTACGATCGAGATATACTTTTTTAGCGCTTAATGGGAAAAGATTGGATAATAAGATCATCTCTTCTTTCGTTAAATTTGAAAGGGGGATACCAATATAAGACTCTCCATCCTCATCATCTTTTAGCCACATATAATTGGAATTTGTGTTAGGTTCTGGACTGGTAATAGCCTCTGGGTATAGTTGTAATAATCGATTAATCATATGTAACTCCTTTTCGAAATAAAAAGGGGCTGAATACAGAATCAGCCCCCTTTATGTTAGATCTTTTTAGGCTCCTCTTCCGGGAAAAAATCCATGGATTCTTCAATATTCGTGGAATCCTGTCTCATAAAGACGGACCCGCCTGACATTCCTTCATTGACCATTCGATCGATATCAATATATAATTTATCACGACCTTCAAAGTCTGTATCAGGCAGAAATTGATTCTTCTTTTTTCTTTGGCTCATGCCATCAGCCCCCTCCATTTTAGTATGGAAGGAGAATGGATGTAACATGCTTTTAAAATAATGGCAATCTTTTTTCTCATTTTAGTTTACCAAATATAATCCGGCATTTAAAAGAATATCGTTTCATTTAGAAAAGGGAACTTTTTTTCGTTAAATTCGTAAAAGAGGATAAAGTGAAACTTCATTCAGTGGGAGTTTTTTTCACCCCCACTGATGGGTAGATCAAAGGCTAAATTCGCGACGTCCTGTCGCAACGCCTTTGTGACCAACATCCTGTTGGTCCGAACGAATCGGGGATTTGACTTTCAGTTGATCCCCCACTTACAATTCTTGTTTTTCCTCGAATTCTTGAAGTGGGGGTCTTACTGCCAGTTAATTCGGGATAAAGCATTCAGGAGGAGGAAAAATGCCAAACTGGACATGGACATTATTATTTATGATTGTGGTTGGAGCCATTATTGGAGGGTTTACAAATTTTTTGGCTATTCAAATGCTCTTTCGCCCTCATCGCCCCATCTTTATTGGGAAATGGCAACTCCCTTTTACACCAGGATTGATTCCAAAAAGACAAAAGGAGCTTGCGGTACAAGTTGGAAAATTAGTGGTCAATCATTTAGTGACACCTGAAAGCATACAAAAAAAGCTCTCAGAACCAAAGCTTAAGCATGAAATGGCGACTTTAGTAAGTAATAAAATTCATAGCTGGCTTGATCAAGGACTGACAGTACAACAGGTATTAGATTCCTTGCAAATAAAGAATGCAGAACAAAGAACGAAGGCATATCTACATAGTAAGGTAGGTCAAAAATATGCAGCGCTAAAACAAAAATATTGGAATGAGCAAATAAATGAACTCATACCAGAAGAATGGAAGGCAAGTGTACAGGAAAAGATTCCCGTTATTTCTGATAAAATAATCGAGAAAGCGATCGATTATTTTTCAAGTGAACAGGGAAGAGATAAAATAAACAACATGATTGAGAACTTTTTTGAGGATCGTGGACGCGTTTGGAATATGATTCAAATGTTTGTTGGAAATCATTCGCTAGTAGATCGTTTTCAACCGGAAATCATTAAGTTTTTACGTAATGATGGCACGAAGCAAATGCTTAATACTATTTTGCAATCTGAATGGCAAAAACTACAGCAAAATTCCCTTCAAGAATTATTTCCCAATTGGCAGGACGAGCCATTGTTGGATTATATACAAACATGGGTGGAAGAAACAGTTTCAATAGAAAAGCTCTTCCGCACTTCGATTCATGAACTCATTTTGCCTTATAAAGCAAAGATTGATGGAAAATGGATCCCGTTTCTTTTCGATTCAATAGGGAATTTTTTCGTACAGCGAACAGAGGAAATCATGAAAAGATTCCATGTAGAAGAAATTGTTCGTGAGCAAATTGAAGCATTTTCTACAGTGAAATTGGAGGAATTAGTCCTCTCGATTGCGAAAAAAGAGCTTACAATGATTACGTATCTTGGCGCCATTCTTGGTGGTGCGATTGGCCTAATTCAAGGAATCATTGTGATGATCACCTCTTAGTATGTTACACTGTTTGGGAAGGAGGAGATTACAGCAATGGCAACAAATCTTTATGATTGTGCATATGAGCTTGAAAAGGCCTTACGTCAAAGTGATGAATTTACAGATTTGAGGAACATGTATAAAGCAGTTGAAGATGATGCAACAGCAAAATCCATGTTTGATTCATTCCGCCAGATTCAAATGCAGCTTCAGGAAAAACAAATGGCTGGACAAGATATTTCTGAAGAAGAAGTGCAACAAGCACAAATGATTGCAAACCAAGTGCAACAAAATGAAAAAGTAACGAAATTAATGGAAGCGGAGCAACAGATGAGCATGATGATTCAGGAGTTAAATAAAATTATTATCAAACCACTGGATGATTTGTATGGAGTTTTAGGGGTACAATGATGTGTTCTCAAAATGTTAGGCGATTCCCTTTAGAGGATGTTCAAAAAGTAAGGATCAAAGGCTAAATTCGCGACATCCTGTCGCAACGCCTTTGTGACCTGCTTCCTGCAGGCCTCCGGTAAAAATGACACTTCGAATTTCTTCGTTGGCTTGCTTTTCCGCTGCTCACGTATCGGGATAAGGTTCTTCTGCTAAAACCGCCCACGTCCTGTGGGCAACGCAGAAGTCAGTACATCCTGTACAAGTCCGCTGCTCAAAGCTACGCCGCCTCGAACTTCTTGGTCCTTTTTATCCTCCTTTTTGAACACGCACCTTTAGGGATTGTTGCCTAGCATTTTTTGGTTCTATCCCCTCTTTACTTGCATAAAATATTTATAGAACAAGTTGGTCCTGCACAATAGGGGGGTATCAGCATGATTTATAAGTTACTTGCTTTGAATCTGGACGGCACTTTATTGCAGGATAATGGCCGTATAAATAAAGTGACAAGGGAAGCTATTGAATTTGTTAGAGATAAAGATGTTAAAATTATTTTAACGACTTCAAGAAATTTTCCATCTGCCAAAAGAGTAGCCAAATCTTTAAAAATGGAAGATCATATTGTGGCTCATCATGGGGCTTTTATCGGGAAAGAATTAGATAAGCCTGTGTTCATTAAACGGATTCCGGAAGATCTTACAAATGAAATCATTGGATTATTAGAATCCTTTTCCTGCCAGATTAAAGTGATCCACGAACAGTTTATGATCGGGAATAAAATGAGTTTGCCGAATCATTTAAGGGCAAGGGTCGTTTTTCAAAAAGCGAATCGATTGGCTTATTCAGAGCAGTATGTAGATCATTTAAGGGAAGAGCTTCAAGATAATCCGATATCACCGACAATGATCGAAATATTATTTGAACATAAGAATGATCGAGCTGATGCGAAAAAGGTTTTTGAAGAACTGTACGATGAAATTGAGTGTATTGAATCAAGCCCATTCCAATTAACGATTGTCCCTACAAAAGTATCCAAATTAAGAAGTGTCCAATATTTATGTGAGCAACATGGAATTAAAAGAGAAGAGGTTGTCGCGATTGGCTCAGATTTAGATGATTTGCCTTTGATTAAGTGGGCAGGGCTTGGAGTGGCAATGGGGAATGCTCCGGCGGAAGTAAGAAAGGCAGCCGATTGGATCACAAGATCTTATGAGGATAATGGTGTAGCCTATATGGTTAAGGAACATTTTCGTAAACAACATCGATTAACCTTTCTGCGAAATATATTAGAGAATGATTAAAAAAACAGCGCTGATTATGCTGTTTTTTTCTGTGTATTTATTGTATAATGAGAGAACGTATATTCGTCGGAGGAGGATCCAATTGAAAAACGAGATTCATTTTATTCATACGGCTGATTTGCATTTGGATAGCCCTTTTCTTGGATTGAAGCATTTACCAGGAGAACTTTTTGAGCGAATTCAAAATAGTACCTTTTTAGCCTTTGAAAAAGTGATTGATGAAGCGCTTAACAGAAATGTGGACTTTATCGTTATTGTCGGGGATTTATACGATGGGGAGGATAGAAGCATTCGAGCCCAGGCCCATCTGAGACAGCAAATGGACAGGCTGAATCAGGCAGGGATACATGCCTTTCTTTCACACGGAAATCATGATCATTTATCTGGACATTGGTTGAACTTAGATATGCCCGCCAATGTGCATATCTTTCATAAGGAAGTTGAATGGATTCCCTTTACAACAAGGAAGGGTCAAAAAGTTCATTTATATGGATTTAGTTATCCTACTAGACATGTAAGAGTCAGAAAGATTTCCGAATACAAAAAGGAGGGGGAGGCGGACTTTCATATCGGCCTTTTACATGGGCATTGTGAAAGCAGCCGAAGCAAGCACCAACCATACGCCCCATTTTCTATTAAAGAATTATTACAAACACAAATGGATTATTGGGCACTAGGACATATACATAAAGCCGAAGTTTTACATGAAAATCCATATATTGTTTACCCAGGAAATCCGCAAGGCCGGCACAAAAATGAAGAAGGGGAAAAAATGTGTTGTGAGGTTCAGATCAATGCAGCAGGACAAACAAAATTAACGTTTATTCCTACCGCTGTCATTCGTTGGGAGAGCCTAGCTATTCCTTGCGTGGAAGGAATGAATTTTACTGATTTATATCTGACATGTGTCAATGGAATGGAAAGCATGCTTGCGCACAAGGAATGTGGAGTATTACTCGAAATCATTTTATCGAACGCTAGCACCCTCTCTACAGAAATCAAGGAAAAAATTGATAATGGAGAATTTTTGGAAATGATCCAAGCAGGGTTGGAGATGGAATCCCCCTTTATCTGGCCGTATAAGATCAGTAAACAAAAGCAAAAAACAAATCCGAAAGCCATACAGGACCCGACTTTTTTGAATGTAATCGATCAGTCGATATCAGATTTATTGGCGGGAGAAGAATTAGATGAATCGCTCTCCCCTTTATTTTCTCATGTTTATGCGAGTCGCTATTTAACTCCTTTTGATGAAAAAACAAAAAAACAACTTTTAATTGGGGCAAAGGAACTGATAGGCGATCGCTTGGTTGTGAAGATGGGTGGGAAAATCAATGAAACTTAAAAGCTTATATATTTATGGATATGGAAAATTCACGGAATTTGAATGGAATTCGATTGACACTTTACAGGTCATATATGGTGAAAATGAAGCAGGAAAATCGACGATCATGTCATTTGTTCATAGTATCCTCTTTGGGTTTCCTCCTAGGCAATCTTCCCAATTACGATATGAACCAAAATTTTCTCATGCTTATGGTGGCAGAGTGGTTGTCGAAACGAAAAATGAGAGGAAAATCATCATTGAGCGGATCAAAGGAAAGGCTGGTGGAGATGTTCAAGTCCAATATGAAGACGGTACAATAGGTGGAGAAGAACGATTAATCGCTTTGCTATCGGGAATCAATAAAACAATGTATCAAAATTTATTTTCTTTTGATCTTCAAGGTATTCAGGAAATTCAACGACTTCAGGGGGCCGAAATTGGACGCTATTTAATGGCAACAGGGACGATTGGGACAGATCAACTTCTCTCTCTTGAAGCAGACTTAAAAAAAGAGTCAGAGCAACTATTTAAACCCAACGGGAGAAAACCGAAATTAAATGAATCCCTACGTCAATTACGGGAGGCGGAAAAAGAACTTAAAAAAGCGAAACAGCAAAATGGAGAATATGAAGCCCTACTATCAAAAAGAGACAGCTTGAATCAAGAACGAATCAATCTTGAGCATGATGTGATAAAGAATACAGCTAAACGGCAACATGTACATACATTATTGGATAAATGGCCGATTTTAAAAGAGTATAATAGAATCGAACAACGTTTGCAAGAATTGGGAGCTATAGAATTTCCAATAGATGGTTTAAAAAGGTATGAGAAATATCAAGATAAAATGATATCCATTTCCAATCGAATCAAAAGTATAGATGAAAAAATAGAGAAAGCAAAACAGCTCCTTGAGCGTTCGAAACCATCCCCAACCTTTCAAGCAGTTATTCATAAAGCGGACAAGCTTATTCAGGAATGGCCGTTGTTTTTACAAAATAAGACAGAGATTCATGAGATGAATAGAAAAATAGAAGAAAGTGAAGAAAGAATCGATGAGATTGAGCATATTTTACAACTTTCTTTAGAAGAACGAGATGAAAAGATCGATCTTGGGATGAATAGAAAGGAACAAATTAGGCAGACATTGAATCAACAATTAAAAGACCAGTTAAAAGCGGAAGATATTTCGAACCAAATAGATACAGTAACAAAAGAATTAAACAAGATGGAAGAGGAATGCCATCATATTGAAGCGCGTTTATGGTCGGAATTAGACTTTAAAAGGTTACAAAGAGAGAAAGATGATTGGAAAGAGACAGAAGAAATAAAAAGCGAAAAGGAAAGATTAAAGCAAGAACTTGAACATATTCAAAAAGAAGGAACGCAAAGAAAATATAGAGGAATCGGGGAGGGACTTCTCTTATTTGCGAGTGTTATTCTTTTCATATGGTCTGTTCTCTCCTCTCAATGGCTTCTAGGCGCTTTTGCTAGTCTGGTATGGGTGTATCTCTTGATGACTACCTTTCTAGCTAAAAGGGCTAATAAGAGTGCAATGAAGGATAATCTGTCTACGCGGTTACGAGAGTTAACAGAGGAATTGGAAAAGAGGGAACATGATCATCAGCAAAATCCCAATAAACTGTATGAAAAACAAATGAATTTGCGTAATGAATGGAAAATTATATATCAATCATTAGAACAAACAGAACAGTTAAAGGAAGAACTCCTTCTCCAAGAGCAGCAAATAAAAGTTTCTTTAGCAAGAAATAATGAAAATATCCAAAATTTAAAAAAAGCGTTATATCTAAGTCCTGAGTTTCCGGCTTCCCGATTAGAGGATGCTGTTGATTTACTGATAGAACGCGCAGCTAAAAGGAAGGAAGTAGAGAAACGAAAGAGAATGAGCCAAGAAAAGGTAGAAAAACAGGCCAATTGGTTAAAAGAACTTGAGAGAATTGCTGAGGCTGCTGAATGTACAACGGAGGATCATTCTGAAACGATCATTTTAATTAAACAGACATTAAAAACAGAAGAGGAAAAACGAATTAGACAAAAAGAATGGAAAATGAAAAAGGAAGAATTAGAGAGTGAAAGGAAGAATCTCCAAGGGGAATACGATCAGTATCGCATTCTGCTCAACCAATTGCAGCAAACGGCCCATACAAAGGATGAGGAAAGTTTTCGAGAAAAGGCCAAGAACTACGAGGAGATGCTCCAATTACAGGCTCGCCGACAACTTTTACAAGATCAACTCAATGAATCACTAATGGAAGATTTTACATTCTATTCGGCGCAAGAGGAATTGAAACAAAAACAGGCGGTCCTCACAGAATCCATCAAAGAAATGGAACAATCATTGAATCATGTTCGACAGGAACTAGCGGCTATTCAGCATCAAATCAGTGTTTTGGAAGAAGGGGGCACTTATACAGAAAAGCTCCATCGGTTCTATCAAAATCAATCCAACTTTCAAGAAGACGCAATGAGTTGGGCTAAAATTAAACTGGCCATTACTTTACTCCAAAAGACAATGGATACCTATATTCAAGAGCGATTTCCTCAGGTGGTAAGAAAAGCAAGAGAATACTTTGGTTTCTTGACGGATGGTCATTATCCTTCCCTGCATTTTCATCAAAATGATCGATTATTTGTGGAGAGAAAGGATGGGACCTTCATGGAACCTTCAGAATTGAGCCAGGGAACAAAGGAGCAATTATATATCGCTTTGCGATTTGCCTTAGTTTTTGTTCTTCAGAAAGATTATCCATTGCCCATTATCATTGATGATGGGTTTGTGAATTTTGATAAGAATAGGACGGAAAAGGTATGTTCACTTGTTAAGAAAATGAGTCAACATTCCCAAGTGATTTTATTTACTTGCCATGAGCATATAAGGGATTTATTTCCAAGCGAAAGTATCTTCACTTTGTCCTCAACTATTCCAGAAAGCGATAAGAGTCATAGTATGATATAATTTTGAAAAGAAAAACTGGGAATGGGGGGCGTTTGAAAGATGAAGGAAATATTAGAACATGAGGTTGGAGAACATGTGGATCTATTTTTATTGATCAAAAGTGCAACAAAAGGGATCGCTAGTAATGGAAAGCCCTTTTTAACTTTAATTTTACAAGATAAGTCAGGGGATATTGAGGCAAAACTATGGGATATATCGAATGAGCAAGTGAAAATGTATCAACCAGAAACGATTGTGCGGGTAGCGGGTGAGGTCCATAATTATCGTGGGAGACTTCAATTAAAAATTAGGCAAATTCGTCCCGCTTCTTCACAAGATGGAGTAAGCGTGGCGAATTTCCTGGAAACAGCTCCCATTAGTAAGGAAGAAATTTCAAGTAAAATAACGCAGTATATATTTGAAATGAAAAATCCGAATATCCAACGAATCTCTCGGCATTTAGTCAAAAAATATTTGGAGCGTTTTTTGGAATATCCAGCAGCCACGAAGAACCACCATGAATTTGTGTCAGGTCTCGGCTACCATGTTGTGTCTATGCTTGATTTAGCAAAAGCGATTGCAGAACTGTATCCTTCCTTAGATCGTGATCTTTTGTACGCAGGAATTATTCTTCATGACTTAGGGAAAGTCATAGAGTTATCAGGTCCGGTTTCAGCTACCTATACGATAGAAGGAAATTTGCTCGGACATATCACCATAATTGTCAATGAAATTGCGAAAACAGCAGAGGAATTAGGCATCCATGGAGAAGAAGTCGTTGTATTACAGCATGTTGTGTTAAGTCATCATGGAAAGTTAGAGTGGGGAAGTCCAAAGCAGCCGATGATTAAGGAAGCAGAAATATTACATATGATCGATAATTTAGATGCAAAAATGAATATGTTGGATCGAACTCTAAAACGAGTGAAACCTGGTGAATTTTCTGAAAGGATCTTTCCCCTGGACAATCGTTCGTTCTACAAACCAACATTCCATTCTTAATGCCTTTCTAATGAAGTGCGTGTTCAAAAAGGAGGATAAAAAGGACCAAGAAGTTCGAGGCGGCGCAGTTTCGAGCAGCGGAATGTATGTTTTTAAATACATGAGCAGCGGAGAAACAAGCCAACGAAGAAATTCGCAGTGTCATTTTTACCGGACTTTTTGAACATCCTTTTAAAAGGCATTTTTTTTCATTTCCAACATATAGTGTACTAAACGTCCTCTATATTGACGCATAACTTAATGGACAAGCATAGGAAGGAGTGGATCATATGTCTTTACCCATCTGGATATACGTAGTGGTGGCAGGGATATTCGTTAGTGCTTTTATGGCTGTGAAGACGGCAAAAGAGGATAAAGATATGGAAGAGGAATGGATTGAACAGGAAGGGCAAGTATATG
Source organism: Lederbergia sp. NSJ-179 (assembly GCF_022867885.1). GTDB lineage: Bacteria > Bacillota > Bacilli > Bacillales > Bacillaceae_C > Lederbergia. The sequence goes on along the minus strand of NZ_JALIFP010000005.1, from coordinate 88,175 downwards.
TAGAGCGGATGAATAAAGAAAAAGAACAGAGAGAAAAACTGAAAACACCGAGCTAGGATAAGCATGAAAAAAGCTGCCAATGGCAGCTTTTTTTGTTACTTCTCTTCTTTATCTGTAGCGGGAGCATCGTCTTTTTTATTGTCTCCACTCTTTAGATCATCAGTGGTATCTTCAGGATTTGGAGCATCAAGAATCGGTGCTACAGCATCTTTTAAATCTTTATCTTTAATTTCGACCTTTGCCTTTTTCAGTTCTCTTTTCATGGCTTGGGTGACAGAATCTTGATCAAGCTTGGACACTTTTAATTCCTGAGTATACTCATCTTTCACTTTATCATACGCTTCTTTTTTCGGCTTTTTCGTCACTTCAATAATATGCCAGCCAAATTGAGTTTTTACAGGGTCGCTAATTTCTCCCTCTTTTAAAGCAAAGGCTGCCTTTTTAAAATCTTCATCCATTTGTGGATCATCTCTTGAAATGGTTCCAAGCTCTCCACCTGTTTGGGCTGATTGATCTTGTGAGTACTCTTTGGCAAGATCGGCAAATTTTTCGCCATTATCCAATTTCTTTTTTACTTCTTTCGCCGTTTTTTCATCTTTAACGATAATATGGTTCACATCAATATCCGGCTCTTTTTGCTCGTAATATTCCTTTACTTCTTCATCCGTGACTTTTATATCTTTCGTGGCTGCTTTTTGCTGCAACAGGTTCAAACGCAATACATCACGGAAAGCATCCTCATCTTTAAACCCAGCTTGTGTAAGCTGCATTTCAAATTGAGGTCCAAGCTGGTCTTTTAGTTTCTTTAACTCTTTATCTAATTCTTTATCGCTTACCTTATACTCTTTATTAAGGACTTTTTCTATAACAAGTTGTTGAAGCGCTTGGTCTCCAATTTGCTCCTTCATTGATTCATACAATTCATCTTTTGTTACATTTCCTGCTTTTGATTTTGCGATCGTATCGCCACCGTTTCCGCTGCATGCAGCAAGTCCAACTACACCAGCAGCTAACGTAAGGGATAATACCCATTTTTTCATATTATACAACTCCCTAAAATTTAAGTGTGTGTTTAAAAAGATATTCGCCAACTAGAAACCTCGATGTGTCATTTTTACTGGAGGCCTGCAGCACGCAGGTCACAAAGGCGTGGCGATTGTAGTCGCTGATCCTAACATTTTGAATATCCTCTTATGTTGAAGATTGTGTTTAAAGCTACAAGTCATACTATAACATAGATTAATGTCGATAATAAATACTTTTTCTAAGAAATCGTCAAAAAATGGGCATTTCCCTCATGCCAATTATTGGTTAGGGCATATGGTATAGGGAATGGGAACAAAATAAAAATTTTGTACGATGTATAGAAAGAAGGGATTTTCCCTGCCTGAGACATTTTATTTTTCATGTAATATAAATCATGAAAGTAGCATATTTTTCGGCGAAAAATGAGTAATTTGGGCAAACGTCCTGACCAATGCAAAAAAAATGAATAATATATAGTAAGATTTAGAGGAGGTGTTGTAATTGTCAGCTGGAGCTGGATACGGCGGAGGCTTCGCCCTAATCGTTGTATTGTTTATTTTGTTAATTATCGTTGGGGCGGCTTGGCTATAGTAAAAGACGGTCGCAAATACAAAAAGGCGTGTTCCTAATTGGGAACGCGCCTTTTTACGTATATAAAATTTCAATGTAGGATGAAAAAAGGAGAATGGTGATGAGAACATTGATGGTCCGAAACACTTTTGGCTGGCGTTCTTCTGGTATTTCCCTAAGGATACAAAGGGAATTTGTAAGATTGTTGAATAGATATAACATAAAAACAGCAAAAACAAAAAAAAGAGCTAGCAATATTTTTTTCCTTCCCTTCGTCTCCTTTGTTGTATAGTAAAAGAATAGCAAACTTATAATTAAAAAGATAGGATAAATTAAAAAACATTAAAGCAATGGAGCTATCTTGTGCAAAACGGTAAGATATAGTAAACGTATTGCTTTTACTTGTTAATCAAAATTTCATAGCCATTTTCATTTTCTTCAACAAACGCACCACTGGGAGAGGACAATAATGTTTTTATAAATTTTAAATCTGGTGTACAAAGTCCGATATGATAAGAAAGTAAAATAGCAATATAATGGCGATAACTAGGAAATAAAAATAATATGGTGATTAATAAAGCATTAATGATTATAAACGGAAAAACGAGAGCAAGCGAATACTGTGTTTTCGAAACAGGTGTATACACCTTTAATTGAATAATAGGCAGGATATAAAAATACCATTCTATTTTCATATTGATATGAGCAAAAGCACTTTTCAATGGCAATAAATGACAAAATTTATGCAAAGGGTATAGTAAAATAAAGATAATGAAAAAAGTAATCGCATGATTATCCTTTAATTGACCGGAAGTCGTCGTTTGGATCACAACATAAATAAATAGAAAGACAAGTAAGGCGATCAAACTAGAGATCGTAAACAAACGAAAAAAATGATACTTTCTATTTACACTACATGATTTCCAGCAATGCATCATCAGATCCTCCAAACTGAGAAAATAAATAACTCTACATACCTTACGATGAAATACATGTAAAATCAATAGGCTTTTTATAAAAAAATAATTAAGATCATATCGAGAAAGGACGAACGCCGGTATGTCGGCATATCAAGATAAAGATGGGGTACTCATAATGGATCAATTATTAGCAAGAATAAAAAAACTGGAATACCATCAAAAATTATTATTGAACATGATACATGGAGAAGGATTTGAATTTGATCGATTGATTGTTGTGAATAATTTAGACCAAAATGAAGTTGAAGAATTCTTGAAAATGTGTGAGGACTTGAACAAAGAAATGCTAGAGCAAAAAGCGGAAAAGTTTATCTTTTACGCTCCGCTTTTTGCTGAATTTAAACATCGACTAACTCCGAAGTTAGATCATCGGGAAGTGATTGAGGCTTGCTTGAGGCAACAGATTTACCCAGAATTAATGGAGAAATTGAAGAGAAATATTCTGGATTAAACGACCTTTTCAATTTCTGCTTTTTCGGACTTATTTTCCTTTTCCAGAAATTCTTTTTCTAGGCTGGAAAAGGAGGTTTCAAATATATCCATAAAATCTTTGCCATAAATATTACGTACAATTGCTAGTAGCTCAATAACCTCAGGGAATTTACCATATAACTCACGTAAAGGGAGGGATCCTTGGTATACCGAATTATTGGCTGGCTCGTAGGCATCCATCAATTCGGTAAGTAAATTTTTCCCTTTATCCGTTAGCTTAATGTATGTATTGCGCTTATCATTTTCTCGTTTAGAAAGGGTTAGGAATCCACGCTCCTCCAGTTTCTTGGAAAAATTAAAAGCTGTTGAAACATGCATGACACCAAATTTGGCTACATCTGAAATAGTTGCGCCATTTAAATAATGGGCAATCCATAGAACATGGTATTCATTAATATTTAAATGAAATGGTTTGATCCATCGCTGCCAGTCTTTTTCAATTGCTTTCCAAAGCGCTTTAGAAAGCTGGGCCATTCTTTGAGTGAAAAGCATAGATTCTGTAAATTCTTTTTCTTTCATTGTTTTCCCCGCCTTTTGAACTTTAATAATATTATGCCAATAAAGTAAAGATTAATAAAGATGTAAATTCACAAAATCTTTAAATGCCAAAAAATATAGTAAAAAATATGAAGGATTTCCATAATAAAATGGAAATCCTTTACAAATTGTTTAGGTTATGATTGATTTTCCTTTAATTTTTCCTCAAGCTGTGCAATTGTTTTTTGAATTTCTTTCATTTCTTCTTGTAAAACCTTTTTATTGGGTTCCACATTTTTTTGCCATTCTTCCACGGCCACTTTTACATCTGCCGCCAGTTCTTTGATCACTTCTTTCCCTTCCTTGGATACCTTTGAAACAGAATCCTTAATATCCATGACATCTTCTTTTAATTCCGTAGCCATTTTCAGCCATTCATTCTTTGATTCTTTAACCTGATCACGTAATTCTCTTCCTGAACTGGGTGCTGTAAGTAATGCTGTCGCTGCCCCAACGACTCCGCCAATTAAAATCCCAGTCACAATTGCTTTTCCGTTCATTTGGATCACCTCAAAATTATTCTAATCTTATTCTTATATGTTCTCCATACTTTTAAAAAATCCTGCATTATTCTTTACCCTATTTCACTCATGCTTATTCATATTAAAGCATAGATTATAAAGAAGAAGTAAGGTTTGATCTGAATAGATAGTGGATGCTAAGGGATGGGGTGGGCAGAAATGACATTAATGAAAGTGGTATTTATCACCTTGGGACTCATTCTGCTTTTTATAATGGCACATCAACTGACAATGTATGTGCGACCAGGAATCTTTCCGCCCAAAAGAGTTGTGAAGGAGCGGATTGTTGTGGCTGGAGGAGCAGGGGTCTGTTTTTTGTGTATTGGGATCCTATTTGCTATTTTGGCAAAATAAAAAACCTAGTATAACAAGTGGATTATACTAGGTTTAACGCTCTTTTACATAGTGGTGGTGGAAGCGAAATTCGTTCTCTTCAATATTGTTGTAACAAACGGGTATAGGATAAACAGTATAATAGCATTAAGCGCCATTGCAGGTAGGACCGCTGATCCAAATAAGACAATAAATGGCCCTGGCAATCCAAATAGAATATAGGCAGAACCAAGGAATAGAATACCCGATACTAGTGTACAAACAACCGTAAGAATGGTAAGAGAAAGTAGCTTCGATACCTTTTTGCTAAGTAAAAGAAACAAGCCATAGAAGACAAAGGCTGTGATCGGTTTATCAATGATATTTGGAATTTGACCCATAGGAAAACCTGTTGTTAATGCGGTCAAAAGCCCTGTTGCGATTCCCAAAAGCAGGACATTTTTCCTATCGGGAAATAAGGCAATCCCGAGGAACATCATGGCCAGCATCATATCAGGTTTAATGGTCCAAGGTTCAGGCATAATTAGATGAAGCACCGTCCCAATTCCAAGCAGCACGGATAAAAACACGAGCGTTTTTGTATTCATTTGTACTCTCCTCTTCTCAACTAAACTATGCTTTCTCTCCTGACGTGCACTTTTGCCGCCAGCGAAAGGTTAGGAATATTTTATCATATGGCAGGATCTAAGGGAAGATGTTAAAAACACAAAAACCCCCCGTTGTACAGAGTCAGATTTGAACAGCTTGGTTGATAGCGGATGCGATTTGTTTTAAGTCTTCTTGGTCATAGTCCGCTTGATGGCTTATATATTTGGTGCGAATGCCATCTGTTTCATTATAGCGAGGGATAAGATGTAAATGATAATGAAAAACTTCTTGTCCCGCAAAAGACCCATTATTATTGATGATATTGAGTCCCTTTGGCTGAAATTCGGACTGTATGGCTCTAGCAATAGCTGGAACGACAGCAAATAATTTCTTGGCCGTATCAGCATCTAAATCAAAAATCGTTTCATTATGTAATTTTGGAATAACAAGTGTATGCCCTTTTGTTACCTGGCTTAAATCAAGGAAAGCAAGGACATCATCATTTTCAAATACCTTTGCTGAAGGAAGCTCTCCATTGATAATCTTACAAAAAATACAATCACTCATTTGTGTCACCTTCCAATTTTTATATTCATTTTAACATAAACTAAAGGCGGCGCACAGTTCCGCCATAGACACCCGAAGTTCAGTAGTTCCCTCCCGAAGTTCAGCAATTCCCACCCAAAGTTCAGCAATCCCCTCTCGAAGTTCAGCAATTCCCACCCGAAGTTCAGCAATCCCCACCCAAAGTTCAGCAATCCCCACCCAAAGTTCAGCAATTCCCTCTCGAAGTTCAGCAATTCCCACCCAAAGTTCAGCAATCCCTTCCCGAAGTTCAGCAATATAAGGTTGGGGTGAGATTAAAATTAAAAACGTGCAAGGTCTCTAAGAAACCTTGCACGGTGAAGGGGTTAACGGGTTTTAGGAAAGATTCTCTTTGTAAGTTATTTCCTTTTACAGAAACAACTTAATAAAAAGATTTTCCCGATTTTCCACTACCATGCCCAACGGAATCATCTCCCTTGTCAAGCAAGTTTGATTTATCCAATCTTCATGATCAATGTTCATCGCTACTTACTTTCCAATGCTGTTTTTGGTCTTTCGACTATTTCAGCTTGTTTCCCGCCCCTTCATTCATTATAGTAGCCTGATTTTCGTTTGATCATACTGGTAAAAGGATCCAAAAAAGATTTTTGAAAATAAAGCAGGATTTTGCTAAGGAAAAGAAAAATCGGCAACATATGAAATAATTTGGTACACTAATGACAGAGAGAAATGAGAGAGAGGACGAGGGTAAATGCCTTTACTAGATGTAAAAAATGTCACGGGCGGATATACGAAGCGGCCGGTCATAAAAGATATTTCTTTTCAAGTGGAAGCTGGTCAGATCGTAGGATTGATCGGATTAAATGGAGCCGGAAAAAGTACAACCATTAAACATATCATTGGCTTAATGGAAGAACGCTCAGGAGCAATCACCATTAATGGATTATCACTAAAGGAAAAACCGGAGGAATATCGAAAACAGTTTTCTTTTGTTCCTGAAACCCCAATCCTATATGAGGAATTAACATTAGAAGAGCATTTAAAACTGACCGCCATGGCTTATGGGGTTCCTGAGGAAGTATATAAAGAGCGGGTTGACCCCTTATTAAAGGAATTTCGGCTGGATAAGAAGCTGAAGTGGTTTCCAGCTCATTTTTCGAAAGGGATGAAACAAAAAGTCATGATTATGTGCGCCTTTTTGAATGAACCTTCTTTATATATCATTGATGAACCCTTTGTTGGGCTTGATCCACTCGGAATTCAATCCCTTTTAGAGTTAATGGGTAAAATGAAGAATGGGGGAGCTGGGATTTTAATGTCAACCCATATATTAGCAACAGCTGAGCGGTATTGTGACAGTTTCATTATTTTGCACGATGGGAAAATCCGAGCCAAGGGAACGCTCCGAGATTTACGTGAGGAATTTTCGATGAAGGATGCAAACCTTGATGATATCTACGTGCAATTGACAAAGGAAGAGATCGATGAAAACAATGGATGAGCTGTGGAAAGAAAGAGTCCGAGACTATATAAAAGAACTGCAGAAATATATGAAATATATGTTTAATGATCACTTATTGTTTGTCTTGATTTTTGGTGGAGGAGCGGCCATTTATTATTATTCACAATGGGTAAAAACCCTTGATTCCTCTTTTCCAGTGGCCATCATCATGGCGATCCTTTTGGCTGTAATCTTATCCGCGAGCCCCATTTCTACGTTATTGAAAGAAGCGGATCTTGTATTTTTACTGCCTCTTGAGACGAAAATGCAACCATTTTTTAAAAAAGGAAGATGGCTAAGCTTTCTAACACAGGCCTATCTTATTTTGCTTGTGCTTGCGGTCTGTATGCCGATGTTTGTTCAGGTAACAGGGAAAGGCTATAAGTGGTTTTTTTATTTGCTTATCATCACTGTTTTATTAAAATATTGGAATTTGCTGATCCATTGGTGGATGTTAAAGATAACGGCCCCTTACTCGCTCTGGTATGACTGGCTGATTCGTTTTACAATTAGTGGACTCCTGCTTTATTTTATATTAGAAGCTGCCTCTTTTTGGTTTATCGGTGCCGTGCTATTTATTTTAGCGGCCTTTACGGTCTATATAAGGGAAGCAGCTAAAAATAAAGGAATAAAATGGGAGCTGTTGATTGAAAAGGAACAAGCAAGAATGCAGGCTTTTTATCATGCAGCGAATATGTTTACAGATGTTCCCCATTTAAAAGGACGGGTAAAAAGAAGGAGCTGGCTTGATTCAGTCTTTTCTTCGATCCCTTATGGCCATGAGCAAACATTTCGTTTTTTATATGCCCGCGCTCTTGTTAGAACAAGTGAATACTCAGGTTTGATTGTACGATTATCGCTTATTTCAGCGCTTATTATTTTGTTTAGCGGCAGTTTGTATTTATCTCTCGCCATTTCTTTATTATTCTTATATTTAACAGGGTTTCAACTTTTTCCACTGTTACGGAGATATGAGCTGAAAATTTGGACAAGTCTTTATCCAATTGACAAGAGCCAAAAAAGCCGCGTGTTTTTACAATTACTGTTTAAAATTTTACTCATCCAAGCGCTTTTTTTCGGTGTTTGTGCATGGATAGGGGGAGACATTCTGCAAGGAGCAATTGTCGCTGGTGTTTCCATTTTATTTTCAATCCTGTTTTCTAAAATGTATGCTCCGAAAAGAATCAAGAAACTCTTATTTTTTCCGTGAAAGGTTGAAAAGGAAAGCTCTGTGGCAACGGACCACAGAGCTTTTCCACTGATTAGCTGGAAACAGAACCCGTTGCCTTTAATGCGGCAAGACCGAGAGTTTTTGCAGCAGCAAGCATCGCCTTTTCATTTATATCAAATTTCGGGTGATGGTGGGGATATGCAGTTTTCACTGAATCTGGCTTGGCACCTGTAAAGAAGAACGTTCCTTTCACATTCTCCAAATAATAAGCGAAATCCTCTCCGGCCATTTCGGGTATAGATTCTTCGATGGTTTTTATTTCAGGGATTTCCTTGGCACATTGAGCAAGAAAATCTGTCTCCGCATCATGATTGACAACGGCCGGATATCCTCGATGATAATGAAATTCATAGTCACAATTGGCTGCAAGACATGTACCTTCTACAATCCTGCCAATTTCTTTTTCTATCATCTCTTGGACCTCAGGGTTAAAAGTTCGAACAGTTCCTCCAAGTGTTACCTGGTCGGCAATTACATTAAAGGAATTCTCTGCTAGAAAATAGCCTACGGAAAGAACCGCTGACTCAATCGGATTCACTTTTCTGCTGACAATTTGCTGTAAATTCATCACTAATTGGGAGCCAATCACAATCGAGTCCTTTGTTTTATGCGGTTGGGCGCCATGACCCCCATAGCCTTTTATTTGAATCTCAAAACGGTCGGCTGCCGCCATGATTGGTCCTTTTCGATAACGGATTGTTCCATAGGGAACCGTCACCCATAAATGAGTGCCGAAAATAACATCCACTTCGTCTAAGCAACCATCTTCAATCATGGGTTTGGCGCCACCCGGGGAAACTTCCTCGGCATGCTGATGGATTAAAACATAAACACCCGCAAGCTCTTCCTTCATTTCGAAGAGAATTTTTGCCAGTACAAGAAGAGTGGCAGTATGGCCATCATGTCCACAGGCGTGCATGACACCGGGTACCTTGGATTGAAAGGGAAGGCCGGTTTCTTCTTGAATAGGAAGAGCGTCAAAATCCGCTCTTAAGGCAACGGTTTTACCTGGTTTTCCGCCCCTTATTTTCGCCACAATTCCATTTCCTCCCACATTTGTACGAACATCCGTTACCCCTAATGCCTGATAATATTTTGCAATATAGGCCGCAGTCTGTTTTTCTTGAAACGATAGCTCAGGATGTTGATGAAGGTATCTCCTGATTTCAACCATCTCGTCGTAGTTTTGTTCCAATTGATTAAATAATTGTTTTTTCATCTACACCACGCACCTGACTCAAAGTATTTTGAGTCTATTATAGCAGTATTTTTCTAAAACTTCTTGGCCCTTTTTATCCTCCTTTTGCACACGTACTTATAGAAAAGACTTAACCCGAAAAGAATTAAGAGCTTTTCGGGTAGCATCATCATTGATCCTGTTCTTCCTCTACTTCTTCTTCCGCTACCGTAAACGTATACGTATGGGGGGCACTTGAAAAGACGTCACCCAAATGTTGATGAACTTGGAATTTTTGGAAGGTTGGTGAACCTTGCCAACGTACATAATTTTTTTCGCTTTCCCACATTGTCATGATGATATACACATCACTTGATAAGGGGCGTAATATTCTTGCGGCTAACAAGCCTGTTTCCCCTTTTAAGAGCGCTAATTTATCGTCAAAATTATATTCAAATAATGGTTTGTTCTCGTCCCTTACTGGAACGTAATGGCAGGCTACATATCCCACTTTAGCCAATTCCCCTAATGAATCTATGCAGTCATATTTTCTCGGCGATTGGAAAACGGACCGTTTTTCCGTTTCATGCCATAATTCTGTTGTTCGCATATTTTGCAATAGAAGCATTTTTTCAGAAGGATGGTTTTCCTCTATTTTTTTTAAAAATCGATAGGTTCCAGCCGTTATGTACATATACATTTTCATCACCCCTTGCTATATTATAAACGTTATTTCTCTCTGATAGTATTTTACCCATAGTTGGGATAATCAAACCAGCACTGTTTGGATAGATTTATGGCTAAAATAGGAATAAAAAGCAACGGTAAAAAGGACAAATTTATGACAGAGATCCCGATTTGCTATACTTTGCTTGCCAAAAATACTATAGTTATGACAATAACTTGTAAATTATAATATGTTTTAAAAAACATACTGATATTGAAAGGTGGATTGGAAGATCCATGACAAAAATAAGCAATGATACATTTTTAAGAGCGGCAAGAGGAGAGCGAACAGATCATATCCCTGTATGGTATATGCGTCAAGCCGGCCGTTCCCAGGCTGAATATCGAAAATTAAAAGAGAAATATTCTTTATTTGAGATTACCCATCAACCAGAATTATGTGCCTATGTGACAAAGCTACCTGTTGATATGTACCAAGTCGATGCTGCCATTCTTTATAAAGATATTATGACACCCCTCCCCGCTATAGGAGTCGATGTTGAAATAAAAAGCGGAATTGGACCTGTCATTGACCAAACGATTGGGGCGAAATCTGATGTGGAGAAGCTAGGAGAGCTAGATCCAGAAACGGATATTCCCTACGTTTTAGACACGATTAAGCTTTTAACAGAAGAGCAATTAACGGTTCCTTTAATCGGATTTGCAGGTGCTCCTTTCACTTTGGCTAGTTATATGATTGAAGGTGGGCCTTCTAAAAATTATCATCAAACAAAAGCATTCATGTATCGAGAGCCAGAAGCTTGGTTCCTATTGATGGATAAGCTTGCCGATATGACAATCCGCTATCTAAAGGCTCAAGTACGAGCGGGTGCCAGTGCCTTGCAGATTTTTGATTCATGGGTAGGGGCCTTAAGCCGAACGGATTATCAATCCTATATTAAACCGACAATGGAGAAAATATTTACAGAAATGAAAAAAGAGAAGGTTCCCTTAATCATGCACGGTGTCGGAGCCAGTCATCTCGTATTGGAATGGAATGATCTCCCCCTTGATGTTGTTGGATTAGACTGGCGTTTGCCGATTGCAGAGGCAAGAAAATTAGGTGTTACAAAGGTTGTACAAGGAAATCTTGATCCAGCTGTGTTGATCGCTGATTGGCCAACGATTGAAGCAAAGGCGAAAGACATCCTTGATCAAGGGATGCAACAACCTGGCTTAATCTTTAATCTTGGTCATGGTGTTTTTCCAGAGGTTAATCCCGATGTATTGAAAAGATTAACGACCTTTGTTCATGAATACAGTGCAAATTAGGAATAATCAGGAGTGAAGAAAATGAGTAAGAAAAAAATGGGTTTATTAGTAATGGCATATGGAACTCCTTATCATGAGAAGGATATCGAACGTTATTATACACATATCCGTCATGGGAGAGCTCCTGCCAAAGAGGCGTTAGAAGATTTAAAAAATCGTTATCAAGCAATTGGTGGGATTTCTCCTTTAGCGAAAATTACTGAACAACAAGCCTATGGTCTACAAGATCATTTGAATCAACTTCAGGATGAGATTGAATTTAAAGTCTATATTGGTCTAAAACATATTGAGCCTTTCATCGAAGATGCCGTGGAAAAAATGCATAAGGATGGGATAGAAGAGGCTGTATCGATCGTGCTTGCGCCTCATTTTTCTACTTTCAGTGTGCAGTCCTATAACAATAGAGCGAAAGAAGCGGCCGAAAAATGTGGTGGACCGACAATTACGTCCATTGAGAGCTGGTATGAGGAACCTAAATTTATTCAGTTCTGGGCAAAAGAAGTGAAGGAGATCTATGAGCAAATGGGCGAGGAAGAACGAGAGTCAGCCTGTTTAATTGTGTCCGCACATAGCCTTCCAGAGAAGATTTTGGAATTGAGTGATCCTTACCCACAACAGCTTGAGGAGACAGCTAAATTGATTGCAGAGGCAGCAGAGGTTGCAACCTATTATGTTGGTTGGCAAAGTGAAGGAAACACACCAGATCCGTGGCTTGGTCCCGATGTACAGGATTTAACACGGGAGCTATACGAGCAAAAGGGTTTTAAAGCCTTTGTCTATGTCCCAGTAGGGTTTGTCTCCACCCACTTAGAGGTTCTTTATGATAATGATGTCGAGTGTAAAATGGTGACAGACGAGATCGGTGCTACATATTACCGTCCAGCAATGCCAGATGCTCAGCCTGAATTTATGGATGTGCTGGCTACTGCTGTGCTCAAGCATCTTGGAAAACTAAAGTAGGCGATGGATGTATGAATCAACAGAAGAAAAAGGTGGTTGTAGTCGGTGGAGGCATCACCGGCTTAACGGCTGCTTTTTATTTGAACAAAGCGATCCGACAACACCAATTGCCATTTGAACTGACACTAATTGAAGCAAGTCATCAATTAGGTGGAAAAATACAAACAGAATATCGGGATGGATTTGTAATTGAGAAAGGGCCTGATTCCTTTTTGGAACGAAAGACAAGTGCTAAACAGCTTGTACATGATGTAGGCTTAGAGTCAGATTTGGTGAGAAATACGGCAGATAAAATTCATATTTTAGTAAAGGATCAAATATACCCTATGCCGATTGGAGCGGTGATGGGGATCCCCACGAAACTAGGACCGTTTTTGAAAACCGGACTTTTTTCCGTGCAAGGAAAAGTAAGAGCAGCTTGTGATTATATTTTGCCACGCTCCAAAAAACAAGAAGATCAATCGATCGGTCATTTTATTCGAAGAAGATTGGGAGATGAAGTAGCGGAGAATTTAGTGGAACCCCTTGTATCTGGCATTTATATTGGAGATATGGACCAATTAAGCCTTATGTCTACTTTCCCACAATTTTATCAAGCAGAATTGGAGCATCGCAGTCTGATTCGTGGATTAAAGAAAATGTCTAAAAGCCCCACGGCAACTACGGTCACTAATCAAAATCAAGGGGTTTTCCTTACACTTAAAAGTGGATTACAGTCACTAGTCGAGAGAATCGAAGCGCAACTTGCAGACGCGACAATTTTAAAAGGTTCGGCTGTTAGGGAACTAAATAAAACGACAAACGCGCATTATGAGTTGAAATTAAACTACCGTGAATCGATTAGAGCAGACGGTGTGATCCTCGCTCTTCCTCATCCAAAGATGGTCGAATTATTTCCAGATAAGCACAATATAAGGGAATATACCCAAATGCCTTCTACCACAGTGGCAACCGTTGTGATGGGGTTTAAGGAAGAAGAGATTCAGATAGAGGATGGCACTGGCTTTGTCGTATCTAGGCATAGTGACTATACCATTACAGCCTGCACATGGACCCATAAAAAATGGCCGCACACAGCTCCAAAAGGGAAGGCACTGCTTCGTTGTTATGTTGGTCGTAATTGGGACGCAACAGTTGTGGAATTATCCGATATGGAGATTGCGGCGATCGTTTTAGAAGATTTAAAGAGAGCCATCAATCTATCGGCAAATCCAGACTTCTCCATCGTGACAAGATGGACAGAAGCCTTTCCGCAATATACAGTTGGTCATTCCCAACGAGTAAAGGAAATGACAAATAAGTTAACCGGAGAATTCCCTGGAGTATTTTTCACTGGCAGTTCTTTCGGTGGTCTCGGTCTTCCTGATTGCATTCGTCAGGGAAAAATGGCGGCCGAGCAAATGATTGATTATTTTGCTCGAGAAAATCAAAAACCCTAGGAAAAACAAAAGCCAAGCAAAGAACAAAATTCAGTGTTCTTTGCTTGGCTTTTAATGTTTGCGAGCTGACTTAATATCTTTCAGTATTTGTTTATAGGGGACATCTTCATTTCCAGGATAATCACTGATCACTTCGCCTTTTTTATTAATCAGAAAAAATTTTGTACCGTGGATGACCTGGTCATCATCTTCAGGTTTGACGACCCATTCTTTGAAATTTTTCAAGGCATAATCTTCTATCTCTTTTTGTGTATATCCAGTTAAGAAATGCCAAGTTGAGAAATTGGCCGCAAAGGATTCAGCATATTTTTTTAAAGCCTCTGGGGAGTCCACCTCCGGATCAACACTAAAGGAGACAAAATGCACATCATCCAATCCCGCATCCTCGACTTGCCGTTGAAGATCACTCATATTGGCGGTTAAGGTGGGACATACGGTTGTACAATTTGTGAAGACCATATTAGCGACCCATACTTTCCCTTTCAGATCCTTAAGCCCTAACGCTTGTCCGTCTTGATCAGTATATTGGAAATCTGCTAAAGGGCGTCCTTCCTTAGCTGAACAACCAGTAATGACGAATAAACAAAATAATAAAAGTAAAAATACATTTTTTTTCATAAGAAAACCTCCGACCATTCCTAATCTACCATCATTATACCCAAAATGGTAAAGCGGTTGGGTATTTCTGCAATCTGTTCAGAAACTGTTCACTTATTGCTGCCCCAGCCTTTTCACAAATGGCAAAAAGTAAGGTATTTTTCGTCTCACGAAGAATAAGAGTATAAGTAAATTTATAGGAAAAGAAGGGGAAATATCGTGGAAAAATGGCAAAATGACCATAAACAATGGGAGAAAGGAAGGGGATCTACCATTTTTAAGGGTACAGAGTGATGAAAGAATGAACTGGATTATAAGCCTCGCCTCTGCTGTTTCTTGCTTTGTGTTTCTTTCATTATATTCGTCTTAAGCTTTTTCATTTTATCTTGTTTTGGACCCGTCAGGCGGCGTACGATATAACTTATCACTTCTTCCACAATAACCAGGGTCAAGAATGGTACAATAATAAGTAAAATCCATTTCCACATATAAATCACCTCTAAGAACAGTAGAGTAGCTATCCAGATAAAACTAATTTTTCATCCATTTTATTTTCTTATTTTAACATGAAGTGGGAAAAGATACGCTATTTATTGATAATAAAAGAAATATTATAAAAATTAGTCCGTAATAAAGGGTGAGATATTTGGTGAAAAATAACAGTGTAAAAGATGTCATTAGCAATAATATGTATATGATAAAATTACTAGTTAAAGCTTCAAAATGGAGATTGCTTTTAGAAAGTTTGTTTTACACTTCAAAAGGTGTCATTCAAACCCTTATCTATGTTATTTTATTCGGAAGTATTATAAACGCTTTACAGGATGGATCTTCCTTTATGTATATCGCTATTTTTATAGGCGTGATTGCGATCATAACTTGTATTGCTTTATTTTTTCAATCATGGTTTACAGATGTGTTTTTAATGTATGATAACGCTGCGATTCAAAAGTACTTTACGAGAAATGTTTATCAGCATGCGGTGGAGCTTGATATAGAGAAATATGATGATCCTAAATTCTATGATCAATACATCCTCACCTTGGAGGAGGCACAAAATAGAGCGATCATTTTAGCGCAAACAGTGGCTCAATATATCGGTACGTTGATTACGGTTATTCTCTTACTAACAACCATTGTTGCCATTGATATAAATGTGCTTTGGTTTGTCGCTTTGCCACTGATACCGAGTCTTATCATCGGAAAGAAAAAGAATAAATGTTATTACGATTTGTATATGAATAATCTCAATCCCTCGCGAAAAACGGCTTATGTTAATCGGGTCATGTACCTTAGCAAATATGCAAAAGATATCCGCCTTACTAATATATTTAATCGTGTAATCAACACATATCATCGAAATATGGACAAAGTGATCGATCGAAAAATAGGTCGCATAGCCATGTTCTATGAGCCCAAAATGATGCCAAATCGAAAAATAGGTCGCATAGGCTTGTTCTATGAGCCCAAAACGGTGCCAAATCGAAAAATAGGTCGCATAGGCTTGTTTTATGAGCCTAAAATGATGTCAAATCGAAAAATAGGTCGCATAGCCATGTTCTATGAGCCCAAAATGATGCCAAATCGAAAAATAGGTCGCATAGGCATGTTCTATGAGCCCAAAATGATGCCAAATCGAAAAATAGGTCGCATAGCCTTGTTCTATGAGCCCAAAGTGGTGCCAAATCGAAAAATAGGTCCCATAGCCATGTTCTATGAGCCCAAAATGATGTCAAATCGAAAAATAGGTCGCATAGCCATGTTCTATGAGCCCAAATTGGTGCCAAATCGAAAAATAGGTCGCATAGCCATGTTCTATGAGCCCAAAATGGCGCCAAATCGAAAAATAGGTCGCATAGCCATGTTCTATGAGCCCAAAATGGTGCCAAATCGAAAAATAGGTCGCATAGGCTTGTTTTATGAGCCTAAAGTGATGTCAAATCGAAAAATAGGTCGCATAGCCATGTTCTATGAGCCTAAAACGGTGCCAAATCGAAAAATAGGTCGCATAGCCTTGTTTTATGAGCCCAAATTGGTACCAAATCGAAAAATAGGTCGCATAGGCCTGTTTTATGAGCCCAAAACGGTGACAAATCGAGAAATGGGTCCCATAGTCTTGTTTTATAAGCCCAAAATGGTGATAAATTGGAAAACATGTAACACAAAACCGGTATATAAGCTCGAAATCACGTGGAAGTGGGAAAGCCGGTTACCTAGAAGGAAGTGAATTTTGATTCAGTTAATGGCTTCACTAATACAACATTCAATTTATTCACCTTTCGACAGCCCTCCAAGTCTGTCTCACTCAATAGTCCTAAATCTAAAGCTGATTTTATTTTTTTCTCATCGGGCTTTTTTTGAATAAGTTCGTTGAGATGTAGGGATTCTAGTCTTTTGACGGTTTCTTCCTGCTCATATTTTTCCGCTGTACGAATTTGCCTCTGTAATTTATACTCCTCTATCGTTATTTCCCCTTTTTCGTACTGTCCAACGGATAGATCAAAATATTGATTAAATACCTTTTTTAGTTCACCTAGCTGTTGTTCAATTGCTTTTTTCTTCTGGTTTAGCTCATGAAAACGTACAAGCATTTCTTTTGTAATGAGTTGATCCACATTGGCCACGAACATCGCTCCATTCTAAATTGAATTCTATAAAATCATATGGGAGAGAAAGTAGAGATATTCCTTGTAGGAGACACTGGAGTGAAGTTTGATCTAACCACTAAATCTTTTTTCCTAGACCATGCAGGATGAGAAAAAGAAATGTCGTTCTTTTTACCCCAATTTTCCCGAAACAATCGATTATGCTTCTTTGATGGCGTATACTGAACGGTGTTTATTACAGCTCGATGTTGAAAGCGGAATTGTTTTAGGAGGTTTTACGGTGAAGAAGTTTTTACGAGTAATGGGAAAAATCATTTTCATCTTATTTACTGTATTTATAGCCTGTTCCTTACTGATTGTTGCAGGAATTTGGGGCTATCATAAATACCAAGATTATAAACTAGGAAAATATTTAAAAGCTTTACCAGAGGATCCAACGATTTCAACCGATATGATGGTTGAGTTACATGGGGATGAAAAAATTGGCGATCAAAAAATGACAATTCGAGAAAAAGTGGATGCCGGTTTAAATCCGTATGTCGCAGATACATCGGGGAATGGGATATCAGACTGGGATGCCATCCATACGTATCATACGGATCCGAAAAAGTTTTCAACCGCTGATGACGGAATAAGTGATTTAGCAAAAATAAAAGAAGGATTAGACCCCACAAAGCCGATTGATAAGGATTCAATTGAGAAATTTAACATTGTAGATGAAAATCTAGATGCAGCCATTCATACAAATGATTTAAATGCAAAATATTACACCTATATGGAACCGTATCATCAATCCGAGCTTAAAGAGATTTACCAACCCGTTCGAGAACCTGTGCAATTTTTTAATTATACAGGGGAAGTAGAATTGAAGCTTCCGGAAGGAGTGAAAAATAAAAAGAAATTAAAAGCTTTTTATTTTGACTTTGATAAGGAAGATTTTGTTGAAATTAAAAAACAATATTTGAAAAATGATGCCATTTTTGCAACGATTAATGATTCATTTCCAGTCTATATCCTTGATCCTGATACATATGAAAGAATTGAAAAGTATTATTATTTCCGTGTGTCCGGGTTTCAATTTAGTCGAGCGATCGCAGGTTACGACCATAAAGTGTTTATCTTTAAGCGTGCCTGGCGTGATAGTGATCAATTTGTGGAAGATAAATATGAGGATGAGGAATATGGAGTTACAGAGTTATCGACTGGAACGATTGGGCCGATTTCCGCTGCTTTCTTAGATGGTGTATATGCTTTATTGGATAAAGTTTTTCAGCCGCTAGACGAGACAGATAATAATTGGTTGGCCCGCGCCCTTCTTGACTATGGGACCGTCATGGGAACCCCTGATTATGTAAAAAAATACTCAATGCCTTGGATTTTTGATGATGAATTTAATCAAGAAGAGGTATACTCTGCTAAAGTCATTGATACTGGCTTTCTTTCGAATGAAAATGCGTTCCGATTCGGCAATATGCTGACACCGCTTGGGAATGGTGGAATTTGTGCGGGAATCGTGCGTGTGATTGAACGTGTGTTTAATCATGAAGAGATCGAGAAGGAACTGAGCTATAAACCAGAAACAGTTAAATCATGGTTACGTGAGCATTTAGGGAGTAAAGAATATAAATCTTTATCTTATAATTTGGAACCGCACTGGGACTCATACACTTTTTTGAATGATGGTTATCTTTACGGTTATCGTTTCACTGATGAGGATATTTCTTATATTGGAAAAGAGACCTATATTGATGATTTCGTTATCGATCCGAGTAAAATTGATGAGCCGGATCGAACGCTTGTGAAAATGCTGGAAACACAGTGGATCTACGCCAATGAAGTAATTAATTATAAGACAAAACCCTATGATTCTTCGAATATCACAATTTTGGATCAAGTGGAAGATGCTTTAGCAAACGGAAAAACCTTATATGCTTCTTTGCACAAGGGTTCAGGGGGGCACGCCGTCAATATTTATAAAATGGAGTATGATGAATTTGATCCCAATCTGATTCGATTGTATGCCTATGATTCTAATTTTCCGTATGGACGGTTAAAGCAAGAGAAAAAACGAGAACTTTTTATGAATATCTATAAGAAAAAACGGAAAACCGAAGATGGAGTAGAGGAATATTTTCAATTTGACTATACACCTTTTCCAAGTCAGCGAAAGAATTATTCATATAATAATGTAGAAAAGGATCATGAAATCCGCTTTTTTGTGAACGACAAGGCATTACAGGAAAATAAGAAAAGCGCAAGCGCCTTGTTCAGCCCCGACAAGCAAATGTTCCTGAACCTAGGAAGGGCGATCTTTCCCTTCATAGGTTCAGGGTTATTTGACCTCGAGGGGCTAGGCGCTGGAGCTAGATCCAAACATTAGCCAATTTTTATGCTTTCTTACCTTTTAAGAAAAACCGCCTTCTGTGAATAGGCTTCACGGAAGGCGGTTTTTTTACCCGACTGAATTGCATTGATCACATAAATTTCCATAACATTCATGCTGTTCTTCGATTGGCTCACCACATTCAGCACATTTTTTTGGAGGCAAGTCTTTAAAAAATTCTACGATGCTTTGAATCATTTTTCTTTTCTCCCTTCGCTTGTTGTAGTACTGCTTTATGTTTGATTTATTGTATTATAACAGTTGAGGATTTGTCAACAATAATTTAAAAACATGAAAAAATCGTTAAAATAAAGTATAGTTAATTTGATCGACAACCTTTCATAATAAGGAGTTGGTGAGCCGTGGAATTAACTGTGATCGGACATTGGGGTGGTTTTCCGAAAGTGGGGGAGGCCAGTACAGGTTATTTGCTGGAGCATGAAGGATTTAAGCTTTTGATTGACTGTGGGAGTGCTGTATTATCACAGTTACAATATTATGTAAAACCAACGGAATTACATGCGGTCATTCTTTCGCATTATCATCCTGATCATGTGGCAGATATTGGGGTCTTACAGCATGCTTTATTGATTGGAAAATATACAGAAGGATTTTCCGGAAATTTACCTATTTATGGTCATCAAGAAGATCAAGCGGGTTTTGCAGCTTTAACGTATAAAAATGTAACAACGGGGATTTCCTATAAAGGGGATGAATCGATACATATTGGTCCATTTCAGATTGAATTTATCAAGACGCTTCACCCGGTTCCTTGTTATGCCATGCGACTAACAGCAGGAGGAAGGACGCTTGTTTATACAGCGGATACCGCCTATTTTTCTGATTTAGTGGCTTTTGCTCGTGAGGCTGATTTGTTATTATGCGAATCGAATTATTATAAGGACATGAAAAAGTCAGCGGTTAATCATATGACCAGTGATCAAGCGGGACAATTAGCTAAAGCAGCTAATATAAAGAATTTAGTTCTGACCCATTTACCCCATTTTGGGGACCATGAACAATTAGTTTCTGAGGCAAAGGAAGAGTATGCGGGAGAAATCACCTTAGCTTTATCTGGATTAAAAATAACAATTTAAATGTGGAGGTTTTTTTATGATGTTATTTATTGATAATCAGGGTATCACAGATCCCCGTATCAATTTAGCGATAGAAGAGTATGCGTTGAAACATTTGGATATTAATCAAGATTATTTGTTGTTTTATATTAATGAGCCTTCAATCATTATCGGGAAGAATCAAAATACGATTGAGGAGATCAATACTGATTATGTGGAGAAAAACGGTATTCATGTTGTCCGCAGGTTGTCTGGGGGCGGGGCGGTCTATCATGATCTTGGAAATTTAAACTTTAGCTTTATTACAAAGGATGAAGGCGACAGTTTCTTGAATTTTAAAAAGTTCACCGAACCCGTGGTCAAGGCACTGAAGAAGTTAGGCGTTCAAGCGGAGATGAAGGGACGGAATGACCTTGTCGTAGGGGAACGGAAAATTTCGGGAAACGCTCAATTTTCTACTCGTGGAAGAATGTTTAGCCATGGCACCTTAATGTTTGATTCCGAAATTGAAAATGTTGTTTCAGCCCTTAAAGTGAGAAAAGATAAAATTGAATCAAAAGGAATTAAATCGATTCGCAGTAGGGTTGCCAATATTTCGGAGTTTATGGGAGAAAGGATTTCGACCGAAGAATTTAAGGACATATTATTGCGTAATATTTTCGAAGATGTTTCTCCTATTCCAGAATATACATTAACGGCAGCGGATTGGGATAAAATTCACCAAATTTCTAAAGAGCGATACCAAAATTGGGATTGGAATTACGGGAAATCACCGGAGTTTAATTTACAGTTTTCTCATCGTTTTCCGGTCGGGTTAATTGAGTTTCGCTTAAATGTTCAAAAAGGTCAAATTACCCAATGTAAAATATTCGGCGACTTCTTTGGCGTTGGGGATGTTGAAGAGATTGAAAAAAGATTAACAGGAATTCGCTATGAGCGCTCCGAAATTGCCCGTGCCTTAGAACAAATGGATATCCCACATTACTTTGGAAATGTGACTCAGAATGAAATTATGGAATTGCTTTATTAATCGATTGTCCTGTCTTATCGTGATAAAGAAATAACCCCTTAAGGGCATTTGAATGAAGGTGTAAATTGGCGTGATGTATACCACGCCAATTTTTTTATGCTTTCTTTTAAAAAAGGCGAACTTAATACCCCTTCCAAAATCCCTTTTTAAAAAGGGAACTGCAGTTTTGAATTTTGTTATTTTCAAAACTACAGCTTGTATTCTAGTGTTGTATATACTTTTTGCACTTTAAACAATGCTGTAAGCTCATTTTACGCATCTTTTACACTGCCTTCACTTTCGATTAATATTCAAAGGTTATGATGTAGATAAATAAGAATAAGGAGATGATTGTTATGAGGATTGCGTTAATTGGTGATTTACATTATCCATCAATGATTGGTCAAAGGAAGGATGTTAAGGAAGCAAGGGATAAATTTTACACGAGTTTTATCCATTCTTTCTTTGAAATTGAGGCAGATTATTATGTTTCTATCGGGGATTTGACCAACTTTGGAATGGAAGATGAATTGCGCGAAGTTTATCAAATTATTCGCAAGTATCATAAAAACTTTATTCATACCCTTGGTAATCATGATTTATACGGTATTCCTCGTGAAGAAGTTTTAAACATTTCCGATATCGAACAGAATATTTCCATGGAAACCGACCTAGCTCATCTTATCTTCTTAGAAACAGCACGCGACCATAATGATGAAGACTACAGTGGTTACTTAAGCGATGACCAATTAGCGTGGCTAGAAGAGCAAATCATACAAAGTGGGGAAAAACTTGTTCTTATCTTTGCTCATCATCCGGTTTACAATACGACGGCAAGATCAAATTTTCCATACCTCTCTATCGTACCTGAAGTCCCAATCCAGGATATTTTACGTAAGAAGAGAGGAAATGGAATGTATGTGAATGGGCATAACCATATCGATTCGATCGAAACAATTGATAATTGGACCTATATTCAAGCTGGTTCTATTCTTGATGATCCAAGCATTCGTATATTGGAAATAAATCAAGACGAAATTTCGATTAAAGCAATAAATGTAGGAAATCCGGAATTAAAAAAACAAAGCCAAATGATTGGGTCGGCTATTCATCACTTCCAATTCAATCCATACGGGATTGGTACCACATCAAATCGAGAAAAGGTAATCAAACAAGTTAGATATAGTTAGTTTCATGATGAGCTATTTCTATTAATAGATAACTAGATTGGAAGAAGAAAAATTGGAGGGATGAACATGAGAAGGTTCTCTTATTTGGTACTACTTACAATGATTGTCCTCACTTTAGCAGCATGTGGAAATGGGAAGGCTGCTAGTTCAAAAGCTAAATCTGATAAAGATGGTCCAATTGAACTTACATACTGGTATGCCTGGGGAGATAAAATTGGGGAAAATAATGAAAATCTCGTCAAACAATTCAACGAAATGCAAGATGAAATCCATGTTACGGCAGAATTTCAAGGTAACTATGATGAATTACATTCGAAAATACAGGCAGCATTTGCAGCTAAAAACCCACCAGATGTAACAATGAACGAAATTTCTTATATTGAAACATTTGCAAAAAGTGGGATGACACAAGAATTAACTCCTTTTGTAGAGCAAGATCCGAAAGGAATTAATATGGATGACTTTAACCCAGGATTAATGGGGAACTCTTATGTAGATGAAAAATTATATGGGCTTCCCTACTTAAGAAGTACCCCTATTGTATATATAAATAAAACACTTTTTGACGAAAAAGGAATAGATCCACAATCCATTCAAACATGGGAAGACTTCAAAGAAACAGCTGAAAAATTGACAGATGACAAACATATTGGTATTTCGATGCCTGTGGATATTTGGTTCTATGAGGCATTTGTTGCCCAAGCAGGTGGAGAAATGATCAATAAAGATGGCGAAATGGCGTTTCATGAAGCAGGTGGGGTAGAAGCACTAAATCTGTGGAAGGAAATGGTGATAAATGGAACGATGCGAGTTCCGGGTGGGGAACCACAACAAGCAGCTGATATGGCAAGACAGGATTTTGCTAATGGTCGGACTGGAATGTTTTTCTCTTCTACTGCTGACCTAACATTAATGTTGCAATTAGCGGAAGAAAACGGCTATGAATTAGAAACGATCATGTTCCCAGAAAATAAGGAGCGCAAAGTACCAACTGGCGGAGCGAACTTTGTCATGATTGCTGGATTAGAGGAGGAAAAACAACAAGCTGCATGGGAATTCATTAAATTTATGACTGCTCCAGAACAAGCCGCTTACTCTAGTGCATATACCGGCTATTTACCAAGCAGACTTTCCGCCGGAGAATCGGAGACAATGCAGGAGCTGTATAAAGAAAAACCACAATTTAAAGTAGCAGTAGATCAATTACAATATGGGAATGCACGTCCAATGATTAAGGGATATCCTGAAGTGCAAAAGATTCTCATCGAAGAAATTCAACGATTAATGCTCGATACAAGCCTTGATGCACAAGATGTACTGGATCAAGCTGTAGAACGTGCCACAAGTGCAATTCAATAAATGATTTTCGCACCTATGAACGTGACATATCACGTTCATAGGAGTAAAAGTGAAACTTCATTCAGAGGGGTCTTACTGTGAGTTCATTCGAGATAAATTTTTAAGCTAAGGAGTTTGATCATGGCTAAAATACAATTGAAAAACGTATCCAAAGCGTATGGGGATCATAACAAGGTAATTGAAAATATGAACTTGGAAATTCAAGACGGTTCTTTTACCGTTTTAGTTGGTCCATCTGGTTGTGGAAAATCAACGACATTAAGAATCATTGCTGGACTTGAGGAAGTAACAGATGGTGAAGTTTGGATCGGCAATCAGCTTGTTAATGATGTGGCACCCGGTAAAAGAGGAGTCTCCATGGTTTTTCAAAACTATGCATTGTACCCAACCATGACGGTACGTGGAAATATTGAATTTGGTTTGGAAAATATGAAAATACCAAAAGCTGAACGAAAGAAGATGGTAGAGGAAATTGCGGAGACGGTGGACCTTACGGATTATTTGGATAAGAAACCGCAAAACTTATCGGGTGGTCAACGTCAACGTGTTGCTTTAGCACGGGCGATGGTGAAAAAGCCAAATGTATTTATTTTTGATGAGCCTTTATCCAATTTAGATGCTAAGTTACGGGGACAGATGCGGACGGAGTTAATACAATTACACAAACGATTAGGAACGACATTTATTTATGTTACTCATGATCAAATGGAAGCCATGTCCATGGGGGATGAAATTGTTATTTTAAATAAAGGACAAATGATGCAGCAAGCTGCACCAATGGAAGTGTATCATAATCCAGCGAATCAGTTCGTTGCGAAATTTATTGGTACACCAGCGATGAACGTTCTACCGATTGCAATGGTAGAAGGAAAACTCGGAAAAATAATCGATAAGAATATTTTTTATGTTGGCTTCCGTCCAGAACATGCAAAAATTCAAATGACGGATCTGTCAACATTTGGACTCCATCTCTCTTGTAACGTGATGACAATGGAAACCCTTGGCTCTGAAACCTTATATTTATTGAATAGTGAAGTGGGGCAATTTCAAGTGAAAAGCTACCTTCCCCCATTAATAGATACGGAGAAAGTGCATGTCACCATTCCAGCGGAGAAATTGTACTACTTTGATGAACGAGGGAACCGTATTTACTTAAAAAAGCTTCCTTTTGAAAGGTTGGGTGAAGTGGTAAAAGGAGGAGTCCTCCTATGAATTCAGGTAAGTGGCGCCCATATCTTTTTATTGCTCCAACCTTCCTTGTTTTTCTTGTGTTTTTTATTCAACCGATTGTGTATATGTTTTATTTGAGCTTTCATGATTGGAATTTTATTAGTCCGGATAAAACATTTGTTGGCCTGAAGAATTTTAAGGCATTGTTAGCTGATCCAATGTTTTTACAGGTTATCAGAAATACGTTCGTTTATACGTTCTTCACAGTGCTATTTTCCATTAGTATGGCTCTTCTCCTATCCATATGGTTGAACAAGCAAGGGAGGATGTACCGTTTTGCACAAGGAGCGGTTTTTACCCCACATATCATCTCTCTTGTTTCGATTGCGATGCTCTGGATGTGGATTATGGATGCCGACTATGGATTATTAAACTGGTTTTTGAGTTTGTTTGGGATTGGGAAGATCCCTTGGTTAACTAATCCAGACACGGCTTTGGCATCACTGATTATGATCGCGATTTGGAAAAATATCGGCTATTATACGTTGATCATTATTGCAGGATTGCAAAGTATACCAAAACATTTATATGAAGCGGCAGCCTTGGACCAAACGCCGAAATGGAAAAGATTTATCAAAATTACCATGCCTATGCTGTCGCCAAGTTTATTTTTTTTAACGATTATCGGGGTTCTGGATTCCATTAAAGTATTTGAAACGATAAGCATCATTACAAAGGGAGGACCACTAAATTCCACGAATACACTTGTTTATTACATATATGAAAATGGCTTTGCTTTCTTTAAAATTGGCTATGCGTCAGCAGCTGGTGTTATTTTGCTACTTATTTTAAGTGTATTAACGTTAATATATTTTAAAGTGTTAGGGAAAAGAGTTCATTATCAATAAAATAGAAGGAGATGCCTATGTTGAAAATGTCCATGCCTGTTAAAATATGGAATATAATCTGCTTACTAATGGTCATAGCTATCTTTGCTATGCCGTTTGTCTGGATGGTTTCTACAAGTTTAAAAACGCTTGGAGAGACGATGGTTTTTCCCCCGAAATGGATTCCAAATCAACTAATATGGGAAAACTTTACCGATGCTTGGAACTCAGGTCCATTTCTTCAATATTTTATCAATAGCATAGCAGTATCTGTCGGGATTTTAATTCTCCAATTCATTACAGTCATTCCCGCTGCATATGCGTTTGCAAGATATGAATTTCGTTTCAAAGGTGTCTTGTTTAGTATCGTTATGGTGACAATGATGATCCCTGCTCAGCTTATTTTTCTACCAGTATTTTTAAATTTAAGTAACTTAGGCATTCTCGATACATTATGGGGACTGATTCTACCTTTTGCTACCAGTGCTTTTGGCATCTTTATGTTAAGGCAGACATTTAAGCAGGTTCCTGAAGAATTGCTAGAGGCCGCCCGGCTAGATCATACGCCGGAGTTCAAAATTATGTTGAGAATTATGGTACCGATGGCCAAACCAACGTTGATTACACTTGGACTTTTTAATTTTATTACACATTGGAATGATTATTTCTGGCCGCTCGTTATGACGACGACAGAGACTGCACGCACGCTTCCAGTTGGAATTGCGCAATTGCGCCAAGTCGATGGCGGGGTTGCATGGAATATATTAATGGCGGGAAACGTCATACTCGTTATTCCTATTCTAATTATCTTCTTCTTTGCCCAGCGCCATATCATTCGAGCATTTACGTATACAGGTGTTAAATAATCCTTGGAGCAAAGGTGCTGGCAGTTGTATGGGGCAGGATTGTGATTCTTAGTTTATCTGCTTATTTTCTCTAGAGAAAAAATATATACGAAATACCCGTAAAAAAAGTCGCATAGTTCTAAATGAAGAAAAAAATTCTACATATAATAAGAGATGGACAAGGGGGGAAAGATGATGATTCGAAAATGGGCTTTCCGTGCCATTGTTTTGTATCTCTTATTCGGAGTGGCGATGTATGCCTATTTATTTTTTTTCGCGAACTCTTCGATTCCGGAGGCACTTCGTGGAACAGTAGTTGACCCAGCAACCTTTTTAAATGATCGAGAATTAATGTTAAGCGAAGATTATTCTAGAATTCGCAACTTCTTATTTTTTTTAGCAACACCTTATGAATGGCTTTTTTATTTTCTCATTTTGATTTTTGGGGTATCGGCTACATTTGAGCGATGGGCAAACCATACCTCTAAATTTTTCATTATTCGATCGGCTGTTTATTTGTTTTGGCTGTCCTTGGTTTCGTTTATAATCATGTTCCCATTAAGTTATTTATCCTTTACCATTTCGAAATCCTACCATATATCCACGCAAACTTTTTCTAGTTGGATGAAAGATAATCTGATTGATTTTTGGGTGAATTATGGGACGATGTTTGTTGTCATTACAGTCTTATATTTTTTGATCAGAAAATTTCCAAAGCGCTGGTGGCTTGCCGCTTGGGGACTAATGATCCCCTTTTCAATTTTCATGATGTTTGTTCAACCAGTCCTCATTGATCCACTATACAATGATTTTTATCCATTGAAGGATAAAGAACTTGAAGCCAAAATTTTGGCCATGGCGGATCAAGCGAATATCCCGGCTGAACATGTATATGAAGTGGATATGTCGACGAAAACAAATTCATTGAATGCATATGTAACAGGGATAGGGGCGAATTCTCGGATTGTTCTATGGGATACCACATTAGAACGGTTGAGTGATGAAGAGATATTATTTATCATGGCTCATGAAATGGGGCATTATGTTGAAAAGCATATTTACATCGGAATGGCCGGTTATATCTTATTATCCTTGGTAGGACTTTGGTTGACAGCTAAGATTATGGAGCGCTGGACTGCGAAACAATCAAAGGATTGGAAAGTGGAGAAAATGAGCAATCTCAGTTCATTACCAGCTTTTCTGTTGATTACCTCTGTGCTTTTATTTGCAGCGAGTCCGCTTACGAATATGGTATCACGGTATCAGGAGTCGAGGGCAGACACATACGCGATTGAAATGACAAAGGATAAAGAGGCAGGGATCAAGTCCTTCCAAAGTCTGACGAAAGCAGGACTGAGCCAAGTAAATCCTCCGTATCTGGTGAAAATATTCCGTTATGGACATCCGACCATGCTAGAACGGATTAAAAAGATTGAAGACTATGATCTGAAAAACGAATAAACAGTCCAAAAAAGATCCTCTTTGCAAAATAAGGAGGATTTTTTATGCTTTAGGAAACCATAAAATTTTTGGCTTGCGCTTTTGTTCTTAAACAAAAAAATCCCCTTTAAAAGGGGAGTTAATATCCAACAAGATCGTTCAATTCTTTCGATAACCTTTTGAAGGCTTTTCTATCATTCTGATCAAGCGCTTGATCAATGGCTGCCCGAAGCTCTCGTTCGTGCCTTTGCTGCAAAAGGTCATTTAAAAGGAATTCAACATACCATTGCATTTCTTGAGTATTATTTTTGTTCTGTGTCATCGTATATTCTTTTAGCAGCTCTTGGTAAGATTTTCTTTTTTCCATTGCTGATCACCTCTGACACTTTTTTTAATTATAACGAATTAAGAAATAAAAATCAATGAATAGTAAGAATTTTCGGATGTAAAATCTTGGATTTTTCCTTATTGGATTATTTTGACAAACTATGACATTTGATCTATACTGGGATGTGAGTTAAATCCCGCATGGAGGAGGAAAAGCATGGAAAAAGAACTAATAGAAGAATATATCATTAATCCATTTACCCTGATGATCAGACCAATGGCATGGGAAGGACAAATTATTTCAGAAATTATTGATTGGGAAGAGACGTATTTTTCAATGGAACAGCCATTGAATATTATTAAACGAAATTGCGGGTATTACGGCTGCGATTATAACGGACGTCGAAATGGCACAAGACAATTAACCAATATTACCCACAAGGCACCTATCCTCTTAGAATCACACACACCCATTTACTTTTTCCCAACAAAGTCACCACTACATGAACAATGCATTTGGGTTGCTCATGATCTAGTAATTACTTATCAAAAAGGGAAAGCTGCAACGACCATTGTGGAGTTTGAGAATAATCAAAAATATGAGCTGCCTATTTCCAATAATTCCTTTCATTCCCAAATGTCTCGGACAGCTACGCTGAGAATTGAATATCAAAAAAGCCTTGACAGGATTGAAATGTACAATCATTTAAAGCAGGCTTTTATTCTGAAAGTTACGGAAAACAAGCGACTTTATAGACCATATAAATAGAAAAGCAGTGATCCTGTAGAATAACGGAAGGGAGCGTTTAAGCGTTTTCCTTCCTTGTTTGTGATTGAAATCTTTTCTCCAGCATATAATGCTCCATTAATTCTTCTGTTTTGGTACGTAACCTAGGATTGAAATAATTATGAAGTTCCTCATATCCTTTATAAAGAAAGAGATACATCGTAAAAGCCTCATCTGATTTTAAACGTTGCACTTTGATTTTGTTTTGTTGCATATAATATTTCGCTTTTGCTAAATCCTTCTGGATATCTGTCATTGTTTTTTCAATTAGTCTTATATACGGGTTTTTTAACTTAAAAGGGGCTTTCTCTATAAACTGTACATCACGTTGTAATACCGTAAGCAACATGGGCAAATAAATGGCCTGCTCGATCATCTCCAGATCATTTGGTGGAATCCTCGTCATCCTAAATCCTCCCTTTCGTTAAAAGAACGTGTGTTCTTGTATATTTTACACAGAAAAGAATCATTTGACAAGTAACAAATAATGGCAAAATATAGGAAGGGAAACTACCTGAGAATGTCGAATTTTTATTCAGAGCTTAAAAAATGAGGAGTGAATAAGGATGACTGCGAAAAAAGGAATGAGGCCAACTGATCTGTATGAATTAAAATCGGTAGCAGATCCAAGATTGTCACCTAGTGGGGATGAAGTGATCTATGTTGAGACACATATAGACAAAGATAAGGATGATTATGTTTCCAATCTTTTTTATATAGATTTAAAGGAAAAAGAGCCGGTACAATGGACATTTGGTGAGCACAAAACACATTCACCTGTTTGGTCACCGGATGGAAGCAAGCTTGCTTTTGTTTCTACACGTAGTGGTAAATCGCAAATTTACATTTTATCTAAAAAGGGTGGGGAGGCGAAGCAGGTCACTTTTTGTAAAAATGGTGCCACAAACCCTGTTTGGTCACCCTGTGGGAAAAAATTAGCTTTCTCAACGAAAATTGGGAAAGATGAAAGCATCCTTGATCGCCCTGAAGAAGAGGAAAAAGAGAAAGAATTAAGACCAATAGAAGTTGAAAAAATGAAATATAAATCAGATGCTGGCGGTTTTCTTGACCTTGATCAATTTTCACAGATTGCCCTGTTGAATCTGGAAACAAATGAGCTTCAACAATTGACAAACGGTTTCCACCATTTTAATTTGGGTACATGGTCTCCTGATGGAAAATATATTGCGTATACAGCTGATTTGTCTGCGGACACCGATTTTTCATTCACGAATGATATATACTTACTCGAATTCGCAACCAAGCAAACTAAAAAATTAACGGCCGGAACAGGGATGTTTTATCAAACATCCTGGTCGCCTAATAGTCGTTATCTGACCTTTCTAGGAAGTGAACGTGAATATGAAAATGCGACTCAAGCAAAATTATGGGTGTATGATTTAATGGAGGATACAAGAATTTGCCTGTCGGATGGTTTGGACGCACCAGTGGGAGATTTTATTGTTGGTGACTTTTTACAGGGGGTAGTTCCCCCAAGTGTCCAATGGCTAGAGGATAGCGAAAGTTTTTATTTCCAAGTGACCGATCATGGGAATACAATGATTTACTTTGGAAACATTTCTGGTGAGCTCTATCCAGTGGTTAATGATGATCAATATGTATATGGATTTTCTCTTGATTCGAAAAATGGCCAAGCCGTTGTCTGCATAAGCACCCCGACTGAACCGGGTGATCTGTATCATCTCCATTTACACTCTGGGAAAAAAGAGCGGCTTACAACGGTAAATGATAAGTTTTTAGCGACAAGAGAATTATCTCGGCCTGAGGCGATTGAGTTGGAAGGGAAAGATGGTTGGAAAGTCCATGGTTGGATTATGAAACCAGTCGGTTATCAAGAAGGAAAGAAATATCCAGCTATTTTAGAGATTCACGGTGGTCCCCATGCGATGTATGGGAATACGTATTTCAATGAATTTCAAACTCTTGCAGCGGAAGGGTTTGTGGTCATTTATGCAAATCCACGAGGAAGTCATGGATATGGGCAAAGATTTGTCAATGCGGTACGTGGAGATTATGGTGGCGGAGATTATGAGGATTTGATGGCTACTGTAGATTTTGCGCTTGATTCTTTTGATTATATCGATCAGGAACGCCTTGGTGTCACAGGCGGCAGCTATGGTGGGTTTATGACCAATTGGATTGTCGGGCATACTGATCGTTTTAAAGCGGCTATCACGCAAAGGTCGATATGTAATTGGATCAGCTTCTGTGGAGTGAGTGATATTGGTTATTATTTTACGAAGTGGCAAATTCTGGCTGATTTGAGTGATATAGAAAAATTATGGGCGCATTCCCCATTGAAATATGTAAACAATGTGAAGACACCTCTTTTAATTTTACATAGTGAAAAAGATTATCGCTGTCCAATTGAACAAGGAGAGCAATTATTTATTGCGTTGAAGCAGCGAGGAAAAGAAGTGAAGTTTATTCGTTTTCCAGAATCAAATCACGAATTATCACGGAGCGGTAAACCTGATTTTCGTATCCATCGTCTCGAATACATTCGAGACTGGTTTTTAAATTATTTGTAAGAAAAGCGCAGCAACACTGTCGACATGTCCGATGGACTCGCCGCGTGCGAGTCTCTCTGGGCAAGGAGCTAGAGCTAGATCCAGAAATTTCTTTCTTATTTTTTAAAAAAAGCAACCGAGAATCTTCGGCTGCTTTTTTTAGGAAAAGAGTCGAGTTTAGCCGATTTTGTGAAAGGTAGATAAAAATAGGAAAAAGAAGCTTATTTTATGATATAATTTTAAAAAATTTCGTCACAATGGATTGAGGAACAACTATGGACTTTCATTCGTTTAAAGACTGGTTTACATTGGAAAATATCATTGATTTAATCGATCAATATCGCTCATTCGGGCCGTTGCCAGGCATTTTATTGCCTTTACTGGAGGCGTTCCTGCCATTTCTACCCTTATTTCTTTTTGTTTTAGCAAATGCGAACGCTTTTGGATTAGGATGGGGTTTCCTCTTCTCATGGATAGGGGCATCTGCTGGGGCACTCCTTGTTTTTCTACTAGTAAGAAGATATGGAGATACGCGTTTATTTCGCTTTTTATTAAGAAGAAAAAAAGTCCAAAGCTTGACGTCATGGTTAGAACAAAGAGGATTTGGCCCATTGTTTCTATTATTGTGTTTCCCCTTTACTCCCTCTGCTGTTGTTAATATTGTTGCAGGGATATCGAAAATCAGTATTTATCAGTATATGTTAGCGATTATTGCTGGAAAAGCGGTTATGATTTTCACTTTAAGTTTTATTGGTCATGATATTGTTTCCTTAATTAAACAGCCTGTTCGGACAGGCATTGTGCTTGCGATTATTGTGATCTTTTGGTTTATTGGGAAGAAAATTGAGAATAAGATCAAAGAAAAAGTACAGGAACGAGGCTAAAAAATAGAGAATACGTTGATAGAATGACTAGCTTTTTTAGTAGGAATATATGTTCTTTATCTCTCCGACATGATATAATAAGGATCAAAGGTAGTTTGCGACAACAATCGCCACGCCTTTATGACCTGCGTCCTGCAGGTCTAAAGTTTTAAAAGCACTCCAGTAGGAAAGGAGTTGGGATTGATGTCTTTTCGCTTTGTGATTGGACGGTCTGGATCAGGGAAAACGACCTTATTTTTAAATGAAATGAAAGAGAAGCTGATGAACGAGCCGGTGGGCCATCCGATCTTATATATTGTTCCTGAACAGATGACCTTTTTATCAGAAAATCAGCTTATCCATACGCCGGGTCTTTCCGGAATGATTCGTACTCAAGTGTATAGTCTCACGAGACTGGCTTGGCGGGTTCTACAGGAAACGGGTGGAGCAGGGCGGAATCGTATCTCTAGCACAGGCATCAATATGCTCATTCGAAAAATTATTGAGGAGCATAAGGATGAGCTTAAACTGTTTAAAAAGGCATCAGACAAAGCAGGATTTATTCAACATCTTGAGACAATGATGACCGAATTTAAACATTATTGTATAGAACCCGAGAAATTGGCTGAGAAAAAAGCGGAATTCGCATTCGGTACCTCCACTCGAGTACTTGCGGATAAACTACATGATTTAGAACTTCTGTACAAAAAATTTGTACAAGGATTAGAAGGAAAGTACGTCGGTACGGATGATTATTTGAATTTACTGGCGGAATCTATTGAACATTCAAGTTATTTAAGAAATGCTGAAATTTACATAGATGGATTTCATAATTTCACTCCACAAGAATATCGGGTAATCGAAAAGCTAATGAGTCATTGCAAAAGAGTTTCGATCGCTCTTATGCTGGATCGTCCTTTTAAATATGGAACAATGCCAGATGACTTATATTTATTTCGAACGACAGGAGAAACCTATTCGCTTTTGTTCGAAATGGCACGTGAAAATGGTGTGCAAATGGAAGAAGACGTCTTTTTATACCATTCAAAAAGATTTGAAGAAGACAGTTTACAACATCTCCAACTCCAATTTGAGAAACGTCCACATCAACCATTTAACGAATGTCCAGCAATAGAATTAAAGATTGCCACCAACAGGCGGGCTGAAATGGAGGGGATCGCAAGAGAGATTCGTCGCCTTGTTATGGAAGAAGGATTTCGTTACAAGGATATTGCGATTCTTTTAAGAAATGAACATGACTACCAAGAAATGATTGAAACTGTTTTTTATGATTATGAGATTCCTTTTTTCCTTGATCAAAAAAGAACAATGTTAAACCATCCTTTGATTGAGTTGATTCGCAGTTCTTTAGAGGTAATCAGTAGCCATTGGCGTTATGAGCCTGTTTTCCGGGCTGTTAAAACGGATCTTTTATTTCCACAGGAACCTAATCTTCCGACATTGAGAGAACAAATGGATCGCCTTGAAAACTATTGCTTGGCCAATGGAATTAAAGGGGAGCAATGGACAAGTCCGCAAAAATGGACGTATAAACGCTATGCCGGGTTGGAACTAGAAAATGTACCGCAAACAGAGAGTGAAAAAGAAATAGAGGCAGAATTAAATCGTTCTCGTCTTCTCGTTGTCCAGCCATTACAAAGGCTATCCCGACGTTTAAAAACAGCTCAAAACGGACGAGAATTATGTGAAGCTGTTTATCTATTTTTGGAGGAACTTGACATTCCAAAAAAATTAGAAATACGGAGCATAGAGGCTGAAAAAAAGGGGGAATTGAATGCAGCGAAGGAACATGATCAAGCTTGGGATACGGTGATGGGTCTATTAGATGAATTTGTTGAAATCTTAGGGGAAGAATCCTTTTCCGTACCAAAGTTTATCTCTATATTGGAAGCCGGCTTAGAAGCGGCCAAGTTTTCTTTGATTCCTCCTGCTCTGGATCAGGTTTCAATTGCAAATATGGAACAATCGAGGCTTTCCAGTATTAAAGTTGCATTTGTTGCCGGTTTTAATGACGGTGTCCTACCAACTAATTTTGAAAATGAGGGTGTATTTTCCGATGAAGACCGGGTAAAGTTGGAAGAATCAGGACTAAAACTGGCACCAAATGGAAAACAGCTCGTCTTGGATGAGGATTTTGTCGCCTATCGAGCGCTTGTGATTGCTCGTAATCGACTTTATTTATCCTATCCGCTTGCCAATGAAGAAGGGAAAGCCTTACTTCCTTCTCCTTATCTGAAGAGAATTCAAGCTTTATTTCCCAAGATGACAACAAGTTATGAAGTGAATGAACCGACAGAGTTAGAGCTTGAGGAACAATTTTCTTATATCTCGCATCCGACAACAGCGATTGCCTATTTATCCAGGCAGTTACAAATGAAAAAAAGACAGTATCCTGTTGCCGATTATTGGTGGGATGTTTTTAATTTTTATATGGAACATCCGCAGCTCAAAATAAAAGCAAAGCGCATTTTATCCAGTCTATTTTCTAGGAATAAAGCGAAAAAACTATCGGATCAAACAAGCCGGGAATTATATGGAGAGGAAATATTAGCGAGTGTTTCAAGAATGGAATTATTCCATGCCTGTCCCTTTTCTCATTTTAGTACCCATGGTCTTCGCTTACATGAACGGGATATTTTCAGATTAGAGGCCCCCCATATAGGAGATTTATTCCATGCGGCCTTAAAATGGATTGCGACAGAAATAAAACATCAACACTTGGAGTGGGGCAGTCTAACCAATTCTGAATGTGCCAAACTTGCAAAGGAAGCGGTCAATCAATTAGCCCCTAAACTATTCAATCAAATCCTCTTGAGTACAAATCGTTATTTTTATATCAAGAGAAAATTGGAGCAAATTATTGCTAGAGCGACCTTTATTCTTGGCCAACATGCTAAGTCCAGCGGATTTAATCCAGTTGGGGTGGAATTGGGTTTTGGCCCCTTTAAAGACTTGCCTCCACTATCCTTTACGCTGAAAAATGGAACGAAGATGCAGCTCCAAGGACGAATCGACCGGGTGGACAAGGCAGAGGATGAAAATGGCGTTTACTTAAGGGTAATAGATTATAAATCTAGTTCAAGGGCACTGGATTTAAATGAAGTTCTTTACGGCTTATCCCTGCAAATGCTCACCTATTTAGATATTGTGATGACGCATGCACCTCTATTAATTGGGACAGATGCGACTCCAGCGGGAGTTCTTTATTTCCATGTTCATAATCCAATGGTGGAAAGCGAACAGAGCTTAACTTTGGATGAAATAGAAAAGGAAATTTTAAAGAAATTTAAAATGAAGGGGCTTCTCCTTGGTGATGCAAATGTCATCCAACTAATGGATACCACCTTGACTTCAGGGACATCAGAGGTTGTACCAGCAGGGATTAAAAAGGATGGAAACCTCACATCTAGATCGAGTGCAGCCAGCCGTGAAGACTTCAGTGCCTTGCAGCATTATGTAAGACAGCTTTATAAAAAATCGGGGGATCGGATTATGGATGGTCAAGTGGATATTTCCCCTTATCAGTTCAATGATAGGACACCTTGTCAGTTTTGTGCCTTTAAAGCTGTCTGTCAATTTGATCCATCACAAGGGGATAATGATTATCGGCATATCCCGAAACGATCAGTAGACGATGCCTTGGCGTTTATAAAGGAGGCGGCTTATGAAAACAAGCATTCCAATTAAGCCTAAATCTGTCACTTGGACAGATGATCAGTGGAAGGCGATTATGGCAAAAGGTCAGGATATTTTGGTTGCGGCAGCAGCGGGATCAGGGAAAACGGCTGTTCTTGTAGAACGGATTATTAGAAAAATAATAGCAGAGGAAGATCCTATCCATGTAGATCAGCTTCTCGTTGTGACCTTTACGAATGCTGCGGCGGCTGAAATGAGGCATCGGATCGGTGAAGCTTTGGAGAAAGCGATTGATCAAGATCCAACATCCACCCATTTGCGCAGACAATTGGGGTTATTGAATAGTGCTTCAATTTCAACCTTGCATTCATTTTGCCTTAATGTGGTCAGAAATCATTACTATTTAGTGGACATTGATCCCGGGTTTAGAATTGCGGACCAACCGGAAGCCGATCTTCTTCGCGATGAAGTGCTGGATGATCTGTTTGAGTATGAGTATGGGTTGGAAGGCAACGAACGTTTTTACCAGCTTGTCGATACATTTACAAATGACCGCAGTGATCATGCTTTGCAAGAGTTAGTCTTTAAATTATATGATTTTTCACGGTCTCATCCGAATCCTGATCAATGGCTAGATCAAATGGTTGAAATGTATGATTTACCAGATGATCGGTCTATAGATGAATTACCTTTTATTGGTGCCTTAAAGTTCGATATCCAGCTTCAGTTATCGGCTGCTAAAGAGATGCTCCACTCAGCATTGGAAATAGCCCATCTTCCTGGAGGCCCTTCCGCAAGAGTCGATAACTATCTTGCTGATCTGTTGATTGTCAAAGAGATGGAAGAAGCATACCTCCATGGTTGGGAAGACTTGTATCAAGTGATGAATCAATGGAAGTTTTCAAGAGCGAAACCATGTAAAGGAGATGAATATGACCCGCCATTAATCGAGGAAGCGGATCAGTATCGAAAAAAAGCCAAAAGCATGCTGGAAAAATTAAAAAAAGAACTTTTTTCCAGAAGACCGGACGCTTTTTTAAAAGATATGCGGGAAATGAAGGATGTTCTGAAAAGCTTAGTGGCATTAGTGAAAGCATTTGCTCACGCCTATTCCTTAAAAAAGACAGAAAAAGGACTTGTGGATTTTGCTGATTTAGAACATCTTTGTTTGGAAATTTTATTAGAGAAAAATGAGTTATCCATTACACCTTCCGAAATTGCTCTTTCTTATCGAAATCAATATAAAGAGGTCATGGTGGACGAATATCAAGATGTGAATTTGGTTCAGGAAACGATTCTTCGTCTCGTATCCAATGAGGGAGAGTATGGTGGAAATCTGTTTATGGTTGGGGATGTGAAGCAATCGATTTACCGTTTTCGCTTAGCAGAACCTAATCTTTTCCTTGATAAGTATTTACATTTCACTCCAACTGGAGAAGATTCTGGTTTACGTATTGATCTATCACGTAATTTCCGCAGCCGTAAAGAAGTTTTAGATGGGGTTAATTTTATTTTCAAACAAATTATGGGCTCAACGGTTGGAGAGATTGAATATAATCAAGCGGCAGAATTAGTCACAGGAGCAGCATACCCTGAGCTCGCTTCTAACCCTTATCCAGTGGAGATTGCCCTTGTAGATCGTTCAGATGAAGGAGAAGATCTCTCAGAAGAGGTGGAGGGATTTGATTCAAACGAGCTGGAACAATCCCGACTGGAAGCGCGCTTGCTGGCACAGAAAATACGCCAAATGGTGGATGAGCGAAAACCGGTTTATCACGTGAAATCGAAAACAGAAAAACCGATCCAGTATAAAGATATTGTGATTCTTGTTCGTTCCCTTGGCTGGGCGCCAGATCTTATGGAAGAATGTAAAAACGCTGGTATTCCTGTCTATGCGGATTTGTCAACAGGATATTTTGAAGCAACAGAGGTTTCGATTATGCTGTCATTGTTGAAAATGATTGATAATCCTGATCAGGACATTCCGCTTGCGGCTGTTCTCCGTTCTCCTATTATTGGATTAAATGAAGAAGAACTCGCCCATATACGCTTGCATTCGAGAAAAGGAAGCTATTATCATGCGGTGAAAGAATTTATCGCCTCATCGCCTAGTAAAGAGTTTACTGGGGCTCATGAACGAGTGACACAATTATTTGCTCAGTTGAATGAATGGAGAAATTCAGCGAGAGAAGGAGCTTTATCTTCGTTAATCTGGCAGTTATACCGTGATACAGGCTTTTATGAATTTGTTGGTGGACTTCCGGGGGGAAAACAGCGACAAGCAAACCTACGCGCTTTATATGACCGAGCTTGCCAATATGAGTTAACTTCTTTCCGGGGGTTATTTCGTTTTCTCATGTTTATCGAAAGGATGCAGGAGCGTGGAAATGATTTAGGAGCGGCTCGTACACTTGGAGAAGAAGAGGATGTCGTTCGTATAATGACGATCCATTCCAGTAAGGGATTGGAATTTCCGGTTGTTTTGGTAGGGGGAATCGGTAGGAAATTCAATAAAAGGGATATTCAAAGTAGCTTTCTATTTGATAAGGAATTTGGATTTGCAAGCAAATATGTGAACCCCGAAAAAAGAATTTCTTATCCTTCCTTACCTCAAATCGCTTTTAGAAAGAAGAAAAAAATGGAATTATTGGCTGAGGAAATGCGGGTTTTATATGTAGCGATGACGAGGGCAAAAGAAAAACTCTATCTTGTCGGCAGTGTGAAGAATTTTGAAAAAGAAGTAAAGAAATGGGCAAGAGTCAGCCAGACTCCAAACTGGCTGCTCCGGGATCATGACCGAGCTGCCGCCACCTCCTATTTGGACTGGATTGGAATGGCGCTTGCACGCCATGAGGAAGGCATGAATTTTCTAAGGGATATAGAGGGAATGCCGAATCCCACTCCTATCCAACATCCATCCCTTTGGAAAATAGAGGTTGTTTCTCAACAGGAGTTAGCGGAAGAATTAGTCGCTGAGGAGCCTATGGATGAGGATTGGTTAACGAGAGTACAGAGAGGGGAAACGATCCCTATTTCCTCACCGAAAAAGGAGGAGGTGTACAAAAGACTTCGTTGGAAATACCCGTATACTCTAGCCACAAGTAAAATGTCTAAGCAATCTGTGACAGAGTTAAAAAGGCTTTTTGAGATAAAGGATGAGGCAAGCGGGACTCAATGGATGAAACGAGCACAGAACATCCAGTATGATCGTCCCAAGTTTATGAAGAAAAAAGGTCAATTGTCATCAACGGAAGTTGGAACAGTCATGCATACAGTGATGCAACATATTCATCTGTCTCACCCACCCACCAACAAGTCCGTTCAACAGCTCTTAGATGAACTAGTAGGGAAAGAGATTCTTACGTTGGAACAAATAGAAGCTATTTCAAGTAATCAAATTGTTCATTTCTTTGAAAATGAATTAGGGAAGAAATTATTAACGGCAAGTAAGGTTTATCGAGAGGTTCCTTTTACAATGGGGATTCCAGCTCGAGAAATTTATACTGACTGGGATAGTCAAAATGAAAATATTCTTGTCCAAGGAATTATCGACTGTGTATGGGAAGATGAGAACGGCATTTCCCTTCTTGACTATAAAACAGACACCATTGAAGGCAAGTTCCCTGGTGGTTTTTCACAAGCGAAACATACACTTCTCCAACGTTATCAGGCTCAGTTAGTTTTATATGAACGTGCCCTCCGGAATATATGGGGGGTTCCTGTGAACGGCAAATATTTATATTTCTTTGATGGGGGCCATATCCTCTCTTTATAAAATAAGAAATCATAAAGTGAAACTTCATTCAGTGGGGGTTTTTTTCATCCCCCACTGAATGTTAGTTGAACGAATCGGGGATTTACTGGCAGTTGATCCCTCACTTGCAATACTTGTTTTCCCTCGAATTCTCAAAGTGGGGGTCTTACTGCCAGTTAATTCGGGATAACATTTGGCTGGTGTCGGATCTAGCTTAAGCGCCTAGCCTAGAGAGGCGTCCATCGGCGTGACGATTGTCGTCGCGCCGTTCTTCCTAGTTAAAGGCGCTTGCGCTTTTCTTATGAGGTAAGAAAGTATAAAAATTGGCTAATGTTTGGATCTAGCTCCAGCGCCCAGCGACTAGCAAACTTTCGGTGCCTGCTTGCGTAAGTCAACATCGATTCACCCTTCGGGTTCATCGTGTTTCCTTTATCTCGTCAGGCCCCTAAAAAGTTTGTACGTCGCTAAACGGGCGCTTGTGCTTTTCTTAATTATTCCCTACAGTGGGTTGATCAATTAAATTGGTATCGACCGTTCCGTTTGCACTTACTCCGTTTAAAACAGCTACTAATGCTCCTGAACTGTTGGAGCCGGATCCGGCTGTGGCTTTATTATTCGATTTAGGGGAGATGACGGCTGTATCCCCAAAATGCACCGTTCCACCTTCTACATTAAAAATTTGTACAGGACCGATTAAGGCAGGCATTTTTTACTCTCCTTCCTCCTTGTTCATGATTCCCTCGGGAATTTGTCTTATATGATGAACCTTTGAATCCATATAAACATTTTTGGTATTTCCAATTTGTGTGACGGCTGAAGCGGAAAGTCCTTTAATTCGAATATCTTTGACTCTAATATTAGGTAAAGCTTGATATTTTGTGATCGTGGGGATTTCAGGTAATGTTGGCATCCATGTAGGCTCGGAAAAAATCGAATACGTTGTAAAGCTTCCTTCCTTACCAAAAAAGAGTTCTTCTCTCCGTTGAACTGCAAGTGCTTGACTGAATCCGTTGATTTTAATTGTATCTCCAATCTCTAGAATCGAGCCGAAAAGAATATTGGTGACATGAATGCTTTGAACCATAGAATTACGTTTCCCCATTTTCATCCTCCGACGGAAGCGGAACAAAAGGACCAATAATCAATGACTCTGGTGGGGTATCAAAGGTGGAAGCCAATTGAATGGTGTCAGCATCCCCAACCAAAAATAAGGAAGAGGTGGTGACACCAGTAATTTGTATTTCCCCGACGCAAAGCTCTCGATTCACAACATTTAAATTCATGATAAATCTCCTTTTTAAGGTTTATTTTTTTTACCAGCTTGCTCTTGTGGTATTTGTGAAATGAATGCATGAATTCCCTGATG
This sequence comes from Lederbergia sp. NSJ-179, assembly GCF_022867885.1. Lineage (GTDB taxonomy): Bacteria > Bacillota > Bacilli > Bacillales > Bacillaceae_C > Lederbergia. The sequence goes on along the minus strand of NZ_JALIFP010000005.1, from coordinate 46,429 downwards.
GATATCTTTAAGAATTTGCTGATAAATAGCTTCTAATTGTTGATCCTCTGTCTGGTCTCTGTTTGTATGTTGTAAAGATTGTTGGATGTAATGGTCCACTCTTGCAGGCAACTGGGTCTGGATGTCTTCTTTAATAAGATTTCTATATTGGACGTCAAGCTTTTTACCTAGCTGTCTTTCCGTGCCTTCAATAACGGTTTCAACCTCTTGATGGATATATTGACTCAGTCTTTCAAGAAGACCTTCTTTCAAATGAACAGGGGCATCAAGCGATTGCTTAGGTAGAGACAATTCTTCTATACCATCAAGATCAGAAGGATTTAAACCAATATTTAATGTTCCCTCTAATGTCTCAACTTTTAATTGGTCAAATTTATATTCTAATCGTTCCACAATTAGGGGCGGCTTTTCTTTTAATTGAGTGAGTTCCGTATTTAAACATTCCACAGACGATTTAAGACGGTTTATTTCTTTTTGCTGATGATGGATCTGTTCATAAAGTTGTTGGAAATAATAATTGTCCATATTGCACCACCTTCAAACAAAATGATCCTTAACCTAAGGGAACAAGACTTGGCTGTTCAAAAGTTTCTCCTGCCGTTTCTAAAGTTTTAGGGATATTTGGAGCAGCCTTTTTAAAACCTCCTGTATTATATAAATGTGAGGAAGGGGTAATGACCCCAGATGTTCCGATTTGAAGGACAGAAGAATTGGTAAGGGCTCCAATTTTTATAGATTGGATATGGATCGATTGTTGAACATGAATATGCATAATGTTCTCTCCCTGATGAAATGTCTTTTATAATGTAAACATAATTCCTTGATCTACTGTGTCATTATCATACGTATTTGTGGCGGAATAATGGTTCGTTACCGCAATATGATCACCTGTATTAAATGATCCTGCACCTGAAAATACTTTAGAGGAGGAAACAGGATGTAGTTGAAAAACATCACCAACATTAAAGATACCTGAGCCACCAATACTAATGATTTGAACGGCCCCGACAAAACCTGGCATCACCGTTCACATCCTTTGCTATTGTTTATCTGTTATATTGTACCAATTATATTTTATGAAAAGGAAAAGAAATTGTGCTTCAGTCCGAGGAAAGCTAAAATGAATAGGATGTTTTTTGTTTTAAGAAAAGGGTATGGAGGAGATCGTCAATGATGGAAAATAAATTAGGGCCTACTTTATCAAGAGATCGAATTCAATCGCTTGATAGTTTAAGAGGATTTTCTTTACTGGGAATTTTTATAGTCAATATGCTTAGTTTTCATTCACCATTTAGTTATTATAATCCGTATGAGTGGTGGAAATATGAGGACTTAACGGCCTATATGTGGATTGATATACTGGTCCAGGCGAGCTTCTATCCTATATTTGCCATGATGTTCGGTTATGGGATGGTGCTTATGCAGGAACGCTTTCGTTTAAAAAACTCCTCATTTTGGAAGATCAGTGTAAGAAGATTACTTGTTTTGTTGGGGTTTGGGGTGGTCCATGCTTTTCTGATTTGGCATGGAGATATTCTAATAACATATGCCTTAATGGGATTATTATTGCTGCCTTTGCTCAGATTATCTGGCACACTTCTACTGTCCATTGGTGCAGCCGTATATTTACTTCCACAGTTATTCATGAGCTTTATCATGATCATGGTCTCCATAATAGACACTTCTACTCTTGGGGAGTTTACGGACATTATGAATTTGCAGCAATCTGCTGAAATTTATGTAAATGGTACGTTCTGGGAGATAACCAAACAACGGTTCCTAGATTGGTATATGGCAAATGGTCCAGCGAATTTCATTTTGGTCATCTTTATGATCTTACCTTTGATGATGGTTGGGGCTGGTGCGGCTAAGTTAAAATGGTTGGAAAAAGCGAAACACCATAAGAAGGCATGGTTGATTGTATTCTTTGTATTTCTTTCACTGGGTTTAGCGGGAAAAATCCTGCCACTCGTATTGGGTCAATCGATCAGTAATCAATATGTACAAGATATGATCGGTGGTCCTTTGCTAAGTGTAGCCTATATTGCGCTTATTGTTTTTTTGATGTCTAATCCGTATATAGCGAAAATCGGTAGGCCCCTTGCAAATGCGGGAAGAATGTCGATCACGATTTATTTAAGTCAATCGGTGATTGGTACATTGATTTTTTACTCATACGGCCTGGGATTATATGGCCAAATGTCGGTAGCAGCAGGTACATGGTTGGCAATTGGCATTTTTGTTTTTCAAATCATTTTTGCGGAAATCTGGTTGTCAAAATTTAATCAGGGACCAGTAGAAAAGCTATGGCGATTCTTTACTTATGGGCGAAAAAAAGACCACAAGCGGGGATTAGATTGAAAACGAGGTCCAAGGAATAGGTAAATTGTACAATATTGTGAAATAGATGGTTAATTCTGTGGTTTTTAGCCTATATATGGTAATATGAAAGCAATCTGTCAGTATAAAAAGGTTGTTTGTCAAAGGAGGAGAGCGCGGATGTTTGAGCGCACAGATGCTCATATTTCAACATGGGTGATCGCTATTATTTTATTTATCGTGGCCGTTTTTTTGCACAAGAGTGGAAAAGAAAAAGCGATGAAGATTGTTCAAATGATTTTACGTGTCTTTTATTTACTAATCATCGCAACAGGGGTCCTTCTCTTTTCAAAATTTAGTAGTATTGATCCAGCTTTATATGGAGTGAAATTTCTCTTTGGTGTGATCGTAATTGCTATGATGGAGATGGTTTTGATTCGTACGAAGCTAGGTAAAAAAACTGGTGTGTTTTGGACGATTCTTGTTATTGCCTTTGTAGTCACCTTTTATATTGGGGCAAGACTACCGTTAGGGTGGAATTGGTTTGCAGCGTAAAACCGCATGATTTGCGGTTTTTTTCTTGGAGGTAATGAACAATGTTGAAAAAATTAATCATTACAACACTATTGAGTCAATTATTTCTTCTTGTTACCATAACAGCTTATGCGGAGGAGAAGAACGGACAGAATTGGGAGGATGAAATCATCTATTCCCTTATGGTTGATCGCTTCTCAGATGGTGATCTTGATAATGACTATAATGTGGATGTTCAAGATCCATTACGTTATCAAGGAGGAGATATTCAAGGGATTATCGATCAACTTGACTACATTCAGGATATGAACTTTACGGTAATCCAGCTTTCTTCGATCTTTGCTAACGAAGAAGGGGGTTTTCATGGGGAGTGGGTCAAGGATTATACAGAGCTTGAACCACACTTTGGAACTATGAAGGATTTTGAAGAACTAGTGGATGAAGTACATAAGCGTAAGATGAAACTTATACTCGAAATGCCTGTTATGTCTCCGGAAGAATATCCAAACTTAGAGGAAGTTCTCTTATCAGCGGCTAAATTTTGGGTTAGTACTGGAGTAGATGGATTACAAATGAACCATATTGGAGAGTTATCCTCATCCTTTTGGGAATTTTTTATTTCAGAAATGAAGAAAGAAAAAAAAGATCTTTTTATTACAGGGTTTGAAAAGGAGGCCGATCAAAATCGTTTGGATGCTTATGACGAAATAGGTTTTGATCGCATGTTAAATGTTCCCATCCATCATTTATTACGGAAAACCTTTGCGGAACCAAGTCAATCTCCCCAACTCATATTCGACAGTTGGACAAGTAATGAAGAAAAGATAGGTCGAAGAATTTCTTTTTTGGATCATCAGTATGGACCTAGATTTACAAGGGATATGCTTGAACAAGGGACCTATCCTATCACCGCATGGAAACAAGCCTTAGCTTTTTTATATACTCAACCGGAAGTGCCGATGATCTTTTATGCAACAGAAATCGCTGTCGATGGTGGTGAGTTACCTGATAACATTCCTTTAATGAATTTCCGTTCGGAAAAAGAGCTGGTTGACCATATCTCAAGATTAGGAGAAATCCGTAAGGAGCAACCGGCTTTAACAAAGGGAACGCTTGATGTGTTATACGAAAAAGATGGAATGGTTGTATATAAGCGACAATACAAGTCAGATACTGTTGTTGTAGCGATTAATAATTCATTGAAAGATCAAGCAGTCCGATTGACAAAGGATCAATTAGCGGATGAAAAAGAGTTAAGAGGTTTATTAAATAGCGATTTAGTAAGAAGTGATGGTGGAGAATATCAGCTTGTGATCGATCGCGATCAGGCAGAGATATATAAAATGATGGAAAAAAGCGGGTATAATATTTTCTTTATACTTTCAATCTTTTTTGTATTTGCTCTGTTTGGGATATTCATGTATATTACTTGGCGAAGAGGAAAAAAGAAACGGATGGAATAACTTCATTGAGTGGGGTTTTTTCATCGGAGCTAGATCCAGCATTAGCTTAATTCTTACTTACCTTATAAATAAAACAACGAGCAGAATATTTTTCTCTGTTCGTTGTTTTTATGCCTGATTTTCTTATGTATCATAAAAGGGAAGGAGATTATCGGTAATTGACAAATTGTACGTCAATTGGAAGATCTGCTTCTTTTATAAGACTGATCAATTGTTGAAGATCGTCACGGTTTTTTCCCGTTACTCTAATTTGTTCATCTTGGTTTTGACTTTTGACCTTTAATCCACTTTTTTTAATAAGAGTATTAATTTTTTTTGCATTTTCTTTATCAATACCTTGCACGATTTTGGCCCGTTGCCGAACCGTGCCCCCAAAGGCATTCTCCATTTTTCCGTATTCTAAGTTTTTAATCGCCACTCCTCTTTTAATCAGCTTCCCAAGCAATACATCTTTTAATTGCTTCATTTTAAACTCATCATCAGAAACGAGGACAAGCTCATCATCTTGTAAGGAAATTTCACTTTTACTACCTTTAAAATCGTATCTCGTTTGAATTTCTTTCATCGCAATATTGATCGCATTCGTCACTTCTGAAAGATCCACTTTTGAAACAATATCGAATGAATTTTCCTTTGCCATTTTCTCCCCTCCGAAACTGTATTTCCTCTATTATAGTTGATTATCGGTGGAGGAACAACTTCCATATGAAGATCTTCTTAATAACAAAAAAAATGAGGAGCTAAGTGGCTCCTCAAGGTTTATAAATGATCGGTTTTCTTTGAATATTGATGTTTTCCTGCTTTGCGATTTTTCTCGCGCAATTCATTTTTTTCTTCTTGTGCTGCTTGGTTATCTCTTGCTTTTTTATCATTATCTGAAGTGTTGTAACGCATTTGATCCATCTCCTTTCGTGGGAAATGACTTTTAGTATTCCCACATAAGGAGGGTCCCTATGCTTGTTTTTTGTTTAAGAAAAAGACGGCTAATGTGCCAGGACCAGCATGGGAAGCAATCACTGATCCAATAATATTGATATAGAATTTCTTTGTTCCGAAACGGTCTTCAATCATCTTTTTCATTTCCAGTGCCAGTTCTTCATCATCTCCATGACTAATTCCGATTGTCTGATTTTGAAGATCGACTCCTCTTTCTTCCATGACATCTAATATTCTTTTTAATAATTTCTTTTTCCCGCGAATTTTTTCAATTGGAACGAGCTTTCCGTCCTCCACATGAAGAAGGGGTTTAATATTGAGTAGTCCACCTAAAAAAGCAGAAGCTTTCGATAGTCGACCACCTCTAGCCAAAAAATCCAGTTCTTCAACCGTGAATAAATGTTCCATATGCTGAGTACGGAATTCAGCATCAGCAATAATTTGTTCTTTTGACAAGCCAGCCTTTAAATTGGCTACGGTCGCTTGCACACATAGTCCATAACCGATGGAGGCACATTTTGAGTCAATGATGGTTAAGTCTAGTTCTGGATATTCCTCTTTTACTTGATCGCGAATCATGGCAGCCGTCTGATAAGTTCCTGAGAGTTGAGAGGAAAAGGCAATATATAAACCAGAATGACCTTCTTTTGCCAAATTAGTGAATAGCTCTTCAAATAATTGCGGAGAGGCTTGAGAGGTTTTTGGCATTTTTCCTGCTCTAATTTCTTGATAAATTTTTTTAGGTTCTATGGTTTCCAAATCCAAAAAACTTTCGTTATTTAAGTGGACTTGAAGAGGGATTAATTGGATATCGTGTTCCTGAAAATATGATAAGGGTAAATCAGATGCACTATCAGCAAATAATTTTAACGTCATCCCAATCACTCCTATAGATAGTTTAATAAAGACGAAAACGGTTAAAAAGTTAATTGCTTTAAGTTTACCGGCTTTATGACAAAAGTACAATCTCATTCTGAAAAAAAAACAATAAACCCGCGCACTATTTGGCACTTATTTATTTGTAGTGATAAGATGGAGATAGTTTGAAAGTCAATTTTGTAAAGGGGAACGAGCATGATCCAGCCAACATATGAGTTTTATGAAAAACTAAAGAAGGAATATGCCCAGCAACCCTCACATTTGAAATTTATTGTGGATACCAAAGCGGGACATAAGGTGAGTAGGGAAGCGTTGCTTAGAACCGTGGCTTGGTTTGACGGTCATTTGCTTAAGCAACAAGATCCAATTCTTTTAAAAACAACTTAGTGCAAGCAGCTCGGGATAAAAATATGCTCTAACATTCTTTTCGGTTTGATTTTTCGGTGATTTTGGTATGATAGAAGTAAGAAATAATACATTCAAGGAGGAATATAAGCATGGATGAAGCTTTAAAGGAAAATATATATGGCGCATTGGAACAAGTGATTGACCCTGAATTGGGGATTGATATAGTGAACCTTGGACTGGTTTACGATGTAGAGATGGATGAAAATGGAACGACTAAGGTTACGATGACGTTAACATCTATGGGTTGCCCGCTTGCTCCTATAATTGTCGATCAAGTCAATGCGGCTCTTGCTGATATACCAGAGGTGAAAGAAGTGGATGTGGATATCGTTTGGAGTCCTCCATGGTCAAAGGATAAAATGTCCCGCTATGCGAAGATTGCTTTAGGAATATCCTAAAATTGCACAAAAGAAGGTGTAGGAAAAGGGAAGAATGGGATTCTTCCAATCAGTGACTTTCTCTTTTCTGTACAAAAGTGTTTTTGGAATGGCGGAACGCTCCTCATCGGAAGCCTTCCGCTCTTTTTTATCCTAAAAAGAAGGATGTGAATCGATTGGATTTAAGCAAGATGACGATGACGATGCAGGAAGCATTTATGGAGGCGCAGCAAAAAGCAAGTAAAGAGAATCATCCGGAAATTGATATTAGCCATCTTTGGCAGTCTTTACTGGAAAAAAACGATAGTCTTCTCGCTCATCTATATGAACATTTAGGGGTGGGGAGAAGTGAAATCGGTCAAGAGATTGATCGACTCATTGCATTAAAACCCCAAGTAACAGGGGAAGGTGTAAAAGGGGGACAGTATCTTAGCTCAGATCTTCAGAACTTACTACGCTCTGCCGAACAAGTAAAGGAAAAGATGAAGGATGACTTTTTATCCGTAGAGCATGTGGGACTCGCCTTAATGAAGCAACCGAATCAAGAGATTACTCGTTTTTTACGGCAAAAAGGTGTAACAGAGGAGAAGCTTAAGAGTGAAATAGAAAAGATTAGAGGAGGACAGCATGTGACATCACAAAATCCTGAAGCAACGTATGAAGCATTAAAAAAATATGGCCGAGATCTTGTTGCTGAAGTGAAAGCAGGAAAGCTTGATCCTGTCATTGGCCGCGATCAAGAAATACGAAATGTCGTGCGGATCTTATCGCGAAAAACAAAAAATAACCCTGTCTTAATTGGGGAACCGGGTGTTGGGAAAACGGCAATTATTGAAGGTCTGGCCCAACGGATTGTGAGAAAGGATGTTCCGGAGGGTTTAAAGGATAAAACGATTTATGCGCTTGATATGGGTTCCTTAATCGCGGGGGCCAAATTTCGCGGCGAATTTGAAGAGCGCTTAAAAGCTGTTTTGCAAGAAATTAAGAAAAGCGAAGGAAAAATCCTTTTATTCATCGATGAAATCCATACCATTGTCGGAGCCGGAAAAACAGAAGGAGCAATGGATGCTGGCAATATGTTGAAACCGATGCTTGCCCGGGGAGAATTGCATTGCATTGGGGCGACGACTTTAGATGAATATCGCCTTTATATTGAAAAGGATGCTGCGCTTGAAAGGCGTTTTCAAAAGGTGGTTGTATCTGAGCCGACAGTAGAAGACACGATTTCGATTTTACGAGGACTGAAAGAACGGTTTGAAATTCATCATGGGGTCAATATACATGATCGGGCTTTAGTGGCAGCAACCACTCTTTCTGATCGTTATATCACAGATCGTTTTTTACCTGATAAGGCGATTGATCTTGTCGATGAGGCGTGTGCTAATATTCGCGTAGAGATTGATTCCATGCCAACGGAGCTTGATGAGGTAACAAGAAGAGTCATGCAATTGGAGATTGAAGAGGCGGCCCTTCAGAAAGAAGAGGATGAAGCAAGCAGGGAACGATTAGAAATCCTGCAGAAAGAATTGGCTGATTCAAAGGAAAAAGCGAATGAAATGAAAGCAAAATGGCAATCAGAGAAGGATGAAATTTTGCAGCTTCAAGGAAAACGCGAGGAATTGGAAAAATTACGCAGGGAATTAGAAGATGCCGAAAACCAATATGATTTAAACCGGGCGGCTGAATTACGTCATGGGAAAATTCCAGCTATAGAGAAAGAGTTGCAAAGGATGGAGGAAAAAGTGGTTGCCCATCAAGAGGATGAAAATCGGCTTGTCAAAGAAGAGGTAACCGAAGACGAAATTGCCGAAATTGTATCACGTTGGACCGGCATTCCAGTCATGAAATTGGTCGAAGGGGAAAGAGAAAAGTTATTAAAATTGGAGACAATTTTGCATAAGCGTGTGATCGGCCAGGATGAGGCGGTTGAACTTGTTAGTAATGCTGTGCTGCGGGCAAGAGCGGGAATCAAGGACCCGAATCGGCCAATCGGTTCATTTATTTTTCTTGGACCTACAGGAGTAGGGAAAACAGAATTAGCGAAGGCACTTGCGGAAACCTTATTTGATAGTGAGGAGCATATGATCCGCATCGATATGTCGGAATACATGGAAAAGCATGCTGTATCTCGCTTGATTGGAGCACCGCCTGGTTATGTTGGCTATGAAGAAGGCGGACAATTAACAGAAGCCGTGCGCAGAAAGCCTTATTCAGTTATTTTATTAGATGAGATTGAAAAAGCCCATCCCGAAGTATTTAATATTTTATTACAAGTATTGGACGATGGGAGAATTACCGATTCACAAGGCAGAAGAATTGATTTTAAAAATACCGTTATTATTATGACCTCCAATATTGGTTCAAACCATTTGCTGGAACGTGAGGAGACCCAAGAGGAGATCGATGAAAAAACAAAAGAGCTCGTATTGGGGCAATTACGGGCTTCGTTTCGGCCCGAATTCCTAAATAGGATTGATGATATTATTCTTTTTAAACCACTTTCGTTACATGATATTGTTGGGATCGTGGAGAAACTAACAAATGAATTACAAGCTCGATTGAATGAACAAAATATACAATTAAAAATGACTGATGAAGCGAAACGATTTATTGCGCGGGCTGCTTATGATCCGATTTACGGAGCACGTCCTTTAAAAAGGTATTTACAAAGTCAGATTGAAACAAAGCTTGCGAAGGAAATTATTGCCGGACATGTTCATCCCTATTCCGCCCTAGTCGTTGATATTGAAAACAAGCAAATCCATATTACTACAAGCAATGAACAGTAAAAACCTCGCCCCTTAAGGCGAGTTTTTTACTGAGAGATAAGAAAGAAAATTGACCAGTGCTAGGTCTAGCTCCAGCGCCTAGCCCCTCGAGGTCAAATAACCCTGAACCTATGAGGGAAAGATCGCCCTTCCTAGGTTCAGGGTTATTTGCATGTCGGAGGCCTGCAGGATGCAGGTCAGAACGGCGTTGCGTCAGGACGGCGCGAACTTAGCCGTTCATCCATTAAACGGGCGTCTTGCGCTTTTCTTATTCATCAGCAGGCTGTGGAGAGGAAACAGTGCCGATCAAAGATACTAAAATAAAGATGACAACGCCAAAAAAGGAGGCGGTCGCAAAATCATACGGGATACTATTCATGGATCCAATCACATAGGTTACTACATGGCCAAGAATGAAGGCCCAAACAAAGGTCATAACAAATTTCATAGTAAAATCCTCCAAAAAAACATCCTATATACTTCTTTAAGAACACTGTAATCATACCATATAGAAAGAATTAAATAAAGATATCCAAGTTAAGTAAAAAATAATTTTAGTGAGATGGGGCATAAGCTTATAATAACAGAAAAAAAGGGGTTGAGTGCGGTGAAATCTGCCATTGTTATTGGTGCAAGACAAAGTACAGGTTTCAAAATTTGTTCCGAATTACTAGAAAAAGGGTATATGGTTTTTGCAAAGGATTATATGCAATGGGAGACCGAGGAACAAAAGGATCGTTGGCTTTATATTGGAAGAAATGCTCATTTGGATTATGTGCATTTAGACCATGAGACCATTTTCGAAGAGGAAGCATCATCCATCTTTGTACCGGTAAACGACTTTTATGTTGCGCAAGCTACAGAAATACAAGAAAAATTATTGCTCCTATTGGATAAACAAATTTTAAATAAGGAGGATTCTCAATTTATATTTATTCAACCTTTACAAGGTAATCGAATCCTGAAAACATTTAGTCGTAATATTGAAAAGATAAAAGAGAAAAGAAGAGATATGGGGGGAGGAATGAAAGAATACTTCATACAGAATGAAAGGAAATCTGAACAAGAATATTTCTATTTTAAATCACTGAATAAGACGGAATGGATTCAAGTGGAACAGCGACAAAAAGGAATGATTCGTCAACTTCTTGACCACTTAGAACAATGGGATTTGTAGTTTCATATTTTACAAAAAGAAGGAAAATGGAGATATATGTCGAAAGGATAGGGCTAGAGTCCAGTCAAAATCTCTCACTATCGATAGATCTGAAAAAGAGGTGGTTTTATATAAAAGCAATTTGTACATATCATTTCGGTGACTTCGCGAATCTAAAGCAATTTTCCCTAATTTACAATAAAAATGTATGGTGGTATACTTAGTACCAAGTACTAATATATGATAATAATTACGTCTATTTTTAGAAAGTGGGGTCACGCATGAGCGCCGGAATAATAGGAATTGGGAAATATAGCCCTGACAGGATAGTGACAAATAAAGACTTGGAAAAAATGATGGATACATCTGACGAGTGGATCCGCACGCGAACAGGGATTGAAGAGCGAAGGATCGCTGCAGATGATATAGATACCTCCGATATGGCCTGTGAAGCCGCAAAGGAAGCTTTACATGATGCAGGAGTTCTTCCTGAGGAGATTGATTTGGTAATGGTAGCAACTGTAACACCAGATCAGCCGTTTCCTACTGTTTCCTGCATTCTTCAGGACCGGTTAGGATGTAGAAATGCTGCAGCCATGGATCTTAGTGCGGCATGTGCTGGATTTATGTATGGTATGATAACGGCAAAACAGTTTATTGAAACAGGTTCTTATAAAAATATTTTAGTAGTAGGGACTGAGAAATTATCGAAAATAACGGACTGGAGTGACCGTAATACAGCCGTTTTATTTGGAGATGGTGCGGGAGCCGTTGTAATCGGTACTGTTTCGGAAGGAAGAGGGATCCTTTCCTTCGAACTAGGCGCTGACGGGTCAGGCGGCAAGTTTTTGTATCAAGATCAATATATAAGGATGAATGGTCGGGAGGTATTTAAATTCGCCGTACGAAAAATGGGAGACGCTTCTGAGAATGTGATTGAAAAAGCAGGTCTTACGAAAGAAGATGTAGATTTTTTAATCCCACACCAAGCGAATATAAGAATTATGGAAGCCTCTCGGGAGCGTTTAGAATTACCTGATGAAAAAATGTCTAAAACGATTCAGAAATATGGTAATACCTCTTCGGCATCCATTCCCTTATCCTTGTATGATGATTTAAAAGCCGGTAAGATTAAAGATGATGATGTCGTTGTAATGGTAGGCTTCGGCGGTGGCCTCACATGGGGTGCCATTGCCTTAAAATGGGGAAAATAATACAGAAGGAAAGAAAAGCAAGAAATTACTTCTTTTTATATGAAGGAGCTGGAAAAGTTGCAAAGAAGAGTGGTAGTAACGGGAATAGGTGTTGTCTCTCCCGTAGGAAATGATGCTATAACAGCATGGCAAAATATTATTGCTGGTAAATCGGGGATTGGTCCTTTAACAAGACTGGATCCAGAGCAATTTTCTGCAAAGGTTGCAGCAGAAGTAAAAGATTTTGATATAGAAAAATATATCGAAAGAAAAGAAGCACGCAAGATGGATCGTTTTACTCATTATGCACTAGCCGCTGCTTTTATGGCGGTAGAAGACGCTAAACTAAACATCGATGAAACCAATGCTGATAGGGTAGGCGTTTGGATTGGTTCCGGGATTGGTGGATTGGAAACATTGGAAAAGCAGTTCGAGATCTTCCAAAAAAGAGGTTACAGGCGTGTTAGTCCCTTTTTCGTCCCAATGATGATTCCAGATATGGCTACTGGACAAGTTTCCATTTATCTAGGAGCAAAAGGAGTCAATTCTTGTACCGTCACTGCTTGCGCAACTGGAACTAATTCTATTGGGGATGCTTTTAAAGCCATTCAACGAGGGGATGCTGATGCCATGATTGCTGGTGGTGCAGAAGCTCCTATTACCCAAATGTCTTATGCTGGCTTTTGTGCGAATACAGCCTTAACAACAAATCCTGATCCTCATACAGCAAGTAGACCCTTTGATTTAAACCGGGATGGTTTTGTGATTGGGGAGGGTGCGGGCATTATTGTCATGGAAGAATTGGAACAGGCCCTCAATCGTGGGGCTACTATTTATGCTGAAATTGTTGGGTATGGCTCAACAGGTGATGCCTATCATATTACTGCCCCTGCACCTGGTGGTGAAGGTGGTGCCAGAAGCATGAAAATTGCGATTGAAGATGGTGGCTTAAAGCCAGAAGATATACAATACATTAATGCCCATGGCACAAGTACAGGGTATAATGATAAATATGAAACCATGGCCGTAAAGACCATATTCGGTGAACATGCCCATCAATTAGCAATTAGTTCCACTAAATCAATGACAGGCCATCTTTTAGGAGCAGCTGGTGGGGTGGAAGCTATATTTACCATACTGGCGATGAAAGAGGGAATTCTCCCTCCAACGATCAATTATGAAACACCTGATCCGGAATGTGATTTAGATTACGTACCAAATGAAGCTCGTCCCGCTAATATCACAGCAGCTATTAGTAATTCCCTTGGCTTTGGGGGACATAATGCAACCCTGGCCTTTAAAAAATATGAATAAAAACACGGCCCGTCCACGGGTCGTGTTTTTTATTCACCTTCTTCCTCCTAGTTAATAAAATAACTGCAAGGGAGGAATGTATGATGGGGTAGTGAAGACCGACAATTGGATGGAAGAGCATTTTGAACAGCCATGGATCATGGGGAAAATGGCAAGGCCTGAAATAAAAGATGAACATGATTTTTATCAATATTTAGTTCAATTTGGAATGTATGAGCCATCTAAACAAAGTTTTAAAGTGTTTGAAACCTTAAAAAAAGAAAAAGTTTGGGAACGAGTGGCATCCATTTATCAATCCTACCGAAAAAAATGGCGTGGTCCTGCTGTAAAGATCTATCTCTTTCCTGTAAACCAAAATAATCGATTTTTCCGACAACAACTTCGTGGGCGAGCAGGTTTATCTTTTAGTGACAGTCTTTTCCTTTTTCTATCAGATGGTCTCGAAGAAAAAGAATTAGAAGCTCTTTTTGTGCATGAATATCATCATGCTACAAGAATGGGCAAATACAAAAAAGAGAAAGATGATTACACTTTATTAGATTCCATCTTATTTGAAGGACTTGCGGAAGTAGCTGTTCTGAACTGCTGTGGGAAGAAGTATACTGCCTTTTGGACAGATTTGCATAACAAGGACTTTCTAAAACGTCGGACGGAAACAGCCTATAAACCACATTTTCACATAAAAAGGAATCATCCTCTCCATGATCAATTATTATTCGGTGGAAGAAAGGGAATTCCCCATATGATGGGATATGCAGTAGGATATGAGATAGCAAAGGGATATATAAAAGAAAATAAGATCACTATATTGGAGACTTTTTCTCTCCCTTCAGAAAAAGTATTAGAGAAAAATCAATTTCTTCATTAAAAGGCATGTCCGCTCATTCTTAACATATATTATACAAAACGGTACAAGCGAAATCTCTATAAAAACGTACGGGAAGTGCCAATTAATGATGTTTCGAGGGGCTTTATTTTTGATTGGATTCGGTCTAGCTGTGCTGGGAGGTATCAGTTTAATCGGTTATTTAAATTTAATGACGATGGGAATGAGTTTGTTTGAATATATAGGCTTTGTCATAAAGCGTCCTGAAAGTTATTTCCTCCCTCTAGGCATTTTTTTAGTTACTTTTACATTATTCTGCCCGGACAGAAAAACGAATGATTCAGATTGAAAGGAATAAATTTACTCTAGGCTGCCTATACTGATTGACAAATAGTAATGAAGTGAGGGATTAAGATGCTATATCTTCATGATGTATGGGTAAATTGGTTTGAGGGGGAAGAGAACGGTTATAATGTTTGCCATTTTCATGAATGGAGGAGAGGGGAAGATGTGATTGAGCTTTTAGATCAAGTACCCCTGTTGTTGATTGAAGCCTCTCTTTTTCACTACATCGAAAATAATATGGCAGAACTTCCACAACAGTTAATGAATGATACGTACAAAAAAGCATATTTGAGAAAAAATCATGAGCGAGTGCAGTTAGAAAACTGTTTCGTCGTAACGGATGGCAGAGGGATCCTTGCTGTGGATACACTTGGCTATAATATCCCACTTAGAAAAAGTAGACTGATCCCACGCCAGGAACAACTTGTTTATGAAATGACGGAGCAAGCAAAAAGAGCGAATTACAAATGGAAAGAATATAATGAAACAAAAGAACATCATATATTAGCTCCGGACCCGAAGCTAATGTATGGGCTGACAAGAAAAGAGCGCCAATTAAAGCATCTGATGTTTATGGCTCTCGATCAGCTTTACGCCTCAAAAAACACCTCTGAAATTAGGTACTGGTACACCGAGTGGGCTCCACATCGTTATCACGAGATTCAAACAATGCATTTTGAAGAGGTATGGGAATGTCTTTATGAAGAAACAAAAAATGGATGGTCTGAAAAACACCGTATGTTATGTGAAAATATGATTAAAGGACAGCCATTTTTTGAAAAACTTTGGGAGATGGAATGTGATTCTAAAGTAAAATGAAAAGCGAAAGGTGGCTGCTTAGGGCGGCAAGTAAGCCACCTATAGCTAGCCAAAAAAAGAGGAAGGCGGACTGTCCTGACGAATCATAGCTATTAGAAGTCTTAGTAGCCTTCCAATAGCTACATTTTACCGGAACAGCGCCTTAACTATTTTTACAATTATCTTCTTTTTCTTCCTAACCCCATTGCCTTTTCCATTTTTTTCACCATTTTATTTGCCTTTAATGCAGCTTTTTCTGCACCTTTATCTAAAATATCATCAAGTTCCTGTGATTCCACTAATTGACGGAAGCGCTCTTGGATAGGAATGATATAGTTTAGAACGACTTCGGCTAAATCTGTTTTAAATTCTCCGTAACCTTTTCCAGCATAATATTCTTCCAGTTCTTGTACAGTCTTATTGCCTAATATAGAATAAATCGAAAGCAAATTAGAAATGCCGGGTTTGTTCTTTTGATCAAATTGAACAATCCCATCTGAATCGGTTACCGCACTTTTTATTTTCTTCTCAATTTGCTTAGGTTCATCCAGCATCGTAATGAACGCTTTTTGATTCGCATCAGATTTACTCATTTTCTTTAGCGGGTCTTGCAGTGACATAATTCTTGCCCCTACTTTAGGGATGCGTACCTCGGGAATGGTGAAAATTTCGTTATACCGATTATTAAACCGTTCAGCCAAATTCCGCGTTAACTCTAAATGTTGCTTTTGATCTTCCCCAACAGGAACCAAATCCGTCCCATATAATAAAATATCTGCAGCCATTAATGGAGGATATGTTAATAATCCGGCTGACACGGCCTCTTTTCCTGCTGATTTATCTTTAAATTGTGTCATTCTTTCTAATTCACCAATATAGGAAATACATTGTAACATCCAAGCTGCTTGAGAATGTGCAGGTACTTCCGATTGAATAAATAAAGTGGCCTTTTGAGGATCTAAGCCTGCCGCAATGTATAAGGCAGCCAATGTTCTAATGTTTTTTCTTAATTTCAACCGATCTTGAGGAACGGTAATGGCATGTTGATCCACAACGCAAAAGTAGCAATCATAATCATTTTGCAGCTCAATAAACTGTCTAATAGCACCAATATAATTACCAAGAGTAATGACGCCGCTTGGTTGAATGCCTGAAAAAATTGTCTTCATATGTAGAAATCCTCCTTAATAATAAGAAACAGGGCAGAATGGTTTGACAAAAAACTTCAAAAAATATGTTTCAATTCCAGTCAATAAAGGAATAGGTAAAATAATCATTACCTATTATACTTGCTGTTAAGAGTACAATCAAGCAAGGTCCAAAGCACCAAATTTGAAATGTAAACGCTGAATTTGCAAATACCATATCCATAAACGGGAAATCTTGTTAAAATAAAAAAAGACAGAGCGAGACAAGATTTTATAAAAATAGACAAAATTTTAAAAGGGAGAGATTCTTATTGGGCTGGAAAAAAAGATTTGCTACAGCGGGCATAACCGCTGCTTTATTTTGTTTTACCTCGGTAGGAGCCGCAGCAGAAACACAGCTTGATGCGAAACCGCTAAAGTTACGGCAGTTAACAGTGTCAGGCAAAGTTTTACCAGAGGTTATGCCGCGTTTTGTCTATGATTCCGGGAGAGTATTTGAATATCCTGACGCTGTAAGGGGCATTTATGTAACGGGTCTTTCGGCGGGAGGAGGCAATTTTGCTAAATTGGTTGATATGGTTGATTCGACTGACTTAAATGCGATGGTCATTGATATCAAAGAGGATCGGGGAGATATTACATATAAAATGCCAAAGGATTCTCCTTATGCCGACATTTCCAAGGAGTATATTAAAGATCCAGATAAAATGATGGATACATTAGAGGAGAAGCAAATTTACCCGATTGCTAGAATTGTTGTCTTTAAGGACTCCACACTTGCGAAGGCCAAACCGGAATTATCCTTTAAGGATGGGAAAAAGGTGTGGGAAAATGGAAGAGGGGAATCATTTGTTAATCCATTTTTAAAAGAAGTTTGGGATTACAATATCGACATTGCGATTGAAGCAGCTAAATTAGGTTTTCAAGAAATTCAATTTGATTATGTTCGCTTTCCCGAAGGTTTTGAGAATAGGGACGAATCATTAACATATGATATGGGGGATTATAGTGGGAAAGATGAGGATAATGTGCAAAAACGGGTTCATGCCGTGACCGATTTTGTTGCCTATGCAAAAGAAAGATTGCAACCATATAATGTAAAGGTATCTGTCGATATTTTTGGTTATACAGCTACGCTTCCAGAAGCACCAGGGATCGGCCAAAACTTTCAAAAGATATCTGAAAATGTAGATGTCATTTCATCTATGATTTATCCAAGTCATTGGACCTCTTATTTTGGAATAGCGAAGCCAGATTTAGAACCTTATAAGCTTGTTAAGGAATATGCGAAAGTGGAAAAAGCAAAACTAGGGGAATTGGATAATCCACCTATTTCCCGTCCTTGGTTGCAGGATTTTACCGCTTCCTATCTGGGGCCAGGAAATTATCAAGTCTATGGTAAAAAACAGGTAGAGGATCAAATAAAGGCGCTCTATGATGAGGGAATTAATGAATTCCTATTATGGAATGCAGGTAATACGTATACCGAAAATGTAGATTATATGAATGGAAAAGAATGAAGTGGTGTACGGGCTTATATGCGATCATACTGGATTAACAATTTATAATATTGTCGTATGAATGATTGGGTTTAGGGGATAGTAAAAAAAGGAAATTCTTGTTTATTTATCATCTAGAAGGGTAATGGATAAGTAAATGGAAATATTATAACAGCAGTGAATTTTTTGTGTAACAGATAAGAAAATCCTCAAAAGAACCTATTCAATCTGCTGCATTTAGTGTATAATACATATGTAAGCTTATTTTATAGGTAAATAGAACAAAGGGATTTTCTCTATTTACATATAACATGTTTCCATTATGTAGCAATATTCATTCAAATAAATAAAACAGGAATTTAATTCTAAAATAGGAGTGTGGTTCTTTTATGGTAACGTTGTACACTTCACCTAGCTGCACATCATGCAGAAAAGCAAGAAATTGGCTTGAACAACATAATATTTCTTATAAGGAGAGGAACATATTTTCAGATCCTCTTACCTTAGATGAAATAAAGGGAATTTTGCGGATGACCGAAGATGGGACAGACGAGATCATTTCAACAAGGTCTAAAATTTTTCAAAAATTGAATGTTGATTTAGAATCCTTACCTCTTCAACAATTATTTGAATTAATTCAAAAAAACCCTGGCCTTTTAAGACGGCCGATCATCTTAGATGAAAAGCGACTACAGGTTGGATATAATGAAGACGAAATTAGACGTTTTCTACCGCGAAAAGTTCGCACGTATCAACTTCGTGAAGCGCAAAAAATGGTAAATTAATCTTTATAATATAGGCTATATTGATTAGAGGCTATATCCAAAATGTCGTTAAACGGCTTTCGGTATAGCCTCTTTCTTATGAAAGTCGTTAAACGAGGGAAGGGTGTACAATCAAACTAGGATATTTGCCCAAGAGAATTTAGAAAATTAGCTTGATTTTATTTGATATGTTAGATAAAATAAGCAAAACATGGAGAAAAGATAGGCATTAGAGGATTTTGAACTTTAGGATAGCTTTTGTTTCCATTTATCCACTGTTTATCATAAAATAGGAGTACAAGGAGAATAATATAACTCATTCTTTCTAAGGATGCATGATAAGAATCTCCGGTACGGGATCGTGATCCCTTCACCAACAATCATAGAAGGGAGTGTTGATTTTGGAGATTGAACGCATTAATGAGAATACAGTCAAGCTATATATATCTTATATGGATATCGAAGAACGTGGCTTTGACCGTGAAGAAATTTGGTATAATCGGGAGCGAAGTGAAGAGTTATTCTGGGAAATGATGGAAGAAATTCACTACGAAGATGAATTTCTTAATGAAGGACCACTTTGGATTCAAATCCAGGCTCTTGATAAAGGACTTGAAGTCATTGTCACAAAGGCCCAACTTTCTAAAGATGGTCAGAAATTAGAACTACCCATTCCCGATGAAAAGCATAATGAGATCCCAGTTGATCACACGATCGAAGATTTACTCGATCAAAATTTTCAGGTGAACCATTATAGGCAGTCAAAAATTCAGTATGAATTTGTACTGGAATTCAAAGATTTTGAAGATCTCCTATCCCTTTCAAAAAATAAAAACTTAGATGAACAGATAGAAACGCGATTATTTTCTTGGGAAAATCTTTATTACTTGCATGTGCATTTCCCAGAAGAAATATTCGATGAAGATAAAATAGAAGATGTACTAAGTATTCTTTTTGAATATGGGCAGGAAAGTACCTATACGGTTCATCGCCTAGTTGAATATGGCAAAAGTATTATTGATCAAAATGTATTCTCCACTCTCAACCAATACTTTAAATAAATCAGCCGATTTCCAAAGGGAATCGGTTTTTTTCTGTTTAAAAGTGAAATAAAAGATAAAGGATTATATCGATTTATGGCGAATAGGTAATGAAAGGAGTGATGAAATTGTTAACGGCATTAAACCAAGAAGGAAAACTTGTTTCATTGGTCCATACCCCGAAAACCTTTACGAAGCAAGAGCGTTCCTCATTCTTTTATTGTCCAGCATGTAAAGAGCCACTTATTCTAAAGGCTGGTAAGATTCGAATTCCCCATTTTGCCCATAAGCGTGAGGCAAATTGTTCCTTTCTGTTTGCAGAGCCTGAAAGCCCACAGCATTTATTAGGGAAAAAACATCTATATACTCACTACAAAAGACAGGGATTGGACGTTCATTTAGAATACTACCTTTCAGAAATCCAGCAAAGACCAGATCTGTTTGTAAAAAAAGAAAATCAAGCTTATGCCATCGAGTATCAATGTTCCCCTTTATCTCGAAACCGGTTAAAAGAAAGAACAGATGGGTATCGAAAAATGGGTATTCTTCCAATATGGATTATAGGGGGTCCTCCTTATAAAAAAAGAAAAAACACATCGTATGAGTTATCTGATTTCCATTGGTCTTTAAGTAGACACAACGCCCATTCTGGTCTTACTCTTCTAAGTTACCTTCCTGAGAAAAAGAACTTTCAACAGCTTTCCCAAATAACTGCCATAACATCCACGAAGGTTGTCGCTTTATTTCATGAATTCCCACTTTTTCGTACTAACAATTCTAACCATTTCCCAATTGATCCAAAGCATGATACGCTAAATTGGCTGAATGAAAAGAGAAACTGGCTTCAAAATAAAGTGTATTATGGAAATCTTGTGTCAGACCTTTTTTTAAAAGAGGTTTACGCAACTGGGAATAATCCCTTTCTTTTGCCTGAAATCTGTGGGATTCCTTTACCACATGCTCATTTATTTTATGAACCTCCCATGGTTTGGCAATTTTATATTTATTATGATTGTTTAAGAGGTTTAGCGGTTGGACAAAAGATATCATTAAAGTGGGTGAAGCAAAAATTATCCACTCGATTAAATAAAGGAAGCATTACTATTCGAGAATTTCCATTAGACTTTGATCCGCAACACACTTGGGAGAGGGCCATGACGGAATACTTCTTCATGCTTACGATATTGGAATATTTCTCAAAAATAGGAGAAGACTTATTTGTGATGGAAAAAATCGTTAAGATACCAAAAAATATAGAGGACATGCATGCAAAGGAAAATGCGTTATTTCGCAAAATAACGGTACACAATCTCTTTAATCCGAGTCAATAGAATATTTTTCAATATGGTTGCAGGGATTTCCATGAAATAGGTAGAATAATTAATATTGCAGGATTTTTCACCTGTCGAAGAATTTTAGGATTGAAATAGGAGGATGGTTATGACGAAAGAAACAGCTATTAAATCGCTCCCGCCACGATCAGAAATACCAGAAGAAATGACTTGGCGATTAGAGGATATTTTTGCTTCAGATGAAGAATGGGAAAAGGAATATCAAGCCATTAAGGGGCTTGTCAAGGAAGCAGGGCAGTACAAGGGAACGATTGGAGAAAGTGCAGAGCAGCTTAACCGTGTTTTGCAATTCCAGTCAGAGGTATTTGAACGTTTAGGTAAATTGTTTACGTATGCTCATATGCGATATGACCAGGATACTGGGAATTCTCATTTTCAAGGGCTGAATTCACGTGCTGAAAGTTTATATTCGCTAGTGGCAAGTGAATTTTCTTATGTGGTCCCCGAAATTTTGGCGATCGATGAAAGTAAAATTGCCCAATTTGTTGAAGAAAATGTCGATCTCCAAGTGTATCGCCATGCATTGGAAGAAATTAATCTGCAACGTGGACATGTTTTATCAGCGGAACAAGAGGCAATGTTAGCACAAGCTTCAGAAGCATTAGGCTCTGCAAGCACGACATTTGGCATGCTTAATAATGCGGATTTAGAATTTCCAGTTATAAAGGATGAGAATGGAGACGATGTCCAAATTTCTCATGGGAATTATATCCGATTCCTAGAAAGTCAGAATCGCACCGTTCGGGAAACTGCGTTTAAGAAAGTATATGAAACCTATGGTCAGTTCAAAAATACGTTTGCCAGTACATTAAATGGAACAGTAAAGAAGGATAATTTTTTTGCGAAGATTCGTCAATACCAATCCGCCCGCCAGGCTGCATTAGCCGCCAACAATATTCCGGAAACGGTTTACGATAATCTTGTTGATACCATTAATAAGAATTTACATTTACTCCATCGTTATGTGAAGCTTCGGAAAAAAATCATGGGTGTGGATCAGCTCCATATGTATGATTTATATACACCTCTTGTGAAGGAAGTAAAAATGGAGGTGAAATACGAGGAAGCGAAAGAAATCGTGATGAAAGCCCTCGCTCCATTAGGCCAGGAATATACAGGTATATTGAAAGAAGGATTTGAAAATCGTTGGGTAGATGTAATTGAAAATAAGGGAAAACGGAGTGGGGCCTATTCATCAGGGGCTTATGGAACAAACCCATATATTCTCTTGAATTGGCAAGATAATGTGAATAATCTATTTACACTTGCTCATGAATTTGGTCATAGTGTTCACAGCTATTACACTCGAAAAAATCAACCTTATCCATATGGGAATTACTCCATTTTTGTGGCAGAAGTCGCTTCAACAACCAATGAATCGATTCTCAATGAGTACCTGATCAATCATACAAAGGATAAGCAGGAACAATTATATTTACTCAATCATTATCTTGAAGGTTTTCGTGGGACGGTGTTTCGCCAAACGATGTTTGCTGAGTTTGAGCATCTTATCCATCAAAAGGATCAAAATGGCGAAGCTTTAACGGCCGAGCTTTTAACAAAAGAATATTATGAGTTAAATAAGAAGTACTTTGGGGAAGAAGATATTCATATTGATGAAGAAATTGGCTTAGAATGGTCGAGAATTCCGCATTTTTATTACAACTATTATGTGTATCAATATGCAACAGGATTCAGTGCAGCCGCAGCCTTGTCCAAGCAAGTTTTAGAAGAGGGTGAACCGGCTGTCCAGCGTTATCTAGAATTTTTGAAAGCAGGAAGCTCTGATTATCCAATAGAAGTATTGAAAAAAGCAGGAGTTGACATGACCTCAGCACAGCCAATTGAAGCCGCCTGTCAAATTTTTGAAGAAAAATTAAATGAAATGGAAGCCTTGTTTTCTGAATAAAATCCCAGGATGGATGGGATCTTCAATGAAATCCACGGAATTTGTTACGCCCATTCATCCGTGAGACTAGTCCAATTAGTCCAATAAAGAGGAGTGGAGAAGTAATATAAATGGGAACTAATTGAAGCAATGCTAGAATATGCAGGAAAAAACAGACGATAATGAAACCAATAATAAGGAAGAGACTAATTGTACGCATTGGATTGCCTCCTTTTCTTTAAATTTTTCATTTCGTTTTCCAGTTAAAAAACCATTTTTAACCTCTTTATTTATATTATGTCCTAGATCTCGGTTTCATGAAATCATATGTAATGTAAAAAGCATCACCTTGTATAAGAGGGTGATGCTTTTTACACTATAGATTATTGCATTTATATTTCCAATAAGATCCATGTAGAGAGCCGATTTTTTGTACCTTTTGCTGGACCTGTAACTTTTTCATTTGTCTTTCCACTTTATGAGCTGGTAAATCAAAAATCAATGCTAAATCTTGTGTAGCATTTACCGGGTTAAGAGAAAGGAAAACTTCTAATGGAGGCTTATCCGCTGGTTTTGGGCATCCTTGCAGCATTTCCGTTAAAATTTGCACATAAATATCATAAGAATACAAACCAGTGATTTTAATGCCTTCATCTTCAATGTTTTCATTAAAAAATACCATGGAAGGCATTTCATCTACTTCCATTTCGGACGAAATTTTCAAATCACATTGAAAGGCTCTAGCTGCAGTCTCAGAATATACATCGTGAATAAACTCGTCTAGGTCAAGGCCAATTGATTTTGCACATTGCTGAATCACGTTAATATCGGAAATATCTTTGTCCTCAATAAATAATAATTCTTGGAGTTTTTGAATAAAACGAATTCCCGCCTTTTTTCCTTGTAATTCAGCAGCTTTGATACTAATAGCAGCTAGATGGGGTGTTTGTTCAAGGGAATAATTCTTCATTATTTTTTTGAATCTTCCTTGTTCCCGTTGCCATCTCTTCTGACAAGAAAAAGTCCGATCTTTTATTTGATTTAAAGAAGAAAGTTTTCCCGCTAAAACGTATTTAAGTGAAAAATAATCACCATATTCTATTTGTAATTTCTTTAAGATTGGAGAAAGAGACCAGCATTCCGAGCAAAAGGGATCAACAAAGAAATAAATTTCCATTGGTCTTTTATTTAAAAAATATTGAATATGTTGTGTTCTCAAAGCACTTCACCTTGCATAGCATCAGGTGAATCAGTATTCACCATATTTTTAGCTGTTAAGGCTAGACGGGAATAGAAATACTCCCGTAAACCGGGTTCAATGCCTACTTCATCCATTGCTTCACTCATACACGCTAACCAAGCTTTTGCACGATTAGGTGTGATTTCATGAGGTAGATGGCGTGCTCGTAACATGGGATGACCATGTTCTTCTGTATAAAGCTTGGGACCACCTAAAAATTGGGTTAAAAATTGCTTTTGTTTTCTGGCAACTTCTGTTAAGTCATCAGGAAAAATGGGGATTAGTTCGGGATGTTTGCTGACACGTAAATAAAATTGATCTACAAGCCTATACAGCTTTTTTTCCCCAATAGCATCATACGGTGTCATCTTCATCTCAACCATATGATTCGCTCCTTTATCTAAAATTGTATACTCATTTTAGCAATGACCTAATCAGAACTCAAATAAATCGTACTGTGTAACATCATTCACAAAAAAACAAACCTATTTTTGCCTGATTAATCAGCTAAAATAGATTTGGATGGGCTTTTTCTCTTAACTATTTAAGGATTCCGTTATTTTTCTGACATAATTTTGTGTTTCTTTGAATGGGGGAATTCCTCCATATTTGTCCACATTCCCAGGACCCGCATTATAGGCTGCAAGTGCTAAAGATAGATTTCCATCATATTTATCGAGCATTTGTCGTAAGTATTTACTTCCGCCCATTATATTATCTAATGGATCCAATACATTTTGGACTCCTAATCCCTTTGCTGTTGCAGGCATAAGCTGCATAAGACCGGTTGCCCCGGCAGAACTTACAGCAGAAGGATTAAAATTAGATTCATGCTTAATCACTGATTTGATTAATGTAACAGGTAGTTTAAATTTCTCTGAAGCTTGTTGAATGATACGATCGAAATTCGTGTTTTTATGGTGATCGATAACAGGACTGCTTGCAGGAATAGTCGATTCGGCTCTAGTATTGAATAGATTCTTCGTTTCCATTCGACTAAAGGCTCCTAGAGTATTCAATCCTTTTGTTTTTCCCAAGGAGCTTGATGCTGCGGTGTTTAAAAGGGTTTGCTCTAAAATCTTTGAAAAGTCTAACCCCGTTTTGGTACTATGAGAATCTGTTTTAGAGCGAGACATTCCCTGTAACATTTGTAGTTCAATGAATGCCTTCACTTCACCTAATGTATTCATTTTGTTTCATCCTTTATTGATTGTTTCTAAATCTTGCGCGATATAGTCTTCCTATTTTAGTATCGGTTGATTTAGGCTTAATTTGAAGCTGATGGAGCAAATTCATGAAAATCATTTTTCCGGTTTCCCATTTGGACACTTCATATTCAAGTTCAAAATCTTCTTTATCCATATAGAAACTGTGGTCGAATACTAAGAGCCCTCCACGGTATTCTTGCTCTGCACGATGGGTTGTTAAGCTGCCGAAATGGAACAGATCTCGAATTGGAATGCCGATTTGAGTAATCGCTTCTTTTACTTCTCCCTCGGGTAATATGGAATCTTTTATTAAAAGCTTCATATCTTTGTCTTCAATCTTTTGGTTGATTTCTAATACTCCATGTTCGATCTTTTTTTTCAAAGTGAGTTCATTTCGATGGGCAAGCTCTCTAATGCGTAAAGCAGCCGCTTCTTTTTTTAATGAAAAATGACTGGTATCAAAATAATGATTCTTTTGGATGGAAAAATCTTTTTCAGTTATATGAAAGCTTTTTAGAAGACGATAAAATTCTTCCTTTGTTAAGAGGTTTTTAAATTCCATTTCTATTTCCTTTGTCATTCCTAACTTCCTTTCACGTACTCGTTTAAGGTCTCTCTACTCTATTATTCTTTATTTAAGATGGGGATTCAATCCCTTTATTGTAAAAGTTATTATGTAAAACCTGTTTATGCTAAAATAAAGATGGCTTCTCAATTGTTTTTTGAGCAAATAAATAAATATTGCGTTTGTTTTCCAGTTATGAGGTGGTTATGTGATAAATCAGTGGGAACATTTTTTAGCTCCATATAAGCAAGCTGTTGATGAACTGAAAATTAAATTAAAAGGGATGAGATCCCAGTTTGAACAACAACATGATCATTCCCCGATTGAATTTGTAACGGGTAGGGTTAAACCAGTTGCAAGTATTCTCGATAAAGCGCAACAAAAGAATATTCCATTGGATCAATTGGCAACGGAAATGCAGGATATAGCAGGTTTAAGAATGATGTGTCAATTTGTTGATGATATAAAAAATGTCGTTGAGTTACTTAGAAAAAGGAATGATTTTCGAGTAATAGAAGAAAGAAACTATATATCCCATAAAAAGCCCAGTGGCTATCGTTCCTATCATGTTGTGATTGAGTATCCTGTGCAAACCATTCACGGAGAAAAGAAAATTTTGGCTGAAATTCAAATTCGTACGTTAGCCATGAATTTTTGGGCGACGATTGAACATTCTTTGAATTATAAATATAAAGGTGAATTTCCTGAGGAAATTAATATGAGATTACAGCGTGCGGCAGAGGCGGCTTTTCGGCTTGATGAAGAAATGTCGCAAATCAAAGAAGAAATCCAAGAAGCACAAGTGTATTTTACAAAAAATAAAGAAACGACGAAGAAAATCAAGAAAAAATAGTGAGGAAATTGGAGGATGAAAAGGTTGAAGTTTGCCATAACATCAAAAGGGAATCCGGCTTCTAATGCTTTAACACAAAAGGTGAGGACTTATCTGCAGGATTTTGAAATGGTCTATGACGAAGGAAATCCAGATATTGTCATTTCGATTGGTGGGGACGGTACGTTACTTTATGCATTCCACCGATATAGTTCAAGATTAGATAAAACGGCATTTGTAGGTGTACATACAGGACATTTAGGTTTTTATGCGGATTGGGTTCCTAGTGAAATTGAGAAATTAGTGATTGCGATCGCGAAAACGCCTTATCAAATTGTTGAATATCCTTTGTTAGAGGTTGTGATCCGCTATCGCAGTGGCGGAAAGGAAATGCGTTACCTAGCATTAAATGAATCCACTGTAAAAGGGCTAGTGGGTACCTTAGTCATGGATGTTGAAATACGTGGTGATCATTTTGAACGATTTCGGGGAGATGGTCTATGTGTCTCAACACCGTCAGGAAGCACAGCGTATAATAAAGCATTGGGAGGGGCGATCATTCACCCTTCCTTACATTCCATTCAACTTGCAGAGATGGCCTCCATTAATAATAGGGTATTTAGGACAGTGGGATCTCCACTTATTTTGCCTGAACATCATACATTAGAGTTAAAGCCTGTCAATTCTAATGATTTCCATGTCACAATGGATCATTTAACCATCATGCATCGGGATGTCAAATCTATTCAATTTAAAGTGGCGAAGGAGAAGGTCCGTTTTGCCAGATTTCGTCCTTTTCCTTTCTGGAAACGAGTCCACGATTCCTTTATCTCAGACGGAAGGTAAAAAGATGAAACCATATGAATTAAGTTGGGAAATAAAAGGGAAAGATTCGAATAAAGAAATGAAGGAATTTTTACAAGAGCAAGGGATATCAAGGAAAGCCTTATCTGCTATTAAATATAGTGGCGGATCTATACGGGTGAATGGAGTCGAACAGAATGTTCGTTATCGATTACAAGAACTGGATTTACTGGAAGTTTTGTTTCCGCCGGAACTAGAAAATAAGCAGTTAGTCAAAGAGCCTATTCCGCTATCGATTATTTATGAGGATCAGGATCTTTTAATTGTGAATAAGCCTCCCTATATGAATACCATTCCATCTCGGCATCATCCGACAGGCAGCCTTGCGAATGCGGTGGCCTTTCATTATGAGCAGATTGGTCTAGCATCAACTGTTCACATTGTAACCCGCTTGGATCGAAATACATCAGGCCTTGTTCTAATAGCGAAGCACCGGCATGCTCACCATTTATTAAGCCTGATGCAGAAAAAAGGAGACATCCATCGTTACTATGAGGCGTTTGTGGAAGGGAAAATGGAACAACCAACTGGCATTATAAATAGGCCAATTGGTCGCAAATTCGATAGCATTATTGAACGGGAAGTACGAAAAGATGGACAGCCTGCTGTTACACTATATGAAATGATTACACCATTTCCTTCTTTTGCGCATTTGCGACTAAAGCTTGAAACCGGTAGAACCCATCAAATTAGAGTTCACATGGCTTATATGGGACATCCTTTATTAGGAGATGATTTATATGGCGGCCAACGAGATATAATCGATCGCCAAGCATTGCATTGCAAACAAATTAGATTGACTCATCCTATTAATCGCGAAATCTTATCATTTCAAGCCAATCTTCCGGACGACATGCAGGCGATCTTAAAAAGCTGAAAATGGCCTTTTTGGATTTCCCCTTAAAAAGTTGTGAATTTCTCCTGAATAAATGGCAAAGAAGAAGGGACAGATACGAGTTCGATTTCAGGATAGCGAACAGCTGTTAAATGACCTCCAAAAACAGCACCCGTGTCAATATTAAGTGTTTTACCCATTTGCCGTGGTTGCCTTACAGGGGTATGTCCATAAATAATGTAGGCTTCTCCCTTATAATGTTTTGCCCAGTCTCTTCTTACTGGCCTGCCATCTGGTAAGG
This sequence comes from Lederbergia sp. NSJ-179, assembly GCF_022867885.1. Taxonomy (GTDB): domain Bacteria; phylum Bacillota; class Bacilli; order Bacillales; family Bacillaceae_C; genus Lederbergia. Next base: position 17,577 of record NZ_JALIFP010000005.1, on the reverse strand, counting down.
CCTCCCCAGTGATATCCCCATATAAGACAAATGTTTTTACACTTTTATTGTGTTTTCCAATATACTCTTCTTTTATTCCAGCATGGGCCATGATTAACCGGCCGTTATCAAGTATCTGATAAAGGGGGGAGCGCTCATATAGTTCCATAAACATACTTTTAAAATGATTAAATTTTTTTGCTGAAAGTTGATCAAGTTCAGCCACAGTGGTTTCTAATCCATGTTTAATCTGCACCTTTCTTCCAAGGAAATAACGATATAGTTTATTGCAATGGTTACCTGGAACATAATAGGCCCCGTGATGCTTCCAAAGCTTCCAAGTAAGTTCGATCATCCGTAAAGAATGAGGGCCACGGTCGGTAATATCTCCAATGAATCCTAATCTACGTTTTTCAGGATGTACAGGTAAACCAGTTTCCCAGGAATATCCCAGTTTTTGAGTAAGTTGCTGAAATTCTTGAAAACACCCGTGAATATCTCCAATAATATCCATTTTCATTTTATCCACTCTCCAATACCGTTCGATCAATGAATGCATGTAAAAATCCGATAAATAATAGTAAGAAAATGATTACTTGTAGATAATGATTAGTTTTTCTCCTTTACAGCATCTTACCACATGGAGTTGATTTTTTTACAGAAAACGTAAGCTCCTTACATGTCTCCATAAATTTTCCACATAAATAAATATAGAAAAATGGACAATTAATGACGACAAACCCATTAAGATTTGTTAGGATAATGGAGACCAATTTGGAAGGAGGGGTCGTCATGGAAATGAACGATACACAAGAGAAGAATATAGATGAAGAATTACTGATCCAGACTATGAATGAAGGTAATCTTGAATCCTTTCGAAAAGAATTTCTTAATCTTCACACGTATGATCAGGCTCAGTTCTTTTTCAAAATTGACAAAGAAACTAGAGTGAAAATGTATTACTATTTATCACCTAAGGAAGTTGCCGATTTCTTTGAGATGCTTGAAATTGATGATGATGATTATAAAGCCATTTTAGCAGAAATGGAACCCAAATATGCAGCTGAGATGCTTGCAAGTATGTATACGGATAATGCTGTTGACGTATTGAATCAATTAGAAAAAGACCAGTCGGCTAGTTACCTCACCATTATGGATAAAAAGGCTGCCCAAGAAATTAAAGGGTTGCTCCATTATGAAGAATATACGGCTGGAAGTATTATGACAACTGAATATGTGGCCATATCCCAGAATCAAACGGTCCGCTCAGCCATGTATATTCTAAAAAAGCAAGCACCTACAGCAGAAACGATCTATTATATTTATGTCATTGATGAGGAATTACGGCTTGCAGGGGTTTTGTCTTTACGTGACCTCATTATTACAGATGATGATACGATGATTTCAGAAATTATGTCAGATCGAGTCGTTTCCATTTCAGTAGGGGCTGACCAAGAAGAGGCCGCCAGACAAATGCGTGATTATGATTTATTAGCATTGCCTGTTGTTGATTTTCAAAACCATCTATTAGGAATTATTACGGTTGACGATATTATCGATGTTATCGATGAGGAAGCATCTGACGATTATTCTAAGCTTGCTGGTATTTCGGATCTTGACAAAATGGATAAAAGTCCATTTAAAGCAGCAAAAAAACGTCTGCCCTGGCTGATTATTCTACTTTTCTTAGGAATGTTTACAGCAAGTTTAATTGGACGTTTCGAGGACACTTTAAGTCAAGTACCGATTGTAGCTGTTTTTATTCCGCTTATTGCCGGTATGGCAGGAAATGCAGGTACCCAGTCTTTGGCAGTGGCCGTACGTGGGATTGCTACTGGGGAAATGGAGGAGTCAGGTAAGTTCAAAATAATGATGAAAGAGGCGGGAACAGGGATCCTGACAGGAGCAATCTGTGGTGTATTAGTTTCAATGGTGATCTTTGTTTGGAAGCATGATCTCTTTTTAGGATTTTTAGTGGGCTTTGCTATTTTTGCTTCTCTGTTGGTTGCAACGATAGGAGGATCGCTTGTGCCACTGATCATGCATAAATTAAAAATTGACCCTGCCGTTGCATCAGGGCCTTTTATTACAACTATGAATGATATTACCTCGATTTTGATTTATTTTGGATTAGCCACTCTGTTTATGAGTTATCTTATTCATTAGAAAAAGATGTTCAAAAAGTCCGGGAAAAATAGCTGTCGAATTTCTTCGTCAACTTGCTGCTCCGCTCCTCACGTATTAATTGTATACGCTGTGGTGCTCGCAGTCTGCGTTTCCTCGAACTTCTCGGCTCTTTTTGTCCTCCTTTTTGAACACTGAATTAAAGATGGGAGAACTATCTATGGATGAATCATTACTTTCACTTGTTATTGTACTCGTTTTTGCGTTTTTAACACCACTTGTGCTTGATCGTTTCCGGATTTCCTTTATGCCAATCGTGATTGCCGAAATTATTATGGGATTAATTATTGGGAAGAGTGGTTTTGACCTGATTCGAGGTGGTTCTTGGCTAGATATTCTTTCCACCCTCGGTTTTATCTTTCTTATGTTTTTGAGTGGATTGGAAATTGATTTTTCAGCCTTTAAAACGTCCAATAAGAAAATTAAATTGCCCAATGGTAAACAAGAGCCGAATCGTTTGGCGGTATCGATTGTGATATTCTTGGGGATTTTCGTTTTATCTATCGGTTTATCTTATTTATTTGTATGGATGGGACTAATTGACAATCTCTTTTTAATGACCTTGATTATTTCTACCATTTCCTTGGGAGTCGTTGTCCCTACCTTAAAAGAAGCTAATATTATGAAAACGGGAATTGGGCAAATTATTCTCTTAATTGCGGTCATTGCTGATCTCGTTACGATGATTCTATTAGCCGTCTTTGTTTCTATATCAGGAGATGGCCAAGGGAATATGTGGTTATTACTCATCCTCTTTGTTGCAGGAATTCTTTTATATTTTGTTGGCAGACGTTTTAAAAATCGCTCTTTTATCGAAAGACTTTCAACAGGTACGGTTCAAATTGGCACAAGGGCGATTTTTACTTTAATCATCGTCTTGGTTGCTTTATCTGAATCATTAGGAGCAGAAAATATCTTAGGTGCCTTTTTGGCTGGGACTCTTGTTTCATTGTTGAATCCTAAGCCTGAAATGGTTCGACAACTTGATTCATTTGGGTATGGTTTTTTAATTCCTATTTTCTTTGTGATGGTGGGAGTGGAGCTTGACCTTTGGTCTCTACTTAGCAATAAAGAACTCCTGTTATTAATCCCATTACTGTTAATTGGTTTATTAGTCTCTAAAATTGTCCCAGTGTTTATCTTAAGAAAATGGTATGATACAAAAACAGTGTTGGCCTCTTCTTTTTTGCTTACTTCTACTTTATCCTTAGTTATTGCCGCAGCAAAAATTGCTGAAAGAATGAATGTAATTACAGCAGAAAAGAGCGGAACCTTTATTTTAGTGGCAGTGATCACTTGTATTGTGACACCTATCTTCTTCAAGAAGTGGTTTCCAAAAGAAAATGGATATGAACCGAAGCAAAAAGTTACATTTATTGGGGCTAATCAAATGACTCTTCCCGTTTCGAAAGATTTGGATAAGGATTTATTTGAGGCGACAGTATTCCATAAGAAGAACGACAAACCAGACTCACATATTTCAGATACGGTCTTCAATGTTACTGAACTTCCAAATTATGAGGAGGAAGAATTGGAAAATGCCGGTGTTTTCGACACCGATATTCTTTTCATTTCCACGGGCGATGAGGAATTAAATGCAACGCTCGCAATTCATGCCAAAGAACTTGGAATTGAAAGAGTTATTTCACGAATAGAAAGCCCTGACTTAGCCTCACTATTAAAAGAGCATGATGTTGAAGTATTTTCAACATTGCTTTCAACCAAGGCCTTTATTACAGCCGTTATTGAGTCACCTAATATTGCGGATATCTTTACCAATCAAGAGACCGCCTTATATGAAATTGAAATGCGTAATTCAAACTATCATAATATGAAATTACGGGAATTTCCGTTTGTAGGAGATATTATTGTAGTAAGAATATTCCGGGATAACGAGTCGTTGGTGCCGCATGGTGATACAAGATTAAAAACAGAAGATCGGCTCATTGTCACTGGTACCAAGGAATTTGTAGATGATCTAATGCGTGAATTACAATTCTAACCTAAATAAACAATCATGAAAAAGCACAAAGGAATTTGATTTTTCTTTTGAAAAGTAAGAAAGCATAAAAATTGGCTAGTGTTAGGATCTAGCTCCAGCGCCTAGCCCCTCGAGGTCAAATAACCCTGAATCTATGAAGGGAAAGATCGCCCTTCATAGGTTCAGGAACATTTGCTTGTCGGCGGCCCGCAGGATGCGGGTCAGGACGGCGTTGCGACAGGACGTCGCGTCTTTAGCCGTTCTTCCCTATTTCAAGGCGCTTGCGTTTTTCTTATGCTTTTGCTTTACAATTCCAAAAGCTGTCGTGTATGATAGGGTTAGGACTAGGTACTAATAACATATAATATCTTTAGTGGGATTTTTAATTTTATAGAGAAAACGGAGAATAAAATGGAGGGTTGAACATGAATCTGTCTGTTCAAGGAAAAACATTTGTTATCATGGGGGTAGCCAATAAACGAAGCATCGCTTGGGGAATTGCTCGTTCCCTTCATAATGCGGGAGCAAAACTTGTCTTTACATATGCAGGAGAAAGATTGGAAAAAAATGTGCGTCAACTTGCGGACTCTTTGGAAGGACAGGATTCGCTTGTCCTTCCTTGTGACATTACAAAAGATGAAGAAATTCAACAATGCTTTCGTAAAATCAAAGAAGTTGTTGGACCGATTCATGGGATTGCCCATGCCATTGCCTTTGCCAATAAAGAAGAATTGGATGGAGATTATTTAAATGTGACAAGAGATGGCTTTTTACTTGCTCATAATATTAGTTCTTATTCTCTTACTGCGGTGGCGAAAGCTGTTCAAGAATTGAATATGATGCCAGAAGGCGGCAGTATGGTCACAATGACATATTTAGGCGGGGAGCGTGTTGTGCCTAATTACAATGTAATGGGGGTAGCGAAAGCTTCTCTTGATGCGAGTGTAAGGTATTTAGCAAACGATCTCGGTCCACATGGCATTCGAGTCAATTCTATCTCTGCTGGGCCAATCCGAACACTTTCAGCCAAGGGCATTAGTGATTTCAACAGTGTTTTGAAAGATATTGAGGAAAAAGCACCACTTAAAAGAACGACTACACCTGAAGAGGTAGGGGATACTGCATTATTCTTATTTAGTGATCTTTCCCGCGGCATTACGGGGGAAAATATCCATGTTGATTCAGGCTTCCATATTGTAGCACTATAAAGTGAGACTTCATTTAGTTGGGGTTTTACTGCCGGTTCATCGGAATAAAGTTATCGAAAAGCTGTCACTTGCTGTGGCAGTTTTTTTGTCAGGTTATTTTTTCTGTTCAGGTAACTTTGCGATTTTCATTGCATACATATAAAACGAAGTATGAAATATGGAGGTGTACCTTAATGAAAGATAAACAGAAAAAGAAAGGGAACAACCCTTTGTTATATATCCATCAGCCTAATTTTGTCCAACCAAAACTTACCATGCAACAGACTTTTTCTTCTAAAGAAAATGCGACAAATACAATTGCAAATACATCCCCTGCTCAAGAAAAGCAAAGGAAAAGCAAACCTTTACAGATGCAAACAGTGTATGAAGATCTGGAAGACGAATCAGAAAATAATGATCATCAAGCGGAAAAGCCTAAGTTAGCAGCGGATTACTTTCGAAATCAAGCGAACTCCACAAAAAAAACTTGGAAGCTTACGCCCGTTAAAGCTTTTAAACAAATGTCCATACATGAAAAGATACAATACTTATTACAAATTCCCCGCACCCAACCTCCATTTCCATGTGAATTTGTTTTGGAAAACGAAAGAATTCGCGGCATATTGGAAAGTAAAGAAGGGGATATCATTCGTGTAAAAAATTTTAAAGGAGAGGTAAGCGATATTGTTATTAGAGATCTACAATCGATTCGTATTATTTTCTAATGAAGAGGAGGGGGTGAACCCTCCTGTTTTCCAAAAATTAATCACATAATTGTAAATCAACATCTGCAATACATTGAACGGCACAGAAGCAGTGTAAGTCAACGGTGATACAGCTGCTGCTTTTACCCCATCTGCGTACTGCACAAAGGGCTTCATAATTAATTTCACCATGATGCATAATCTTAACGGGTTCTCCTTCTTTATTTAAGGGAACTAGTACGCGCAATGTGGCACAGCAGTTATCAAAGATCTCTTCTACTCTGAAATAAACGGATACACAATTACCCCCGCGCCCTTTAAACAAACCTTTTAATAGTTCTCCTTTTTTATTTGTAAGGGTAAATACTCTTGTATCTACATTGTTACGAGAAGGAGAGCCTCCTAGTGGCTCAATAAAGCAATTCGTTGGGCAAGTTGGGCATTCTTCTTCTTCAACAGCCATTTCTTGTATTTCTTTTATGGCTCGAACCACTTGACAAACGCATCCTGAACTACATCCACCACCGTGACCTGTATCAATCGGTAATTCTACTGATTCCATTTCTTCATAACTCATGGATTAAATTCCTCCTTGTCATCTATTGATCCATATTCATTAATAACATATTAGACATTTGCCAAATGGGTAACGGACAAACGCCTTGATGGCAGAAAATAGGCAGGTGAAATACATGTCAATCAATTGGTTTACATTCCTATTAGTCAGTTTAGCTGTTTTTCGATTAACAAGGTTATTGGTTTATGATCAAATAACGGAATTTATAAGACGACCTTTTATGCAAGAATACGAAGAACGGGATGAAAATGGCAAAACGGAGATATATCTTATTCCAAGGGAAAACGGTCTTAGAGGCTGGATTGGTCAACTCATTAGTTGCTACTGGTGTACGGGGATTTGGGTTACATTGTTCCTTCTTCTGATACGCTGGTTGTACCCTGAAGTAGCAGATCCGCTGATTTACATTTTATCGGTTGCCGGTGCTGCTTCTATTATAGAAACGGTCATACAGTCCAAGATTTATGAAGAATAAGGGCTATTTGGCAAACACATTTTTACGGGGTACATAAAATTATAGTGAGAAAAAAACTCAGGATGTGATAATAATGAATAATAGACCGCGGAAAATCAATTCCATGGGAAATGCACGAAAAAAAAGAACAGGTTGTGGATGCGGAAGACCATTAAAAACAGTGAAGAAAAACCGTTGAAAGGCATATAAAGCCTAGTCTCTTACCTTTTCAGAAAAGAGACTAGGCTTTATTTTTGCAAAGGCGGTTTTAATTGTTATCAATTGTAAGAAAATAAAAATTGGCTGATGTTAGATCTAATTACAGCGCCTAGCACCAAAAGGCAGTCCATCGGTGTGGCGATTGTCGACGCGCCCTTAGCCATTCATCCTTACTTAGGCGCTTGCGCTTTTTCTACATAATTTCAGAAATCTGGAGAAAAATATCTTTTAGAATAAATTTTGTCCAGTCCTTTTTATGGGTCTGAGGAAATGCGGGAGGCGTCGATGATTAAAAAAATAATATGGCTTTTCGCAATGACCGTTTTTTTCTTGTTACCCAGCGGTTGTTCTAGTGATGGAGATGGAAAAGAAGCACGGCAATCATTAATAAAAACAACCCAACCTGCCCCAATCGAACTGAACGATCAAGAAAAAGACAAGTCTGTTGCGTATCAGGTAAGAGAAGATGTAAAAAAAATAAACGAAATTTATGATGTTGCCGTTATTGAAGGCAAAAAGAAAATCCTTGTTGTCTATAAAGTAAGACATCTCCAGCGATTCAAAATGAAGAAAATTGAAAAGAATTTGCAGGAGAAACTAAAAGAAAAGTATCCAGATAAAAAGTTTATTGTATCCAGCGATTATAAAATTTTCTTAGAGACCATTCGTCTTAAGGAAGAGATGGAGAAAGAAAATATTACGGTAGATGAAGCGAAAAAACGTTTTAAGAAAATTATTAAATTAAAAAAGGAAATGACTTAACATGGCTAGCAAAAATAAAACAAAAACACCCGAACAGATCCAATATGATCAGTTACAGAAAAAACATGAGCTGAAGCGTCCGATCCTAAAAAATTGTTTTCGAGCCTTTTGGGTGGGGGGCCTCTTCTGTATAGCGGGACAAGCGATTACTTATTTTTATATTTATTTCTTTAATTTTACGGAAAAAACGGCGGGCAACCCTACTGTGGCGACAATGGTATTTATTGCCATGCTATTTACAGGTTTTGGAGTGTATGACAGAATTGGCCAATTTAGTGGGGCTGGTAGTGGAGTTCCGGTGACAGGCTTCGGAAATGCCGTGATCTCAGCTGCGATTGAGCATCGCTCTGAAGGTTTTGTGGTAGGTGTAGGTGGCAATATGTTTAAGTTAGCTGGGTCTGTCATTTTGTTTGGCGTATTTTCTGCTTTTGTCATCACTCTTATTAAAACAATCTTGATACAGTGGGGGGGATTTTAATGCTTCAAGGAGCCCAAACTTGGGTTTTTTCACAAAAACCGGCTATATTATCAACGGGAGTAGTGGGGGGACCTTTTGAAAAAGATTGTCGCTTAGCAAAAGATTTTGATAAATTTCACGATGATTTACGGATGGGCAAAGATACCTATGAGAAGGCACAGAATGTTTTATTGGAAGATGCGGTTGAAATCGCTCTTCGCAAAAAGGGATTAACAGAAGATGCGGTCCAATTTTTTCTCTCAGGTGACTTAATTAATCAAATCACCCCTACTACCTTTGCTGCTAGAACTAATCAGATACCCTATATAGGCCTTTTCAGTGCGTGCGCCTTATCAACCCAAGGTTTAGCTTTAGCCGCTTTGGTTATTAATAGTGGGGGAGCAAAGCGAATTTTGACAGGAACTGCTAGTCATAATGCCTCCGCAGAAAAACAATTTCGCTATCCGACAGAATATGGCGGACAAAAGCCTCCCACAGCCCAGTGGACGGCTACTGCATCAGGTGTGGGGCTTATTGGAACAGACGAAAAACTTGAAGGACCTGTCCCCCGTATCACGTCCGCAACAATTGGAAAAGTCATTGATATGGGGTTATCAGATCCTTATAACATGGGGGGAGCTATGGCCCCAGCAGCAGTGGATACAATCCAAAGGCATTTTTTTGATTTAAAAAAGGATCCTTCTTACTATGATTTAATTATCACTGGTGATCTTGCCGAAGTTGGTAGAAATACCGCATTGGAATTATTTCAGCAAAAGGGTTTGCCTATTAATGAAAATAGCTTTCAAGATTGTGGGCTTATTATGTATACGGATGAACAAGAAGTGTATGCGGGCGCAAGTGGACCAGGTTGTTCCGCGGCCGTGATGTATGGTCATTTAGTGAATGAGATGAAACGGGGAGGGTACAAGAGGATTTTGGTTGTTGCCACAGGGGCCCTCCTTTCACCCTTATCGACTTTACAAAAGGAAACTATTCCGTGTATTGCTCATGCTGTTGCACTGGAGTATGAATAGGAGGGGTAAAAGAAATGCTTTCAATGTTTTTTTGGTCTTTTGTAATTGGTGGACTAATCTGTATGTTTGGCCAGCTCATCATGGATACATTGAAATTAACACCTGGGCATACTCTTAGTTTTTTAGTCGTTTTAGGGGCAGTATTGGCTGGTTTAGGTCTATACGAACCATTAATTGATTTTGCTGGAGCCGGTGCTACGATCCCTATTACAAGCTTTGGGAATTCATTAGTTCAAGGAGCAATGGCGGAAGCTGATAAACACGGAATCGTTGGAGTGATGACAGGAATGTTTGAAGTCACTTCTTCCGGTATATCAGCTGCCATTGTGTTCGGATTTATCGGTGCCCTTATCTTTAAGCCAAAAGGATAATATGTTTTTTGTACTTTCACTCCTTTATTTTAAGGTTCGCCCATACAAAACAGACATATGCCACATAAGCTGTAAGTGAACCAACTAAAGAGAGGTGAAAGTAGATGTACGGATATGGTTATGGAGCAGGTGGTTGTGGATATGGTGGTTATGCAGGTGGCTGCTTCTTTGGCGGCGGCTTTGCCTTAATTGTCGTTTTGTTTATTTTGCTCATTATAGTTGGTGCAGCCTTCTGTTAAAATGAATAGAACACAAAAAGATGGGTTGCGGTTAAGGCAACCTATCTTTTTCTTGCTCATTTTTAATTTTAACCACACTTATTTGGCTTTTCTTCATATTATATAAGGATCAAAGGCAAACTTCGCGACAACAATCGCCACGCCTAACCTACTTCCTGTAGGCCCAAAGATAAAAGGAAGGGAGCGGAGGAAATGGAGAATCAATTTTTCAAAAATGTTGAAAAGAAAACAGGTGTCAACATGAACGAAGTGTTAGAATTAGCAAATTCACTTCAAAATGCCAATTTTAAAGATGAAAAAACGGTCCGAGCGATTATAAAAAAAGTGTCTCGGATAGCGAATAAACCTGTTTCCAGAGAAATGGAAAACAAAATGGTGAAATCCATTATTCAAGATGGAAATCAATTAGATATGGAAGCTATTTCAAAAATGTTAAATAACAAAAGATGAAGATAAGTTTTTCGCCGTCCTAAATAGGGACGGCTTAAAAAATCTTAGAACAATATGTTTCGATTATATAATTTTGTGGTATAGAAAAGTATATAGGTTTCTTGGAGGTGAGAGGGTGGGGTATATTGGACCGATCCATCCCGATCAATATCAAGAATATCATAAAAGAATATCGTCAAAACTGAAGCATCATGATCCCATACCGATTCCTGATATTGAAAAAGTTCAATGGCAGTCATCGTTCCAAAGAATTCTAAGCGAAAAACGATCAGATGCCAATCCGCTAATGAAAAGGAAAAAGACAAAGAAAAAGAGAAGATTTGGAAAAGCAGATCCATTTGTTTTTATGGGAATGGAGGAAAAAGGAAGACATTTCAATGAATACATATAATCAGTGAAATGTCTTAGGTCCCCAGGTTGTGGGGAAAAAAGGCGTGGCCACATCTTATGGCGACGCCTTTATTCTTATTCATAGGCGGCTTGCACTTTTAGTGTTAACCTATTTGTTTTATCATCGTTTTATGGGGAATACCCGCATCCATAAATTCCTCTGAACAAACAGTAAACCCAAGTTTCTCATAAAATGGGATCGCAGAGATCTGGGCATTGAGCTTAAGTTCTCGGATTTGTTTTTCCTTGGCAAATCGCTCGATCGTTTGCATAATCAGATTCCCTGCACCTTTCCCCCGATGAGAGGGCAAAATGCAGATTCTTTCTACCTTGCCAATATGATCCATCGTTCTACATCTTCCTGCACCGATCGGTTTTTCCTGGTCGTACAAAACAAAATGGACAGAAGCCTTTTCAAATTCATCTATTTCTATTTCTACTGGTACCATCTGTTCTTCAACAAATACCTTTTTTCTAATATGGAATGCATCTTTAAGTTGTTGTTCTGTGGTCGTCTGTACTACACGCATGGATAACTAATTTTCCTTTCCTAAACGGATTGTTTCATAGGTAGCCCATGAACCATTTTCCAATTGATAAACCAAATGAATGCGGTCAACCGTTTCTTCGTGTTCAACTCCGACCATCCCTAATGATCCAAAAACATCCGAATGTTCGTCATTTGATAATTCTTGCCCGATCGTTACATGGGGGACAAATGGATGCTCTGGTTCCCTACCAGGCATTTGTTCATATAGATCATCATGGAGGCGTTGTAATTCATCTGTTTTCTCAACTTTTAAGTAAATTGTATTGGTGATAGGTTGAAACGAACTAACTTTAAGGAATTTTAGATGAACGGGCTGATGTTGTCGGGCAATTTTTTTAAGTATATCTGTTAAATCCTCGGGTTTATCCTCTGTCTCAAAACCTTCCTTCAGCGTCAAATGTGGAGGGATTAAGGCATAATGAGGATCATAACGCTTACGATAAGAATTGGCCAAGTCTTGTAATTTTTTCGATGGAAAGATGACAATTCCGTATTTCATTTTTTTGCCTCCTTTTTTCGTTTCATTTTTCTTACCTAAAATAATTATATTATTACTATAACAGATTCTTATTGGAGTTGCTCAGGAAAACATCATTTGTAAAGCCCTTTTAACATCAGGTTGCCAATATTTCCAGGAATGACCACCAATAAATTCGTTATAAAAAACTTCATATCCTTTTTCGATAAATAGTTGATAAAGCTCTCTGTTGGGTGTTAAAAAGTCTCGATTATTCGATATTTTTACAACCGTTTCTTCTTTTCCAACCACTTGGTAAATCTTAAAATTGAATGAGGGAGGAGCAGCTTGAACTTCTTTGAGTATGTCCTCGTTTACATAAGGTGAATGTAGAATAATGTTTTTAAATAGCTCAGGATAATGAATGGCTGTACGCAATGAAACTGTCCCAGCAAGACTATCTCCCATCAAGGTCCGTTTCTCCCTTTGTGTATAGGTAGGATATTGTTGGTCGATCCAAGGAATTAATTCTTCCGCAAGAAAGGGCATAAAAGAAAGATTTTCTTCCCCCATTGGATGATATTTTTTGTAACGATCTTCAATACTTTTATAATGAGTTGCGACTATAATGGTTTTTTCCAAATGACCTTCATCGATTAATTCATCCGCATAACGTGTAAGTTTTCCCAATTGGAAATAATCTTTCCCGTCCTGAACGATGATGAGAGAGTGCTTTTCACTCGGTGAAAACGCAGCCGGTAAATAAACAAGGAATGGAATATTTTCTTGAAGTTGTCTGCTTTTTATATTGGCATCATAAATCTTTCCCCTAGGAAATGACATAGTAAACACCTTGCTTTCGTTTTTCTTCTCCTTATTTTATCACAAAAAGAAGATAGGGGAGAGGAGGAAACGAAACATAGAATGAACCCAGTGCAAAAAGACACCTGAAAAAGGAAGGGGGGCTATCCTTCAGGTGCCAAATGGAGGACTGGTCAATCATGCTTGCTTTAGCTCAAGTCTTTTTGCGACCAAAGATAATGCATAGTTCACGACGAAGTATATGATCGCAACGAGTATGAAGATTGGGATAACATACTGTGAGCTTTGTGCTTGAATAATTTTTGCATTATGAAGCAGTTCTGGTAGTGAGATGATCACCGCAAGGGATGTATCCTTTAAAAGAGAGATAAATTGACTAACAAGATTCGGTACCATCCGCTTCAATGCTTGGGGGAGAATGACCTTCCGCAAAGCTTGCAAGTAGGTGAGCCCTGAGGAACGTGCCGCCTCCATTTGCCCCTTTTCAATTGAATTCAATCCACCTCTGACAATTTCCGCAATCATGGATGATTCGAAAACAACTAAGGCTACAATGGCTGAAACGGTAATACTAAAGTTAATGCCGATTTCAGGCAATGCAAAATATGTAAACAATATAATTAATAGAAGTGGCAAGTTCCGGATTGTTTCAACAATCACGACAACTATTTGTGAAATGACTGGTACTTTGGTAAAACGAATCGTTCCAAGTATACCGCCGATAATAAAACTAAATATAATGGAAATAACTGCTACTTCTAATGTCACATAAAATCCTTTCATTAAGAAAGCTAAATTTTCTGGCGAAAATGCACCGGATAAATCCATATTGCCCCCTCCTTAATAAGTATTTGCGAGTCGTTTTTCTATATATCTTACGCCTAAACTTAATGGAATGGTGATAATTAAATAAAATAAGGCGACTAATATGTATACATCAAAAACAATAAAGGTTTTGGATGAAATAAGATCCGCTTGGTACATCAAGTCAGCACCGGAAATTAGTGCCAAAATGGATGAGTTTTTCACTAAATTAATAAATTGATTGCCAATTGGAGGTATGACAATTTTAATGGCTTGGGGTAAGATAATCATTCGCATTGTTTGCATATAATTTAATCCCGATGATCGTGCAGCTTCCGTTTGCCCTTTTGGAATGGACAGAATACCTGATCGAATGGCTTCCGCAATAAACGATGAAGTATAAATAGAAAGGGCAATTGTCCCTGCCGTAATACCACTAAACCTTATTCCAATCGCCGGTGTCCCAATAAAAAAGAAAAAGGCGATGACGACCAAGGGGATATTTCTAAAAAATTCAACATATGCTGTTCCAACCCATCTTAAAGGTGCTATGGGTGTAATTCGCATAACAGCTATGATCGTTCCAAGAATAAAACTTGCGACTAATGCTGTTAAGCTTGCAATAATTGTGACTTTAAAGCCATCCCAAAACATATCAGAATAATCTATCAGAATAGAGAAATCCACCATATCTCCCTCCCATCAAATGAATTAGGACGAGCACAAAGTGCCCATCCTGTTAAAAAACCAATCTAAACAATCCATTTTATTCAATCCATTCGTGGTAAATCTCGTCATATTTTCCGTTATCTTGAATTGCTTTCAGGGCATCATTGATTGCTTCTACCAGCTCTTTTTCCCCTTTTTTCACAGCGACCCCATAAGGCTCATCAGTGAATGTGCCCCCTACCAACTCGAAAGAATCATCTTCTGAAGCCATTCCTAAAAGAATGGAGTTATCCGTTGTTAACGTATCCCCTTGGCCTTGTTTCAGTGCGGTAAATGCCTCTTGATAATTTTCGAATTCCAATACCGGAGCATCCGGAGCTACTTTACGAATATTATCCGTTGAGGTGGATCCTTTTACAGCAAGGACAGTGGTGTCTTTTGTAAGGTCATCGATACTTTTGATCGGGCTGCCTTTTTTAACTAATAGTGATTGCCCTGCTTCAAAATAGACATCAGAGAAATCCACTTCTTTTTTACGTTCTTCTGAAATTGTCATCGTTGCGATGATCGCATCAATATCCCCTTTGTTTAATAGCGGGATTCTTGTCTTTGATGTCACTTCAACAAATTCTACTTTGTTTTCATCACCAAGTATTTCTTTGGCTATTTGCTTCGCAATATCAATATCGAATCCTTCCACCTCTCCTGAAGCAGGATCCTTTAAACCAAAAAGTTTTGTGTCATATTTCACACCAAAGATGATTTTGTCACGTTCCTTTATGGCTTCAAGGACGTTTTCGTTTTTTTTATCATTATTTCCGCTACTTCCGCTATCTCCTTTGCTCTTGCTACTACCGGTACCACAAGCAGCTAAAAGAGTAATAGAAAGCAAAGCCGCCAACGTTAAAATGGATAATTTTTTTAGTTTCCGCATATTCTCTCTCCTTATTAATGATTTAGTATACGACTCAGAAATAATTTGGCCCGCTCGTCCTGTGGATTGTTAAAAAACTCCACAGGATCGGCCTCTTCAAGAATTTGACCTTCATCAATAAAGATAATCCGGTCTCCTACTTCTTTGGCAAATCCCATTTCATGTGTCACCACGACCATTGTCATGCCTTCTTTAGCGAGCGTCTTCATAACATCTAAAACTTCACCAACCATTTCTGGGTCAAGTGCCGATGTAGGCTCATCAAAGAGTAAAATTTCCGGTTCCATGGCAAGTGCCCTTGCAATCGCGACACGCTGCTGTTGTCCGCCTGAAAGCTGAGAAGGGTAGGAGGAGGCTTTATCGGGAATCCCCACTTTTCCCAAGTAAAACTCAGCCGTCTTTTTGGCTTCTTCTTTTGATTTCCGTAAAACATTGATAGGAGCAAGGGTAATATTTTCAAGGACTGTTTTGTGCGGGTATAGATTAAAATGCTGAAATACCATACCTATATGCTGCCTAATTTTGTTTATGTCTGTTTTTTTATCATGGATTTCTTTATCTCCAACCGTCAGAGAACCGTCAGAAATTGTTTCCAGTCTATTGATGCATCGCAATAAAGTACTTTTTCCAGATCCCGAAGGACCAATAATGACAACCACTTCTCCTTTGTTAATTGTTAGGTTAATGTTTTTTAGAACATGGAAATCCCCATAGTATTTATTCACATTTTTAAAGGAGATCATATTTTTCCCCCTTTCCATTGGACACAAACACATTAACTTTTTAAAAGGATACGAAACCGTTTTCCTTTTTGGCGCATTCTAAAAGTTTCCGAAAACTATCATTCTCTAAATTAATGTTCCTCCCCTTGTAATTAGAAAAAAATAATTTTCCCGATAATTATGTATATTACTTTTATCCTTATATAATATTACTAAAATAAAAAACAGAATACAAGGGGAAAAACGATTCAAATTGAGCACGGATTTTTTATCAAAACGTTTAGAGCAGGTGGAGAGAAACAACATTTTTTCTCCGCCTGCTCTGTTTTTCGTTGATTCACATAGCCCTTGATTAAGTCATGAATGCTGAAATGAATGAGTCATTTTATTTGGGGGAAATCGGATTAAATACATGGTCAGTTAGCCACTTTTTCTCAGGGTTATTTTCCATTTTTTTCTGGACACTAATATATTCTAGCCACAGTAAATCCTCTAAAATACTTGTGTGTAAACAGGAAATTTTCCTTATATTATATAAAGAAGCCATACATCCATGGGAAAAATGGTAGGTGTCTTTTATCATTTCTTCTGTTTCTCTAATCAAGTCTTCACTCTTCAGCGGAATCCGGGCGAGTTCCGTTAACTCATATCGGTTGATTAAAACTTTCATAAATAATTGTATATTTTCGTATGAATGGACAATGGACTGGATGATTATTTTCTCATCGATCCCGTTCGACTGCATCGTTTTCCAGAGAGTAAGTAAACACTTATAGTGAGTGATGATGGAAATCCATAAACCAAATAATGAATCATTCGCATCAATTGTCCGACAGTTCTTGGGGTTCATCTTGACCACCTAATTTTTCAGGAGCCGATTCATCAGAAAATTCCTCATCTTCCTGAAATGCACTGTCTTCTTCACCAGATTGAGACTCCTGAAGTTCATTGCTGTCCTCGTTTAATTCTTCATCCAGTTCATCATCCAATGGACTGAGAGGTTGGGAGGGCATTTGTCTTGCATCAAATGCAAATATTTCTTCAAGCTTGTTTAATAAAAACCAATCCTTCACCACAGCCGTTCTTAATAAATGAAGTGCTGATTTATTCATCATAATAATTTCTTGGTTAGAGGGTTGAGTTGGAAAATTGAATTCACTTCCTATAAAGGCATGGATTTTGGAAGCACCGGCATTCAGAAGATTGGCTAATGCCATTTCTTCGTGGATGATCGACTCTAATAAATGATCAATGACTTCTTGGCGTGACGTATGATGGGAATGATTAAACTCATCAGGCATATTCATTCATAACCCTCCTTTGCATGCATGATTTCTACAATATTTTATTGGAGGTTTATGAATACGTGAGCGAATGCCAAGCCCATTATGTGGGGAAGTTTTTGAAAAAAGAAAAAGGAAGAGATTTTGTAGAATAAAAACTGATAGAATAATACCTTCTTCTTTCTGAGGAGGATAGTAAAATTTCAGACCCTACTATGTGTCCTAAAATCGAGTAGGAGGCTAATCATTAATTGATTAGCCGACCTCTCCCACCACCGAACGTACGGTCCCGTATTCGGCGGTTCAGTAACTTGAGTATCGTTGCTCATATAAATGATTGAGATC
>NZ_JALIFP010000004.1 GCF_022867885.1 Lederbergia sp. NSJ-179 | reverse complement strand
TGCGTTGGTCGCCCATACCACTGTTGTTTTCGCACGATATATCATGCTTGCCATGAGCTCACGGGAAGAAGAGGATCCAAAAACGATTGGACAGCTCTTTTATTTGTGCTGCGATGAAATGGAAGACCTTCGCTTTGCACAAGCCTTTATGTTGATTTTAGATTTGTTAAAATCCACTCTTTTAGAAGAACCTGTCCTTTCGGAAGAAAGAGTACAATCCATCATCGACAAACTCTTTAACAAGTTACCCAGATTTTTAAAGAAACCTTTTCTGGGCAACAAGGAATTTATAGAAAACGCAGCATAGTCAAACTATGTTACACCCAAATATATCAAGGGTTAAGAGCTATCTTTAGGGTGCGAAAGTTGAGTTCTTAGCTATAAGAAAAGCGAAAGCGCCCGTTTAATGGATGAACGGCTAAGTTCGCGCCGTCCTGGCGCAACGCCGTTCTGACCAACATCCTGTTGGCCCGCGACAAGCAAATGTTCTGAGACAATAAAAGTCCGGTCTTGACTTTTATTGTCTCGGGTTTATGACCTCGAGCCGATGGCGACTGGAGCTAGATCCAAACACTAGCCAATTTTTCCTATCCTGTAAAAAAACGAAAAGGATTGCTTCTATTGGCAAATGCCCGAAGCAATCCTTTTCATGTCCATAAAATGTATGGATAATTTATTTAACACTTCTCTGGTGTACCTTGCACTTTCGCTGTACGGAAGGATGAGCCACAACCACAGGAAACAAGGGCATTGGGATTATCGATGGTGAAGCCGCCACCCATCATGGATTGTTTATAGTCAATGACGGTTCCAGTAACAATTGGTGCACTTTCATCGTCCACCACGATTGGAACATCGTGAGCTATAAAGAAGTGGTCAGATTCTGCTTTCTCATGATCCAAACTCATTCCATAAGAAAGTCCACTACATCCGCCGCCATTGATGGAAAAACGGAAATAAGCATCCTCTTCCCCACTATGCTTCATCATATCCTTAATCTGTAACGCTGCTGCTTCCGTAAGTGTAATGATTTCACTCATTATTTGCACCCCCATATGTTTGTGCTTATCTACCTATTATATACCTCTTATTCAATATTCTCAACCAACGATAATGCCTTTTGCCTTTAGAACATCGGATTTTCTTCAATATATTGGTAAATTGCCTTAACTAGAGATTCTGGGGAATCACCGGTTACGACATCTCCATTCACTAGGGCATACAAAGATTCAGCACATAAATCACAATGATCCAGGCAACCATATTCGACGATATCTAGATTGGGATCTTCTTCTAAAATTTCCAAGGCTTCATAACTGCCCATCCCAAGATTACTGATACAAAATTCGATAATCGGATTCACACCATCACCTCATCCACATTTCTTATCGTACTCGTAATCACCTCAATAGTCAAAATTCAAATCGAGAAACGCTCTATCTAAGAGAATTTAGATAGGGATTTTTCTAGTATGGACAACTCTACAAGACGAATACGACGACAAGCGTCATTTTCACTATTGATCTCGAGTGAAGTGACGTCATGTCTTTAAAAAACCGAATGAAATGAGGTGCCTTACTATCCATTTTCTTAAAGAACTCTACTAATGGTTGGTTGTATATCCACTCTGAATCCGTTATACTTTACCTTGGGATTAAATATACAGACTCATCTAATTGAAGGCTATTTTCGTCTTCAATATTTATCATGGAAAAATGATACTTTTTACTCTTAAGTAGTTGGCAAAAGGAGATACTTTTTATGAAAAAACTGGTATTGCTCGGTGGAGGATATGGAAATATGCGAGTGCTACGGGAACTTCTCCCTAACCACCTTCCGGACGATTGGACGGTTACGTTGATTGACAAGAATCCCTATCACTCTTTAAAAACCGAATATTATGCCCTTGCAGCTGGAACCGTTTCTGATCAAGATGTTAGAGTTGCTTTTCCAAATGAACCAAAGTTGAACGTGCAATACAGAGAGGTCAGTGGGATTGACTTGGACAATAAATTGGTACATCTGGCCGAGTCAGATTCAGTTTCATATGACCAATTAATTATTGGTCTTGGCTGTGAAGACAAATATCATAATATTCCTGGAGCAGATACATTTACACATAGTATTCAATCGATTGAAAAGGCAAGAGATACATATCAAACGCTGAATAATTTATCTACAAATTCTGTGGTAAGCATAGTTGGTGGGGGATTAAGCGGGATTGAACTTGCAAGTGAGCTAAGAGAAAGCCGCCCAGATTTAACGATTAAACTTTTTGACCGTGGAAAAACGGTTCTTTCTTCTTTTCCTGAAAGAATCAGTCTTTATGTACAAAATTGGTTTTCTACAAACGGCATAGAGGTGATCAATGAAGCAAATATTACAAAGGTAGAAGAAGGAACTCTTTATAATCATGATCAAGCTTTTTCAACAGATGTGGTCGTGTGGACAGCCGGTATTCAACCAAATAAAATTATTCGGGATATGGATATTGAAAAAGATCGACAAGGTCGAGCCATTCTTACGCCCCATCACAATCTCCCCGAACATGAAGATGTATATGTAGTGGGGGATTGCGCAAGCCTTCCACATGCACCAAGTGCACAACTTGCAGAAGGACAAGCCGAGCAAATTGTAGAAGTGCTGAAAAAGAGATGGAATGGACAACCATTACCAGAAGAAATGCCATCAATTAAACTAAAAGGAACGCTCGGTTCATTAGGGAAGAAGAAAGGATTCGGTTTAATGGCGGACCGCCCTATTACTGGCAGAATCGCCCGTATTCTAAAATCGGGGGTCCTTTGGATGTATAAATTTCATAAAGGATAAAGTCAAACTTCATTCAGTGGGGGTTTTTCATCCCCACTGACGAGAAGATCAAGGGCTAAATTCACGACGTCCTGTCGCAACGCCTTTGTGACAACATCGTGTTGGTCCGAACGAATCGGGGACTTGACTTTCAGTTGATCCCTCACTTACAATTCTTGTTTTCCCTCAAATTCTTAAAAGTAAAGTGGGGGTCTTACTGCCAGTTAATTCGGGGTAAAAGTAAAAGTGCAATAAAATCTTTAAACGGAAAGAAGAGCCGGGCAGTCAACCCGGTTTCTTTATGGATAATAATCCCTATGTCTCATAAAAAACTCTTGAGGCCAGAGGCAAGGCATTATTTTATCCGGTTCAATCTGTGATCGCTCTAACGATTTTTTCTTGGTTGCGGTTCTAAGTATATTTCCTCGGTTAAGGTAGCACATTGCTTGGCTCTAGAATCGAACGTTTTAGTTTTGTCCCAGCCCTCTCCCATCATTTCAGGCATTATCCACTCTTCATTACGGCTAGTCCAATGATTTTTCGGAACGTTGGAAGACATGAATATTTATGCTTTATAGCCATATTCCTCCATTTTTCGGTAAACATCCTTTAAGCGAGGATTGCCTTCTCCCACCACTTCTCCTTCAATAAGCAATACGGGATAAAAATATTCCTCATCCCTTACAAGTTCTGCAAATGCTTGGATTTCTCTGTTCTCTGGTGGATGATAAATATCAATATAGGTTATTTTAAATGGTTGATTGGGATACTTTCTTGAAATGGCAGCCCTTAACCACTCATATGTTTCCTTAGAAGAAGGCATCCCCACACAACTTGCACATATTTGATCGGCACCATACAAAAATAGTTCGAGTTCCTCTTTCATTTTTCTCTACCCCCTTCGTATTTTTAAATTCAAGCGGCTCATTCTCTAGATTTTTTCCATCAATCTGATTATAATGGTATATAGGAAAGGAGTCGATAGCAATGAACGAAGAAACAATGTTTGATCAAGTTCAGGTAGTCATAGATAAATTACGCCCTTTTCTCCTTCGAGATGGCGGCGACTGCGAACTCATTGATGTGGATGAAGGAATTGTGAAGCTCCGCTTACTTGGTGCGTGTGGAACATGTCCAAGTTCTACCATAACATTAAAAGCCGGCATTGAACGTGCCTTAATTGAGGAAGTACCTGGTATATTAGAAGTGGAGCAGGTATTTTAATACATTTTTACATGAAAAGCCGGGCGAAAATCATGCCCGGCCTTTTTTGTCCCTTGTGACCTTTTTGGAACTTTTTCGACGTTTCGGGCACGGCCAAGTGCTTCGTTGTGACCTTTTTGCTACTTTTTCGACGTTTCGGGCACGGCGAAGTGCTTCGTTGTAACCCTTTTGAGGCTTTTTCGACGTTTCGGGCACGGCGAAGTGCTTCGTTGTGACCCTTTTGCTACTTTTTCGATGTTTCGGGCACGACCAAGCGCTGCGTTGTGACCCTTTTACTACTTTTCCGCCGTTTCGGGCACGACCAAATGCTTCGTTGTGACCTTTTTGAGGCTTTTTCCATGATAATGGTGCGGTCATGCCCGTTATAAGCAAATGCCGTGTCTTTTGCGCACGATCTAGGAAAAGAACGTGCGATTTTTTCACTAATAAAATCAGTGATTAATCCATTCAACAGGCGGCAATTCACGAGTATGATGGCTTGCTATATGAAAGAAATATCTGAGGAACTGCTCATAATCTCGGGCATCTCGAATCAATCGACTGAGCCTTTCTTCCAGTTGTTTTTTTGACGCTTCCGAAGAGGTTAAAAAGTAATTTTCCACACAGGTAAAATAATGGAGCGGAAACAATAAGCGAGCATAGATAAGTCTCCAAGAAAAACGGGATAATGGGACAATGGATTGGTATCCTTCTAGAAACCGTAATAATTCGGGCTGATAAGAACGTTGATAACGAAAGTAACATTCTCGAACCCATTCAGCGATATCTCTTGCTTTATGATCCACTACCCAGTCAAAAGGATTTCTTATCACTGATGTTTTGGAATCCCATAAACTTTCTCGGAAATTTTGGTGGCAAATGGTTCTTTGATCTGAATGAGACCTTGGCACATCAAGCTCTGTATCCTTTACATATTGAATCGCATTTTCACATATCCCTAAATAATAAGGAAAAGATTCAACAAACAATTGCTCAAAACGCTCTTCGCTTGGTTCCCTGACAAGTCCTGACCATACTTTTTCCATTTGTTCCAACCTTGTAATCCAAAACTCTTTCCATTGCCCTTCCCGATTTAGCTGAGTGATGGGTGCTTGCAAATAGCTCCCTCGTTCATGAAATTTCGCCAATTGCCTGCCTTTATTTCTTCTGGCTGAAGAACGTACATAATGATTATGCAGCACGACATAATCTTGTTCATTTAGTGTAATTAAATATTTTCCATTGTTTGCTGCAACAAATGTTGAAACTTTTTTATCCCCCATTTTTGCCATATGCTCTGACATCTCATATAATTCTATTAATGCCTCTTGTTCCCATTGAGTAACTTGAACCGTACTATATACAGAACCTTGAGCAAGGTAATGAATCATATCGCCAATTTTTATCGAACGTTCGGGTTGAATGTTGAAGTAATTTCGCAAAATGTCTTCTGACATGCTACATCCCTCTTTTTAGCTGATCTATAATCATTTATATGTTCCATCCAGCCAATTTATGGGTGATTGATTAGAAAGGATGATAAGAAATGGATCCTATAAGAAAAATAGGAAAAACTGAAGAAACCGCACGCCGTTTATTAGAAGAAAGAGGTGTGAAGATTCAGGATATTGCCGAATTGGTAATGTATCTACAAAAAAGATATCACCCCGATCTCGAAATAGAGGAATGTATCGGCAATATTGAACGTGTACTCCAAAAAAGAGAGGTTCAAAATGCGATTTTAACCGGGATTCAATTGGATAAACTAGCAGAAAAAGGCCTTTTGGATGAACCGCTTCAACAGATTATCGCGGATGATGAAAGCTTATATGGAGTGGATGAAATTCTAGCCTTCTCCATTGTCAATGTATATGGCTCGATTGGGTTTACAAATTATGGGTATATTGATAAACAGAAGCCTGGAATTTTAGAAAGATTAAATGATCATTCCACTGGAGAATGCCATACCTTTCTTGACGATATTGTTGGGGCGATTGCAGCAGCCGCTTCAAGTAGACTGGCCCATAGTAGCAGGGGCGAACTATAACTTCAATCAGTAGATGTTTAGGGCTGCAGGACACAGGTTTCCCCTCCAATTCTTGATGTGGGGGTCGTACTGCCAGTTAATTCGGGATAATCTAAAAAAATTATGGTCGAAAACAGATAATGCTTTATCTGTCTTTGACCATAGCCATACGAAGCCTATTCTTCTTCGAACTTCCATTCAGCTAAAGAATCTAATACATAAGTTGGTTGAACTAATTTTTCAGTTAGCATTTCTTTTGTGGTCACACCCGTATGTACGAGTAATGTATCTAAACCTGCATGGATTCCTGCCAAAATGTCTGTATCATAATTATCGCCAACCATCAATGTTCCTTCCTTAGTTGTTCCTAATTCCTCTAATGCTTGCTCCACAATAATCGAATGTGGTTTGCCAATAAAAATGGGCTCTATTTGCGTGGATACCGAAATAACAGAAGTTAAAGCTCCGTTTCCTGGAAGCAAACCCCGTTCTGATGGCAGAGCAATATCCCCATTTGTAGAAATAAACATCGCACCATTTCGAACCGCTAAACTTGCCTTCGCTAATTTTTCATATGTAATCTCTCGATCCAAACCAATGACAACAGCATCGGCTAAATCATCCACCAAAGTAAAACCTTTTTCTGTGAGAGCAGATTGAAGCCCTTCCCCCCCAATGGCATAAACAGACGCATCTGGTTTTTTTTCATGTAAATAATTCGCTGTGGCCATTGAGGTTGTAAATATTTGATCTGCTCGTGTTTCCAAACCAAAATCCTGTAAACTTTTAGCAAATTGTTCTGGCCGTTTGGAAGAATTATTGGTCACAAACAAATACGGAATTCCCTTATTCTTCAATTTTTCCACAAATATTAATGCCTCTTCAATTTTTTCCAGCCCACGGTACATCGTGCCATCGAGATCAATTAAATATCCTTCATATGTACTCAAAATGATAACCCCTTTTCTCCTTACGCGACATCATTTTTTAAAAGCAGATACCGGTCCTAATTCATGGACCAAATACTTTCTAACGGATACAGGAAACTCCTCTAAGTAATCCAATTGTTTTACAACTTTTTCCATAAGTAGTGAATGATCTACTGCTTCATATTGTTGTACAAGCATTTTTCTACAGGTAATAACTTCCTTGAGGATATTTGCTAAAGAGGAATGAATCACTTTCTCATCTAATAAAATATCCACAATATCTTCATAGCTGCCTGGATCTCTCATAATAAAACCGTCAATCATGGCATTTCCTGTATCTAAAATCGCTTCAATGATGGTGTGGGCGACTCGCTCTAAAGCAGCCTTTTCGATTGCTGTTTCCCATTGTTGCCGGGACTTTAATATCGTTAGCTGAGCTTCCATAAAAGTTAGACGTTCTTCTATTTTTTCACGATCCACAAAATACATCCCTTAATATCCCTCCTGAGTAATTTCTAACCTTATTTTATCAGACTGTTCCAATTCGTGCATGAAGATTTCCTTTTCAACCAAAGCCATGCATGGACGAAAAAGATTAGGGGACTCTAATTTCTAAAGGATATAGAAAGGTGGTTGAAAAAATTTGTCATCCAAAGATCGTAATAAAGATGATATAACCGGCATTCCCTATACAGATGTCTCTAATGTTGAGACACAAAGGAATTTTCTCACTGTGGAAGAATTTCCCGAAGGCGGTTATGGAGCTCCGCAAGGAAAAGATACTCCCGTAGAAAATAAATCAACCCCTTGGAAAAAAGGGCAACGCAAATATAGCGCCTTTAATTATGAATTTAAATCGATGCATCAAGATATTCCACGTCAATTTCCTGGTGCCCATCCAACCCATGATGATCCTGATACAGACACGCAAACGCCTTATGAAGACAGCTGAAGAAAGCACAAGCGCCTTGAAATAGGAACGGCTAAAAGCGCGACGACAATCTCCACGCCGTTCTGACCTACATCCTGTAGAACTCCGACAAGCAAATAACCCTTAACCTATGAAAGGCATAGATTAAGGGTTATTTGACGCGAGGGGCTAGTGGATTCCATTTTTTCAGCAACATAAAGTGTTCATAATGCCCCATTTTCAGGTATTCTCAATTTTTCGGTTGTCATAAAGCATTCTTGATGACCCATTTTCAGGTATTCCCTGTTTTCGGTCGTCATAAAGCATTCATGACGACCGAATTTCGGACTTTCTTGTTTTTTTTGGTCATCATGAGTACTTTTGTAGACCCATGCTTTACTTATCGATTTTCTTTAAGACAAAATAAGCACAGCCAAAGTTGCAATACTCGTAAAGGTATTCATACATGGCACCGATTTTACTATCAAAAGAGGCCTTTTGATTGCGATCAGAAAAAAAGCCTTTAAGACGCAGCTGCCCATAACCCCAATCTCCCACAATAAAATCATATTTCGATAATATATCACTAAATCGATTTTTAAATGCCTCTTCCTGAAATCCATCACGGAATTCACGAATCAATTCATATTTTCGATTATTAATAATGACCACTGTTCGTCCCTCCACAAATTTAACTGTCTACATTGATTATAGCCTAATCCCCAACAATTACTAAGAAAAAAATATATTTTCTGAGCAAGCTAATAAAAGAGGAGGTGTTGAAATGAAAGCAAAATGGCCCATTATTTTTTTAACCGTAACTTTGGCAGCATGTGGAGGCAATAATGTTGCCGAAAACGATGATTTCTATCCTAAAAACGGAAACTCCGTCAATAAAAATGAGCAAGCGGATATTTATAATGACATCGCAGATGATCAATTTGGCTTTGTTCGTCAGGTGAAAAGTCCAGTTCCTGCTGATCCAAATGATGCCAAACCAATTAAATGGATGGACCGGGAGCAGGCGGCCCATAATATTAGCCAGTTGCTTGTTGTCCTTCCCAATGTACAAGATGCCAGTGTGATTGTAACAGATGAAGAGGTTTTAGTTGCTTATAATACTGACGCTGATGACGAAAAAGCACGATTTGAAACAGCGGATCAGGTGAAAAAGTCAGTCATGGGTGCCGTTCCTAGATGGTATCACGTATATGTAACGGATGATCCTAAACTGAGACAAGATGTTGAAAATATTGGTTCCATGACAACCCAATCACCGAATAAAGATCGCACGGTTAAAATTGTGGTCGATCGAATGCTGGAGCGCTCTCCTCAAGGTCGAGCATTGAATGAGGGAGAAAATGCAAACGGTGAAGAAAACGGTGAAGAAAATAATCATTTGGATAAAACAAAATATAAACAGCAATATGATCGGGATCACCAAAATAAATAGATCCTCTCGATGCTTGGCCTTCCTTTAGGTCAAGCATCTAAAGTCAAAAGGAAAGAGTGAATAATTTTGCGGAAAATATTTGTTTGGATTCTCATCTTTATTTTCGTTTTTGGCCTAGAACAAGTCAAAGCAAAGGAATTAAGTCAAGAAGAAATTTATAGAAAAAGAATGGACTTATACAAAAAAACAGAGGCTCTTACTTCTGTCCCTTGGTACTATTTAGCAGCTGTCGATCAATTTGAAAGAAGTATCCGTGATGTGAGAAAGGATTTACCAGATCCACCAGCGATCATCGGCTATTATATTTCTCCTGAGGAGTGGG
The DNA here is from genome assembly GCF_022867885.1 of Lederbergia sp. NSJ-179. Taxonomy (GTDB): domain Bacteria; phylum Bacillota; class Bacilli; order Bacillales; family Bacillaceae_C; genus Lederbergia. The sequence goes on along the minus strand of NZ_JALIFP010000004.1, from coordinate 188,559 downwards.
CTGGTCCCCTTAACCCGAATTCCAAAGATTCCAATCCAGTGACAATTAATCTTTTCGGAGGTGTAGGAAAGGATGGGAATATGGACGGGAAAATCGAATTCACAAATGACGAGGATCTTCTCTATACATTAGCGCAATTCCTTCGCACCTACGGAGTGGATGATCAATCTTTTCGATTAGCACTTTGGGATTATTATAAAAGAGACCAAACCGTTCGTTCGATCATGACAAATGCCAAAATTTACCGAGAATTCGATAAGCTTGATTTAAATGAAAAAGCCTTTCCCCTTCCGAAAGGATATAACTACACCTACAAAAATACATGGGGACATAGCCGTGGCTGGGGAGGAAGACGCACTCATGAAGGAACCGATATTTTTGCAGGGTATGGGACACCTGTACGAGCAGTCGCTTATGGAGTCGTTGAACTGAAAGGTTGGAATAAATACGGGGGTTGGCGTGTTGGAATCCGTGATTTAAATAATACGTATCATTATTATGCTCACTTAAATGGCTTTTCCAAAGATTTAAACATTGGCGATATCGTCAAGCCTGGTGAGGTGATTGGTAGTGTAGGGAGTTCAGGTTATGGACCACCTGGAACATCTGGTAAGTTTCCTCCCCATCTCCATTTTGGCATGTACAAAGATAATGGTATTCGAGAATGGTCCTTTGATCCTTTCCCCCATTTAAAAATGTGGGAACGATACTCGGCTAGAAAGAAATAAGAGGAGTTTGGATACATTTTTCCAGAACTCCTCTTCCCTTTTTAGTCCCATTGTTATAGCACTATAACATATTAACCACAATACATTTCCTTTTTCTACTCTGTTGCCTTCGGTTTTGGGAATTCAATTGAAGGAGTCAAACCGTCCGCTCCATTATGATAAAATTGTGGCACATCCCCTCGATAAAAGCCCGCTGCAATTGGCACATCCTGTTTCACTACAGCTGTTTTTGTCGCAAAGGGAATAATGATTTGTACATTCACTTCGACAGCAACGACCACGGTGATAAACGTATTATTGATCGGATAATGCTCCACTTTATGTTCCACATTTGTCTTCACATTCCCAACCGCTGAAAAACGAATCGGAATTTTCGGCCCTAAATTTCCTAATAGAGCATTATTCGTTGCCTGGCCTAATGGAAAAGAATAAGCAATTCCTTCATCCTCACTAGATTTATCATAGTCAATCTCAACACCTGTTTTCATCTCTAGTTCTTCTAGATTTCCTTTCTCCGCCTCATTTAAATTGAGCTGGATTTCTCTTGATAATTCTGCTTGGATCTTATTAATCACATCTGTCCGATACTGAATGGATGGTTGACCTGGTTCATCAGGAACTGACTCCGTTACTTCTGAAAGATCCTTTACTTGTGGGAGAACATCCTCAACAGCTTTTGCAACAACCATCGGTGCAATTTTTCCCGTTTGTGACTCAGCATAATTAATCAAAGTTGGCTTAATTCCCCTATTTGCAATCCATAATCCCAATACCGTAGAAAAAATAAAGAAAACAAAGGACAGCAGTAAAACATATCGTAAGGGTAATGGACCCCGTTGCCTACGTCTTGTACGAAATCGAGCCAAAAGAAATCCCTCCTCTTGGCAATATATGCACAGGAGAAGGGATTTAGCGCAAATGGATTTAATTTTTCAATCTAATAGCTTGAGTCATTCTACCCCATTTTTAATAAAGCATCTTTTCCCATCATTCCTACTGTAATTCCTAATGCTTCGGCCTCCACTGTCACAGATTCTAATGGCGCATTCAATAGCTGATCAATCGTTTTAACACCAACCGCACGCCCGGCAACTATTTTTCGATCTTTTAATTTTTCATTGAGCAAACCAACATCAAGTGCTCCACACATAATATAACCTTTATCGTTTGAAATGGTGAGTAATGTTGTCTTTGGTAAAGACACGGATGTAGCAATAAACGTTTTACCTTCAATCATTAAAGGTTCAATGGATACCATGTTTCTCACTCCTTCTCATACTTATATATGAGAGAAGTACATTTTAGTTGAATCGCCACATATCTTAAAATCCCCTCTAAATAGGGCAATGAAGCCCACTTTAGATCGTTTCCTTTTATATATTTTGCAATTTCCATTCCATCACATCACGTAAAAATTCCGGCATAAAATAGGCTTTATTGGGTGATCGTTTGATTTCAGGAAAAAAATTTCCGAACGTGAACAGATCGACTGTTCCAAGTTTATACATCCGATCTGGATCAAGGGGGCTCCCGTTTATATGTACTTGCAATTTTTCCTGATCGACCTCAATACCTCGATAAACAAATTTCCCCATCACCTTCCCTCGAAACCCTAGGCCGATCACTTCCACTTCCGACCAATCTTCATTTTCCGCATGCAGGATAATTTCCTTTAATTCAGCTCCTGAAAGCTCCACCGTACAAGGATTAATCGGATGTGGTAACATTTGGTGTAAATGGTATTTTGTCACTCTACCCTTTTCCAGACTTGTTAGAATTAATCCAGAGTTGAGCATCGTACACTCTGCTTCACACCACTCATGCACGGCATCACAAAGCAACAAAGGAAGTTCAGACGTTTCCTTCCACGAGAAATCAAATGTATGGTCCACAGTCGCTATTGTGACATCTAATTGCTTTTTTCCAATGTCCGCCAACTGCTGAAGCTGTTCATGTTCATGGGCAACAGCAGGTAATTCCTTGGATGTAAATAACTTTGCTGACATCGATTGAAAATGTGGAGCTAATGGATCGACCAGTAGTTGGACATAGCCAACAAAACGACCATGTTTCCCCCCAGCAGCCATCATCGTTTTACCAACCCTTTTCCCTTCCATAAAAAAATGATGCGTATGGGAACCTAATATCAAATCAATTTGCGGAAATAATTGGATCATTTTTTCATCATCATGGATTCCTAAATGAGAAAGGACGACAAGTACATCCGCTTCTTCTTTGATTCGGTTTAATTGAATCTCAAGTTCTGTAAACGGCTCTGTCAACTTCCACTCTAGAAGTTCATACAATTTCTGGTAATAAGTAGTCACAGCCGTTACCCCAATTTTTGTCCCCATTCTCGTTTCATAGATTTGATAAGGTACACACCATTTCGGCCTCATTTGGTCCGCTTCATACAAATTGGCGACAATCACTTCAAACTGCGCTTCTTGATACAATTCATCTAGATTTTCATGCGATAACGTAATTCCCTCATTATTGCCAATCGTTACGGCTGTATATCCAGTCTCATTTAATAATTGGGTATTGCCTTTTCCTCTTGTTCCTTCTGTAAAAGGATGCCAGCGGTCTGAAAAGTCCCCACAATCAAAAAGGTAAACTTCCTCCCCTGCCGCAGCATGTAGTCGCTGTTTCTCTTGCAAAAAGGCTTGAATTCTAGGCCAATATTCAAAATGGCTATGTAGATCATTTGTATGGTAAATATGAATCCTTTCAATCATCAATACACTTCCTACCTAGATCAGATCTTTAAAATGATTACTAAAAACTATAGCAAAGAAGGGATGAAAAGGAAAGGGCAGAATCTTCTCCAATCGTTATTCAAAATCATCACGATTTTAGTAGATTGTCAATGTATTTATGGTAGAATAGTACTATCAGATAGGAAATCGCACGATGATCAATAAAAAAATAGAAAGGAGAATAAAAAATGTCGGAGCAATTGCTTCAACAGATTTTAGATGAAATGAAAGAAATGAAAATCGACCTAAATGGTGTAAAAGACGAAATGAAAGAATTGAAAGTTGACCTAAATGGTGTAAAAGCCGATATGAAAGAAATGAAAGTCGACCTAAATGGTGTAAAAAGCGATATGAAAGAAATGAAAGTCGATTTAAATGGTGTAAAAGCCGATATGAAAGAAATGAGGAGTGACTTGGATGAAGTAAAATCCGAGCAATACCGTCAAGGCGACTTACTTCATCAATTAGTTAAAACAGTAGGTGCTACCAATGCAAAAGTTGATGTACTGGAACCAAAGTTTCATAAAAGCGCTGAAACAATTGAAGCGATTGAAACAGACATTCGGATACTAATGGATGAATCCCTGAACCAAAAACGGGAAATTTATCGACTGAAAAGAGTGAGCGACTGAATGCATCAAGCCATGACCAACCCTCTGAGAGGCGCATAGGATATTAAAAGTCTGTTTTGATCAATCATTTTTCACTGCCTTCATAATCAAAAGCATAAATTTTCTATCCGATAGTAAATCAAAAAAACGTCTGTCTGGATGATCCAGACAGACGTTTTTTATAAAGGATTATTAACCAATTGATCCTTCCATCTCGAACTTAATCAATCGATTCATCTCAACGGCATATTCCATTGGCAGTTCTTTTGTGAATGGTTCGATGAAGCCCATGACGATCATTTCGGTTGCTTCTTGTTCACTGATGCCACGGCTCATGAGATAGAAGAGTTGTTCTTCTGAGACCTTCGATACTTTCGCTTCGTGTTCTAATGAAATATTGTCGTTCATAATTTCATTGTATGGAATCGTATCGGACGTGGACAAATGATCCATGATAATCGTGTCACACTCAATCGTAGAACGAGCGCCATCGGCTTTGCGGCCAAAGTGAACAATTCCACGATAAGTCACTTTTCCACCATGTTGGGAAATCGATTTTGACACAATCGATGAAGAGGTGTTTGGTGCTAAATGCATCATCTTTGCTCCTGCATCTTGGTGTTGTCCTTTTCCTGCCATCGCAATCGATAGCGTCATCCCGCGTGCGCCTTCACCCATCAACAGGACGGATGGGTATTTCATTGTTAATTTAGAGCCAATATTCCCGTCGATCCATTCCATGGTCGCATTTTCCTGACAAACGGCACGTTTGGTCACAAGGTTATAGACGTTATTCGCCCAGTTCTGAATCGTTGTATAACGGCAGTAACCACCCTTTTTCACAATAATTTCCACGACCGCACTGTGTAAGGAATTCGTTGTATAGACAGGAGCTGTACATCCTTCTACATAGTGGACAGAGGCGCCTTCATCAACAATGATCAAAGTCCGCTCAAATTGTCCCATATTTTCGGAGTTGATCCGGAAATACGCTTGAAGGGGTGTATCTACTTTTACACCTGGAGGAACATAAATGAAAGATCCTCCTGACCATACAGCCGAATTCAAAGCCGCAAATTTATTATCAGACGGCGGAATCACTGTAGCCCAATGCTCACGGAAAATATCTTCATTTTCTTTCAAAGCAGAATCCGTATCTTTGAAGACAATCCCCATCTCTTCAAGATCTTCTTTCATATTATGGTAAACAACCTCTGATTCATATTGAGCAGATACCCCGGCCAAATATTTTTGCTCCGCTTCTGGGATCCCTAGTTTATCGAATGTTTGCTTGATTTCTTCAGGAACTTCATCCCATGAACGCTCTGTATGTTCTGATGGTTTTACATAATAGGTGATTTCATCGAAATTTAATCCACTTAAATCTCCGCCCCATTGAGGCATCGGCTTTTTGTAAAATTGCTCAAGAGATTTCAAGCGGAATTCGAGCATCCACTCCGGTTCTTCCTTCATTCTGGAGATTTCTTCGACAATTTCTCTTGTCAATCCCCGCTCTGAACGAAAAATGGAAACATCCCTATCTCGGAAACCATACTTATAATCGCCAATTACCGGTGCTTTTTTCGCCATTCTTCATTCCTCCATTCTTAGTATGACTCATTCAATCCTTTTTCCATGGCCTTCCATGCAAGTGTTGCACATTTAATTCGGGCTGGAAACTTGGAAACCCCTTGTAAGGCTTCCATGTCCCCGAGATCGAGTCCTTCTTCCTCATATTCTTTTCCCTGAATCATTTCAGAAAAAATATGAGAAAGTTTATACGCTGTTTCCACATCTTTTCCAATAATGGTTTGGGTCATCATCGAAGCCGATGCCATTGAAATGGAGCAACCCTCCCCATCAAATTTTGCATCCGTCACCTTTCCGTCCTCCACCTTCATCGTTAGATGGATCCGGTCTCCACATGTCGGATTATTCATATCGACAGTCAGGTTTCCGTCCCCCAGGCTGCCTTTATTGCGCGGGTTTTTATAATGATCCATGATTACTCGTCGGTAGAGTGCATCTAGGTTATTAAAAGACATTCGTGAAATACTCCTTTGTTTTGACTAAGCCAGCTACTAGCCTGTCAATGTCTTGTTCCGTGTTATATAAATAAAAGCTTGCTCTTGCCGTTGCTGAGACTTGCAAGCATTTCATCAATGGTTGGCAACAATGATGACCTGCCCGGATCGCAATCCCTTCTGCATCGAGAACGGTTGCCACATCATGCGGATGAACCTTCTCCACATTAAAGGTAATGACCCCTGCCCGTTGTTCCGCTTTTTCCGGTCCATACATCGTTAAGCCCTCCACTGAGGACAGTTTTTCCAGCGCATAAGCGGCTAACCGATGTTCATACGCTAAAATTTCATCAGGGCCAATTTCATTGAGGAAATCAATCGCCGCACCTAAACCAATGGCTCCAGCGATGATTGGTGTTCCTGCTTCAAATTTCCATGGCAGCTCTTTCCAGGTAGACTCGTGCAGTCCAACAAAATCAATCATTTCACCGCCAAATTCCACGGGTTCCATGTTTTCGAGCAGGTCTTTCTTTCCATACAAGACACCAATCCCTGTAGGACCGCACATTTTATGAGCGGAAAAAGCAAAGAAATCGCAATCTAAAGCTTGCACATCGATTTTCATATGCGGGGCACTTTGCGCACCATCTACGACCATAATCGCTCCATTTTGATGCGCAATTGCGGTTAATTCTTTGATCGGATTAATCGTTCCAAGTACATTAGACACATGCATAATTGAAACGATTTTCGTGTTTGCCGTAATGGTTTTTCGGGCATCGTCAAGGTCAATCGTGCCATCCGCCTGCAAGGTAATATATTTTAACACAGCCTTTTTTTCCTTTGCAAGCTGCTGCCATGGAATAAGATTGCTATGATGCTCCATATAGGTGATCACAATCTCATCACCTTCTTGAAGATTAGCCCTTCCGAAGCTAGCCGCGACCGTGTTTAAGGAGGTTGTCGTTCCCCTTGTGAAAATAATTTCTTCCGCCTGAGCAGCGTTGATAAATTGACGAACTTTTTCACGTGCACCCTCATATTGACCGGTGGCTCGCATTCCTAATGTATGGACCCCGCGATGTACATTTGCATTATATTCCCGATAATATTGTTCCAGCGCTTCTATAACGGGTACAGGTTTTTGCGAGGTCGCAGCACTATCCAAGTAAACGAGCGGATGTCCATTGACTTCTTGATCGAGAATGGGAAAGTATTGGCGAACCTCTGAAATCTGCATTACTTCACTTTCCTCTCAATAATATCGACTAGCTGATTTTTAACCGCTTCAATCGGTAGTTTCTCGACAACCGGTGCAAGAAAGCCATGAATAATTAATCGTTCCGCATCCGCTTTAGAGATACCGCGGCTCATGAGATAGTAAAGCTGTAATTCGTCAACCCGTCCGACAGAAGCAGCATGCCCTGCCATGACATCATCCTCATCAATCAGAAGAATAGGGTTGGCATCGCCGCGTGCTTTTTCACTAAGCATTAAGACGCGTGATTCTTGCTCCGCATTCGCACCAGACGCCCCTTTCTCAATTTTTCCAATTCCATTGAAGATCGAAGAAGCGGCATCCTTCATCACACCATGTTTTAAAATAAAGCCTTCCGTATCTCTTCCATGGTGGATGATACTTGTTGTAAAGTTTTGCGTTTGCTTACCCGTTCCAACAACAACTGTTTTCGCATTACTATTTGAACCATCGCCAATAAGATTCGTTATATTCTCAAAGATCGTGTCTCCATCATTCATCATCCCTAATGCCCAATCAAGTGTCGCATCTCGGCCTGTTACACCGCGGCGATTCACATAGGTTGTCGATCCCTTTGCCAATGTATCGACAGCACCATAGATGACTTTCGCATTGTTCCCAGCGACCACTTCAGAGATGATATTAAAAATACCATTCGTTTCTTCTATAACAGAAAGATAGTTTTCAACATAGGTCACAGAACTATTATCATCAGCCACTACAAGTACATGATTAAACATCGCAGCCTCTTGGTCATCAAAAATAAACACAGACTGAATCGGTTCCTTGACTTCCACATTTTTAGGAATATATAGGAAAGCTCCACCATTCATTAAAGCGGCATGGAGAGCGGTTAATTTATGTTCGTCTATTTTCACAGCATCTTTCATATAATATTTTTGCAGAAGCTCACCATGTTCCTTGGCGGCTGTCAGCATATCTGTAAAAATTACCCCTTGCTCCTTCAATTCATCTGAAAGAGTTAAATAAGCGGCTGTTTGATTGTGTTGAATATACAGATTTTTGTTGTCAGCATCTAAATGAACAACCTCTTTCGCTATTTCAGGAAGTTCATTGAGGGACTGAAAAACTTCACCTTCTGCTTGGTGTTTTTGGAACTCCGTAAAATTCCATTTTGTAATTCTTGTTTTATCAGGTTTTGGCATCGGCTTTTCATCCGCAAGAGCCAATGCTTCTGTTCTAAGCTCTGTTAACCAAGCAGGCTCGCCTTTTTCAGTCGAGAAGGAGCGGATATAGTTTTGATCGATCGCCATTTTCGTATCAATTGTCATGATAATCCTCCTAACACTTATGCTTCTTGACCAACTGTTTCGTCTTCAATTCCAAGTTCTTCTTTAATCCAGTCATATCCTTCTGCCTCTAATTTTTGCGCAAGCTCCGGACCACCTGATTTCACAACACGGCCTTGCATCATCACATGGACTTTGTCAGGAGTAATATAATTTAAAAGACGTTGATAGTGAGTAATAATCATGCATCCAAATTCACTGGAGCGCATTTCATTAATCCCTTTAGACACAACCTTCAATGCATCAATATCAAGTCCTGAATCTATTTCATCAAGGATCGCAATCGCTGGTTGGATCATCATTAATTGCAAAATTTCATTGCGTTTCTTTTCGCCACCGGAGAATCCTTCATTTAAGTAACGTTGGGCCATATTAGGATCCATTTCTAATAGTTCCATTTTTGCATCCATTTCCTTAATAAATTTCATTAGGGAAATTTCCTTTCCTTCCTCACGACGCGCATTAATGGAAGAACGAAGGAAATCGGCATTTGTAACACCACTGATTTCACTTGGATATTGCATCGCCAGGAAAAGTCCTGCAAGTGCACGCTCATCCACTTCCATTTCTAATACATCTTTCCCATCCATTGTAATGGAACCGCTTGTGACTTCATATTTAGGATGACCCATAATCGCCGAAGCCAAGGTTGATTTCCCAGTACCATTTGGCCCCATCACAGCATGAATTTCTCCACCCTTTATTTCAAGGTTGACACCTTTTAAAATCTCTTTCCCTTCGATCTCCACATGAAGATCCTTAATTATTAATGTTGAAGCCATGATCATACCTCCGTATCGAGATTGTGATTTTTTATTTTGAAGAATTTATCCTTCTTTCTTATTCCATCCCCATCTTAAACCATTTTAAAATTATTATCAACTAGGGGAGATTTTAGACGTGGCTTTTTTCTTTTAAAAAAGAAGTGAAAAAGGCTGACATATAAAATGCCAGCCCCTTAAATCTAGGTTTTTACGTTTATTATGTTAAGTTGATTGATTTCTTAAACATGGATTTTCCGTTCCAAATCTGATGCTACTCTTTGAGAACGCAAGTAGTCTTTTTCTCGTTTCTTCTCAATTCTCATCCGAACATGATGTTGTCTTTTATACACCTCATATCCAACTCCATGTGCAGCATGCATCGCTTTTTCCATTCCATCTGTGTACTCAATCTTTAAGGGATTAATAAGGGACCAATCCTTTCATTTTTTTGACCTTTTCAAAAGATCATTTTTTGAATTACCCTTTTCACGTACCCCATTATATACGATAAAAACCAAATGACAAAATAGTAAATAGTAAAAGATACAAGCTCTTCCATGCATGATATAAGGGATCAACGCCAGTTTTGTGCAAAAGTGTTCATTTAAGAAACTAAGTCTAAAGTACTACAATAAACAATACAAAAGTCCCGCAAGGCTTAATCTTTCGACAAATTTCGGGCCGTACCAGGCTCCTTCAACGTTTCGTAAAGATAGGGGACAGAGTGGAAGGCGTAAATTTTATTTTGAATTTTTCCATCGTGCAGATGAATGAGGCAGGGGACACTTTCAATGGAAAATGTTTCGGCCATTTCGGGAAGGTAGTTAAGGTCCGCCTTTTTGAAGGGAAGGTCAGGGAGCATTTTCTCTACAATTTCCAGCATTTTTCCGGCGATTTGACAGGTGCCGCATAATGGTGTGTAAAAATAAAAGACTACTGAATCTTTTCTTTCTAACGCCTTTAGCATCTCATCTTTTGTAGATTCTTTCATAAAACAAATTCTCCTTTTGAAAAAAAGGGCTGTCCCGGTTAGGCCACTTTGGGACAGCTACACTTTATTTTAATCTTCACTCGTCATTTCTTCATATTCCTCCGCAGACATGAGGTTATCCTTTTCACTTTCGTCTGATGGTTCAATCACAATCATCCACGCTTTTTCGTAGGGAGATTCATTGACAAATTCGGGACTATCCTCTAATTCCTCATTGACCTCCACTACTTTTCCACTTAATGGCGCATACAGTTCTGAAACAGTTTTAACAGATTCCACACTTCCAAATGGCTCATCTGCTGTTACTTCATCCCCGACTTCTGGAAGTTCAACAAACACAATGTCGCCTAATTCCGCTTGCGCAAACTCCGTAATCCCGATTCGAACTTTGTCCCCTTCTTCCTTCACCCATTCATGTTCTTCCGAATAAAGTAATTCCTTCGGTGTATTCATCTTTATCCCTCCAAGAGTTAATAATTGTAATGTACAAAAAGGCCTTGATGAAATCAAGAAAACATGCTTAACAAAAGAATGATCTTAGGCTAAAATCGCCACGTTTGTAGCAACGCCTATCCTGTTGGTCTCAAAGGCTAAGTGCGCGACATCAATCGCCATACCTTTGTGACCTGCTTCCCGCAGGCCTCCATGTTTTTTCAAATTCATCTTCTTTAAACCCCACTGTTACTGTTTTACCATCTGTGATGATCGGCCTTTTTATCAGCATGCCATCACTCGCCAAAATCTCAAGCAGCTCTTTGTTCGAAGCTTTGCCAATCTTGTCCTTTAACCCGAGCTCCCGGTATTTTTTTCCACTCGTATTAAAAAACTTTTTTAATTCCAATCCACTTTTTTGATAGAGATTTTCCAACTCTTCACGAGATGGAGGCTGCTCGACAATATGTATTTCCTTATAATCTAGTTGATGATCATCCAACCATTTTTTGGCTTTCCGACATGTCCCACATTTAGGATACCAATAAAAACGTAAGGCCACTTTCATCTCTCCATTCTTTCCATATTGCAAGATTGATTATAACATAAAGTGAAACTTCCTCCTATGCTGGAAGTCCAACAAATTCATATGATCCAATTCTACGATATCGTAGACAACAAACAAAGCACCAAGACTTAATCTTAGTGCTTTTTAATCTTTATACCACATACCGCTCGGCTTCTATTAATCGATCTGCTGCCTCTCTTTTCTTCGCGATGCTATTAATCGGTGTATGACGGATTAATTTGCGTAAGGCTGAGTTCATTAATCGGAAGGTATCCCCTTCTTCAATCGCGGCCAAACTTTCTCTTGCCAGCTGCTCTATTTTTACAATCGCATTCTGACAAAAAATTTCTGTATAAAGAAGCTTTTGCTTATTTTTCTCGACTCCCGTTTTGGCGATCGCCTTTTCCGTCCGTACAACGACAGATTCCATCGCATAGGCCAAAGACACGACATCCGCCATTTTGCTTAAAATTTCTTGTTCCTGTTCAAGCCTAGACCCGAATTTTTGGGCTCCTAACCCAGCAATCATTAAGGCGACCTTTTTACTACCCGCTACTAAGTATTTCTCTTGTTCGAGAGGTTCATTTCCTGGTTCTTCCGGCATCATCATCATTACTTCTTCTTGTAGGGATTGCGCTTTCTCTAATAAAGGGAGCTCCCCTTTAAAAGCCATTTTTAAAAATGTGCCAGGTACGAGTAAACGGTTGATTTCATTCGTCCCTTCAAAAATTCGATTAATCCGTGAATCTCGATAGGCCCTCTCAATCTCGTATTCTTCCATATACCCGTAGCCTCCATGAATTTGGACCCCTTCATCCACCACATGGTCCAAAACTTCTGAAGCAAATACTTTATTCAAGGAACATTCAATCGCATATTCCCGAATCGAGTTGGCCACTTCTGTTCCATTTTTAACCTGTTCCTCTGTTAATTGACTCATTCGCTCTTCAAACAAACCAACCGTTCGATAGACAGAGCTTTCCGCCGCATAAAGCTCAGCACCCAATGTGCCAAACTTCTCTTTCGTTAAATTAAATTGTGAAATGGGCGTTTGAAATTGCTTCCTTTGATTCGCATATTTCAAGGTAATTTCTAAAGCGCGTTTGGAACCACCGACAGCTCCAACTCCAAGCTTATAACGGCCGATATTTAAGATATTGAAGGCGATCCGATGTCCCTTCCCCGCTTCTCCTAAAAGATTTTCAACAGGCACCTTTGCATCCTCTAGAATTAATGTTCGAGTAGAGGAACTCTTAATCCCCATTTTCTTTTCTTCTGGGCCAGTTGAAACGCCGGGAAAATCACGTTCCACAATAAAAGCGGAAAAATGTTCTCCATCAATTTTAGCATAGACAATAAAGACATCGGCGAAAGCGGAGTTGGTAATCCATTGCTTTTCCCCATTTAAAAGATAATGCGTTCCTGCTTTATTCAATGTGGCTGTTGTCCTTGCCCCTAAAGCATCTGATCCTGAGCCGGGCTCGGTTAAGGCATAAGCAGCCAGTTTCTCGCCCGTGGCTAATGCAGGTAAATAGGCTTGCTTCTGTTCTTCATTTCCGAATAAGACAATTGGAAGAGAACCAATCCCCACATGGGCACCATGTGAGATCGAAAAACCGCCAGCCTGAGACATCGCTTCGGCAATTAGAGCAGAACTAACTTTATCCAGTGCCAAGCCCCCATATTCCTCTGGGACATCCGCCCCTAGAAGCCCAAGTTCTCCTGCTTTTTTTAACAATTGAACGGAACGATCGAATTCATGCTCCTCCAAATACTCCACTTGTGGAAGGACTTCCTTCTTCACAAAATCATCACTCGTTTTGTAAATCATTTTATGCTCATCTGTATAATCTTCTGGAGTAAATAATTGTTCTGGAGAAAGTTCCTCGATTAAAAAGGCTCCACCTTTGATTGTTTTTACGACATTATGTGCCATTCCAATTCCTCCCCTTGATTAAGTGAGTTCAAAAACGCCTGCTGCTCCCATTCCTCCACCGATACACATGGTCACAACGCCAAACTGGACATTTCGCCGTTTCATTTCATAAATTAAAGACAGAGTTAATTTCGTACCTGTACAACCGAGTGGGTGACCAAGTGCGATCGCTCCCCCATTCACATTGACGATTTCTTCATCGATTCCTAAAGCTCGAATGACTTGAATCGATTGGGAAGCAAAGGCTTCATTTAATTCGAACAAGCCTATATCTGATAATTCAAGGCCGGCAAGTTTCAAGGCTTTTGGTACCGCTTCAATCGGTCCAATCCCCATCACCTCTGGTGGAACTCCTGCCACCGCAAAAGAACGAAACTTAGCCATCACACCAAGCCCAAGGGATTTTGCTTTTTCATGTTCCATCACCATCACAGCAGCGGCTCCATCACTCATTTGCGATGAATTTCCGGCTGTCACGGTTCCCTCTACAGAAAAAGCTGGGCGAAGTGTCGCGAGTACTTCTGCATTTGTATTAGCCCGTACCCCTTCATCTTCCGAAAATTCAATCGTCCTCTCTTGGAGCCTATGATCCGATCCAACCACCCGATTTGTCACTTTAACTGGTAGGATTTCCTCCGTAAATTTCCCCTCTTTGATCGCTTTTGCGGCTTTTTGATGGCTGCGAACAGCAAAGGCATCTTGCTCTTCTCGAGAAACCCCGTATTTCTTGGCCACTTCCTCTGCCGTATGCCCCATACTCATATAATATTCAGGAGCGGTTTCCGCGATTTTACGATTCGGCCGGACGACATGCCCCATCATTGGCACCAAACTCATCGATTCCGCTCCACCCGCGATGATGGTATCAGCATGCCCTAACATGATTCTTTCTGCCGCATAGGCGATTGACTGTAAACCTGATGAACAATAACGATTAACTGTAATCGCAGGAACCGTTTCAGGTAATCCTGCCAAGGCCCCAATATATCTGGCCATATTCATGCCTTGCTCTGCCTCTGGCATGGCACAGCCAATAATCAAATCATCAATCGTTCCTTCATAATCCCCTGCCCGTTTCAATGTTTCCTTCACAACCAATGCCCCAAGATCATCTGGGCGTGTATGGGCCAGTGTTCCTTTTTTTGCCCTTCCAACTGGCGTTCTGGCTCCTGCGACAATCACTGCCTCTTGCATCATACTCCCCCTCACATTCGTTATAAGAAAAGCGCAAGCGCCCGTTTAGCGACGTACAAACTTTTTAGGGGCCTGACGAGATAAAGGAAACACGATGAACCCGAAGGGTGAATCGATGTTGACTTACGCAAGCAGGCACCGAAAGTTTGCTAGTCGCTGGGCGCTGGAGCTAGATCCAACATTAGCCAAAATTTATACTTTCCTATCCTGTAAGAAAAGCGCAAGCGCCTTGGTCAGCCCCGACAAGCAAATGTTCTGAGACAAGAAAAGTCCGGTTTTGACTTTTATTGTCTCAGGTTATTTAGTGGAACATCGGCTAAGGTCGCCACGTCCTGTGGCAACGCCGATGGACTCGCATCCTGCGAGCCTCTCGGGGCTAGGCGCTGGAGCTAGATCCAAACATTAGCCAATTTTTCTTTCTTACCTTATAAAAAAGTACGAATTAATTACGTAATGGCTTTCCTTTCATCAACATATGCTGCATCCGCTGTTGCGATTTCGGTTCGGAGACAAGGCTAATAAACGCTTCTCTTTCCAAAATTAGTAAATATTGTTCATCCACAACCGTTCCATAAGGAACATTGCCACCCGCAATCACATAGGCTAATTTTTTGGCAATTTTCATATCATGCTCGGAAATATATCCAGATAATCGCATTGCCTCTGCCCCAACCAATAAAGCGGCATATCCGGTTTCCCCTGTCACAGGAATTTTTTCGGGTTTTGGTGGTTGATAGCCTTGATCATATAAGGCAAGCACCCTTTGTTTAGCATCATAAAGTAAATGATCGCCATTCACACTAATCCCGTCCGTTTGCGACAAAAAATTATTTTCCCGCGCTTCCTCAGCAGAGGTCGAGACCTTTGCCAACGCAATCGTTTCAAAAACCCGGTTGGCAACTGCTTGTAAATCCACTTCAACCCCCTCAGGTAGGTTTCTTAGGATTTTGAGGTATAATTCCTTATTTCCTCCTCCACCTGGAATCAGCCCTACACCTGTTTCTACAAGTCCGATATACGTTTCCATTGAAGCCTGAATATGCGCGGAGGGTAAGCTCACTTCCGCTCCCCCACCAAGCGTCATGCCAAACGGAGCGACAACAACAGGTCTTTCACTATATTTAATCCGCAACATCGCTTCTTGAAACTTACGGACAACAAGATCGACCTCAAAAACATCATCCTCTTGAGCCGCCATCAAAATCATGGCAATATTAGCCCCCACACAAAAATTTTTGCCCTGATTTCCAATCACAAGTCCTTTGTAATTCTTTTCCACCTCATCAATTGCTTGATGGATCATTTGAATAATATCGAAACCAATCGCATTATTGGGAGATTGAAACTCTAATAAAAGAACATCATCTCCAATATCAATCAAATTGGCCCCGCTGTTCTTCTTCACAATCTTTCCTTGCTTTTCCAATAACCGTAAATCAATTTCCTTTGGATTCCTTTTGATTGGCAGATATTCTCCCTTGTTTGTATAAAATTGTTTATCATGATAAAAAGAGGAGTGCCCGTTTTCCAACATGGCCTTCACCCATTCGGGAACATGAATCCCCTCCGCTTCCATCTTCTGTACCGATGTTTCAACACCAATCGCATCCCATATTTCGAATGGACCTGTTTTCCAACCGAATCCCCATTTCATCGCCTGATCGATCGCGACAAGGTCATCTGCAATCTCTCCTACCAATTCAGCGGAAATCGCAAGGACGGGAGCGATAATTTTCCAGAGAAACCGGCCTGCACGGTCATCGGAATAAAGCAGAGCACTCAATCGATTGCTTGTGCCTTTGGCTTGTTTCGCCATTTCAATCCCTGGTGTCTTTAGTTTCTTTCGCGGTTCGTATTGGAAGGTTTCAGGATTTAGCTCCAGGATGCCATTGCCCTTCTTCCAATAAAACCCTTTTCCAGCTTTACTACCGAGCAAATTTTGTTCCAACATTTTCTTCATAAAATCGGGGACAGTGAATATTTGTTTTTCCGCCCCTTCAACCTTCTCGTAAACATTCTGGGCTACATGAATAAAGGTATCTAATCCTACGATATCCAATGTGCGAAAGGTAGCACTTTTAGGGCGTCCTAGAAGTGTCCCTGTAATGGAATCAACCTCCCCTACACTCATTCCTTCTGCCAGCATTTCACGTACCGTGACAAGTAACCCATAGGTCCCAATCCGGTTGGCGATAAAATTAGGGGTATCCTTTGCTTCAACCACTCCCTTTCCAAGTACATCTTCCCCAAATTGTTTCATAAAGGTCACAACACTTGGGTCCGTTTTTACAGTCGGAATGATTTCAAGCAATTTTAAATACCGTGGCGGATTAAAAAAATGGGTTCCGAGAAAATGGCGTCTAAAATCCTCTGATCGTCCCTCAGCCATTGCTTCAATCGAAATTCCAGACGTATTGGAACTGACAATACTCCCAGATTTCCGATGTTGATCAATAAGAGAAAATACTTGTTTTTTCACTTCCAAATTTTCAACCACTACTTCAATAATCCAATCAACAGTCGCTAATTTTTCCACATCATCCTCTATATTCCCTGGGGTAATATAGGACAATCGTTTCTTATGTGTAAGTGGAGCTGGCTTTTCCTTGATCAATCTCTTCAATGCTGTATTCGCTAAATTATTTCGATCTCCCTTATTCTCATTAGGAACAATATCCAATAAAAATGTGGAAATCCCTACATTCGCCAAATGTGCTGCAATCCCTGCACCCATAACACCAGACCCAATGACAGCCGCCTTTTTTATCCGGTATGTCAATCAAAATTCCTCCTTACCCATTTTTGAATGAATAGTCATTCATTATTTTTTAAAAAAAATAAGAGACTCATTATTTAATTGATTACTATTAATATATCTAAAATTGAATCCGCTTGCAAATGAAAAAATAAAATAAACTGTATTTATTTTACATGAGATTGCGGATGATTGCTGGACTCCTGAGTCGAATTGCTGAACTTCGGAGTTGAATTGCTGAACTTTGGACCGTAATTGCTGAACTTTTGGCTCGGATTGCTGAACTTCGGACTGCAATTGCTGAACTTCTCCCCTTTCGTGAATTGTACATTGAGATCTGTACATAAATATTCGAAAGACAAGCCAAACTATACATGTCAAAATAAAGGAGGTAAGAATATGATGCAAAACCAACCAATGAATCAGCAAAATCAACAACCAATCATGCAGCAGCCCCCACATGTCATTACAACAAAGGATTATTTGTATATTAATGACATGCTGGCATGGAATCTCTTGGCCATGAAAAAAGCTCACCATGCTGCATCACATTGTCAGGACCAGCAGATTAAAAACAAATTAGAAGCTTGTGGGCAAATGCACCAACGACATTATATGAAAATTTTAAGTCACTTAGAAGAAAAACAGCAAAATAATTCAATGACACAATAAAAAGAAAGGAGTTTCTCCATGCAAAATCAAAATATGCAACAAATTAAAAATCCAAGCACCCAGGTTCCGAAAACGCCACAAATGAATGAACGAGATTTTGTTAATGATATTTTGAGTCAGGAAAAATATATGACCAATGCTTATTCCGTTGTCCTAAGTGAAGCGAGTCATCAGCATCTTTATGATGATTTATTAGCGATCTTTACTGAAACACAAAATATGCAGCATGATCTCTTTAATTTAATGTTTGAAAAAGGCTGGTATCAATTGGAAGCGGAAGAAACGCAAAAAATCCAGCAGTCCCTTCAGCAGCATCAAGGGTATACCAATCAATTCCCCTACCAAGGGAATATCCAGTAACTCCATCCAAAGACTAGCATATAGAAATCGAGCAGACTTTCCAAAAAAGTCTGTTCTTTTTTTTACTGAAATTGTTAAATAGGCTTTACATATCGTTAGGAATACTTTACAATAAAAATATACCAATGTTAAGTTGATTTAACATAAGGAGGAATAGTATGTGCTGATGAAAAATTGCGTAAAGGAGTTGCGTGCCAGATTTCACTATTCGCAATCAGATCTCGCCGTTAGAGTCGGGGTCACTCGCCAAACAATTGCGGCGATAGAAAAAGGGGATTATACCCCATCGCTATTATTAGGCTTACTAATCTGCGAGACCTTTGAGCTTCCAATGGAAAAAGTTTTTTGGCTCAAAAAAAAGGAGGAAAACGAATGAGATCGCCTGTTTTTTCTATGGTACTAAGTATTCTTACCCTTATTTTAATGGGGTGGGCCCTCGCCGCTTTATATGACACATATGCCCAATTCGCCGTCATCATGAACAATCCAACTCCGCCCTGGGAGGTGACTTTATCTATTTGGCCATTCTTGATTTACTTTCTATTTAGCATCATTCTATATTTCATATACCGTTACAAAAAGAAAAACAAAGAAAATTCGAGCTGGCTTTTCCCACTGCAATTTTCAGAAAGGGATGAGCGTGAACGAGAAATATCAGGGGAGGCTTGCCGGAAAGCGTTTATTTCTACTTGGATATCGGCACCCATTGCCGCATTTGCCCTTGTCTTTTATCCATTATTTGAAGATCAGTTTCGCTATTTTCCTATTTTCATTGTGTTATTGATCCCGATCATTCAGATATTGACCTATTTCTTCCATATTCGAAAAATTTAAGGCATCCGTTAGCGAATGAAACATGGATTCTAAATAAATACCTTGATCATTTGCATATCAAACGTCTATTTTCGTAAAACTAAAACTCAATGTTTTTTTATAAGGTGGAAAAGAATATGTTTAAAAATAACGAGGGGCAAATTCGAGCTGGGTGGGTCATTATTATTGCCTTTATCACGATGTATATTAGCCAAAACATCTTTTCAATTCCAGGCATCATTCTATTAGCTGTTACGGAAATCACCAATCAATCTGCTTCGATTTCACTTGATATTATGGCTGCTTTTGAAAATCGGCCTTGGGTCCTGCTACTTACACAAGGAGGAGGCACAATTGGTGGCATCTTGGCAACCCTCCTCCTTTGGAAATTTTGGAACAAAAAATCGGTGAAAGAACTTGGTTTTAAGAGTTCTTGGAAGGATTTATTATTCGGGCTTTTCCTTGGCGCAGCTTCCATTGCATGCATTTTCTTTCTATTATTAGCAACAGGGAATATCAAGCTTTTGAATTCTTTTTCACAGCCAGACTTTAATGCTTTTACGATTAGCTTTCTGATTATGTTTATTTTGGTTGGGCTTTTTGAAGAAATGTTTTTCCGGGGTTATGTGATGCAAACAATGGCCTCACGTCAAAATAAAAGATGGGTCATCTATCTCGTCTCAGCGGTCGTGTTTAGTCTTGCGCATGGTACGAATCCACATGTGAGTATGATCGGTCTAATCAATATTGTCTTCGTTGGACTATTATTCGCCTATATGTTTGATCGTACGAATAACTTGTGGCTTCCGATCGGGTATCATATCACGTGGAATTATTTTCAAGGGAGTGTTTTCGGCTTTGCGGTTAGTGGCACTTCTCCCCATGGTCTTTATCAAATTGATCCTTCTAATGGGAATTCCTTACTAACTGGCGGTGCATTCGGACTCGAGGGTGGACTTTTCGCGACACTTTTCATTCTTCTTGGCTTCTTGATCACCAAATTATATACGAAAGACCACTCAGTTTGATAAAGCGAGTGGTCTTGTCTTTTCTATTAATCTTCATCCGATGCAAACATAAATCTTTTATAATGATAACGCACAGACAAAACTATTCCAATAACCATCATATTGGCGAGCAGTCCGCTTCCGCCATAACTAATAAAGGGAAGTGGAATTCCAGTAATCGGCATTAGCCCAATCGTCATTCCGATATTTTGGAAAACGTGGAAAGCGATCATCGCCACTACTCCGGTACAAATATAGGAATAGAAAGGATTTTTCGTATCTAAACCTGTTCTTGTTATCTGGTAAATTAGCAGGAAGAAGAGACTAATCACGATACTCGCGCCAATAAAGCCAAATTCCTCCCCAATCGTTGTAAAAATAAAATCAGAATGACTTTCAGGCATATAGACTTCACCCTTATAAAATCCTTTTCCACTAGTCATTCCTGAACCAATCGATTCTAAGGCATTTACGAGTTGGTAGCCTTCATCGGTTCGAAAATTGTAAGGATCCAACCAAGAATAGATTCGCTTATATTGATGAGACTCTAAAACCCCTTGCAAGAGCTCATGGTGATAAATCGCAATATACAGTAAGGCTCCGCCAGCCAGCCCGCTAATCGTAAACAACGGGGTTAAGATTTTCCAAGAAATACCTGATACAAGAATCACCGCTAATAGAATCGCAACAAAAACGAGTGCCGTTCCGAGATCGGGCTGCTTGAGAATTAATAGAGCGGGTACCCCTGTGATCGCCCCTAATTTCAGCAGCAGCCATATATCTGATTTAAAGGTCTTTTGGACAAACTTCACATGATGTCCAGATGTCACCTTCGCCAACGTAATAATTAAGAAGATTTTCATAAACTCGGCCGGCTGAATTAAACCTGCACCTGGAATTTGGTACCAGCTTCGTGCACCATTTCTTTCGGGGGCTAAAAAAAACTTTTCTGAAAAGCCTAAGGCATCAATCGCCAAAAGACCAAGTAATGAAAACGCACAAAGCCCATAGGCATACCAAGAAATTTTCTTCATTTGATCGGAGTCTAATCTCATTACAATATAAGCCGCGACAGACCCAATCACATACCACTGAATCTGCTTAGGGACAAAATTCATATTGTGATCTCCCACTTTGTATTGCCCCGTCTTCTGCGCACTATAAATCGTAATCAAACTAACTAGCGCCATTAACATTAACGTTAAAATAATGCCGTAATCTATTTTAGGAATTTGTTTTTTAGATGATGTCATAATCTCTTCCTCTTTTTTCTAGTTCAGGATTCCATCTTATCATTATACTGAAAATCCATCCATTTAAAAAGAAACAAATTTTGGACTTTCCATGTTAAGACGAGATTGTTGAAAATAAATACATAAAATACGTACAATAACGAAAAGGAGGCATGACTGAAATGGAAGCTATTCAAAATCAAGAAATGTTTGATCAAGTAATTTCTAGTGAGAAGCCTGTGATTATCAAATTTGAGGCCGATTGGTGTCCAGATTGTAAACGATTGGACATGTTTATTGGGGAGATTATCGAAGAGTATCAACAATTCACTTGGTATGAAATCGACCGCGATCAATTCCCTGAACTCGCTGAAAAATATCAGGTGATGGGAATTCCAAGTCTTCTTATTTTCCAAAACGGTGAAAAATTAGCACATCTACATAGTGCCAACGCCAAAACACCTGAACAGGTCTCAGAATTTTTAGAACAACATTCATAAGGCTAGCTGCGGACGGTAGGGGCTCGAGGTCAAATAACTCTGAACCTATGAAGGAAAAATCGCCCTTCCTTGGTTCAGGAACATTTGCTTGTCGCCCCTATACAACCGTCCTCCGCTCATACAAACAGGCTCCCGCTAAGAAAGTCGTAGGAGCCGTTTGATTCTGTTACTGTAATGGTTGCTGCTGATCAAAGGATGAATCTGGTCGAAACGGATATTGTTGAACCTCCTGATACATCCCGCCGATGGCTTGGATATCCCCCTGTTGTGCCGCTGTCAATGGATAATACCCTTTCTCCGTCATATATTGCCAAATTTCATAACTATGATGGCTGCTGTTGAGAAAGGCATTTTCCAAAAATGTCCTTAATTGTGGATTCGCACATTCTACTGCTGAAGCCGCATAATCTTTAGCCGCTGCTTTTTGATTAAGCAAATAAGCTAAGGCGATCTCCCGGTCATTATGAGTCACTGCGTCCAATCTTGGTGCATTGGCCGGTTGCATCATTGGCGCCTGTGTAAAATTATTCAGCTTTGGCATCAATTCATCTGGCTGAAATTGCTCGAAATCTGGTGTGTTCGGTTGTTGAACAAACTTCACCTTCATATTGTAGTCTTCAATATGTTTCGGGTAGTGTTTTTCCAACATCGATTTCAATTCTGGGTCCTGTGCTTGCTGAATAAAATTCCCCATACAAGTTACTGTATTATAGCAACTTGCAATCAATTCCTTTAAATTAAACAGTTCATGAGAAGCTAATTGCATCTTTTTCACACCTCCATTCCCGTTTATTAGCTGACAGTAAGCCCCCCACTTCAAGTATTCGAGAAAAAACAAGAATTGCGAGTGGAGGATCAACTACAAGTAAATCCCCGATTCGTTCGGGCCAACACGATGTTGGCCACAAAAGAGTTGCGACAGGACGTCGCGAATGTAGCCTTTGATCTTCTCATCAGTGAGAGAGGAGAAAAACCTCACTGAATAAAGTTTCACTTTATTATTTGTTGAATTTATATTGTTATACAAAAACAATTCGTTACTTCTTCCGTTTCAATAACAAGGTTTTTAATGACAAGGACATGGATACATTATGTAGAAAGACATAAATGGAAAGGAGTTTTCCAATGCTTTGGACAATTATTGGTCTTTTGCTTGTGCTATGGATCCTAGGACTGGTTACGAAAGTCGGCGGCGCCCTTATTCACATCTTACTTGTTGTCGCTGTCATTATTTTTATCGTGAATCTTTTCAGAGGGCGAGCAGGATAGCAAGGAATAATATGGGGGAGAATCGGTAAAAAACCAATTCTCCCCTCTTTCTTTTTTTACTATGCCGACATGCCTGTTTAGATATATTAATATAATATAATCCCCTAGATAAATACATTTTATTTTATAAATATACAGAATTCGACCGATACGAGGTATCTAAATAAAGATAGAAATTTCATAAAACGATATCCCGACACTTTACCACTTTAAAGCTAAACCGCTTTTAACTGATCAAGCACGGAAAAATTTAGGAACTAAAAAAGCTATTGTATTGCTTTCAATTCTATTATAAAATACATATTATAAACCTTGAAAGAATATTTTAATATACTATTTCAAAAGACTTACTTTAAGTTGTCTGAATTTATTGATTGGAGTGAATAAACGCTAAAGGTGTATGTGGAATGTACTGCAGTAAAAAACTTACATTACAATGGTTTTACAAATATCTCTATTATTCAAGGATTTTTTGTTTGTTTTAGATGTAAAAGTCAGGAAAAACAAAAATTCTTGTCGTGAATTAGAATATAATATATAATTTAAAAAATCGGCAGTATATTACAAAATTATTACAAAATAATGCACAACCACATATTTCACTTAATTAAAGACTAATTGTTTGAATATTTAAACAGGAAGATAAAGGACTAGGAAAATTATCCATAGTCTTTAATAGAAACCAATGGGGGGGTTAATTTGACAGAACATTTATTGCAAATCAAAAATCTGAAAACAAAATTTCGGATAAAGGATAATTATTACGCAGCTGTAGACGATGTGTCTTTAACATTAAATAAGAATGAAGTACTGGCAATTGTCGGTGAATCAGGATGTGGAAAAAGTGCACTTGCTTTTTCGATTATGGGGCTTCATACTAGGGCGAAAATTGAGGGGAACATTCTATATCGGGACTATGATATTGCAAATATTTCTAGCACTAAGATGAACAAACTGCGCGGAAAGAATATGGGGATGATTTTCCAAGATCCACTAACTGCACTGAATCCACTGATGATTATAGGGGACCAGATTGGAGAAGTGATCTTTTTACATGATCGAATGCTTTCAAAATCCAAACGGAAAGAAAAAGTAATTGAATTACTGAATAAAGTGGGGATACCACGGCCCGAACATACGTATAACCAATTTCCACATGAATTATCAGGTGGAATGAGACAACGAGTTATCATTGCTATCGCTATCGCAAATGAGCCGGAAATCCTAATCGCGGACGAACCGACTACGGCGCTGGATGCAACGATACAATCTCAAATTCTAGATTTACTTACAGACTTAAAAAACGATATGAATGCAGGAATTATATTAATCACGCATGACCTAGGTGTTGTGGCAGAAATGGCAGACAGGGTAGCGGTAATGTATGCAGGTCAGATCGTTGAAATCGCTGATGTTAATACACTATTTGAAAGTCCGCTTCATCCATATACTAGATCTTTATTAAACTCAGTACCCAATGCAGAGAAGGATCAATCAAAACTACATGTTATTCAGGGAATTGTGCCGTCATTGCAAAACCTTCCACGTCAAGGCTGTCGTTTTAGTTCAAGGATCCCATGGATCGACCAATCAGAGCATGAAGAAAATCCTGTTTTGCATGAGGTATCACCTGGGCACTTAGTGCGCTGTACCTGTTACAAGCATTTTCATTTCCCTGATGAAACCAAGGAGGAACAACGTCATGACATTTCTTAAAGTTGAAAACCTGAAAGTGCATTTTCCGATTAAAGGTGGAATTTTCGGGCGGACAGTTGGGCATGTCAAGGCGGTTGACGGTGTTTCTTTAAACCTCGAAAAAGGGAAGACGTACGGTCTTGTTGGTGAATCAGGTTCAGGCAAAACAACAACGGGACGAGCTATCATTGGACTGAATCATATTACATCTGGAAAAATTACGTTCGAGGGTAAGGATATAACCAATAGTTTAAGAAAAGCAAAATCAACTGTACGTAAGGATATTCAAATGATTTTTCAGGATCCTTATTCTTCGTTAAATCCTAAGAAACGAGTATTGGATATAATAGCTGAGCCGATTCGTAATTTTGAAAACTTATCAAAAGCCGAAGAGAAAAAGCGGGTAAGGGAACTTTTAGAACTTGTAGGGTTAAGTCCTGAGAGCATGCTTAAATATCCGCACCAATTTTCGGGTGGACAACGGCAACGGATAGGGGTTGCTAGGGCGATTGCTCTAAAGCCAAAGCTAATTATAGCGGACGAACCTGTATCAGCATTGGATGTTTCTGTTCAAGCGCAGGTTCTAAATTTCATGCAAGAAATACAAAAAGAACTTGATCTTACCTATCTGTTTGTAAGCCATGATTTAGGAGTTATTCGACATGTGTCTGATCAAATAGGGGTTATGTATAAAGGACGATTTGTAGAGGAAGGGCAAACACAGGAGATATTCAATAACCCTCTGCATATTTATACGAAACGATTAGTAGCGGCGATACCGGATATAGATCCGAAAAGACGTGAAGAACTATTAAAGTTCCGTCAGGAAGTAAGTGCGGAGTATGAACAATCGTATAAAGATTATTTTGATGAAGAAGGCCTAGCATATAAATTGCAGCAAGTTTCAGAGTCACATTTGGTGGCCTTGCCAGAGAAGGGTTGATAATATGTGGAAATTTTCACTGCGTCGAATTTTAATAATGATTCCTCAACTAATTGTGCTTAGTATTTTTATCTTTGTATTAGCAAAAGCGATGCCGGGTGATGCATTATCCGGAAAGGCTGGACCTGATGTTGATCCAAACAGAATAGCAGAACTCCGCGAGCAATTGGGGTGGAATGATCCATGGTATCAGCAGTATGGCAGATGGATAGGGAACATATTGCAGGGGGACTTTGGAGAATCCTACCAATTTAAAATGCCGGTTACGGAACTATTAGGGGAAAGAATTGCTAATTCCTTTTGGTTGTCTGTTGTAACATTAATTCTGACTTATTTAATCGCTATTCCCTTAGGGATAACAAGTGGGCGATTTAACGATACATTTCGAGACCAATTGATTACCGGCTACACCTATATATCCTTTGCAACACCATTATTTATTTTTGCGCTTGTCATGCTTTGGTTTTTTGGGTTTAAGTTAGAATTATTCCCAACAAGTGGCAGTGTTGCCCCTGGGGTAGAACCCGGAGGTATTGATTATGTGCTAAGTAAATTCTACCATTTACTATTGCCATCACTGTCTATGGCACTTATCACAACATATAGTACGATTCAGTATTTACGAAACGAAATTGTAGATACAAAACAAAAAGATTTTATTATAACGGCCAGAGCGAAAGGAGCTTCAGAAACAAGAGTATACAATCAACACATTTTTCGTAACTCACTTTTACCAATTGCTGCATTTTTGGGTTTTGAGATTACTGGTTTAATAGGAGGATCCATTTTTATTGAGAACATCTTTGGGTATCCAGGCATGGGTCAGCTGTTAGTGGAATCGATAACGCTGCGTGATTATAGTGTCGTAACAGCGACTACTCTATTATTTGGGTTTGCATCCATAATTGGAGCGCTACTATCAGATATTATATTAAGTCTGGTGGATCCACGTATTCGTATTAAATAAATAATTGGCAAACAGTGAGGTGAGGATATGGAGACGAATACAGCAAATGCGGAAGTACAAACAAATGAAATTAAAAGCCCATCTGGTTTGAATGTTATGTGGCGTGAGCTTGTTCGAGATAAATTGGCGCTTGTTTCATTAATATTTTTGATTTTAATCATATTATTTGTATTTGGGATATCCTTGGTGCTTAACCAAGATGAAATTGTAAAAGTGGATCTACTTGCTATACACGAACCACCATCAAGTGAATTCATTTTAGGTACGGATTACGGGGGGCGTGACATATTTGGACAGCTCATCATCGGTACAAGAAATTCACTTTCGATAGCCATTCTCGTAACTGCTATGACGGGAATCATTGGCATTGTATTCGGATTAGTTTCGGGATACTTTGGTGGCCAAATCGATAATATGATGATGCGAATTTTAGATTTTTTCCTAATCTTACCATTTACAATGATTGTCATCGTATTTGTAGCGATTGTTCCAAAATATAGCGTAGTGAATTTTTCCCTTATAATGACAGCATTTTTATGGATGGGGATTGCACGTCTGATCAGGTCTAAAGCTTTACAGGAAAAGGAGCTTGATTATATACAAGCATCTAAAACATTGGGTACATCTAATATTAAAATTATTTTCAAGCATCTTTTGCCCAATTGTAGTTCACTCATTATTGTGACAATGACGTTAAATTTTGCAGCAAATATTGGCTTGGAATCTGGACTATCCTTTCTAGGGTTTGGATTTCCTGAAGACACTCCAAGTCTTGGAACATTATTAAGTTATGCAACTAACCCTCAAACACTAGAATATAGGTGGTGGGTTTGGGTTCCTGCATCTATCTTAATTCTACTATTAATGCTAAGTATCAACAATGTTGGTCAGGCATTGAAACGCGCAACCGATGCTAGACAAAGAAGAGGTTAAGTAAATGACAATTTGAAATACTTTTAGGAGGTGAGGCGTAGGAAGGAAACACTATATTATAATGAATTAATTACCTACATCTATATTGATGTTGAGTATAAAATGGCTTAACGTATATTGTTTAAGTCAACAAATGACCATTTGGTTAAAAAAGGGGAGGTAGTAAGGATGAGAAAGCTAGGTTTTAGTAAGTGTTTATTTGCTTTAATGCTTGTTCTCTCACTAGCGTTGGCAGCCTGTAGTGGCAATAATACAGATGGGGATGCTAAGGAGAAGCCAGGCGATAAGAAGGAGAATACAGCGGGAAAAAAGGATGCTAAAAGTGAAGATGGCACTTATTCCATTGAAGATTTTAGCATGGATAAGACAAACCAAGGTGAAGCCATTGAAAATGGTGAACTCAATTACGGTGTTGTAGCAGGTACTTCATTTAAAGGTACTTTAAACTATAATTTCTATCAAGATACCTATGATGCTCAGTTTATTAAGTGGTTTGACGAACCATTATTTGACACAGATGAAAACTACATGATCACAAACGATGGTGCTGCAACATATGAAGTGTCTGACGATGGTTTAACATTTACCTTAAAGATTAAAGATGGTGTAAACTGGCAGGATGGAGAGCCTGTTACGGCAGAAGACTGGGCTTTTGCCTATGAGGTGCTCGGTCATAAGGACACTGCTGGAATTCGTTATGGTGCGGATTTTGAAAATGTTGTCGGTATGAAGGAATACCATGAAGGCAAGGCAGATAGCATTTCAGGTATAGAAATTGTTGATGACAAAACGTTGAAAATTACTCATTATAAAACAGGGCCATCCATGTATACGGGAGGAATTTGGTCATACGCATTACCAAAACATATTTTTAAAGACATTCCAATAAAAGACATGGCTGCTTCCGATGCAGTTCGTAAAAACCCAATCGGTATTGGACCATATAAAGTAGAAAGCATTGTCCCTGGAGAATCTGTTACTTATGTAAAAAACGAGGACTACTGGCGGGGTGAGCCAAAGCTTGATAAAGTTACGGCAAAAATTGTCAGCCCATCAACTGTAATAAAAGAGCTTGAGTCTGGTAAGGTTGATATGGTCGATAGTTTTCCAGCAGCCCAGTTCCCAGATGTTGCTGACATGTCTAACGTGGAATGGTTAGGACAGGTCGATAACAGTTTTACCTATATAGGGTTTAAACTAGGGCATTTTGACAAGAAAAAAGACGAGAACGTGATGGATCCAGATAAAAAAATGTCAGATGTGAACCTACGTCGGGCTATGTGGTATGCGATAGACAATGATGCAGTTGGAAAGAAATTTTACAATGGATTACGTTGGAATGCAACAACACTAATCATTCCATTCTTTAAAGATTTCCATGATGACTCAATTAAGACACCAACATATGATCCAGATGAAGCAAAGAAAATTTTAGACGAAGCTGGTTACAAAGATGTAGATGGTGATGGCTTCCGTGAAACTCCTGAGGGCGAAAAACTTGTCATTAACTTTGCTTCTATGTCGGGTGATGATACTGCACAACCACTAGCAAACTACTACATTCAATCATGGAAAAACGTAGGACTAAAGGTTGAGCTCTTAGATGGGAAACTTCATGAGTTGAACTCCTTCTATGACCGATTAGAAGCAGATGATCCAAAAATTGATATTTATCAAGCTGCTTGGGGTACAGGCACGGATGTAAACCCAGAAGGTATTCACGGTCGTAAGTCATCCGCTAACTATACACGTTTCACAAGTGAAAAAGCAGATGATTTATATGCTAAAGGTAATTCCAAGGAAGCGGCGGACATAGAATATCGTAAAAGGATTTATAGTGAATGGCAACAACTTATGGTAGATGAAATTCCTATGTTCCCTACGGTGTACCGGGCGGCATTAATTCCAGTTAATAACCGAGTAATAAATTATTCAATTGACCCGGCATCTGACTTACGACTTTATGACATTGCTGTCACTCAAGACAAGCCGTTTGTTGATAAAAAATAAGAAGAGCAATCGTTGTTAAACGAACTATAAAAGAGGATACGATGTCCAAAGTAAGGACATATGTCCTCTTTTTTTTGCCCAGTGTATGGGTTACGATCGACACTTCCCTACAGAAAGATGATCTGATTTCTCATACTTCTCAAATTGGATCTGGGTTAGGTATGTTTGTGTTATTGAGCATGGCACAAAGGATGATCCCATCCCAAAAAGAACGTTTCACAAACGTTTTTTTGATGGGACGATTGGGATTCCGCAGTATTCAAGTAGGCTGGATCAATAACGCCATCAAGGAAACCATACCCAATCAGTATTTTTTAATCTAATGAGCTGGATTTAGAAATTTCAGAAGTTTGTCCTGCTTTAGAAGAATCATAGATTTTATAAAGTTTTATATACAGTAATCCACTAATTAATGCAAAAAATAATATTACGCTAAATACCCCTATTGGAGAAATCCATTCGGATAAGAATACAGTTAATGGAGCTAAAAACCTGCCAAATGTAAACTGTAACCTCGAAGCCCCCATGTATTTTCCTCTAGCATTTTCAGGAGCATAATCACTTACAAAATTATCTATTACGGGCGCACGTATGATTTCTCCAAAAGTAAAGATAATTGTGAGTAAAAACAGTATCCATATGTTTGTAGTTAATCCAACCAAAAACATACCTACTCCAGCTAAAATTGCTGAAAGAATAAATACGTTACGATCAGTCCATTTTTTTAGCCATTTGGTAACAGGCATAACAAATATAACAAACAAGAGCCCGTTTAGACCGAGCATCCATCCTAAGATCTCATTACTGTTGAGCGAATAAGACCAGTTATTCCAAGCAAGTAGATTTTGCAAAGGTACATATTTACTCACATATATGGCCAAATATAAGTCCAGTTGCATAATAGTTATTACAGCAAAAGCCCCTCCCAAAATATATAGAACAAAGATCTTATCACGAAAAATCGCCCCATATCCTTTCCACTCTTTTTTAAACAAATTAGGAATTAATTTTAAATTAACTTGCTGTTTTGAATAGTTGGGCATTGTTTCATGTATTTTTAAATAAATTACAATTGAATAAAGAAGCATAACAATTGTACAAGTCCATAGCAGTTCACTTCGGTAATGAAAGAAGAAGACTGCACCTAAAGCCGGTCCTAAAACTGCTCCAATATTTTTAGCAGTAATAAAAATAGCAAACACTTGTTTTCCTTCTTGTTGAGGTGTTAAATCGGCCACCATAGCGGCACTAGCAGGACCATAGAGTGCCCCCCCTAATCCAATCCCAATAAACGCCAAATAATTTAACCAATGAGAATTTGATAAAGCAAAGAAACAAAACATAATTGTTTGTATAGATGCCCCTATTAGCATAACAAATCGTCGTCCTAATCGATCAGCGAAGTTACCTCCAACAATATTTCCCAATATACTTATTAAAGGGGGAATTGTCATAAGTATTCCTGCAATATGATTTCCTAGAGCTTGACTAAAGTAGACAGTAACAAAGGGAAAATACATCCAATACAACAAATTAAATAAAGTTTCTCCGGTTAACCGAATTTTTAAATTTGTATCCCATGAGCTTATTTTCAAATGAAATCCCCTTCTTTTTGAAGTTATTACCACATTTCACCTTGCGGTAAATTAAATATAATGGAAAAACTCAAAAAAATGTAGACTTTAAATCATTTTTTATATATACTAATAATATGAATAGCTAGGATATTACCCAACTAATTTGAGTGCTTCAAAAAAAGAACATTTATTCCCTTGATAAAATAACAATAAAGACTATAGACAAAGTATTGAAATAACTGTTGTCTATAGTCTTTATATTTGTTGCAAAACCCAATCCATCAATCATTGTCTGGTTTGAAATACTTCACCACACCCCAATAAACCATGACCGTCGCTTCGGAAACGATGGCCTTGGAGGGTGTTGTTCTCAAGTGACGAAAAAATAGCCTACCCCGTTGCCCCCACAAACTGACTACGATAAAGATCCGAATAAAATCCATTTTGTTTGATCAATTCGGCATGTGTTCCCTTTTCAATGATATCTCCTTCATGCATGACTAAAATCAGATCGGCATCGCGAATCGTGGAGAGTCGATGGGCAATCACGAAACTCGTTCGTCCTTCCATCAGCTTATTCATCGCCTTTTGAATATTCATTTCTGTTCTTGTATCGACGCTGCTTGTCGCTTCATCAAGAATGAGAATTTTCGGATCCGCTAAAATCGCACGAGCAATCGTGATCAATTGTCGTTGTCCCTGCGAGATATTCGTTGCATCTTCCCCAAGAATGGTTTCATAGCCATCAGGCAATGTACGGATAAACTCATCCGCATACGCACTTTTGGCAGCATGGACAATCTCTTCTTCACTAGCCCCTTCTCGACCATAGGCAATATTTTCACGGATCGTTCCTTTAAATAGCCACGTATCCTGAAGCACCATGGCAAACAAAGATCTTGCCTGCTTCCTTGATAATTCTGAGAGACTCCGTCCATCAATCGTGATTTTCCCCTGATCAATTTCATAAAATCTCATTAAAAGATTGATGATCGTCGTTTTCCCAGCCCCAGTTGGGCCTACAATCGCAATGGTTTGCCCTGATTCTACTTCAAGGGTTAAATCCCGGATAATCAATTGCCCCTGCTCATATCCAAATTGAACATGTTCAAAGCCGATTCGTCCCTCTACCTGAGCAAGTTTCATCTTAGCCGGTTTCTCTTCCCTTTCCTCTTCCTCATCCAAAAGAGTGAAAATTCGTTCCGCCGAGGCAAGGGCCGTTTGAATCATATTGGCAATCCCAGCCGCCTGTGCCATCGGTTGTGAAAATTGTTGAGAATACTGAATAAAGGCTTGTACATCCCCTACTTGAATATTCCCGCTTAACACACGAATTCCCCCGACAATACTAACAAACACATAACCCAGATTCCCAACAAAGGTCATAAGCGGCATCATAATTCCGCTAATAAACTGAGCTTTCCAGCTTGATTCATAAAGTCGGTCATTCATTTGATCAAAGTCACGAATCGCCTTTTTTTCATAGCCAAAACCTTTGACAACCTGATGACCTGAAAACATCTCTTCAATATGACCATTCACATTCCCAAGTTCCTTTTGCTGATTGGTGAAATGCTTTTGTGAGCGGGAAGCCACTACTTGAACAACTACGGCGCTTAAAGGAAATGTAATGAGCACTACCAACGTAAGTAAAGGACTGATCCAAAGCATCATGATGATCGTTCCGATGATCATGATCGAAGAGGTAATTAGTTGGGATAACGCCTGTTGAATCGAATTATTAATATTATCAATATCATTAATCACCCGACTTAAGATATCCCCATGTGAATGCTGATCGTAATATCGAAGCGGCAGACGCGTTAATTTTTCATTGACCTCTTTCCGCAGCTCTGCTGCCGTTTTTTGCGAGATTCCTGCCATCATAAACTGCTGGAAATAGGAAAAAATTGCAGATAAAATATAGAGTCCTAGCAGGATAAATACTATTTTTGCTAAAAAAGGAAAATCGACGCCAATGCCATCTTTCATACTAGCAAAGATAGAAGAGGTGGCATCCCCTAGAAACTTCGGACTCACAACATTAAATAGGGTCGCAAAAATAGCGGCAATCGCCACAAGGATGATTGAGACTTTCCGGGGCTTTAAATAAGCACTTAATCGGAAGAGTGTTTTTTTAAATTCCTTTGGTTTTTCCCCTTGCATTCCTCTAGCTCCTGTCCCAAGACCACGTCTACGCTTACTCATGCCCCTTCCACCCCGATTCCTTGTGATGCGGCAATTTCACGATAAATATCATTATCTGCTAATAATTCATCATGAGTCCCAATCCCCGCAATTTCTCCATCATTCAATACAATGATTTGATCTGCTTGAATGACCGTGCTCACCCTTTGCGCGACCATAATAATGGTACTTTCCCCTTGTACTCGACTTAGACTAGCCCTTAATTTAGCATCTGTTTTATAATCCAATGCCGAAAAACTGTCATCAAATAAATAAATTTCCGGCTTCCGAATCAGCGCCCGTGCAATGGAAAGCCGTTGCTTCTGACCGCCTGAGAAATTGGCTCCCCCCTGTTCTACCTTAGCAGCAAGCCCTTCCTCTTGTTTGAAAATAAAATCGGAAGCTTGGGCGATCTCTAGCGCCTCCTTCATTTCATCCTCTGTCGCCTCTTCCTTGCCAAATTGCAGATTTTCAGCAATCGAACCACTAAATAAGGTCGCTTTTTGGGGGACATAGCCGATTTTTTGACGTAGATCTGTTTGCGACATTTCCCTAACATCTACTCCATCAATCAAAACCGCTCCTTCTTCCACATCATAAAAGCGGGGAATTAATTTAAGCAAGGTTGATTTCCCCGTCCCTGTACTCCCAATAATCGCAGTCGTTTCCCCGGGATTCGCTTGAAAGGAAAGATGATGTAAGACGGGCTTCTCTGCCCCTTCATAGCGAAAGGTCACATCCCGAAACTCCACTTGTCCATGGGACTCGGATGTTTTTGCTGTTGGAGGATCTTTAATTTCTTTATCCATATCGAGCACTTCATTTATTCTTTTGACGGAGGCTTGTGCCCGCGGAATCATAATAAATCCCATCGAAAGCATGACAAGAGACATGAGAATCATCATCGCGTATTGCAAAAAGGCCATCAAATTTCCAACTTGCATGATCCCTTCGTCAATACGAATGGCCCCAAACCAAACGATAGCGATATTGGTAAAATTCATGATAATCATCATAACCGGAAACAATACAGCCATCAGTTGATTGACTTTAATTCCCGTATCACGAAAATCTGCATTCGCTTGATTGAATCTTTGTTTCTCAAAATCGACTTTATTAAAAGCGCGGACAACCCGAACCCCCGTTAAATTTTCCCGAACAATAAGATTGAGACGATCTGTCTTTTTTTGTAAGGATACGAAAAGGGGGATCGCTTTTCTTGAAATGATGAATATCATCAACACTAAAACGGGTAAGGCCCCTAGAAAAACAAGTGATAACCCTGGGTCCCTTGATACCGCAAGAATAATTCCGCCCACAAGCATTAACGGAGCTCGAGTCATCATCCGTAACACCATATTTAACACATCTTGTACGATCTTCACATCATTCGTAGACCTTGTAATTAAGGAAGCCGGTCCAATTTTATCAAAGGCGTGCAAGGAAAAATCCTCTACCTGTACAAATAAACTCTTCCGTACATCCCGGCCAAACCCTTGGGCTGTTTTCGAAGCAAAATAAGATACTCCGACTGTAATCACAACAGCGACCAACGCTGCCACAATCATCCATAAGCCAGTCTTGATGATATAAGGGATATTCCCATTCACAATCCCGTTATCGACCACATTCGCCATTAAGGTTGGCAAAAGCAATTCTAATAGAATGCCAGCTAATGTTAAAAAAATAACGGCACTAATCTGCCAGCGGTATGACTTCAAATGCCTGAACACGTTTACAATCACTTCCTCATAAAATTCTAATCTAATGGTATGGTTTATTTTCTAATTGGTCAATCATTTTGTGGAGAAAAATTTACCTCGCAACTATTTTATATGGAAGTTTAGAAGCCTGCCCAAAGGTGGAATTTTATAGGTTCCTGTTCAATTAGAGAAGTCTCCCATCCTTATTTCCTTTTATGAAAAAAAGCCTCTCTAGTTTTGACTGAGAGACTTCTTTTCAAATCCATTTTCAAAGAGCTGCACAAGATGAGCGTATCACCAATTGATGCGGAATAATAATCCTTTTTACCGGTTCTTTCGGATTCTCAATTTTAAGGATAAGATTTTTCGCTGCTTCATAGCCTAATGAGAAAATATTAATATCTACTGATGTCAACGGAGGTTGGGTCATCTGTGCGAGAAAAACATTATTAAAGCTGACAATCGACATTTGCTTGGCGACTGAAATCCCCATTTTATCGAGCATATGCAGTACACCCAATGTCATTAAATCATCTGTTACGACTAATGCTGTAGGGGGATCATCTAGCTTTAATAGTTCATCGATTGCCTCTTGACCTCCTTCTTTTAAGAACTCTGCATGGACAATATACGAATCGCGAAGTTCGATGCCAGCCTCTCTCAATGCCTTCTCATACCCTAGCAAACGGTCCACGGTCACGACCAAATCACGATTTCCTCCGATGAAAGCAATCCTTTCATGATGTAATCCTAACAGATATTCTGTTGCCTCCTTGGATGCTCGAAAATTATCATTGTCGATATGAGTGATTTGGTCCTCATTCTTATAAGGCTTTCCGACAACAACAAACGGAAACCCGCAATTCATTAAATAGGACATTAAGCGATCTTCGACATGTGAATTTAATAACACAAGTCCATCTACTCTTCTCCCCTGCACCATTTGCACAACCTCTTGAAAAATTTCGTCCTTTGTTTTCCCGGTTGTCATTTGTAAAGCATATGTCTTTTCATAAGCACTGGCACTGAGTCCCTGAAGCACGCTTGAAAAGAAAGGATTTTGAAAAATAACATCAGCCGATTCAGGCATCACTAAGCCAATGACGCTAGTTGATTGATTAGCAAGACTTCTTGCAATGAGATTAGGATGGTATCCAAGTTCCTTCATTGCTTTCCTTACCCTCTTTTTCGTTTCATCACTAATCCTCGGATTATCAGCAATGACTCTTGAAACAGTAGATGGAGCAACATTGGCATGTTTGGCAACATCTTTAATCGTTACGGACATGTTACCCCTGCTTTCATTTTCTTTCTGGTTAGAAATATAATACAATAAGCTCCTTTCCGTGTCCCCTATTTTCTTTATCCTTTATTGGCCCCTGCTTTCAAGCCTTCTACCAAATGGTCTTGGAAAATAAAGAACATGATGGTGATGGGTAAAGCAACTAATACAGCTCCAGCAGCAAATGTTGTAAATTCTGTATTTCCTCTTCCTGTTACCATTTCAAATAGACCAATGGCTAATGTCTTTTTGCTACTTGTGCGCAGTACAAGTCTGGCAAAGATAAAATCCATCCAAGGGCCAATAAAATTATTGACAGCGATGAAAACAAGAATTGGTTTGGATAAAGGCATCATAATTTTATAAAAGATTTTCACATGACTCGCCCCATCAATTTTTGCCGCTTCTTCCAAGCTCCGGGGCAAACCATCAAAATAACCTTTCACCAACCATGCCCCAAATGGAATAGATCCACCTGCATAGACCAAAATGAGTCCCCAATGATTATCAAGTAAATCCAATTGCAAAAGCAAGATATAAATCGCAATCATGCCCATAAAGCCTGGGAACATTTGCAACACAAGCATCGTCATTAATCCCTGTCTTCTTCCTGGAAAACGAAACCTTGAAAAAGCATAAGCGGCGGTTACGACTAATACGGTAGAAATTACCATATTCCAAAAGGCTATTTTCAAGGTATTTTTATACCAAATTAAATAATCTGTTTCCTGAAATAGATAAGTATAGTGTTTAAAGGACAGTGAATCCGGGATAAGTCTTGTAGAAAAGAGGGAGTCCCCGGGATTCATTGATCCAGTAATCACCCAAATAACAGGATATAAGACAAAAATAGCGGTAATGACTAGGATGGCATAAATCAAACCATTCGTTAATTTTTTTCTTAAGGACATGTTCATCATGACATCATATCCTCCTCTTTGAACGCTCTAGTATTTCTAAAATTAATAATGGAGAAAGTGGCAATCACAATAAAAATTAATATGGAAACAGCTGATGCAACAGCAAACTGATTATTGTCAAGTGTTAGTTTATAAATCCAACTAATCAGAATATCCGTTGAACCTGCATAGGTGTAATTTGTATTAACTGGACCACCTTGTGTCATCAAATAAATCAAGTTAAAATTATTGAAATTTCCAGCAAATTGCATAATGGCCAGTGGTGCAGTTGAAAACATAATCAATGGCATCGTAATTTTCCAAAACTTTTGCATGGAGGAAGCTCCATCCACTTCTGCTGCCTCATATAATTCTTTATCAATATTGGTCATAACTCCACTCATCAATACCATCCAAAATGGAAAACCAAACCACATATTGACTACAACCAATGTGATCTTTGCAAGCAATGGATCAGACAACCATGGTATGGCTGTATGGATAATCCCTAAATCCATTAATGTTCGATTAATTGGACCAAATTGCCCATTAAAGATGTTACGCATAATTAGAATAGAAACAAATTGTGGGATGGCCCAAGGTAAAATAAAAATACTTCTCCATAATTTCTTGAGCTTAATGTTTTTTTGACTAATCAATACAGCAAAAATTAAACCGATAAAAAAGGTGGTAATCGTTGCTAGAATCGCCCAGACAACCGTCCAGCCAAACACGCCGTAAAAGGTTGTACTCCAAGTCTTCATTTGAAACAGCTTCACAAACGTACCAAGACCGACCCAATCAACCAAATGTTTTGGAGGCAAATGATTAGGAGCGGAATAATTCGTAAAGGCGATCAAGATCCCAAATAATAAAGGCAAAATTGTTAAGAATGAAGTAAACAATACCGATGGCGTTAATAACAAATAAGGAAATCCATTTTCCCAAATATTCTTAAACATCTGTTTTGCATTATTCGGTCGTATACCCATTTCCTTTTTCTTCGCTACCTTATACGCATCTCGAATATTCAAATAATAAAACCATAGTAAAAGTAGGAAAGAAATCAAGAATAAGATTCCTTCGATTAAGAGAAAAATAGAATGGTCTCCCTGAGCAATTTCAAAGCCTTTTCGGGATTGTGGCGTATCTCCAAGTGTCGTTAATCCCCACATCGCCCACTGAAAAGGCACGGTCCAAAAGATGAGTAGATAAGCTTCTACAACCAAAAAACCCAATCCTTTTATAAATTGCCTATTATAGATTTGCCCCAATCCCATAAATAAAGTGGATAAAAGGGCTGCTCTAACAGGTTTAGAAAACGGTCCTTTTTTCGAAGGAGTCCCAGGCATCTTGCTGTCTGGTCTTTTTACCTCTTGTAATGATGCATTCATATTGTCCCCTCCATTTCAATGCTGAGCCAACACATCTAGGGTATTAGCTCAGCCCTTTTGTTTACTGCTGTGACTTAATGCTATCTTTGATTTGTTGTACCCCTTTATCTAATGCATCTTGTATTTCTGCTTCGCCATTCCAAATAGCTGTGAATGCCACCTCCATAGCACCCCACACATGTTGCATTTCAGGGATATTTGGCATCGAAACAGAATATTGAGACTGCTCTAAGAAAGCCAACATATTAGGGTCTTCCTTGATTGTCTTGTTTTCTAGCAATGCATTGGAAGGAGGTAATTGGCTTGTCATCTCATAGCGTTTTAATAACATTTCATCACTTGTCGCATATTGCGCAAATAGTGTAGCGGCTTTTGGATATTCACTATACGAGTTTACGAAGAACGCTTTGATTCCTGAAAAAGTCGTTGGCACTTGTCCATTCTCTAATGTTGGCATTGTTTTTACCCCAAAATTTACTCCTGCATTAAGATGCCCCTTCAATGCCCATGGACCAGAGATATAATATAAGAGTTTACCTTCATCAAAGTAGGAAGTCATGACATCTGGTGTAATATCTTCTTTCTTTAATGGCAACAGTTCATCATGAATCTGAGTGAGCAATTCAGCCGCTTTCACAGCCCCTTCATTATTTAAACCGATATCTTCTGGGTTGGTATTATTATCTCCAAATACATAACCCCCGGTTCCACCAACAAATCCATACATAAAGTAAAAATCACTTGGCGGAAACATAAATCCATAGGATCCTGGATGTTTTTCCATAAATTCCTTTGACTGTTTTATCAATTCATCCATTGTTTCTGCTGGTTTAAAGCCCATTTCATCAAGTAGATCTTTGTTATAATAAAGGGCTGTCGTTTCAATCGCTAGTGGATAACCAAATGTCGTCATCTCACCATCAGACATAGCGGAAACACCATTAATGGCTCCTTCCATGAATCTCTCTTTATATTCATCTGCAAAATAATTATCATAGATAAGTCCAGCTGTATTCATGTTTCCCACATGGTCATGCGGACCCATAAATACATCTCCACCTAAACCAGCCGGACCATCTGTCTGTAGTTTCGATGGAGCATCTGTATGGGTAACATCTTCATATGTGATTGGGATATCAAATTCCTTCGTAAATTCCTCCGCAACATACTCGATCCATTCCCCTTCTTCATCCCCATTGCCCCAAACAATTAATTCAGCTCCCTCTTCAGGCTCCAACTTGGCGGTTTCCGCTGGTGCATTTTCTTCTGTTTCCTTCTGTTGGCCAGAATCTTGACCATTTTTTTCTTTCGTACTTCCTGGCTTACTACAAGCAGCAAGCATGAACACTAACATAGAAATAAATGCTAGATAAATAAGTTTTTTCAATGATATTCCCACCTTTTT
The DNA here is from genome assembly GCF_022867885.1 of Lederbergia sp. NSJ-179. Taxonomy (GTDB): domain Bacteria; phylum Bacillota; class Bacilli; order Bacillales; family Bacillaceae_C; genus Lederbergia. The sequence continues at coordinate 148,381 of NZ_JALIFP010000004.1, read as the reverse complement.
TATATATTTTTTATAGAAACATCTGATGGAATGAAGTCCATCTAGATTGTTACTAACTAAATTCCCACTATTTTTCTTCTAAAATAATCGTTGAGTATGGCGGCAACATGATCTTCACCTTCCCCTCCTCTTTTTTCACTTCTGCTTGCTCATTTGTTTGATCATATAATTTAGAGTAAACGCTCTCCTTTTCATGTAAAAAAACATTTTGATTTTGTTTCGTTAGATTATGAAGGACAAGAATGGAGCTCTCTTCCGTCATGCGTTTAAAAATGACCATTCCCGACTGTTTTGTCAAAGCGCTTTCAATCTCACCTTTGATTAAAGCTGGATGGGATCTACGCACCTGAATCATATTCCGATAATGATTGAACATTGAGTTTACGTCTTTTACTTGAGATTCCACTGATTTTTTCTGCATATCTTTGTTATGTTTGATCACTCTCCAATTTGTTTGTTCGGAGGCATTTTTATCATTTGACCAGATAAATGGTTCTCTGATTTCTTCATCAGGCTTCGAACCCTCAAGTCCCGTTTCTTCCCCATAGTAGATAAATGGATTTCCAGGAAGGGTTAGTAGTAATGAAGCCGCCATTTTTGCATGATCTTCATTCCCTTTGACCTCTGTCATGACTCGAGGCATGTCATGGTTTGTGATAAAAGTAGAATCGATAAATTTTCCATTAGATATTTTCTGGAAATATTCCCTCGTTCTTACTAGAGAAGAAACGATTCCAGCGTCCTTTTCGGATTGGACAGATTCCAATATTTTTTCTGACAAATCAAAATTAAAAGCAGATGTTAATCCATCATCTAAATAAGGTGCAACGACAGTCGCTGCATCCCAAACTTCCCCAACCAACATCACATCGGGATTTATTTGTTCCATCTCTTGCCGAAATTCCCGCCACCATTGATGATTTTTTTCTTCAGGATGTTCACTATCAGAGGGGGAATAAATATGTTTTGCCGCATCCAGTCTAAATCCATCTACTTGGACATCTTCCAACCAAAAAGTGGCTATGTCAATGATTTCTTCCCTTACTTTTGCGGAATCAAGATTCAGATCCGGCATACCATCCCAGAAGATTCCTTCATATTTTTCTTTCCCAGAACCATGCCATACTTTCTGTCCCCATTCTCCTGTTTCTAGAAGATTCGTATTTTCATTCGACCACACATAGTAGTCCTTATATTTTGGGTCATCTGTTGAGGCCTTCTGAAACCATGGATGTCGATTGCTAGTATGATTGATCACCAAATCTATGATGACATTTATATCCCTTTTATGAGCTTGCTTAACAAATTCTTTCATGTCTTCTAAACTTCCATAGTCAGGATGAATATCTAAATAATCAGTTACATCATAACCATGATAGCTTGGCGATGGATGAACAGGCATCAACCAAATCCCTTCAATCCCTAAATCAGCTAAGTAATCTAGTTTTTCCGTCACTCCTTTCAAATCACCAATCCCATCCGAATTGGAATCCGCGAAAGACCGAACAAAGATTTCATAGTATACGCCATTTGGCTTTATACTTTGCATTTCTCTCTTTTCAGGTTGAAATGTTGGTTTTTCAATTTCGGAGCACCCAGTCATAAAGAGGATTGAAAAGATGACAAGGATCAGAGTTACTCTTTTCGGACTAGGAAAGTTCACTTTACCAACTCCTTGACAGCCATTCTAAGTAAAATCAATTGTAATAAGGTTTGCGCAAACGATTTCATTGATTTGCCTATAATTATATTTGATTTGCAAATTCTGTCAATAGTTTTCTATTAGAAACTTTTATAGTTTATCGTTGACAAATGTTCGAAACATGGTCTACATTATAGTTGAATAGACAATAATCAAAGGAGGAGAAGAAGTGAATAAACATTCTATCATACATAGACCGATAGATAATTATGCATACGTTTGCGCTGATAATAGCGTAAATATAATGATTCAAACACAAAAGGAAGACTGTGAAGGCATCAAACTTATTTATGGGGATCCTTACGATTGGTCAAACAAAGAATGGCGAAATGTGAAAACGCTTATGAGAAAAACGGGGACAGATCAGTTTTTCGATTATTGGCAAGTTGTGATCAAGCCACCTTACCGTCGGCTTCGCTATGGATTTGAGCTTAATGATGGAGTAGACAAGATTTATTTTGGAGAAGGTGGATTTTCGAACCGAAAACCAAAGGATGTAGCTTTCTACTTTGCGGTACCTTTCGTCCATGCATCTGATGCTTTTCAACCACCATCATGGGTAAAGGATACAGTATGGTATCAAATTTTCCCTGAACGATTTGCTAATGGGAATCTTGAAAACGATCCCAAAGAAACGCTTGAATGGGGAAGTAGTGAACCAAAGGCAGATAATTTTTTTGGTGGAGATTTGCAAGGGGTGATCGATCATATTTCCTATTTAAACGATCTTGGAATTACAGGAATCTATTTCACACCCATTTTCAAGGCTTATTCCAATCATAAGTATGATACCATTGATTATTTAGAGATCGACCCGCAATTCGGTGACAAGGAAACGCTGAAACAATTGGTGAAAGTTTGCCATGACAATGGGATAAAAGTGATGCTTGATGCCGTTTTTAATCATTCAGGCTTTTATTTCCCACCATTTCAGGATGTGGTTGAAAAGGGACAGGCTTCCAAATATAAAGATTGGTTTCATATCCGGGAGTTTCCGTTATCCTTTGAACCCATGCCAAATTATGATACCTTTGCCTTCACACCTTTTATGCCAAAGTTAAATACGCAAAATCAAGAGGTAAGAAACTATTTATTGAATGTCGGTCGTTATTGGGTGGAAGAATTTGATATTGATGGTTGGAGACTTGATGTGGCAAATGAAGTAGATTATGCATTTTGGAGAGATTTTCGCCGTGTTGTAAAAGGGATAAAGCCAGATCTATATATCCTTGGTGAAATATGGCATGATGCGATGCCTTGGCTGCGTGGGGATCAGTTTGATGCCGTTATGAATTATCCCTTTACCCGAAATATCCTTGATTTATTTGCTAAAGAAACCATTGACTGTAAACATTTTGTTGAGAGTATGACATCGGTTATTCATAGGTATCCCTCTTCCATAAATGCAAGCGCATTCAATTTAGTTGGTAGCCATGATACCCCTCGAGTTTTGAATGAGTGTTCTGGAGACAAGCGAAAGGTTCGGCAAATTTTGACATTCCTTTTAACATTTATAGGCACACCATGCCTTTATTACGGAGATGAAATTGGGATGGATGGCGGCGGAGACCCTGGTTGTAGAAAATGTATGATATGGGAAGAAGATAAACAAGATCATCACATGCTTGAACATGTTCAAAAGTTAATCGCTCTTCGCAAAAATCAGCCTTTACTTGCGAATGAAGGGGATCTTTCTTTTTTACCTGTGGAGACAAATTCAAATTGTTTTGCGTTTGCGAAAGAGAAGGAAGATAAGAAAATCCTTGTAATTTTTAATTTGTCCAAGCAAGCGGAATCATTCCAAATTCCTGCTCTTTTCAATAGACAAACTCCCATTGATTTATGGAATGGAAAAAGGGTACACGATAAACAGGTACAATTGGAAGCAAAAGGATTTTCTATATTGCAATTTAGCAATTGATACTCCCTCGGATTTTAAAAATGACACCAAAGATTTACGGATAAATTTAAAACCCCTTCTAAAAATGGAATAGTAGAAGGGGTTTTTAAATCGATATTAAGCTTGTAATAATTCGTCCGCTTGCTCCGCAGAAATATCCTTGATAATACTGATTTCACTGACCAGCGCTTTATGGGCTTCATTTAGCAGTTGCTTTTCTGTTGAGTTCAGCGGTTTTTCCTTTTGACGATACAATAAATCTTGTGCAACTTGAGCAGAATTTTCCATTTCTCCTGTTTTAAGCAGCTCCAAATTTTGCTTATATCGTTGTTTCCATGGCAAATCACTGATTGGTTTTTCATCATGAAAATTAGCAACAATACTTCTCACTGTTTGAAGATCAACCACAGACCGGATGCCAGTTTTAACTAAATTCTCCCGTGGCAACATAATGTTTAATTTGGTAATCGGAATAGTAATAACACAATATTCCACCATGTGACCCTGCATTTCTTTCATTTCAATCGCTTGAACAACCCCTGCTCCGTGCATTGGATAAAATACCTTGTCACCTATATCAAACAAAATGATCCACTCCTGTATTCATTCTATTCTTATGATACCACTCAATCGAAAAATATGCAAATTTATTACTATAACATATTAAAATAATCACAGTCAACTGTAAAAGGTTGTCTTTTTGCAAAAAAATTGATTAAAATGCTCTCACGTTGCAAAAGGGCTCTCTTAATAGGTTGGTGAAAAGGTGCTGGGTGTTGAAGTAGTATTCCGTGAACAGAATCATCATTGTTTAAATCTTCAATTGCTTTAATTAATCCCTGTGTATCCATTTCTTCTGGTAGTTGAATCCGAATAGATTTCATCCCAATACTTCTACAGGCATTCCCCTTCATCTTTACATAAGTCTCTGATGCAGGGTTATTACCAACTAAAATAGTTGCAAGACACGGCACTATACCTTTTTCCGTTAGTGCTCCAATTCGTTTCTTTAAGTCGTTTTTTATTTCTTGGGCAACGACTTTACCATCTAAAATGATTGTGTTCATCGACATCCCCTCCAAAAGTGTAATAAAAAAGAGATAAGGATTCCTAGTCCTTATCTCTACCCAGACGACCCGGCATTATCAAAGCATAGCTCCCTTGTGGTTTATTCCACAAAATGTCGTCAGTTACCATGCTTTTGTATTTACCACAAAAGATAACCCATTTTATTGCAAATTGTCAATTGTTTATTAAAATTTCGGCTTTTTTAAGTAAATGCTACCTTGCCATTAGAAATAGCATTTGTGACGGATGGCGTACGGCATTACCTTAAAGGAATGAGGGATTTCGAACGGATTTATTCACTAATCGTTACCGTTTTCTCGCATAACCCGGATTTGGGAATCTGCCAACTCCTTCGCTGTTACCTTTTTTCGCTTCACTCCTGATTTAAGGCACAGCCAGAACCTTCGTCGTTACCTTTTCTCGTTTCACTCCTGATTTAAGGCACAGCCAGAACCTTCGTCGTTACCTTTTTTCGATTCACTCCGGATTTTGGGCACAGCCAAACCCTTCGCCGTTACCTTTTCTCGCTTCACTCCAGATTTAGGGCACAGCCAGAACCTTCGTCGTTACCTTTTTTCGATTCACTCCGGATTTTGGGCACAGCCAAACCCTTCGCCGTTACCTTTTCTCACTTCACTCCAGATTTAGGGCACAGCCAATCCATTCGCCGTTACCTTTTCTCGCCTTACTCCGGATTTAGGGTACAACCAGAACCTTCGTCGTTACCTTTTTTCGATTCACTCCGGATTTTGGGCACAGCCAAACCCTTCGCCGTTACCTTTTCTCGCTTCACTCCAGATTTAGGGCACAGCCAATCCATTCGCCGTTACCTTTTCTCGCCTTACTCCGGATTTAGGGTACAACCAATCCCTTCGTCGTTACCATTTTCACGCGGAACTTTGATTTAAGGCACAGCCAGAACCTGCGCCGTTACCTTTTCTCGCCTCACTCCGGATTTTGGGCACAGCCAGAACCTTTCGTCGTTACTCTTTTAAAAACGAAACAGGCGAATGTTCATTCATTTCGCCTGTTTTTAAATACCTATTCCTTTTAGAAAACGTACGGATGCGCTTATTGATATTTCGGCAACCAATCGCCATGGGCTTCGATCAAGTCATCACAAAGCGCCACAATATCATCGATCGATAGCTCAGCAGCAGTATGTGGATCAAGCATAGCAGCTTGATAAATATATTCCTTCTTCTGTGAAATCGCCGCTTCAATGGTCAGCAGCTGTGTATTAATATTTGTCCTGTTCAGGGCCGCCAATTGTTCTGGTAAATCCCCGACATACGTAGGTGTGATCCCGCTACGATCCACAAGACACGCTACCTCAACGACCGCTTTTTCAGGAAGATTGCTAATGATACGACCTGTATTAAGAACATTTCCCCCAATTTTAAAAGGGACATCGGTTTCCATTGCATCGATAATATAGGAACCATATTCATGGGTTCTTTCATGTTTCAATTCTTTATCGTTTACTAAATCATTTCGCATGTTCTTCCAGCCCTCGATTTGATTCACACACCGACGTGGATACTCATCCAGCGGGATATTGAATTTTTCAATCAATTCTGGGTAACGACTTTTAATAAAATATGGGTGGTATTCAGCATTATGCTCAGAAGATTCGGTAATATAGTAACCAAACCTTTTCATAAGCTCAAAACGGACCATATCATGATGCTTCGTCTTTTGCTTTTCCTCAGCCCGCTTTTTAATTTCAGGGTATAGGTCCTCACCATTGCGGGTAATTTCCAGCAACCAGGCCATATGATTAATTCCAGCGATTTTCCATTGAATATTGTCTGTTGGCATGTCCAATGATTTCAAGAGGCCAGGTGCACAAGCCTGGACACTATGACAAAGCCCTACTGTTTTAATGCCTCCATAGCGAATCATCGTTCCTGTCAGCACAGCCATTGGATTTGTGTAATTCAGGAACCAAGCATCTGGACACACCTCACGCATGTCCTTCGCAAAATCGAGCATAACCGGGATCGTTCTTAGATTTCGGAAAATGCCGCCGATTCCCACTGTATCGGCAATCGTTTGACGGAGCCCATATTTTTTTGGCACTTCGAAATCAGTAATGGTACAAGGATCATAGCCCCCAACCTGAATGGCGTTAATCACATATTTTGCTCCTCGCAGTGCTTCTTTGCGGTCTGTATATGCTTTAATATTGACCGTAGATCCTGTTGTTGCTTTCAAATTATTTAACATATCCTCGGAATCTTTCAATCTTTCTTGATCAATATCAAATAAAGCGAATTCAAACCCTTGGATACTTGGAACGAGCATGCAATCTCCAAGTACGTTTTTCGCGAATACGGTACTTCCTGCACCTAAAAAAGAAATTTTTGACATAATATCCATGCCTCCTTAAAAGATAAATAGCAATTTATTGCTATTTTCGTAACATAAAAAAAAGCTATGCTATATGATTTTTATGATAGATGTTAATTAAAAATGTTACAATGGTAAAAAGAAGTGAAAGAAGGGTAAAATATTGCTGATATAGTTTGGGGCCATACGAAATATGATCCTAATAAAAATTATAACCTATTTTTGAGAATAAGTTTACAGTTAAAATAAAAAGAAAGTTTCATTCATGCATAAAAATCCCTTTCTTTCCAATAACAGAAAGAAACATAGTAGGAGTGAATGTAATGGATGTGAAGAGGCTCAAACAAATTTTGTCTTCATCCTCGGAAATTGATGTAAATTATAATGGTGTTTCTGTCTGGATTGACAGCCTAAATGATGATGGCGAAACAGCAACCGTTCATTTACTTGATCCTCCCCAGCTCGAAGGGAAATCTATTGTAAAAATAACTGAATTAGAGGAAGTATAATCCATTTGCCATTCTTTTTTCAAAATGATAAAATTTTCCGAGAATAATGAACAAGTGAGGCTAATGTTTTGAACTTTTTCACCCCGATTGCTGGGCATGATAATCGACAGCACCAAAATGGAGAAATCATTCTTCCCCATTGAAATATTCTTATCTACTTGCTATATTCATAAAGAGAAATCGCTTATATTCCAACAGTAAAAAGCATAGAAAGCAGGGTATTATATTGCTATCCGAAAATCGAAATAAAAAATATGAATCTTTCGGTTTTAGATTTAGCGGCCTTCATCAAGACAGAATTGTCGGGATCCATTCACTTGGCTGGGAAAACATTGATTCCACTGATTATAATTGGGATGGACTGAAAAGGAGTGAAATTGGCAGGTTTGTGTTTCAATATACGTTATCTGGTCGAGGGACGATTGACATTGAGAACAAAAGGTACTCACTTTCTTCTGGACAAGCCTTTCTAGTAGAATTGCCCAGTCATCATCGCTATTTTTTCCCTAAGGATAGCGAGCATTGGGAGTTTATTCACATTACTTTATTCGGAAAAGAAATCCAAGCGGCCTTCGAATTTATCCATGAAAAAATCGGCTCTGTGATTACCTTTCCTCCAGAGTCGAAACCGATTCAATTATTATTATCCATTTATCAACATGCCGTGGAAAAGAAAATCAATGATGCGTATCAAGCATCCGCTTTGGCGTATCCGTTCATGATGGAACTTTATCGCTTTGCCCGTAATATGGGCTCCTCGTTTCAGCAATGGCCTGAACAAATCGCCAAAGCCGCCTTATTTGCCCAAAAACACTATAATGAACCCATTGGGTTGGATGATTTTGTCTCTGAATCTGGATTATCCAAATATCACTTTACACGGATGTTTCATAGAACAACGACAATGACACCTTTAAAATATTTGACGAAAATTCGGATCGATAAAGCAATGGAATTACTTCGTTCCTCCGATTTATCGATTCAAGAGATTGCCAGATTAGTAGGTTATGCGAATGGAAACTATTTTAGCAAAGTGTTTCATAAACGGATTGGTTTGTCTCCTGGTCAGTTTCGTGAAAGTAAGTATGCTGTGCCCGTTGATCATATTATTGTCGATTAAACATACAAAAATAGTCTTGACCTGAGGTGGATAATGAAAACCAAACCGATTTATGTGGAAATTCCCATACATACGGAAATAGACCGTTTATGGGAGGCCACGCAAAACCCCACGAAGCATGCGCAGTGGGATCTGCGCTTTACAACCATCACGTATAGGCCCAAAAAAGAGGGTGAACCTCAACACTTTACATATAAAACAAAAATTGGATTTGGCATTCACATTGCAGGCTGGGGGAAAAATAGTGGAGAGGCCCATAGCAAAGATGGCTCCCGGACCTCATCATTGCATTTCGGCACAGACCAAGCGATCAGCATCATCCGTGAAGGGCGGGGATATTGGAAATATCAACCTGAAGCAGATGCTATCCATTTTATAACCCAATACAATTATGAAGTAAATGGCGAGAAGTTCGGGAAATTATTCGATCATTTTATTTTCCGCCCTCTTATCGGCTGGGCAACGGCTCTAAGCTTTGATGTTTTAAAAAGATGGCTAGAAAAAGAAGAAAAGCCATCCTTTCAATATAAACGCTTTTTTTGCAGCTGGATAATCACCTTTCTTTTCTTTTTCATTTGGACTTACCACGGATTGGTGCCCAAGATCATCCACGTCCACCCGGAAGAAATTGGAATGATGACCAATTTATTGCGAGTCCATCCTGAACTCGCTCAAACGCTAACAGCGATAATTGGGATTGGCGAAATACTATTCGGAGGATTACTATTAGTTACTCCTCGAAAAAGAAGGCTATACATTTTTCAAATGATTGCTTTCCCTATTCTGGCCCTCTCTGCCATTTTGTCTAATCCAGATTATGTAGCACATCCATTTAGCCCACTCACTTTTAATCTAGCATTAGTGGTCCTATCTTTGCTTGGGTTTTTATTACATAAGGATCTTCCAACTGCGAAAAGCTGCAAACGCAAAAAATGAGGTGTCCATATGTCGATTTATAAAAAGGTCATGGGTGAGGATTTTTTTCGTCTACATCCGATGTTGCAAAATAGATACAGCTTTCCTTTTCAAGCGAAAGGGATCATGAGCAATATCCAAGGTGGCCCCAAATGGTTATTTCCATTTTTTTGGTTAGGAATCAAATGGAAATTATTGTTTCCCGAACGAGGGAAACACATTCCCTTTTCGATTAAAAACACTCCGTTAACAGGTCCTCATGGTGAGGAACAAATTCACTGGGAACGCATTTTTTATTTTGGACAAAAGGAACGATACTTTAATGCGCTTATGAGCTTGGATCAGAATCGGATGTTGATCAAGGATTATCTTGGAGAACCCCGTTTATTTTATTCCGATTTAACGATCTCCGTTTTAAGTGATGGAAGTCTGCAAATCGATTCAAAGGACCAAAGACTTGTTTTAGGCCATTTAGAAATTCCTTTGCCGAAAATTTTTCAAGGTTTAGCAACAGTTAAGGAAAAGTATCTTGAAAAAAGGGATACTTTTTACATTAAAGTCACCGTCACCAATCCCCTTATTGGGACTGTTTTCGCCTATGAAGGAGAGTTTAACGCTCATGAACCTGCATAAATTCATATTTATTCATATTATTCTATTTATTTTCATCGCTGGTTTTAGCCTTCAGCCGTGGCCTTCCACGATGCTGACCATTGCTCAAATTCTCTATATTCCTATCATGTTGCAATTAGTGACAAATGGAGAGGATTGGCTCAGTAAAAATTATTATTATTTTGCCATTCCAGCCTATGGAGCTGTTGCCTTTCTGCAATGGACAGGGCAAACACCTTGGGATGGCTGGGTTGCTGCTATTTATTTTCTCTTCACCGTGATTATGGCTATTTACGGTCTAAACCGTTTTTTAAGGAGAGGCTTTGTTCATCTAGAGGAATTTTCTGTTGATCTTGGATTGATTTATTTGGCAATTGGCGGGGCTTGGTTTTTTGCCTATGAAGCAGGCTTAGATACCGGTTTTTCAGCCTTGCTCACCTGGTTGACCGCCATTCATTTTCATTATTCCGCATTTTTATTGCCGATTTTTATTGGCTTTTTAGGGAGATTGTCAAAGCCAGCTGCTTACCACTGGATGACCAGTTTGCTTTTAGTATCGCCCATGATTGTCGCAATTGGAATCACCTTTTCTCGTTGGATTGAGCTGCTATCTGTTCTTCTCTATATCATTGGAATTGCTGGATTGATTGCCCTAGCTTTCAAAAGTTCCTTCCAAAACGATTGGCAAAAATGGCTTGTGCGTATTTCCTTTCTCTCATTAGCTGTATCAATTAGTTTTTCGCTTTTATATGCATATGGGAACCTATCTTTTACCTTTATTGTCAATATGGATTTCATGCTGCGTTTTCATGGTGTGTTGAACTGTCTTGTATTTGGACTGCTTGGTGTGGCTGGTTGGTCCCTCTGTGTTCCTAAATCCGAAGCTCAAACCGTATCTTTCCCTATTAGTAAAATTCGCGGAAAATGGGTGGTTGGCGAGAAGATCCTTGAAAAAGTTAAAAAAGGGGAAAACGAACCAATCTACCACGGACTTGTCGATGATATGAGTGTCTATGAAATCAATTGTCACACACTATCCCCCGCCATTATTGCTTTTTACGAACGAACCAATGATTATCGTCTTTCTTCTACCATAAGATGGTCTACTTGGTTTAAACCGTTTGCGGCGCTATATCGATTATGGAGTCGGTATGTGCAACAAATCAATTTGCCCATTTCAAGCAAGGAAGTAGAAATGAGAGGCGGAATTTGGGCGATTCAAGAGGAAGTGGATGGGAGAACGGCGCCCAGAGCTTGGGTGCGGAAAGTGGAAAACGAGGTTGTGTTTGTTGCCCTTTATTCTGAGCATAAAACAAAGCAAAAAACCTATATGAATATCGCCCTTCCTCTACCATGGTCAGCGATGGTTGGAATCTTGGATGTAAAGCAGGTAGGGACAGGACTACAATTAACAAGCAAAAGGAAGCATCTCTTGTCAGATTCAGGTATTTATCTCGCTTGGAAAAAACATTTATTCAAACTTCCTTTAGAAGAATGCTTTCAAGTGGAAGAGGTTGCCAAAGGAAAATTAAGAGCAAAACATACAATGTGGATTTTCGGCCTCCCCTTTCTTACGATTGATTATGATATTAAACACAAAAAGGCGGGCTAACCATTCAGTTGGAAAGCCCCCCTTTACCTTTAGGAACTAACCCTTCTCTTTAGTTCCCGATGAATCCTTTTCATTTCTTTTCTGAATTCCTCTTTTTGTACATTTCGATCTTGCGCCATTTCATAAAAATTTTTCCCCGCTTTATGATCGTTAACAATATCGATCATAGCACTATTACTTAACTTCGCAATGACTGCGGCCTTCATCAAATGGTGAATCTTAAAAGAGTTCCCTTCCTGAAGCTTTTTTAGGTCTTCTAGGGAGGTATCAGAATACTCAGCGATATACGCTAAAATCTCCTCTTGATTTTCCAGATAAAACTTTTTCATTTTTTCGTGCTTGGCCTTCATTTTTTCTAAATCAATTCCAAAATGTGCAGCTGTCTTTTCCCAAGAACCACTCTTTTTATAGTACTTTAATACATCCTCCACATCTTTTTTCGCTAAATGAGCGATCCCTTTCGCATGAAAAATATCCTTTTCTGAATATCCTTTTTCCAATAGGGACTGAAATTCCGCTTCCTCCATTTTGAATTGAGCCGGTTCATGAGCCGAAACAGTCACTGTTATCGTACCGCTTCCGATGAGGGAAAAACAAACGGCCATTACCAAGGTTTTAAGCTTTAGCAAAAATGAACACTCCTTTTCGTCTTCGCTTTTCGCTAGTTAGCTTAACCAAAAATGGAAAAATCATTAAAATTAATTTCAAAAAAACTATGTTACAGTTTCCTTCAATGGTCGTGCTCATGCCACCCTTAAGCCCCAACCCTGCCTTAGTTTTCTTGTAAAATCACTTTTTGTAAATGGTTCTGTCGTGCTCTCCTCGTAAAAACGAATTTAAGTGAACTTCACGGAAAATCTCGTCTTCTTCTAAATTAGTGTCCTTTAAATCAATTCTAGCTCCAAGTGATTGAAATGTTTCAACCACATTTTCATACCCCCGTTCAATATGCTCGATATCGGTGATTTTTGTTTGGCCTTCTGCCACTAGCCCCGCAAGGATTAAACAGATGCCCGCCCGAATATCAGAAGCATGAACGTATGAACCTTTTAGAGGTGTTCTGCCTTTAATGAAGGATACACCTGAACGTACTTTAATATCTGCTCCCATCCTTCTTAATTGCTGAACTTTCGGTGAGGATTGCTGAATTTCCGGAGGGGATTGCTGAACTTCGAGAGGGAATTGCTGAACTTCCCGGGGGATTGCTGAACTTTTCATTAATACCACGGAACTTTCAGTGACACAAAGTTCGAGTATCGGAGAACATGGCCTTTCTAGTGGCCAACTATACCTCATTTCGATCGAAATTTTATGATTCAGGAAAATAGTGGAAATAGGAGAGCATCATTTGTTACTGCGCCAATCTACTATTATTCTAACTTTACCACACACAATTTTTTACACAGCTCTCCTTACCCCGAAAAAAACCCTCTGCAGTAGGTTCAAAAACCCCCTTTAGTTAAAAAATTCCATATAAGGTTTTTCTTGTCTATAATAAGCAAGTCTATCTTGTAGTGTACCTGTATGAAATTCAAATTTGTGTCCATCTGGGTCAGTAAAATAAAGCGATTTTTTATCTCTATCATCTCTCGGACGACCTGAAAGAATATTGACCTCCAATGATTTAAGTTTTTCGTACAACGGATCAAAATCTTCTTCATCAATCGAAAAAGCGATATGTGTGTAGGATTGATTAATTTCATTTCGTGGGATTCCCTCTTCTACATTGAGAGCCAGCCACATCCCCGCCAAATCAAAATAGGCTGTATTCTTCCCCTTCACCAGCAGCTTTGCCCCAAAAACCTTTTCATAAAATGAAATGGATGTCTCTAAATTGGAAACAGAAAACAGAAAATGATTCAAACCTTTTATAAACATAATCGCTCCCCTTTCATCACACAAGTCCTCAGTCCATTATAAAGCTAAACATTGTAGATGGAATATATTAAAAAAGACCATACGGGGCTGTGAACGCCGAACGGCCTGTAATAGAATCGCTCTAAGGCGATCAGCATTAAGCGAATAATCCGCTCTATTGTTTCCTAGGCGCAAGGGCGGAGTCCCACAGGATTGTGGGTCAGAACGGCGTGGCGATTGTCGTCGCGCTTTTAGCCGTTCATTCATAACCTCAAATGACAGAATCGCTAGGATTAAGCTTGCGAAAGCAATGGCAAGCATTAATCCTTCGAATACAGTCATCATAACAGCATCTCGCCCCTTGACAGGGGACAAAGAGACGGTATTGACCACCCTTGGAAACCTATTTTATCGCGTACCTTATTATACCATTCCCGATAAATGCAATAGACTTTTTCAACGCTTTCAGTCTCCCTTATTCAATAGTTGTAAAAACCATGGATATAAATCAACGATTCTCAAATGTTTTGGTGTTGCTTCTGTTCCGGTTACAATCATTGGTACCAATGAATCATGTTTATGTAGGGATCCATGTGCCGCGCCTCCGGGATGGATGGGAGTCCCGTCGCCAGCAAATTCAAAACCGGGTTTTGCATCCACGATGATATAATTTCCAGAATGGGAATTTAATGCAGTGTGTAATCGTGCTAGAGCATCTGGGTAATTCCCATATTTGATATGGGAATTGTTTACCGTAAGATCCAAAATAGAATGTTCACCTGTTAAAAACCAAGATTGGCCGTAGGCATCTTTGAAATCACCGTTCGGCCGGAAGATTAAATTTCCTTTCTGACCGTTCGCTACTACCTTTATATCGGCCTCACTTTTCCAGGCGATCAAATTCATTCGATCATCTTTTTGCAATTTCTGTACAATTTCTTCATTTGTTAAATTTTGATCCAAATTATAAATGAACGCCATTCTTTCATTATAGGCTAAGACGATTTGATCATCTTGTTTTACCGGCTCCGTGATTTTGTGGATTTGATAATGATCCAAGATCTTGTTTAAGTGGATGAAAGATTTACTTTTGTCTTTCCCAACCTTCGCTTGTCCGCTGTCTCCCATCGCAATCCAAACAGCAGATTGCAATGCTTTATCCCAAGACTCGTACGTATTCAATACTTCCTGAAGCTGCTTATCTATTTTTTCGATCGCATCTATATGATCTGTAGGGCCATGTTTATGAACCTCTTGATCAAGATCCGGAAAATAGGCGATCGTAAAAGCAGGAAGCTTTCCATTTTGGATGATATATTTTAATTCTTGGGCGGTAAATTTATCATTAAATCCAACCTTTTTCCAAACTTGATTATTTTGATTGTTTTTCGGGCTGAACTGTGCCAATGCACCATAAGAAAATAGCAACGGCGTTTCAATGTTTAATTTTTCCGGCATTATGTCGAACTTCGCTAATAGTTTCGATAGCTTTAACGTCATTTTTTCATTTCCGCGATAGACCAGTGCGTTTATGGACGCACTTTGCAACCCTTTCTCTGCTAACTTTTCATGGATAGTCTTTACATCACGGTTTAAGTGAGAATGATTTAAATGATAAAAATTGTCTTCCACTACATTTTTCATTCCTACTTTAAACACTTCCTCTTTCGCGCTTCCATAATTGACGAGACGCTTTTCTTTTTCATCATACCAAACAAGGCCTGGGACTCGGTGTTTATCCGAATAGGTACCGGTTAAAAGGGAGCTATCGATCGTGACGGACATCGTTGGATAACTGCTAATCACATTTGGATAATAGTGGCCGTTTTCTGTTAAATATTTTAGCGCTGGTGCACGGCCTTCTTTGATTGCTTTCTGCAAAGGCTTGTCCATTAAGGAATCAATGATTAGCAGAATAACGGGATTCTCCGTTTGTGTGATATCTTTCCGTTCCAAGGACTGATTTTCATGTCTCAAGCCCCTTATTAAAAAAAAGATGACTAGCACGATGACAATGATGGTTAAAATATATAACATTTTCTTCATCCTTTTTTCTTTCCTTTTCGATTATTAAAATGATATTCCGGGGGCAATATATTTAGCATACCTTCCCGGAACTAATTCTATACTTTTCAAACGATTGCGGAATGGAGTAGGATGAGGGCCAAGAAAATGATTAGAATACGACTTGAATTATTGGTTATTTTAATACAGATTAAATGAAAACCAAAAAGCATTTAGCATCGCTTTTTAAGCTTACAGAAGAGTGAGCATTAAATATGGAAAATTTGATAAACCATTTTTTGAGGAGAGTAGATTTTGGAGATCAGGGTCATGACTTTTAATATCCACCATGGGAAAGGAATGGATAAGCAAGCAAATTTATATAGAATTGCGGAAGTGATCGATCGTTGTCATGCTGATATCGTTGGGCTAAATGAAGTTGATAACCATTTTTCTAATCGTAGTCATTTTGAGGATCAAGCTGCTTGGCTTGCCAACCAACTAAAACTGGAATATGCTTTTAGCCCGTCTATTTCTATACAGTCACAGCACGTAACAGAGGTACGCCAATATGGAAATGCTCTTTTATCCCGGTTTCCAATTACTTGTAAGAAATACCATTCACTGAATACGCTATATGGGGGCTTGGAAGGGAGGTCTTTACTAGATGCAACCATTCAGGTACATACACAATCTTTCCAAATCAATGTCACCCACTTAAGTCTTAATCCGTTTCTTCATAGAAAGCAAACAGATTTTATTATCAGTCATCTTGATAAAAAATCCGAACCAATCATATTAATGGGAGATTGGAATATGAAACCGTGCTCTAAAGGATGGAGAAAAGTAACAAACAAGTTTCAAGATGTTTGGCATATTGGGGGGAAATGTCCAGGTTATACTTACCCTTCACTTCACCCAAGATCTAGATTGGATTATATATTCACTAGTCGTGATTTTAAAGTGACGGAGGCAAAGGTTGTAACAAACATACCAAATGCCTCTGATCACTTGCCAGTAACAGCAACGCTGCATTACAAAAGTTAAATATATTTTTTATTATTCTTTAGTTAGGACGCTTGTCCAAAACCCGCTCTGAAGATTAAATCTTTTTGTTCTATTTCGCTATAATTCCCTAAAAGGCAAAGGTAAAAATGGTATAATAGGTTAAGGGGGAATTATTTTTCATATGAACAGAGGTGAAATTATGAAGGATTGGGAAGCAGCTTATTTAGCAGGAATTATTGACGGAGAGGGATCAATTACATTGACAAGAATGCATAAAAAAGAATTCCGACGACCTTGTATAACCATTTCTTCATCAGACAAAGAACTTTTAGTTTATATTTAAAACTTTAACAGGTGGATACATTAATAGTAAAAAGAACTATAGGCCAGATAAACATAAGGATTCTTATACATTAAATATAAAGAAAAAAGAAAACGTTCTTTATATATTAAGAAGTGTTAGCCCTTACTTAAGAATACATCAAAAAAGAAGTCGCGCACTCTGGATACTTGAAAATTACGAAAGGGTCACTCCTAGAAACGGAAAATATAATGCGAAAAGTCTTAATTCCAAATTGTTATTTGAAGAGAGGTTTTTCCAGTTATAAAAATGCAAAATAAAAACCACCAAATTATGTATTTGGTGGAGACGGTGGGACGTGCTATTCCATGCTTTCGTCATGGCACTGACTATATCTTGAACCTTGTTTGTTCAGGTCCCTTGGCGTCTTATGCGAAAAATAGATTTGTCACTAGACAGCTTTTCGCATCCTAGTACTACCATTGTTGGCAGCCTATAAGTCGATACACGGCTGTTGGATTGCTCCACATACCGCTCGGCATTGCCTTATTGCAAAGTTTGCAACGTAGGTTTCACCGATAAAGCCAAGTTTTCACTTATGTGTTGCCACATAAGGCGACTATTACTAATCGAACCCACGTCCAGAAATATCGCCACTTAAGCGTCTACGAGTGTAGTCGATATATTGTTATTTCGCAACTTCTTCCGCCTATCGACAGGCATCCGAAGCGCTAGCCTGATTTATCTCTTCCTTGGCCCCCAGGCGGAGGGCTTCCGGCGTATCCCACTAAGAGTGAGTCCCTTACCCTACCACATGGGCGATGGAGGGAGGAACCGCATTAAGGCCTTATTAGGCAGCTGCTAATGCGAAGTTATTGTTTTCTTTGCCAGTTATTATTGGCGTTGACGTTTTAACGAGGCCGATCCCCTCGACTCGCAACTTAAGCTCAAACTATCCCTGTCGAATCCGTAACGTCCCCATGTAAAAAAGGATAAGGATATGATCCTCAATCCATGTCCAAGTGGGAACTCGGAATAGATAAAACCAAATTGCTTACGTTCTTTATTATAACACAATACCTTAAAACATCAAGGATTCACGCCTGCCAATATTTGCTGACGCTATTTTCACTTAAAAATCTTCTCCAATTCAACCGTTACATTTTCAAAAAGAAAAGATTTGGCAGTCTCAGGATATTTGAAGGTACTTATTTCACTGACTTCATTTTTTTCAAAATAGTAGATCGTGACGTCTCGATTGAATGGATTCACGATCCAATATTCTTTGATCCCAGACTCCATGTAGAGATCTAGCTTTTTCACCATATCTTTACTTCTTGTACTATCTGATAATACTTCAACGACTAAGGATGGAACCCCTCGATAGTAATCCCTTTCATCTAAGTGGTCATCCAGATCACAAATCACCATTAAGTCAGGTTGAACCACATTTGGGTCATCGTGATTCACTCTTTTTAAACGGATATCATAAGGGGCAACAAACGGGATGCACGGTCCTCCAAGAAATGCCTCATGAAAGATGACGAGCATTTGGGTAATTGCATACTGATGGGCCGTTTTTGGTGAGGCCAATAAATAAATCTCTCCATCAATGTATTCATAGCGATTCTCCACATCACGAGTTAATTCCAAAAACTCCTCATACGAAGCCTTTCTTCCTTTGAAATGATACTGCTCTGCTGATTCTTTGACTGAACTGTCCCATATAACCTCCTTCGTTGGATGATCCTTCAACGATTGCAATCGAGCGATTTCCGTGCCATTCCGGGTAATAATAATCTCTTCATTGGCAGCAAGTTGTAAATACTTTCCAAAATTATTCTGTACTTCGGTTGAACTGACAATCATGGAATCCCACCTCACAATTCATATTAGCTAAAATAGCTAACTTTATTATAGCTAATAAATCATAAATTGACAAACGCATTCATCTTTTATAGTTCTACTCCCTCAGATTTAGCCTTTACTTGGTACTTCGCATCTTTTCGGATCCATATCCACAAAAAACTGAAACCAACAGCACCGAATAATGCAATCCCTGTGCTTACCTGATACATCATTTGTGGACCAAATGTTCCAAATAACCAGCCACCAAAAAAACCCGCTATGATCCCTGATATGCCTCCCCATGTGAGCGCATAGACAGCCTGTCCACTTGCCCGCAGTTCAACAGGGATCAATTCAGCCGTTAAAGTCGTCCCTATATAATAATAGCCACCAAAACTAATGCTATGTAGCATTTGAATAAAAATAATTTGGACAGGCGATACCGCAATCGACATGAGGTACCAGCGTAGCACAAATAATAAACTGACAACAATCAAACAGCCAATCATAACTGGGATATTTCGTTTTAAATAGCGATCAAACAATAAAAACACAGGCACTTCAAAAATAGCGGTCAAAAAGGCCGCCCAACCGATTAGAACAACAGATCCTCCAAGTTGGTCAATATATAAAGAATTGAATGTTTGATTCATCGAATTGGGCACAGAAATCAATACACCTAATAAAACAAAGACTAAAAAATATTTATTCCCAAATAAGGCTTGACCATATCCGCCTTTTTCTATTTTTTTCGTCCCTTCCACCTTTCCTGTTGGAAGTTTAATTGTAAAAAGAATGGTGAGAAATAACATCCCGCTATACACAATCCAAAGGTTTTCAATTCCTATCCAATCAATTAGTGGGCTAACAGCAACAGCCAGCAGCGCCCAACCTAAAGACCCCCATAATCGAAAAGCACCAAATTTATAGCTAGTTCCTTCAATCGTATTCAAGATCAAACTATTACTTTGCGAAAATAACGGTGTTTGAAATAGAAAAAAACAGAGCATGGCGATAAACGTCCAGACCATCGAATTCAATTGGAACACAAATTGAACAATAATCAAATTCCCGATAAGCATGATCACTAAAATACGGCGAATATTTTGCAGCCGATCGCTCCAATATCCCCAAAAGGGATTGGCAAAGATCGAAACAAACGGGCCACCTGCCATAAGCATGCCAATGGCCATCTTATTAAACCCCACACTCTGAAAATAAAGTGGAAAAAAAGATAGTAAAATTGAAATGGAACCATAAAGAAAAAAATTAAACAGTTTTACATAATTTAGAGTACTTTTGTTTACTGCATTTACATGAGCCAAGCAAATGTTCCTTTCGAAATTGGAATTATTTTGCAGCCAGTAGCATAGAAGCTACCAGCCTAATTTTATAATGAAATAGCAGTCGACATTGACTTTTCCATCACTTCTTGTGCAGAAACTTCTTCGCCTCTTTGATCTGATAGATAAATCGCTTCACTAATTAACATCGTTTGTAAGGCGATATGGGCAGTCGGTAATAAGTCCACCCTTCCTTGCAGCGCCGCGATCCAATGTTGCTGCGATGAATCATAGGCATCTTCATTTTCCCTTAAACGATGGCGGCGGATATCCATCGCATTCAGGTCAACAGTACTATTCAAGTCAAGATCGCTTACAGTCGAGAAAAAACTAAACGGTGTTGACTCGCCTCCAGCCCTCATGGAAGGTAAACGAATACCACCTAAAGATCCTAAAATACTAGATGCTTCGAAATCACCCATATGCGCTGACCAAGCTTCCCTTATATCAAGAGTTAAACCATCTGCAAATTTCACGAACCCTAGCGCTAATTCCTCCACATCGAATTGACTTTCCGCTCGCCTAATAGGATCCATTTCCATCTCCTGATAGACTTTCCCGGAAATTCTTGTAGGCGTTGGGGTGTCTAAGAGATATAACATTTGGGCAATATGGTATACGCCCATATCAATTAGCGCCCCACCAGTCGCAGTTGCTTTATTCGTAAAAAACTTAGTCCCATAGCCATCCACAAATGGTCGGCCTCTTCTACGAAAACCATTAGAGCGTGCATGATAAAGTTTTCCCAGTTTTCCATCATCAATTAAAGCTTTCGCTGCTTTTGTTTCCTTATGATAAAGCGTACCCAATTGAATGTGCAACATTTTTCCGGTTTCTTTTGCCGTTTCTACCATTGCATTTCCATCAAAATAAGTGCCAGCGATCGGCTTTTCACAATAAACATGCTTACCAGCCTTTAATGCAGCGATGGTCATCGGCGCATGAAAATTATTATGCAAGCAAACATCCACTGCTTCAATGTCATCTCTTGCAATTAACTCACGATAGTCTGTATAGACATGGTCAATATTATACTTTTCCGCAACTCTTCTTGCTTCCTGCTCATTTTGATCACATACAGCTACAACTTGTGCGTCTTCTATCGATTCATATAACTCTAAATGCCTTTTCCCAATCTGACCTACTCCGATAATACCAATTCGTATTTTCCGCATAATACTCCCCCTAAAATTTATATGTTCAAAAAGGAACAAGTCAATTTTTAACATCCGACCCTATACGGTTCCATACACCAAAAGCCAAGGTACCGCACCAACAAGCTTGTGGGTGACTTTCCCATTCACACTCGTGTCGGTACTTAGTTGCAGCTTCTTTTCCGACTTTAACCGCTAAAATTATATTTCTGCTTTTTTAATCAATCGCTTCACTGCCCCTAAAAGCCATTCGATCTCGATATATTGGTGTTTCTCTGCGTTATGTTCAATGCTCCAATATCCATCGTACCCAATATCTTTTAACATGCGGATCATACTAACCCCATTTTCAGCTGTAGCTGTTCTAGCATCAAAGTGGGTATGACAAACCCATGGAGCAACCATTTCATCACCAATGCTCTCGTCCTCTTGCCAACGCCCCATATGTAACAAAATCCCGAAGCTAGGATGATGCACAGCTTCTGCAATTTTCTTCAAGTTTTTCGGACTTAACGAAGGACCTGTATGATTTTCCGGACCAATCTTATAACCTAAATTGGCTGCTCGATCACAGAACTCTTTGTAACGGTTTACAATATATTCAAACTGCTCTTCCTCCATACTCATTGAAAAATCCGGATGTGAACCAAAATGGCCTCCTGTATCGATTCGAATCGTTTTGGCTCCAAGGATCTCACCAATTTTTAAATGTTGTAGGGCGTTTTGATATAAATTTTCACGTTTTTCCGGATCTGGATCCCATATATGTGCCCCATCAATCGCATAGTTGACTAACGTCATTTCCCTTTCCTCCAAAGCCTCGCGAATGTTGAATATATACTCTTCTTCAGGGGCCTCAAAACTTCGATTGGCAAATTGCCCATTCCAAAAATCGACTGTATCCAAGCCATACCGATATTTAACCGTTTCCAAATAACCGTAAATATCCATTTTCCCCTCATACATCGTGTTTCTAAACGAATAGCCTCCAATAGATAACTTCATAGAAAAATAACCCCCTTGTCAATTAAAGCTGTGTCTTCTCTCATTTTACCATTATTTTCAAACTACTCCATATTTTTGTTTTATTCTTTAGCCAGTCTTTATAACCGCATTAAACTGCTACAGAATGGGGCATCGTCGCGATTATAGATTAAGAGAAATAAGCTATCAACAAAAAAAGTTGTCCAGCATAAGCATATGCACTGGTCAACTTTTTCATCACTTCAAAATTTATAGTTTTTCGCCTGTAGCAGTTAAGTTCCTAACAATGCGAACTATGCCCACACGATGTAAGGAAGAACAGTGTTGCGCCAGGATGACGTGGGCTTGCTGTTCCTCCTTATCCTCCCTATATCCTTACAAACCTATTGACATACACTTGCCCTTTTGTGCTTATCATTACATTTTTTGCCGTTCTCGGAAGGCTCTTTCGATATCGCGTTTGGCTTCTTTTAGTTTCAATTCTTCACGTTTATCATATTTCTTTTTCCCTTTGGCTAGTCCGATCAAGACTTTCGCATAACCATTTTTAATATAAATCTTTAATGGGATAATCGAGTATCCTTGTTCTTTAGATTCGCCAATTAATTTACTAATTTCTTTGCGATGCAATAATAATTTCCGCGTACGTAGTGGGTCATGATTATAGCGATTCCCTTGCTCATAGGGGCTAATATGGACATTATGCAAGTATAATTCCCCATTTTGTATTCGCGCAAAGGAATCTTTTAAATTGACACGTCCAGCCCGGATCGATTTGATTTCTGTTCCTTGTAAAACCATTCCTGCTTCGTAAGTTTCTTCAATAAAATAATCATGTCTTGCTTTTTTATTTTGCGCAATCAGTTTTCCTTCCCCTTTTGGCATGAATTCTCCCCCCATCTCTACAAATATTCTGTTTCCCTATTATACACGAAGAAGAAAATGGGTAGAAGCCTCAGTCTCCAACCCATTGACTTTATGAGGATGTTCAAAAAGTACGGTAAATTTTATCCTCTCTTTTGATCACACACTTTATTGTTTTTTTCTACCTTTATTGCGATACGCTTTTTTCTTCTTTTTTCGCGGCGGTCTTGTAGACCATTCCTCATTATCCTTATTTCCTTGTGGTCCCTTCCCTTTACGCCCCTTATTTAATTTAACAATTTGTGGTTTCGCTTCTTCCTCTTTCTTTTGCCGCTTTTTCTTCATACCGACAATTTCAAAATCAATATCATGTTCATCTTTATTGACATTGATGACTCGAACTGTAATTTCATCCCCAATTCGAAAGACATTTCCCGTTCTTTCTCCGATCATCGCAAAATGACGCTCATCATAATGATAATAATCATCCGTCATATAACTAACATGGACGAGCCCTTCAATCGTATTGGGCAATTCGACAAACAGACCAAAATTTGTGACAGAGCTAATAATTCCATCAAACTCTTCCCCGATTTTATCTTGCATATATTCCGCTTTTTTCATTTCATCTGTATCCCGCTCAGCCTCTACAGCACGACGTTCCATTTTCGAAGCATGCTCTGCGATATCTGGAAGCTCCGCATTCCACTTTCCTCGTGTTTCCTCGTCTAACTTCCCTTCAAATAAATAAGTGCGGATCAAACGATGGACGATTAAATCCGGATACCGGCGAATTGGTGAAGTAAAGTGAGTATAAAATTTCGTTGATAGCCCGAAATGGCCCACACTTTCTGGATCATACTTCGCCTGCTGCATAGAGCGTAACATAACAGTTGAAATCACCATTTCTTCTGGTTTCCCAGAAACCGTCTCAATAATTTCTTGAAGAGCACGAGGATGAACAGAATTGGCGGTTCCACGTACAACCAAACCGAAATTTGTGATAAACTCGAAAAATCTTTGTAATTTATCTTCTTTCGGGTCTTCATGAATTCGATAAATAAAAGGGACATCCATCCAATGGAAACGCTCTGCCACCGTTTCATTGGCAACTAGCATAAATTCCTCAATCAGCCGTTCCCCAATGGAGCGTTCGCGCGTGACTACATCTGTCGGCTTTCCTTCTTCGTCTACTAAAACTTTTGCTTCTTTAAAATCAAAATCAATTGCTCCACGCTTCATGCGCTTCTTTTGTAAAACGCCTTGAAGCTCTTCCATTAATTCAAACATCGGGACAAGCGGTTCATATTTTTCCCGCAGCTCTTCATCTTTCTCAATTAATATCCGATTAACCGCCTCATAAGTCATTCTTTCGGTTGTCTTAATGAGCCCTGGGAAAATTTCGTGACTTACCACTTCCCCTTGTCCATTAATTTCCATTTCACAAGAGATTGTAAAACGATCCACCTGTGGGTTTAAAGAACAAATTCCATTTGATAAACGATGGGGGATCATTGGAATCACACGATCAACTAAATAGACACTTGTCCCGCGCTCGTACGCCTCTCGATCAATCGCTTCCCCTTCGCAAACATAGTAGCTTACATCGGCAATATGAACCCCTAATTTATAATGTCCATTAGGTAGTCGAGATAATGTGACGGCATCATCCAAATCCTTTGCATCCGCCCCATCAATCGTTACAATGGTCTCCTCACGTAAATCTCTTCGGTTCGGAAAGTCACGTTCATCCACCACATCCGGAATCCGGTTCGCTTCCTCCATGACCTCGTCTGGGAAGGCAAGTGGCAGCTCATGCTGATAAATAATCGATAAAATGTCAACGCCTGGATCATTTTTATGACCAAGGATTTCTACAATCTCTCCCTCCGCATTTTTACGATCTTCCGGAAAAGTTGTAATATGTACAACTACCTTATGGCCATCGACTGCCCCCATCGTTTTATTCTTCGGAATAAAAATATCATCGGCAATCTTCTTATCATCCGGGACCACAAAACCAAAATATTTCGATTCTGAATAGGTTCCCACCATTTTTTCAGAGCCACGTTTTAAAATCCGGACGACCGTTCCTTCGCGGCGAGATCCCTTACTTTCATTTGAAATACGTACCAATACGTGATCCCCATGCATGGCACCATTTTTTTCATGCGGAGGGATAAAGACATCATCGAGGCTTTTATCATCTGGCAATAAAAAAGCAAAACCTTTCGCATGCCCCGATAGTGTTCCGCGTATCAAATTCATTTTTTCTGGTAAGCCATAACGATTACTTCTCGTTCTTACAACCATCCCTTGTTCTTCCAAATAGACAAGGGACTTTACCAGACTTTTAAAATCATCTGCCTCTGTAACCTGTAAGTCTTCCTCTATTTCACTTACAGTTAAGGGTTTTCCTTTCTCCTGCAGATAATCTAGTATCTTCTCTATAAATATTTGTATATTATCGTCCATCCTTCGTCCTCCTAGGTACCTAATTTGTCCAATCCAATCCTTCGAGGAAATGATAAATATCTTCATGAAGCTGTTCTTTTTCTGGACCTAAGGTAATGACATGCCCGGACTTTTCATACCATTTGATCTCTTTTAGCGAAGATTCTACTTCTTCATAAATAATATTGGCGCTTTCCGGATTAATCATTTGATCGTGTCTCGCTTGTACAACAAACAGCGGATTATAAATCATATCCACAGACCCGCGTACATCGGCAATTAAATGTTGTAAAGCTTTCAACGTTCTCATGGGTGTTTTCTGAAATTCATTCATTTCCTGTTCAATTTGTTCCTTGGATTTTCCTTCAAATTGCTTGTATTCTTTGGCGTATTGTAAAACTCCCTCATACATCGCTTCCTCTGTTTTAAAAAACACAGGGGCACACATGGGAATAATTCCCTTCACAGGTACAGTGTAACCCAATTTCAAGGAAAAAACACCACCTAACGAAAGTCCGGCAACCGCAATTTCTTCATGCCCTAAATCCTTTAAATGTTGATAGCCTTCCATGACATCCTGCCACCAATCATCTGGACCTGTATGAAGCAGTTCTTCCGGTGGAACTCCGTGGCCTTTATATAAGGGAGCGTGACTTGTATAACCTTTCTTTTCAAGAAAACGTGCGAGCATCCGCACATCAGCGCTATTTCCTGTGAATCCATGTAATAATAAGACAGCCCTTTTTCCTGCTTGAAACGTGAATGGCTGTGGTGGTTTTATCTTCATTTTGATAACTCCTATTCTATAACTCGATACGTTGTTACTCTATATACCCAAGATCATGCAAAGACATATTTTGGGTTTTCCCTCCATTTTACATAAGTAATCCGGGTATCCCTATTTGCCCTGACCCATTCTATAATTGTACATTAATTCCCTAATCGTTCCTAATATATTCCTTAATTTTTTTAAGCTTAGCGTGGGTGGGTCGACGAAAATGAGAAGGAACGGGAAAAACGTACATCCAAAGCGTGGTTAGGTCAACGAAAACGAAGAGAAACCGGAAAAACATAGATCCAAGGTAGGTTTGAATCTACAAAAATGCGAAGAAACGGGAAAAACGCCGATCCAAGTGGGTGTAGATCAGTAAAACATTAGCAAGCACAAAAAAACCTAGCCTTTTTCGACCAGGTTTAGATTTTCAATATTTATTCGAACATAACTACAGCAATGGCAAGTAAAAAAAATAATACAGCAAGTATTACCGTTGTGCGCTGAAGAACAAGATCCAATCCTCGTGCTTTTTGCTTACCAAATAATTGCTCAGCACCGCCAGAGATGGCCCCTGAAAGACCAGCACTCTTTCCGGACTGAAGTAAAACGACACCTATAAGTGCAATAGAATCAATAAGTAATAAAATAATGAGCAATGTGTACACTTGATTCCCTCCCTACACGAACCTAAAACGTTAACATAAATGTAACACAAACGAGATAAATGAACAAGATTTGTTTTTTCTTGCCAATATATCTTAAGTGACATCCAAATTAAAATTATTCTATGTAAAAACCAGCCCCATGTAGAAGCTGGCGTTCATAGGCCGTTTTATAAAAAGCCACATTTGCCGTATCTTGTTTAATGAAGTTTTAAACACCACTTCGCAAAGTGGGTGTTTGCAGAAACCTTCCTGCTTGTCCTCCATGTCCTATAGACAGAGATTTGTCATTTCAGTTTCAATCTAAAACTCCCTATATCCTAACTAGGTGAAAAACTTAATTAAAGGTACGAACAATGTAGCCTTTACTAGTATTTTACTCTTTTTCGAAGGATTTATCAATAGCATAAATTGACATTGATGGATTTTCCTCATTTTCACGATAGTCATCACTCTTTACAACCAAGCATTCAAGCCTTCATGTTCAATCTTCCAAGTACCATCATTGGGAAAACCAGGACAATTAGAATCTGGAGCATCTTTCCAGCCGCTTGCCATCATTGCAACAGCAGCCAATAAACCACCATTACCCGGTAAATAAGCTGTTAATCCGGGTCTTTGATAATTATGGCCATTTGGTAAATAGGTGTTTTTGGTAGCTTCCATCATTAAAAAATCCACAGCCATTTCCTTTTCCCCTAATCTTGCAGCTGTCATTGCACACATGGGAAAATCCCAGCCCCAAGCACTTTCCCAATCCCATACCTTTAATACCCTTCTTAATGTATTTCTCATCATCTCCTTATCGATCAATGTTCCTGATAGGATCCCTAAAGCCCCCACCATGGAAGGATGATCATGATTTTTCTCCGTATAGGTTTGTTCGCAGTGTTCATGGGCAAGATAGACCCCTTCCGCGGCTGGAGGAGGAGACATCGCTTGCGCCACTTTGGACCAAGACGGGTTGGCATTGGACTTTAATCTTTCTGCCCATTTAATCGCTATTTCTAGCCCATATTTCCAATACTCTAATTCATATGGTGGATTTAGGCTTTCTTGCATTTGATGACATTCTTGTGCTGGAATAAGGGGAGGACCCAGAACATAGGCGCGTTTCTCTTCATCCCAATGAGCAAACGAAGCCATAAAATCCGCTGATTCAAAAATCAGATTCTTATATTTTTCCAATCGTTCACGAGTTGGATTGTCCTGATAATACAACTCGGCTAGTGCGATAGGATGTGGTTGCTGCCAAATAAGTCCCGGTGCGACAGGAGACGGACTTTGCTTTCCATCTATCCCAACCATTTTCGGCCATCTTGCTCCTTCATACCCTTGACTCTCAGCTAAATCTCGTGCTAATGGCAGGATTTTGTTATACCAGTCCAGACTTTTACCAAGAATCTCGGCACGTCCCCATAACGGAAAATGAGCAGAATGCCACCAATGCATTTCTAAATGGAATTTTCCAAACCAGCTATTGTACATATACCCCGTTTCCTGTGGTGGCAATGACCCTCCGCTATGGATCGCACATAAGTATTGAGAAAGGACAACTCTTCTTTCTAATTCAAAGGCTCTTGGATCAGGGCTTCCTGAAAAATCAATCGCGCCACCCTCTTTCCAGAAGGAGGCCCAGTGCTTTTCATTTTCGCTAAAAACCTCGTCCGCATCCACATTTACAGGTTCCTCAGCGGAGAAGGCTACAGTGAAAGACATTTCTGCCGATTCGCCATCGGAAGACAAGGTAAATTCATGCCGATCTGTTTGCTCCAATTCCCCGTGCTCCCATGTCCAACGGACTTGGTAGGAATCTTCATCCAGTGTTCTTTTTAAAATAACGGAATGTTCTGACCTTTGTACTATTTCTGTTCTATGTCGATCATCCGCATTCCAATCTGGAAAAATCGCTTTTGCCCAGCTGTTGTCCGTCATATCAGGACTAGGAAATAATGTGAATACTTGAATCCTTTGACTCTTTAATAAGGAAGATTCTATTTTTACACTAATAACATCTTGCTTGGGGTGACAGGCTGTTTTCACCGTAACTGGAATCCCATCCACCTTATAGCGACTTTCTACTATCCCTGTCCATAAGTAATGTTGTTGATGAATATCGTCGATCGCTTCAACCGGGATTTCATGATGGTCTTCTGTGAAAAAACGGAAAGATATTCTCCCAAGCTGCAATCGATGAGGATTTTGCCGTAACCAATGATAAGCCTCTTCTTTATCTTCCGGCTTCATCGGATATTTGACTTGCCGGCCGTATGTATCATAGCTTTGAAATCGAATATCCTTATCTGTGAAAAGCTCTCTCCCCCTCGTATAATGCCAACCCCAATTGGATTGTGTGCCAAGTGGACTTTCATATGCATCAGGATAGGTTTGTAAACCCGTAAAATCAAAACTAAATCCAAATTCTCCATTGCCTATTGATAGTGGTGCCAGGGGTTCTACTCTTTTAATAACTGGATCATGTCGCTCAACTATCTGTTTTCTATCCATCATTACACCTCTTATATTTTAAAAATCATTTTATTCAGCTAACGATCTTTTTTTATTTCGTAACATTTCTCGATATTTACCTGGTGTGACATTTTTATATTTACGGAAAACCCGAATAAAGCTGTTTTCATGCTGATATCCTACCTCAAATGCAATAGTCGCCACCTTTTTATCTGTGTGTAACAATAATTCTTCTGCCTTCTCTATTCTTAATTTGGTAAGGTAGCCATAAATCGTATCATCCGTCTTTTCTTTAAAAATTTGACTCGCTAAACTAACACTAATTCCAATTGAATCAGCAATTTCTGCAATTCCAATGGCCTCATTCAAATGATCCTTCATATAGGTAATCATTTTTTCACAAAGTATACTTTCTTTATTCTTCGCTTGTTTTTTCCATTTTTCAGACTCATGAATAACGCCATCTTTTAATAACACTTCAATATCATCTAAATAAATAGAAATTATCCCTGTTTTCAGCTCATTTTCCTCAGCATGGCCTTGAAATTTATCATGTGTATGACTCCATATCACATCAATCATGCTGTGTATTTTTGATAAAGCGATTGTTGGTAAGGTTTGTTGATCACGAATCTCTTGAATGATCTCTTCTACCAGCTTTATCCCTTGGGTATCATCCCCTCCAATGATCGACTCCGCTAATTGCTTTAATCTTTGGTCCATCTTTGTCGGGATATGAGGAGTATCAACATGACATTTATTTATAGGTATGACGCTTCCATATCCTTTATATAGTCTATATCCAAGTGCCAGCTCGGCTTCAAATACAGCCTCTTTGATCTCTCCTACCGTTTGCTTTGGATGGCTGATCCCAACAGATGCACTAAAGCCTAGTAAACGTTCAGAGGAGGACAACGCTTTCATGAATTTGTGTGTTAGTGGCTCAGTTTTTCCATCATATTGAAGCAAAACAGCCAATTTGTCTTGACCAAAATCCACACATTCATTATAAGCATGTTCTGTAAGCACTTCGGAAATTATATTTTTAAGCGCAAATTTTAAGAGAGAATGATCCATACTTGGGAATGTATGCGACCAAGCTGAAAAGTTGTCGATCGAAAGAATGGCAACCACTAAACTTTTATTATTCCAGTCTCGAAAATAATCATTCCATTTTTCTTGTATTTCTCGCCTTGACTTGATATCTCCCTGATAGATATCAAGAATGAATTTTGAGGAAGCTTCCGCTTTAATTGTGTCCAATGTTTGGGCTAAATGGGCATGATCGTGAATTAATTGACCAGCAATATTCTCCAATTCGTTTAAACCTTGTTTTGAAATATCTTGCTCTTTCATGATAAATAACTGCTTTAGTCGAAAAATCGGTCGAAATACTTTGATATTCATATAAACGATGACCATCAAACCAATGAAAAGAGCGACTAAAGATACGAAAAATACAATATGACCTACTCTTTTGGATTTTGCCAATATACTTTCTTGTGTCACAAGCGAAATGTACTGCCAACCTGTAACCGGAGATTGTACTTGACTGGCCAGTAAGGTTTCTCCTTCGTATCGAACATCTCCTAATCTTTCTTTTTTAAGATTGGCGATGCCAGCTTCGACAGCCTCTTGATCAAAAGAATGATTGGATACAGAATAAAGGATTTCATTCTGCTCATCTATAATAAAGCGAGTACTATCTATATTGGTTAACTTTGGTGGGTTGATTTTTCTGAACAACTCTTTCTCATTTAAATTAACGGCAACCAATCCTTTAGATTCACCTTGGATCAGGATTTTTCGAAAGAGAGTAATTTCTGAACCGCTACTTCTTGCTCCTTCAGGTACCTCCCTTTTTTTCACAATCATCATCTTATCTTGTAATTCTTCCGCAACATCTGTCCATTGTGAATCAACAAATGTCACTTTTGTTGCACTATATCCATGCGGAATGGTCACGAAACTCCCTTTGTTGATATCATACACATATATACTTTTAATAACAGGCGAATTCGTCACGAAGGAGGTTAATAGTCGATAAATTTCCTTTATATTATTATAAGCATTTGGGTCATCGCTTGTTAGAAAACGATAAACATGGTCATCTAATGCCACTTCTGTGGCGATTCTATTGCTTTCGTTGATCGCTTCGTCGATAAAATTCATACTGATCTGAAGCATTTGCTGCTGTGGTTCATTTAATTGCTCTTGGAGTACAGCTTTAGACGTATTGTAAGAAGTGATACTCACAATTAGAATAATAAGGAAAATCGCGATCGTTAAAAACAACAGAAGACTTGTTTGGTTTTTGAGTAAATTGAACCGAAACCATTTATGGAAAAAATTAGGCATGTATTTCCCCCCTTTTTCCAGTATACTACATGCCTAATCATCTGAAACAAAATGATTTCAAAAATCTATTTTTACGAATTCCATTTGCTTAGCATCGCTTCAGCATAAGCTTTTAAGACATTATAGATATGAATAGGGAGTAACTGATGATCTTTTTGATGTTTAGCTAATTGTTGAAAGCCTTCCATATGCTTCACAATCTTTTCCTGATTTTCTTGTTTTTCAAAAGTTTCGACTGCTGTCAAATGGAGCTTCAACCCGTGAGCAGATTTCTCATCATTCCACTCACCTGATTCTTTGAACTGCTTAACAAAAGTCTTCATACTTGTTGCACTAACCTGATCTGGTGTGATAGTTACTTTATTAGATGCCTCCGATTCCCCATTAGCATTTTCTGCTTTGAGATAATAGACATATTCAACACCAGGCTCGACTGTCCGATCAAAACCAGTTGCCACCTTCGCATCGCCTACTTTTTCCACTTTACCATTCGCTTCTCTATAGATATTAAATTGGTAGCCACCACCACCTGATGTCCACAATAACCCTACAAATGATTCTCCCACTAACCCAATTTTCAAATCGATTGGTGCTTGTGGTAATGGCATATCAATTGTAAGTTCTTTCGAAGGCTTTGTTTCGCCCATTTCGTTCAAGGCCGTTATTTTGTATGTGTATCCCGTTTGTTTGTTACTCACACCTTTGTCTTGATAGCTAGTAGAATCGGTATTCGCAATCATCGAAAAGTCATTTTCCTCATTTGCTTTTCGATAGATGTTATAACTTTCCGCACCTTCAACAGCTTCCCACTGAATTTCAAAGGTAGAAGTGGCAATTTTGCCTGGCGTTAATCCTGACGGAATTTCTGGTAAAACGACAGGAGGCCCGGTTTTAACGCTTACACGATCTGTTTTTTCCGATTCACCACCAATCCCGGTTGCCGATACTTGATAATAATACTTTGTATCCGGTGTAAGTTTTTCATCGGTATACCCTGGCGTTGTCGTGCCAGCTATTTTTTTGTATGAGCCATCTTCCTGATTCGCTCGA
This sequence comes from Lederbergia sp. NSJ-179, assembly GCF_022867885.1. Lineage (GTDB taxonomy): Bacteria > Bacillota > Bacilli > Bacillales > Bacillaceae_C > Lederbergia. Next base: position 115,460 of record NZ_JALIFP010000004.1, on the reverse strand, counting down.
TAGATAGAATAGCCGGTCACATCCTTAACAGGTTCCCAACTTAATTCAACAGACATGCTTCTTGCTGTTAAAATTTCCAATCCTTTAGGTGTAGCTGGTGTTGGCTGTGTGTGATCATAAGCAGCAAGTTCCACTTCATTTGATTGTGAAGACTCCCCACTAGCATTTAGGGCAGATACCTTATAATAATAAGTGTGGCCTAATTCAATCGTGTCGTCCACATACTCTGCTGTGTCAGAGGTGGCGATCGCTTTCAACTGATCTGGTGATGAGGAACGATAAATTAAATAGCTATCCGCATCACGGACCGGTGACCATTTTAAAGAAACAGCGGCTTTCTTCGTCATTTCTCCTTCCAAGTCTGCAGGTTTTTCAGGCGGTTGACCTTGTACGTTTGTCGGTTTAAGAATAACAAAATAATTCATTTGCTTCGTATTGTTATTCTTTCCCATCACCACAAACGAACCGGCAGGGTAATGCTTTTTATACAGTTTAAACTTGACTGGTTGATCATCTTCTATGATTTCTCCCGTATCTTCATAAGCTTTCAACCATTCCGGTAGTGAGCCAATTCGCGAATCATGGGCGACATATACATCCGCATCTGCCACTAAATAAAAGGAAACTAGATCATCATTCGATGCACTTCTTGAAGCAACCGCAGACCGAATCCATTCCAACCCCTTTAACTTATCAGGTATCGAGGTGAATTTGTAAACACTGCTTCCTGTCATTCGGTCTCCAGCGACGAAATCTCCAACCTGCAGATTTTTTTCTACTGACCATTTCTTCGCATTTTCTATCCCGTTTCCACTATTATCGTGAATGATTGCATTTCTAATCACTTCCCCATCCATCCCTACAATCGGTTCTGATGCCGGTTCTTCAGGCTCTGGATCAGGATCTGTTGGCGGTGTAAACGGTGGTCCTGCCCACTCTGGTGGTGAAGTAGGATAATCTGTTGGAAAAGTTGCTTCGGCTAATTCATTTAGATAATATTCGAGATTTGTATAGCCTTCTCCGCGCATATCGTTATTGCGATCTTCTGGATCAAACGGATCAAGACCATTCGCAATTTCCCATTCATCAGGCATCCCATCTCCATCTGAATCAAGTAGCGGGGTGCCTTCCTTAAGTTGCGGATAGCCGCCAACATCATTCTCATGTCCAATGATCACACCCGTTTGATCCCTTACACTATCAACCACACGTTTGTCAGCATCATCACGAACGAGTGATGCACCAGCATAATCTAGTACATAATCATAGGCCACCTCTGGTTCTTGGGTATGCACTAATGGATATTCAAACCGTTCTGGAACAACAACACTTGGTCTTTCAACCTCGATCATATTGGTACCTGTATCCGTCCCATCAAGAATGCCATTTTGATTAGGATCGATCCGATTATTTTCAAGAAATACTTGATAATTTTCATTTCCCCTTACAATTGCATATTCAGGATTTTTAGAATTTAAGCCAGCTATAAAATAATTCCCTACAACATTTCCATATCCTTTGGTGCCAGATTCTCCACCTGCTACATACGGGTATTGGCCCCAATTGTAGACAATATTGTTGACAAAATCCATTTGTCCTTTTGTTTTTGGATTCCGATCATTATTATGGGCATACAGATTATGATGCATTGTAATCGTGTTCATTTCAACTAATCCACCCATGGAATGAGTAAGAAGTCCTTCTGACATAATCGACCATTGCACGGTAATATTTTTTGATTTAGGATCTTCATAATTTTTACTTTTGATCGATAATACCTCATCCGTTCCCCAAGAGAACGTACAATGATCAATCATCACATTCTGGTTATCTTCTAAATACATCGCATCATCGCTAAAATCCTCTTGTGCGCCCATCCGAAAACGGACAAATCTGATAATAATATCGCGAGAATTAATGAAGCGGATCGTTTGTCCACGAATGGTAATTCCATCTCCAGGTGCCGTTTGCCCCGCAATCGTGATATTTGATTTATTCTGCACAACCGTTTTTGGGATGGTAATTTCGCCCGATATATCGAACACAATCGTACGGGGAACATCTCCAGCAGTAGTAAGGGCATGATGAAAAGTACCGGGACCCGTAAGCTCACGGCTCGTAACATGATAGACCTCTCCACCACGCCCCCCTACTGAAGCATATCCAAATCCCTCTGCTCCTGGGAAGGCTGGCAACGGATCATGATCGGCTTTTGCTTTCGTACTTGACAACGGAAAAATAGAAAAGCACAGAAAAACAGATAACATGAGTGACAAGATTCTCATCCATTATACCTCCCACAAAAAATATAGTTTCCTGACAAGTTGGCAATCTTACAAATAGGCAAACAATTGGCAACGGACGGACAGAAACATCGTCAAGTTCTGGTCTATAGGAGTAGTCGGTTACAATGTGTATCCGTTATCAGCTTTTGCAACGTATCTCCTATGCACCTTCATCCATAGGTATCGTAATAGTCAGAGTAAACCATATCTACCTTGTTTTCCCCTCTTTATTTGTGCAAATGGCGAAAACACAACATATTTTGCTGATGTATCTCGTTTACTTCACAATACAGTGAAAGCTTCATTCAGTGGAGGATTAGGCCGCAGGATATAGGTCCGTTAATTTGAGATAAAGTAAGGAAACCTCTTTCAAGGCTTCCAACAAAAACGCCAAGATAGGTATCATTAGGAGTTAGGAATCACTCTATTCCTATCCCCAACTCATGAAAGGATTTACAAATTATTGATTCACTTTGTCATACCATTCCTGAACCCGTTCTGTTACAGTATCACCACCGGATTCCTTCCACCTCTTCACAAATTCATCAAACTTTTCGAGCGGCCATTCGCCAATGACAATTTTTGTTAGGTATTCCTGGAATAATTTATGGGATTGAATATCTGGGAACCCGTCATATACGGTAGCTGGAAGACCATCTCCAGCAATTCTTCTAGCATCTTTCGTACTAACGGCAAAGATATCTTTCACCATTCGTTGCTCGTCCTCTGGAAATGTTTCCTCAATTCGTTTATTCATATCTTCTTCTGTTGTAAAGTTTTTCATTCCCAAGGCAATGGGTGTTTCATCTGTAGGTGGAATTAACACCTTTTTACCGTCCTCGACCTTATGCTGGGCTCCCTCTATTCCGAAACGAACGAATTCCTCATTCTCATCATCATAAAAGAAATCTAATAATTTCAGAGCTGAAGCCGCTTTTTCCTCAGATGTAGCGGGAATCATCCATTCCGCTTCCCCCATGCTCTTTTGTGTGACAAATCCTTTATACCCTTCCACTTTTGGCAAAGGCATCCCTGCTACATAAGCGTCAGGTGCACCTACCTTCATGGCGGCATAACGATCATGTAAATTTGCAGGTAAATGATACCAGCTACCTACTAAGTTATTATTTATTTTGGCTGTCCAAACCTCACCTTTGTTCAAGAATGTTTCATTATCTAATAGTTTTTCTTTATATAAATCACGAATAAACTCGATTGCCGCTCTCATATTTTCAGAAGTACCGGCGTAATTGATCTTTCCATCATAAATATCCCAGTCAGGACTTCCTTCCCACATCGCGACACCAAACATAGCGAAAAGATGGTCCATCCACTCACCATACTCCCTTCCTGATGTAGGCAGCTCATCCTTATCTCCATTCCCATTTGGGTCTTTGTCACGAAAGGCAATGAGTACATCTTTATAGTCCTCCACTGTTTTAGGCATTTCTAACCCAACAGCGTCCAGCCAATCTTGACGAATTAACGGAGCTCTTTCAGGGACTAAAAATACCTTTGGAATATAGTAAATCTTCCCATCATCAGAGGCTGTGCGCACAACATCCCAAGCTTCTTCTGGAATTTTTTCCCATACATGTGGGGCATATTTTGGCAATAATTCATCTAAGGCCAACGCGCCACCTTGTTTGATCAATGTCTGTTCAACTCCACCGATCGGCCGAAAAATATCTGGCAAATCCTCTGAGGCAATCATATAATTTATTTGCTCCGTCGCATCAGAACCAGCAGGTGTGGTCATTAATTCATACTCAACACCTGTCTTTTCAGCGATATATTGGACATGCGGATCATCACTATCCGGTATTGTTCCTTTCTGTAAATGGCTTTTGAAAACAGTTACTTTTTCCAAATCGTTCTCATTATTTTCATCCTGTTTAGATTGATTCACTTCGTTATTACTGCTGCATGCAGCCATTGTTAAGGACACAAACAGCATAAACACTAGCAAAATAAATAAATTTCTCTTCATTCTCCGCATGATTCCTTCCTCCCACCAATATTTTTATTTTCTATTATTCCTTAAGGGATCCTAATACGGCTCCTTTTACAAAGTATTTTTGTAAATAAGGATAAAATAACAAAATCGGGATCGTCGCAAAGATTACCGTTGCCGCTTTAAGTGTTGTTGTATTAAAGTCAAAATCCCCCATAATGAGGTTTACTGCTGCCAATTCCTCTGGTGCTGTAAAATATTCCCTCAGTCTGAGTTGCAATGGCCACAGTTTTGGATCACGTAAAAAGAGAATGGCTGTTTGGAATGTATTCCAGTACCCTACAGCATAAAATAAGCTAACTGTCGCCAACACAGGCTTAGAAAGAGGCAAATAAATTTGAAATAATAGGCGAAAATCATGACAGCCATCGATTCTTGCCGCATCATCGAGATCACTCGGAATCCCCATGAAAAACGTCCGAATAATCACCATATTGAACGTGCTGATTAAACCAGGAATAATGAGCGCCCATATTGAATCCATCATACCTAACTCTCTGACGGTTAAGAAAAACGGAATCATGGGTGCATTAAATATCATCGTAATAACAATTCCCAGCATAATCGGTTTTTTAGGTAAAAATTCTCTCCGTGATAATGGGAAGGCTGTCAAAATCGAAAATAGCATACTGAGCAAGGTACCTACAACCGTAATAAAGACGGTTACCCCAAATGATCTCCATAATACCGTATTTTGAAGAATATGCTCCCAAGTACCTGTTGTAAATTCGACCGGCCAAAGAAATACCTTCTTAGAATCCGCCGCGATCGGTGAACTAAAGGAAACCGCCAATAATTGTAGTAAAGGAGCAATCATCGTTGAAGCGGCCAATATAAGAATAATATAGTTGAAGATCTGAAATGTTTTTTCTCCTGTTGATCGTTTCATTACCACAACCCCTGATCTGTTTTTCTTGCTAATCGATTAAATATCCATAGTAGGGCAAAGCCAATAACGGATTGGAATAGTCCAATGGCTGTGGTTGTACTATATTGACCTTGTAACACCCCAGCCCGATACACATACGTCTCAATAATATCTCCTACTGAATAGGTCATCGGAGTTAGCAAATTGAAAATTTGGTCAAATCCAAGCTCAAGGAAGTTGCCAATATTCAGTAGGAACAAAACCAATATAGTAGGGAATAACATGGGAATCGTAATATAAATCGTTTGCTTCCATTTGCTTGCTCCGTCTACTACGGCGGCTTCATATAAGTTTGGATTTATTCCTGCAATCGCAGCTAAATAAATGATGGTCCCCCAACCAATCTCCTTCCATATACTAGAGATTACAACAATTGAACGAAAATATTTTTCTTCTTGCATAAAAAGAATGGGTTCTACATGAAAAAATCCGAGTACAGCGTTTACAATTCCTTGACTGGATAATAGTTCAAACACAATACCGCCAACCACAACCCAAGAAAGGAAATGCGGCAAATAGAATAGACTTTGGAATATCTTTTTAGCGATAAGTACTCGAACTTCATTAAATAATAAAGCGAGAATAATCGGTGCAGGAAAACTTAATATTAATTTGTACAAAGCAATGATGGCCGTATTTCTTAATATAAGGAAAAAATCTTGATAGGAAAATAAAAACCGAAAATTATCCAAGCCTACCCATGGACTATTCCATATGCCCTTAAATATTTGATAATCTTGGAAAGCGATCACACTTCCGAATAAGGGAATATATTTAAACACAATATAAAAAACGATTCCCGGCAGGATCATCACATACAGCATCCAATGTTTTTTAAAATTTTCTACATACCGATTTCTTTTCTTTTGGAGCCTTCTCTCTCTTTTTAAATCTGCATCTACATAATTCTGTACTATTGGCTCCGCCATTCTTCCAATGCCTCCTTTGTTTTGAAGTAACGTGCACTGCCATTATACCGATGGGCCTTCGAAGCTAACAATCGCTTAATCTTCCAATTCATGCACATTTATCCTATTTTTATTAAAAAATTAGAATTGTGCATTGGGTGAAAGATCTGTTCATTCGTAAGATAAGAAAATGGGAATAAAAGTTATGTAAAAAAACAAAATAGGAATAAGGATGATCGATACCTTGTCCCTATTTCTAAAACGCTTGCGAACGCTGACTTCCTATCTAATTTTTTTATACCCTGCAAGCAACTCATTCCAATATCTCAATAATTTAACCACTGTTCGTGATATTCAAGAATTTTATCTCTTTTGAAAATATCTATTGTAGAAATATCCCATTCGTTTTCAAAAGGAACATGAATGGAACAAACTTCTAATATGGGGAGCCATGAACGCCTTATGTCGACCGTATTTCGGGGATTGCATGAATTTGGGGTATCATGAACGATTTATAACGACCTTTTCCCTATTTTGCTGAAGTGTTCAGTCACCATAAGAAGTTCTCTTATTATTTTTATTCCTCATCTCCAATAATGCTCGCCTTCTGTATGCTAAAATATAGAAAGTAAAATTGATAGGAGCATTGGAGCGGAGAAATATGAATCAGCAGAAAAAATATTGGAATGAACGATTTAAAGTTGGTGACATTTGGGGCAATGATCCTTGTCCATCTGCCATTATGTCTATTCGTCACCTTGAAGAAAGTAATGTCACGAATATTTTTGTACCTGGATGTGGTTATGGTAGAAATAGTCTATATTTTGCTCAGAAGGGTTTTGAAGTTATAGCTACTGATATTTCTAATGTGGCAATCGATCATGCCAAATATAAAGCAAAAAGATTTAAAGAAGATAAATTAAAATATTTTTCAAATGATTTATTCGAACCGTTTTTACCACATGAACAAAAATTTGACGCCATCTATCTTTCTAACGTGATTCATTTATTTCTTGAAAGAGAAAGAAAAGAGCTTTTAAACAAAATGAGCTCATTATTAAAACCGAATGGTCTATTGATTTTTACCTGTATTTCAACAACGGATACGAAGAACTTTGGTATAGGTAAGGAAGTAGAGCCAAATACCTTTGTTTATCACGGGAAAACATTACATTTCTATACATCAGATGAAATTCAGGAAATTCTTTGTCCAACCTATCAAATTCAAGAACAAAAACTACATATTCAAACTGAGACCGATCCTGATGGTCATCAGGAAAATTTAATACTAAGGTTTATTGTAGCAAAGAAACTATAGTTTCTTTTGTATGAATAACTGAAGGGCATGAAGGCCAGCGTGCGGGTTCATGGTAGGATGTTTTTATTCGACAAAAAGGAACAATAATAATGTAGTACCAAGAGCAAACACTTCGCTGTTACCCTTTTCATCTCGGTTCGCTATTTCGGGCGCGGCCAACCAATCCGCCGTTACCCCTTTCGACGCGGATTCCAATTTCGGGCACAGCCAACCAATCCGCTGTTACCTCTTTCGACGCGGATCGCCATTTCGGGCACAGCCAACCGCTCCGCTGTTACCTCTTTCGCCTCGGATTCCAATTTCGGGCACAGCCAACCGCTTCGCTGTTACCCTTTTCATCTCGGTTCGCTATTCCGGGCACAGCCAACCGCTCCGCTGTTACCCCTTTCGACGCGGTTCGCGATTTCGGGCACAGCCAACCAATCCGCTGTTACCTCTTTCGACGCGGTTCGCGATTTCGGGCACGCCCAACCAATCCGCTGTTACCTCTTTCGACGCGGTTCGCGATTTCGGGCACGCCCAACCAATCCGCTGTTACCTCTTTCGCCTCGGATTCCAATTTCGGGCACAGCCAACTACTTCGCCGTTACCGTTTTACAAACTCTATCCGGTTATGAAGACCACTTTTCCACTTACCATCATTTCGGGCCCATAAAACGCATTTATGTGACAGTTTTAACCAAAGTTTTTTTTCATCTTTAAGACCCTTTCTTGAGCTTGCCCCTAAGAATTGTGTAATGATCAATATGAAGGCTTTTTCACAAGCTGCAATACATAATAAAACACAAGAGAAAGTAAAGATTTCTTTACGATCCCTTGTGTTTTTATATCCAAGTGATGATTTGTTAATGGTCATCACTTATTTATTAATATTATAAAATGTCTTTGCACCCAAGTATTGTGCGGTTTCACCCAAGTTGTCTTCGATACGAAGCAATTGGTTGTATTTGGCCACACGGTCTGTACGAGAAGGGGCCCCTGTTTTGATTTGGCCAGCGTTCGTGGCTACAGCAATGTCTGCAATGGTGCTGTCTTCTGTTTCACCGGAACGGTGGGAAATGACCGCTGTGTAGCCGGCACGTTTTGCCATTTCGATCGCATCAAAGGTTTCGGTTAGTGTCCCGATCTGGTTTACTTTAACAAGGATGGAGTTCCCTACACCTTCTTCAATGCCACGCGCTAGTTTTTTTGTATTGGTTACGAAGAGATCGTCCCCAACAAGTTGGACGCTCTTACCGATCCGGTCTGTTAGCAATTTATGGCCTTCCCAGTCGTTTTCATCTAGGCCATCTTCAATGGATATGATTGGGTATTTCTGAACTAATTCTTCATACCAATCCACCATTTCTGCGGATGTCCGAACGATGCCTTCGCCCTTCAGATTATATTTACCATCTTCATAAATTTCGGAGGAAGCAACATCCATCGCTAATTTTACCTGCTCACCTGGTTTGTAGCCGGCTTTTTCAATAGCTTCCACGATAGTTTCTAGTGCTTCTTCATTGGATTTTAGGTTTGGCGCAAAACCACCCTCATCTCCAACAGCCGTATTATAACCTTTTTCTTTTAAAACAGATTTCAAATGATGGAAAATTTCCGCTCCCATGCGAAGGGCCTCTTTAAAATTAGGTGCACCCACAGGCATGATCATGAATTCTTGAATATCGACATTGTTATCGGCATGTTCGCCACCATTCAAGATATTCATCATTGGAACAGGGAGTTGTTTGGAATTAAAGCCGCCAAGGTATTCATATAATTCAAGTCCAAGGAAATCAGCGGCTGCACGTGCGGCTGCCATCGACACACCTAGAATCGCATTGGCCCCAAGCTTCCCTTTGTTTTCTGTTCCATCTAATTCAATCATCGTTTGGTCAATGCCTACTTGATCTGTCACATCAAAACCGATGATTTCATCTGCAATAATTTCATTCACGTTATGAACAGCTTTTTCAACACCTTTACCTAGGTAACGGTCTTTGTCTCCATCACGAAGTTCAACAGCTTCATATTCACCTGTAGAAGCGCCACTTGGAACTAATGCTCGTCCAAAAGCACCAGATTCAGTGTAAACTTCCACTTCAACTGTTGGGTTACCGCGAGAATCAAGTACTTCGCGTGCATAAACATGTGTAATAAATGGCATAACGATCTCTCCTTGAGAAAAATTTTTAGTATAACTGTTTTATCCTCTATCAATTAATGAATTTCCCGTCATTTCTTCCGGTTTTTCAATCCCTAAAAGATCTAACATGGTTGGGGCCAAATCGGCTAGAATGCCTCCATCTTTTACGGTAATTCCTTCTTCCGTCACAATAATCGGTACAGGATTCGTTGTATGGGCAGTCATTGGCTTGCCTTCAAGTGTAACCACTTCATCAGAATTCCCATGATCTGCCGTAATAATGGCTTTTCCGCCTTTTTCTATAATCAAGTCAACGATTTTACCCAGACATTCATCCACTGCTTCAATGGCTTTTACAGTAGGTTCCAACATGCCAGAATGCCCGACCATATCAGGATTGGCAAAGTTTAAAATGATCGCATCAAATTTATCCGCCTTGATCGCTTCTAGTAAAGCATCTGTCACCTCATAGGCACTCATTTCAGGCTGTAAATCATAGGTCGCCACTTTCGGTGAGTTTATTAGAATTCGCTCTTCACCAGGGAACTTTTCTTCCCTGCCGCCACTCATAAAGAATGTGACATGTGGATATTTTTCGGTTTCAGCAATACGTAGTTGTGTGAAACCATGGTCTGCAATCACTTCTCCAATGGTTTGATCCAAATTAACGGATTTAAAAGCAACATAGCCTTTGACCGTTTCGGAAAAATGAGTCATACAAACAAAGTCTAAATTTTTGGGGCGATCTTCCCCCCGATCAAATCCAGAAAATTCATTATTTGTAAAAACATTGGAGATTTGAATCGCACGATCCGGACGGAAATTATAGAAAATAACCGAATCCTCATCATCGATTGTTGCCACAGGCTTTCCATCTGCATCTATCATAACCGATGGAATAACAAACTCATCAAAGATTCCATGATCATAAGCATCCTCCAGCATTTCTATCGGATTCTTATAAACAGGTCCGTCTCCGTAAGCCATCGCCCGATAAGCTTTCTCCACACGATCCCAACGCTTGTCCCGATCCATGGAATAAAAGCGACCGGAAATCGTAGCAAACTTCCCGACCCCGTATTCTTCCATTTTCGCCTGGGTTTCTTTTATATATTTCTCGGCTGTTTTCGGTCCTACATCACGTCCGTCCAAAATTCCATGAACATAGACTTCTTCTACCCCTTCATCAGCCGCCAGCTTCAACAAAGCGAATAGATGATTGATATGGCTATGAACACCACCATCAGAAAGAAGTCCCATTAAATGTAGCTTTTTACCCTTTTTCTTCACATGATCAATTGCTTGCTGGAAGGTATCGTTTTTAAAAAATTCGCCATTGCGAATGGCAACATTGACACGGGTTAAACTTTGATAAACGATTCTTCCAGCACCAATATTTAAATGACCGACTTCAGAATTCCCCATTTGACCTTCAGGTAATCCAACTGCCTCCCCACAGGCCGTTAATTGATTATGAGGAAAAGAATTCCAATAACGATCGAAATTTGGTTTTTTTGCCTGTTTCACTGCGTTCCCTTTTTCTTCCTCACGTATACCAAATCCATCAAGAATGATCAGTGCTACGGGTGCCGTTTTACTCATTTGCTGCCGCCTCCAATAATTGAAGGAATGATGCTACTTCAAGGCTTGCACCGCCTACAAGTGCTCCGTCAATATCTGCTTGATTCATATATTCTTTAATATTACCTGGTTTGACACTGCCGCCATATTGAATTCTGAGCGCTTCTGCTGCGTCCGCAGAAACGTTATCTTTTACCACTTGGCGGATATGGGCACAAACCTCATTCGCGTCTTCAGCTGTCGATGATTTCCCTGTACCAATCGCCCAAATCGGTTCATAAGCGATAATCGTTTGCTTCACTTGATCTTCTGACAATCCGTGTAAGGCTTTGACCACTTGTCCTTCAACAAGCTGTTTGGTTTCATTATTTTCTCTTTGTTCCAATGTTTCACCCACACAAATGATTGGGATCAAACCATGTTTAAAAGCTGCAAGTACCTTTTTATTTACACCTTCATCTGTTTCATTAAACATCTCTCTACGCTCAGAATGACCAAGGATGACATAGGTAACACCAATATCCTTTAAGGCAACAGGACTAATTTCCCCTGTAAAAGCACCACTTTCCTCAAAGTGCATATTTTGTGCTCCTATTTTTACATCTGTTCCTTTGACAGCTTCTACTAATTGACCTAAGAATAGAGCCGGAGCACAAATTACCGCATCCGCTTGATCAGTAGCAGGCACCTGCCCTTTCACCTGATGAGAAAAATCCACAGCTTCCTGAAGTGTTTTATTCATTTTCCAATTTCCTGCTATAATCGGTTTCCGCAATTCAACCACCCTTTCATGTCTAAATGAGCGTACCAGACAAGTTGTCTCTAGTGCTCTTTAAGTGCGTGTTCAAAAAGGAGGATAAAAAGGACCAAGAAGTTCGAGGCGGCGCAGTTTCGAGCAGCGGAATGTATGCTTTTAAATACATGAGCACAAGGAAAGCTTCCCTGAATCCGCATCGCACGAAGGAAAAGTGGTTTTCTTTTCCGAGGAGCGGAGAAACAAGCCAACGAAGAAATTCGCAGTGTCATTTTTACCGGACTTTTTGAACATCCTCTTTAAAAGATTCTAGCATAGATTCAAAAAAGAATTGGTCGCTTGTACCAAATCCCTTCCTCTTGAATCTTACTATTTATCATTAAGGGCTGCAACGCCTGGCAATACTTTTCCTTCCATAAACTCAAGGGAAGCTCCGCCACCGGTCGAAATATGGCTCATCCGATCAGCAAAGCCAAATTTTTCCACCGCCGCTGCTGAATCTCCGCCACCAATAACAGAATATGTATCTGTGGCTTCTGCAAGTGCCTCCGCTACGCTCTTTGTACCGCCAGCAAATGCATCCATTTCAAAAACGCCCATTGGTCCATTCCAAATCACCAATTTCGATTCTTGAATCACATGTTGATAAGTTTCCCTTGTTTTCGGACCAATATCCAAGGCTTCCCAATCCGCTGGAATTTCTTTAATAGAGACTACTTTTTTTTTGGCTTCTTCGGAAAAATCGTCCGCTACAACTGCATCTTCAGGCATATAAAAGTGAACACCTTTTTCCTTCGCTTTTTCCATAAATTGACGGGCAAGATCGAGTTTATCTTCTTCTAGAAGCGATTTACCCACTTCATAGCCTTGTGCTTTCACAAAGGTATAAGCAAGTCCACCACCAATAATCAGATTATCCACTTTATCTAGAAGATGATCGATGACACCAATTTTATCTTTCACTTTCGCTCCACCGATAATCGCTGTAAAAGGACGTTCCGGATTGGACAATGCTTTCCCTAATACAGCAAGTTCTTTATCCATTAGAAAACCGGCTGCAGACGGTAAAAATTTCGCAATCCCTTCAGTGGAAGCATGGGCACGGTGAGCGGCACCAAATGCATCATTCACATAAACATCCGCTAATTCTGCAAATGCTTTTGCTAAATCGGGATCGTTTTTTTCTTCTCCAGGATAGAAGCGTACATTTTCAAGTAAAAGAATATCCCCCTCTTGAAGATGAGAAATCTGTTCCTTCACAGCTTCTCCATAAGCTTCATCCGCTTTCGCTACTTGTTTACCAAGCAATTCACTTAAACGCTTGGCAACTGGCGTAAGTCGTAACTCTTCCTTTACCTCTCCCTTAGGTCTGCCTAAATGGCTTGCTAGAATGACAATGGCCCCTTGGTCAGCTAAATATTGAATCGTTGGCAAAGCGGCACGAATCCGTGTGTCATCTGTCACTTTTCCTTCCGCCATCGGAACATTAAAATCGACTCGACAAAAAACCTTTTTCCCTTTTACATCGAGATCCTTGATTGACTTCTTTTCCATTTTGGACCCTCCTTTTTTCAAAAAAAGATAAAGTGAAACTTCATTCAGTGGGGGTTTTTTTCATCCCCCACTGATGGGTAGATCAAAGGCTAAATTCGCGACGTCCTGTCGCAACGCCTTTGTGACCAACATCCTGTTGGTCCGAACGAATCGGGGATTTGACTTTCAGTTGATCCCCCACTTGCAATTCTTGTTTTCCCTCGAATTCTCGAAGTGGGGGTCTTACTGCCAGTTAATTCGGGATAAAAAGGGGAAGGGGTCTAATGCCCGCTCCCCCAAACAAGGTGTTTCAATCATAAACATTTTTTTAATTTATAGGCCTTTTTTTGCAATATAAGCAGCAAGGTCAACAACGCGGTTAGAATAACCAATTTCGTTGTCATACCAAGAAAGGACTTTTACCATATTTCCTTCAATCACCATTGTCGATAGAGCATCAATAGTAGAGGAATGTGTATCACCGTTATAATCCTTTGATACAAGTGGCTCTTCTGTGTAAGCCATAATTCCTTTTAGTTCTCCTTCAGCCGCTGCCTTCAATGCTGCATTCACTTCTTCAGCTGTTACGTCTTTTTCAAGCTCTGCTACTAGGTCAACCACAGATACGTTTGGTGTAGGCACACGCATGGCCATACCGTTTAATTTTCCTTTTAATTCAGGAAGAACAAGCGCAACAGCTTTTGCGGCACCTGTGGAGGTTGGAATAATATTCTCAGCAGCCGCACGGGCACGACGATAATCTTTATGTGGAAGATCCAAGATTTGCTGATCATTTGTATAAGAGTGAACAGTTGTCATCATCCCACGGACAATACCAAATTTGTCATGAAGCACTTTGGCAAACGGTGCTAGACAGTTTGTTGTACAAGATGCATTTGAAAGAACATGATGATTGGCTGCATCATATTTATCTTCATTCACACCCATTACAATCGTAAGGTCTTCTCCATTCGCCGGGGCGGAAATGATCACTTTTTTAGCACCCGCTTCTAGATGTTTCGCTGCATCATCACGTTTTGTAAAGCGGCCTGTTGATTCCACAACAATATCAACGCCTAGATCCCCCCAACCTAATTGGGCAGGATCACGCTCAGCAAGAACTTTGACACGATGATCGCCAACAACAATTGTGTCACCATCCACGGTTACATTTTCAGCTAATTTTCCATGGACACTATCGTATTGCAAGAGATGGGCCAACATATTGGCATCTGTTAAGTCATTTACGGCTACAACCTCTACTTCTGGATTATCAAGTGCAGCACGAAAAACATTTCTTCCGATACGTCCGAAACCATTAATCCCAACTTTTACTGACATATCAAACATCCTCCTTTAAATGGGTAATATAATGAAAATTTATCTTTAAAAGAAATATCTATTTAAGAGGTTGTTCAAAAAGTCCGGTAAAAATGACACTGCGAATTTCTTCGTTGGCTTGCTTTTCCGCTGCTCACGTATTAGGATAAGGATCTTCCGCTAAAACCGCCCACGTCCTGTGGGCAACGCGGAAGTCAGTACATCCTGTACAAGTCCGCTGCTCAAAGCTGCGCCGCCTCGAACTTCTTGGTCCTTATTATCCTCCTTTTTGAACACGCACTTTAAGATACTTCTTTTAAAATCGACTTTGCGGCCCCTTCATCCGTAATTAAAATAGTAGATTTTGGAGCACTTTTAAAATAAGATTCAATCGCTTTGGCTTTTGATTTTCCACCGGCTGCCGCGATCACATGTGATTTATCGTAAAGATCAGAGATTCGTAAGCCAATGGTGGGTACTTTATGTACTATTTCCCCTTTTTCATTAAAATAATAGCCAAAAGCTTCTCCAACTGCATTTTCTCCTATTATTTTTTTCATGGCGTTTTGACTGGTTCCTCTTCTTTTCGCCATTGTAATGGCATCACCAATACCATGAACAACAATATCGGCCGATTTTATTTTCGTGACGACCTCCATAATGGCGGGTTCTTTAAGAAGAGACTCCTGTACTTCTTGGCTAACTTGGTCTGGAACATATAATACACGGTGCTGCCCATTTGTCTTTTCTGCCATTGTGGCACAGATTACGTTGGCTTGATTTTTTAGCTCTTCACCAAGACCACCTCGCGCCGGAACAAACAGCAACTGTTTTCCTTGCCCCATCTCTGCTGTGAGCATTTCTGCGGTACACGCCATTGTGGTTCCACCTGTTACCGCAATGATTTGAGCATTTTTCAGACAGCGATTTAGCACCTCTGCACAAGCTTTCCCTAATTCTTCTTTTACAATCAAGGAATCATCACTATCACCAGGTACGATCACAGCTTCCTTGATCCCTAGCTTATTTTTTAAATCTTGTTCAACCTGACTGATGCCTGTTAATTCCCTTATCATGTCATCTAACCCTAACAGCAATTTTTTTCCTTTTGCTGTGATGGTCATGCCAGTCGTATTAATTTGAATTAACTGGGCAGACTTTAGAAACTCAGCCTCACTTCTCAATATCCTTTCGGTTGTCCCTAACATCTGGGCAAGCGTGCGCCGCCCAACAGGTTCTGTTAGACTGATGGAGCGAAGGATCTGATAACGATTCTGCATAACAGAAAGCATCTCTGGCACGAGTTTAGATTGAAGCTTTAAGAGATTGTGCATGTTTTTGCTCCTTTACCAGAAGGTCGCCAATTGTCCCACAAAGACATATTACGTCCCAATCTTAATACAAAAATAGGATTAGCAGTAATTTTATTGTAGCATTGTGTCGGTTGTGAATCAATTTTAACGACGGACCCTTTTTGTCCCACTTGGATATATAAAGACCCAACAACCACATTTTTATTTTACCACTCCCCTAAACCTATAGCAATTCAAATTTTATTTTTTCTTCCAATTGAAGTAAATCGATTGACCCATATTGGAGTATTTCTCCATCCATTTCGATAACAGGAATCATTAACCCATATTTTTCTGTCCATTCCTCATTTGTATCTATATCCCTTTCAATTATATGTATGGGATATTCGTGTTGTAGTAAAAGTAGAATATTTTTCGCATCCAGACAAAGTCCGCATTGCTTTCTTGTGTAAAAAATAATGTCCATGATTGATTCATCTTCCTTATTGTTACATTTATTTAATACCTGTATACCAATGGAGGTCTGCTGAACGCAGGTCACAAAGGCGTGGCGACTGTTGTCGCGTATTAGCCTTTGATCCTTAGCGTTTATCGTTTCTGATAATTATATATTTTCTATTGTGCCTTCTTCAATGCGGCAATTTCTTTATCGATCGCCTTTACCTGTTCTTCCTTTTTCTTTTTATCTAATTTTTTATTCGCTTCAGTCGCCTTTTTCTCCTCCGTCTTAATGGATATTTGTAAAGGAATATCTTTTGTTTCCTTAGCCAATTTCATCGCATCTGCCAATTTCTTCAAATGATAATAACTATTAGCTGCTAAGGTTTTTGCCCGCGGTTGATCTTTTAATGACTCATTATAAAGATTAATGACTTGCTCGTATTCTTTTTTTAGCCATGCCTGTTCGATTTTCACATTCGCTGATTCAGATTGAAGGGAAGCAAGAACTTTATTTGCTTCTTCTGATTTTAAGGCCGCAAGTTTTTCGGCAACGGTTGGATGCGATTCCGAATCAAGTTCGGCTGCCTTTTTCAAGCTTGCTGGTGTATTTTGCTTTATATAATAGTTCGTAACTACTTTCAATTCATCTGGGGATAATTGATTTTTGTCTTTGAAATATTTCATCGCCTCGTCTACCTCGCCGATAGCTAAATGCTGATAGGCTGATAACAACTTGGACTGCTCTGCATAAGCCTGTTTCGATTCTTCCAATTCCTTTTTTAACGTAAGCTTATTTTGATGATTGGACATGAGTGCATGCTCATAAGGCTTTACCTTCATATATTGAATAATGGTCGCACCCATTAGCAAACCAATGATTAAAAACCCTAAAGCGACAAACCATTTCCGTTTATAAAAGACTTCCGTACGTTGCTTTTTGTTGCCCTGTGATTCCAGGTTTTTTGACTTTTCCTGATTGGTTGACAACGGGGATGTCCGTTTTCCCTGTTGATTTTTTGACTTACTCTGCCCTGAATGATTCGTTCGTGCGTGAATTTGTTTTTCCCGAGGCTCATCTCCCTCGACGGATAACACCTGATCAATTTCCGCTAATGACTTAGCCTTTCCAATCTCTTCAATCCATGGTTGATCAATCGGAATATTGGGTAATGTTTTATTGATTAACTCATTAAACGAGATACCGGTAAAAATGGACAAAATCAAGCATTTTATTCTAAAGACAAATTCCTTCCCATCCTCTTGCTCCGGCGGCAAAACAGAACGAATTCCGCGATAGACAAATTTCACTTCGCCAGCCTGGTTACAATAAATATTATTAGGATCTAGATAGGTTGTAAATTGTGTCCCTTGAATTCTTTGTATTTTTATAATATTTTTGGAGATTCTTTTTTGTAAAGCTAGATTGGCATCTTTATATACATGAAGTTTTTTAAAACCTTCTGGCAACGGATAATATAAATAAATGTGCTCTCCTCTAATTTCTTGGCGCTCACAGTCGAAAAACAACGGATCCTTTTTCGATAGTTCACTTAACTGTTCTTCTTCTTGTGCCTTCGTAAATGTTAAAGGAATTTCAATGATAATCTCCTCATCATTTTCCTTTAAAACACCATAAGGTAAATCGACCCTATCTGTCATCACCTTACCTCCCACTCTATCATTTTATCTATACTTACAGTTGATCAAGGATGATATAAACGATTACTCCTATAAAAACAAGAATTGAAACGACATAATGAATTCGTACATTTATTTTACGAAAAGGTGCTTTAGCAGTTTTCGCAATCTCCTCTTGTGCCATCATTAAATATTGCTTGACTTCCTCAGCAGATTGAATTCGTTTCTCTGGTGATTTTTCCACTAATAGTTGCACACATTTTCTTAGCTTTCTTGAGATAGACTTTCGATAAACTTGGACAGGCTCTTGTGTAATATAAACATACTTACCACCAGTCAATAAATAATATAATAAAGCACCTAATGAGAATAGATCTGTTCTTGTATCAGATTGTTTTCTTTCAAACTGCTCCGGCGCCGCAAAACCGACTGTGCCAATTTGCAGTGTATCCTTCACTTGATCGTGAACAAATCTGCGTGCAATCCCAAAATCAATCAACTTGATCTGTCCATCACCTGCAATCATAATATTAGCTGGCTTTAGATCACGATAAACAACCGGTGCTGGATGTAATGTGTGTAAATAATGCAACACATCGCAAATTTGGATCCCAATTTCAATAATGGTTGATTGGTCTAAATATTTTTGATTATGTTCGAAGATTTCGTAAAGTGACTTACCATTCACATATTCCATGACAAGAAAGAAATACTGGCTATCACTGGAGGAAAAGAAATCAGCAATCTGTGGCAAGGATGGATGATCCAACTCACTGAGAATTTTTGCCTCTGAAAATAATCGTTTTGAAATTTTATTTTCCATATCAGCTACTTTAATCGCCCATAACTGCTTTTCATTTGCCAATTCCTTCGCTAAATAGACGACAGACATCCCACCAGAACCTATTTCATGAACAATTTCATATTTTCCCCTTACAATATCGCCACTTTCCAAACGAATATTATGCCTGGCCATATTTTATACGCCTCACCGTTTTTTTTTAAACAGGGATAAAAGCTTGCCCTTTTCCCGCTCTTTCGCTTGTAAATCCTCTTTCATAATATTCCTTAATAAAATGACCGTAATATTATCTCGAGTTCCAGAATACTTAGCGAGTTTGACTAAATACTCCGATAATGTTTGCAAATTCCTATTTTCCTTCTCTAACCCGAGAATGGTTTCTGTAATTTCCTCATTAGAGAACATAGAATAAAAACCATCACTACATAATAAAAATAAATCGCTTGATTGGTAAAAACCCATTTGTACCGAAGGTTGGACACCATTTTCAATCCCTAAACATTGCGTGAGGACATTACGCTTTCGATGTTTCCTTGCTTCTTCGATGGTCAGATTCCCTCTCTTAATTTGTTGCTCAACCCATGAGTGGTCCTCTGTTAATTGCACCATTTCCACATCCATCTCTAGTGCTTCTGTATGCTGTTCATGTAAAAAATCCAACCCTTTTTCTAGCTCCTTCGCCCGAAAAAAGTTTTGAAAACCAATTTGGCCGCCTTTTATTTGATAAATTCGACTATCGCCAACATGGCAGATGGCATAACGGCCTTTATATAAAAATAAAACAGAAAGGGTTGTACCAACTTTGCGGTCCATTTGTACTAATCTTTCATTTGCCCGAACGAAAATTCGATTCATATCTTTAATAATTCTTTGCAAGCAATCCTTTTTCTTCAAAAGCTTTCTTATACTTTTCTCCCACCACTGATCTAGCATACTGATGACTATTCGGCTGGCCATATCACCTGCTTTATAGCCTCCCATACCATCTGCAATGGCGACAAGCATTAATTCATGTCCTTCTAGATCTTCAATGAGTTTCATATAATAGGAATCTTCATTTCGCTTTTTAATCGGACCTGTGTCAGTCGAGATGCCTATTTGCCAATTTTGCTTAGAAGTCATCGATCTTTACTCCCACTTGAAATGATATTCGACTTTACCTATAGAGAGAATGTCCTCGTGATTTAGGGCATAAATTTTATAAGGGACGAGTGACTCTCCATTTAACTTCGTACCATTTCTTGAACCTAAATCTTTCACACCATAATGATCATCCATTTTGACTATTTCTAGATGCACCCTAGAAACGCCAACACTTTCCTCTACATATGTAACCGTTGATTCATTTCTGCCAATCGTGAAATGAGTCCCAGAAAGGGGAATGGTTTCTGTTATCCCATTGCGTTCAATTTCTAATAGAGCCTTCTGTTGTTGCTGCTCATAAGAATCACTGTTATCCTCTTCCTCTAATAAAACCGTATCATCATTATCCACTAAGAGATTCGTATCTAATGAAAATGAAGGTTGTGCTGGAAAATCTTCTACAGCCTTTTGGACAACGGTTGTCCCTCCATCGATAGCTTTTTCTTGAGGGTCAAATTTGCTTGCTGTTCCTTGAACAGGAGATTGCGACTTTGGCATTGCCGTCTCTTGAGACTGCCCATATGTGGTGGTATACCTTTGATTTTGTTGTGTTCCGTACACTGGCTGCTGCTGAGTTCCATAGGCCATTTGTTGTTGAAAAGGATTCCCATTCATCGACCCTTGAGCATCCCTTGCTGCCGCTGCTTCTTCCTCCCCTGAGTTGTCTACTAGCTGTTTCGGACGATATAGGATGAAGATCAGCATAACTGTAACTATTAAAACTGTTAAAATCCCACTCACAATAAGCATAATTTGATTCGGTATCGCTTCGAAGACCTTCCATACAATCACCAAGGATAATAAACCAAGCACAAAAATATAAACTTTTTGTCTTTGTGTAAGGTTTAATGTATCCAAAAAGTTTTGCTTTTTTTTCGTCTTGGACTTCTTTTTCGATTTCTTCTTCACGGATTCCGAAACGACTTGATTCGTCTGCACCTGAGCCTGCGTTTGCTGCTCTTGGCTATTCATTTGTTGTGGGTCATTAGAATGAATGGACGGATAGGGTTGTTGATTTCCCACAAACATTTGATCCTGATAAGGCTGTCCATAATTTCCTTGTTGTTGTGGATACGGACGTAATTGCTGTAATTCCAATAGTAATTCTTTTAAACCAACTAAGCTGAAAGCTGGATCAGCAATATATTGCTCAATATGCTTTTTCTCGCTACCTTGAAGACTCTCAACTTGATTGACAATACGGGCGATTAATTTCTTTAATTCTTCGAGCGTTGAAGCTTGTTTGTCAATCATTTTAATCGGTAAATATGTTAGAGATAGATCTCTAATTTCCTTTCCAATGTATATAAAATCCTCTTGTAAAATATAATGCTCTTCATTAAGCATATATAGTTTACTTTGCTCTAGTGTCGTAATGATTTGAATAAATAGCTGATAAAAATCAAATGAAGTGATACGATGATTTTTTAAGTAAGTCGTGATATTTCGCTTGGAGGTAATATCATAAAATAATCGAACCTGGAAATCCAATTCTTCTACAGATAAAGAAAGTAAATGAGGAATTTGATTCGATTCCATCATTCTTATATGTAAAGGAATTAATTGTTCCTCTGATAATTGTTCTCCTTGTTTTCTAAAAAATTTTAAATAATGGCCATTTTTACTATGAAAATCGTATTCGATTCCGTAAATCTCTTGCATTTGCTTTCCTCCTAGAATAATTCTTTTTATGATCCAGCCATTCCCTCTAACGTCTTAAGCAAGAAAATAATAATAATACGTTGTGATCACCGCCGGAATGACCGCATACATAAATGGGAATCTTGTACTTCTTGTTACTTTATAATCCTCTAGCATTTGCAATTCCTTTGACAGGATCGTACTTACTAAAGTGAAAAAAGCATCCGTCAGTCTCCGCAAAAATGTTTTTGTGAATAATAAAATAACAATACCAATGAGTGCTGCATAAACAATAGAATACATCGTTAAATATAAGGTGATTTCTACTCCAACGATTGCACCAATCGCAGCGAATAGCTTTGCGTCCCCCGCTCCAATTGCTCGAAATATATATAAAAGAATAAAAATAATACCCGCTACTAATAAACCAACAACTGAAAATATTAATCCATCCATACCATTTGTGATAAGATGATAAAGAAGCCCAAATGTCATTCCAGACACTGTTAACCAATTTGGTAGTCGGTTATATTTCACATCAAAAAAAAAGGCGATGAGCAAAAAAACAAACAAAACATAATCATACATTTCTAGTGCCACAATTTAACCTCTCCTTATGCCCCGGACCAAAGCCTTTCATAAGCTTTCTTTCGTAGTTTGATCTTTTTATTTACAAAGGGAGCAGTAATCCCGACTTCATAGGTAGCAGTAACTCCAATATATGCACCCGGACGAAAGGAAGAAGGGGCATCTACCTCCACTGTTAATCGATCCTTATCAAAGAATCCATCTTCCATAGACTTATCAAAATTAGATCGGACCATTGGAGTTAATGCAGTACCTGCCACTGCATTGACATGATCCATTATATTAATCCCAAATTCGGATAATAAACGGCTGGCCAAATCTGTGACCTGATCTAAATTAACCGTATCCTTTGTATAGGTCTTTACTTTCTCATCTAATGCCGATCGTGCCGTATTCTCCAAAAGTGTAACAGGATAAACATGAGTAGCGATCATTTCGGTCGTATCATTCACCGCCGTTCTTAATGCCATGTCAACAACGGAAATTCGAATAATCGTCGCCAAAAATACAATGAATAATAAGAAGAATGGCATGACCATGGCAGCCTCCAAAGTTAAGCTTCCATCCTCTTTTTTGGCAAATCTTTGCATTTTCATGAACCATACCTCCTACTCTAGTAACACTTTGGTATATTACCTTACATTCCGATCAATCATTTATTCATATAAGCAACTAAGGCCTTATGTGCTTACATGAATAAATGATTGAGTTACAGTAAGGTGGAAATTTCCACCTTACTGTAATCGATTATTTTTCTACTTCATCACTTTGTATACTCCAAATTGCTTGGTTTTTCACGGCTCCGGAAGCAACTAATCCAATATCCATGAAAATATAATGTATATCAGATTCGCTAGCATCGAACACTGCCTGCCCTTCAATCTTTTTTCCTGGTTCTAATGTGCCTTCAATTCGATCAATACTCTTAAAGAATTCAGAATCATCTGGTGAACCTGATGTTTCTAACTCCTCAGCTAGTCGAAGGGAATCAATCACGTCCTCCGCCTTAATTGGACTTTCTCCAATATTTTTTACAGTAACCTCTGCGACTAAAAATTTGTCTAATAATGATGATTCACCATCTATTTCTGGTTTTTCTTTTATCGCTGAAATAGTAATTTCTGATTTACCGAGCGTATCTTCTATTTTTGCTGTATCACCAAGCTTTAAATCCTTTTGATCGTCAAAATCTCCAGCAGATGTATCTCCCTTTTTTTCATCATTGTCTCCAGAAGTTGGTTTCTCGACGGATTCATCGGTAGTGTCCTCTTCCTTATTATTACTTTTATCCGGTGGTTGTTGTTTTTCACTATTCTTTGCATCATCATTCGTCCCATTGTTAGATTCCTTGTCTGAAGAACAAGCTGTTACAATACCTAAGCTTAATAACGCGACTACAAACAAATATAATATACGTTTCATTTTTTTACCTCCATGAAATCAATAGGAATAATCGATCTTTTTATCAATAAAATATCTATTATTTTCAACACGCCCAGAAATAACACCTGCCTGTCCTAGCATATTGGCCACTCCAGGCAAAAACCAAAGTTTTACAGAAGTAGATGCCTCTGCACTAATATAGGTTGGCAATGTCGTTAGATCTGCATCTGAATTATTTTCAATTAATGCCATGGTACGAGCAATTTTATTCCCCTCTGGATGCATAAACAAAAAGATTTTTAAATAATCATGGTATCCCGCTTTATAACGAATGCTTTTAAAGAAACGGGGCTTTTCCCCGCTAGATATTTTAGACATATCTGCAATCGTATGAGTTAGGGCATAGACTAACGCTGCGGCCCACATATATGGTCCAAATGCTCTTACCTTTGCATCAGTAAATGATTCGACAAAATTAACTGCAAAACGAAAGGCAAATATTTCCGTTAAGGCGGCTGCATAGTTAGCTCCAGTTGACTCAAGTCCATACATAATATATTCAACTTCATTGTTTGGCAGGGAAAATCCCTCCGCCCCCTTAACCTTAAAATCATGTGCCTTAAATTTCGTCATAATAAACTCATTCATATAAAGCTTATCTCTTGAGTTGATCAAGGCATCTCCAATCGCACTAAAAACCATGTCAACAAAATTCATTGAATCCTTTGCCACATCGTCTGGGTTTTCACGATTAAATTCATTTTTGCTATCTTCAATCGACCCTTCATACTTTGCAGCGAGATCAGCAATTTGCTTAATAAGCTCCTGATCCCCTAACATCGCCTCTGCCTCGTTCAGTAATTTATCTAAATCCTCATTTGCACTCTCAAGCTCTTCCTCTGCTTCTTCTTCTTTTTCCTCTACACCTTCATCCTTAATTGGAGGTCGGTCACCTGTAATAATTTCATAGGCTTCATCAATTAAAGTGTTAGCCGTATCTTGATGATTTTTAATCTGACCAGCAAACGATGCAATCCTGTTTTTATCCGAATCACGATAAAAATCGCCTGCATCAATGATGGATTGTAAAAGACTAATCTGTCCTTCTAAATTAGAATCATTATTTAAATCCACCTCTGCTTTTGCTAGAGACGTTTTATTTTCCAAGTTCGTAAAAAATTCGGGATCAATGATATAGTCATCTAATTTGCGATTGGCCTCCCGAATTTCCGATATTGTACCATCTGCATTCCCAGTCTCATTTTGATTCATATCAGCAGCTTGATTGGCATTTCCATAGCTTTCATTCGCTTCCGCTCGTTTATCATCAATCGTTTTTTTTATTTTTTCATTAAGCTCTTTTGCTTCTTCAATCAAAGTTAGAGCATCCTCTAATTCTCCGCGCATCCCATATGATTTCACCTTGAATGTGTCCATTAATTCTTTCGCTTGTCTTTCAAACGTAATAATGTCTTTATCATCCTGCTCCCGTTTTTCCTCTTCCTCTTCCCTTTCTTTCTTCTCCTCCTCTTTTTCATCTTCGCCAGGTTCTGAAAGCGGGTCCCTCTCTTTAATCTCTTGGTATTTCTTTAAATGCTTTAATAAATCTTGGAGATTCGCCACTGTAGGGAATTTTTTGGTCGATTCAGAGTGAACAACTTTTCCTAATTCTGTACTTCTTTGTTGCGCAATTTCAAGCTTAGATTTAATTTTGTCAAGTTTTTCTTCTCGATCCTCCACATCATCCTGAATACTTGTCGCGATCTCTACATATGTAGATGCTTCTTGCATTGCTTTAGACACTTGTAGGAAACCTTCAATAATTGTTTTACCAATTTCCATTGGTGCGCTATACTTCATTTCTTCCAGCACCTGATATTCGAAGGTTGTTTTATTGGAAAGCATTCTCCTATCGCTCACAATGATATTTACATCATCCTCAAGCTTTGTATCAATAAAACTAAAATAATCGCCTTCCTCCTGTTTTAAATTTTCCCTTAACACCTTATCAAAAATTTCCTTTGCTTCACTTTCTCCACCCTCAAAACCAAATAACCCATAGCCTTTAACATCTTGATTATAGGCAGACATCGTGGAACGTATCGCTGTTTTCATTGCTGTATCGGTTTCACGCTCTGCGGCCATAATTCGAATAAAGTCAATTAAAACGGCATTAAAAATAAAGAGGAGAAGAGTAATGATAATGGCATAAATGGAAACTGCTCCATTTTCATCTACGATAAACTTATGATAGATTTTTTTTAAAAAGCCGATCATTCTCCCCTCTTTCGTCTTTTATTATATTGGAATCCATTTCGCTTTCTATCTTGATCTGAACTGACTAATATAGCCGCTATATTTTGAAATATCATTCACAAAATATAGAATAAAATCAACATTGCGAATAAATTCGACTGGTTCAGTGATGGGCCGGGATGCTTGTGCACGCATCAAATCAATCCCAAACATGGTTTTCACCGCTGATGGTAAATAAAGGGGTTGTTGCAAAGTGACATTAATTCTGCTTCCAGCTAAGCCATTTTGAAATTCAACGCTACCTGTAATAGGCCCCGGTATTTCCTCAATCAGTTCAGCATGCTCCTTTTTCGCCACTAAACTAGAATCCCCAATATTTGGTAAACCAAATTGTTCTAAAATATTATTACTTGTTAATCTCCAATATAAGCCATCATCTAAATCATTCGTATACGTATCAAATTCACCTGTTTTCACATCTTTAGAGCTATTATTCCATACATATGAAACCTGATCTGCGATGCGATTTGCATCAAATTGCAATACAGATTTGTAATAGATCACAAGACTAAAGAAGATCAAAGATAGAGTAATAATGAGAAGCATCGGAAAAATCATTGATGCTTCAATTGTAAAGACCCCTTTATCATTTTTAAGAAATGAATATATCTGTTTCTTCATCAGAATCGCTCCTGACTATTAATCTTGCTGGAACTCCATTATTTTAGAATCTCCAAATTGTAATAAACTTGTTACCCAACCAGTAATTTGCTTTCTAAAGGCTAAAGCAATCACAACAATCACGGCAATAATCAACATAATTTCTAGTGTTTGCATCCCTTCCTCATCATTCCAAAAATTTTTAAACCACGTCGTTAGTGTATTCATCATTCATTCCTCCATTTTTTATGCTTTTTCAACATCCTCTTTTATTTACATAATGCTTATTGCTGGATAGCCAACAATAATCATGATTGCAACAAAGATAATAATTAAAGGGAAAACGAGTTTAGAAGATGCCTCTTCTCCTTTTGTTCTCGAAATATTTTTTCTCTTTTCCCATAAATCGTGTGACAGCTCTCGCAGTGATAAAATTAAATCTTGTCCACCTTTTCGGTAGTTTAATAATACTGTCGTTGTGAAGATAGCTACTTCCTGAATCGCACATTGCTTACTTAACTCATTTAATGCTTGCGGAAAGGGCTCATTACTTGTCATGCGGTTAACTGTTTCCTTTAGCTCCTTATAAAGCGGTGAATCATCATTCGTATTCATTTCTACACAGCGAATAATCGCTTGTTGTACCGTTTCTCCTGCATTGACAAGTAGAATAACCTTATTTACAAATTCAGGTAATTCCAATAAAATCTTATGCTTTCTTTCCTTTTCCAATGTAGATAATTGGTTAATAAGGAATGTTGGAATCATCACTGTAAACATAAGGCCAATTCCAAATAATAGATGATCTCCAGATGTTAATAGTCCTAATAAACAAGCACCAAGTAAACAAAGAAAAATAACGGAGATCAATTGTGCAAGGAACATTCTTGTGTGCTTTAAAGCATCTCGGCTCCCATGCAAACTAATCATTTTTTGTTGTATATAGGCCACTTGTGTATGCATCCGTTCTAATATTTTCAGTTTATTCATCAGAAGAAGTGAAACCGGAGCAAGAAACAGAAGTGGATACACCCCCTCGAATTCTTCTATCGTTTCGTCATATTTATGACGTGAGGCAATATATAAAATCAACATCATCACAAGTAAAACCGCTAAAAGTATTCCATAGATGACCAATATGGATCACACCTTAATATTCATAATTCTTTGACTGAGCCAATAAGACAAACACAACAAAGCTAAACAAAACGTCATAATTAACGGGCCTAATTTTGCCCAATCATATAAAGGTGCCAAGTAGTCTCCAGAACTATATTTTAATAATGCAATCATTCCTACTGGCATGATTGACAGGATTTTTGATTCGAATTTTTTTTGGGCTAGCATGACTTGTACCTCTTGCTGAATGTCTATCTTTTCACTAATCACATCGGCGGTTCTTCTAATAACCTCTACCAAATTTCCACCTGTACGTTTACATGTTATAAAAATATCGGAAAAATTAATGACATCCTCTAAATCTGAACGTAAGGCAAAATCTTGAATAGCTCGTTCAATCGTCTCCCCATTTTCAACTCTTCGATTAATAATTTCAAATTCACGGATAATATAAGTGTTTGGGTCAGGGTATAAGAATTTCAAATCATGAACCGTTTCACGAAAGCTATTTTCAATCGATCTTCCAGCCGCCAACGATGAGGATAAGGAGGCAATGGCTTCCTTGAACTGAACAGCCAATTTTTCCTTTCTCTTTAACAGTAATCTCTTTCTTTGCATTCTTGGAAATAGCAGTCCAGCTACAGCTAATATGAGTGAAAAAATGACACTTTCGTAAAACAAAAAACCGATCAAAAACAAAGCAATCATTGCCATGATGCTATAGAACAAAAACTCCTTGATACTAAGCTGATATTTTGAATAATCGATTAAGTGACCTTCTACTTTTCTAGTACGTTTTAGGGCCGCTTCTTTTTTCTCTTCTACTACTTTCTTCACTGAGACACTTTGGTTGGCAGCCTGTTTCGAGGTTTGCTGGCCTTGCTTTTGCTTTGATTTGCGATTCATTACAATGTAAATGACTAATAAAACAGGAAGAAGCAACAGGATCCACATATCTTGATTCATTTACTCATCACCTTAACTGATCATATTTTCCCTTTTCATAAGGAGGATTTCCTCAGGATCTATTCCTGCTTGCCTTAATTTCGAAACAGATTGCAGTTTATTTCCTGTTGGATTTAATTGACCGATCACCTTGCCTTCCTCAGTTTCTCCTTCCTCGACAAATTCAAATAAAGGATTTAATTGAATTTCGCCACCTTCTATACCAACTAATTCACTTATTGAAACAACCTTTCGCGAGTTATCTCTTAATCTCGTTAAATGGATGAGAATATCAATCGCTGAGTTTATTTGTTGGCGAATGACTTGTACAGGCAGATTAGCCCCACTTAAAACCATCGTCTCTAACCGGCTTAACATATCTAAGGATGAATTCGCATGACCTGTAGAAAGTGAACCATCGTGACCAGTATTCATTGCTTGCAACATATCCAAGGCTTCAGCGCCCCGAACCTCTCCAACAATAATTCGATTGGGTCGCATCCGCAATGATGTTTTAATCAGTTCGCGTATCGAAACTTCACCCTTCCCCTCTGTATTTGCATTACGTGTTTCTAATGCAACAAGATTGGGTACATTTTTAATTTGTAGCTCCGCAGAGTCTTCAATCGTAATAATACGTTCTTGTTGTGGAATAAAGTTTGATAAAACATTTAAAAAGGTTGTTTTACCTGAGCCTGTTCCGCCGCCAATGAAAATATTATATTTTGCAATAACTAAATCCTTTAAAAACCTTGCTGCCTCTTCACTGATTGCATCAAAATCAAGTAAATCCTCCATTGTCAAAGCTTTTTCAGGAAATTTCCGAATCGTCATCACCGGACCCTTTAATGCGAGGGGAGGCAATACAACGTTGACCCTTGACCCATCATGTAATCTGGCATCAACAATTGGTGAAGATTCATTCACCACCCGATTAACCTTGGACACAATCGATTGAATAATATCCTCTAGCTTTTGTTGATTTTCAAATTCAATATCCACTTTCGTTACTTCACCAAAGCGTTCAATGAAAATTTCCTTATGATTGTTCACCATAATTTCAGTAATCGTTTTATCATCTATCAATGGTTGCAAAATGTCATACCCACGAAACGCATTAAAGGTTCTGTTCACAAGCCATTGAATTTCCTTTGAATTCACACGATTCGTTTGGGCATATTCAAAAACTGCTGCCTCTACATACTCGAGTAATTCCTCGTTCGGGATGGAATGCATCAAATCCAAGGATTCTCTTAATTTTTGAATAATTTCCTTCACCTGTTCATCCTTGATCAATCTCGACACCTGCCTCACGCTTCACAATTAAATCCTCCGTAATAGCAAGTAATTCTTTTGTATATAAAGGGTGGTATAGAACTTGTTTCACATCATTATTTTGTAACCATTCCGTGATATTAGGTAAATAACCCCTGATAGGAAGATTAAATTTCAAATAAGCTTCTGGAAAATACCCCGTAAAACGATTCATAATAAACGTTACCTTTTCCTCTAAGTGATGTTCATTCCCAAACACATCATCCATTCGATCTAACATGCCAACCGTTTTATAAAAGCTTTGGATATCATTATTCAACAGCCAAATCACCTGATGGCTTTCTTCAATCGCGGCTCCAACTCTTTCGTGCACAGATGAATCCAAATCAATCAAAATATAATCGTAATGTTCTGTTTCAATGATTGCTTGAATAAGATATTTGATTTCTTCCCGTTTGATCGCAATCATTTCATCCGGGCAGATCGGTAATTGAAAATAATCGACATTCATTGTTTCATCGGTTTTCTTCAAAGATTCAATCTTTGACAAGAACTGTTCTGGTCTTGCTTTTAAATAATAGAAAACTTGTAAGGAGGGATGATCGTCCGCTGATTGGAAAAAAAGTGAGCTCGTATTTAAAAATTCAAGATTTAAATAAAATACCTTATTTCCCTTTAAAGCCATTTGTTTACTCAAGTTTATTGTGAAGGTTGTTTTCCCTGTTCCCCCATTCGGTGAATAAACAGAAAGTACCTTTGTCTTAATTCCTTCACGTGCCACTCCTTGAAACGTTGAGTAATGTTCATAATAGACTGAAAGCATATCAGATAGAATCTTATTCAACGGTTGGTATTTATAGACTGATTGAGATTGATTCGCATCATTCATACTTTCTTGTAAAAAGAACACCGTATTTTTTTCACTTAGAACCATATTAGGATTGTATAGCTCTGGTTGAATTAATAAAATATCATAAACTTGCTCCGTTTCGATATACTTCTTTATACGTGATGAACTAGAAAAAAGTTTCAAATCAAATTTAGATTTCAAATTTGAAGCCATGATATATTCACTAAATGACTGTAGGAATAGTGCATCTGTATCCCCAATAATAAGCTGTATTTTTTTCATTTAACCGTACACCAACCTTCATTCTCACGATCTTACAGACGAACTTAATCATAGTTTTTCTATAATTTCATATACAAAAGATACATGAAATGTCCGTTCAATTGTAGAGTTATGTCAAAATTTAGCTAAAAATAATCCAATAGACGCGTATAAAAACTAGATATTTTTAACCAAAATAACAAAAAAAAACGATATCTATTAGTGATTGCGTCCTAATGTCTAAGATTTAACGAAGAATAGATAAATAAGCAAAATCAGCAAGGAAAAGAAATAAAGAATGAAAGGTAATAAGTAAATGGCACTCCCTTTAGAAAAAAACATTCTATATCTAGGGAGACTTTTCTTTATTATTTCACTTTCTTGCTTATGCTCTTTTTTACATTCCGCCACTCTTTCAGTCTCTAATAAAACTGTTTCATCCCGCGAACCCACGTTCCCTAACCTCGATCCTTTTATTTCCACCTTATATAATAACAAAACATCCTTCTCAAAAAATCTCTCGAATTTCCTATTACTTTTGTTGGTAGAAAAGTTTCATTATTATCAGTAAAATCGTATAAACATAGGGACATTTCAATCGAACATCGATTAATCTTATATAAAGTGAGGATTTTGTTATGAAATGTAAAAAATGTGGCACAGAAGGAAATTCAGAGTTTTGCCCGAAATGTGGCGCTGATTTAAAAGGGAAGGCAAAATCGCCTCAAATGAAAAAGTGGATTGGTTTTGGATCTCTTTTCATTTTATTATTATTAATAGGCCTTATTGGTTACCCTTCACTTAAGGATTTAACCTCGCCCCATCAAGCTGTTGCAGCTTTAAAAGAAGCAGTCCAAAAAAAGGATGCAGACAGAATTCATTCTCTTATTCAATCAAATAAAGAAGGCTGGACATTCGAAAAAAAAGATGCAGACTTATTGCTGCATTATTTAAATGAACATCCAGAAGACGCCGATACACTTTTTAATCATTTAACAACATGGGCTAAAATATTAGAAGGTCAAACAAAGCCTGATCCCCATCTTGAAGAAACTTACGCTAGCATCTCAATGAAGGAAAGCGGAAGGAAATGGCTTTTGTTCAAAAATTATTCCTTTTTTCTAACTCCTGTATATATCGATATTTCTGTCAACCGTGATCATGTAAAGCTCTATATAAATGACGAGCTTGTAGATGAAAATCCACCTAAAAATGATGTAAATTCATATGGTCCATATTCCATCGGGACTTATGAATTAAAGGCGGTAGCAACTGGTAGTCATTTCGACGCAACTGAGTCCAGAATAGTAGAGGCATTTGAAATAGATACTCCACCCATCTCAGAAAAATTAACGATTAACGCAGGAGAAGTAAATCTAGCGACGGCTTATGATCATACTTCTGTTTTACTTAATGGAGAAAAAACCGACATCGAAATCGGTCGTCAGTTTGAAAAGTTCGGACTGTTACCAATGGACGGAAGTGCAACAATCACTCTAGAAAAAGAATTCCCCTGGGGTACTATGAGGTCAGAGGAATATGTCATTGACGATCAAAGAATGGATTTAAGCAAAGTTTCTGCATTGTCGGAAACAGATCGCAATAAAATAATGGAGATGCTAAACGAAAATTGGAAGCTACATACAGAAGCTTTAGTTTCGGGAGATGCTTCAAAAATGGATGTGCCGGAAGAATATAAAAAAGCTGTTGAAAAACAAGCTTCTCAATTGCAAGGAAAGAGAAAGAAATACGTCGCTACCTTTATTCAATCTCGTTATGATGTTGAATCTTTAAAAAGGCCTGTATATAACGAGGAAAAAGACCGTTATGAATTGCAAGTTGAAGCGGAATATACCCTAAATGAACCGGAATTGCATGGATATTCCTTATTGAGGGAAGGAGACAATGCGACAGTAACCTATTATATGACCGTATTTTTCGATGAAGAGTCCAAAGAATGGAAAATCGATCATTATAAAACAGGGAGTTTCTTCCTAACAAGCACAAATGAAATTAAAACATTTGATATTAAGTAAAGTGCAAGCACCCGTTTTATGGGTGAATTATCCTGTAAAAGACATGATGTCGCGTATTTAGCCTTTGATCCTTATCGTTTCTAATAATAACCATAAAAAATAATCCCTCATGCGCTTTAGCAGGTACGTGAGGGATTATTATTCTCTCGCTACCAACCCCTCTTGACGGGGACGGTCTATTGGCGACCGTTCCATGTTCCCGCATGGACGGTCTTTATTATTGTATGCAATTGTAACCTTTCTATGTTTATTATAACATGAAAATTACTTTGTTCAACAATATAGCCACTATAAAACATTATACGACATATGATATTATGCTGGAAAACGCCCTCGGCAGGAATCGAACCCACATTTTAAGAACCGGAATCTTACGTGTTATCCGTTACACTACGAGGGCAAAAAGGAAGCGTACGATATGAAATTATAGAACAAGTTTCTATAGAATGCAAGCAATATTTTGTTTAAAAACATGGCAAATGGAGAATATGGTATGGTAGAGGAGAGTTTTTCAAAAAAATCTTATTTGCAATTTGATTATTTGACCTTTACTGACCAAAGGTGTATGATAGTAAATATATAAAGTTTTCAACACTTTAAGGAAAGCGAGCATGAAAAAAAGGAGGAGAAACAAATGAATTTAATTCCTACAGTTATTGAACAAACAAGCCGAGGCGAGCGAGCTTATGACATTTATTCTCGTTTATTAAAGGACCGTATTATTATGCTTGGAAGTGCTATTGATGACAATGTCGCCAACTCCATTGTCGCACAGCTTTTGTTCTTAGAAGCAGAAAATCCAGAAAAAGATATTACAATCTTCATTAACAGTCCCGGCGGAAGTATCACAGCGGGAATGGCGATCTATGATACGATGCAATATATCAAACCTGATGTTTCCACCATTTGTACAGGAATGGCTGCTTCTATGGGTGCTTTCCTACTTGCAGCAGGGAAAAAAGGGAAACGATTTGCTCTACCTAATAGTGAAGTGATGATTCATCAACCACTCGGAGGAGCTCAAGGACAGGCAACTGAAATTGAAATTGCCGCTAAACGGATTCTATTCTTGCGTGAAAAACTCAATCAAATTCTTTCTGATCGCACAGGTCAACCACTTGAAGTGATTCAACGTGATACAGATCGTGATAACTTCATGACAGCTGAAAAAGCAAAAGAATATGGATTGATTGACCGAATCATTGAGCGGAAAGAAGAAATAGACAATAAGAAATAATAAAGTAAAAGGTTGCTCTGTATACAAATAGAGCAACCTTTTTTTAATCAAGTGAGAGGAGGCCTGGTCCTATGGGACGTGTAATAGAGGATCAAAGGCTAAATTCGCGACAACAATCGCCACGCCTTTGTGACCAACTCCCTGTTGGCTTCAAATTTCCTGAAACTGAATATGATGCAATTTGGCAAATAGACCGTTTTGTTGAACCAATTGAGTATACGTCCCATCTTCCTCAATTCCATTTTCTGTGACCACTAACACGCGATCCGCATCCCGAATTGTCGCTAGACGGTGGGCAATCACAAGGGTGGTACGATTCTCAGCAAGTTCATTTAAAGCCGATTGAATGATTTTCTCTGTTTCCGTATCAAGCGCAGATGTTGCTTCATCCAATATGAGAATCGGAGGATTTTTTAAAAACATGCGCGCAATGGCTAGGCGTTGTTTCTGACCACCGGAAAGCTTTAGTCCACGTTCCCCAATTTGCGTCTCATATCCATCAGGAAGGGAAGCAATAAAGTCTTCTAAGTGAGCTTTTTTTGCCGCCTCGCGGATTTCTTCCTCACTCGCATCCTGTTTCCCATAAGCAATATTTTCGCGAATCGTGCCCGTAAATAAAAAGACATCTTGCTGGACAATGCCAATTTGCGAGCGCAAAGAATGTTTCGTCATATCACGGATATCGATTCCATCAATCATAATCGCTCCCTTGTCCACATCATAAAAACGCGGGATTAAGGAACAAATCGTTGTTTTCCCCGCTCCAGAAGGGCCAACAAAGGCAACCGTCTCTCCTGCCCTTATATTCAAGTTAATCCCCTTCAATACTTCTTTATGAGGATCATATTGAAAATGAACGTCATCAAAACAGATATTTCCCATTAGGTTATTGACTTCTTCCGCATTTGGGTGATCCTTAATTTCTGGTTCTTGATTGATAAGGTCCAAGAATCGTTTAAATCCAGCCATTCCTTTTGGATACAATTCGAGTAAGGCACTGATTTTATCAACAGGCTTGACCAATACATTGACATAAAGAACAAAACTGACGAGTTCCCCATAGGTTAGCTTTCCATTAAAACTAAACCATGCCCCGACAATAAGAACAAGCAAAGTGACAAGTCGAGTCATCATATAAATACTAGAATGTGTACCGGCCATCACCTTATAAGCGCTAAGCTTAGCCAAACGAAATAAACCATTATCTTTTTGAAAACGAGCAATTTCGAATTGCTCATTGGTAAAAGACTGAACAACTCGTACACCAGATACGCTATCTTCTACTCTTGCGTTCACATCCGCAATTCGACTATACATATTCTTCCAAGCATGATTCATTTTAATATTGCAGTAGGTGACTAACCAAATTAAAAAAGGCACCATAATAACTGTAATAATAGCTAAGTTCGGATTGATATGAAACATGATTGCAAAAGCCCCGACAAAGGTCATAATCGCAATAAAGAAATCCTCTGGACCGTGATGAGCCAATTCCCCAATATCAAATAAATCATTCGAAATCCGACTCATAATATGTCCCGTTTTCGTGTTATCAAAAAATTTAAATGACTGGCGCTGAACATGAGTAAATAATTGTTCCCGCATATCTGTCTCGATATTGATTCCTAGCATATGTCCTAGGTAACTAACAATATATTGAAGAGCTGTACTCAAAAGATAGACAATAAGCAGAAGAGTACCGATTGTAACTATTTTATTCCAATTGCCTTCTGGCAAAAGCTTATCAATGAACCATTGCACCGCCACCGGGAATGCCAATTCTAGAATAGCGACAATAACTGCACTGGAAAAGTCAATGATAAATAAGCGTCTATGAGGTTTATAATAAGAAAAAAACTTTTTAAGCATAATGATACTCCTTCAACTTCAAACACGATCTGAACTAAAATAAGTAATCATAAAGATATACTATCATTTTATGATTGGAAAAGAGCGATAAATTTACATTTACCACTCTTTTCCTAGTCATTATTTGTTGTTTTCAATAAACCCGGCTAACCCCGCAACTGCCTCTTCTTCATCCGCACCATCCGCAGAAAGGGTTACAAGTTCATTTGGTCCGATCGCAAGGCTCATTAACCCCATGATACTTTTTGCGTTTACTTTTCGGCCACCCTTTTCAAGATAAACATCTGCCGTAAAGCTGCTTGCTTCTTGGACAAATTCTGCTGCATAGCGGGATTGCAATCCAGCCGGTAACTTAACTTCTATTTCTTTTACCACCATAGCTCCATCACCCCTTTACTTATTTATATGTACTGCTTGTTTCTCCCTTGCGTAATTTTTCTGCAATTTCATCAATTTTTCTTAATCGATGATTGATGCCCGATTTACTAATGGGACTGCCAGAAACCCTCTCCC
Organism: Lederbergia sp. NSJ-179; assembly: GCF_022867885.1. Taxonomy (GTDB): domain Bacteria; phylum Bacillota; class Bacilli; order Bacillales; family Bacillaceae_C; genus Lederbergia. The sequence goes on along the minus strand of NZ_JALIFP010000004.1, from coordinate 78,724 downwards.
CTAATTCTTTCAATGTGAGATCCTGATGCTCCATTCGTAATACCGCTATTTCTCTTAATTTTTCAGGCAAAATTTCCAAACCTTCTGTTTCCTGAATATATCGGATATTCTCTACTTGTCTTAAGGCAGCCCCAATCGTTTTATTCAGATTAGCTGTTTCACAATTCACAAGACGATTCACTGAGTTACGCATGTCACGAACAATGCGGACATCTTCAAATTTTAGTAACGCATTATGAGCTCCAATCACGCCTAGAAAATCAGCAATTTTTTCAGCCTCTTTTAAATACGTGATATAGCCATTTTTCCGTTCTAAAATTTTACTATTCAACGAAAAATGGTTCACCAGTTCACAGAGGGAAAGATTATGCTCTTTATACAAAGAAAAAATTTCAAGATGATAGGAAGAGGTTTCTGGATTATTAACAGAACCGCCTGCCAGAAAAGCCCCGCGCAAATATGAGCGTTTGCAGCAATCTTTGGCCACTAATTCTTTTGCAATATCATGCACTAAAGTAAAACCTTCCCCTAGAATTTTCATGTCACGCAAAATGAACTCGGCATTTTTTTTCAAGCGTACAATATAAACATTATTCTTTTTCAGGCGCATTTTCTTCCTAACTAATAATTCTACCTCGGCGTCATAAATCCTCTTTATTAATACATAAATCCTTCTCGCAATCGCCGCATTTTCCGTTTGGACATTCACAACGAGTATACGGTTGGAAAAGGAGAGTGAGCCATTCATTCTGATCAGAGCAGATAGTTCAGCTTTGGCACAGCAGTCTGCGGAATCTAAAGTTGTCAATTCTTTTTTTGTCGCTGAAGCAAATGACACATCTGCCACCTCCCAAAACGGATCTATTTCATATCTATACAAATGGCCTTGTTGTCTGTGGTAAGAGCGAATAAAGAATCTGAGCGACTTTATTCGTATCATGCCGAACAAACCCTTTCTCTAAACTAATAATTTCCTCGGCAATGACTTCAATTCCCAACATTTCAAGATTATCCACATCAAAAACAACCGGTCTCGCTTGTTCTTCTTGGTAACGGTATTTTAAATGTGAGGGAACCGGTTCATTGTTCACAAGCACAAGATCAATAAAAGAACGATCCATATGGGCATATAAAGCTTCAATATGATCGCTGGCCGTAAAATCAAGTGTTTCACCGGGCTGTGTCATTAAATTACAAATATATACTTTTTTCGCCTTAGCCTTACATATTTCTTCACCGATTCCAGGGACTAATAGATTAGGTAAGATGCTTGTATAAAGGCTGCCTGGTCCGATCACAATAAGATCAGCTTCACGTATCACCTGTATCGGCTCATGCAATGGTTGGATTAAATCGGGTGTTAAAAAAACACGCTTGATTTTTTTCCCCGATTCAGGGATTTTTGATTCCCCACTAATGATCGAACCATCATCCATCTCAGCATTTAATACAACACGTTGATTGGCTGCAGGGATCACCTGTCCGCGGACATTCAGTACCTTACTCATTTCCTGGATCGCATGCATAAAATCACCTGTGATCGAGGTAAGAGCAGCAAGAATTAGATTTCCTAAAGAATGTCCTGATAGCTCACTATTTGAGTTGAAGCGATGCTGAAACATTTCAATAATCAAAGGTTCTTGTTCAGATAAGGCGGCAATGACATTTCTGACATCCCCTGGTGGTGGAATTTCCATTTCCTTTCTTAAGCGGCCTGAGCTGCCACCATCATCCGCAACGGTCACAATAGCAGACAATTCAACAGGTAGATTTTTCAAACCGCGCAAAAGAACTGGTAACCCCGTTCCTCCCCCTACTACGGCAATCTTCGGCCTAGATGTTTGTGTCATAATGTTTTTCTCTTTCTCTTTTGAATATCTCGATGTGTAATCGAAACATGATAATCATTTTCATAAAATTCCCCAATATATTCGGCAAGGGCAACAGAACGATGTTGACCACCTGTACAGCCAATCGCAATCACAAGTTGGCTTTTCCCTTCTCGTTTGTAAAGGGGCAATATAAATGTTAATAAATCCGTTGTTTTCGCAAGAAACTTCTGGGTATCACTCCATTTTAGAACATAATGATACACCTCTTCTTCCATCCCCGTTTTTGGTCTCATATGATCAATATAATGAGGATTTGGTAAGAAGCGTACATCAAACACCAAGTCGGCATCAATGGGAATCCCATGTTTAAAACCAAAAGACATAACATTGACAGTAAACACCGTTTTTTTATTAGCGGAGAATTCTTCAATAATTTTTTCCCGCAATTCTTTTGGCTGCATATTCGAAGTATCATAAATTAACTGGGCTCGACCTTTTAATTCATCTAAAATATGGCGTTCTCGTCTGATTCCTTCAAGAGGTAAGCCCTCTGTCGCAAGTGGATGAGAGCGACGTGTTTCTTTATACCTTCTTACAAGCGCGGCATCATTTGCGTCTAAAAAGAGAATTTGTGGTGTCATCCATGTGGAATCAGAAAGTTCATCCAAAACACGTAGCAATGTATCAAAAAATTCTCGTCCTCGCAAATCCATGACAAGGGCTACTTTATTCATCTTATTTCCCGATTCCTTCATTAATTCCAGAAATTTAGGCATTAACGCCGGAGGTAAATTGTCCACACAAAAGAAACCTAAGTCCTCGAAGCTATGGACCGCAACGGTTTTCCCTGCCCCAGACATGCCGGTAATAATCACTAATTGTATTTCATCTGAACCTACTGCATTCATTCATTCCACTCCTGTTTTCTGCTTCACTGTCCATTTTGTTCACGTTCTTATTATTATACTATTTACTTTATGTAATTGACAGTACTTAAAGTCATTCATAGGAAGTTCAACCATTCGAGTGATGATCCGGAATATTAATGAAAGTTCAGCATTTCTCTAACGAAGTTCAGTCATACCAATGAACTTATACCCAAAAAAAGAAGCACAGGTTCAATGACCTATGCTTTCAAAAAAGGGATATTGTATAAAAAAGGGGGTCAATATCTCATGTTTATACTTTACCTGAAAATCATTTCACTACTGTTACAAACACATTAATTCAGTGTAACTTTTTAAATGACGGCTCGTTTAATTGACAGTCGCCAATTTATCTTTTAAGGTTTCAATGTAAATTTGCGCACTTTGCGCGGCAATACTGCCGTCCCCTGTGGCTGTTACGATTTGACGAAGCAGTTTATCACGTACATCGCCTGCTGCAAAAATTCCGGGGATCTTTGTTTCCATCTCCTCATTTGTTTCGATATATCCTTGCGAGTTTGTAATCCCTAAGTTTTCAAATGGCTTTGTTAGAGGATCCATCCCAATATAAATAAAGACACCATCTGTTTTAAAATTTCGTTCTTCGCCGGTCTCTGTTGAAACAAGTGTAACAGAACCAACTTTGCCATTTTCTTCGTTTACTTCTTTAACGGTATGATTCCAAATAAATTCAACTTTTTCATTTGCAAAGGCACGATCTTGAAGAATCTTTTGGGCACGTAATTCATCTCGCCGGTGGACAATCGTTACTTTACTTGCAAAACGAGTGAGGTAAACCCCTTCCTCAACAGCCGAATCTCCACCACCAACAACCACCAATTCTTTGTTTTTGAAAAAGGCACCATCACAAACCGCACAATAAGAAACACCACGGCCTGTTAATTCGGTTTCGCCCGGGATGCCAATTTTACGGTACTCGGCACCTGTCGTAATGATCACGGCACGTGCTTTATATTCTTTCTTACCAGCCTTCACTACTTTATAGGAATCTCTATCAATCACTTCTTTTATATCCCCATACGCATATTCAGCCCCGAACTTTTTCGCGTGGTCCATCATTTTTGTAGACAATTCAGGACCAAGAATATGATCAAATCCTGGATAATTTTCTACATCCTCTGTGTTTGCCATTTGACCACCTGGCACACCGCGTTCAATCATCAAAGTGGAGAGATTTGCTCTCGATGTATATACAGCCGCCGTCATTCCCGCCGGTCCTGCTCCGATAATAATCACATCATATATTTTTTCATCTGACATGTTGCACACTCCCTTTGTCATATTCAAAGAAGCTAAAATTTTTGTAGTAAAGCATTCTCTTTATAGAATATTAAACAAGATGAATTCCGTCTATATATATGCTCAATCCAAATGATCCTGAAGCAAGCGAACGTATTTTCTCAAGGTGGAAGTGGAAATCGAATACTCCGTTGCAATTTCTAATTGTGTTTTTTTATTATGTCGATTTTTTGACCAAATATACTCAATTGCCCCGGCCATCGCTAACGGATTCCGCATAGGAACTTGCCTCTGAAACATATTCAAAAAAGTTCGAAACCATAAAAGGAGTACGCTTCGTCTTTCCCATGCCTGCGCTTGATATTTTTCAAATAGAACCATAGCTGATTCATGTCCTTGTTTTATTTGTTCGTTAAAAGAAAAATCATGATGTAATTCTGTTTGTAAGATATAGGTTAAATATCTTTTTTCAAATAATGTAAATTCATTTAAATCCATTTTTTCCAACTGTTGATAAATCGCTGATTTCGAGGTCGATACCGATATTAAAAAAATACCATACAGTCTATTTTCGACATGTTCATTTTGCAGCCACTTCATGATCGTAATCACTTCATCATTTTCCAAATGTGTAATCGACTTTTCAGCTACCTTCCATGGCTCCCTTTCTGCCTGTAACGGATTTATCTCGATTAATTTTAACCAAGCATCATCGGCCACTTTTTGATTTCCGGTAAAATAGGCCGCCTTTGCTAACCAGTAATAATAAGCATAATCCCCTTCATAACCGTATTTTTGAAGATGACGCAGCCAATGGTAAGCTTGTTCATATTTACCGGCAAGGGCAAAGGTTGCCCCTAATTTATATCGATGTTCAAAGTGGATAGGTTGAACTTTGTGAAGAGCATCAAGTAGTTCCTCTAGTTCCTCATTTTTTTCCTCATAATAAAGGAAAACAGCTAAATTACAAAGAGCATGCAAATTACCTGGACTATTTTCTAAAACATTTTTCAGAACTTCAAATGCTTTTTTTGTTTTCCCTTCATAAAAATAAGCAAGTGCCAAATTATTATAAGCTGGCCAAAGTTCAGGATAATCTGACACAGTCTTTTCTAGTAATTCAATCGCTTTCGAAAAATGGCCTTCTTGTAATAACTCTCTTGCTTGATCAAGCTTATCAAACATTGCGTCTTGCTCTAAAAGTTCGGTGAAATTTTCCTCGTCCTCAATTCCAATTAAATCTAATAACTCCTTTGCCTCTTCAGAAAATTCACCGGTTTGATCTAGCTCAAGATAGAGATAGGCATTTTTATACGCTTCTGTAAACATGCCTAAGTGAGCAAAATTATTCGCCATGAAATAATAGCATTCTGTTAACTGTTCATCTAATTCCGTCAACACTTTTTTTAAAAGATGATTTGATTCTTCATATTCTCCTATTTCCGTAAGGACGATGGCTAATTGACAAGCTATAATCGGCTCCGAAGGTTCTAATTCCAAGGCTCTTTTTAAATATTTCCTCGCTTGTTGCATATCAAAACGATCGTAAGCCTTAATCCCTCTATTAAAATAGTATTCGCCAGTTGGGATGAAAGGGAATATTTTCGCTTTTTCTAGTTTTCCTTTCGAGTTGTTAGACATCAAGATCCTCCGTTGCTGTATTCCTTTGTCGCTTTTTGTAGTATATCATACGACACCCATGCTGACACTCTGCGAATCTTGGAAAATTTTTAACATTTATATCATTTTTTAGATATAAATGGCTAATGAAGGAAAATAAAACACCTATTTTTTAGGTGTTTTATCAAAATTTCCATATATTGGATCATCTTTCCAACGCTCTGCACATTCTTCCTTCGTATAAATTATTTTCATCGGGTTTCCCCCTACAAATGTTCCTTCAGCTACATCTTTATGGACAAGCGTACCGGCTGAAACAATCGCATGATCACCGATTTTAATTCCCGGTAAAATCGTTGTATTGGCTCCGATCATCACATGATCCCCAATTTCCACTTTACCCAGGCGGTATTCTTTAATTAAATATTCATGGGCTAGAATTGTCGTATTATAACCAATGACCGTATTTTTTCCAATCGTTATTTTTTCGGGAAACATTACATCCAACATGACCATCAATGCAAAAGATGTTTTGGTCCCGATTTTCATTTTCAAAAAACGTCGGTACATCCAATTTTTTAACGTCAAAAAAGGAGTATATCGAGCCATCTGGATAATAATAAAATTTTTTACAACCTTCCAGAAGGGAACCGTTTTATATACATGCCAAAGAGAATTTGCTCCCTTTACCGGAAAGCGTTCTGTTCGTCTCATTGAGGATGCACTCCGATAATAGGGAGTAAATCAGACATTTTATCCAGCATGTAATCGGGATGATAGCTTAGTAAATGGTCTTTCCCTTTTAATGACCAAGCAACCCCACAAGTTATAGTCCCTGCATTTTTGCCTCCTAAAATATCATGATAATTATCCCCAATCATCATCGTTTCTTCTGGCTTTGAGTCTAGTAAGGCCATTGCTTTATTCAAAGGTTCAGGATCTGGCTTTAGCTTTTCTACATCATCCATTGTAATGATAGCTTCAAAAAAAGGCTTTAAATTTGTCAACTCAAGTCCTTTCAGAACCGTATCTCTTTTCTTTGTCGAAACAATCGCCAATTTATAGCCATTTTCATGTAAAGTGCGAATCGTTTCAAACACCCCATCAAATTCTTTTACAAGTAAATCATGATGCTCGATATTATGTTTTCGATACACATCGACCATTTCTTCTGCTTTTTCGGGATCTAGCCCTTGAAAGACATCAAATAAGGAGGGTCCCATAAAAGGAAGTACATCTTCACGCTGAAACTCGCCTGGGAAATACTGCTCTAACGTGTGCAAATAAGAAGTGATGATCAATTCATTCGTATCAATTAATGTCCCATCAAGATCAAATAATAAGCTCGTTATTTTTTGTTGCATATCAATACCCTTTCCGCTATTTTCGTTGTTCTTAGTCTGAATCCTTATATTTTTGCTTTGCCAAACCTGTATACCGACGGTAAAACCATATGGCAATCGCAAGCAATATTAATACAAGCGATATCACCTGGGCCATTCTTACGGAGTCCAACATTAAGCTATCTGTACGCATTCCTTCAATGAAAAAGCGCCCAATCGAATACCAGATCATATAACTTAAAAAGAGTTCTCCACGCCGTAATGAGCTTTTTCTTAAAGCAAGCAGGATAATAAAGCCGATGATATTCCACACAGATTCGTATAGAAATGTAGGATGATAATATTCTCCATTTATGTACATTTGATCAATAATAAATTGTGGAAGGTGAAGGTTCTCTAAAAAAGCTCTTGATACAGCTTCCCCATGTGCTTCTTGGTTGATAAAATTTCCCCAGCGTCCGATCGCTTGTCCTAAGATAAGGCTGGGCGCCGCGACATCTGCGAGTTTCCAAAAAGATATTCCTTTTTTTCTAGAAAAGATGATCGCAGTTACAACGGCACCAATTAAAGCACCGTGAATCGCAATCCCGCCTTCCCAAATTTTAATGATTTGACCCGGATTTTGCGAATAAAAATCCCATTCAAAGATGACATAATAAATCCTTGCGCAAATGATTGAAATCGGAATCGCCCAAACTAACAAATCTGTAAACGTATCTTTAGGCAGTCCCCGTTTATCTGCCTCGCGCACCGCCAAAATAAGAGCCAGTGCGATCCCTACACCAATAATGATTCCATACCATCGAATCGAAAATGGCCCTAATTGGATCGCAACCGGATTAATTGGTTCTATACTCATCCACTCTCCTCCTCCATACTATTTCTTCTGTTCTTTTAAGGAAGCCCTCTTCACGTAATCATGTCATTGTCGCTTCCATTTTGAATCACTTCTGCAAGTCTTTCGGTGAATTGCTTTGCTGCATTCACCCCCATATTTTTCAAACGGAAGTTCATGGCTGCCACTTCAATAATAACAGCAAGATTTCGTCCCGGTCTTACAGGAATTGTTAGCTTAGGTAGTTCGGTATGAATAATCTTTACTTTATCCTCATCAAGGCCGACACGATCATAATGCTTTTGTTCATCCCAAAGCTCTAAATGAACGGATAGGGTAATTTTTTTGCTTGATCGAACCGCTCCTGCTCCAAATAAGGTCATCACATTAATAATGCCCAATCCACGAATTTCTAAAAGTTGCTTTAACAAAGGTGGTGGACTTCCCACAAGCATATTTTCTTCAATCTCACTAATTTCCACGCAGTCATCCGCGACAAGCTGGTGCCCTCGTTTAATTAAGGCTAAGGCGGTTTCGCTTTTACCAACACCGCTTTGGCCGGTTATTAACACACCTATTCCATAAATATCGACTAATACCCCATGAACCGCTGTGGTTGGAGCTAATTCACTCTCTAAATAATTTGTTAGCTTACTGGAAAATTGGGTCGTTTTCATCGGAGTCCGCAGCAAAGGGACACTATTTCGCTCCGCTGACTCTATTAGTTCTTTTGGTATATCTAATTGCCGTGAAATCACAATCGCTGGTGTTACATCATTACATAAAAGCTCCATTCGCTCTTTTCTTTCACTTTTTAATAATCTTCCACTAAAGTCAATTTCTGTTCTTCCTAATAGCTGCACACGTTCAGCAGGATAATAGTTGAAAAATCCTGCTAATTCTAAGGCTGGACGTGAAATATCCGTCGTTGTAATCGGTTTATGAACACCTTCTTCTCCACTAATTAGCTCCAAATCAAAACGCCTTAAGATATCTTCTGTCCGAACTTTGGCCAAATCCATCACTCCTTGCCATTAAGTCATTATTCTATGTTGAGTTTTCTAGACATCATTGTACTATTTTATCATTACAAACGGCAAAAAAACCACTATTCCATTTAAAATTAAAAAAGATGAACTCTTATTCGCAGAGTCCATCTAAAAATTTTTACCGCTGTTTTCTTGGTTCTATAATCGTTTTTTGGATAATGAGGTTGATCACAGCCATGATCACAGCAAGAAGTAAAGCCAATCCAAACCCGGAAATTTCAAACAAACTTCCCATCAAAGCATCTGTCATTAATAAGGTACAGGCATTAATCACAAATAAGAACAGCCCTAGAGTAAGAATGGTAACAGGTAAGGTGAATAGGATCAAAAGCGGCCTGACAAGCATATTCAATATAGACAAAATCACACTTGCGCCAATGGCCGCCCATATACTTGTTACTTCAACGCCTTCAAAATAACCTGCAAAAGCAAGGAAGAGAAGGGCGTTGACTAAAATCCCCATGCCCCATTTCATTTTACTGACCTGCTACTTCTCTGACATATACGGAACCTGTTTTCGTGTTTGCAAATAAATGGACCCTTCGCTCACCTGTACCAGAACGTTTAAACTTCACTTGCTTTTGAATTATTTCATTCTTTTCATGCATGATATCAATATCATTTAATTGGAGGTTGTAGTTCCCTACATTGGATTGCACGTCGCCATCAATCGCTATTCCTCTAGGTAAGGTAATATGAATATTCCCTGTTACAGATTTTGTTTCTATTACACCTGGGGCTTCATCTGTTAAAATACAATCAATATTCCCGTTTAAAGACTGTAACCCAAGATCTTTGTAAGTACCATCTACTTTAATGATGCCATTTACTGTTTCTGCCTCTACTTTTTCAATTTTGGATTCAGCTAGAATAACCTGACCATTTACTGTATCCAAATCCAGTTTTTCTCCATGAACATTCGTAAGCTCCACTTTCCCATTCGTCGTTTTAATGATGACAGTTTCTGCTTGTAGATTTGTTCCCCTTACTCCTCCATTGAAGACGCGAATCGAAAGTTTTTTATACGTTTTTTCCGGGATATACACAACCGAATCGACCTTCATCATTTTCGATCGCGTGCTAAAGATCAGCAAACCATTCTCATATTGAAACACGCTGTGATCGAGGAAATAATTTCTTGCCTCTTCACGATCCTCTGTACGGTAAATCTTTGCCTGACATTCAATCCTTATCTCTGGCTGATCCCAAGTCTTTATTCTTACTGGACCATTCGCAACATCTATATCGATACGATCAATATGTTCACCGGACTGTTGAAAGGTATGAGGAATTTCGACCGTTTGATTAAATTGAAAATCAAGATCCTTCATTTTATTAAAGGCGTTTTGAACAAAATCAAATAATCGTTCACCGGCATTTTCTAGTTGAGAATAGATGCTATCCGCCGAATCCATCGATTCTTTATCCGCTGTCTTATTTGTATCCTTTTTCTGTTCAGAATCCTTATTGCCATCTGATTGGAAAGGCTGTTCGGACTGTACTGGGGTGTTTTCCTCCTCCAACTTTTGCTTAGTCGGTGAAGGCTCCTTCACTGCCTCTTCCTCAAGGGCTTCTAGCAAAATAATCGCTTCTTGGGCTGAGAGCTTTCCATTTTGTACCAATTCAAGTATTCGTTTCTTTTCCTGGTTCACGTCAGCTTCCTCCTTTTTAGTTCTAACAGGTTTTACGAATATGAGGCATCGTAGGTTTCAAAAAGGGCGAAATCCCCTAAGAAAAAATGACAGGTCTGTTTACTGAGCTTGTTCTACTAATTCCTGACGCGCGATTTTCTGTTTCATTCGTTCCTTATCACGTTTTAAAATTGGTTTTAAGTAATGTCCTGTGTAAGAATCGGCTGTTTTTGCCACCTTTTCTGGAGTTCCTTTCGTCACAATTGTTCCACCTTTATCGCCGCCTTCTGGACCTAAATCAATTAAATAATCGGCCGTTTTAATCACATCTAAATTATGTTCAATGACTAAAACTGTGTCACCATTATCCACAAGCCTCTGCAGCACTCCTAATAAACGGGCAATATCATCTACATGCAAGCCAGTTGTTGGTTCATCTAAAATATATAAAGAACGCCCATTTGAGCGACGATGCAGCTCCGAGGCAAGCTTGACACGTTGGGCTTCTCCTCCAGATAAGGTCGTGGCAGGCTGCCCCAATTTCATATACCCGAGGCCCACATCAACAATCGTTTGCAGTTTACGTTTGATTTTAGGAATATTCGCAAAGAAATCCAGTCCATCTTCAATTGTCATGTCCAAAATGTCGGCAATGTTTTTCCCTTTATATTTTACTTCCAATGTTTCCCTGTTATACCTGCTGCCATGACAAACTTCGCAAGGAACATAGACATCAGGAAGAAAATGCATTTCGATTTTAATAATGCCGTCCCCTTTACAAGCCTCACACCGTCCACCTTTTACATTAAAGCTGAAACGTCCCTTTTTATAACCACGGACCTTTGCTTCATTTGTTGTCGCAAAAACATCGCGAATATCATCAAATACCCCTGTGTAGGTAGCCGGGTTTGATCTAGGTGTTCTCCCAATCGGTGATTGGTCAATATCGATAACTTTTTCCAAATGCTCGATCCCTTTGATCTCTTTGTGAGCTCCTGGTTTTGTCTTTGCTCTATGGAGTTTTTGTGCCAAGGTCTTATAAAGAACTTCATTGACTAAAGTACTTTTTCCAGAACCTGAGACACCTGTCACGGCAATAAATAAACCAAGGGGAAGCTTCACCTGAACATTTTTTAAATTATTTTCTTTCGCTCCCTTGATTTCAAGGTAGCGGCCATCTGGCTTGCGGCGTTCAACTGGTAAGGGAATAAACTTTTTCCCTGATAAATATTGACCTGTTAACGAAGCTTCATTTTCAGCTACTTGTTTAGGGGTCCCTAAGGCAACCACTTCTCCTCCATGTACCCCAGCACCCGGGCCGATATCGATCAAATAATCAGCCGCCAGCATCGTATCTTCATCATGCTCCACTACGATTAAAGTATTACCAATATCCCTCATATTTTTTAATGTATGAATCAAGCGATCATTATCTCGTTGATGAAGACCGATGGAAGGCTCATCTAAAATATAGAGAACACCTGTCAGTCTGGAGCCAATTTGGGTGGCTAAGCGGATACGTTGCGCTTCACCGCCCGATAATGTCCCTGCCGCCCGACTCAAAGTTAAATACTCTAAACCGACATTGACGAGAAAGCCTAGTCTTTCTCCGATTTCACGTAAAATTAATTTAGCAATTTGCATATCTTTTTCAGATAAAACCAATTGCTGAAAAAATTGGTCCGCTTCATTCACGGATAGTTCCGTAACTTCACTAATATGATGGCCGGCAATTTTAACGGCTAAGCTTTCATCCTTGAGCCGATGACCTTTACAACGGGGACATGGTTGCTGGGCCATGTATTTTTCCATTTGTTCCCGGATATAATCGGAGCTTGTTTCCCGATAGCGCCGTTCCACATTACGCAGCACACCTTCAAAACGAACGCGACTTTCCCGAACTTGCCCAAAATCATTTTGATAGCGAAAAACTAGCTCTTCTCCTGGAGAGCCGTGGAGAATGATGTTTAAATCTTCTTTTGGAAGATCTTTTATCGGTGTATCCATATCGATATGAAAATGCTGACACACGGTTTTTAAAAGCTGTGGATAATACTGGGAACTAACCGGGATCCACGGGACAATCGCATTCTCATTCAGGGTTAAAGATTGATCTGGAATAACAAGCTCAGGATCCACCTCTAATGTAGAGCCAAGCCCATCACAGGCAGGACAGGCGCCATAAGGGCTGTTGAAAGAAAACATCCTTGGTTCCAATTTATCAATCGAAAACCCACATTCCGGACAGGCATGGTTTTCGCTGAAAAGCAATTCTTCTTCCCCGATTACATCGATAATCACTTTTCCTTCTCCTAAGCCAAGAGCGGTCTCCAATGAATCCGCCAGCCTCGTTTCAACCCCTTCTTTCACAACGATCCGGTCAATCATCACTTCAATTGAGTGCTTTTTATTTTTTTCAAGTTTAATCTCGTCTGCTAGGTCCTCGACTTCTCCATCTACTCGAACGCGGACATATCCTTGTTTCTTACAATTTTCCAGCACCTTCGCATGTGTCCCTTTACGGCCAGAAACGAGCGGAGCTAAAACTTGTAATCTTGTTCGTTCAGGATAGCTCATAATCCGGTCCACCATTTGTTCAATTGTTTGGGAACTGATTTCAATCCCATGGACAGGACAAATCGGTTTTCCCACTCGTGCAAAAAGTAAGCGAAGATAATCATAAATTTCCGTTACCGTACCGACTGTTGAACGGGGATTTCTACTTGTTGTCTTTTGATCAATCGAAATAGCTGGAGAAAGTCCCTCAATCGCATCGACATCCGGTTTATCCATTTGGCCTAAAAATTGTCGTGCATAAGCGGAAAGGGACTCTACATATCTTCGTTGTCCTTCCGCATAAATCGTGTCAAAGGCTAAGGAAGATTTCCCTGAACCTGACAGACCCGTCACAACAACAAGCTTATCTCGAGGAATGGTGACATCGATGTTTTTTAAGTTATGGGCTCTTGCCCCTTGAATGATTATTTGATCTTGTGCCATGAGTCTCTCATCCTTCCGCTTTCAATTCCAATATGGCATCTCGTAATTGAGCTGCTCGTTCAAAATCAAGTGCCTTAGCCGCTTCTTTCATTTCTAATTCCATTGTATCGATAAATTCTTCTCTTTCCTTTTTGGTCATTTTTTTAGCTGTATATTCGGTAGGATCTTCGGCTGCCACCGTCGCACGAATCACGTCGCGAATATCCTTCTGAATCGTCATTGGAGTAATCCCATGCTTTTGATTATATTCCTCCTGAATCGTGCGCCTCCGTTCTGTTTCTTGGATTGCCTTTTCCATTGAATCGGTTATCCGATCGGCATACATAATGACATGGCCGTCAGCATTTCTGGCTGCCCGCCCAACCGTCTGAATAAGCGAACGTTCTGAGCGCAAAAAACCTTCTTTATCTGCATCTAATATCGCAACTAGGGAAACTTCTGGGATATCAAGTCCTTCTCTTAGTAGATTAATGCCTACCAATACATCAAAAGTTCCCATCCGTAAGTCCCGGATAATTTCGATTCGCTCTAATGTTTTAATTTCAGAATGTAAATACTGCACTTTAATACCGATTTCTTTCAGATAATCCGTTAAATCCTCAGACATTTTTTTCGTTAATGTTGTGACAAGCACTCGTTCATTACGTTCTACCCGTAAATTAATTTCGCTAATCAAGTCATCGATTTGCCCCTCAATTGGCCGCACAGCAATTTTTGGATCCAATAACCCGGTTGGACGAATAATTTGTTCGACCATTTTTGGAGTGTGTTCTAATTCAAATGGTCCTGGAGTGGCAGATACAAATACGATTTGGTTAATATGCTCTTCAAATTCGTCGAATGTTAAAGGGCGATTATCCAAAGCAGACGGCAAACGAAAGCCATGATCGACTAACACTTGTTTTCTTGCCCTATCCCCGTTATACATCCCGCGAATTTGCGGAAGTGTCACATGAGATTCATCGACAACAATTTGAAAATCATCAGGAAAATAATCAAGTAAGGTATACGGTGTTGCTCCCGCAGGTCGTAAGGTTAAATGGCGAGAGTAATTTTCAATCCCAGAACAAAAACCCATTTCCCGCATCATTTCCAGATCATATCTTGTCCGCTGTTCTAACCGTTGGGCTTCCAATAATTGGTCATTTTCCTTTAATTCAGCTAACCGCTCTTCCAATTCTTTTTCAATATTGGCAATCGCTATCTTCATTTTGTCTTCTCCAGTAACGAAGTGAGAAGCCGGGAAAACGGCGGCATGCTCACGATCGCCAAGGACCTCACCCGTTAATACATCTACTTCCCGAATCCGATCAATTTCGTCCCCAAAAAACTCGATGCGAATACAATGTTCATCACGCGATACGGGGAAAATTTCAACAACATCCCCGCGCACACGAAAAGTCCCTCTGTGAAAATCAATATCATTTCTCGCATATTGAATATCTACTAAACGACGCAATAGCTGGTTCCGTTCAATCTCCATCCCTGTCCGCATTGACAAAACATGGTCACGATATTCAGATGGCGATCCTAAACCATAAATACAGGAAACACTGGCAATGATAATAACATCTTTTCGCTCAAATAAAGACGATGTAGCGGAGTGACGCAGCTTATCAATTTCATCATTAATACTCGCATCTTTTTCGATGTATGTGTCAGTTTGGGGAACATAGGCCTCTGGTTGATAATAATCATAGTAGCTAACAAAATATTCGACCGCATTATTCGGGAAAAACTCTTTAAACTCACTATACAATTGTCCAGCAAGTGTTTTATTATGGGCAATCACAAGTGTCGGCTTATTTACCTGCTGAATCATATTGGATATAGTAAAAGTCTTCCCAGTTCCTGTCGCTCCTAGTAATGTTTGGTATTTTTTTCGACGATGAATTCCTTCGACAAGTTGTTCGATTGCCTTAGGTTGATCACCTGATGGCTTATATTTTGAAACGAGCTCAAATGTATTCTCCAACATAGCAGCCTCCCAACTAGCATTCTTACTCTATATCAACTCGTTGTAGATTCTTTTTCCATGCTTTTCATTTTACCACAACTGTATAGTGAATAACCAGAGAAAAGAGAACGTATTTTCGACTTTTTTTAAAAAAAGAAAAACAGGACCTTTTTTCGGGCCTGCTTCTAGTCTTTTTCCTTTATGGAGGAGCGCTGCGTCTTTTTCTTCTTTACTATCCGATCTGTTATATACAGTCCAACTGTTAAAGATGCCGCTTCAATTGCAATAAGTCCCCAACCGTCAATATAGCCTTTATAGGCAGAAACAATAATTAATGCTAACGTTAATACAAAACCAACGCTTCGTCTATATGTCACTCTTGTAAAAAGGATCATCAATATGGCCGGAAAAAAAATAGCAGACAGAATTTTATCCATTGGCTTATCCACTCCACTTTCAAACTTCCCCTTTAGTTTTTCTCATCTGCAAAGAAAAAGCAAGTTTTATGTTAGGTGGAGATTTTAAAAAACTCGATGAAGTCTTGTTACTGGCTTATGAAGCATACGCCTTAGCCAAATTCCCCCATAATATATTGTTTTGTTTTTTCCTTTTGTGGATTGGAAAATAAGGCTTTAGTATCCGAGTATTCCACGATTTCTCCATTCAAAAAAAAGGCCGTATGGTCGGAAATCCGAGCTGCTTGCTGCATATTATGAGTGACAATGACGATCGTATACTTTTCTTTTAGAGAGATGATCAGTTTCTCTAACTTCTTCGTTGAAATGGGATCTAATGCGGAGGTTGGTTCATCCATTAAAAGGATGTCCGGTTGAACGGCTAAGGCCCGGGCAATGACTAAACGTTGTTGTTGCCCCCCAGATAAACGGGTTGCCGGTTGATCCAATTGATCTTTTACCTCCTCCCATAAAGCAGCCGCACGTAAACTCGATTCAACGATCCGATTCATAGCCTGCTTATCCTTTTTTCCGTGTATTCTTAAACCATAAGCAATATTATCGTAAATGGAAAGCGGAAAGGGATTCGCTTGTTGAAAAACCATACCTACTCTTTTCCTTAACTCTACCACATCTGTCAAAGGAGAGGTAATCGCCAAATCGTCTATAAAAATTTCTCCTTCTGTTCTTGTATGGGGAATAAAATCATTCATACGATTTAATGTTCGGAGAAAGGTTGATTTTCCACAGCCTGAAGGACCGATTAGCGCTGTGATTTTATTTTTAGAGATTTCCAGATTCACATTTTTTAAAGCGTGAAAATCCCCATAATAAAAATGAAGATCTTTCGTTTGTATCGCTGCTGATTGAGTACTGATTGGATGTATATTCATCATGAGATTCCCTCCCTTTTTTAACCGAAATTTCCTGTGACATAACCTTTTGTACGCTCATCTTTAGGCTGAGAAAAAAGCTGCTGGGTTGGTCCATATTCGACCATTTCTCCCATTAAGAAAAAGGCCGTAAAATCAGAAATTCGGGCTGCTTGCTGCATGTTATGGGTCACGATGATCATTGTATATTCCTTTTTTAAGTCATTAAGTAACTCCTCAATTTTCCTTGTCGAAATAGGATCAAGGGCGGAAGCAGGTTCATCTAACAATAGAACTTGCGGTTTCATCGCGATTGCCCGGGCAATACAAAGACGTTGTTGTTGTCCGCCAGAGAGGCTAAGGGCAGATGAATGAAGCTTATCTTTGACCTCGTCCCATAATGCCGCTTTTCGTAACGAGGTTTCAACGATTTCGTCTAACAAGCGTTTCTTTTTCACTCCGTGACGAGCAGGACCAAAGGCAATATTATCGTAGATGGATTTAACAAAAGGGGTTGGTTTTTGAAACACCATCCCGATTTGTTTTCGTAATTCAAATACATTCACTTGAGGATCATAAATATCAATCCCCCGATAGGCAATCTTTCCCTTTACTTGACAATGATTGATTTCGTCATTCATCCGATTGAGAGAACGTAAAAAGGTTGATTTCCCGCAGCCTGACGGACCAATTAATGCCGTGATCGCTTGATGTGGAAAGGTCAAACTAATATTTTGAATAGCTGGTTTCGTGCCGTAGGAAACATGGACCCCTTCTGTTTCTAAAATCGAACGAGCCGGAAAGAGAATGAGATGGTTAGATGTTGCCGGTTGTTCCACATGCACCCTTTCTTTTGCTATGGCCATGTAAATACTCCTTTCTATGTTGTTGTCATTCTTTTATAGACGAAATGTCCGACCCATCGTGCTAGTATGTTAAATACAAATATAGCAATTAATAATAGGGCTGAAGCTCCACTAGAAATAGCTGCGGCATCTGGCATAATCCCTTCTCCATTTATTTTCCAAATATGAACAGCCAATGTTTCTGCTGGCCTTAATGGGTGGAGGGGGGAAGTAGGTGAAAATGGATTCCAATTCGAAAAGTCAAGTGCGGGAGAACTCATCCCTGCCGTATAAATTAACGCTGCTGCCTCACCAAACACTCGGCCTGCTACTAAAATAACGCCTGTGATCATCCCGGGTAGAGCGGCTGGCAAAATAACCATAGTGATCGTTTCCCAACGAGAAACACCTAAAGCCAATCCAGCTTCCCTTTGTTGTTGTGACACGGATTTGAGTGAATCCTCCACAACTCGAACCATCAAAGGCAAATTAAAGACAGATAAGACCAAAGCACCTGAAAGAATGGAAAAACCCCATCCCATATAGATTACAAAGAACAAAAAACCGAACAAACCAACTACAATCGATGGAAGAGATGAAAGTACTTCAATCATTGTTCGTAGAATATCTGTAAACTTATTGGTCGGTGCATATTCCGATAGATAAATCCCCGCCCCTAAAGAGATTGGAATGGTGATCACCATTGTTAAGAATAAAAGATAAAAAGAATTAAATAATTGTGGTCCAATCCCGCCACCAGCTTGAAAGATCTGCGGTGGGGAAGTAATGAAATTCCAACTAAGTTTCGGAATTCCTTGGAAAAATAGATAACCAATCATACTGAGAAGCAGGCCTATAATGAAAAAGGCAATCCCATAAAATAGGATGGTTGCGATTCGATCCGCTCGTTTCGCTGTCATACTGACGGATTCCTCCTTCCTAATCGCCGAATAATGAAAATAAATAGGAAAGACATAAACATGAGTACTAAAGCCAAGGACCATAAGGCATTATTCTCTGTTTGACCTAATACGGTATACCCCATTCCCATCGTTAAAATGCTCGTTAATGTAGAGGCAGGCTCCAGAAGAGAGGTAGGCATGACAGGTGAATTTCCGATCACCATTTGAACGGCTAATGCCTCTCCAAAAGCACGCGCCATCCCAAAAATCATCGCTGTTAATAAACCTGTTCTGGCTGTTTTTAAAAGTACACGATAAATCGTTTGCCAGCGTGTTGCTCCTAATGCATAGGAGGCTTCCCGCAAGGACTTTGGAACAGAGGCGAGAGCGTCAACCGACAAACTTGTCATCGTTGGCAAAATCATGATGGATAAAACGATCGTTCCAGCCGCAATTCCAAATCCACTGCCTGAAAAGGTTTCTCTTAAAAACGGCACAACAATCGAAAGACCGATAAATCCATAGACAACCGATGGAATACCCACAAGTAACTCCAGAACTGGTTGTAGGATTCTTTTACCCCATTTCGGGGAAATTTCTGTCATAAAAACGGCGGCCCCAACCGCAATCGGTGTACAAAAGAAGGCTGATAAGATGGTCACTGTAAATGATCCTGTGATCATCGGCAAAGCGCCAATGATCGGTCTCCCTATTTCACTTACTGTACCAGGGTTCCACTTTTTCCCGAATAAAAACTCTAGTATGCCCCCTTGGTTAAATAAGAAGATAGCGAGTCCTTTTGAGATGACAAGCGATAGAATTAAAATGGTAAGAATTAGGGTAAGTCCTACTGTTAAAAGGGTAAGCCCCTTCCCCATTTTCTCCAACCGCTGTTTCTTGTTCGGTTGCCTGATGTCGATTAGTCCGTCATTTTCTAGTTGTGACAAGTCGAACACTCCTTTATCATAAAACCCATTCTCTCAAACAATGAAAAAGAGGTAATGTCCTAGTCGTTTTTTACCCCTCTCTCGATGCTTTTCTATTTTAAACATTACAATTCACTTAATTCTCCGTTTGCTCCTCGATCTACTTTCATGTTTGTGACAGGAAGATAACCCATTTTTGGTAGTAAAGTAGTTTGGACTTCTTTTGAAAGAATGTAATCTATGAACTCTTTTGTAACGCCTGTTGCTTCTCCATTCGTATACATATGTTGGTAAGCCCAAACTTTCCAATCATTTGTCGCCACTTGTTTATCGGTTGGTTCTCCCCCATCGATTTTTAAAGCAGTGACGGAATCGTCAATATAGGAAAAGGCTAGATAGCTAATTGCCCCAGGAGTTTCACTTACGATATTTCGTACCGTACCGGAAGAATCTTGTTCCTGTGCTTCCATTGCTTCTTGTCCATTTAAAGCAAACTTTTCAAAAGTTGCCCGCGTTCCAGAACCTTTTGGACGGTTGATAACAACAATTTCTTGATCCGTTCCTCCAAGCTCTTTCCAATTCTTTATCTTTCCTGTAAATATATCGATTAATTCAGCTTGTGTGATATCTTGAACACCAACTTTTGCATGGACAACTGGGGCCATACCGACAACGGCCACTTTATAGTCGTCTAATTGCTCTGCCGGAATTCCTTCCTTTTCTTCCGCAAATACATCAGAGTTGCCGATATCCACTGCGCCTTCACTAATTTTACTTAATCCTGTGCCACTCCCGCCCCCTTGTACATTCACAACAACTTTGGGGTGTTTTTGCATAAATTGTTGAGCAGCGGCTTCAATTAAAGGTTGCATCGCACTTGAACCAACAACTGTAATCGATCCTGTTAGCTCCTCGTTATTTGAAGACACTTCCTTATTCGCTTCTTTACCTGCTTCTTTAGAACCTGCCTGTGTATTACCACATGCTGTTAAGAGGAGCGCGAATAAAAACATACATCCAGTTATCGCCAACCACTTCTTTTTCATGAATATGAGCCACCTTTTTTTTATATTGCAATCATCGATTGCTTATCTATACAATAAACGATTGATTTTAAGCCCCTATAAAAAGAATGTGAAGAATATGTAAAGCTTTGATTGAACTTTGTAAAGAAAAATGTCGGGACAGCGTAAGAGTGCGAGGTTCAGCAATTCATCCCAGAAGTTCAGCAATTCACCTCGGAAGTTCAGCAATTCACTTCGGAAGTTCAGCAATTCACCTCAGAAGTTCAGCAATTCACTTCGGAAGTTCAGCAATCCACCTCGGAAGTTCAGCAATTCACCTCAGAAGTTCAGCAATTCACTTCGGAAGTTCAGCAATCCACCTCGGAAGTTCAGCAATTCACCTCAGAAGTTCAGCAATTCACTTCGGAAGTTCAGCAATCCACCTCGGAAGTTCAGCAATTCACCTCAGAAGTTCAGCAATTCACTTCGGAAGTTCAGCAAAAGATACACACAGATTGCCAAAAAACCCGCTTCCTCTTGGGAGCGGGTTTTTTCGATTAATTTTTCTCTTGATATTTCGGCAATGTCACGGTAAAGGTTGTTCCTTTTGCCTCTTCACTTTTTACTTCAATTTTCCCATGGTGGGATTCGATTAAATGTTTTACAATGGCTAGGCCCAGACCAGTTCCTCCGGAGCGACGGGAGCGAGCCTTTTCTACGCGATAAAACCGTTCAAATATTCGTGGAAGCTCTGAAGAGGGAATTCCAATTCCTGTATCAGCTATACTAAGTTTTATTTGATTGGCTTCCTCCCATAATGTAACAACAATTTTTCCTCCTTCTGGTGTGTAGGCGATCGCATTGGAAAGGAGATTTAACACAATTTGTTGGATTCTGTCCTTCTCCCCCTCGATCCATATTTCGCCCTGTTCAGGTAGCATAAGGGTTAATTTTTTCTTATCGGCTTCCTTTTGAATCGTGTTGGCTACATGCCAGACTGCTTCCGTTATATTCATTTGTTCTAATTTTAAGGGAATATGATGTTGTTCGATTCTAGATAAATATAAAAGCTCACTGATTAATCGATGGAGTCGCTCACTTTCCCGATAAATAATGCTAAGAAATTCGCGACAGAGTTCCTCATCATACATGGCCCCATCTAATAAGGTCTCGGCGAAACCTTTCACAGAGGTAACAGGAGTCTTTAATTCATGAGAGACGTTCGCAACGAAATCTCTTCTCATATTTTCCAGTCTGTGCACCTCTGTCACATCATGCAGAACGGCGATCATTCCCTTCAATTCATGCTTTTCACGGACATAAGGCGCAAGATGAACATCCATAATCCGCTCTTTTGGATAATAAAAAGTGATTTCCTCTCTTATCTCCTTCCCCGTTTTTAAACACTCTTTCATCAAGGAATTAAATTCCAAATTTTGACTAACGTCCATATACATTTTTCCTATGAAGGCTTGTGGTTCTTCCCCCATAAATTGCGCCATCGCTTTATTGGCCAATAAAATTCTCCCCTGCATATCGACTAATAAAACACCACTTGTCATATTGGTTAATACACCTGAGAGCTGCTGCTCATTCTCTTGAATGGTTTCCATTTGCGTTTTTAGGCTTGAGGCGAGCATATTAATAGCTGTGGCTAATTGCCCTAATTCACCTTTCGGCTGTAGATTTACCCGAGCGGAAAAGTCCTTCTCCTTTAACCTTTCTGAAACACCAATCATTTCTTCAATCGGTTTGGAAATACTTTTTGCTAATCTCATTCCAATTAAACCAGTGAGCAGAAAAACAGAAAGTAGGGATATACTAATGCTTAACCATAATTTACGTAATGCCAAATCAATTTTCTGAAGAGAATAAGCCACCCTGATGACACCTTGTGGCTGATCCTTTTCCATAATGGGGACTGTCACATACATCATATGAAAACCAAGCGTTTTACTATAACGAATCGATATCCCTGATGAAGCTTGTCCTTGAAGTACCTTCTTTACTTCCGGCCTGTTTGCATGATTTTCCATCTCCGTAGGAGAATCTTCTGAATCAGCTAACACATTTCCTTTTTGATCTAAAATCGTCAGTCTTGATTGAATCGATTCAGCTAATAGGTTCATTTCTTCCTGAAGGTCTGTAGGAGAGATAAGTAGATCCTCTCTTTCAATCACATTTAAGACTAATTTTGCTGTTTGGAGTAAATGCGATTCTTTTAAATCATAATATGTATCTTTCATCATTCTTGATAAAAAGAAGCCGGAAAGCACTAATAATATAGATATCAAAACTAAAAAGGATAAGGTAATCCGGGCCCATAATTTATGAATCATCACGGCTGCCCCAGCTTATAGCCGAATCCTCTTACCGTCTTAATATACAGTGGTTGTTTCGTATCTTTTTCGATTTTTTCCCGTAAATGGCTAATATGAACATCCACAATGCGAGAATCCCCCACAAATTCATAATTCCAAACAGCGTCAAGCAATTGGTGACGATTGAGTACCTTGCCTTGGTGGTTAGCTAAATATAACAGCAATTCAAATTCCTTTGGTGTTAAATCGAGCTTCTTCCCCGAAAGCTCTGCCTCATATTGTTCAGGGAAAATCACAAGATCACCGATTCTCAGAGCATCCTCTTGTTTAGATGTTTCGGAAGACTCATTCATTTGTGACCGTCTTAATATCGCCTTTACTCTCGCAATCACTTCACGTGGACTAAATGGCTTTGTTAAATAATCATCCGCCCCAAGTTCAAGTCCCAAGACTTTATCAAATTCATCATCCTTCGCTGTCAGCATTAATATCGGGGTTTTCAGTTTTTCTTGTCGAATGGTTTTACAAACGTCCATGCCATCCATTCCGGGAAGCATTAAATCGAGAATAATTAAGCTTGGCTTCTCTTCCATCGCTTTCTTTAGTCCGCTGTTTCCATCTCCTGCCGTAATAACAGAAAATCCTGCTTTTTCTAAATTAAACTGTAATAAAGTCACAATGGAAGGCTCATCATCAATCACAAGCACTTTTTCCATGCCGTCTGTCCTCCTTATTAAGAAAAGCGTAAGCGCCTTGGAATAGGGAAGAACGGCTAAAGACGCGACAACAACGCCGTCCTGACCTGCATCCTGTGGGCCCCCGACAAGCAAATGTTCCTGAAACTAGGGAGGGTGATCTTTCTCTTCATAGGTTCAGGGTTATTTAGTGGAACATCGTCTACGGACACCACGTCAATGCCACGCCGATGGACTCGCATCCTGCGAGCCTCTTCTCGGGGCTAGGCGCTAGATCTAGATCTTAGTTATTCTTTAAAAAAAGAGCGCCTCATGTTGAATCGGAGACAGCTCTATTTTGACACTATGATTTTAATGTACGTTTTTCGAGCAAAACTGTCAAACTTATTAACGTAACAAGCACAGTTGCTCCCATATCGGAAAGAATCGCAATCCATAGTGTTAGTAATCCCGGGATCGTTAATAAGAGGGCAATTAATTTTAAGCCAAGAGCCAAGAAAATATTGACTTTAATAATTGTATTTACTTTTTTTCCAATTTTTATGGCAAAAGGAAGCTTACCTAAATGATCTTGCATCAGAACCACATCCGCTGTTTCGATCGCACTATCGGTTCCTTTTCCCATGGCAATCCCTAAATCCGCGGTTGCAAGCGCTGGAGCATCATTAATGCCATCCCCGACCATGGCGGTTGTTCCTTCGTTTGTTAATTCCTTAATTTTATCCACCTTTTGATCTGGTAATAATTCAGCTTGATAATCTGTTAATCCAATTGCCGCAGCTACTTTTTCAGCGGTTTTTGGGTGGTCTCCTGTTAACATCGTCGTTTTCTTAATGCCTGCCTTGTGCAGCTCTTCCACAATTTCTTTACTTTCCGGGCGTATTTCATCCGCAATCCCAAATAGGCCTAAGACCTTTTCATAATTGGAAACGGCCACTAATGTAAATCCCTCATTTTTTAAGGCGGCTACATCCTTTTGGGTAGCCGATGTTATGGCCCTAGCCGGAATACTTTTTTCATTCCCTAGGGTATATGTCAAGCCATTAATGACGGCCTCCACCCCTTGCCCCGCAATCGTTTCAATGAAAGAAGGTACCGGGATATCCACATTATATTCCTCCACTTTTTTCATCACCGCTTTTGCTAACGGATGGGAAGAATTTCTCTCAATGGCACCTGCGATTGGTAAAAAGGACTCCTCCTCGTAAATAACCATTTTCTCGACATGAGGTTCCCCTTTTGTTAATGTACCGGTTTTATCGAAGGCAATTATGTCTATTTTCCCCAATTGCTCTAGAAACACTCCTCCTTTTATTAAAATGCCATGGCGAGCATTTCGAGCAATCCCAGAAATTAAGGCGATTGGAGAGGAAATAATTAACGCACAAGGACAGCCAACAATTAGGACAGCAAGACCTTGATAAAACCAATCTCCCCAATGGCCACCGAATAGTGGCGGCACAAGCATGACAATCGCCGCAATGATCATAATCGCTGGTGTATAATATTTGGCAAAATGATTAATGAATTTTTCGGTTGGCGTTTTCGTCTCCTGCGCTTCCTCGACAAGATGGAGAATTTTAGCTAAAGAAGAATCTTTATACGGTTTCGTTATTTCTACTCGTAAAATCCCTTCATTATTAAGGCTTCCGCCAAAGACTGACTCTCCTCCTTCTTTTTCGACAGGCATGGATTCACCGGTAATCGCCGCTTCATTCACGGAGCTTTTCCCCTCTATTACGATCCCATCAGAAGGAATTTTCGAGCCGGATTTGACGAGGACCACATCTCCCACTTGTAAGGCAGAAATTGGAACAACCTCTTCTCCTTTCCCGGAAATACGAATGGCTTCTTTCGGAGCAATCTCTAATAAAGTCTCCATCGATTTGCGAGCCTTCTGCATCCCAAGCCCTTCTAAATATTCATTCATCCCGAACAGGATCGCAACTAATGTCCCTTCCTTCCATTCGCCGATTGCAAAGGCTCCAATTAAGGCGATGGTCATCAATGTATCGATATTAAATTTTAATTTCAAAATATTTTTTGCACCTTTTATAAATGTTGTGTACCCGCTAAGGGTGGCTGACGTTACATATAGAATCACAGCGATCCATTCACTTCCTGTATGCTCCACAACAATCGCACACAGAAATAATAGAGCAGATAGCCCAATCAAAAGCAGTAAATGGCGAACAGAACTATGAGCGTGATCATGTTCATTAACAGAGCGATCCGCCTCATCCCTCACAAGTGATGCCCCATCCCCCGCCAAGATTTTTTCCACTTTCGGTAAAGAGATCTGGTCAGAAACGATTAATTTACTTGAATTAAATAAAAGCTTTGCATCTTGACCATTTTCCAATTTTTGAATGTCCTCTTCCATTTCTTTTGCACAATTGGCGCAAGAAAGTCCTTTCAATTTGTATTCCGCCAATTTCCCCACCTCATTCTTACTTTTATGTATGTCTAGCATGATCAATGGTTTGTTCCAATACATTCATGACGTGTTCATCATCATGCGAATAATAAAAAGTGGTACCTTCCCGCCGATATTTGACAAGGCGTAGATTTTTCAAAAATCGTAATTGATGAGAGACGGTTGATTGTAGAAGTGATAACTTTTCTGCAATTTGATTCACGGAACATTCCTGCTCTGATAAAAGATGTAAAATGCGAATTCGCGTTGGTTCAGATAAAGCTTTAAATGTTTGTGAGACGATAAAAAGCGTTTCCTCATCTAGTTCATCATGCATAGACGGCTGATTTGGTTGTTTTTCCATATTTTTTCTCCCTCATTCTTTATATGTATATGTGTTCATATATTAACTCCATTATATTCCTTATACGATATTTGTCAACTTTTTTCAGTAAAAGTTCTTTCTTTTTAGTTTTCATAAGAGGAGTTATGGTTGTCCAATTGAAAATAGGAAAGAGATTTGCTATATTGGTATTGTGTCAATTTGCATTGGCGTTTTGATCTCCATAAAATTCAAGAGATATTCTCATACAAGATAAAGGTGGTTTTTATATGTCCTACGTTATTACTGCACCATGTATTGGTGAAAAATTCGGGGAATGCGTTGAAGTTTGCCCTGTTGACTGTATTATTGAGGGGGACGAGATGTTTTTTATCGATCCTGACCTTTGTATAGACTGTGGAGCTTGCCAAGCCGTTTGTCCGGTGGAAGCAATCTACCACGAGGAAGATATTCTTCCAGAAGATGAAAAATACTTCGAAAAAGCAAAGGAATTCTTTGCTGCTTCGGAATAAAGTTTTAAGTATGTCAAAAAGGTGAACATGCAAAAGTTCACCTTTTTTCTATCGTCCAGCTTTAGCGTTTTTGCCCCTGTGCAACAATATAGCCAATTTTATCCGCATATTCCATTAACAAAAGGCTTTGCTCTGCTAATATTTGTTCCACCTGTTCACTGTAAACGACTTTCCCGATATTATCCAAAAATTTTTCTTCATCCTCATCCTCTTGTAGTTCATCAGACATCCTACTATCTTTTTTAACGGCGTGGACTTCTCCTTTCGCTAAAGCATCTTGGTAATGAAATGTCATTCCTTTTTTCACCCCTTTTTGAAGTTAATTTAAATTAGATTATGTCAAAGAATCCTAATCGTTACGGTTCATTATTTCCGCAAAATGTCTAAGTTGTTTGTCCATTCAAAATAAATGAATTACACATAAGGTAATAAAGGATGGAATTATCTTATGTGGGAGGTGCTTAGCAAATGTCAGTTGATCGATATTATCATGCTTGTAGAGGAGGCATTGGCCGACCTGTGATGATTAAAACTCGGGAGGGGAGGGTTCACCGCGGAATTATCGACCGTGTCACTCCCAATAGAGTGTATCTCCGCCCTTTAGGTAGATCCAATTATGGTGGATATGGATATGGTTGGGGCTGGGGCTGGGGTTTTGGCTGGGGAATTGCATTGGGAGCGATTGCTACCTTAGCTTTCATACCTTTCTTCTAAAGTTGAAGCAAAAGAGGTTGTTCTAAAAGATCCTCATGACTCTTTTAGAACAACCTCTTTTATATCAGGTCTCTGTCTTAACCGTACAATGATCCTCTTCTTGCAAATACGAATGAGCATTGGCAATTTCGACCAAATCAATCACCCCCTTTATTTTCCGTCATTTTAACATACCCCTATGAGGTATATAGGGCAATTGTTTTGATTTTTTAACTCGCCCATGTTTTCGCCTATACATATCCCCCATACATGAATAGGATAGAGCGAATCGGTTTATTAGAAAGGAGGAAGGACATGTCTCAAGAAAAAAAACCAAAAGAAATTCATGTGGAAAATTTAGTGATTCATGCAAAAAATGTGGAAATTAATGAGGATCGAAAGGATAGGGGTCCTCAAAGGGATCCGTGGGGTTTCTTTTGGGGGAGATCAGCAGAAGCTGAAGAAGAGGTTGTCGAAGAGAATCCTGATGAGCAATAGTATGGAGAGGGTGGATGTGATGCATTCACCCTCTTCATATTATTTATTATTTTGCCGTAACAGTAGCATCAGCACAGTGATCAGAATAAAGGCGATAAGCGCTAGAAACGGAATCGTGATAAATCCAAGCCAATTAATATATTGGCCACTACAGGACACTCCACCCACACACGGCTTGACAGGAGCTAAACCGGGAACTTTCTGAATTAAATAATGATAAAAAGAAATACAGCCTCCGATGATTGAAAGAGGTAAAACGTATTTTTTAATCTTTTTATTCTGATCAAAAGCGGCAATCCCGATGATGATCACTAAGGGATACATCAGAATTCTTTGATACCAGCACAACTCACAGGGAATAAAACCTTTGATTTCACTAAAATAGAGACTCCCTAGTGTGGCAATAAGAGATACAATCCAGGCAAAGTAAAGAATATAGTCCTGAAAGGTTGATTTGGTATTTTGCATCCTATTTCAATCCTTTTTCAATTAAATTTGAAATGGCTTCATAGTCAAATGGATCTTTCACTAGCACACCGTTCACAATTACAGATGGAGTCGATTCAATGTTATGTTTCTGCACCAATTGTTCATCAATGCTCACTTCAGCCTTTGTCCCCTGTTCTTCAATATCTTTTTCAAGCTGATCCAAATCAATATTTGGGACCGTTTCTTTGGCAATTTCCAATAATTTTTCCGTTGTGACCCATTTTTCATCATGTTGTTGGGTAGCCGGTTGTGCCTGATAAAGCCCTTCGTGAAAATCCCAGAATGCCTCAGGATCTTGTTTAAAGACTGATTCAGAAGCTAACGCCGCTCGGAATGATTCATCTCCATGAAAAAGGACATTTACATAAGATAATTTTACATCACCGTTTTTAATATAATCTTTTTCAAGCTGTGGAAAAACCCTTTCTGTCCAAGCTTTACATCCCGGGCATTTGTAATCTCCAAATTCTACAATTGAAACAGGAGCATCCTCCATTCCCAATGTTGGTTGATTTTCAATATTTGGTTGTTCCACTTGAACATTTTCTTGATCCGATTGGTTTATCTTTTTGGTCAGGATAACGATTGCGGCGACTGCCACAACGACCACTATTATCGTAATAATCATTAGCTTTTTGTTATTCATAGGACACATCTCCAGGTATTTTTTCTTAAACTAAATTTTCTTTTGTTTATCCTATCATCCCCCTGGAAGGTATGTAAACCGTTATTAGCTTAATAGATATGTCATCTTTGTGAATCCTTATAAAAGGGCCCTAAATTGTCTTGTGGACTTGACCCTTCCCTCTTTTCGATAAAAAGAATTCCAAGTTCATGATGGTCTCCCTCATATAAAGCTCCTTGTACGATACGAATTTCATTATTTGTGTCAAAAACTTCAAGCTTACAATAGGCTCTATTCTTTATTAGTGCTTGGTACATTTCTTTATGGGTACTTACCTTCACTTTATTACATGTATGGATAATTTCACCCGTTTTCAACCCCATTTTATCAGCCGGAGAATGCGGTAATACATCGAGCACCATGACACCCGTATTTCTTGGAGCAAAATAGTATGGAGTCGTATTTTCCCTTACCCGATGTCGATAAGCAATCCAAATTCTCCCCAATAGAGCGAATCCAGACGTGATAATCGCAGCATAGACAGGCAATAGAAATACACAGATTACACTTGTAATCAGGACGATTAATCCTAAAGTAAATACCTGTTTTCCTATCCGTCTTACGGCTATTTCAGGCAATTCCGTTTGAATTTGCTGCTGAAAGCCAAGCAAAAATGGCAGCAAAACCAAAGAATAGCTTTCATGTCCAGCTTGAATCACGGGCCACCAATCAAAAGGAATCGTCATAACCCCTGAAGGAAGAAATAGAAATGCAGGAATAAGCCAAAACCGCTTAGCCTGTAGAGCCCCAACCGTTAATCCTCTACGGCTTGTCCGCAATTTAGGAGATACATCCTTCAAGCCGTTTTTTAACATTAAAAATCCTTCTGTCCCCATCATTAAGCCTAGCATAACAGTGGCGCCAAACAAATCAGTATGATCAATAGGATGAATAACCTTTAAATCAATGGAAAATATGGAAAGAAGACTGAGCAATAGTAACGGAATTCCAATTGTAAAAGCAGGAGAAAGCAAACGGGCATTTCCCATAAACGTGAATAAAATCGTTGCAATTGCGATCATTACAATCAGGATAAAAGGAAATGTCAGCCCTAAAACAACGGAGAAGAGCGAAAGAACCATTCCTGTCATTATTCCTACAGGAAATAAATGCCGGAACTCTAGGAAAATATTATGTACTCTTACATGGAAATCACGTCGTTCTCTTTTTATTCTCCAATATCCGGCCAAAATGACCCAAATCATCGAGAAATAGAAAACAGGATGAAGCATCATCCGCCCTATACCTTTGGCAATCTCTACTAACCATTCCAAATACCTCCACATCCTTTCCGGGTACATAAATATATCTTCTATTTTACCAGACATTAATAGAAAAAGAACAAAAACATGGCTAGACACCTGAATTTTTTCCAGATTGCCTAGCCCTATATTTTGTTATTTACTAAACTCGTTACCTATTTTTTAAATAATGTTTTGAGGGCAACTTGTAATTGCATATCATTTTTCTCGTCTTTTATAGAGGTAATGATTTTTTCCTCTAATGCTGCTGCTGTTTTTTCGTCAATTTCGCCTGTTACAGGAAGCTTTTCAATGGATTGAAAGGCTTTAACGGCTCTTTCTGTTTGTTCATCAAAATAACCGTCTGTTCTTCCTGGGGCAAACCCTAATCCTTTCAACATCTCCTGTGCAAACTTCACGTTTTCTTCATTCATGTTTTGCTTTAAGGTTTCCTTGAGTTCAATTGGATGGGCATTAAAATAGTCAAGCTGCTGCACTTCAATTGTTGGCTCAATTCCTTTCCCGTGAATCCAGTTTCCATCTGGTGTCAACCATTTCGCCATCGTTAATTTTAAATTTCCCCCTTCTTCCAATGGGAGTGGCTGTTGAACCGTTCCCTTGCCGAAGGTCTTCGTTCCTACAAGAGTTGTTCCATTGATTTCATTTAAGGCAGCGACCAGAATCTCTGAGGCTGACGCACTTCCCCCATCCATAAGCACTGTAATCGGATAAGGTTTTTTCTGTTTCAGCACTGAATAATAGGTTTGTTTTTTACCTGAACGCTCTTCAATTTGCACATATGGCTTTTCATCTGTCACAAGTTGATCGAGTATATCTTGCACACTACTCAGCATTCCACCAGGATTCCCGCGCACATCAATGATCAGTCCATCGATATCTTTCGTTTCTAATTGCTCTAATTCACTGGAAAAGTCCCTTGCTGTTCCTTCAGCAAATGAGGTTATTTCCACATAACCAATGTTCTTTCCACCACTTTCCTTCATGTCGGAAAAGACAGTTAAAATAGGAACTTCATCTCTTGTAATTTCAATAGTCATGGGAGCTGATACACCATTTCGAACAATATCAAGTTTCACGGTTGTTCCCTTTTTACCCCGAATTTTACTAGATGCTTCATATAAATCCAAACCATCAACGGGGTCCCCATCAATCTTAATAATTTGATCCTTTGCTTTCAGTCCTGCATTTTCTGCAGGAGAATTTTTGATAGGAGAAATGATCACAAGCTTGCCTTCTTGAATAGCAATTTGTGCTCCAATTCCATTAAAACTGGAATCCATACTTTCATTGAATCTCTCAGCGGTTTCTTCATCCATATAAACAGAATAAGGATCCTTTAAAGTGCCGACCATCCCTTGAATCGCACCCTGAATCAATTGCTTTGAATCCACTTCTTCCACATAAGCTTTTTGAATTAATTCATAGGCTTCTGCGACTTTTGCCATTTCCGGGAGTATTTGAATCGTCTCTGACTCTTGTTTTACCTTCTCTTCCTGATCCTGCAAATTCGGAAAAATCCATACCATACTAGCATATACTCCGGCTGCCCCAATAAAAAAGGAACAAACAGCGATCAACACCAGCCTGCTTCTCTTCATAATCTTCCTCCTCATCGCCTTCGCCTATATAAGAGTATGTAATGGGAGGACAAGTTATGACAGTCGTATGGGTACTACAAGCTTGCTAATTTTTTAGAACGAGCAGCGTCTTTTTGAAAAATATGAACAAAGTCTTCAATCATACCACTAGCTGTAGGCTTACTTCCAGCTCCCGGTCCTTGGATCGTAATGGTTCCAGCAAGTGATGTGTGTAGCACAACCGCATTGTTGACTCCTTCTACATGATAAAGCGGGTGAGTTTTATCTGTTAAAACAGGCTGAACAAATGCCTGAATTTGCTCTCCCTCTTTTTTCAATTCTGCAATATGTTTATAGCGGCCTGTTGCATGGTGAATGTCTGGAATACTTGCAATCCCCTTTATCTCAACACTTTCCCATTGTGGCTGTCTGCCATAGACAAGCTGACTCAAAATCATTAATTTATAAAAGGCATCAATTCCCTCCACATCGTTTGTCGGATCAGCCTCCGCAAACCCGAGAGATTGAGCAGTTTCCAATACTTCTGCAAAAGGAAGCTGCTTCTCCCTCATTTCAGTTAAAATAAAATTCGATGTGCCATTTAATAAAGCTTGAATTTTTTCGATTTTATTGAACTGGAGTTGTTGTTGAATCGTGCGAATGATCGGAACACCCGCTGCTACCGTTGCCTCAAATCCAATCTGCACATCCTGTTCTTTTGCTTTTTGAAGTAATATGTTCCCATGCTTTGCAAACATTTCCTTATTAGCTGTAATAATATGGCAGCCTTGATTAATCGCATCCTCTAAATACGTAAAAGCCGGTTCCGCACCGACAATCGATTCAAAAATCACATCAAGATTAGGAATCGCTAAAATTTCACGAATATTATTGGTAAGGAGTATATCATCGGCTATGACACGTTCCTTATCTTTATCCTGAATTAATATTGCAACTATGCTTACTTCTGCTCCAACAAGCTCTTTTAATTGGTCTTGATACCGTTGGATCACCTCATAAACTCCGGCTCCAACTGTTCCAAGTCCCAATAAAGCCGCTTTAATCTTTGGCATTTCTTCTCCTCCCATCTATTCTCGAAAAGCGCAAGCCTTGAAGTGGAAAAACGGCTAAGAGCGCCACGTCAATCACCACGCCGCTGGACTCACATCCTGCGAGCCCCTCAGGTCTATGCGCTAGAGCTTGATCTGACACTAGCCAAATTTTCTATTTTTTAAAAAGAGACTGAAACGCGTGACGCCCAGCCTCCTTGCTTCTATATTATTTCTTCAAGGATACCCATTCTACTGCCTTTTCGATAGCCTGACCAAGATCAGCCTTTATATCCTCCACTGCCTCAAGACCAACGGAAAGCCGAATTAATTCTTCAGATACCCCAACCCGTTTTAAGTCTTCTGCACTTAATTGTTGGTGAGTCGTTGAAGCAGGATGAATAATCAATGATTTGGCATCTCCTACATTCGCTACATGTGACCATAATTGCACATGATCGATCGTCTGTCTTCCAGCATCTCTGCCACCTTTAATACCAAAGACGATAATGGAGCCGGCACCTTTCGGAAAATATTTTTTCGCGAGTTCATAAGAGGGGTGATTTTCCAAACCAGGATAAGATACCCATTCTACTGTCTCGTGATTCTCTAGGAATTCCGCAATAGCTTTCGCATTTTCCACATGTTTGACAATTCTTAAATGTAATGTTTCTAGTCCCTGTAATGATTGAAAAGCATTATCAGGGCTTAAGCACGGCCCAAAATCACGTAATAACTGGACCCGTAATTTCGTCGCAAAAGCCGCATCAGCAGCATCAATACCATAACGAATGCCATGATAAGATTCATCCGGTTCAATAAAATCAGGAAATTTCTCGTTATTCCAATCGAATTTCCCTGCATCCACTACGACACCACCGATGACCGTTCCATGACCGCCAATCCACTTCGTTGCAGAGTGGACAACAATGTCTGCACCCCAGTCAATCGGCTTGCAGAGATAAGGTGTCGCAAATGTGCTGTCAACAATCAGAGGAATACCGTTTTCATGAGCGATCCCAGCTATGGCCTCCACATCCAAAATATGCAAACTCGGATTTCCGATAATCTCTCCAAATAATGCTTTTGTTTTTGGTGTGATCGCCTTGCGGAAATTCTCAGGATCTTTGGGATCCACAAATGTCACATTAATTCCATATCGGGGTAATGTCACAGCAAATAAGTTATACGTTCCTCCATAAAGATCAGTCGCTGCGACAATTTCATCGCCTGCACGAGTAATATTCAAGATCGAGAAGGCGATCGCAGCCATTCCAGATGCCAGACCGACAGCAGCCGTACCCCCTTCAAGTAAGGCGACTCTTTTCTCAAATACATCTACCGTTGGATTCATGATACGAGTGTAAATATTCCCCGGCTCTTCTAATCCAAATAGTTTTTGTGCATGCTCTGAATCTTTAAATACATAGGAAGTTGTTCTATGTATCGGTACAGCACGGGCCCCTGTTTCGTCTGGTTCCTGTCCTCCATGCAATAGTAATGTTTCTGGTTTATATTGTTCTTGCGTCAATCTCTTCTCCTCCTTCATTGTATTATTTTTTGTATGACGATTGGATAAGTACAAAAGTGCGGGATTCCAGCACTAAAGCTGGACGCAAAAAATCCCCCTTGTGATAAGGGGGATGATGGTCTATTTCCTCTCCTTATCTCTCAGACATACCCGTCTGTAGGAATTAGCACCTTTTCAGATATAATCCTCTGAAGGTTGCTGGGCATCGCAGGGCCTATCCCTCCGCCGCTCTTGATAAGAATAATACTATTCAATTTTATTATTAAACCAAGTATAGTTGATTACGCTTTAATAAGTCAACCATATTTTTAAAGAATATTGTTTTTCCCTTCCATGGATTAATGTAAATTTTTCACAAGGTTTTCCATCACTTCTTCGTCCATGGGACCGATAACTTTATTTTGAAGCAGACCATCCGAACCAATAAAATAACTAGTAGGTATGGATATAACCTGATATTTATCCCCTACCACTCCCTCTTCATCTAATAGAACAGGGAAACTTAGTTGATAATCATCAATAAATTCTTGAACTTTTTCCCGTTTCTTACGTGCCGTTTCAGCCGAAGTTAAATTTACAGCAATCATCTCAACATCATATTTTTCAGCCTTTTCCTGATAAAATTTTTCCATATGCGGCATTTCTGCCTTGCATGGAGGACACCAGGTCGCCCAGAAGTTCAATAAAACCTTTTTCCCATTCAGATCAGACAACTTGATTTTTTCGCCAGACAATGCCTCCAATTCAAAATCAGGCGGTATATCACCTTTCGTTAAGCCCTCCGAAAACATCTTGTCGACATTTATTTCAGTTGCGGCTTCGATCTGTTTCTCACGTTCCTTCTGCTGATTCTCTCTATCTTTTTTCGCGCTAGCCTCTTGGACAACATTAACCACTAGGATTGCTGCTAAAATGGCTAATAGGCTGAAGCCAAATATTTTTTTAGTCATGAAGCACCCTCCATTTCTTCTGCACAAAACTAGGAATAGAGCCAATAAAACATAAGTTGCCTACATTCCCAAACCACTCGGCTAATGGCTTCTTTTTAAACACATAGAGGCTTGCAGATGTAAGGACGCATGCCCCATAATGGCAATCCAGGAGGCAGGGAAGGTTAATGAACCAATTGTATACCATTTTATTGATGGATCCACCCTTTCCAGAATCAAGATAGCCCCTTACAAAATCGGTGATAAAAGTCTTGATAATGACTCTTTAAAACGAATATAAAGGGGACGATTTTGATATTCCTCCAAGCTTAATTCACGAGAGAGATTCATATCATCGTGAAAAATATCGACTAATTGTTTCACAAGTTTCTGATCATATAAAAAGGCGTTTACTTCAAAATTCAACTTAAAGCTGCGGACGTCGGTATTCGCTGTACCAACAGTGGCAATTTTTCCATCGGCAATAATAGTCTTGGCATGTATAAATCCATTATCATAAATATATACTTTAGCTCCAGTTTTTAGTAATTCACCAACATTGGAGTACGTTGCCCAATAGACAAAAGCATGGTCAGGCTTATTTGGAATCATCAATCTTACATCCACTCCAGAAAGAGCAGCGATCTTCAGAGCATCAAGCACACTCGCATCCGGAATAAAATAGGGAGTTTGAATATAAATGTATTTTTTAGCTGAAGAAATAATCTTTAGTATTCCATACTTAATTTGTTCCCATTCCGAATCTGGTCCACTTGAAACAATTTGAACATCTGTCTCTCCTTTTGCACCCATCTCAGGGAAAAGCCGATCCTCATACTTAATTTTTGCTGTGGAAGCCTGATTCCAATCTAGGATAAATCTAGTTTGCATTCCAAAAACAGCTTTACCCGTAATCTTTAGATGTGTATCTCGCCAATAGCCAAATTTCTTTTTAAGACCAAGATACTCATCCCCAATATTAAATCCTCCGACATAACCAGTTTCCCCATCAATAATGACAAGTTTACGGTGGTTACGAAAGTTCACCTGTAAATTTAAGTGAGGAATTACGGCTGGAAAAAAAGCACTTGTTTTCCCACCAGCTTCAATCAATGGTCTGAAAAACTTTTTTGGTAATCTTCTGGACCCCATTGCATCATATAATATTTTTACGTCTACGCCCTCTTTCGCCTTTTTGACGAGCATCTGTAATAACTCTTTCCCAAGCTTATCATTTCTTATAATATAATATTCTAAATGAATATGATCTTGAGCATGGTCTATATCATGCAAAAGGGAACGGAATTTATCATTTCCATCGATAAATATTTCTACTTGATTGTCTTGAGTAAGAATAGAGCGGTCATTAACAAGTAGCATATAAATTAGATCTTTATACTGAGCTGTTTTCGTATCATGGAAGGGAAATTCGCCTTTTTGTAGCATTTCAATCTGGTTTTTGGTAATTTCCATAATGCCAATTTTATTAGGGTCACTCCATTCAAACATTTTTTTTCGACTTAAATTCTGACCGAAAATCAAATATAAAATAAAGCCGGCAACCGGAATGAAAAATAGCACCAAGAGCCATGCCCACGTCGAACCAGGATCTCGTCTCTCCAAAAATACCACGAAGACAGCCAAGATAATATTTAATAAAAGTGCTAAACTGACCAAAGCCGCCGTAATCGTTGTATAAGTCATATGAGCTCCTCAAATAATTATTTTTTCTTTTTTTAAACGAGACATTTCTTCCCCTATATTAGCATATTCTTGAAATGAAAACACAGACTTATGAAAGATGATTTTATTCAAATAAGAATGACACACCCTTTTTAGGGATAATCTTTTTGGATTTTAACAAATAAATAAGCCGCATCCCGTAGATGCGACTTTGTTACACTTAATTTAAATATCCTAATGGATCTACAGCGTTCGATTTTGCTCCATTCCATAAACCAACATGGACTTCAAAATGTAAATGTTGCCCGAACGAATGACCTGTATTTCCCATTACACCAAGTTTCTGGCCTTTCTTGACAGATTGTCCCTCTGAAACGCTGCGGCTGCTCATATGGGCATAAACTGTTTCATAGGTTTGCCCATCAATATGATGGATAACAAAAACGACATTACCATAACTAGAAGAATGATACGATCTATGAACAACACCATCTGCTGCAGCAACAATTGGTACTGCTGTACGATTAGCGATATCAATCCCAAAATGGGTTGCCCCCCATCTTCCACCAAAACCAGAGGAAACTGTTCCAACCGCCGGCCAAGAGAAAGTACCTGAACTTACAGGCGGGGTCGCTGAACTTGTCTCGGTTGAACCACCCGACCCACTAGATTTCGAATTTGATGTTGACGGGCTATTCGTTACTGCCGCCGCTTCCTTCGCTTTTCTTTCCGCTTCTTCTTTCGCTTTTCTTTCTTCTTCTGCAATCCTATTTTGTTCTTGTTGAATCGCCTTTTCCAAGGTTGCCTCTTGCGTTCTTAGTAATTCTTCTTCTTCTTCAAGAGACATCTTTTCACTTTCGATATGGCTTTTCTGAGCAGCCAATTCCTTCATGAGCTCTTTCTTTTCTTCATTTTGTGCTTTTAAGCTATTCTGTAAATCTTCTAAATCTTTTAACATGTTATTTAAGCTTTCTAGCTTTTCTTCAACTTTTTTCTGATCAGCTTCCAGTTTCTCCATATCTGCTTTCTGTTCATCTAAAATCTTTTTATCTGCACTAACAAGTGTTGTTACAGCAGAAACACGATCCACTAAATCGCCGAAACTTTCAGCCCCCAAAAACACATCCAAGTATTGAACGGAACCACCATTTTGCTGAATATTTCTTGCCCGATCACGAAGGACTTCGTTTCTTTTTTCAATCCGTTCTTTCAAGTCCTTAATTTCCGCTTTTAATGTTTCGATTTCAGCTTTTGTGTTATCAATCTGCAGCTGCTTTTCTTTGATTTTTTGATCCGTATCCGCAATTTGCCTCTCTAGCTTTTCAATCTCGTCCTCAACAAAATTTTGTTGATTCATAATATTAGAGATTTCTCCATCCTTTTCATCGATCGATTGATTTAGGATAGACCTCTTATTATGAAGATCAGATTGTTTCTCTTGCAAATCATTGAGCTTTGAAGAGGCTTGCGCTTTCCCCGTATACGAGAATACTCCCCCAAAAATTAGTGTTGTCGCCAGTGTCATCGATAATACAGAACTTCTTTTCAAGAATCGTTCCCCCTTTCTCCCCTTAAATCTCTGCTTCTGTCCAACCTTCATAATCTAGTATTCCTCATACTTTCAAGTAGCGTCTAACAGAAATG
The DNA here is from genome assembly GCF_022867885.1 of Lederbergia sp. NSJ-179. Classification (GTDB taxonomy): domain Bacteria; phylum Bacillota; class Bacilli; order Bacillales; family Bacillaceae_C; genus Lederbergia. Next base: position 39,940 of record NZ_JALIFP010000004.1, on the reverse strand, counting down.
AAACTGCCCCACGCACCGATTATGACTCCAATCAGTAAGAGCAATAGACTTACTTGATAGACAAATGGTGTGTATGGAAGCGGGGACATGAAATAATCATCTGGAATCCGCTTTGCTAAAAAGTCATACCCATAAGAATAAGATGTTGCCACAATAGCGATCGGAATAATAGAGCCTAATATTCCCAACCAAATTCCTTCAAATATAAATGGCCAACGGATAAACCAGTTCGTAGCCCCAACTAATTTCATAATTTCAATTTCCCGTCTTCTTGCAAAGATTGTGATTTTAATAGTGTTAGAGATTAAAAACATCGCCGTAAACAATAGACCGATGACTAAAACAATGCCGACATTACGGCTTGTCCCTAACAAACTAAATAACCTTTCAACCTTTTTCTCCCCATATTTGGCAGAATCAACCGAATCAAGTGCCCGGATTTTTTGGGCCACTCCTGCCGTTTCACTTGGTTTTTTCGTTTTGACAATGAAAACATCGTGGAGTGGATTTTCATCATCTCCAATCAGACTCCATTCTTTGCCCATTGTCTGAATGAGATGATTAAGCTCGTCCTCCTTAGAGGAAAATTTAACTGATTCCACTTGGGGGATTTTTTTGATGTTCTTCTCTAATTCATCCTTTTGTTCTTGATTTGCAGTCATTTCAATATGTACCCGAATTTCCACATCATTTTCTATGTCTGTTGCAAATTTGTTCATATTCATCATAATGGCAAGAAACACACCAACCAACAACAATGTAACTGTTACAGCGCTAATAGAAGCAAATGTCATCCAACCATTCCGGCGCAGACTTTTGAAGCTTTCTCTTAGATGGCGACCGATGGTTCTAATTTTCATAGCCGTATTCCCCCCGCTGCTCGTCACGGACAATTCTTCCATTTTCAATCGCAATAACCCGATGAGTAATTGTATTCACAATTTGTTTATTATGGGTGGCCATAATGACAGTTGTGCCGTTGAGATTAATCTCCTCCAAAATACTCATAATTTCCCACGCTGTATCAGGGTCTAAATTCCCAGTAGGTTCATCCGCAATAATCATCTTAGGATTATTGACAATCGATCTTGCAATAGAAACACGTTGTTGTTCCCCACCTGATAATTCAGTGGGCAACATCCGCATTTTATGTTTTAAACCAACCATTGATAGAACATCCATCACTCTTTTTTTAATATCTCTCGAACGATGTTCAGTTACTTCCAATGCAAAAGCTACATTTTCAAAAACAGTTAATGTAGGTAATAATTTAAAATCTTGGAAGACTACACCAATATTTCGTCTAAGAAATGGAACTTTTCTATTTTTCAACGAGGATAAATCGATGCCATCTACTATGATTTTTCCTGAAGTTGGTTTTTCTTCTCTATACACCATTTTGATAAAAGTGGATTTGCCGGCACCACTTGGACCAACAATATATATAAATTCGCCTTGTTTTATATGAACATTAAAACGATTTGCGGCTATAATACCGTTCGGGTATTTTTTCACAACATCTTGCATTTTAATCATATTCTCACCCGACCTTTTAAAAAATTCGCCTCAAACTTTATGTAAAAATAACCATTTTTCGATTGTCAAAAAAAGAAAATTGCCGTCAATCCGTGACAAAATCTAACAACAAATTCATTATAACATCAGCTTTGGGGCTTTTACATTACAGTTATATTTCATTTTTAGAACTTTTGTTCTAAACTTTTACATAATTCGGCATTTCTAACTAAAGGAAGAAATAAATAGGACTAAAGTATGATAGTTATTTACTGGGGCATGGCAAGCTTGATGTATAATGGTCGAACGAGGAGGCTAATTGGTCGAAACTCGGCATTTAATGGTCGAATGATGGGGGGAATTGGTCGAAACTCGATACTAAATGGTCCAAGATTGCTGTTAAACGGTCATAGCTTTAAATTTAAAAAACGACAGCTTTTCCCACTGTCGTTTTGGAACTCTTATTTTTTCTCAGACAACCATTGTGCTACCTTCTCGGCATCATCGCCTTGAATGATATTACCCGGCATCCCATCTCTGCCGTTTTCGATTACGTCTAATATTTCATCTTTCGATAATTTAGATCCAATTTGAGCAAGTGCTGGGCCATTCCTTCCTTCTAGGTTGTCTCCGTGACAAGAGATACAATTATTCTTTACAATTTCTTCCGCGTCATTTGTCGCAGTTTCTCCGCCAGTTTCTCCACCAGTTTCTCCACCATTATTATTATCATTTGCATCATTTCCGGTACCACATGCAGCAAGACCAATCGCTAGCATAAGTCCTAAACATAAACCCATCCATTTTTTCCTCATGGGAACAACTCCTTTTTTAGATTGATCTATTTTAGTATACCAATATTGAACTTTAATTAAACGATAAAAAATGGGTTGCTGATAGGAAGAATTTAGCTAGAGTAATCTGTATCAAGGCTTCCCGTAATTATCACAAGTTTGTGAATAATAAAGGGCTGAAAGATTACAGCCTCTTTCAGCCCTCTGTTTGAATACGATCTTAGACTAAATACGCCGCGTCCTGCGGCAACGTCTAAGTGACCAACATCCTGTTGGCCTTCCATTTACACCCGGGAACGTAAGTAAGCATGAATAAATTCATCAATATCCCCATCTACGACAGCTTGCACATTTCCTGTTTCTTCATTTGTGCGATGATCCTTGACCATGGAATAAGGATGAAACACATAGGAGCGGATTTGACTGCCCCAACCAATTTCCTTTTGCTCCCCACGAATTTCAGCAAGTTGCTTTTCTTTTTCTTCGAGCTCACGTTGATACAGCTTCGCTTTTAACATATTCATCGCTTTTTCACGGTTTTTAATTTGTGATCTTTCGTTCTGACAAGTCACAACAATACCTGTTGGTAAATGGGTAATCCGGACGGCCGAATCTGTTGTATTCACATGCTGTCCACCTGCTCCGCTAGAACGATACGTATCAATTTTGAGATCTTCCTGTTTGATATCGACTTCCACCTCATCGGTAAATTCCGGCATAACATCACATGAAACGAATGATGTATGGCGGCGGCCAGAAGAATCAAACGGAGAGATTCGAACTAAGCGGTGGACGCCTTTTTCGGCTTTTAAATATCCATAGGCATTATGCCCCTTTATCAACATCGTCACACTTTTGATTCCAGCTTCATCCCCTGGTAAATAGGAGAGGATTTCTGTTTTAAAATCCCTTTTTTCAGCCCAGCGTGTATACATTCGTAACAGAATAGAACACCAATCTTGAGATTCTGTTCCTCCAGCTCCTGGGTGAAGTTCAATGATGGCATTGTTTTTATCATAGGGATCACTTAATAATAATTGTAACTCGAAACGATGGAGACGCTGGATAAGATCTTTTAATTCTGTCTCAAGCTCAGTTTCAAGCTCAGGATCGCTTTCTTCCTTCACTAATTCATGGGTAAGTTCAAGATTTTCATGAAGATCTGCAAGTTCCTTATACTCATTCACAAGGTCTTTTAAACTATTCGCTTCATTAATGACTGCTTGAGCCTTTTGTTGATCGTCCCAAAAACCAGGCTCAAGCATCCTTTCATCCAATTCAGCGATCCTTGTTTCCTTCTCCTCTAAGTCAAAGAGACCCCCTAAAGTCGGCTAAGCGTTCCGCCGTATTTTCAAGCTCCGTTCTTACTTCAAATAATTCCATAAACGAACACCTCTTATATATGATTTATCTCGGATTCACATGAAAAACTTCGTGAAGGATGGTCCCTCACGAGTTTTCTCCAACACGATATAGCATAGCTTACCCTTAAGTTAATCTACCATGACAGTGTTTATATTTTTTACCACTTCCGCAAGGACAAGGTTCATTACGACCGACTTTTTCACTTCTTCGAATCGGCTTTCTTTTAACCTCTCCTTCACTTTCTTTTGGATTGACGGCTTGACCCTTCGCAACCTCTTCCCGTTCTAAATTATTTCGTATTTCAGCTTTCATCACATATTTGGCTGTATCTTCCTCAATCGCTTCAATCATGTTTTCAAACATAACGAAGCCTTCACTTTGATACTCTCTTAGCGGGTCAATTTGTCCATAGGCACGCAAATGTATCCCTTGACGAAGCTGATCCATTGCATCAATATGGTCAATCCATTTTGTATCAACAGAACGCAGTAAAATCACTTTTTCAAATTCACGCATTTGTTCTGGTGTTAAAAGTTCCTCTTTTTCATCATAATGTTGTTTCACTTTATCAAAGATTAATTCTTTCATCTCTTCCGGTTCTCTTCTTTGCAAGTCAGCAACAGTCAGATCCCCTTCAGTTAGAACATTGGCATTCAAATAATCAAGTAATCCCTGTAAATTCCATTCCTCTTCTTCCTGTTCAGCTGTATGTCTAGCCACTGCCCGATCTATGACAGATTGAATCATTTTTTCGATAATATCACGTAAATTCTCTGAACTCATCACATCATCGCGTTGTTGATAAATGATTTCCCTTTGTTGGCGAAGGACATCATCATACTGAAGTAATTGTTTCCGGGCATCAAAGTTATTACCTTCCACACGTTTTTGCGCAGACTCGACTGCCTTGGTAACCATTTTACTTTGGATTGGCTGTGTATCATCCATTCCTAATTTTTCCATCATCGATTTCATATTTTCAGAGCCAAATCGACGCATAAGCTCATCTTCCATTGAAAGATAAAATTGGGTTACTCCAGGATCTCCTTGACGACCAGAACGTCCTCGGAGCTGATTATCAATCCGGCGCGATTCATGGCGTTCTGTTCCAATGACCGCTAATCCGCCAAGCTCTTTTACGCCTTCCCCAAGTTTTATATCGGTTCCGCGTCCAGCCATATTTGTCGCAATCGTGACAGCGCCCTTCTGCCCAGCTTCTGCAATAATTTCCGCTTCTCTCCCATGGTTTTTCGCATTTAAGACATTATGTTTAACACCTTTTTTGGTTAAAAGAGAAGAGACAAGTTCCGATGTTTCAATTGCAACCGTCCCAACAAGTATCGGCTGCCCGGCTTGATGACGTTCATAAATGTCCTCGGTCACCGCACGAAATTTCCCTTCCATTGAAGCGTAGATTAAGTCCGAACGATCCTCCCGGATAATAGGCAAATTTGTCGGAATAGAAATAACTCTCATATTGTAAATATTACGGAATTCCTCTTCCTCCGTTTTAGCCGTTCCTGTCATTCCTGCTAACTTTTCATACATCCGAAAATAGTTTTGGAAGGTAATCGTTGCCATGGTCATCGATTCACTTTGGATTTCGACGCCTTCTTTTGCCTCAATCGCTTGGTGGAGTCCATCACTAAAACGTCTTCCCTTCATCAAACGACCTGTGAATTGGTCGACAATGACAATTTCGCCTTCTTGGACAACATAATCAACATCTGCATGCATGCTAACATGGGCTTTCAAAGCTTGGTTAATATGATGATTAAGCACAACATGAGAAAGATCGAATAAATTATCAATTTTAAAGAATCTTTCTGCTTTATTAATTCCTTCTTCCGTTAATTGAACACCTTTTGTTTTTTCATCATACGTGTAATCATCTTCTTTTTTTAACATACCGGCAAATGCATTTGCTTGTAAATATAATTGTGTTGATTTCTGTGCTTGCCCCGAAATGATCAAAGGAGTCCGCGCTTCATCAATAAGAATAGAGTCAACCTCATCAATGACCGCAAAATGAAGGGGACGTTGTACTTTTTGTTCCAAATACAACACCATATTGTCACGAAGATAGTCGAAGCCAAACTCATTATTCGTTCCATACGTAATATCTGCGGCATAGGCCTCTTTTTTCTCTTCTTTTGACATACTGTTTAAATTAAGTCCGACCGTTAAACCAAGAAATTGATAGAGTTCTCCCATCTCTGTCGCATCCCGACTGGCCAAATATTCGTTGACCGTAACAACATGTACGCCTTTTCCTGTAAGAGCATTTAAATAAACAGGCATTGTCGCTGTTAAGGTTTTCCCTTCACCTGTTTTCATTTCTGCTATATTTCCTTCATGGAGAGCAACGCCTCCCATAAGTTGAACAGGATATGGGTAAAGGCCAAGCACACGACGGGAGCCTTCTCGGACAACAGCAAATGCCTCATCTAATAGATGGTCTAAAGATTCACCCTTTTGGTATCTTTCTTTAAATTCATCCGTTTTATTGCGAAGTTCTTCATCTGACAATTTTTCCATATCTGGTGCCAGTTGATCAATTTTCTCAGCCATTTTTTCTAATCGTTTAAGATCACGTTTATTGGGATCAAATATTTTATTAAGAAAAGCTACCATATTCAAACGCTCCCCTATCTATTTAAAGTAAAAACTTTTCAAAAGTCTATAGATATTTCATTCATTGGTATTGGAATTATTTGTTAAAGTAAAACCTTTTACCTAATTATCTATCATAACACTATCAGATTTCCCTGACAACAAACGGGAAAGCAAGAGGAGAATTTAGAGAAAAATAGCTCCATATACAAGGGCGCCTGCTATGACAAATGCCGGATGCACTTTCCATTTCTTCAGTAAAAGCAAACTAATAAGACCAATAATCATCGTATGAAAATAACCAGAACCTTCGACAGAACTAGCAAAAAAGTCGAAGGTCATAACACCTAAAAGGACAGCTATTGTAGGACGTACCAATTGTGTCATCCTCTTTACTTTAGGAGAATCCTTATGTTTTAAAAGAAGACCCAATAAGGGAAGCATTAAAATTAAGGAGGGAGCAACAGTTGCGAATAAAGCAATAAAGGATCCCAACAATCCTCCCTGTTGATAGCCAATATAGCCCGCCATTTTAGTAGCAATCGGTCCTGGCAGTGCGTTTCCCAAAGCCAACATTTCGCTAAATTCATGCACGGACAACCAATGATAGCGATCGACTACCTCATGTTCAATCAATGGAATAGAAGATGGCCCCCCACCATAACCAAGTATACCAGGAATAAAAAAAGCGATGAAAATTTTCCAATAAATCATGATAAACTTTTATCCTCCGCATTTCTTTTGAGAGATTGCTGCTTTTTCTTCGATAACAGAGCGGTAGCTAATAACACTGCAACCACAATCGCCGGATGAACGCCTAATGATTGCATCACTATAAGGCTTCCCACAAGGAGTAGAATGGTTCCGAGCCAACCGAGTGATCGTTTTGATTTTGCGATGAATTCCCAAGTAAGCATTCCCATCAAAACTCCTGCAACTGGGAGCACAGCCTGTGACATTCCCGCTACCCATGGCTTATCTTTATACGCACTTAATAAAAATAGAAAGACAACCATCATCACAACGGTTGGCACGACTGTAGCAAAAAGAGCATTCATCATCCCGATAAAACCACCGATGCGCCAGCCGATATATCCAGCCATTTTTGTGTTAATCGGTCCTGGCAGTGCATTAGCAAGCGCAAGCACATCCGCAAATTCATCATCACTCATCCATTTATAAACACGTACGACTTCATGTTGTACAAGAGGAATGGCTGATGGCCCTCCGCCAAATCCAAGAATGCCCGAACGAAAAAAGGCAATAAATAAGTGGAATTGTTTCATCAAACATCACCATCCTTTAGAAAAACGCAAGCGCTTAGGAATGGGATGAACGGCTAAGGTCGCAACAGCAATCGCTACGTCGTTCTACTCCACATCCTGTAAGCCCCGTTCCATTTCTAAACGTTAGAAAGATTTCTTTAAGGATACCAAAAAATGAGGTATTCGAAAAGATAAGCATTGATAAAAGCACGCTACCTATAGGCAGCGTGCTCCATATAAATCATGCTTAGTTCGTCTCAATCAACCCATATTTTCCATCTTTACGGCGATATACAATATTTGTACCATCTGTCTCAGCATCGGTAAAAATAAAGAAGTTATGCCCAAGCATATTCATTTGCAATACAGCTTCTTCACTGTCCATTGGTTTTAGATTAAAGTGTTTTGTACGGACAATTTGAAATTCATCTTCTTCTTCATTTTTCGGAAGATCATTCCCATTCATTTTGAAAAATTCCTTCGCACTACCTTGATCTCTGAATTTACGATTTACTTTTGTTTTATGCTTACGAATTTGCCGCTCCAATTTATCAACAATCAAATCAACAGCCGCATACATATCTTCATGGACTTCTTCAGCACGAAGAACTAATTGCGGAAGCGGAATTGTAATTTCAACTTTTGCTTTTTTATTAGGATTTACTTTTAAATTAATATGTGCATTTGCTTCAGGAGTTTCATTAAAATATCTTTCCAGCTTACCTACTTTCTTCTCAATATAGTCACGTATAGCATCCGTAACATTGATGTTCTCACCGCGGATATTGTATTTTAGCATATTAACTCCTCCTTCAATTAATGCTATGTATATATACTTCTACATACACCTATAAAATCCTGCTTGATCATATAAAAAATATGTCGATTTTGTGATATTTTTAACAATTAGTTCTTCAGAATGACCGATTAACGGTCAATCTGACTAGAAGGAGTGGAAGAAGTATTACTCGCGATGCAAGCCTGGGTTATTGCCGTCTATCGTAAAACATACCATCTAGCCCATCCGTTGCTGCATAGGGATTTGAGTAATGTGCAGCAGACTTCTTTTTCCGTTCTAAAGTTTGCATATCTGTTTGGATCGTTTTTAGAAAATGGTTTAAAGCGGCATTCATTTCTTGGTCAAGCGCGAGTAATTCTTTTCCCATTTTTTGTTCTTCCATTGTATAAGGGGCCCGAAGCTCTGCGAAAAGAGCCGAACGTTGGCTTAACAGATCTTCAATTCTTTCAATGATGGGTTCACGTTGATCATCGTTTGTTATTTTCACTAACACAATAATTTGTTCTGTAAGGGCTAAACATTTCTTGACATTGTTCATTAAATGCCACTACTTCCTGATACATGTTGATGCTGACGATTCAATTGGATCGCTTGTTTCCACGTGTCGCGAAATTCTTTGATTATTTCCTCTACTTCTATAAGGGCTTCGAGATTATTCTTTATATTGGCTTCAATTAAACGACGGTAGGCGTATTCATAGAGAGACATCATGCTTCTGGAAAGATCCAATTCCATATTTAAAGTGACCATAAGCTCATTAATAATATTTTGTGCCTTTTGGATGTTCGTATTCTTTACTTCGATATTATTTTTTCCCATGGCATCTTTAGCAAAATAAATAAATTTCAGACAGCCGTTATAAAGCATTAAGGTCAACTCGCCCGGAGCCGCTGTTGTGACTGAGTTTTTTTGATAGGTCTGATAGGGATTCGCACTCGCCATTTTTTTCACTCCTCTAATTTAGCAAATATTTGAATGGAAAGAGGTCTAAAAACCGCCAAATTGTTGCATGAGATACATTGATTGTTCATTGGCACGCTGGATCGCTTTTTCCATCGCAGTAAATTGGCGCCAATAACGGTTCTCCGTCATCTTAAGTTTTTCCTCAAAACGATCAATACTTTTATCCACATTGATCAATTCCCGTCCAAGTGTGAACTGTTGATTGGTGGATGTTGCACGCCCGGCTTTTTCCTGCAACTTTTTCATGGAAGCATCGACTGTATCATAAAGCTTATGAATGATTCCTTTTCCAGCTTGAGAATCATTGCCACGGAATAGATTTTCAATAGAATCTGGATCCTCTTCTAAAGCGGCTTTCAATATCGTTTCATCAATCTCCAGTTTCCCGCCTTCTAGATAATTGGCCGTCGTTTTAATACCGATACTAGCTAATTGTTTAAAAACCCCATTGGTTTCAACGGTGCTGTACATATCCATACGCATGCTGGATAAAACACCGGATAAAACCATATCCCCTTTTAGCAGACCACTGCGTGCCATTTCTTCCCATTTTTCTTGTTGTTTGTCTGAAAGCTCTTCACGCTCATCATCCGTAAGTGGTTTATAGTCACGGAAGCGTTCCTCATTTAACTTATCGCCGATTTCTTTAATTAACTCATTGTATTGGTTCACAAATTCCTTAATATTTTCAAAAACTTGCTCAGAATCATTTCCGACTGAGATGGTTGTTGGTTGTTGACCACTCTCAGGATTGAATGTTTGCTTTAAGGTAATCGTTACACCGCTCATGTCGAAGGTGTTGGAGCTGCGTTCAGTCGTTAATCCGTTGATGGTAAACTTGGCGTTTTGACCATCATCTAAATTTGAACCCTTAAACTTCAAAATATCTTCCATAAATTTCCCTGATACTTCAATATCCTTCTCTTCCTCACCAAATTTCCCCGTTTCCTTTCGTGTCAATGTCACTCGATCGGTGAAAGAATCATAAACCATTGTCACGCCTGCCGAGGATTCATTGACTTTGCGAATAACACTGTTTAGAGTATCCGTGCCAGTGATGAAGAAGGTTTCGTTCACTGCTCCTTTTGAAGTATGGGTGTTAATGCCAAAAGTCGCATAGTTTTGAGTAAAGGTGGCTTTTATTTCAGTACCTTCCTCAAATTCAAATGCTTGATTAAAAGTAATAACTCCGGTGTCCAAATTGATATGCCCAAGTATCTTTGTGGGATCATCTTCATTAATAAGTATATTGTTTCCATATTCATCTTGTTGAATAATATACTTGTCCCCATTTACATCTATATCTTTTATTAAAGACCCTTTCCCCAAGCTCCAATTCGTGATAGGATCTTCTCCAACTTCTAATGTATTTATTTTACTATCTACAACATAATCGACTTTGATAACATTGCCTTTTACGGGCTTTACGTTTGAACCAAAATCAAGGGTGCCATTTGTTCTTACGATTACCTCATTTTCATCCGGCTCATCTGAATCGGAAATTCTTGCAGTGATAGCACGTCCATTCACCTTGATATTAATTTCACTTTCATTTTCAGGAAAAGTGCTTCCTTTAAGATCAATTTTCAAATCATCAATCGAATCTCCGACATTTAACGTTTGCGACTCTACAACTCCTGTTTTCCATTCAAACTGCTCGCCTAGTTGATCCTTAATACCTGCTGTAGCATTTATAGATATTTCCCCAGTGTTCACCATCGTCGCCGCTGTCGCTAGTTGCTCCACTTCCGAAATCGAATACGATGCCTGTGCGGCTCCACTTGATACAGTGGCTGTGACATATTGCTCATTGGAAGAAGAGACTGTTCTTGCTCGATAGTTTGCGGTCAATTTTAATTGGGCGAGTTTATCTCTAAAAGTAAGCAATTTTGTATTTAGAGCTCGGTAATCATCTCTCTGCCATTCCAAAATTTGTTTTTTTTGTTTTAATTTATCTAGTGGCATGCGTTCTGCTCTCATTAAATCTTTCACCATTTGGTCAATATCCATTCCACTTGCCAAACCGGCAATTCTCATCCATCTCACCTCATCCAACCATTATATTTTTTTATCTACCATTAATCCCAAATACTCTGTCATTGCTGCAAACATGTCGAGTATTTTCTTTGGTGGAATTTCTCTTACTACTTCATTCGTGGTTTCATCAACTAAGGTGACATAATACTCATTTAATTGATCATGAAATTCAAATTTCAAATGGGTTTGCGTAGATGCTTTTAAAAATTGGTTCATTCCATTCAGGACCTTGCTTACATCTGCTTTTGTAAATGGTGTATCCACAGTTGTTGGGTTATTCTCTGGACGGACCTTTTCTAACATTTTTCCATTCGGCATTTGTATTTCTTCCATTTTTCCTGCCATCATTCCATTAGAAGCGGCTGAAAGGCCTGTCCCTATTTGTCCTGACATCGCTTTACTTCCTTTCTCTCTATTGTCTATTTATCCCGGATCGACTCCCATTCAGTGGGGGATGAAAGCCCACCCCATTGAATGTAGTTTCACTTTATTGCTAATATCGGCATAAATTCCTTTTTGTTTATAGATCATCTTTACTAGAATGCATGGCATTTGCCTATTTTACATATGAGGCTGCTCTTTTTACACTAGTTCAGCATAAGATGCAAAGGAAGATGAGTGAATTTTTGTTAGAGATGTCGCAAACTCCCTCAACTTCATTTATGGCTTAAAAAAGAACAAAAGTACAGGAGGTAACCCGTATGAATCAAGTTGAATATCAACCGAATTTTCATTCTTATCCTAGTAACATGGATCACGATCATCGATTAATTGGCCGTCCTTTTGGATTTGGTAGACCGTTTGGATATAGGCCATGGATTGGACGACCGTTTGGATATGGCGCTCCCCTGCTAGGTGGATTTTTAGGTGGGTTAGCAGCAGGTTCTTTATTGCGCCCTTATCCTTATCCTTATCCAATCTATCCTATTTACCCCTATGGCGGTTTTTATTGGTAAAAACGTTTGTCAGATCATGCTAAAATTTCCCGGGAAATGTCAAATTTATCGATGAATATTGCATTTCCCCCATCATTCCCGAGTCAAACAGAATCTTTTTAACTGATGGTTGATTAATTTATTGGATAAGGGGTATACCAAGAAGGAAGGAAAATTCATTATAAAGGAGAGACCTTCATGAAAGGTAAAGCGATTATAGCTACTGTTGCCCTTGGTGCCGCTTATCTACTCAGGAATGAGAAATCTCGCAACAAATTGATGAATCAATTTAAGAACATGGCTTCGGGAATCAAGTAAAACGACATGTCCGTCTGATCTTTATTCAGACGGATGTGATGTAGACTCTGTTTTTTTACACCAATGCTGAACCTCTTGATAACGCATTGGTTTAGAAAAATAATATCCTTGTAAAACAGGACACCCGATTTGTTGTAATATTATCCATTGTTCTTTTGTTTCGACCCCTTTACACACAACATTTAATTTCAACAATTTGGCAAGATCAGAAACTGTAAGAAAGATGGATGTAAAAAATGGATGGACGAAATATTATTAGAGATGGTTCGTGATTCTTGGCCCTGTTTCCGCCAATTCTCTAATTGTATAAACGCTTGTTCCATAACCCATTCCTCAATCGAAAGAATCAGACCCGTCGACTCTGCAAGCTTTATAAATGAACCCGGCAGTATGATTCCCTTGTCTGGGTGATTCCACCGAATTAATCCTTCCAAACCCGTAATTCTCCCCGTAACTGAATCAACTTGAGGTTGGTAATTAGCTCGAATTGCTTTTGTTCCAGTCCTTTTCTCAAGTTCCGTAAGAAAAGCGCAAGCGCCTTGTTCAGCCCCGACAAGCAAATGTTCTGAGACAAGAAAAGTCCGGTCTTGACTTTTATTGTCTCAGGTTATTTAGTGGAACATCGGCTAAGGTCGCCACGTCCTGTGGCAACGCCGATGGACTCGCATCCTGCGAGCCTCTCGGGGCTAGGCGCTGGAGCTAGATCCAAACATTAGCCAATTTTTATGCTTTCTTACCTTGTAAAAAAGTCTTCTCGCATTTCATGATCCGTCTCATGACTGTAATTCGCTTTAATCACGAATAATCTTATTCTTCTCCCTATTTAAAGCAATCTTTGCTTTTTGCATGCAATCCTTTGCCTTTTCCCCATGTTCAGGATAGCAGCTTATTCCATAACTGTAAGTGGAATAAACTTTCTGATCTTGAATATATATTGGTGATACCAGAGTTCGAGTTATTTCCTCCATTACTTTATGAATGTTTTTTTCTAGCAGCTTATCTAATAGACAGAGACAAAAAAATCCCCCGCCATTATAGGAAGCAAATCCTAATCTTTTAATGACCTTTTGCAAGCGTTGTCTCATGGTTTTTAATACGAGCTCGGCGTATTGGCTTCCGAGGATATCCTGAATCTGCGTGAATTGATCTAGCTGAACGTAAATAAGATAAACTTTTTCGCTTAATCGTAAGGCTTTTCCCTTTCTATCCACCAGTTTCAGGAAATCATCATAAGAATGCAAACCGATGAAGGAATCTGGTTTAACAGACTTATTCAAACTATTATCGGGATCCATCTGATTTAAATCCATATAAACACGTCCTTTGTGGACAGTACTTAGCAAAATTCCGACAAACTTTACACTAAGAAGCAACTAAGTGAAAATAGTTTTTTGATAATCTTATTTATCTACTGTTACTGCTTACATGATGTGCTATACTAATCATGAAAAATAGCAAAGGAGTTGGAGCTTTGGAAAAATTACGTTGAGGATTGGGAACTGCAAGTTTGAAAACCATTTATCCACAAGCTAGAATTTTATACATTTCTAAGCAACAAGAAATTGGCGCCGTTTACACCCTACTTCTTAGACGACAAAATCGAAACGATTCAAAGAAATTTAACGGAAATCTTATAGCGGAATGGGAGCTGTGAAAGCAGCATTGAATTCAGCCGAAAAGCAATTGAACAAAAATGGAGGCACATGTATGAAAAGTATTCGTGTAAAAGGAATGGATAAACAAGTATCGAGTCTTGTTATGGGTTCAGATTATTTTGCTCCGGATAAAATAGATCTTGTTACTGAGGTACTGAATAATTATCTCGAGATTGGCGGTAATACGATTGACACTGCTTTTATTTATGCTGGCGGAAAAAGCGAAGAGGCGATTGGCATTTGGATGGAAGAAAATAAACGTCGAGATGATGTGATTATTTTAACGAAAGGCGGACATCCCAATGCGAAGGGGCCACAAGTTAATAAACAGGCGATTGATAAAGAATTAAACATTAGCTTAGAAAGATTGCGTACAGATTATGTGGAACTGTATGCTCTCCATCGGGATGATCCAAATGTTCCAGTGGGGGAAATACTTGAAATTTTGAATGCCCATGTAGAGGCAGGTCGAATTGGTGCTTTTGGTGGTTCCAATTGGTCAGCAGAACGATTGCAAGAAGCGAATGATTATGCTGAAAAACATGGTTTAATTGGCTTTAGTTTTAGTAGTCCTAATCTTAGTCTAGCGAAAGCGAAGGAACCATACTGGGCTGGCTGTATTTCTGTGGATGATGACATCATGACTTGGCATGAAAATAGTCAGATGCCGCTTTTCTCTTGGTCCTCACAGGCACGTGGATTTTTCACTGGTCGGTTCACACCAGAGGATCGTTCGAATGAAGATTTGGTTCGGGTTTTTTATAATGACGAAAACTGGGAGCGTTATCGACGTGCCGAACAATTAGCCAAAGAAAAAGGCGTTGAAACGATCCAAATAAGTCTTGCCTATGTCTTGAATCAAGCCTTTCCAACTGCAGCCATCATCGGACCACAGAATAAGCAGGAAATGGTTTCCTGTCGCGAAGCTGCTGATATCCGGCTAACCGAAGAGGAAATTCAATGGCTGGATTTACGGAAATAATTAGGAATGTTGGTGTATAAATTACGGATCTAAAAAAGCCTTGTTCCATAGACTTAGTTGAAAGTTGAGTTTCCGTGGAAGCTTAGGCTGTTAGAAAAAAGAAGCTAGCGACCTATATATGTAGGGAATTAGCTTCTTTTTTCGTTGAATTTTGATTTTTTCAGACCCTTTGAGATCCTTGACGACCGTTTTTCCGGTTTCTCTCACTCTTCGGGCGTCATAAACGCCTCTTGACGACCGTTTTCCCTATCTTCTTCACTCTTCGGGCGTCATGAACGCCCCTTGGCGACCGTTTTTCCCTTTTTCCTCACTCTTCGGGCGTCATGGACTGCTCGTCCCTGGCAACTGAATTTTTATGGCTTCACTTATTGGGCCTAGTAAGCTTAAAAACCGTCGAAAAAATTTCAACGGTTTTTCTTCTCTTTCTTTTTATAATCAGTTGCTTTCCATTCGATATGAACGGGATGCCACTCTCCATTTTCAAAATACCATTCTGTTTCAACGACCCCAAGTTGATCTGCATGGTAGGCACCACTGATTTGCCGATATCCTTTAAGGCCAAAACCTTCTTTATCCTTGATTTTAATGACTTCAAAAAAGGCAATAGGATCAATCATTAATTCGGTTGGTTCATTAAGCTGTCCATTTTTCTGGTATAGACCCGTCGAGATATAATCCTTTCTTCTGCTCCATAAATCAAGAGTAATGGCATTCTTCATACCTGGAATTTTAATGACAGCAACAAAATCTTGGTCAAAATATCCTTGAATAGCGAGCGGAGTTGGAAGAGGAATTTCTTTTACCTTTCCCCCTTTGGCTGTATGCAAGGCGTAATTATAAATGCCACCACTTCCTCCAGTCGCACTGGAATATAAAATATCCTTCACACCATCATGATTCAAATCCGCAAAATCGAGCTTGGGTTCATAGCCGCCCTCATAATCAATTTTCAGCTTTTGACCTTCAGAGGTGATGATCTCTGCCCAGACTTTTTGGTAATAAGGAGAACCTCCTTTAAACGGAATCCCATATACCATAATTTCATCCGGTTTTCCGTCCCCCGTCACATCATGCTTATATTCCAGTATAGCCTTCCCTTTTTCAGCGGCAATACTTGGTATGGAAAAGGAGAAACAGACAACAAAGGTTAAGAATATGAGTGCAAATTGTTTATTCATAAAACCCCTCCAAGTCGTTGAGTCGTATAAATAGTTTTCCCTTTTTGGAGTGAATTATGAAAAACAATTTATAAATTTCATTCCTATTTTAATTATGTTAGCCTCTTCCATTCCTACCCGCATTCACTGAAACTTACCTCAGCCGGATTAATCTTGTTTAATGAAATCAACCATTGATTGCACAATAATTTTACGAGGACTGGCCAGTACAAATGGTTGATCTTGATTGGAACGGGCAAAAAAGCTTACTTTTTTCGGAATACCTGGAATTAAATCAAAATAATTATCATTGAAAATCCCCTCTTGATCGACATCAAGCCAAACATTCTTGGCAAGGAAATCTGTATTCAATATAAATTCTGTGCCATTACTTTCCTCTACTTCTTCTATAGTAATTGTTGGTTGAGAAAGGTCAATCTCTTTCATCCGTTTAAAATAATATTCCTTCTGATCGATGATCTGTCCTTCCGACTCGAGTGTTGCACATAAGACGACCTTGTTAGCATCAAGCCCTTTTAATAATTCCTCTGCTTGTAGAGTTGCTTCAGTTTGGGCTGCATTAGCTTTTAAGATTACATCTTTCGTCGTTTTATATAAGCAATTTCCTTTAAAATCAAATAGCTGAATCGTCAGCGTACCTAATACTTCTGAAAGAATATCGGAAATTAGATGAACTTCCACCGTTTTCTCTGCTCCATTGATCATCACAGCGACATCTTGATAGCTTCTTTTTGCGATATATTGCACGGCCTTCCAGCGTCCGTAATAATCCATACTTGCCCATGAAGCAACGGGCCAACAATCATTCATTTGCCAAAACAAGGTGCCCATACAATACGGTTTCTTCATGCGATGCGCTTCAATCGCCATCTTCATCGCTTCCGCTTGCAAAATATGACTCATATATAAAAAGGACGGAAAATCCTGCGGTTCTTTAAAATACATCTCCATATACTCTTTTATGAGGCGATTGCCTGCATCATTTTTTTGATGGTGAAGCATAACATCTGATTCTAATGCCATATCTTTCTCTTCCGCATATGTCTGCACGGTTTTCAATTCTGGAAATGACTGAAAGCCGTACTCACTCATAAACCGGCCAATATACTGTTTATAGTCTTCTAAAGGCTTTAATCCATGCCAAACATCCCAATAATGAATATCACCGCCTGTAGAAGTACTTCTAGAATGCTGGCTTGCGGTTCCCGATAAATCATTCATTGGCGAGGATGGCCAATATGCTGCGCCAGGTGCATATGCTTCTATCACTTCAGGAAGAACACGATGGAAAATGGCTTCATAGTGACTCCAGATTTCCTCGCGAATTTCAGGAGTGTATTGTTGTTTCCAACCCCAGCCTATCTTTTCATCGTAATGGGCCCAAGCTGCATCGATTTCATTATTCCCACACCATAAAGCGATAGAAGGGTGATTTCTCAGACGCTTCACATTCTCCTCTGCCTCTGCTCGAACATTGTCTAGAAAGGCTTCGTCACCAGGGTACATGCTACAAGCAAACATAAAATCCTGCCAAACGAGAATCCCATATTCATCACATAAATGGTAGAAATCTTCATATTCATAGATCCCGCCGCCCCATACTCGAAGCATATTCATATTCGCTTCCGCAGCACTTGCAATCTCATGGCGATACCGTTCATAGGTGACCTCTGTTTCAAAGCTATCATTTGGAATATGGTTAGCACCCTTTGCAAACACAGGCACACCATTAAGTTCTATATAAAAACTTGTTCCTAATGAATCTTTATCCCTCACTAATCGAATCGATCGTAAACCTGTTCTAATGGATTTCTCTGTAACAACTTTTTCTTTCTCTATTAAACTTGCAGTGAATGAATAGAAATTTTGCTCCCCAAGTCCTCGACTCCACCAAAGCTTTGGATGTTCAATCGAAAAATCGACCTCAATCACATTTTTTCCGGCTTGTAATTCTAGACTTTGATCAAGTTGCAAATCCTCAGATGTAAGCTTTAATTTTCCATTCCATTGCTGATCCGATTGAATATCTATGACAGCTGTTAGTACAGCCTTCTCCGCATCCACCTTTTTTTGCTGAATGAAGAGATCTGCAATCCTTAGCTCTGACCAACTCTCAATTCGAACTTCTTTCCAAATACCACTTGTCACAAATCTCGGACCCCAATCCCAACCATAATGATAGGGGGCCTTTCGAGCAAAAACACTAACCTTTTTATCCCCGAGTCCTCCATCTTCTGAATGGTCATTTGATGCCGGTAAATCATACCCTAGTTTTTCCAATTTAACGAGATCTTCCTGGATAGGAGAACGGAAATAAATCTGTAAACGATTGTTTTCCTTTCTGACAAATGACTTAATATTAACTTTCCAAGAACGGAACATATTATTGGCTGATAGAAGATGTTCTTCATTTAAATAGACCTCGGCATATGTATCTAAGCCATCGAAAACAAGCTCAATATTCGATTGACCAAACACCTCTTCTGGTAGATTAAAGCTCGTTTGATATTCCCAATCCTGCTTGTCAATCCATTGCGAGTCCACCTCATTTTTTCCGTAAAAAGGATCGGGGATTTGCTTATTCCTTAATAAATCCGTATGAACACAACCAGGAACTTTCGCTGGTAACCAGTCCTGGCGATCACTCTGCTTAAACTTCCATTTACTTAAAACCAACTTTTTCATTGCCATAAAGATCCCCCATCATTCTTCGTTGTTTGTAAAATTGTGGAAAGGGGTCCATTAAAACTGGACCCCTCCTCTGAGTGTATCTCTTATTTACTCCACAATTCAACTGTATCTTGGATAATTTTTGTAAATTCTTTTTCGGCATCCTCGACCCCTGCTTTATCTAGATCCTTCATAAATGTATCCCATACCTTATCATAGTCATCAGGATCTGCAAGAATAGCCTCGGGGATACGTTTGAACGTGATATCTAACATTCTTTGATTCTTCACTTCAAGAGCAGAACCGCCTGGAATCGGGATATTGTAAGCAGCCCCCCAAGGTTTAACTTCAAACTCATCCATTTGTGGATATAGATCTTTCCATAATTCAACACCATAAGCTTTTAATACTTCTTTTTCTACATCTGTTTGACTTTCGATTTGTTGTTCACGCGTAGCTACTGTATAGGTTTGTCCTGTTGAGTCTAAAACACCATCACCATAGCGTGGTGCGAAACGTTGGAAGTTATAGCCAATTCCTGTTTCCTTGGCAAAGTCTTTATTATTATTACGATACTCCCATACATCTTCCGGAATGACACGTTTTCCATCTACAATCTCATAATGTTCCCCTTCAAGACCCCAGTTCAACATGACTTGTGTTTCTTCTGATACTAGATAATCGAGGAATTTAATCGCACGAACAGGGTCCTCACAATCGACGGTAATACCAATTCCCCAACCGGCTTGGAAACCAGGACTTTGGTAAACATGGGATTTATATTCTTCACTCAATGTGATGGGATACATTCCATACATTCTATCAAATTTACCTGCATCACGTAGAGCATTTTGCGCTTCTCCTACCATATAGTCTGGAGCAATCGTTGCTAATGCTCGACCTGTAGAAAGTTTGGATAAAAATTGTTCATCTTTTTGTACAAAAGATTCTGGATCTAGTAATCCTTCGTCATTCATATGGTTATACCAACGGAACACTTCCTTTTCAATGGGACGACGATAATGTAGTGTTGCTTCATAGGTGTCTGGATCTACATAATATTCACCATCATCCCCAGCACCCGTCATCATAAATCCGCTATTTAGAGTTGCAGCTTGGAACCGCCAACCATCCGTTTGTAGTGTCAGTGGGATTGTTGGTTGTCCATCGATTTCAGGATGTTTTTTGTAATATTCACGAAGCACATTTTCCAAATCTTCGAGTGTTCTCATTTCAGGATAGCCTAATTCTTTTACAACCGCATGTTGAACAAGTGCCCCGTAACCAGGATACATCGCTTGATTATCAACTGCGGCATTTGGAATAATATAAATGGATGGATCATCCTTACTCCATTTTAATCGATTCATATTATCGCCAATCATTTTCTTTAGATTTGGTGCATGCTCTTCAATAAGTTCGGTAAGATCGATTAATGCACCAGCATCGACCAATGTTCCAGCTTCACCCTTCGGTAAAATCATATCAGGATATTCTCCACTAGCTGCCATGAGAGCGATTTTTTGTTGTCCTCCATCAATATCAAATTCAGGCTTCAGTGTTACCCCAGTATCTTCTTTAATCTTTTGGCCAATGGGACTCTCCATTTTTTCCCAATCTGCATTCGCATCGGAATCAAACACAGTTAGGGTAATCGATTTGTCATCATCCCCGGATGAGCTATCTTCTTTTCCTGAAGCTCCTTTCTCAGAATTTGAACATGCTGCCGTAAAAACCATTAAAGCAGCGATAAAAACCAAACTAAAAATCTTTTTGAAAGATCTCATCCCTTTTTCTCCCCTTTAATATATATTGTATAGACAGGTCAGGTCATCCTGTTTTTACCAAAATGATTATTGCTTTACTGCTCCTAAAGTCATACCTTGAATAAAGTATTTTTGTAGAAATGGATAAACTAAAACAATCGGAATAACTGTTACCATTGTAATCGCCATTTTAATCGATTCTGGGGATACCATCTGAGCTTGTTGTGCGGCGTTTGGACGCATCTGATTCGCATCCACGTTCCCACCCATTGTCGTGTTTTCCAGAATCTTCATCAGCTCATACTGTAACGTAGTTAAGTTTTCATTCATACTGTTATACAGGTAATTATCAAACCAGTTATTCCATTGTCCAACCGCAACAAATAAGGCAATTGTGGCAAGCACCGGTTTACAAAGCGGTAAGATAATCTTGTAAAAAATAGTAAAATCATTGGCACCATCCATTTTCGCCGATTCTTGTAGTGAAAACGGCAAACCATCCATAAAGGAGCGGATAATGATAATATTAAAGGCACTAACCAAACCAGGTAAAATATACACCCAAAAAGTATTCATTAAATGTAAATCTCTGATCAGCATATAACCTGGAATTAAGCCACCTGAAAAATACATGGTTAACACGATAACAGTTGAAACAAATCTCCTACCCTGAAAATCAGTTCGGCTTAACGTAAAGGCCACCATTGCTTGAATAAAAACGCCGAAAACAGTACCGATGACCGTTCGTAGAACAGAGTTTGTAAAACCAGTTATTAAGTTATCGTATTTTGCTATTTCCAGATAATTATTGAATGTAAATTCGCGTGGCCATATATAAATACCGCCTCGAACCGTATCCGTTGATTCATTTAAAGAAATCGCCAACACGTTTAAAAAAGGATATAACGTCACGATCATTACAATAATTAGAAAGGTATAATTCAAAATATCGAATAGATAATCTTTATACGTTGATTTATTTAACACTCTTTTCGTTGCCATCCATCCTCCCACCTTACATCACACTCTGATTTGAATAACGCTTAAATATACCGTTTGCAAGGAATAATAGGAAGATACTTACAACTGAATTAAAGATTCCAAGCGCGGTACCGTAAGAAAATTGCCCTAATCCAATCCCATAATTAAGCGCATATAATTCTAATACCTCGGAATAATCCACAACGAGAGAATTCCCTAATAGCATTTGTTTTTCAAATCCAATGCTGACTAAATGCCCAATATTTAAAATCAACACAACCAAAATGGTTGGTCGAATGCCTGGTAGTGTGAGATGCCAAATTTGTCTTAACCTGCCAGCCCCATCTACTTTCGCTGCTTCATAAAGCTGGGAATCAAGACCGGCAATGGCCGCTAAAAAGATAATCGCGTTCCAACCCACTTCTTTCCATAAGTCTGCTGCTGTTACGATCCCCCAAAACCATGACCCATGTGCCATAAATTGAAAGGGCTTATCTATGATGGCAAAATGTAAAAGGAGATCATTCACAACCCCACCATCTGTTGATAACATTTTGGTCACAATTCCAGCTACAACCACCCACGAAACAAAATGGGGTAAATACGTAACCGTTTGCACAGTACGTTTAAATAAGCGATGACGAACTTCATTTAGTAACACGGCAAAAATAATCGGAACAACAAAGCCAATCGTCAAGCTTAGTAAACTCATCGCCAATGTATTCCGTAGCGTTAAATAAAAGCGTTCATCACTAAACAAGGTAATAAAATGCTTTAATCCTACCCATTCTTGGTCAAAAAAAGCTCTTCCCGGCCTGAAATTTTGAAACGCCATCGTCCATCCCCATACAGGGAGATAATTAAATACAAAAACCCATAAAACAAAAGGAAGTGACATCATATACAGCACTTTTTGGGAGAAAAAGGTCTTCCAGAAACTACGTGTTTTTAATTTTTTATTTTTTGCATCCAATAAAGGATGCGGTTTCTTTTTTGCCGCCTCCATTTAGTCCCCCTCCTTTATCGATAAGTTTATTTTAACTTATTGATCTCGGTAAAAATACCTATAAAATTATGACTCATTTCATATAATAATGTCAGAATTTCGCTGGTTTTTTCCAAAAAAGGTAGACCATCCCATTGACAGGGTGATGAGTCTACCTTTTTTTCTCTTGCTTACGTTTTTTACTTTTTCGATATTCAGTTGGTGTCATTCCTACATATTTTTTAAACTTTCCGTGAAAATAGTCGACATTAGAATAGCCGACTCGCTCTGCTACTTGATAGATTTTCAGATCCTGTAATAGCAGTCTTTTCCCGTTTTCAATTCGCACTTTATCGAGATACGTATTAAAATACTCCCCTGTATAATCTTTGAACAATTGACCTAAATAGGCCCGATTATAATTAAGTATTTCTGCCAAACTGTCCAGCTTGATATGTTTATCATAATGGCGTTCAATAAGATTCATCATTTTTTTTACAATGATATCCGAATTTCCATCATCCATTTGCTCGACAACTTCCATGACTAATGAATGAACATATGTTAATAATTGCTTGATCGTGGTCCGTTTTTCAATCTCCATTACTCTAATTAATATACTTGATAACATTTCAGTCTTGTCTTTATATTGATACATAAGCTTATTGAATACGGTAGAAAGGAGATGAATAAAACTCCTTTTTATCTCAGCTTCTCCAACTTCTGAATAGACCAGCTTTTTAGCGATATCGACGCAAATTCTTTCGATTGATTGCTGATCCCCGATGTCAATGGCGTATAGTAGTTTATCGACTTCCTTAGAAGGATTGATCTTCTCTCGTTTCCATTCTTTCTCTTGCTCTAACCGAAAAAAGGGCTTTGAATCACTAGTTAGCAGTTCATTTTCCTCATAGAAAAACCGGTTTTGTAATAGGCTTGAAACAGCTTGGAAAACAGCTGGCAGATTTTCTATATCAGCGGTCGGTTCTGAAAGGGCCGCTATCCAGTCAAAGTTTTCCTTATCCACCCCAGCTTGCAGGCTTTGATGAAGGACCGTTTTATTGGTAAAATCGACATGGAGCAAGATCCCTAGATAAGGGCTAAAGGAAAATACGATCCCCCTTTCTGGAGGAAACATCTTTTTTAATAGAGTTTGAAGCTTATTTATGACTGTGTTACTCTCCTGCCTCGCATCGATTTGCATCAATAAAATTTGGTAATGATCCCAATCTAGTTGATGCATAATAAATGCTTGTATTTCCTCGCTCTGATCCCCCATCAACACAGCATGAATCAATTTGTTTCGATGCTCTCCTTCTATTTTTGTTTGCAGTCGTAAATATTCTTCTTCATGTTCCAATTTCGGCTTTAACTCTGTTAAATATTCCATTAACTCCTCTTCTACAACTGGTTTTAACAAATAACCATCCACACCAAAGGCAATCGCTTTTTTTGCATGATCAAATTCAGCGTACCCACTTAGAATTAAGAAATGTACCTTTTCATCTATTTTCCGAATTTTTTCCATCAGCTCAATACCTGACATACCTGGCATTTTAATATCAACAATCATTAAATGAGGGGGCATTTGATGATGCTTTTCAAGGGCATCCCTGCCATTTACCGCCGTATTCACCAGATCAAACCCAAATTCCTCCCACGGTATAAGTGTAGCCAATCCTTGTCGTATTGCTGGTTCATCATCCACAATCAATACTTTATACATCTATACTCCTCCTATAGGTATTAAAAAGGAAATCTTCGTCCCCATTCCTTGTTCACTGTGAATGATTAGGCCAGAATTTCCCTCGTATGTAAGTAGTAGTCTTTGATGAACATTGCGTAAACCGATCCGAATTCCTTCTTTTTCTTCCCTCTCATCCAACATCGTTTTGATTTCATCCATTTTCTTTTCACTAATCCCCACTCCATTATCGATCACTTCAACAAGGATTCCGGCTGTTGTCCTTTCCGTTTTCACATGAACTTGACCACCGCTCTCGATATTTTCGATACCATGAATAATGGCATTTTCTACCAAAGGCTGGATAATAAGTGGTGGTATCTGTTGCTCCATTGTCCCTGGGTCGACTGCTAATTCATAATGAACCCTTTCTTCATAGCGGAACTTTTGGATTTCGAGATAACATTTCACTATTTCGATTTCATGACTAAGTCTTACTTTACCTGTTCCAACTTCTATACTATTACGCATTAATCTGCCTAGTAATTGAACAATTCTTCCGATGTCCCTCTGTCCATTCAAATTCGCTCTCATTCGAATCGATTCAAGGGCATTAAACAAAAAATGTGGATTAATTTGACTGGCCATCATTTTAAACTTGATTTTATTTTGTTTCCTTTCTAATAATCTTTTTTGTTTATTCGATTCCTCTACTTCATGGAGAAGCTGCTTTGTATTCATAGCCATGATTTGAAGTTGCTTGGACAACTGACCAATCTCATCTTCCCCTTCAATTAAAATTGGAGTATCAAAATTTCCCCTTCCCACTTCATTAATCTGTTCACTTAATTTCAATAAGCGGTTAGATAGGAACTTTGAAAAATAATAAATTAAGCACAAAGCTATGCAAACACTAATCGTTACCACAAGCAATCCCATTTTCCCAAATCGTTTGGCATTTTCTACAATGGCTTGATTAGAAATAATCGAAACCACTCTTAATTGATTCACACTATCTTCAACGGCAATTTCATCCATAAAAATATAGGAATCATCCCCATCTACTAATCCATGATAGGTCCCATCTTTCTTCCCTGTAGTTGAATGTAAATCCATTATTTTTTTTAATTGTGTTGTCGTGTATTCCGGTCGATTCGATGCAATTACATGATTTTGATCATCTATCAAAATCATGGGAGATGACTCCTGAGATAGAATTAAATTGAGAGTATCCGTGTTCACACTTATGACTAGCACACCATACGTATTACTATCCATAAAGTTAATTTTACGAACTAAACTTATATACTTTTGCTGTTGATTTGTCTCGTCTTCCATATACACCCATCTCGCTAATCGCCTCCCATTCGCCGCATTCTTATACCAGCTAGTATTCATCACTTGTGAAGTAGCAGGAATGATTTGCCAGTTATTTAACAAGGTTGGATTGTCCATATAAAATCGAATCGTTTGAATCTCTTGAGAATACGTACTCCGGTAATTATTCAATGTGTTGTACTCTCGGTAGGCAGCAAAAACATCATAAGTGGTTTCAAATTTCGTATTGACAATTTGTTGTAACCGTTGATCAAAAAAGAGATTATTAGATAGGTATAAAGGAACTTTTAACACTTCGATTGTTCTTTTCTTAACTCTCTCTATATTCTCAGTTTCCTGTTTCACAGCATCATCAAGCGCAAATTGTCGTAGCTCATTCGTTAAAAAAGCGCCTACAATCATAACAGGAACAAAAACGACCAAAACAAAAGATAAAAATAATTTATTTTGTAATTTCATGTCAGTCAGCTTTTTCTTAATCGATAATCCATTCATTTTCATTCAAATGTTCATCCCTTACCCAATCGTGAGAGATTTCCCAATCTATTTTGTTCGCAATCCAATGCCCCTTTTTAAATCTTGTATATCCAGTTTAATATACTATCTCCAAAAAAGTAATAACAAAGTTACTTTTATGCTAATTTTTCTTCATAACACTGGAATTTACGCTATAATATAAACATTGATATTATGAATATATAAAGTTATCGATAAACAAAGGCTTTTTTTTGGCAAAAAAAATATATAAGCAAATACTTGTGATTTGCTTGAAGAAGGGTATACCAAACAGGGGAAAGGGATGCAAAATGAAAAATAATGTAACCATGAAGGAAATTGCTGAAAAGATTGGTGTGAGTAGTGTCACGATATCAAAAGCATTAAATGATAAGGAAGGCGTAAGTGATGAACTGAAGGACAGAATTAAAGAAATTGCTAAGGAAATGGGCTATCGTTTTAATACAGCTGCAAGATCGATTAGAGATGGCCTTTCACACAATATTGGTGTGATTATTCCTGAACGTTATACGAATGTCGTACAATCGTTTTATATGTACTTTTACCAATCTATCTCCAAAGCTCTTGAAGACGCAGGCTATTATGGCATTTTACATATTTTATCAACAAAAGATGAAGAAAATCAGACCTTGCCTAGGACTTATATGGAGCAAAAAATTGATGGCTATATCGTTCTTGGCCAAATTCATAAGCCATATATAAAAAGGTTAAAAACGATAGAACTACCGATTGTTTTTATGGATTTTTATGATGAACATTCCGACATTGCTGCCGTCACGACAGACAACTTTTACGGTGCTTATGAAATAACGAACTATCTCTTTCATAATGGCCACCGCGAAATCGCTTTTGTTGGCAATATTTACTCAACAAGTAGTATCCAAGATCGCTTTCTCGGGTATTACAAATCGTTATTAGAGCATGGGATAAAATTAGAGCAAGATTTTATTTTAAGCGACCGAGATGAGCATGGAACCCTTACGGAAATTGAACTTCCAGAAGGCAGGCTCCCAACAGCCTTTGTCTGTAACTGTGATCAAGTTGCTCATCTATTGGTTGGAAAATTAAAAAGTTTGGGTTACCAAATACCAACCGATTTCTCTATTGTTGGCTTTGATAATGATATTTTTGCCACAATCACAGAACCGGGTCTCACAACAGTAGAAGTCAATATCGAAGAAATGGCAAAAACAGCGGTGACCTTCATCCATGAAAAGATAAAAGGAGAGCAAAGAAATTACGGAAGAGTTCAAATTAAAGGCAAAATCGTTTACAGAAATTCCGTACAGCTTCTGAAAAATAAACAAGAAATATGATTCAGCCGATTTCTAAATTTATCATGATACGGATAAAGTCTACCCATAAGCACCTCCTTCACGGGATAAAACGATTTAAGGGCTCAGCGAAGCAAGTGGCTGTTACCCCATTCAAGGATTTAAACAATTCAAGACTCAGCAAAGCAAGTGGTCGTTACCCTATTTAGGGAATTAAACAATTGAGGGCTCAGCAAATGCCCCATTCATTGGCTAAATCAAGAATCAACCATTCACCTAAAGAAAATAAAAGCTGAAAGCGATATAATAAGAGTAAGGAAGTTTTATTGTCCGAAAGGAATGAAAAAGATGGGATATGTCGAAGATTTACGAAAATTAGTGGGGCATAGGCCATTAATACTCACAGGGTCAATTGTGATTATTCTGAATGGACAAAATGAGGTACTTTTACAGCAACGAAAATATCCATTTGGTGTTTGGGGGTTGCCGGGCGGTTTAATGGAATTATCGGAATCAACTGAGGAATGTGCACACAGAGAGGTGTGGGAAGAAACCGGCTTAACGATTGGGGAATTAGAATTGATCGCCGTTTTTTCTGGGGAAAATTATTTCGTAAAGGCGGAGAATGGCGATGAATTTTTTGTTGTCACGATTGTTTATATGACAAAGGATATAAAACAAGGCAAGCCGCATGTGCATGATAATGAATCACTTCAAGTGAGTTTTTTTCCCCTTTCTCATTTACCAGATAAAATGGTAGGCAGTCACCGTAAAGCGATCGAAACCTATCTTACGCAAAGGAAGCCTATCTAAAAGGAAAATGGAACCGGATATCGGTTCCATTTTCACATCTGCATTTGTTCTAACAAATGTTTAAACTCAAGCATCCCTGGTAATACCTCCGCCTCTATAAGACTGGAAGCAAAAGGAATTTTTATTGGAAAAAGCATCTCATAAACCGTTTCTGATACCCAAATTTCAGTTGGAATGGTATGACGATTTTGCAGAAATTTTACAAAGGCAAGCTGACATTGTTCTGCAGAATTCTGTCCGCTTTGCATTTCCTGAAACAGGACCATTCCACTTTCTTGATCAATCGCAACCGTAAGATTGGGAAAATAAGGGCGATCTCCAGCTTTTTCTTGAACAGGCATATTGACTGGAAAGCAATCAAATTCTACCACAGACTTGTCCTTTTTGTATTTAGAAATTCTTTTTACATCCAATTCCGAGATGTAAAGGGGATACTCCTCCTTATTTGTTAAATCCCAATTTAAAATGGCCGAAGTGACATAGTCGGTTTTCCAAATTATATCTCCATTTGTACTTAATTGGGGAGTCCTAGCTATCCATTCTTCTTCGAGTAATCCAGAAGGAATTAGTTTCTTTTCTTTTATATCTTGAAACAAGTAGGGAAATTGTTCGATTGCGAGTAAGAGGAGTCTTGCTTCTTCCCGATCAATCATCCAAGGATAATAGCCTGGAAGATAACTCCGAAATTCTGGCCACTGGTTTTTTCCTCTAAAAGGAATCCCTGCTGCTTTAATTAATTCATAATCCTCTTTTTCTAGCTCATCACGATTGACAAAGGATAATAAAACAGCTCTTTGCTTTTGTGAAAGTTCAAATTCACTTTCTGTTTTTCGATTCATTATTTGAAGTAAGGATTCAAAGCCTTCTTTCCCAATATAAACAGCGAGACCATAAACCTCACTTGCTTTTCCAAGAACACTACAAAATAAGCGCTCTTCTGTAATAGGATCAACGATAATATAAATATCATCACTCTCTAGTATGTTCCATGGAGCTAATTGATTCAATTCCTTTGCAGCCTTTAGAAGACGGGGCCAATCAAAATCCGGCTCCTTTTGTTCAGGGAATTCTGGCTCTAAAAAATGCTCTAACTCTTCATTAATATAACGGGTCAAATCAGCAGTGTTCATTGTTTCTTCTGGAGAAACACCATCCAAATACATCCCACGACTATCTTCTTCTGGTGCTTCCCTCATCGCCTTGACACATAAAGGATACGAAACCCCATTTTCAGGCGCCAAAACCTTTTCTAAGACAATTTCATGATTCCAATCATCACCAAAATCATAGGTATAGACAGCACGGTCCTTCTCCTTCAAAAAGAAGTCTGAAAGCACAGCTTCCTCCTCTTTATATAAAGGTGAAAAAAGATCATACTCATCTACAGTTCCAATTTCAAATGGTTCAATTTTTTTACCCCCAGATCTTGTCATCCTATACGTGTGTAAATGATAATCTTCCCAATCAAATGCCGTCTGTAAAACTCGATGAAAATCAGAAAAGGTCATATCCGCATCAACCTGTAATCTCCTCCAAATGGGAGGACGAAATCCAATCAATTGTACTTTAAATTGATAAATCAAGTTGTCACCTCATCGTGCTTTTCCTTTAGTGTAAATCATTCTAGGATAAAATTCTAGGGGAGTCATGCATGAAACTAAAACGAATCAACAAATCCCGTACCGAATCCAAAACCAGAGGTCCCATGGAAAAAGTTGCCCAACATGAAATAAATTTTCAAACTTTATAAATCAGCGGTGGTTAAAATAACCGTTTCCCCTGCAATCGCTCTCCCTTCACCAATTGGCTGATACGGTGGTCCATCTTCACTCGCTTTCGTGATAATAATCGGGGTAACGCTACTTTTCGCATGGGTGCCAATATAATCCCAATCCACCTCCATAAGAGGTTGTCCCACCACTACATTTTCCTCATTTTCCACGAGAATTGTAAATCCTTTTCCTTCTAAGGAAACAGTCTCCAAGCCAACATGGATCAGAATTTCTGCCCCGTCTTTCGCTTTCACACCAATCGCATGCTTCGTTTTTGCAATTAGAATGATTTTTCCATCAACAGGTGAGACAATTTTTCCATCTGATGGTTGTATGGCAATCCCGTCCCCCATCATTTTTTCGCTAAAAACAGGATCAGGAACTTGCGCTAAAGGAACCACCTCACCTGCAACGGGAGCTATGATTTCCCTGTTTTCTTTAGAACCTTTCTTGAATAGATTCTTGAACATGTGCCCGCTCTCCTTCTTTACCAATTGCTTTATTGTTCCTATACCGCAATTTTCAATCCATCCAAATAATATGCTACTTAAAAAGGAATTTTAATCTAATGGAATTCAAAGAAAACAAGGGTGGAGATAGGAGAATTAAGAAGGTCCCAACTTCATTAAGGAGCGCGTTCAAAAAGGAGGATAAAAGGACCCGTCGGCTAAAGGCGCTGACGTCCTGTCAGCAACGCCGACACTAGCACGTCCTGTGCGTCGAAAGTTCGAGGCGGCGTAGCCTTTGAGCAGCGGAACGTATGTAGTTAATGAGCAGCGGAAAAGCAAGCCAACGAAGAAATTCGCTTATGTCTTTTTACCGGACTTTTTGAACATCCTCTTAAAACCAAGTAAATTTATGCAGCAACCAAGTATACCAGTTGCTGTCAACTATTTAGGGACTGTGATAATGGAACCGCTACTATGGATCTTTATGAAATGATTATAGAACTTGCTCCGTTCCTTTTCTGAGATTGCGAAAATTTTCAACCTTGTCATTTTCTTCACAAGATTGCGAAGCTTTCAACCTTTATGAATGTCCTATGGCTTCATATGACGTTTATCAGAATAGTAATTCTACATTAACTTTGTTGAGGTCAAAATGGTTTGTACCTAATTTGTTTTCAAAATGGATTTCCATAAGTCCTCATGAAGCAAGCTAAGGTCCAAGTCTATATGACAGTTAATTTCTTTATTATTTTTTAAAAAACGAATAAAAAACTTAATATCTTTCATAACCTCGTTAAAGGAGAGCGTTTGAAATTGATCCAATGCATGATATTGTAAGTAATTGATTAGTATTTCCTTACGCATAAAGGATAAATATAAAAGATCTGTATGTTCATATATATAATGAAAGAGTCTATCCAATGATTGTTGTTTTGTCTGGGCGATTGCTAAATCTCCAACTTGAAATTGTGATAATAAGACATCATACCTTGAAAGCTCTCTTAGCGACAATTCTTACACCCCACTCTATTCATGTAATAATCAAACAATCATCATAGTGACGACCATTACCTCGTTTCAAACGTAAAATTGTATACTTTTTCACATAAAAAATGTGACATATTTTCAAAAGCATATTTTTATACATATTTTTCCAATAACGAACAATATATATCATACGATAGGGAAAATGATTTTTCAACCGTATTTAGATCCTTTTCATCAAATCAGTTAAATTCGCTCCTGATTAAACCGGTCCGCAAATAAGTTTTTAAAATGGGTTTTTGTTCATTAAAAAAAGACATAAACATAGAAACCGAGAAAAAGAAGGACTTCTTCCCCAGGTGTTCTATCGTTATGCCTAAAAGAGCTGCTACTATAAGAGACTTTAGCGTGTGAGATCAATATGGCTGCCTAAATGAGGCTGGGCCGCATGCTGAATCGCAGAAATATGAGCAGATTCCAGTAATGTCTTTATTGCCTCCCCTTGTTCCCCAGTCATTTCCATCACTTTCTTTGTGACTAGAATGGAGGCCTGTTGCTGAAGCTGTACCTGATTCAGTGCCATTGAGAGCCCTGCGATATCCAAGATCATTCCTCCCCGTTCTTCTTAACGAAAATATGGTTCAATTAACTATATCGACATAGAGGAAGATTTGTTTAGGTATGGAAGTTGTGTCATTCTAAAACCATTTTTTAAAATGGTTTTAGAATCATTAAGGCGATGATTATTAGAAAAAGGAAATTTTCTACATTCTCATATATACCAAGTCTTTTCGATAATCGTGTATATTCTTTTGGAATTTCTTCTCCCTGATGATGGTTCACCGTTTCTTTTACCGGAATGGATAAAGGCTTTAAGACGAACGGCCCCATCGCTAGCGCCACAAAAAATAAGAATAAGCTTACTAGATACCAGCCCATTCGAAAAAGATACGGATGAATCATTCCCATTAATAAGCCAGTAATCAGAAGTAATGTCCCGCCAATCATCACTAAAATATGTAGGTGATGCTTAATTTTATACGCATGACGCAGTTCTGTCATGGTTTGGGCGGATTTTGGTATCATACTCAATACAAAGCCAGGGCCCATGCCAAGAATGGCAGAAAAGATGTGAATAAACACAAGTATTGTATAAAAAGTATTCAATTATATACCCCATTTCCCCTAAATAATAGGATTCCCTTTTCAGACTTGGGAATCCTTTTCTTCTTCACTATTCACCATAATCGCAGCAACCTGCGCCAAACGCAGGAAGAAAAACTCCCCTGCTGGATCGTCGCTCAATCCCACCTCATCAAAGGCCTCTTATATATATTTCAACCAATTCCCTGCACGAATCGGTGTCATTTCAAGGGAAGACGTCATCGCATGAAGGTTGTCCATATACTTAGCTATATAAGGGAGGACCCTCAAGAAACTGCATGAGTAAATATCCTCCATATCTCCTTGAAAGAGCGGACTAATAATTAGATTAGAATAAACCTTCGGATAAAAGGAATGAACCAATCTTCCAACCATCCCCGCACCAATTTGACTATATAATATCTATAAACGGGGTTCTGTCACTTTTATCCCTCTTCGTACACTTATATTTTATCATATCCTAACAATGGATGAATGAATGTGATTTAGATCACATTATAAGAAATGGGTCATGCCCAATCTATCTTTATTGCTCTAACTGCCCATTGTTCTAACGGGATTTTCGGTTCATCAAAAACCAATCCCGTATACTCTTGACCGTTTCTTTCTCCAGTCATTTGTTTCGCAAGTTCCATTCCCTCATCCCAAGTAATCTCACCAGTAGGATACTCCACTCCAAACAAATCAAAAATATCCTTATTATAAAATAAAGCTTTAAATCCTACACCATCTGGCAGCCCTATCAATCTTCCTTCTGGATCATAAGAATGAGCAAACGAAACTAAATTAAGATCCTCCAGGTTAAAATCACTTTTCGCAATCAGATCATCAAGTGGATAGATCAAATACTTTTTATATCATTCATAAATTCTTTTAATTGCTGAATCCATTCCACTTTAACCTTATTCCAATCTACTTGATCTTGAACATATTCATTTTGTTTCTCTCTCAAAAAGTCAGATAATCAGACATAAATTTCACCTCATTTTTATCATTTACACCTCAAATAAAATGACCGTCTAAGCGAGTTTCAATATTTTACCAAATAAGCTATAATACAAATGGTCATTTATTCATCGTCTACTCACTCCCCTTATTCCACTCAGGCAGCGCTGCTGACAGAACTAAAAAAATAGATTTAGATCTTCTATTACACCAAACGTGTATTCTAGTAACAAATTCATTAAGTTTGAATTTAATTTACATTCCCGAAATGAACTCTGTACAATAGTCGAATCATCACTTGAAGTTATGAATCAATTTACGGGAATAAAAAATGATTATTGGGTTAATGGGTTAAAGACTACAAATAATAGTGGTCCTTTTTTTTGAAAATACTACTTGGCTGGAAATAATAGTAAATATACTACATTTAGTGAAGAGGAGGTGATTATCCGGAAAGGAAAACCCTTACAAATAGAACTTGTAAAGAACTCCGTAAAGCATTAAAAGTCAAAATAGCGCAAATTAGGTATATCGCTTAAAGATTGATCGTCTCTTTGAAAGATAAGGCAAAATGAGAAGGAAGTCGTATCCCCGACAAGAGACTCGACTCCCTAGAAAACACACCCTCCGAAGAGGTTGCTCCTTTATTATACAAGGGATGTCCTCCTATCGGCAAGGGTAAAAAACGAGGAGGATGATTATGATTAAGAAATCTGTTGTACAAAAAGCTTTTACCAAAATTATCGAGGAACGTGTTTTTCAAGTTGCTTGGAAGAAAGCTAAAGAAGATCCAGAGTACGATTCGGCTGTTTTGAAAAGGAAAGAGATTTCTGCACAATTAAGCGAAGCCCTAACTACCGATACACAAAGAGAACTTCTTGATGAATTGGAAATGGCTTGGGACTTTGCAGAGGGTTTGATGGCAGAATATGCTTACCAACAAGGTTTAGCGGATAGCCAAATGATCCATAAGGAATTAAGCAAATTTGGCATTTCCGTTACCAAGGAGAGTGTAGAGCAATAGCTATCATGACTAGTTAAGGAGTGTTTCTATCAAAGTAAATTCCTAATTAACTAGAGACTATGGTTGGTGCATATAAACCAATCCCGAAACATACCTCGCTTTCAGCGGGCAGCTGGTGAGCCTCCTCAGTCCTACAGGATGTAGGTCACAAAGGCGTTGCGACGTACAAGGACGTACTAGTGCAGGCGAAGCAACAGAACGTTGCGCTGTGAGCCTGCCGCCAGGACGGCGCGTACTTAGCCCTTGATCCTCATTCGCACTGCGGGGTCTCGCCGATGCCTTTCACCCCACATGCGTCTACGTATATTTCCTCCGTTAAGGCACTGTATTGTTCACCTTTAGAATCGAACGTTTTTTTTCCAGCCTAAGGTGCAAAAATATCCTCTCCTTCAAAATGGCAATGAGAATATCAGAATGATTGGGCATTTTGTATCCAATCGTCCAACCTCCATACTCCTCTTCACTTTTTCCATTTAAATAACTTAGATCCAAATGGTACGTTACTAATAAAGCAAAGTCGGTTGTTTCATAATAATTCTCAATTTCGGTAATCAAACTTATTATATTTAGCTGGTTAAATACAAGCCCCTTGATTGCAACAACGAGTCCCAAATGGAGAAAATAAAAAGGAGATAGGATTTAAACCAGCTTCCGGAGCCTTTCAATCTCTCGTCGATCTAACTGGGTAACCTCAACGATTAAATCAAGAGGAAGGTCTTTTTTTAGCATTTGTAATGCAACTTCTTGTTTCCCTTCCACTTTTCCTTCCTGTCTACCAATTATCTTCCCTCTTTCTTCATACGAAATAGGCAATTCCATAATTTTTTCGGCATCTGGTAATTTTTGGATTTCCTCCATTAGCTTTTCCTCCTCTTCAACATCTAATTTTAGATACGTTTCAAAAAAGCCGTATACTAGTCGTTGTTTGGCCGGATCCAGTTTCATTTTTGTCATCATTTTCAAAAATTCAAATTTCACTTGTATTCTCTCATTGTCTGTATAGCCCATTTTGCTGATTAATGCAGCCGCTACCGGGTTATTTGAATGAACAAATTTGCGCCAGTTTTGCTTCCGTAAATGCAACGTGAGATAGTTAAACGTCAATACATGAAAAAAGGGAAAGGCCATGGTGTATTTTTTCTTTTCCCAGTTTTCTGGGTAAGTCAAAACGGCGATGGGGATAATAGGCTTCCGATACTTGTTGTAGAGTAAACTGAAATATTGATACATTCGTTCATGAAAATACGTTTGAGCAGAACTTTGTGGCTCAACGTGGACAATGATCACTACATCCGTTCCCTTCAACTTCGTTTCGACAACGATATCAAGACGCCGTGTCCTTCCTTCAATCAAATCGGTGTACACCTCTTCCGATAACGGGCGAATGGCATGAAAATCAATATTTTCATGCACCTCTGGAAAAAACACTTCTAAAAAATCTTTAAAAAATGTGTGAATCAGTTGTTTGAACAGTTGGTCATGTTTTGTATAAGGGGAGGGTTTTTCTTTTACAATGGAGAGGACAGTCATGGTACCACAACCTTTATTATGTAGTGGTGTCATTTCAATGGTGAGGGTCTAAGTATAGAGTAGCATATTTGCACAATAAGAACAAGTGTTTTTTAAAACAATAGCGAAAGGAATTTTTTATTTCAGAAAAAAATCATCCCAAGATTTTCAATTACCCGGGATGATTTTTTCATGCTTAATTTATTTTTACTTTTTCATTCACCATCAACCATCACGGTTGTCCTTGTACCATTCGTTTTCAGCTCAAAAGATAATCGCATGAGTAATTTCCTCTGGGCGTCCTAGTCGATTAATAGGATCTTTCTCTAATAACCCATAATAGAAATCACCAAGCGACCGCTCCTGATTCGACAAATCCAGGTGGCTACTGCATTGAACGCGGACATTTCTATCAGCATGAGGTACAGATTTGGAAAAAGCAATGGCTCAAAATACGCCATTGCTTTCACTTACATTTATTTTCTAATCGGAACCTTTTGCCTCTTTAATCATCGTTTCAGCTTCTTCTTGAGCCTCTCGAATCGCGGAATTTATA
The DNA here is from genome assembly GCF_022867885.1 of Lederbergia sp. NSJ-179. GTDB lineage: Bacteria > Bacillota > Bacilli > Bacillales > Bacillaceae_C > Lederbergia. The sequence goes on along the minus strand of NZ_JALIFP010000004.1, from coordinate 3,091 downwards.
TCAATACCTTCGTAAATAATTCTATTTGCAGTTTTACCAAATAACCATCTACCTGTAACTTGATGCTCAGAAGCTCTGCCGTCAGGAACATTTAATGGATGCCGCGTAAATGCTTCCATATTCTTGTCTTTAAGAATTTCCATATTATAATCAAGTGGGTCGCTATCCTTAATCCATTCGTCTGAAATTAAATATTCAATCACTTTAAATGCCTCATCAGGATATTCGGAATATGGTGAAATCGCATAGAAAGTACCGTCAGTATATGGTTGATTTGGATGATCTTTATCTAAAAGGGGCCAACTGACAAAGTCAAAGTCCATATCACTTTCCTCAGCCGACTCTGCTAACCCTTTAGCAATATAACGTGCATGAAGGGCCATCGCAACATTTCGCTCATTATAAATGCCGTAGCTCCACGGATCAAAGAAATCTTCTTTTCCATTATCTGGGATATTCCCAGAAATAGACGCAACTTCTTCTATTAAAGAGAGTACTCTTTTTACATCCTCACGGTTTTCAAAATGTACTTCATCATCTGCATCTACAAGCCAATCATCAAGCATCCCTACCATTTGCGGATCTAACGCTATGTCTAATCCGCGGTACTGTACTCCATCTCGCTCACCTGTTACTTTACGTGCAAGATCAATGACTTCTTCCCATGTCATATCGTCTGTCGGATAGGGTACACCGAACTTATCGAACACTTCTTTATTGTATGCCAATCCGTGGTATGTTAACTGACCAGGTAAGGAATAAATTCCATTATCATCAGGTTTATGGGCATGCATCGCTTTTATGCGATATTCTGGCCAATCACTCATATCTAGTTCGTGCTTTTCAATGAACGGTGTTAAATCAAACAGCATGTCATATCCTTTTAAAACACTTAAACTGTAGTCTGTTAAGACCATAATATCTGGAAGTTTCTTTTTCGAAATTTCCTCTTCAATTGTTTCCTTATACGCGTTGACTACTTGGATATTTTCCCATTCAAATGTAATATGTGGGAACACTTCTTTTAAACGTTTTTCAACTGCTTCAGGCTCACCTGGATACCAGAAACGCATCGTGATTTCTTCTTTTGTTTCATCTTCTGCGTTATTTCCACCATTTGAAGAAATATACTCACTCGCATTCTCTGTGTTATTCGTGCTTCCTTTTTCTGACGAATCCGAACATGCAACTAATAGCATCATACTTAATAAAAGACCTAGAATAAGCAGTAAGCGCTTTCTAATCAACTGTTATTCTCCCCCTTTTAGTTTTTTTGCCGACCTTTTGTATGTTCAGCGTTGTTAATATTATATTATAATATTCTGAAGGTTTCTTATCTGTAAAGGAGAGAATACAGCAAGCATTTGTCTCTAAAGGAAGTGATTTAATATGTATTTATTAGATAGGTATCAGTTATTATGATGTGCCGCGATTCTTTCACGTCTGAACCGAGATGGTGGTACTCCCGTTTTTTCACTGAAGTATCGACTAAAATGGGCACTATTTTTAAACCCAACTTCTAGTGCAATATCAGATATTTGTTTATTTGGTTTTATTTCAAGCAAAATTTTTGCATGATCAATTCGGCAACGCATGACATATTCCATAACAGTCATTCCTAGAATATCTCTAAATAGCTGGGTAATATGCCGTTTAGATATATGGAACTCTTTGGACATTTGATCCAATGTTAACTGTTTCATATGATTTTTCATAATCCAGTCTAACATTTTTTCCATTAATGTATCCTTTTCACTTTTGTTAGATATAATTTCAGCAAGCGGGGATTGAGCTAAATGATTGATCTCAAATAAAAGATCGATAATAATATTTTTCACTTGCCCTTCAACAAGTGAATAATTGATTTGATTGTTATCTCTACGGCTTATCAAATGATTTAGCCTTGCAATACAATCCTTAAAATATACTAAATCTGTTTGGTCTTTCATTCGAATAATCGAATTATTCAACGCTAAAAATACATCAAATAATTCGATCAATTTCATAGATTTTAATATCAAGGCAATAAATTCTGGTAAAAATTCTACCGTTGTTCGTACATAAGGATGTGGTGGCATCGTACATGTATGATGAGGCGTTAATCCATTTAGCAATACAATATCGCCAGGTTGTAAGTCGAAAATACGATGTTGAATAATAATTTTCGCTTTTCCTTCATGAAAATAAAAAATTTCAAATTCACGATGGGAATGATAATCCATGGAATGATGCTTATCTTTCTTATAATCAAAACGGAACCAGCGATGTTTCAATCTACTAACCCCCTTTTCTTTGTTGAAAACTTCCATTAGGGGTACTGTCAGGAAAATGCGGATTTACAACGTTAAGCGCATTTTCGGGACGATTCCCCCATTTTTAACAACGTTAAGAAAGTTTCAATGGTCTTAAAGAATCTAACGAGACTATTTTCTCTGAATTAAAATGGTATTCTCCTAGCAAATTAATATGTTCCCAACCTAGAGGCGACATATGGTGTAACAAATCTTCATTAAAACTAACAGACTGTTTTTGATATTCAACTGCTTTTGTTAGATGTAAGGTATTCCAGATACTGATGGCATTGATGATTATATTTAAAGCACTGGCCCTTTGTAATTGATGCTGTATGGTTCTTTCCCTAAGCTCACCTTGTTTTCCAAAGAAAATAGCTCTTGCTAATCCATTCATGGCTTCTCCTTTATTCAATCCTCTTTGTATTTTTCTTCTTAATGATTCATCCGAAATGTAATTCAAAATAATGCTCCAAGTCATTTGTTAAACGAAATTAAAGAAAAGATGGATACGAACTCAATCTTATTTAAAAAACTTGGGTCTTCGGATTTTGTGGTGGAATGGACAAGAGTCCCTAGACAGAAACCAAATAAATACTCATTATTTTGATTATTTATGTCGTTTTTCAGAGAGATTCTTATTCAACATGCGATCCCCGTTTGTTCAATAAGAAAAAACGTCTCTCACTTGCATCTCATTCTCACGTTGCGAAATTCATATCAGCTTTATTCACCTTTAGAGATCAGACTAACGGCCCTGGCGATGGCCTCTCTCGTCTCTCTTGGAATTTTCACGGCAA
>NZ_JALIFP010000003.1 GCF_022867885.1 Lederbergia sp. NSJ-179 | reverse complement strand
AGTGCGTGACGATCATATTGGCTAACCTCCTTTCTGTTTACTTTATAGTTCCATTATACCGGAACGTGTATTCCTCCACAACCCAACTGTTGAATTTATTTACATTCTAAAGCCTTGCTCATTCATCCTCACTTTCATCCCACCTCTGAAGAAGTGGGCTTTCCCGTTCGGAAAGATCTGTAAAAAGCACTCCTGACCATCCGGACAGGAGTGACTTATTAAGTCCACAACCACTTCCAAATTTCTTTTGGGGTGGCGTTTTTTCCATACATCAAGATGCCGACTTTGAAGATTTTTCCGGCTGCTTTCATGGCTAGCCAAATGGAGATCAATAGGACAACAAGTGCGATTATGATTTCGATCCAGGGCCATTCCTCCAGCATGGTAAGACGTATTAGTAACACGCCCGGGGTTGTAAAAGGAATAAAGGTCAGCACCTTTGCAATCACGCCACTTGGGTCCGTAATAATCGGTCCCATAAATATAAAAGGAATGAAAGGGATCATCATGACAATGCCTTGAAAATTGCTAGTGGAGCTCATGTCTTCAACGGTTGCTCCCATCCCAACAAATATGGCGGAGAATAGCAAATATCCGGCTAAGGCAATCACCAATAAAACCGCCAATTCTGGCACGAATAAATATTCTATGATTGGAAAATCAATTTTCCATAAAGCGATGGGGAGGAGAAAAGCAAGCCATACTGCCACTTGTGTAATCCCTAAAATAAAATAGCCGATAATTTTTCCCTGCATCAGATCTGTCGGCGTGATCGACGATAAAATAATTTCCGCTACCTTTTCTTTTTTCTCCTGTGAAGCAGAGGTAAAAATCATCATGCCAGTAATGACGATTGAGAAAAGAATAATGCCGGCGGCGATGCCAGGAACTATATGGTCAAAGGATTCACCCTCTGCTTCTCCCGACTCTTCCTTTGCTGCCGAAGAGGTGTCCGTTGTCTCGATCGGTTCCAATGATACCCCCTTTCCAATCACTTCCACCTGTTTATCCGTTAAATCCATCCGCTCTAATTGCAATTGACGCAAAGGCGTTTCAAGGATTGATGCCTCATAAAGAAAATCCTCCTCCACATCCTCATTTAGATAGACTGGGATTTTTCCATTCTCTAGTCCAGCTGCCGTTAAAGCAATATAAGCTGTGTTTTCCTCTTCCCTCACTTTCTCTGCCATCGCCGCTTCATCTAAATCGGTTTGATGCAAATTCCAATTCAACTCCGATGCAGCAACCATTTCCTCTACTTGTCCATAGACATTTAATTCATCTAGAATATAAACTTGAGTTGTCTCTTTATCAGAATTAAAAAGAGTAGGAATAAACGCAAATAACATAAAAATAATCGGTGTAATGATCAAAGAAATAATAAACGATTTATTTTTCATATTGCGTCTAATTTCCCATTTGGCCACCTTCCAGCTATTTCGCATCATGAGCGCCTCCTTCCTGAATATCTTGACCTACGTGTCGATCTGTTGCCACATCGATAAAAATTTCATGTAAAGATATGCGATCAATCGATAACTCTTGAATATTCAGATTTTCTGGAAGCTGCCTTAACCATGATGGAACATGGACGTCTGGAGTTAAATAAAGCACTACCACATCAGCCGTTGCTTCAACTCGTTGTACCTCCACGAGCCGCTCCAATACCCGCACATCATTTTTCCCACGAATCGTACATTTAAAATTAGCATATTGATTTTTTACATCTTCTAATGATCCATAAATCACTTTTTGCCCCCGATGGATCATAAATAAGCGATCACAAACCTCTTCCACCATATTCATTTGATGGGAAGATAGTAAAATGGCTGTACCATGATTGGCCAATTCCTGAATTTCTTTTTTGAACACCTCTTGGCTGACAGGATCCAACCCGGAGAAGGGTTCATCCAAAATCAGCAACTCCGGCTCGTGAATGATCGAACCGATAAATTGCACCTTTTGCCCCATTCCCTTTGATAATTCTTCAACAGAAACTTTTTCTTTTCCCTCAAGACCGAACTTCACTAAATAGTCCATCGCCCGCTGCCTAGCTTTTTTCAATGGATAATCCTTTAGTTCCGCCAAATATAAAATCATATCCATCACATTCACATTCTTATATAGACCACGTTCTTCTGGTAAATACCCAATTTTGTGACGAGGGATTTCCCCAGTTGGATGATTATGAAATTGAACCGTTCCCTCGTCTGGATACATAATCCCCATAATATTTCGAATCGTCGTCGATTTCCCCGCTCCATTCGGTCCAAGAATGGCCATAATTTCTCCCTTATGTACTTGAAAGGAGATATTTTGAATGATTTGTGACTGTTTAAAGGCTTTTCCCAAATCTTTTACGGTTAAAATTGGCATACCCATCCGTCCTTTCCATTCTCTTACTCTTTACGAATGAAATGATCTAAAGTTTCAGCTTTGAAAAAATTAGAATTATCTTATCATACTTTCCTGTAAGAAAAAGACACATCTCTTTAGAAATGTGCCTTCAAAATTTCCTATTTTCCTCTTATATCGATTCTTTAATTTTACGAATGTAATTGAAGCGAATGAAGAGAAAATAGATCAGTTGGATAGCGGTAAAGGTTCCCAGCACTGCGGCTGAACTCTTAAATAAATTAAAATTAAACATATGTTGGAGGGCTGTCAGAGCCACAGCTCCATGAATCACGGCCACAATAATCGGAACAAAGAACAGCAAAGCCAATTGGATCGTCAATATTTTTGATAACTCCTTATCCGTTAGGCCTATCTTTCCAATGGCGGAAAATTTCTGTTTCTCATCTCCTAAATCTGCATATAGACGGAAATATAAGAAACTTCCTGCTGCGACAAAAAAGACGGCACCGATAAATAAACCGATAAATAGAATGGCTCCGAACCCTTGATTCATATTATTCCAATCATATCCTAGAGAAGAAAACCGAAATTGTCCATCTGGGCTATATCCACCAGTTTGCTCCAATCCCATTGTTTTTAAAATATTTTTACCTATATCTACTGTATCTTTCCAATCCTTCAAATAAAATCCATAATACGTTTGCGCTGTAAAATCTTTTATTTGCTTATAAACCTCATCATTCACAACAAGATAGTCTTCTTGAGTTCCGATCAAGTTCATGGACTGGATCGCCTTTTGTTGTACCGTTTGCCCTCCAATCTGATAACTTATTTTCTCTTGCATATCAGGCCTTTCTGCAAGAGCATTTTGAAAGTATAGCAAAATGGTCTCATTCTCTTGAAGTGTGACTTCTTTATCCATTTGTCCGGCTATTTCAGCTAAATGATTATATTCAGATTGCGAAACGATTCCCCACTCCACAGATTCTCCATCAGGAGTTTCTACGGATACATGTTTAATGGTGATGCTTGCTTTCTTATAATTTGTCGAAGTTAATTCTTTTTCAATCAGTTGGATATGCTTGTTTTCCTCTTGATTCCCTTGATTTGATACATATTCAAACGCAAAGGGCCTTCCCTCCGTCAGGGATGCTGTAAACATATAGCGAAAACCGACGAGGGTCCCAATCGCTGAAAAGGCTACAGTCGAGACGATCGCCACAAAGAAAAAAGCGCGAGCATTATCCTTCATGCGATAAGCGAGATCCGATAGAAGGACTAAATTTGTTTTTTTCCAGAAAATACTCTTTCGTTTCTTTAACCGATTAATAGTAAAAACACTGAGCTGGGTAAACAGGAAATACGTGCCGATAATAACAAGAATAGTCACCGGAATCATCGCGATCACAACTTGCAACTCATGAACGACCAAGGCAATCGTATACCCAACAGCAAGCAGAAGAGCCGCCAAAATAGAGAGGATAATCGAGGCCTTTGGTTCTTTCTTCGGAGCTGTGCTCCCTTTAATTAAATCGATTAATTTATTTCCTTTTAAAATCGAGACCGTAAAAAAGGAAATGACAATAAACAAAATCAAAAAGGCACTAAAGGTTAACAGCATCGCTTGCCACGGTAAGTAAAAAGGCAAGGTCTCCTCCAGACTCAAAAGACTTTCCGCCGCCATCAAAATTAATTTAGCAAATACAAGACCAATGGCAATTCCTGAGACAGTAGCAGAAAATCCGATTAAGACATTTTCTAAAAAGACCATCAGGCGTAGTTGTTGATTCGTCATCCCCAACATGACCATTAGTCCAAATTCCTTTTTTCGTGAGTTCAAAAAAGCACTCATGGATATCAGGACAAAAATAAAGGAAAACACATAAATAATTGCCTCAGCAAAATGCAAGCCCACTGATACATTAGGATTAATTTTAGCCAATCCTGGATGAAAAGCGAAAATGGCATATACGAAAAATACTAAAACGGAAAATAAACTACTTAGAAAATAGGCCGCATAGATTCGCTTATTGCGGAAGACATTGTTAAACGCGAATTGACGAAAGGTCACTTGCATCCCCTCCCAACAGCGATAGTACGTCGATGATCTTCTGGAAAAAGGCTTGTCGATTCTCGCCACGGTGAATCTCATTGAATAATGTACCGTCTTTGATAAACACAACCCTTTCTGTATAGCTAGCTGCGATCGGATCATGAGTCACCATCATCATCGTTGTTTGATCTTCCTTATTCACTTTTTCCATCATTTCCATTGCCGCTCTTGATGCCTTGGAGTCTAAATTACCGGTTGGCTCATCGGCAAGCACCATTTTTGGATTATGAATGATGGCACGAGCAATCGCTGTCCTTTGCGCTTGTCCACCTGATATTTCATAAATTCGCTTTTTTAAAATAGAGGTAATCCCCAATTTCTCAGCCACATCCGCAGCTTTTTTGTTCATCTCTTTCACACTTGCCCCATCCAACGTTAAAGGCAGCACAATGTTTTCCTCCACCGTTAAGGTCGGCAGTAAATTAAAATCCTGAAAAATGAACCCTAATTGCCTCCTGCGAAATAGCGCAAGTTCATTATGTTTCATCCGCAATGGGTCCTTCCCATTCACCATAAGCGACCCAGATGTTGGCTGATCAATGGTCGCCACCATATTCAACAAGGTCGATTTCCCACTTCCAGAGGGTCCCATGATCCCAACAAATTCTCCTTCTTCAATGGTTAAATCAATATCAGATAATGCTTTATACGCCACTTTGCCATCATAAACTTTACTCAAGTTTTTTATTTTCAAAATTTCCAAATGAAAAACCCCTTTCTCTATTAACTATAGTGTAAGAGAAAAAGGGCTATTTAAACCATCTCCATAGCTTTCATTTACCTTACATTTCTGTAATATTACCTTCAAAAATATAGTTTAACGCTTGTCCCCTCCCCTTGAACAGAGGAAATTTCAATCTTATGCCCTAGTTTTTCACATACTTCCTTTACTAAATACAAACCCATTCCGGTCGATTCCCGATACAAGCGGCCATTTTCTCCTGTAAAAAAGGGATTGAATACACGCTTTATATCCGTTTTTGGAATCCCCACACCATTATCCTGAACCGTCACGATCGTTTCAAGCTGATTCTTCGTTTCAAAAATCACTACCTTTTGTGCTTTCCCTGCAGAATATTTTACCGCATTGGTAATAAGCTGACTAAAGATAAATTCCAACCATTTTTTATCTGATTCCACCATCGTCGCTGAAACCTTATTTTCAGGATAGACATGACTTTTTATAAAAAAACGTTTGTTTTCCCGGATCGCCTCTTCAATGACTTCTTTTAATGAGACAGGCTCTACTTGGAAATCTTGTTCAAACACTTCCAACCTCGCTGCATATAAGACCATTTCTAAGCCCTTTTCCAATTTATCTGTTTCTTCTCGAATACTTTCCAAATGCTCATCATCATTTTCTTGAGTGATTAATTCAATCACGGACAAGGGTGTTTTCATTTGATGAACCCATTGATTAATAAAGGCTAGGTGATCGCTCCTCCTTTTCTCCTGTTGAAGAAGATCATTCACGTACAGGCGATGCTGCTGTTTAAGTAACCCTGCCAACGCATTGGAAAGTGGCGTATCCTCTAATATCTCGAACGCTTCATCCATTTTCTCCAAAGACTTAGACATTCTTGTATAAAACTTCCGGTGACGGATGTATCGAAAAATTAAATAAAGGGAAAGAATAACAACGCCTAGGAAAAGAGAATAGAAGATTAATGAAAACTTACGATAACCATCCATCCAATAAACAAGCAAAACCACCATCATTTGTAAAATATTCATCATAATAAGCGGGAAATGGTCCTTTAAAAACAATTTCATGTTGAACGCTCCCAATTGGGGATTAGCCGATAACCAGCTCCTCTTACCGTTTCAATCGCATTATAAATGCCTAATTCTTGAAGCTTTTTCCGAATGCGTGTGACATTCACATTCAATGTATTTTCATCGACAAAGGTTTGGTCATCCCATAATTTTTCAAGGATCGCTTCTCGTGAGGCGACATGGGGCGAACGCTTCATCAACATTTCAAGCAGAATCGCTTCTTTTTTTGTCAGAGACGCAACGACCTCCCCTTTGGCGATTTCCATTCTTTCTACATAGAGAATTAAGCCTTCCAGTTTAACGATACGTTCCTTCCCCTTTGGTGCATATTCTCCGTAAGCCCGGCGCAGACTGCTGCGAATCTTTGCCATCACCACTTCATAGTGAAAAGGTTTCGTGATGAAATCATCGCCTCCATTTTCCAAGGCCATGACTTGATCCATCTCCCCTGATCGAGCCGAAATAAACAAAATCGGACAGGTGGAAATTTTTCGAATCTGCCGACACCAATAATACCCATCAAAGCTAGGTAAATTAATGTCTAACAACACTAATTCTGGTTGAACTTTTTTAAACAGATCGACAATAGCGTCAAACTGTTCTGCTATCACAGCTTCATAGCCATATTTTTCAAGATGATTTTGCAGCAGCCTCGCAATTTTCGGATCATCTTCTATGATTAAAATTTTCGCCATCTTCCATCATCCTTTTTACCACGATTATTTCTTTGCATTTTTCAAAGGCTTTTGCTTTGTATTCTCGATACTAAGGATTTGTTCCTCTTCACAATGGATCATATCATTTCCTAATATGGCTTGTCTTTCCCGATCAATTACACACATATCCTAGACCTCTATTACATTATACAAGGACATTTGGATGTGGGGTAAGACTTATCTAAGCAAAAAGTTTAAAACAAAGAACCGTATTTTTTCCATTTTGATATAATATGTTTTTAGTAAAGCGTGTCTCTTGAAAACTGTTTACCTTCTTCTACATTTTTGATATTCATATTGCAACGGCCTTTTTATGTTAGATCCATCTTTCATATTACCCTATTTAGGTGAGGAGAATGAACTGTGCAACCTTATACAGAGCAAGTCATCAGCATGATTAAAAGAATTCCGACTGGATATGTAGCTACTTACGGTCAAATTGCCCGCTTAGCAGGTAATCCTCGCGGGGCAAGGCAGGTCGCAAGAATCCTGCATTCGATGAGTAGAAAACACGGTCTCCCTTGGCATCGTGTCATCAACGCTAAAGGTGAAATCGCGGTAGGGGATCCTGAAACCGCCTTTACCCAGGCTGCTCTTCTTGAAGAGGAAGGAGTGGAACTCTCTAAAGAGAATAAGATAAACCTTGGTCATTACCAATGGGACCCAAAGGATATGGGTTCGGAATGGATGGAGGGATAATATTCATGCGGAATCAGAAAAGTCATCATTGATAGCTTGTCAGGATATGATCACTAAGTATAATGTCACTAATTTGTCAGACCTATCCACTTGCCAACCCTTCCCGTAACAGGGATGATGAAACTAGTATAGATATGGAGGTTCAAAATCGTGCGTACCTTTGTCTATTTCATTGTATTTTTATCCTTTTTTGATTTATTTACACAACTGCCTATCATGACGCCATTTGCTACATCCTTAGGTGCTTCCTCCCTTTTAACAGGACTTGCTGTTGGAATGTATTCTTTTTCCAATACGATTGGGAATGTTGCATCCGGATTTATGACAGATAAAAAAGGGCCATTTGCGTTATTAGTCTCAGGTTTATTACTAACAGGTGTGATGCTTCTTGGCTATTCTCTTGCTTTTAATGCATGGATTTTATTGGTTATCCGTTTCTTACACGGATTTACAGGTGGTTTAATTGTACCGGCAGCGTTTACCTATTTGGCAAACTCAACCGCTAGGGAAAAGAAAGGAAAAGGGGCTGCCCTTTCAGGTGCTTTTGTTGGCTTGGCCGCGGTGATCGGACCTGCGTTCAGCGGCATTGTTTCCAATAAAACAAGTGAAGTAACCGTACTCTCCATCACCGCCATCTTTATGTTTCTACTCGGCCTGCTTGCCCTTCTCTTTCTACGTACTAAGACGATTATACCAAAAGAGAAAACCAAAAAAGAAGCGATTTCCGTCCGCATCTTCTTCCAGAACCCACTTATAATGAAAACCTTTCTAGGCGCCCTCTTTTTGATGTTTTCTCAAGGAGTTGTCGCCTATATGCTTCCTTTAAAGGTATTGGAATTAGGCGGAAATACTCAAACAAGTGGACTACTGATGAGCACATTTGGATTCGTCGCTATTCTCGTTTTTGTGCTTCCGACCAATAATTTATTTGATCAACTGAAACCATTGAATACGGCTGTTTTTGGTCTATCGTTAATGGGCATTAGCATGTTTCTTATTGGTCTTGCGCCAAGCATTCTGTCACTCTATTTGATTATGGGTGGGTATGGGATCGGATTTGCCTTTTTATTCCCATCTCTGAACTCTTTATTAATTGAGGCAACGGATGAATCATATCGTGGAAAAGCCTATGGTTACTTTTATGCCTTCTTTTCCATTGGTGTCGTGATCGGTTCAGGAGTAACGGGACTTTTGGCGTTTTCCGCAAACGGAGGGTTCCTCTTTACAGGCATTTTACTCTTACTTGGAGCATTATATTTATTTTATAACAGAAAAAAGGCCCTACCCGTATAATATTTGTTTTGAATATTCCTTACAAAAGAGCCATTAATTGAATGGTTCTTTTGTTGTTTTTGGATGAGTGGATGAGTTTCATAGAAAAACTCCGCCGATGATAAGGACTTTTTTGCCAATCTGTCCCAACTCCCGATTGCCCCACAGTTTTATGCTCGTGCAATTTTTTACATATAGTACCTTGCAATGAACAATACTTAATGTTATATTGTATATACAGGTACTATACATTAAACAATAGTGGAGTGTTGACAATTGAATGTTCAGTTTAAAAAAGGGGTTCTAGAGCTTTGTGTCCTTGTCCTGCTCGATAAGCAAGACCGCTATGGATATGAACTCGTTCAAAAAATTTCTGACCAAATTGAAATATCGGAAGGGTCCGTCTATCCCCTGCTGAGGAGATTGACAAAAGAAGGGTATTTTACAACGTATCTACGCGAATCATCTGAAGGCCCATCACGTAAATACTATAAACTAACGGAACAGGGACGGGAATATTTAAACAAACTTGTTGCAGAATGGAGACAATTTTCCAAAGGGGTCGATCAAATCATTGAGGAGGGGATGGCCCATGAATAAACAAGAGTTTTTATTAGAATTAGAACGATATTTACGTTCACTGTCTACAATTGAGAAAAATGATATCTTACAAGATTATGAAGATCATTTCGCTTTCGGAACAGAGGAAGGTAAATCAGAGGAGGAAATCTCCAAGGCTCTCGGTTCGCCTAAACAATTAGCGAGAGAAATTCTCGCCGATTATCATATCGAAAAAATGGAAACAAGCAAATCGACAGGAAATATCTTTCGAGCTGTCTGGTCTGTCATCGGACTAGGTTTTATTAATCTTGTATTAGTTCTTGGGCCCTTTCTCGCTTTAGTCGGTTTATTATTTGGAGGATGGGCAATTGGAGTTTCTTTTTCCCTTAGCCCAATATTGGTGTTGATAAGCGCCTTATTTAATCCAGGAACATTCCAGTGGTTTGATCTATTTTTCTCCCTGGCTCTTTCTGGTCTTGGCTTTTTCATTTCTTTGGGCATGTATCATGTATCGATCGGATTCAAATATCTTCTCCTCCGCTATTTGAAATATAATGTATCTGTTGTGAAAGGTGGGAAATAACATGGACAAGAAACTCTCGATTGCTGCTTTTATTCTACTTATAGTCGGTGTAATCGGCAGTATCGCAACATTTGCGTCAACAAATAAGAAGGCGGCATCCATTTCCACAGATATTAGTGACTTATCGTTTACCTCTATTCATATCGATGTAGATAACATAGATGCTGTACTTCTTCCTGCTCAAGAGCAAGCTAGAGTGGAAGTCGTTGGCCAAAATGCGCAAAAAAGAAGCGACAAGCTTACAATCGATCTGCAAGAGGATACCTTGACGATTCATTCCCATTTAAACAATAAAAAGTGGTTCTCCTTTGGCTTTGACCCCTCTCCCAAATTAAAAATATATGTGCCAGAAAAGGAGTATAAAACCATTCAACTGAAGGGAAAAACAGGCGATCTGTATGTTGAGGAAATAATTGGAAAGGAAATGGAGCTTATCGCAGACACTGGAGATGTTGTAGGGGAAAATCTTACATTTGACGATGTTTCTGTAAAGACATCTACTGGTGATATCCATTTAGATTCCATTGTAGCTAACACGAGCATGGAATCAAAAAACGGGGATGTCGTACTTTCCGATATAAAAGCTAATACGGTTACGGCAAAAACAAAAACAGGGAACATTTCTTTCAAAAAGGTATCCGGAGAAATACAAGCAGAAACCCAAAATGGCGACTTCGTTGTACGTAATGAGCAAATAAACGAGCCGATTACTGCGAAAACAAGTTCCGGTGATATTTCGATAAACGCAAAGGAATATCCTGAAAATGTTCAGTTTGATACCGCCACAAAATTCGGGGACATCCTCATCTTTGGCAATAAGAAACAAATCATCAATAACCAAAACCCTGGGACCCTGATCCAACTGGAAACAAGCAGTGGGGATATTGTGGTCAGGAAGAAATAGCGTAAATGGAGTGCGGAAATCAATTTCCGCACTCTTCTCATAAATAGGATCCATTACTTTCCATCCTGCCTACCCATAACTCCAACAAGGCATAGTATTGACTTAGGTGGGAATGGATTTCTTTGGCGATTTCCTCATTATAGGTATGAACAGTCAAATTACGGTCATTGACCATCTGTAGACCGAGGATTGCTTCCTCTTCATCCAATATCTTGACTTCCCTGCAACTTCGAATCACTGCTTTCGGAGAGCCTACATCTATTCCCTCTATATCATAAAGATACTGCTTCCCCACTTTCCAACAGGCCTCAAAGGTAAATTCAAATCTCTGAATACAGGCATCCCGTTCCACATCACTTGGATTTTCGATGACGATTAATTTTTTGAAGGCAGCTAATGCTTGATTGGCGGCTGCTATGCGTTCTAGAAGTCTTGCCATACAATCCCCTCCCTTTTCACATTTTCAACAAGCTTTGGATTGGCTTTTTTTAGATGGACAATATCTACATGATAGGGAATCGTGGATTCCTCTACCTTGTCATGGAGTTCCAGCCACTTTTCCGGAGAAAGATCGTCATCGATTGAATGAATGGCAATATCAATGTCTGAACTTGCTTTTTCTTCATGGCGCGCCCAAGATCCAAACAAATATACTTGTACATTTTCGCCATCAAGCACGCCTATCACAATGTCTTTTAACTGATTTAATATCTGCTCCCGTTGTTCACTCACCGTCCTTCATTCTCCCTTCCACCAAAACTCCATCTACACAGATCATCTTCATATGATACTGAATCACCTTTATGATCCGCTCCTTCTGCATCCTTTGTGGCTCTAATAAAGCATGGAGCGCAAGTCCATCAATAAGAGCATACAATCTTTCCGTTTCCATCTCAATGTCTAGCTTAGGCGCTAATACTTGGTGTTCCTGTAAATACAGCAGCAAGCTCTTCATTCCCTTAAAAATTTCATCCTTTTTTGCTTCGAAAATATCTTCCTTATGCCTAGTATAGAAAACATAAGCAAACCACACTTCCATCTCGGCCATTGTTTCTGGATTCACGGGGACAACCTCCAGTAGAATGGCCATTACTTTTTCAAAAGGAGGCAGCCCACTATAAGCAATTTTATTGATGCGTTCGGTCGCATTTTCCTTGACTAATTTCATCGCATACACAAATAACTCATCTTGCGACGAAAAATAATAACGCAACGCACCTAAGGATAGTCCCGCCTCCTTCGCAATATTTCGAACAGTGGCTCCCTCCATTCCTTGTTCTAAAATAACCTTCCATGTCGCTTCGGCAATTTGTTTTTTTCTATTTTCATGATCAACTATTTTTGGCATACTGCTATTTTAGCAAAAATATTTTAAAAAATACAGTTGTATCAAAACGGAAATCATGATATATTTTAACCCTAATTCATACAGTTGTATTGAAAAGAGGGATGAAGATTGAATTTTGTCGCTTGGATGATTGTTGCCGCTGAGATTGGCTTTTGGGTTGTGATTATACTTGGATTTATCACAAGATATCTTTTAAAAAAAGAAAAATTAGGGTTTTTCTTCCTAGCCCTAACACCTGTCATTGATCTCATCTTATTGGCAACAACCAGTATTGATTTATATCACGGAGCCATTGCCACCCAAGCCCATGGACTCGCAGCCATTTATATTGGGATTTCATTAGCCTTTGGAAAAAGTATGATTCGGTGGGCTGATGAGCGATTCCGTTATTATATTATGAAACAAGGACCCAAACCACTTAAGCGTTATGGAATGGATTATGCCAAGCATTATTTTAAAAGTTGGGGACAGCATGTCGTCGCTTATCTGATTGGGAGTGCCTTTTTGCTTGGTCTTATCTTTTTTATTCAAGATCCATCACGCACAGAAGTATTGGATGGTTTTTGGAAACTATGGTCACTTGTGCTGGGGATTGACTTCTTAATCGCCCTTTCTAATTTTATCTGGCCGAAAAAGGGGAAAGCTTAATGAAAAAACCTCTCAAGGAAATAATAATTTAAGCAAAAAGGAAAGAGCTTCGCTATCACTCACGAAGCTCATCAAATTGCCTTGAACCAACTTTCTTTACAAAGAGTAAAAATAATCAACAGCAAGCAAAACCAGGATAAAAGCAAAATTAGGGATGGCAATGAAAAGGAAATTTTTCACCCAATTTATCCTCTCTTCTCTTGAGTCCCTCGATTCCGAGGCATAATTAGCCCGGACTCTATCTCCTCCCGCAAGCGCGCCAGTAAACAGACCGGCTAAAAGGAGCGGAATGAGTACGACAACACCGGAAATTTTAAGGACTAACATCCAATCGTTTGTAACAAATCCAATAATAAGCGAAATAATCGCAAGCAAAATACCTAGGCTTAAAAATTTATTCATTGAGAACCCCTCCTAACTTATATAGATGTACAACCCTTCTATAAATTCTCATAAATAAGGCATTTTTTGTTCCCTATAACGAAAAACTGTCACTTCATCTAATGTAAATAGTATGCAACTAATCAAATAAAATGTGGGTCTATATTATTCATCCTAACTATTTCCATTGATAACTTTTTGCTTGCCAACCTTACTTGAGGCACCCTCATTTTTTAATGGTTTTTCTATAAACCTTTTATTGGCAAACCCTTTGCGTTTCTTTATTATTTAACTTTAATCTTCCCTGTAAAATTAGGGGATTATTTTTGATTACATTTATTTGCAAGAATAACAAATATAAATTAGTAATCCTTGAACACTCTCCAAATAATTGTAAAAAGGGGAAAACACTCTGAAACTAAACTTTCTCTAGTTTAAGAATGTTTTCCCTTTTCAAGAAATGCTAAACACTTAAATTCTTTCTCCATACCACTCTAACATTCGAATTATTAGTTTAATTCAGATGCAACTCTCTCGATAGATTATAATCTGAATATTTAACCCATTCTACAAAAATTTAATCAATTCCTGCTAATTCCTGCTTTTTTTTAAAAGTTAGTAATAAAGAACTACTTTTTAAACTAAATTCTAAAAATAATAATAATGATCTCTTTATAATAAATGATCATTTAAAAAATGAAATAACCGGCTTGAATTATTAATAAAGTAATCTCTAGCAGTATAAAGTTTCATATGAGCATTTTAATCCCAAGGGTCTCATTCACATGCCTCTAACAGTAAATCCACAATATGCACCACACGCACTTTTTCACTTAAACCTTCCCGTTCAATCCCCAGTTTCATTTGCAATAGGCAACCCGGGTTGGCTGTCACAATCGTTCGCGCCTGTGTTGCATTTACTTTTTCCATTTTATGATCTAGAATTTGCATCGACATGTCTGGTTGAACAAGATTATAAATGCCCGCTGACCCACAGCAACTATCCGCTTTTTCCATTTCACGGTACTCCGCTCCAGTGATGGCCTGTATTAAGGAACGGGGGGCTTCCGCTGTTTTCATTACATTCCGCAAGTGGCAGGAATCCTGATAAGTAACCACCTGCTCCTCAATTTCAAGTGGAACTCGTTGATGAAAATCCAGTTCGTATAAAATCTGTGAAATATCCTTCATTCTCGCACTGAACTCACGAGCGCGTTGTGCATACATAGGATCATCTTTTAGCAGATGTCTATAATCGATTAAAAAGGCGCCGCAACCACCCGCATTGACGATAATATAATCAGCTTTTGTTTGTTCAAAGGCCTCGATATTTCTCCTCGCCAATGCCTTCGCCTTTTCCTTTTCCCCGCTATGCCCATGTAAAGCGCCGCAACAACCTTGCCCTTCTGGAATCACAATCTCACAGCCTGCTTTTTGTAATAGTTTCATCGTTGCGTTATTCGTTTTTAAAAACATCGTATCCATCAGACAGCCAGAGAAAAAGGCGACTTTCGCGGAAGGCTTCCCTGTTGCAGCCACTTTCTGCGGACGGTTTTTCATTGTCCGCCGCTTCGGTACCTCGGGCAAAGCACGCTCCATTTGCCGCAAACTCTCCGGAAACAACTTCATAAAGCCAATTTTTCGAGCGACAGCTTGCAGGCCGCTTTTTTGGTAAAAACCAAGCAATCCTACTGCTTGAACCATCCGCTTTTGATCGGGGAATAACCCATCGAACACGGTCTTGCGGACCGCCTTCACGGCCATGGAATGGGGATGATATTCATTAAAAATATCCCTTGCTTCCTCCAATAAATGCCCGTATTGCACCCCTGCTGGACAAACCGGCTCACACGCTCGGCAACCTAAACAAACATGTAACGAATGCTCAACCTCTTCATCTGGGGCAATCATACCATCATAAACTGCCTTCATTAGCGCGATCCGTCCGCGCGGGGAATGGGTTTCATCAAACCCTGTTTCAATATAAGTCGGACATGCTGGCAGGCAAAAGCCACAGCGCATACAATTCAGCAATTCCGATTCATCCATTCTTTCTTGAAATGCCTGCTGAATCCCCTTTTGCCGGATTGTCATCTCCATCATTTTGACACCACCAATCGTTTGCGCGCATTTTCTGTAAAAACTTTCCCTGGGTTCAAAATTCCAACAGGATCCAATGCCTGCTTAATGGCCTTCATCACCGCAATACCTGAGGCTCCTACCTTCCATTCCAAATACGGCGCTTTTACCATTCCAACTCCATGCTCTCCTGTAATCGTACCACCTAATTGAATGGCCTGATCGAAAATATCGGCAAAAGCCGCCTCTACTCTCTCCATTTCATCCTGATTGCGCACATCGGTTGGACAGGTCGGATGCAAATTTCCATCACCCGCATGACCAAACGTGCAAACTTTCACCTGATGCTTCTCCGCAATCTCATTAATCGCTTTCACCATATTCGCAATCTCGGAACGCGGGACGGTCGCATCCTCCAAGATCGTGGTTGGCTTTAATCTAGCTAGTGCGGACAAGGCCGCACGCCTGGCCGTCGTCAACGCCTCTGCTTCTTGAGTGCTTGCTGCAATTTGCACAGATGCCGCTCCTGCTTCTGCACAGATCGCCGCCATTTTTTCCACATCCCTTGCTACAACCTCTTCCGGACCATCCTGCTCTATTAACAGCACCGCCTCAACATCGGTTGGTAAACCAATTTGTGAAAAATCCTCCACCGCTTGCAAAGTCGGCTGATCCAAAAATTCCAAAGTAGCGGGAATAATTTGCGCTGCAATAATTTTCGAGACAGATTGGGCGGCCGCATCGATATTTTCATAGAGTGCTAACATCGTTTTTTTTGTCTCAGGTTTTGGTATGAGCTTTAACGTAGCTTCCGTGATAATCGCTAATGTTCCCTCCGATCCCACCAACAATTGGGTTAGATTATAGCCTGCGACATCCTTCGCTAATTTTCCTCTCGTTCGAATAACCTCACCATTCGCCAAAACCGCTTCCAAGCCCATCACATAATCAGCGGTTACCCCATATTTCAAACCACGAAGGCCACCGGAATTTTCATTAATATTGCCACCAATAGTGGAGATTTTCATCGAACTTGGATCCGGGGGATAGAATAAGCCCGTTTGCTCAACCGTTTCAATCAAATCCTGTGTAATCACTCCCGGCTGAACGGTCACGGTTAAGTTTTCCTCATCCACCTCAAGAATCCGATTCATATGTTTAAATAAAAGCACAACGCCACCTTGGATGGGTACGGTGCCTGCACATAAATTCGACCCAGAGCCACGGGGCACAATCGGAATTTTCTCCTCTTGGCAAACGTTTACAATTCCCACGACCTGTTCTGTCGTCCGAGGGGCAAGCACAAGATCAGGCAGCGCTTGAACATTCGGTGTCGCATCATAGGAATATACAAGTCTCTCAGCTTGTGAATCCATGATATTTTCTTTCCCAACAATGGCGGCCAACTTTTCCTTTATCGCATCCGATACCATTTATACTCACTCTTTCCTAGTTTTCTATCTATTAGCATAAAAAATTCCCCATCTTTTTTCTATAGATAGATCTGCAAAATGATCTCATTATTTTTAGTGAATATTTGTAGATTCATCCAAAAACTGCAAGGCCAAATAAAGATTAAACAAATTCGAAACGGATTTTAGATCAAACTTTGTGAACTCCTCTATTTTCTTCAACCGATAATGAAGAGTATTAATATGAATATGCAATTCTTTCGCTGTTTGTTTCATCGATAGGTTGTTCGCAAAAAGGGCGTTCAAGGTGACAAATAAATCCTTTTGATTGAGTATAGGCTGGAGGACACGGCGGATAAATTCTTCTTTTGTCGAAGCACCTATTTCTTGCAAGCAAAGTTGCAAACGCAAATCTTCTTCAAACACAATACTGTTTGATTTCATTGCACTCATCAGCGCTTTTTCAGCACAGGCCACTCCCCTTCCCAATTCCTGTGGGTCGACGATTGCCCCAACACCGATAGAGACGGGTATTTTCCAGGATTGCTCCATAAATGTTTTTACTTGGTGTAGCTTAACATACAAATCCTCTTTTCTTAGAACTTGCTCCCCGTGTAAAAGCAAAAAACGGTCATTTCCCCATTGGATCATCAAGTCATTTCCTGTATGTTCTCCCCAGGCAAATTCTAATTGCCCAAGACGATCAAATATATAAGCCGGTTCGGTATCCAATTGAATAAAAACGGGCAATCGTCTCATCTGTAAATCAACTTTTAGTACATGGGCCCGTTCTAAAAATTCCGGTGACCATTCCTTTCTTTGGATCCAATCGAGTACAAGAGATTCAATCATTCTTGAACGCCATTGCGTTTGTTCTGAATAATAACTTTCACGAATGAATAGCTCCGTCATCTTTTGCAGCAGCTCACCGAAAGGTAACGTATCCTCAGGGTCTCCTGTAATACCAATCACCCCGATCACTTGTCCATGGAACATAATCGGTAAATTAACCCCCGCTTTTACACCCTTTAACTTTGGAACGTCCTCTTGTGTAATGATCACTTTTCTCCGTTCTTGTACACACAGCAGCGCACCTTCATGATACTGTCCGATTCGCTCTTCATCAGAGCTAGCAACAATTTCCCCATCTGTATTCACAATGATAAAATCTTTATCCATAAGTTTTTTCACTTCATCGATAATTTTATTGGCGAGGATCGTTGATAACAATGGACTCACTCCTTCCTATTATCCGGAGACAGACCTCCTTCTCGGAGCAGATCGATAAAAACCTCCAGTGCCTTCGTTTGAAAAGGGGATTTGGTAATCAGCGAAAACTGCCGGGCAAATGGTAACCCTTTTATATTTAAGATGTGCAAATCTTTATTCTTGATCTCTTTTTGAATCGCCCATTTGGATAACAAGCTAATCCCTAGTCCTGCCTCGACCGCTTCTTTAATCGGCTGGGTACTGCTAAAAACGATTTGTTTCTTTGGAGAAAATAAAAACTGACGGAACACTTTTTCAGTAGCCTCTCGTGTGCCTGATCCCTGTTCACGAACGACCCATATTTCTTCTTCTAAATCGCTAATGGTGACCACTTTTTTTCTTGCCAATCGATGATGAGCGGAGGCGACAACCACCATTAAGTCCTCTGCGAACTTCTCCTCTAGCAATTCCTTATCTTTAAACCTTCCTTCGACAATACCTATATCCAATTGGTGGCTTGTGACTAACTCTGCAATTGTCGCTGTATTGGCAATTGTAACAGAGGGATCAATTTCAGGATACTTTTGTTGTAAAACGGTTAAAACATGCGGTAACACATATTCGCCAAACGTATAGCTTGCTCCAATTGTAAGCTCCCCCTTCGCTTTATGCGTCAAGTCGTCTACTAAATGTTGCATTTTTGTATAGAGCCCTAAAATTTCCTTCGCATGATGATAGACAATTTCTCCCGCTTTATTCAGTTGCACATATTTATTCGTTCGCTCCAATAGCCTTATACCAATATTCTCTTCAAAGGCACGAATATACTGGCTCACTGCCGGTTGCGTCATATGCAACTCCTCTGCAGCTCGAGAAAAATTTTGTTTTTCAGCGACCATCACAAACACTTGCAAATACTGATCCATCGGTCTCTTCACACCTTTATAACGTTTACTTATCATTATGATTATAACTAATTATTTTACTTATATAAAGGAGCTCCTTATGATGATCTCAGGAGGTGTTTGAGTGAGTTCCCTCACACAAAAACAAGTAGCAGAAGAGAATCTAGCTGGTAAATGGATCGCTGGAATAGCTTTCACTTTTTTCATCGCCCTTTTAGGCTATATATTAGCAATGGTTCCTGGATTTGACCGTGTTGGGCAATTGGCATGTGCCATTATTATTGCTGTCATCTACCGACAAATTTTCGGCTATCCCGAAACGGTTCGAACAGGGATTACCTTTTCATCGAAAAAACTATTACGTCTCGCCATCATTTTATATGGTCTTAAATTAAATATTGATGTTGTTTTACACGATGGACTCGGGTTACTCGCACGCGATGCCCTTGTCATTACCTTTGCGATTCTGTTGACCATTTGGCTGGCAAAAGTGCTAAAAGCCGATAAAATGATCTCACTTTTACTAGGAGTTGGTACAGGAGTATGTGGGGCTGCAGCCATTGCCGCTGTCGCACCTATCGTGAAATCAAAGGATGAGGACACCGCCATCGGGGTTGGAATTATCGCTTTAATGGGAACGGTATTTGCGATTGCGTATACGATCTTAAGACCCTTTCTTCCTTTAGAAGCATTGGATTATGGGATTTGGTCGGGGATTAGTCTGCACGAGCTTGCCCACGTTGCGATTGCAGCAGACCTTGCAGGGAAAGACGCTCTTGCCATTGCCTTACTGGCGAAATTAGGGCGTGTATTTTTACTTGTCCCGATTTGCTTTATTTTTATTTTTATGATGAAACGGAAAAATAAAGACTCTGAGCAAAATGCCAAGGTTGAATTCCCATGGTTTTTGCTTGGTTTTATCCTCTTAAGTATATTGGGAAGCTATGTATTTGGCCATTCGATTCCTGTATCAGATACGGTGATGCAAGGCATTTACACGATCACAACCTGGTTACTCACGGCGGCTATGGTCGGACTTGGACTGAATGTAAGCTTAAAAGACTTGCGTTCTCGCGCATTAAAACCACTCATTGCCATGACCGTTACATCGATTTGTCTTTCGATTTTAGCCTACTTTATTGTGTAATAAGAAAAGCGCAAGCGCCCGTTTAGCGACGTACAAACTTTTTAGGGGCCTGACGAGATAAAGGAAACACGATGAACCCGAAGGGTGAATCGATGTTGACTTATCGTAGGAAGGCACCGAAAGTTTGCTAGTCGCTGGGCGCTGGAGCTAGATCCAACATTAGCCAAAATTTATACTTTCCTATCCTGTTAAGAAAAGCGCAAGGCGCCCGTTTAACGGATGAACGGCTAAGTTCGCGCCGTCCTGGCGCAACGCCGTTCTGACCAACATCCTGTTGGCCCGCGACAAGCAAATGTTCTGAGACAAGAAAAGTCCGGTCTTGACTTTTATTGTCTCAGGTTATTTGACCTCGAGCCGATGGCGCCTGGAGCTAGATCCAAACATTAGCCAATTTTTATACTTTCCTATCCCGTAAAAAAGGAAGTGCCGTGAACTCTGACACTTCCTTTTAAACATTCATGATTCGCTTGCTACTGACTTCTCTTTTTCAGGACCTTCCTGATTAGATTCATTCAATAATTTTCTAACCGGTATGGCAATCGAAAGATCCTCATCATCTAGTATAGATATAATGTTCAAATTGATTTCTTCCTTAATATCTAAGTACTCTCCCCAGTTTGTAGTTTTCGTAAAAAAGTAAAGCATCAGCTCATAGCCATTTTCTTTAAATTCATCAAATTTAACAAAAATCGTCTCGGGATGAACACCAGGATGATTCCTAAGTAACTCCTCCATTTTCCGGGTTGTTTTTTCAACCTTTTCTCTTGAAGTATGATGAGGTAATCGTAGCTTAAAAGAGATTTGTCTTTTCTTCATCTTACTCCAATTCGTAATCGCCTCATTCGCTAGAGTGGAATTCGGAACTGTCACTACCGCATCGGCGAATGTGCGGATTTTCGTACTGCGAAAGGTTATATCTTCTACCGTTCCTTCTACTGTTGGGGTTAAAATCCAATCACCAATCGTAAACGGCTTTTCCGTTATAATCACGACACCGCCAAATAAATTCGCCAATGCATCTTTTGCTGCTAAAGCAAACGCTAATCCTCCTATGCCTAACCCAGCTACAAATGTACTGACATTATATTCAAACTCTTCCGCAATCACCGCAATCGTTATCGCCACAATCATAAATCGAAGCGACTTTGATAATAGCGGAATGAGGATCTCATCAATATTAAAGTTGAACTTTTTACTTATTTTTTTAAATAGAGTGGAAGAAGAATCAGCTAGATTAAATAGCCCCCATCCTACTAGATAAATAATAGCCGCTCTCACCAAATGGAGGAATAAAGGATTGGTCTTGTCTAAATAAGGAAAATAGGCAACCGCAATGTAGAGGCCAATAATAATAAATAACCATTGCATCGGTTTTTCAAAAGCTCTGACAATATTTGAAAAGAGTTCCCCAGGAACTTTTTGCGTCAGCTTAAAAAAAAAAGCAAATACATATTTGGTAAAAACCTTTCTTAAAAATAAAAAGAAAAGAAAGGCAATGATTGCAATCGCAAGTGATTTTAAATTCTCAAAAGAAAAATAATGTTGCCAAGTATTCCAGAACATCTTAAAGATGAACCTCCTTAAAATACCAATATGTAGCATGATAACACATCAAGCATTTCATTCCCAAAGAGAAACCATTCTTAATCAAACGTTTGATTAAGAATGGTTTCCACTTGTATTTGCAGAAAACGGAAGCCCCATTAGCTTTGCCATGATTTTCGGTAAATCCGTATTCTCATGTAAACCGCTAAAGTTTTCAGCGCCTGGCCCATATGCGTATAAGGGGACATCTGTACCTGAATGTTCATAGGTCGTCCAACCCATTAACGCTCGTTTCGAAAGAATCCGATTAATCGCTCGTTCTGGATTCTTCGCACGTTGAATCTTTTGTTCCTCTACGTTCGTTAACTCGATATTTGCATACTTCTTTACAATTTTTTTGCTATTACTCTGCTTCTTATTCAATTGACCAGCCATATACTGTCCTGTTGCCTTCATTTGCTGAAGCATCTTTACATTGGCAGCATACTGGTCATATCCCCCAACCGACAATCCACCGGTATCATGGTCACCCGCAATCACCACTAATGTCTGTTGATCCTCTTTAGCAAATTCTAATGCCTTTTTGACAGCCTCTTCAAAAGCTTCAATATCTTTCATCGCCCAAGCCGCATCATTGGCATGCCCAGCCCAATCAATCTGTCCCCCCCTCTATCATCAAGAAGAATCCATTCTTTTCCTTTTTAAGAAGCTGGATTGCAGCCTCCGACATTTCCGCAAGACTTGGCTCCTTTGTTGTATGACGGTCCAATTCAGGTTTCATTGCTCCCTCTGCAAATAATCCTAACAGCTTGTTGGCAGAATTTGATTTTAAGAGAGCCGCTTGATTGGTCACGAGATGATAACCATCCGCTTTTGCCTGTTTCAATAAAGCTTTTGGAAAATACTTTTTCCCTCCCCCTAAAAGCACATCCACCTGATTTTCTAAAAGCTGGGGAGCAATTTCTGCCTCCATTTTTCGATCCTTCACATGGGAGGCAAAAGCCGCAGGTGTGGCATAGGTAATTGTAGTCGTCGTGACCAAACCAGCCTTTTTGCCATTGGCTTTGGCCGTTTGTAAAATTGTTGGCAGTCGATCGCCTGTCGGGGACATGGCAATCATCCCATTATTTGTTTTCTGTCCTGTTGCCATCGCCGTTCCACCAGCAGCAGAATCGGTCACAGCCGAATTAGCGGAATAGGTGCGATGCATCCCAACCAGCATCTCATCCATAACAGATTGTTCTCCTTTGTACCAACGATAACCAGTGGCATAATCAGTAGAGAAACCATCCGGAATCATGAAAATCACATTTCTTACCGGAGCTTCCTCTGCCTGTACAAGCGCTTGATTTGGTAAAAAGAGGAGCATTCCAATAAAAATGAACAAAACCATAATCGTTCTCTTATTTTTCATTTTCTCTCTCCTTGAAAAAAATTGGAAGAACAGTAAATCTCTCGGATGGAAAAAATACGCTCGCTTAACCACGATTTACGATCGGATAGATAAAAATACGCTTGCATAACTGATTTACTCTGATAGTTCGATTTCCATCATCCGATGCAGTATTTACTTTTAGGTAAAATACTCAAGCTTTGCTTCCGGAAAAAAGCGTTCAATATAATTTCCTAATGTGTCCTTAATATCTTCCTGCTCGGCATCTGTGTACACATATTTGCCAATTCCATATCTTCCCCACTTCCACTTTCTCTTTGCTTCATCCAATTCTAGCTTTGTCATCGGGTAGTTTTCTTGAATAACCCGTTTGGCTGGTTTCGTGAAACGATGCTGAATCATTTCAAATGTTAAATCTTTTCTTGCGCTTGCCGGTAGAGCGTCATCCAGCTTTTCGAACATTTCAAGATAGCCTTCTTTCCAACCTTCATGTAAATAGATGGGGGCAATAATAAAGCCTAATGGAAATTGAGCTTCTGACACTTTTACGGCGGCTTCAATTCTTTCATGGAGCCTTGATGTTCCAGGTTCAAAATATTTTATAATGTAATCATCATTGATGCTAAAGCGGAATCTTGTTCTTCCTTTATGTTCGGCATCAAGCAGATGATCGACATGGGCAAACTTGGTCACGAAGCGAAGCTGGCCATATTCTGAACGACCAAAAAACTCAATCGCTCTTTTTAATGAATGGGTTAAATGATCAATCCCAACGATATCCGAGGTACAGGAAGCTTCAAAACGGGTGGCTTCAGGTGCCCGCTCCTCCATATACTCTTCGGCGGCCTCAAAAATTTCATCCACATTCACATAGGTTCGAATATAGGGTTTACTTCCCATCGTTGTCTGTAAATAACAATAATGACAATGTCCCATACATCCAGTGGCCAAAGGGATGGCATATTCCGCGGATGGTTTAGAAGTATCAAATTTCAATGTTTTCCTTACTCCAACAACTAAAGTTGATTTAGCAATCCGGTACTTCTGAAAATGATTCTCTCCTGGCAAATTTCGAATTTGATTATGGGAGGTCGTGTGACGAATCTCAATCCCCATCTTTTGGAATTTTTCAATTAGCTTTTTTCCAAGTGGATACTCCAAAGCTTGGGGTTCGACATAAACAAGTTGGGGAACAAAGGGCTTAACCATAGAAATCCTCGACTTCTGAAGTGCCAAAAGCTTCTTGGTAGGCCGCTTCTGCCTCATTTTCTGTTTTATAAATGGCAAACTCCTCTGATAGCGGATAATATGTCTCGTGTAAAAATAACGCTAATTGATAAGGATTTTCCGGATTCTGAACAACAGCAGCCTGTTGGACATTGGCCACACTTTGCGCATGGGGATTACGTACGATAATATAGACAATTTCGCCTGGACGATAGTGCTGATTCACATCCATTTTGTTCACCTTTCTCTCCATATAGTGTCCTTATCTTCTCACGAAAATTTGCTTTTATTCGATGATTCATCTACTAACTCACGCTAATAACTTCCAGTTTGACAAAATCTTTTTAAAATCATAAAGAATGACGACATGGCGAGAGGTTCACTAAGCTCCATTCACAATTGTCAAATTTTATTCACCACACAAAAAAACACCCTACATACACGGATGTTATCACCACAATTCTTCTATTTTAAATATCATATCTGTTATATTTTTCTTACTCCTGCTTAAAACCTACCGTTCCTTCTAATGCTTCAAGTGTAACAAAAACACATCCTACATTTTCAGATATTTCAAGACAAGTGTCTAGAGCAAATAATAAAAGCATTTTTCCATATCCTTTATTTCGGTTTTTCCTATTAACACCCATATAGTGTAAACGAATAGAAGGAAACATTTGCTTGTCCATCACTGCTTTTAAGTCCCACCCATGCGCTTTCCTCTTACTTCTTGGTACTGTTACATGGTCCGCAAATAAAGTAAATATAACCTATTAACTGATCTTTATCGATCCTTATAGAATACAAGATGTGTTTTGGCTAAATTTTGTTCATGATAATGTAGAGCATGTTCTTTCAAAAATAATTCTACATCTGGCTGATCTTCACAGAACTTGATATCGAGAAGAGATTTTATCCATTTCCAATCATTTATTCCTATTTCCTTGAGTTCTAATCCTTCTAATACTTTCCATTTCCTTTCTCATCTGTTTTAAAGAAGGTTTATTCGTTTTTCCTTTTTGATAGGCCCATTTAATAAATTCTTCCCGCTCTTTTTCATCATCAAAATGAACTTCAAGAGGCTTAATTTCTCTAATTGCAGACATATCCCGTTCCTCCTCGTTACATTTACACATATACTTCTCATCCTTTTTGAACAGTATACGTGCTTGTATTCTCTTTGTTGTATCTATTATACCATCCTTATTATATAAAGGGTCCATTGATGTAAAGATGCACATTATTCCAGCCGAAATCGACGATTTTTGGCCAAATTAAGCCGGATTTTTCACAAAGAAGAATTGAATCACAGACCACCCGTTCAACGGGTGGTTTGACTCAGCCCTGTAAGGGCATGTTACTGGCAACGCCTTAAAGGCGTAGTTTCGCAAGCCGGTCATTGTCCTTAATTGTTCATTTTATCTTCTATCATGTCTGCTTCAGTTTGGTTTTTTATATACTTTTTAATTACCTCTTCATTTCTTCCTACTGTATCCACATAATATCCTCTTGCCCAAAAGTGCCTATTCCCTTTCTTCTTGTATTCCGGATGCCTATCGAATATCATTAACGCGCTTTTACCTTTTAAATAACCCATAAATGTAATTTGTAACCTTTTTGGACTCACATACGTCAAATTAATTGAATAAAACCAGAGAGGGGATAAAAAGTGAGCAAATTTTTGTGGCTTATCATTCTTTTAGTACTTCCAATATATGGTTGTGGTAATAATGAGGTATCAAATGGAACCTCTGCAAGTTTTGCTTATGAAAAGTCCATAGTTTTTAATGGAAACTTATATGTTGGCCAAGATGAAGAGGTGAATAAGATTGAAAGGAAAATTGGAGTTATTAATTATTATTCCGACAAAGAGGAGGAGTATTCGAATAAAGATAACTCTTCAAATTATTATGACTCTGGAACAAATATTTATGAGATTTCCGGCATGGATATAAGTAAGGCAATTGCAATTGAAATTTCAAACGGACATTATATTAAAGCTATAAATGAGGAAGAAATTAAATAAAATGCCCAAATAACTTCGGGCATTTTATTTAATACTATTTCATTTTACCTTTTAAAGTTTTTTCAGTTAACTTTTCACTGTCCTTTAAATATTTAAACTCCCCGTTTTTTAGCTCATCGACAAAAATAGAAGAATTATCATTAATCAAGGAATAGGATCCATTTTCTTCTTTCTCAAAAAGCAAAATAACCTTACTTCCTTCCTCTAACGGCGTACTTTCATCTGAGATAACTGTTGCAAAAGAATCGCTTCCTCCTAACTGATCAAAAATAATTTCTTGATTTTCCAAAGATTTATCGCCTTTAAGAACATCTTTAACAAAAACACTTCTTTCTGTTCTATAAGTAACAAAATCTTCTGGATCAGCTTTTTTTAAATCACTTTTCTCAGTAACTGTTCCTTCTACAATAAGATCAGCAGTTGATACAATTTCTTCAATAGATCTATAGCCAACTGAATAACTAGGTTCCAAGATTACAAAGTTTTTAGACATAGAAAGACGAGCATCCTGTTCTATTAATTCTTGTTCTTCATGAATGGACAACGTTCCAAGTGTTCCGTAAATATTCTTTATTGTGGAAGTATCTTCTGATGTAGGGGATTGATGCTTTCTCGCTAAAGTACCATCTGTATAAAATGTAGCAGACATCATTACCGATGAAGTCCTATCATTATGGGCCAATCCTAAGGCATGTCCAAATTCATGAGTAGCAACACCATTAATTATATCAGTAGTATATTTTGATTGTGTTGTATAATAGGTGTTTAACCAAGTTCTCATTCTAGTAAAATTATTAGATGAATTCCAAGAATATTCAGCAGTACCATCCCAACTTACCTTCCCAGCATTTTTATTTCCTGCCCTAAAATCTCTACCACTACCATTCCCCATTAATACATGGTTTGAAGCATTCCATCTACTCTTTGCTGTATTCCAGAAACCCTGATAGGCAGAATTGGTTCCGTCATTATAATAATTAATGATGGGTGAGCTCCATTGTTTTCCGTTTTTTCCAGTGGCTGCATCTGCATTATTTGATGTGATTCCCAAACTTAAAAAGACGATTGCTAGCACTATAAGCAGTTTACTTAATTTCACTCCAATCCCGTCCTTTATAATATAATATTTTATTGAAGACTCTATTGGTAATAATTCAACCCAAATTAAAAACTCCCTTCAATAAATTTTTAAAAAATACCATTAATTACTTTTGCTTGCCTAGAAGCCTCGAAATGACGTACAGAACTGTTGTATACAGGGTAAAAAATCGGAATGGACGGGATTTGTGATTACAGCCATCCAAGTGTACCACTTATGACATAATATGTACCAGTGAAGACAGAGAATTCACCACCAAATGACATGATCTTTACCCACTCTAAAAGTAGAAGTTTCATGATTTACACATATACTTCACATCCTTTGAACAGTATATGTACTTGTTGTATTCCCTTTGTTGTATCTATTATAACAGCCTTATTATATAAAGGGTCCATTGGGATTACTTTTTTAACGACATGCTTACTATTGATTTATTTAAAAATACAATGGCTTTATTAACATACTCGCACAACGCTAATAACTTCCAGTTTGGCAAAATCTTTTTAACCAATCATAAAGATGAAAGGAGAATGCAAATATGGCGAGAAATAATAGGATTTTGGTCCCTGAAGCGAGGGAACAATTGGATCAGCTTAAAGTCAATGTTATGAAGGAAAAAGGCTATCAAGTCGAGGCCAATCATCCTGAAGACATAAAATATGAAGTAGCAAAAGAACAGGAAATTCCCTTAAAAAAAGGCTATAATGGTCAACTTACCTCTGAACAGGCGGGAAAAATCGGCGGACCTATTGGCGGGAATATGGTGAAGGAAATGATCAAAATGGCGCAGCAACAATTAAATAATAAAGAGTAAAGCGGTGTCTGGCACGCCTCGAATATTGTTGAAAATTCCCGGTCAACACTTTAAGGAAATACAAAATGAGAGGGCTGTCCAATATTGCGATTTTATCGCCGATTGGATACCCCTTTTCTTATTATGAAACAGCCTTCAAACCAGTAACACCAATCACGATTAAAAGGACACTAATCATTCTTGCACGATTCCTTGGTTCACCAAAGAAGATCATATTCACGAGGACGGCGCCGGCTGTGCCGATTCCAATCCAGACGGCATAGGCTACACTCACTTGTAAATAATCAAATGCCTGATATAAAAAAACGAAAGAGGCTCCAAATCCGCCTAGATAAAGGACCCCGTTTTTCCATGTTTTCTTTTGACTATACATTTTTAAGCCTAGTGTTCCGCAAATTTCACTTACAGCCGCTAAAAAAACATATACCCAACCCATTCTAAACCGTTCCTTTCTCTTCTTCCCGATCTGCTAAATTTAATCCAATGACGCCAGCAACTAAAATCATGATAAACAGAATCTTTGCAACACTAAATGTTTGCCCAAAGAAAAAGATATCCATTAAAGCTGTACCTACTGTTCCGACTCCTGCAAAAGTTGCATAAACAGACCCTGTTGGAAGTAACTCGCAAGCTTTCGTTAAAAAGTGAAAATCAGTAAAAATAAATAATAGAATAAAGAACCAATGCCACCATTGATGTGCTGTATTAAATCCATATATCCAAATCAATTCGAAAAAACATGTTAAAGTGACATACACCCATGCTTTATTCAATTTTTACTTCTCCTTTTTTGTGAATGAATGTCAGTCATTTTTATAAAAACTTATTTCTCCTCATCTTATTCATTCGCTAGTCTTTAACACCCAAAGCATGGATTAAAAAAGAATGGACTTCTTTCTTTTGAATCTCGGCCTCCTGCACTTGGTTAGTGTCATATAAAAATATTTGCTCTGCCGCTGATTCAACAAGACCAATCACTAACTTGGAAACCCGTTCCGTGTTGACAGTCTCGCGAATAGTCCCATTAGCCTGTGCCTTTTTCAAAAACTGACTCATCCATTGGTAAAAAGGTTCATAGACCGCTTCCCACTCTTGTATATGTTCTGTTGTCGCCATACCCGCATAAATCATCGCCAGCATTTCATGGTAATTCTCCGCAACCGAAAAAATAGCATCGATCACTTGTGTAAGCTGTACTGAAAAGTCCGCGTCTTCCTTTACTTGTGCTCGAACTTCATCCATATTTTTCTCCACCATCACCTCGGCGATCGCAGGCATCACAGCCAATTTAGAAGAAAAATACAAATAATACGTCCCTTGCGCGATGCCAGCTAATTTCACAATATCCGAAATCTTGGTCTTCTCAATCCCCTTTTCCCGAAAAACCTCAATGGCCGCCTGAACAATCCGCTCGCGCTTATTCATTTCCTTCCTCTCCTTAACGCCCGCAGGCAGCAGCGAAATACAGAACTTACTAATTAGTGCAGGCGAAGCGACAGCACGCCGCTGCTTGAACCTGTCGATAGGATGTTACATTTTTAAATCTTTAATCTATGACTGATTATCAGTCATTTTACCATAAAAAGTATATGCCTGTCACGCCCAGAATATTGCCGAAAAAATAGCATTTAAGAAAAGCGCAAGCGGCTTGTTCAGCCCCGACAAGCAAATGTTCTGAGCCAATAAAAGTCCGGTTTTGACTTTTATTGGCTCAGGTTATTTGACCTCGAGGGGCTAGGCGCTGGAGCTAGACCTAGCATTAGCCAATTTTCTTTCTTACCTTTTAAAAAAGCCGGTTAGAAGTGGCAGGCCCACATAACCGGCTTTTTCATTTCTACTATTCCTTCATCGGTAAATCAAACAGAACAGATTTTTCTTTGAAAAGTTTTTTTGCTTGTTCATCCGCCAATGGGCCGATCTCTAATTTCAGTTCCTTGAAAATACTAAATTCATCTTCACGCATCAAGAACACCGCCAGCCCTTCAAATGTATCTCCAGGCTCTACGCTTCCTCTTACCGTTGGCTCCAGCATGCCTTGGGATAGCATCGTTCCGCGGTCATCTACATGCAATTTTTTTCCGATGAGGGACTGATCAAAGGCTGTGTCACTATTGTTTTCAATTGTAAATTTCGCTGTCAAAGCGACCAATGTCCCATCACCAAAGTTTGTAAATCTTTCTTTATTTCCTTCCGTAGGGGTAATATTCGCATATTGCACCCCATTCAATGTCACTTTCACCTTATCAATTTCTTTTGTTTCATTGATATCTTCTTTCGAGAAAAATAGTTCTTTTTCTGCTATTGTATCTGAGACCATTTTATCTTGATAAAGATTAGCGGTTTTTTCCGCCTTCTCTTTCCCTTCATCCGACAATGGTAGTGGAATGACGGCCTGTTCCCCAATCCGGTCACTCACATCATCGCCACGCCATAATGCATCAATTTTTAAAATAGGCAGCTTTGATTTTTCGAATTGATCTTTCGTCAGCATGAAAGCATCCATACCTGTGAAGGATTTTCCGGCTGAATAGAGCGAAGCATCCTCAGTAGATTCATCTTTCAACCATTG
Source organism: Lederbergia sp. NSJ-179 (assembly GCF_022867885.1). Classification (GTDB taxonomy): domain Bacteria; phylum Bacillota; class Bacilli; order Bacillales; family Bacillaceae_C; genus Lederbergia. The sequence continues at coordinate 176,689 of NZ_JALIFP010000003.1, read as the reverse complement.
TTCACGATCCACTAAAGACGGTCTCCTTATAATATTTTCTGTCGCATCATCTGATAGTAAGGAAAGGCCTCCAGCATAACTGACATCATCCTCAGACTGATTATTAAGCATCAATTTTAAAGTCAACACATAGCCTTCATCCTGATCATCAAAGGTGGATTTTGCAGACTCATTCATATTTGTGACATGAACAATTTGATATTCATCAATCGTCATACTTACCTTGTCACTAAACGCATGGGAAAAACCCGGATTTTTGTTTGTGAAAACAACTTCCACTTCTCCACCTGTTTCCTCTTCGATATATGGATTTAGCATGTCTCCATCATTTTCTTCATCTGACGATTTTTCTTTATTTCCAGATGTATCTTTAGAATCATCCTTTCCTTTCGCTTGATCATCTTCCTTATTTTGAGCTTGTGTTCCTTTGTCTTCATTAGACGTTTGTTTCGCTTCCCCTTTATCTTTGCCACCACAAGCCCCTAATAACAAAAGGGCTAAAATAGACATTAGTATTAAAAATTTCTTCATATTCACTCCCCCTGCCTTACCTATTTAAAAATTAAACACGAATTTCATCATAGCACTTTCGAGCTCATCTCTAGAGTTTTTTTCCAGATTTAAATCTTTTATCCTATAAAAAAGTGAAAAAAGTTATAGATTTATCTACACTCCTTTTTGTTACGGGTGATAAAAGTACCAAATCTTTAGTCCTTCCTTTTTTACAATGTAAATAAATAGACATGAAATAAAGAGATTTTATAAAGAAAAACCCTAAACCCCGCAGTTTAGGGTTTTTTTCATAAAAAGATGTTATAATGGATTTATATATTACAACGAACGATTTTAGCGTCATGAGGTGTACTTCTTGAAATGGACAAATAAGCTTATTCAAACGATAAAAATCGGATTTCCAATTGTATTATTGGTTTTGGCAGGGATCGAACTAAGCGAAATCGTGCGAAATACAAATTTTCATTTGCTGCGAATTGAAATAATAAATATGAATGATTTCTTGATTCTGTTCCTTTTCATTGCTGCACTTTTGGCTGTTTCCCCCATGTTTTTGTACGATATCATCCTGTTAAGCGCCATAAACATTCAACGTTCACTTAAAACGACAATCAAACAATCGTTTATTGTGAATACTGTTTCCAATTTTATCGGATTTGGTGGAATTGCAGGGTTAATGCTTAGAAGTTATTATTATGCTGCTTATCAAAAAGACAAGATTGAGTTTTTTAAAAATATTACTTCTGTTACCCTTTTTTCCTTAACAGGTATGTCTGTTTTAGCTTGGGTCGTTTTAATCGGTTTTCGGGACTTTCCTTTATTTTCAGAAGTACCCTTGTCCATTTTGATCGTCACTGTAATGGGCATTTACTTACCCATTATGATTGGCTTCCATCTATTTCAGCAAAAAAAAGGAAAGGGTTCCCTTATCAACTGGACAACTGGCACTAAGCTCGTTTTGTCATCTTTATTAGAGTGGTCCGCCATCTTTATCATTATTTGGCTTATTACCTATTCCTTAAATATCCCGATCGAAATGTCGCGACTGCTACCTGTCTTTATTGTCGCTACATGTGCTGGCAATCTTAGTATGATTCCTGGTGGTATGGGGTCTTTTGATGTCGTTTTTCTCTGGGGAATGGAAAGTTATGGCATTCAAGATGAAAAGATTCTCGTCTTACTTATCTTCTATCGCCTAAGTTATTATGTGTTTCCTTTTTTATTATCTGCTGTTTTATTTGTGATTGATTATTGTTCTAAAAAAAGGCAATCGGTGAGGGAAAAATTTAGCTAGAAAGCATGAAGCTCACTATAGCATCCTTTCAGAAAAAAAAGGCCCCTACCAAATAGCAGAGGCCTTTTTTCCATTGATTATTTTCTTCGTACTCTCTTTGTTTGCTTTAATTCCTCTAAGGTTGCGCAACCAATCCCAAACATGGCCATTTTCAATTCTAACTCCCGTGTTTCCATCATGCGCATAACATCCTCCGTAGATTGGGTAGCTTCCTTCAAGATTGACCGGCCAAAGCCGACCATATCCGCTCCAATGGCGAGAGCTTTCGCTGCATCTAAGCCTGTTCTCATGCCACCACTTGCCACAATCGGTTGCTCTTCGATATGGTCACGTACAGAGACAACACAATGGGCTGTTGGAATGCCCCATTCACTGAATGCTTCGGCAGCCTCTGCTTTTACCTCGTCTTTTGCCCGGAATTTTTCAACTTGACTCCATGAAGTACCGCCTGCTCCCGCTACATCAATAAAGGCAATCCCAACATCGGTTAATCTCTTGGCCGTTTGACCGTCAATACCCCAGCCTACTTCCTTCACACCGATAGGAACATCTAACTTTTGGCAGAGCTTTTCCATTTTTCCTAATAGATTTTTAAAATTCGTATTTCCTTCTTGTTGAATGACTTCTTGAATGCTGTTTAAATGGAGAACAAGCATATCAGCATCCGTAATCTTGATAATTTCGTTACATTCCTCTACACCAAATCCGTAATTTAACTGTACAGCCCCAAGATTGGTGATGATCGGAATAGTAGGGGCATATTTTCTCACTTGAAAAGAGGAATGATGCTCTTTGCTTTCAATTAAGGCACGAGTGGAACCAAGCGCTAGAGCCCATCCTCTTTGTTCCGCCGCTTCCGCAAGATGACGATTGATCGTTTCCGCCAGAGCGGCGCCGCCTGTCATGGAACTAATCAAAAAGGGTGCTTGGCAAGAATGCCCTAAAAAGCTTGTCTTTAGATTGATTTCCGCAAAGTCGATTTCAGGCAGGGCATTATGGACGAAAGAAATATGCTCAAAACCAGTGGAGATGTTTTCCCCCGTCACCTTCTCATTTAACGTGATCTCAATATGTTCAGATTTTCTTTTATGTATCGAATCAGACAAAATGACACCTTCTTTCTGTTTTAAAAATTGGACTATCGAACCGTAAGAAAAGCGCAAGCGCCTTGGTCAGCCCCGACAAGCAAATGTTCTGAGACAAGAAAAGTCCGGTTTTGACTTTTATTGTCTCAGGTTATTTGACCTCGAGGGGCTAGGCGCTGGAGCTAGATCCAAACATTAGCCAATTTTTGCTTTCTTACCTTTCAAGAAAAGCGCAAGCGCCCGTTTAGCGACGTACAAACTTTTTAGGGGCCTGACGAGATAAAGGAAACACGATGAACCCGAAGGGTGAATCGATGTTGACTTACGCAAGCAGGCACCGAAAGTTTGCTAGTCGCTGGGCGCTGGAGCTAGATCCAACATTAGCCAAAATTTATACTTTCCTATCCTGTAAAAAAAGATGAGCCCCTTCAGGGGAAACCTGAAGTGACAAAGGGAGTAGCTGCTTTTCCTGCCACTTCTTACGTAGCTCTCGGGCCGCCTGTTCGCCTTCTACAAACGCAATTCCACAATCCCCGCCACCAGCACCCGAAGATTTACCACTCCCATATTTTTCAGCCACTTCAATTAAAGCCTTAATTTCCTTTGTTTCAATGCCTGCTGCTGCTTGTTCATCCAAACGCATCAAGGCTTCACGGTTTTCTCTCAGAGCAGCGATCGCACCTTTACCATCATTGGCTTCGAAGCTCTTTAATAAGCGAGTGACGGCATCTCTGCTTTGTTGTAAAAAGTCTTGATAAAAAATCGGATGGGTGTCTTTTAATTGATGAACCTTTTGAACCATTGGGCCTGTTGCCGCAGTTCTTCCCGTCCAACCAACACAAAGCTGAAGAGAGGTTGGAGGTGAGACCTCTTGAATAAAAAGCCCTGGCCAAGTTTCGTCGATCAGTTTGGTAATTGGAATACTTCTTATTTTTCCCATCAACCAATCAGAATCGAAAGTTGAATAGGAAAGCCAATGGCCAAAGGCGGCCGCCGCAATATCCGCACATGACCCATTTCCTTGGGTTTGATAGTGGGCAATAGCAGCTAATTTAAAAATACGCCTCTTAAAAGAGCGATCCAGATCAAAACGATAAAAATGCCAAAAAGCGGTGATCACTGCTACAACAACAGCGGCACTGGAACCTAGTCCATATTTTCTCCCGGAAGGATCATCCAGTTCACTCGTTATCGTTAAACGAAATGGGATGGGCATTCGCTTTTGCTCTTGAAGAAATTGATGCCAAATCGTGATAGCCGCACGGATAAAAGCAAGTTTTGGATGCGAATTCCAAAGAAACTGATGATCCGCCTCCTCCCATGACAGCTTTTCCATTTCCCATTGCGGAAGGTTTATTTCGTTCTTATCACTTGATTCTATCGCAGCCGTTATGTAACGGTCCACTGCTACGACAATGGACGGCTGGCCCGGTTCCGTGACAGCATATTCTCCAGCAATCAAAAGTTTCCCAGGAACTTTTATTTGAAGGCGTGAGTCAGACACATTCTCCCCCCTTTCATCTTTAAAGGTACGTTATACCACTTCCCGGATGACAAATAAACACATCTTTCACAAGTGGAAGTGACTTTAAAACCTCGCAGACTTTCTTTTGATCGTGAGGCTCACATAACACTTTGACATTCGGACCAGCGTCGATTGTAAAATAGGCTTGAATGCCTTTCTTTCTCAATTCCAGAACTTGTTCCATCACATCAAAGGTCGCACTCTGCCAATACATAAAAGGCGGATTTGCCCCTAAAGTTGTCGCATGCATCTTCATGGCATTACTTTCCGTAACCCTTCCTAACTTTTCAAAATCTCGATGATGAATGGCTTCCTTGGCCAATTGCATATCGATCGGAACGGCTTCTAGCCATCCGGAATAAAAGGGAGAAGTCTCGACCGTTCTCTTCATCCCTTCTCGACTTAATACTTTCTTTTTCTTTGACTCCACTAAGACGGACAAGATAGAAAGATCCCATTCATGTGGCTGTAAAATCGGAATCGCATATGAGTCAGAACCATCTAACCTTTCGCCCTTTCGCCATTCTACAAACCCGCCATAAATGGACCGGCAAGCTGAGCCAGATCCTTGTCTCGCCAAAATGGAAAGCTGTTGGTGATTCAGCGCTAGTCCTGCTGCCTTTGTCGCAGCAGCCGCCAAAGCCGCAAAGCCAGAAGCAGAAGAAGCAAAGCCTGCTGATGTTGGGACTTGGTTGACTGATTCTACAGTAGCATACCATTTTTCCTCCATTTGCATCCGGACTTTATCCAAGAAACGGCTGATTTTATTGGCTTCCTCCTCCCCTTCCAGCTGACCATTTAACCAAAATACATCCTTTTCAAGATCTAAATTCCATCGAACCGTTGTCGTCGTAGAAAGCTGATCTAATGTAATTGAAAGACTGCTATTCATCGGCAGAAAAAGTTGTTCATCCCTTTTTCCCCAATATTTAATCAAAGCAATATTCGTGTTTGCCTTAGCGGTAGCCTCCATCCTAACACTCCTCATGAAAAAACTAATCTATGATATAGGCCGTTGTGTTTTTCGCTCATTCAAAGCATGGGATGGTCCTCATAAAAAAACTCATTCTACAATATAAGACCAAGTTTGCGTAGCACCATTCCTTTGCAGTTCTTCCGCTAAAACCTTGGCCTGTTCAAGACTGGATGCAAGAGCAATGATGCACCCGCCCTTTCCTCCGCCTGTTAATTTAGCTCCTAGGGCTCCAGAGTTTTTCGCGATATGAATAAGTTGATCTAATCCCGCATCACTCACACCTAGTTTCCTTAATTCCCGTTGGGCTGCATCCATCATTTTTCCCACCAAGAGGAAATCTCCTTCAGCTAAAGCCTCTTTTGTTTGAATCGTAAAATCACCCAGTAAATCAAGCGATTGCTGGACACCAAATGGAGAAGCGAGTCTCCTTTTTCGAATCGATTCTACTGCCTCTACTGTTTCACCCATTCGGCCCGTATCCGCCACAACGAGATGAAGAGGTCTACCAATTTTAATTGGGAACCCCTCTCCTTGCTCAAACCATATTGGAACATCACTAGCAGCTGCAGCTGCATCGATTCCACTTGGGTTCCCATGTGCAAAGGTTTCAGCCATATGGACGAACTCTAGGAGCTTTACTTTCGATAATTCTTGTTCAAAGTAACGGTATAAGCTTCTCACAACGGCAATGGCGCTGGAGGCACTTGAGCCCAATCCACGTCCAATCGGGACAGAGGATTCAATTTGAATATGTAATCCTTCTGCAGGCTGCTGTAAATGTTTTAATGTTGCTGCAATACAGACAGCCATCCCTTTTAACATGTTTGGCGCCTCTTCTAAATAACCAGTGAAATAATGGCAATCAAGAACGATGCTGCCAGAAATCTCAACTACATGCGATCTCACCTCAAGTGTTGGAAAAGGAAGAGCAATCGCTGGTTTCCCATATACGACAGAATGCTCGCCAATTAAAATGATTTTACTATGGGCACGGCCGATCGCTGTCTTTTTTTGAATCGTCATCATTTGTTACCTCTCTTGTGTTGGAATGGCCCTTTTCCATTCAGCTGCCTTATAAGTACGTGTTCGAAAAGAAGGATAAAAAGGACCAAGTCGGCTATAAAGGCGATGAGGGCAGGTCACTAAGGCGTGGCGATTGTTATCACAAATTTAGCCTTTGACAAGCTGTGACCCTGTTCACTCCGGCTTCTAAGCTTATTGATATTTATTCAATACTTCTTCCATCGCTTGATTCAAAGCTTTGACATCTACTTTTTGAACCGCTTGATCATGAACTCCATAGTTCTTTTTCAATTCCAATATCCGCCGGACACTATCATCGATTCTATCTTCACTCCATTCGCCTGCCTCAACCGCCTGGACAATCGCATCAATTGCAGCAGTGGCATGGTCATACCCATGGGCGATTAAGATTATATCACTTCCTGCTTTGACAGACTGCACAGAGGCTTCGCCTATATCATAATGTTTGGTAATGGCCTGCATGGTCATATCATCCGTCATCACTACCCCTTTAAAATGAAGCTGTTTTCTTAGCAGGTCGGTGATCACTTTTTCAGACATTGAGGATGGGTAGGTTGGATCCATTTTCGATAATAAAATATGGGCTACCATCACAATATCTGCTCCCTGGTTGATTGCGTTTTGAAACGGAATGATTTCCAGTTGCTTCATCTCTTCCATGGATTTATCCATCACAGGTAAATCTAAATGGGAATCAACAGCCGTATCTCCATGTCCGGGAAAATGCTTGATGACTGACATGATGTGCTGCGACTGGATCCCCTTCATTGTTTCGATTCCCAAACGACTAACAACCTTAGCATCGTTGCCAAATGAACGATCATTAATCACAGGATTATTCGGATTACTATTAATATCGAGGACAGGGGCGAAATCGAGATTAAAGCCAAATGCCTTTACCTGTTCCCCAAGAAGCTGCCCGATTTCATAGGAAAAAGTTGGTTGATTGATCACGCCAATCTCCTCATTCGTTGGGAGCTTCATGACCTCATCCGGGAACCTTGAGATCCTCCCTCCTTCTTGATCCACACCTAAAAGGAGTGGGAATGGATTTTGCTCGTTAGCCGCTTTTATATCATTTAAGAGTGTGATCATTTGCTTTGTATTTTGCAGATTCTCTGCATAAAAAATCATCCCCCCGACTTGATGAGTGCGGATAAACTCTTCTGTCTCCTGATCCATTACAGTGCCCGAAACACCGGCAAAGATCATTTGGCCCACTTTTTCGCGTAGATTCATTGCTTTTAGCTGCTCGGAAATGTTCTCCTCAGCCCGGAGCTTTTTCTTCCTGTCGGAATAAACGGAAATATGATCCACAACAGGATTGGCATCACTTTTTGTCGGTTTTGGCAAAATCCATTTTAGTTGCTCACTTTCCGTCACTTGATACACAAGAATAATTTGATCCACATTGTTATCCTGATAGGAACGAGTCTCATTCGGCTCACCTTTTAGCCTTTTAATTTCATCCAAATGAATAGACTGCAAGTCCTGATGATAGGAACGCACATCAAACACTCGATCCATTTGATACCCGATTGTGAATTCCCCAGTACGATAACTCTCATACCGTCCATCTGCAATAGAATCCGTCTTTTCGGGATCTCCCCAACTTGTATGCACCTCTTCAAGAGTCGATTCCCCCGCAATAAAGGGAGCATTGGGTACTTTCCCCCTCTTCGCCAGCGTGAAAATATCTTGAATCAAGGCCGCCTCCTTATTCTTTCGATCGACTTTAGCAGGTCTATCTTGCTTGTCCTCAGGCTGTATAGGACGTTCCTGCCTATCTTTCCATGTAAAATAAGCCACCATACCAACCAGAAGAACGGCCAAACAAATAAGCACTTTTCTCGTCATATAAACCATCCCTTATATCCAGCTTTGTCTTTGTACTATACTACTCATCTTCTTTCAATAAAACCCTTTTTCAAGAGGATGTTCAAAAAGTCCAGTAAAAAAGCAGCCTTAGAGAGTCAATTTTGTTCTAAGCAGGAAAGTCAACTCCAAAAACGAACGCATCCATTGTTTGAATTTATAGGGAGTTCGATCTAACAAAAAACAAGCACGCATTGACTTTTTTAACCTCTTTTGGTACAGTGACAATAATTAAAAACGGAAGGGTGACCCAATTAGATGCGAAACTAATCCTATTTGTTGAAAACAATCGAGCGAAGCATTTGAGTGAACAGATGAACATATCTGTCTCTTTCCTCATGTCTTCAAACGATCTTTTCAGAATAGGATGGGTTTCGAACGATTGGGCAAAAAGGGAGTCGTATCTCTTTTTGTTATGCTCAGCTGCCTCCTATTCTGAAAAAGTAGGAGGCTTTTTTGTCTCCAAAATACGAATACTGGAGATGATACAATGATGTTATTAGAAGCAATCGATCTACAATATTATGTAAAGGATCGCCTATTAATAGAAGCGGAGCATTTACAAATTCAGGAAAAAGACCGGATCGGTTTAGTTGGAAAAAACGGAAGTGGAAAAACGACCTTATTGGAACTTTTGGCACAGGCAAAACAACCGGAGTCGGGAAGGGTTCACTCACATGCTAAATGTGAACTATTGCCTCAATTAAAAAATACAAATACGACCCAAAGCGGCGGCGAAGTGACACAGGAGTATATCAACCAGGTGCTAGCCAAAAGGCCTGAGCTTTTATTAGCGGATGAACCGACAACGAATTTAGATACCGACCATATCGAAAAATTAGAAAAGCAATTACAAAGATGGCAAGGGGCGTTGGTCCTTGTGTCCCATGACCGTGCGTTTTTGGATTCCCTTTGCACCACGATCTGGGAATTGGAAGAGGGACAAATCAAAGAGTATAAAGGCAATTATTCTAATTACGTCGAGCAAAAGGAATTGGAACGCCGGCAGCAGGAAAGCGCTTATGAGCAATATGAACGGAAGAAGCAACAATTAGAGGAAGCACTCGTATTAAAAGAACAGAAAGCTGTTCGTGCCACAAAAACCCCCAAGAACTTAAGTGCTTCTGATGCTAGGATTAAGGGGGCAAAACCCTATTTTGCCAATAAGCAAAAAAAGCTTCGTCAAGCAGCAAAGGCGATTGAAACAAGATTGGAGAAATTAGAAAAGGTTGAAAAAGTGAAAGAATTACCTGCCATTAAAATGAATTTGCCGAATGAAGAAACCTTCAAAGGCCGGATTATTTTAAGGGTAGAGGATGTGGCCGGTATGGTCGGGGAACGAATACTTTGGAAGGAAGCTCATTTTCATGTGAAGGGTGGAGAGAAGCTCGCGATTATCGGCCCGAACGGCAGCGGAAAAACGACACTCGTAAAGAAAATCATCGATCAGGAGGAGGGAATCCACTTCTCCCCTTCCGTTAAAGTCGGCTATTTTAGCCAAAATCTGGACGTATTGGATGTTGATCAATCGATTTTAGAGAATGTTCGCTCTACTTCAAAGCAAGAGGAAAGCTTTATTCGAACCGTACTGGCGAGATTGCATTTTTTTCGAGAAGATGTGTATAAAAAGGTGGCCGTCTTAAGTGGAGGAGAACGTGTGAAAGTCACTTTCGCCAAATTATTTGTCAGTGATATTAACACGATTATTATGGATGAACCAACAAATTTCCTTGATATTCAGGCTGTCGAAGCGTTGGAATCCTTGCTTCAAGAGTATGAAGGCACAGTCATTTTCGTATCACATGACCGGCGTTTCATCGAATCGATTGCGACCCGAATTTTGGCTATCGAACAGCAAGAATTACAGCTTTTTGATGGAACATATCAGGAATACAAACAAGCCACATTCCAAACGGAACGGGATTCTACTGAAGACAAACGTCTTCTGCTTGAAACAAAAATTTCTGATGTGCTTAGTCGACTAAGTATCGAACCTTCAGAAGCGCTGGAAAGGGAATTTCAACAGTTGTTAGCGGAAAAAAGAAAATTAGAAACAGATTCGTAGGAAAGCGCTCCATCATATCCGTGGTATAATAACGATCACGGATATGATTTTTAATGACATGAAAAAACTTTCATTTGAGGAGGAAAACTCTATGTTTTTCAAACCAAATAAACATCATAATCAAAAAAGTGTTTATATTGCCCTTACGGTTATTTTTATTTTTTGGGGCTCGTCCCTTCTCATTAATTCAATCTTTGAAAAGGTCCACGGACAGCCACTGATCTCAAGCTCTATCGTTCTAATTTCAGGATTAGCGCTTTTCTTTATTATAGAATTTGTGCTTACCCGTTTCATCAAAATAAAATAAACCAAACAATCTAATGGAGAAATTAATCGTTCATTTTGATCTTTGCATAAGTAAGACATCCAATTTTGTTTCGACTCTATGTAAAGTTCTAAGAAGCTCTTCAAGTTGAATATTGCTAGCATCATTTTCATTTCTTTTTGCGGGATATTGAGAAGGACTCTGTGTTTGTTAAAGCGGTTTAAAAACACACGATATCGATTGCAATGACATCGATTGAACGTGCGTTTTTAAACCGCTTTAATAAGGAGAGCTGTTCCTTACATATGGTTTTGTCTGGCCAGTCGTTTACCTTTTAACTTCATAATGCAATTCTACAAATTGATTAAAGTTCCTCGTACCTTTCAATGAAAGGTCTAATTGATAATTCCCTTCTCTAAATAACGGAATTCCATTGCCGATTATAGTTGGTGCAACTGTTATGATAAGTTCATCAACTAAGTTCTCTTTTATAAAAGAATGTAACAATACTCCTCCTCCAACCATCCAAATATTTTTGCCTTCTTGTTTTTTTAATTCATTTACAAAGTCCGGAATATTGGGGCTAATAAATTTCACCTGCTCCGTATCAGCAATTGAAGACCTTGTGAACACATAACAATTTTTATCAGAATACGGCCAGCTATTGCCACCCTCATGTTCCATAATCCAATCGTAAGTTGTTTTCCCCATTAAAACGGTATCAATCGTGTCTAAAAACTCAGAAATGCCATTATCCCCTTCCCCCTCTACTTTAAACAACCATTCAAGTGATTCCTCTTTTGTCGCAATATATCCGTCTAAACTTGATGCAATGAATAGTACTACATTTCGATCTTGATTCATAATCATTCTCCTTTCCTTAGCTCTAAAAATAAGTATATGATTAAAACACGACATCTCCTGTCATATAAATATAATTAATTATTATTTTATCGAAGGGACGGATTTTGTGAGAGCAGATAGATTAATAAATATTATGATCTTGTTACAGAACAGAGGGAAAATGACGGCAAAGGAATTGGCCAATGAACTAGAGGTATCAGATCGAACCATCCTTCGGGACATGGATGCATTAAGTAATGCAGGGATACCCATTGTTTCCGATCGGGGAAAAGATGGAGGCTGGCGTCTGTTAGACAATTTTCGCAGTAAATTGAGTGGATTAAATATAGAGGACATTAAATCTCTATTTCTCTTCCCTTCAGAAAAATTACTCGAAGACTTAGGGTTAAATATCCAAGCATTAGACACCAGGCAAAAGTTACTTGCAGCCATCCCAGGGACTTTTCGGGACGAAGCACAGGCGATGTGGGAAAGAATTCATATCGATTCGAGCACTTGGCGACAATCCAAAGAAAAAGAGCATGCTCTCAAAATCGTCCAAAAAGCTGTTTGGGAAAGTAAAAAGCTAAAAATTTTCTATGAACAGGCCGATGGGGAACAAAAAGAAAGGTTGATTGAACCATTAGGATTGGTAGCAAAAGGGAATAGGTGGTATCTTGTTGCATCAAGAAATGGAGAGCTGCGTAATTACAGGGTATCTCGCATACACAGGGCAAAAGTTGAAAATGAAACTTTTAGAAGACCGCTTAATTTCAATTTGGTGGCGTACTGGGAACAATCCAAGGTAGAGTTTATACAAAATTTACCCAAATATGATGTACAAGTAGAAATACATCCGTCCATTATGAAAAGAATTAATTTTACAGGTAAGTTTGTTCAATTGATAAAAACGGAAAATTCAAATGGGGAAAAATGGATACCGGCGACTTTAAGATTTAATGATAAGCAAGAGGCTATCGAGTTCATATTAGGATTTGCAAATAAAATTAGGGTAATCTCGCCAAAGGATCTTCCGAATAAAGTCGTGTCGTCGGCTATATCCGTTATTAAATTTTACAAAAATAAATAGAAATCTTTAACTGTATCTTGAAAATTAATTCTATCTTAAATGAGGGAAAAGGGATATTGTCTTATATGACAATCAATCACATTCACATAAGTTGCAATTGCAACGATTTTAGCCCGGGTCTCTAGAGACCCGGGGCTTCCATTTTATTTACTCATTACGATGCGCTGGTTTCCTTTTAAACTTCGTCTTTGCCAAACAATCGATGTAAACATTGCTATGAATAAAATCACTAAACCCAGTATAAACGGGAAAATAATTTTAATATCATATAGCATGCCCGCAAGCACGGGTCCTAAGATATTGCCAATACTCATATAGGCATTATTCATGCCCATCGCAAAACCTTGTTCATCTCCAGCCATTTTTGAAATGAGCGTATTCAAGACAGGACGAAGAATCGAGGTAGCCAAGAAGATTAATAAGGTTACTCCAAAGAACATCCCATAGCTTCCTGCGATCAGCGATAAAACGAAGCCAATTGTAACGACCCCGATAAAAATATTTATGACGGCCATTTCCCCATAGCGACTCACGATCCGATCGACGATGAACAATTGGGCAATCACACTAACAATACCTGTAGATGTGATCATAAATGCTATTTCCTGTGGAGTTGCACCGAATTGATTATCGACAAAAAGGCCGAGTACCGATTCATAGGCCATTAATCCAAAGCTCATGACAAATGTAATGATGAGCGGGATAAAATAAGGCATTTTTACAGAACGAACAATTTGTTTAAACATAGATTCCTCGTGCCTAGGTTGTGCCGGTGCCCCATCTGCTATCACCTGTGTATCTGGTTTGCTTTCTTTCAAAACAGCGATGGAAAAGAAAACAGCCACAAGGGAGATCATCGCAGAAATTAAAAACGGTGTTTTCAATCCAAAATCCGCTAAAAACCCACCAATTCCAGGCCCAATCACAATACCCAACGACATAGCTGCAGAGATCAAACTATTCCCCTTTGCGCGTTGTTCAAAAGTAGTAATATCGGCTACATAGGCAAAAATAGCCGGTACAAGTAATGCAGCACCTATCCCTCCAATCACACGGGAGGAATAAAGCAACCAAATCGAATCAGATGCATAAAAGACAAAACTGGATAGGGATAAGCCGATTAAACCAGAAATAATCATTTTTCTACGTCCATATTGATCTGCCCATTTTCCGGCTATTGGAGATAAAATGAGTTGAGCACCCGCAAATATGGCCACCATTAAACCTGCCGCGGTTCCTCCTTGATTAATAGATTCTAAATAAGTCGGAAGAATTGGAATAATAATGCCAAAACTTCCAATGGCAATAAACATATTAATCATTAAAACCGTTAATTTTTTCCGTTGGTCTGCTGACATAAAACAGCCTCCTTTTACATCTATTTCGAAGATTTCATTTATTTTAAAACTTATTGCCGTCTGCCTACTTCTTCATGGAATACGAACCTTCATCCATACAATACACAATAAAAACACAGGTGCATCGCCTGTGTTCAATGAATACAATCCTATTTAATAAAATTGAGACATAAAAAAGAGGCTTCTTGGTTGGCCTCCTTTTTCATATGCAAAATAAAAGGGTTACATGAAAGTGGACAGACCTATTCTAATCACCCTATCATCGTAGAGCTTTAGCATGATTCAATTGTTGATTTGTAACATGCTGTTTAGAATGTTCCTTTCCCACTTGTAACCCTCCGTTCTTATCAAAGTTTTTTAACTATACCACAGAAAAGCTTCATGATGCAATCATTACTTTTCCCTAAATATCATTTTGTATCATCCAATTCCCAAATGACCCCATATTTATCCTTCACGATGGCATGTTTCGCTCCCCAGAAGGTATCCTATAATTCTATTTGGATATGTCCCTCTTTGCATTTTAACGCTTTTGCATACTGGCACACTGTTCTATTTATGTCTTATTTTCATTGTAGTCTCTTAGCATCTTCAAGGGTTCAATTCGATTGATCCACCAATCATTTAAAATCTAAGTTCTTTCCTCTACCGAATCTTATGTTTGATATAATGAAAATAGCTAAACATTTCAAGGAGGCGAATTCTATGAAATCTCGTGATTCTAAACCGATCATAAAGGAAGGTTCAGTCACCTATGATGATTATGCACAACTCGATGATGGCAAACGGTACGAAATAGCAGATGGCGTGTTAGAGCTAATGTCTCCAGCGCCTACACCCAAACATCAAGTGATCAGCACCAAAATCCTAGCAACACTTATGGAAAGTTGCCAACTAGAATACATCATTTTTGCATCACCGATTGATTTGATTTTGTCGGATACAGAAGTTCGACAGCCCGATCTCGTCATTGTACCCCGCAATAAAATAGAGATGATCACGAAGCGAGGCATTGAGGGAATTCCTAGTTTAGTTGGTGAAATATTATCTCCGCCTTCCATTAAAAGAGATCGCTTTCATAAACTGAAAGTATATGCTCAATACCAAATCCCGGAATATTGGATTATTGCCCCTGCAAACGAAGTACTTGAACAGTATGCATTAGAAGGTCGCGATTATCAGCTTCTGAATGTCTATGGCCGAGAAGATACCGTTCATTCCGAGCAACTTCCTTGTGCGTCTTTCACAATGGGCAAAATCCTAGATGCAGCCGCTGATTTGCCGGGTTAATAGGAACAGCCATCGTATGATATAGACAATTAAATGATGGCTTTATTTTTTGACTTTATTTATTCAATTCGCGTTGTAACTCAATAATTTGTTCCCTCTGTAAACCGGTTGATTCCACAACTACATCCATATTTATGCTTGCTTTCAGTAGACGGATTGCGACTTCTCTTTTTGCTTCACTTTCCCTTTGTTGTGCTTCTTTTAACTTTTGCGTGATCACTTTTTCTCTTTGTTCTAAAACCTGTTCTTTCTCCTGATTCCTTTGTTCGTTTTTTCGGTTTCTCTCTGCCACTTCCCGGTTTCTCTCTGCCACTTTCCGGTTTCTCTCTTCTGCTTTCCGGTTTCTCTCTTCTGCTTTCCGGTTTCTCTCTTCTGCTTTCCGATTCTTTTGTTCCCATTTATCCATTTTCGTGCGATAGGCTTCCTCATCCAAGATCTGTTTCAGTCTACTTTCATAAGCACGTACCTCTTCTTCCGTCATGCTTAATTCTTGCCAGCCTTCAAATGCGGAGTACAATGTCTTGTCCTCCATTGCAATCACCTCCAGTTCTTTATAGATATCTTCATAAACTTTCCCATTTCGATGATCTACAATGCCAAGTAACAATAACCATCTCACCAACAGATCATTCCAGGGATCCAAACGATCTTCCTTCCAATCCTTTAAAAGCTTAGGCATTTCAATATAGTGAAATTCCATTGTATTGGTTAGCTTGAATTTTTCCCTATCCTCATATAAGTGATACATCGTATGATAACGATCAGTTTGATCGAATATATTATAGTTAAGAATGTTTATCGAAATAACCGGTCTTAATTTATCATAATCCATATTCTTCTTTAATGTTTCGGTATACAATCTTGACCAGTAGAATAAGGATCGATTAATCATATTGTACTTGTTGGAAAATTGAATTTCCACATTAATTCGTTCACCATGTTCAGTTACGACTAAAATGTCTACTCTAGATAGTTTATCATCCGCATACTCTCTCCCAACTTCCGTGTTCAAAAAAGTAATATCTTTGATTTTGCCTCTGCCTGCTTTCTGCAAAAAGGCATTCAAAAACACAAAGGTAAGATGCTTATTTTTTTCACTTCCAAATAATTGCTTGAAGGCATAATCTATCTTCAGATCCATTAGTTTCCCTAGTGGTATTCGTTTGAGTAGTTCTGGATTGGTTTGTCTCTTATTGTAATCAGTGGAGTCTTCGTGAATTAGTGCCGTGTAAACAGTAGTTCCTTCATAAAATTGTTTAGCCATTGCCACATAAAACACATCCCTCGTATTTTTGTGAGGACTTTGCCGAGGTGTATATCTAACTATAGAATAGCAAATTTTGCATCAGCGAACAAGAGTTCACTTATCAAGATTTTACATTTATTTTACTTAAAAAAATTTTCATAAAAGTCGTGGTCAATATTCATTTTTGCCCTTTAAGCTTTCCTTAGACGGTGAGAGCTGATTTATTATTTACTGAAATAGAAAACTTAATCTTTCCCTCTCCCTACACAGCTAATACATTGCTTTTGCATCCTTTGGCAAAGAACGAACTAGATCAGCAGGCAGTGTTTGTAATAACTCTTCCATTTCCACCGCCGTATAATCGTCCGAATCGATGATTGGTTCATCTTGTTCCTTCATCGGAACTTCGAAACGCTGTTTGCGAAAACGGTCAAAACGAAGATTGCGGAGTACTTTAAAAAGCCAAGCTCGCTGTTGATAATCAGTAAGCTTACTCAATGAGTGCAAGTGAGTGAGAGCCTTCAAGAAAGTATCCTGCACTAAATCCTCTGCTTCCTTCTCATTACTTGCTATTGACCGAGCAAAGCGTGCCAACTCTTCGTTATGTTTTTCGTAAAGGGCTTCAACCAGCATACAATCATCTCATTTCAAGCGTTCGGTAATGTTTTTTCCCGTCCTCATTTGTATAACGTTTCAGAAAGAGAAAGTGTTGGGGAATTTATAAAAATTATTTGGATGTTTGCGGGGCTAAGGCGTATGTCTCATACTTCTGGGGAAAATGTACAAGCAGATTCTCCTGAAAAAACGAAGGGAATCTGCCTAAACAACAATCGCAAAACCAAGTTTTATTGCAAAATGGAACTCATCTCCTTACACGAATGAATTTTTCGTGTTACTCAAGAAAGAGGAATAACCATATTCCATGTATGGTCGAAATTCCATACTTCCCCGATGCCAGTCGCTGCAAAAAGATGGGTAGGGACATTATTTTCTATTAATAAAAAAGGTCTTTCCAAATTCGTCATTTGTTTCTGAGTACCATCATCCCAGTTCACTGTCCGTGAATAGGCTTTTCCCTTGTGAATATCCCAATGTACGCAATCTGTGCTGCTTGCATAGACACCAGCGCCCCATTCTCCCGTTAAACCATTGGAATTATTTTTAAAGTCATCTTTAACCAATAGATGGAATTGATTGTCGGAATACCATAAGAAGGGATCTTCTACATGCAAATCAGGATCCGAGAAGTTAAGGATGGGATCATCTGCAAGGCGTCGAAACGGCCCCTCAGGTTGATCCGCGATCGCAACCCCTAATTGAAGCGTGGCACCCGCATACTCTCTCGATTTATAGATCATATAAGTTGTCCCATCAGGCAAAATCGTCACAGCAGGGTTGGTCGTGATCGTACAATCCCATTTACCGGGCCGAGGTTCCAGTAAGGGTTTATCCAATCGCTCCCAAGGGCCGAATACAGAAGTTGCTGTCGCAAGGCCTATACGCTTATTATTCCAAACCTCTAATACACGCTCACTGGACGGCGGGTTTTCCGGCGTTGGGATAGGGCCGCCGAATGTTGTACCCATATAATAAAGATAATACGTACCGTTCCAATACTGAATATAAGGGTTATGTTGATTCATTCCGTCAAAATAGGTGCGTTCCCTTCGTTCCAATACCACTTCCTCAAAGCGGTACGGGCCTTCCGGATTATCACTGGAAGCACGAACAACTTCACAATTAAACAGCCAATTGGCACCAAAACCAAGATCTCTTTTCCAACGCGATGCAAATAAATGATATCTTCCGTCTTCCCCTTTCACACATGATCCACACCAAATAAAATAATCTTCCTCTTTGTATCCCCCTTGAACAGGGGCAGGTTGTAAGCGATGATAAATAGGATTTTCCAAAATATGAAGCTCCTCTCAAAATTTTCTCTTTTTTATCTTTTCACCATACTAAGGTAAATCCCCTTTTCTGGGAAAAAGCGGAACTTTTCATGCGCCAAGAAAATGTGTACTGCTTTCGAAATACGATTATTCATGATCGAGGAGTTGTTCTATGGATGCCTCTCTCTAAATCTGTGTCAATACATAAACTAGCGGGTCTGATTTTTCTTCCGTTCCGAAAAAATAAAGCTGATTGGCTAGAAAAAGCTCATAATACCGTTCCTGAGAAGGCTCAGGGTTACCTCTCAACCCAATTTGCATTTGCGGTGGAGCATCTTCCACAATTTCAAACTGAAAATCCTCCATTAATTGCATAAGGAAAAACATCGGTACTTTTCCATCATAAGTGGCTGGCGCTTCATCTTCCAAAAGCCAATTAGGCTTCCCGCCCACTTTATTAGCCTCGGGGTCTCCGTTTACAGCCTCAAGTATCCAACGTTTAAATTGAATTTTTTCTTGATAATCTTTTCGAACCATCCCATCTTTCGTCGCAAAGACTTCAATTTTAAAATTTCGTTGGTAGGACTCAAGAAAGCCCTTCGGAATATCGGCCCCTTTTAAAGGAACTGGCAATATTTCCGGAATACGCTCCCCCTCATGAGCACAGCTTGTGCAGTGAAAAACAGCCATTGTCAACCCTTCCCATAAATGACCTTCTGGAAAGGCGACTTGAAAAAAGAAGGTTTGTTCCGTACCGCATAATTGACAATGAGGTATTGGCCTATCCTCTGGAAGTCGAGGCTGACCACCAATAAAAGAATGATCGCTTTCTTTTTGCTGTTGCTCTGTCTCATCTATTTTTAAAACATAACCGGACATTTTTCTTCAACTCCCTGTCATTTATGGATTTGGGAAAACTCGCTTAATCGTTACTCCGTCAATTCTTACATGATAGGCTATCTCATAAGGTCTCGTCGAACCAGCCGCATATTTAGGGACAACCCGGACAAATACATTTTTATTCGCTGCTACTTCTTTGGCAATTAATTTTTCAAATTCCCGAAATGCTCCCCTGTTTATACCCAGATTTTGCGGAAAAATATTCCCAGAATACTTATTGCCGAGTCCCCCAAGATTATTGCCAATCGCATGCCCAGCATCATCTGTTGACTTTCCAAGCTTTCTTACATATTTTCTTGAGGCACTATTGGTTTGCGTCCCTTTTCCCAAATGGCGCTTTTCGATTTTTGCGAAAACTGAGAGAAGCTCTCCCTTACTGCCAATAGATGTTCGATACGTTAAACCACTAGCCGTTGTAAGCTCAAAGCGTTCAATTCCTTTTCCTGCTTTTAATATTTTCTTGGAAACAATTTTACCAAAAGGAAGCCGGCTCATACCAATCGTCAGCACTGAGGCCGCCGCATATTCAGGGCTCATGAGCTTTTTCGGATGGCGGATCACATCCGCAATCTCTTTTCCACTTGCAGCGAGACCAATTCCAGTTGAAGCAGCTGCAAGCGCAGACCAGACACCTAAAAATGGAACCGTTAAAGCGAACGCTCCTGCAAAAATGGCTCCTTTTTCCCAACCAGATAATCCATCCCACCAATTTTGTAGGCTATCAAATAGACAGGCGAAACAGGCCTCGTAACCACTAGCTACATATTCCCATCCGCTGTACATCATTATCACTAAAAGCGTCGCGGCAATCGCTAGAATAATTTGATAATATTTTTCAACATTTTTCGTTAATTGCGGAAGACGCGTCTCCTTAGCTTCGCTGTTTCCATAGAGGAGAGTCAAGTTGAACTCTCGACGCTCTCGATAAAAATGCAACAAAAACCCATAATGCTGGCGACTTTTGAAAAAAGCAATGATCAAATTCCAGATTTCAGAGAATGGGTTAATGACTTTTTCATGCGGTAGCCTCGGGATCTGCTCCTTATTTCTATTTAGATCGGCATAATCAATGATTAAAGCCATACCTAACATCATCAAAAACCAAGTTTTCGTTCGATAGCCACTTCCCATTAAGTCATGAATAGCCCGAATCCAATCTGGAAATTGGTAGCTTCCATTCCACAAAGCATGATCCAAAATCGCGATGAAAAGACAGATGCCAGGAAATAGGAATAGATACTTAGTGAATTTACTTTTAAACCTTATAGCAAAACCAACTGCAAGCGTAATCATAGCAGTCAATAAACCATGCCCAGCCGACATTTGCGTAGGTAAAAAGCTTTCTTCAAAATGCCCAGGAAAAAGCGTAAACAGATCCCAATGGAGTACAGTGCCGCCCAAAAGGGTAGAACCATACATATTCCCTGAAGCGATCCTTCTTGCAAATTCCTCCATCAATTGAAATCCCGCACCTGATGCTGCTCCAATTAAGGCATAGTCCACAAGACTCAAAGAGGAGGCACGCCTTGATAAGAATAAGTACATACCAAGCGGCAACAGCTTGATAACCTCTTCCATAATCGGTGTGACAATCGACATACTCCAAAAATCAGAGGTCGAGCCTCCAAATAGCTTTGTCATCAAAAGCACGGCCACATTTGTCAAAGGTACGATGGCCCAGGCACCAGCAATGAAAAAACGGGTATATTGCTTCCATGACAACGTCTTACTCCGACAAAGCAGCCAGAATTGCAGAATTACGTAGAAAGACCATAAAAATTGGATTGTCATCTTCCGTGAATCCTCAAAGACAAAAAGACTAATGAGAAAAGCAATGACTAAAAGCCAGGATAGAATCATATATAGATAGACGACCGCTGGATATTTCCGAATAAAGTTCTGCCAAACCGTATCCATTCTATCTAGAGTTGATCTTATTGTATGGCGAAATTTGCCGATTTTCCCCTCCATCAATTCACATCCCTCCCCAAACGAACCATTTTTTCTTGGGTTCATGCTACCTTAATCAGGCCTGATTGGAAATAGGAAGATCGTTGTGAATGCCATATTTTTCCATGAACGGGATTCTGACTTCGGCCCCGCAATAGATTATGTAGAAGTCTGAATGATACTTGCCCCATCACAAAGTCTTGACAAACTAAATAACTATGGATCCCGTCTACACGTTATGTAGGGATTTTGTTAAATATAATGCTAGATCATCATCTACCTGTACCTGATCTCCACGTTTCAATATTTTTCCACTTTGCGAGATTCCGAGTCCATCAGGAATATAGCCTCTTTTTACATACAAGCGTTGGGCCGCACCATAGTCTCCTGTTAGCCCAAAACCAATCCCAATTACAGCACTTTTTTCTTTGACTATTTTCTCCGCTTCATCCATAAGCACGGTGGCAATTCCCTTATTTTGATCGTTGATCAATACATTCAAATCCACTATTTCTGGAATCTCCTTTTCAGAAAATGGCGGATAAGTCGATTCCCATTTTATCGTTACATAGCCCGCAAACTGGTTTGAATATTCAGCTATAAGAACGACTCTCTCTCCATTGAGTTGCTCCTGATAATAGCGTTCATATTGGGAAGCTGGCTTCTGCCAACCTTGATCTTGAAAGGCCCGTGCGATTGTAGCAAAATCGTCCTTCATCAAAGTACGAATGGATATTCTACTTTCTTCCATTGCATTTCCTCCTTTCTTTTTAGACACCTAATAGCCGCAGCCGATAGGCATTCATCGCTGTTTCTCCAAGCTGATCCAGTAAATTATAATTGGCATATGCTCCGACAACAGCGCCTATTCCAGGAATTAATTGGAGCATTTTCGCTAAATCAATATAATCTCGATATTCTTGTTGGAAAACACGCCAATCAACATCAAGGAGCTCCTGCTTCTTTGTTTCCCAATTTTTCATCGTATCGAAAACTTCTTTTCTTTTTTCATCACTAGAAAAAGCTAACTGGAATACATGGAGGATAAAAAGACGTTCTTCATATTTATTGGTATCAAATCCGTAAATCGCAGCCGCTTCAAATAAAAATTTCATTTTAATCGACAATAATAAAGGAAAGTCAGCAAGTCCAAGCAAAATGCCGCCTGCACCTGTACCAGCTCCCTCAATGACTGCAGTTTTTCGGTAGGTTGAAAGTTTTTCTTTCAATTGTTCATCCTGCTCGAAAAGATTTACCTCTATTGACTCCCTTTTCTTTGTCGTCACATTGGAGCCAACAAGAGTCGCTTTCACCATATTTTTGATACTCTCGGTCATCACATGGTGAATCTTTTCTGGAATCAAACGATTCACTTTCGTTTGGGTTTGTTTCGACACTCGATTCAAAAGGCTCGATCGTTTCAATATTTTTCTCTGCCAAAGGGCAAGCTCATCTCTGACTTTCTCTTCATATTCGGCCAAATACGACACATCCTTTACATTCTTCTATCAAAGTATACGGAATTTCCGAAAAAAAGATTCGTTTTGAGCTGGAATAAATATTCAAACGATATTGACATCAAAAGAACATCCCTTATATGCTAAGTTAAAAAGGAGCCAATCATGAACACAAAAAATACGATTACGTACACCAAAAATGCAATCATAACTCCAAAAGAATTATCCCGCTTATTTCAGGCTTCTGGAATCAAAAGACCTTATGAAGATCTTCCACGTCTTCAGAAAATGATTGATCACGCCGACATCACCTATTCGGCTTGGGATAAGGATAGACTGGTTGGTATCGCAAGGGCGATCACCGACTTTAGCTATTGCTGTTATTTATCTGATTTAGCTGTAGATCAACAGTATCAAAAACGAGGAATCGGAAAAAAGCTTGTTCAACAACTGCAAGAACAGCTAGGTGAACAAGTTGCCCTCATTTTATTATCAGCACCTACAGCGATGGATTATTACCCTAAGCTTGGTTTTCATCCCATTTCAAATGGCTTTATCATTCCTCGAGAAAATTGAAGCAATAAAAAATACGCTCCATCAATCAATCTTATGGAGCGTTGGATCAAAATCATAGGGATATTAATCGCCAGACTTCTGTTTAATTCTTCTTTGTTCCCACATCGGGATAAGAATGGCGCAAAATAACGCCGTAAAATAGGGAAGAAATTTAATTCCAAATGGTTGATCAAACATCATATAGGTAAAAACCCCGATAAAACTGGATAAGGCAATGCCAAGTACAAAGCCCCCTACAATTCCAACAAGAATGGACAATAACGTTCTCATACCGCTCGCTCCTTCTTTTTAAAAATGAAATTTCCTACTTTCCAAACAAGCACACTTGAATGCATCGATAACAGCATGGCCATGATAGGATGAAGCGCAGCCATAATCGGAAGATTCCCACGCATATTCCCAGTAAAATACATAACGAAAACCCAGCCCATTAAGCCTATTACGTGTCCATACGACCAGCGCGGCATTTTCCCGATCCATGCGATGATGAGCATGAATATAGGAAGGTTAAAACCAAATAAATGAATAAACATCATATGTTTTGACCATGCACTAGCCTCAACAAAAATGGCCCACCCTGCATAAAAAATTTGCACCATTATAAAAATGTAAAAATAACGGCCAACAAGAAAAAACAATAATGCCCTATTTGTACTCGTTTCGTATTTAATTCTGGCATCATCTTCCCTCTCTTCTTAAACAAGATTGCCTTCCCTATTCATAAGATACAGCTTACTTCTAAAATCCTTCTAACCAATTTATTAAATATTTCTTAATTAAGATTTGTTGTAAAACCTATAATCGTAACTGAAAAAACTCATATCATAGAAAAAGAAGCTCATCTTCGAGAGGGGATGAGCTTCTTCACATATTGTTAAAACATACATTGTTTTTTCTTTTACAGTGTCTTCGAAAGTTCGTAAAGACTTAAATAATGACTAGTAACTTAAATTGGTCACGTAAAAGGTTTTATAAAACCCAAAAAACAGCCTAAATGTTAAAAATGGTCACTTAGAACCGTTCATAAAGCCCAAAAAACGGCTCAGGTGCTTAAAACGGTCACTTACGTTTCAATTACCTTATTTCCGCCGGAAATCTATCCTTTAAACCGATACCCCGCTCCCCAAACCGTTTCAATAAATTCTGGGTTGGATGGGTCTAATTCGATTTTTTCACGAATCTTACGAATATGTACGGTTACTGTGGCGATATCCCCCATTGAATCAAGGCCCCAGATTCGTTCAAATAAATGCTCCTTACTAAACACCCGATTGGGGTGTGAGGCTAGAAAGGTTAATAAATCAAATTCTTTTGTCGTTAGTGTCACTTCTTTTTCATGGACCCTGACTTTTCTAGAGCCTTGATCTATTTGTAAGCCTCTAGCATGAATGGAATTTACCCTTTCATCTTTGCCTACCAAACGATGATATCTGGCAAGATGAGCTTTCACTCTAGCCACTAATTCACTGGGACTAAAAGGTTTGACGATATAATCATCAGCTCCAAGTCCTAGGCCGCGTATTTTATCAATATCCTCCTTCCTTGCAGATACCATTAAAATGGGAATGTCCTTTGCCTGACGAATTTTTTTACAGATGGCAAAACCATCAAGGCCAGGCAACATAAGATCCAATAAAAGGAGATCATAGTCTTGTGTCAAAGCTTGCTTTAGTCCAGCTTCTCCATCCGTTTCAATATCGACTGAATAGCCATCTATTTCGAGGTAATCACGCTCAAGTTCAGCAATACTTCGCTCATCCTCAATGATTAATATTTTTTTCATCAGCTTTCACCCTTTCAAGTGTAAAAGAAATGCTCGTGCCTTTGCCCATTTCACTTTCCGCCCAAATTTTACCGCCATGTCCCTCCACGATCCGCTTCACGATTGCAAGTCCTAACCCTGTTCCGCCCTTCGCTGTATTTCTTGAAGGGTCCACACGGTAAAAACGGTCAAACACATAGGGCAAATCTTCTTGAGGTATACCGCTGCCATTATCCTCAATCCGAATCCTAATATGATCCGCATCCAATTGCATGCGTATCTGAATTTGTTTTTCCTCTTTATCCATGTACTTTATACTATTATGCAAGATGTTTGTAATAGCTCGTTTTAACTGTTCCCGATCAACTTTTGCCCTATAGGAATCAGCTAATTCGGTATCATAAGCAATGGTGACGTCCTCTCTTTCTAATTCAAATTGAAGTTCCTCGGTCAGGTCAAGAAGGTATTTATGTACATCCACTACCTCAAATTGAAAAGGAACACTCCCAACGTCTAATTTTGAATATAAAAATAGTTCATTAATACGGTGATCGAGATCCAGCGCTTTTGTATATATGGTTTGAAGGTAACGGTCCATTTTTTCCGGAGTGTTGGCCACTCCATCACGGATTCCTTCTACATAACCTTTAATGGAGGTAATAGGTGTTTTCAGATCGTGGGAGATGTTAGCGATTAATTCTTTCCGATTTTCTTCATATTTAGATCGCATTTTCCCAGCTTCTTCTAACTCCCTTCTCATTTGTTCAAAAGTTTTAGCTAATTGTCCAATTTCATCTTCACCCTTCGGTTCAATTTGGAAATGTAGCTGTCCTTTACTGATTTTCTGAGCAGCATTTGTGAGCTGACCTACAGGCTCTATAATCGATTTCGAAACAAAATAGGTTATCAAACCATTTGTAAGCATTAAAATCACAATCAAGGCTATCCATCTCAGCATGACAAATATTCTTTCAAAATTCGCATCCACCTTCATATGGAAAACATAAATAAGAAAAATACCGAGGATCATTTCGACAAGAAGGAGAGCAATGACCGGGACTATCACCATGGCAATATTAGATAAAATTAAACGCCTTTTAATAGACATTTCCTCACCAGCTTTCATCTTTAGTTTAAAATGAAATTATTAAAACACTATAAACAATGATTAAAATTTTCTTAACTGGCATTATAAGGGGGGGGTAATAGAACAAACGGTTTTAACAAAAGTCAAAAAAGCTGTTTCAAACGGGATTTTATACCCATTTTGAAACAGCATCACTATCTAGTGCACGAACCAACGTAGGAAAACGAAAATTTCTTAACTGTGAACGCCTTATGGTGCACATACCCATTCATTGACCATGAAGGCGTCATCACGCATGACTCAACGTAGCGTCCTATTTTTAACAAGCAGGAAGTTTCTCCGGCTCTGTAATTTTATTGTCGGTAACGTGAATTTGGCAAGTTTTTCCGTTCACTATAATTTTAAATACTCCATTATTGAAATCTGTTCCAATTTCCTTATAGAAAATTCCTTCAAAACAGGAACGTTTGGATAGGGTGAAGCTAAGCTGATAACCGCCGTTGTCATCCTTTATGAGAAAGCAACGAACACCCTTTTCATAAATGGCATCTTCTTCACTTTTAATCGTACGGTCAACGGAAACGATATGAATATCAACGAAAGAGACTTCTCTTAGCAACACATTGATAAAAGACCCTTTCGTTATTTCTTCCCATCTATTTTGGGCGGTTTCTCCAATAACGATTTGCGTAATATTACAGTGATGCGCTACATTAGCGATCACTTTTGCGGAAGGTCGCTTTTCATTATCTCGCAGTATGAACTTCTCCGCCCCTAACTCATCTGCTAACTCTTTCCACCGTTCCACGTACCCAGACTTTTCCGCGTCAAATTCATCGTATGGAAGTGGATCAACCGTTAATATATAGAAAGGACAATTTAACATATTGGCTATTTTGGACCCACGCCGAATCAGACGCTCCCCGTTCGGACCGTAATAGACACAAACAAGAATACACTCATCCATACGACCCTTTACGTTTTTCATGACCGTTTCACCTCTTAATTTGCTATTCAACAGAACTCCGAATGAAATCCCCCACCTCAAGGATTGTGAATGGCGATAGCCAAGACTTGCTCCTCACAAGCCCTCACTTTAAGCTTCGTCAGAATCTAAATGGTGGGTAGTTCACAATCATCTGAAGTGCGCTCTTATTTTGTTTCGTGTATACTATTGTATATAGTATACACATCTAACAAGAAATGTATAGGGGCATACTGCGTCTTTTGGCAAAAGTGGAAAGAATAGGTGAAGGCAAGGCCTTTTCGCTTACTATATCCAATCCCTTAAGTCATCTTGTCGTATAACTGTCAAGTCATTCTTGCCATAGATCAACGCAGTCTATTTCCCACCATTTTTATTGGTTTTCTGTTCTTTTAGTGCTTTTTGGGAGTCAGAACGCCCAAACATCATAGAGGCAAAACAGATTGGAGGTTTCACTTTTGTTATCGATCAACATAACAATGATTATCCCTCTTTTGGTCGCAGCATGTTTACCTTTCCTTTCAAAAAAAAAGCTTCCTTTTCATATCGGGTGGTTCGTTCTTGCTGTACCCATTGTTCTATTTGTCATTATTTCTAGTTACATCCCCTCTATTGCGTCAGGAAGTACGTATCTACACACAATAGAATGGATTCCCGCTTATGGCATTCATTTCACGACTTATCTTGATGGACTTAGTTTAATCTTTGGTTTATTAATAACGGGGATTGGCAGCCTGGTTATCCTCTATTCTATTTATTATTTATCATCAAAAGAATCCCTTCATTCCTTTTATTTGTACTTACTGTTATTTATGACCGCAATGCTAGGTGTTGTTTTTTCAGAAAATTTATTTGTTTTATATGTGTTTTGGGAATTAACCAGTATCTCTTCGTTCCTATTAATCGCCTTTTGGTATTATCGAAAGGGGTCGAGGAATGGCGCTCAAAAGGCATTATTAATCACCGTTAGCGGTGGATTTTCGATGCTAACGGGTTTTATCATGCTTTATTCCATGACGGCTTCAACGAGTATTCGGGACATTATTGCATCTATTGATCAATATGTCGACCATCCCTTATTCGTGCCTGCCTTAGTGTTAATTTTGATTGGTGCCTTTACGAAATCAGCTCAATTTCCATTCCATATTTGGTTACCGGATGCGATGGAAGCCCCCACGCCTGTTAGTGCTTATTTACATTCTGCCACAATGGTCAAAGCAGGACTTTATTTGGTAGCCCGCTTTACACCGATTTTTGGCGGTGAAGACTTATGGTTCTGGTTAGTGAGCGGTGTCGGACTAATCACCATGTTTTGGGGATCCTTTAGAGCCATCAGGCAAACAGATTTAAAAGCATTGCTTGCTTTTTCCACTGTCAGCCAGCTTGGACTAATTATGAGCTTACTTGGTTTAGGATCGATCGCCTACCATTTAGGTGTAAATGAAAATTCGGTGCCCTTTACACTTGCTACGTTTGCTGCCCTTTTTCATCTGATGAATCACTCTACCTTCAAAGGTGCGCTATTCATGATTGTTGGAATCGTTGACCATGAATTGGGCACCCGGGATATACGTAGGCTTGGGGGTCTGATATCCTTAATGCCGATTACCTTTACAGTGGCTCTAATCGGCAGTTTCTCCATGGCCGGATTACCCCCTTTTAATGGATTTTTAAGTAAGGAAATGTTCTTTACAGCAGTATTGAACATCCATCAACTTGATCTTTTTTCTTTACATACATGGGGAGTTCTTTTTCCAATTATCGCTTGGATAGGAAGCACCTTAACCTTTGTCTATTGTATGATTTTTGTGTTTAGAACTTTTACAGGACCTTATCAGGCGGAAAAATTGGAACATGAGGCGCATGAGGCACCGATTGGGATGTTAATTTCTCCTGTGCTATTAGCCATGCTTGTCATCAGTATTTTCTTTTTCCCAAATCTATTAGGGGATTATCTCATAACTCCAGCCATGCAAAGTATCTTTCCAACCTTCACGCCATCATTTGATTTACGTCAGCCTATTTCTCCTTGGCATGGATGGAATATGGAAATTTGGATGACGATAGGTGTCATTATTCTTGGCACACTCTTGTACCGCTCTTTCCGAAGATGGAAGGGAGTCTATTCCTTATTTTCAGAGAGGTGGGGCTTTAATGCTTTATACGAAAATCTATTAGAACAATTAGAGACGCGTTCTTCCTCGTTAACAAAATTTTATATGACGGGATATCTAAGAGATTACTTGGTCTATATCTTTCTTTTTCTCATTATAGTGACAGGTGGAATCTTCTTCTTCACAGACGCATTTTCTTTTGACCCTTCGGGGGATGCACCGATCCGAGCATACGAATGGATCATTGTCATTGTCATGGTGATCGCGGGAATTTCAATATTGTTTGCCAAATCGCGTGTTACGGCCATCCTATTAAATAGCGTGCTTGGCTACATGATCGCCGTTCTATTCGTATTGTTTCGTGCCCCTGACTTAGCCCTCACGCAGCTTGTGGTGGAGACAATATCGACGGTCTTGTTTTTACTCTGTTATTACTTCCTTCCAGAATGGAAAAAAGAGAAAACGACAAACAGGACAAAAATCACTAATATCCTTATCTCCATCTCTGTAGGCAGTCTTTTCATCCTTGTCGCTTTAGCGGTAAATAGTGGAACATTATTTGAAACCATCTCTAAGTATTTTGAAAATGCCTATGAGCTTGCAGGTGGAAAAAACATTGTCAATGTCATTTTAGGTGACTTCAGAGCTTTTGATACGATGCTCGAAGTGGTCGTCCTCTTTATTGCGGGGATTGGTGTCTATAGTCTTATTCAACGAAAAGTTCCTAAGGAGGAAGAAAAGCTTGAAGATCAATGATGTTATTTTACAAACGGTCACAAAAGTCGTTGTCTTTATTATATTGACACTCGCTGTCTATCTCTTTCTATCCGGTCATAATAGTCCGGGAGGCGGCTTTATCGGCGGGCTCGTTCTGGCAGCAGCCGTTGTCTTACTTTGTCTTGCTTTTGATATGGAAGCAGTCGAAAAAGTCATTCCCTTTGATTTTAAATTAGTAGGAGCATTAGGCGCCTTCATCGCTGTTTCAACTGGATTAGGAGGCATACTTTTTGGCGCTCCCTTCTTAAAGCAAGTCTTTCATTCCTTTCATCTTCCTCTGCTTGGAGAAACGGAACTTACAACAGTGACGATATTTGAAGCGGGGGTTGCCTTAGTGGTAGTCGGAGTCGTTATCACCATTATTTCAAGTATTAGTAAGGATGTGGAGTAAATGGAAACATTAATAATCATCCTAGCAGGGATTTTAGTTATGATCGCTACCTATTTATTTCTTTCTAAAAATTTGATTCGAGTGATACTGGGATCTGCCATTTTCTCTCATGCCGCTCATTTGCTCATTATAACAATGGGAGGGCTGAAAACGGGGAGTGTCCCGATTGTTGGAGAAAAGCCCATTGCCTATACGGATGCCCTTCCACAAGCCCTTATTCTGACATCGATTGTGATCGGATTTGCGGTAACAGCCTTGTTCTTAGTATTAGCTTATCGTACGTATCGTAAAGTTGGTTCTGATCAATTGGACGGTTTAAGAGGGGTTCGCGATGAATAATATGGTTGTTTTACCTATGGTGATTCCAATTTTAACGGGGATTCTGTTAGTTTTTTTCCGGCGCTATGTTCGGATCCAAAGATGGTTGAGTATGTGTTCCATCGTCATAACGATCTGCATCAGTATTTTCCTTTTACACCATATTCAATCAGCGGGCATTCTTAGGCTGGATTTCGGAGGCTGGAAACCACCTTTTGGTATCCTTTTTGTAGCGGATTCCTTTGCGATCCTCCTTGTGACGACAACACTGATGGTTACAGCCGTTTGCTTACTATATGCTTTTCATTCTGTTGATGCAAAACTTGAACAATTGTTTCTTTATCCCTTTGTTTTTTTCATGATTGCCGGTGTGAATGGGGCTTTTTTGACAGGAGATCTTTTTAATCTCTATGTTTGTTTTGAAGTGATGTTATTAGCCTCTTATATTCTCGCTGCAATTGGTGGAACAAAAAAGCAGCTAAAGGAATCGATCAAGTATATTGCTATTAATGTCCTTTCTTCCTGGTTACTTCTTGTAGCAATTGCCTATCTCTATGGCACATTGGGAACCTTGAATATGGCTCATTTATCAGTCAGAATTGCAGATGTTGGACAAACCCCCTTATTAACTGTGATTAGTATTCTATTCCTCATTGTCTTTAGTTTAAAAGCAGGGTTAGTACTTTACTTCTGGCTTCCTGGAACTTATAGCGCTCTACCAACGGCTATCGCCGCTTTATTCGGGGCATTATTAACAAAGGTTGGGATCTATTCCCTATTTCGTATCTTTACATTGCTTTTCTATCATGAGCCGATGATTACTCATACAATCATGGGTGTGATGGCTGGTCTTACTTTAATTGCCGGCAGTATTGGAGCGCTGGCCTATAAAGATCTGCGGCAGATCATTTCATTTAACGTTGTGATTGCGGTCGGATTCATTTTAGTAGGATTAGCTGTTTCCACGCCGGAAGCCATGGAAGGTTCGATCTATTATCTCGTTCATGACATGATTGTCAAAGCCTTATTATATTTAATAGGAGGAACAGTGATTTCCTTAACTGGCACGGCCAGAATCGATAGAATGAGTGGACTTATCGGAAATTATCCTTTACTAGGGTGGCTATTTTTTATCGTAATGCTGTCATTAGCAGGGATTCCCCCGCTTAGTGGATTTATCGGAAAGGTATTGATCGGAAAAGGGGCGATTGATACAGGCCATTATCTCCTGACAGCTCTTGCGATTATTTCTAGTATTTTTGTTCTCTACTCACTCCTGCGAGTTTTTCTCCATAGCTTTTGGGGAGAAACGATTATTAGTATCGAGGATGAGACACCCTTAAAAAAGGGTTGGATCATTCCATGTGTTCTACTTACAGCAGGAACAGTTGGGCTCGGATTGGGAACCGAATTCCTTTCCCCTTATGTTCGTGATGCCGCTCATACCTTAATGAATCCTCATGTTTACATTGAAGCGATTTTGGATGGAAACAGCCCATAGATAAGTGGAAAGAAGAGGTGAATCGTTATGCCCGCGCAGTTTATCATGAATTTATTTATTGCCTTTCTTTGGATGCTACTGAATGATGAAGATGAATTTAGACTTTCTACCTTTTTTGCTGGGTATCTAGTAGGGATTGTGATTGTCTTTTTGATGCAGCGATTTTTTAGGAAGCAATTTTATTTACAACGATTTTATTTCATTGTAAAACTCATCTTTATTTTTAATTCTGAGTTATTTCAATCCGCCTTTCTTGTCATGAAGCATATTTTAAGTCCGAAAATAGATATTCAACCAGGGATTTTTAAGTACCGAACGAAGTTGAAAAGTGATGGGGAAGTCACAACTCTTTCGATGTTACTTACTTTAACACCTGGTTCGGTCGTCATGGAGGTATCACCGGAAGGAGATACACTGTATATACATGCTTTGGATATCGATCGATATAAGGATTTTCTTTTACGCTCATTAGGGAAATTTGAAAAAGCCATTATGGAGGTGACACGCTAGTGATTAAAATAATGCTGCTTACAGCTCTCTCTTTATTTGGAGTTGCCATCGCCATTGCGCTTTATCGGATTATAAAAGGCCCTTCTATCCCTGATCGAGTGATCGCTCTCGATATGATTGGCGTAAATCTGATTGCAGTCATTGCGGTCATATCAATTGCTCTTAAAACAAAAGCTTTTTTAGAGGTGATTCTCGTAATCGGCATCCTTTCCTTTATTAGTACGATTGCCTTTTCAAAATTCATCGAGAGAGGTGTTATCATTGAACGTAAGCGAAATGAGTGAATTTATCACCGTTCTCCTCATATTAATTGGTAGTATCATTAGCGTCATTAGTGCCATCGGCATTATTCGATTTCCAGATGTTTATACTCGTTCTCATGCAGCAACAAAAAGTTCTACCTTAGCTGTTCTTTTAACACTCATAGGAGCTTTTCTATACTTTTTGTTTACAGAATCGCTGGTGAATATTCGGTTAATTCTTGGGATTGTGTTTGTTTTTATAACCTCACCGGTTGCCGGTCACCTGATCATCCGGGCCGCCTATCGATCAAGAGTAAAATTAGCGGATTCTACCATTGAAGATGAATTAAAGGATGTTCTTCACCCGAAAGAATAACAAAAACCCCACTTCATTTCTAGATGACTTGAAAGTGGGTTTTTTGTATTCGTAACTACTCGGTACAATCAATGTAGAGAATATAAGAAAAAGATAATTTCGTTATGAACAGAGTTAGCCACGCATTTTATTCAACCAATCATGCATATAAATAATATTATCACTGTTGATTTCGTTCTCTCTTTGGCGCAAAATCTTCTTTGTTTCGTGCTGTCCTAATGTAATTGACCGAGACAAAGATTTGGTTTCAAATCTACCAATATCATGTAAATCAATATCGATTAACAGGTCGGCATACTGCTCTAAACAGCGATCTGTATTTTTTTGACTTGCGATATCAATATAGCGATTGACAACAGATAATAGATTGGTAGGATAATGTGGATTGGTACTGCGTACTCTGACAGAGGTAACATTCTCTGCCCCCATTTTGCGTACAATATCCGCTGGATTATTATTTAAAATATAGCCATCTACCAATAATTGACCATTCATTTCAACAGGAGAAAATATGCCTGGAATCGCAATGCTCGCCCGTATAGCCAAAGCCACTTCCCCTGAATCAATTACAACCATCTCCCCTGAAATCAAATCGACACAGATAACGGCAAAAGGAATGTTTAAATCTGAAAAATGTCGCCCATCTGTCCATTTCACCAGGCTCTGATAAATCCTGTCTCCTTTCAGCATTCCCTTGCGATTAAGGGCCAAATCAAGATAACGACGGATGGATAAATGCTGAACCATACTTTTCATTATTTCCGGTTGAATCCCACAAGCATACAGTCCACCGACAACAGACCCGGCACTGGTTCCGGCAATATGGGTAATCGTAATCCCCTGATCAACCAGTTCTTTTAAGGCACCAATATGAGCGACTCCCCGTAAAGAACCGCCTCCTAGAGAAAGTCCTGTTTGCTTCAACTTTTCTTACCCTCCCTCTTTCATTCTGGAAAAATCCTTTTTTCTATGGGTTACTTTCTTATATGTAATCAACCCGATAATGGTTATCCCGATCCCAAGGACAAGATAGACATAGACGCTGTATGATTGAAAATACTGCTGGAAAGCCTGATAGTTCCCCTTAAAATAATCCCCTAGAAGAATCATAATATAAGACCAAGGATATATACCTAAAAATGTGAGGACGATATATTTGAACAGATGAACCTTACTCATTCCTGCTACATAAGAAATATAATTTCCCACACCAAAAGGACGAGATAAGGCAATACTCCATATACCATAACGTTTAAAAAAGGCCGTGCTTTTGTCTAATCCCTTTTTGAATTTCTTCGGAAAGTGTACCTCCACCTTTTTTCCTAAAAAATAAGGGATTAGACTGGCGATTGTATAAGAAAAACTCATTCCTATGGCGATAAAAACCGTACTCCCATAACCGGGTGCCAATATATATCCATAAGAGAGGACGATAATTAAACCCGGAAATGGTAAGGAAGACCCCTCTAAAAACATAACAAAAAATAATCCAGGAAGGCCTATCGTTTGGAGCCATTCCAAAAACTGTTGAATCATGAATGTTTACCTTCCTTCTATTAACCGGGATTTTTAGACAATTTCACAGTATTTTCCATATAACTTTTCTGAAGGATTGAATCAAGCAAATGATCGATATTCGCTGGGCTTCCCGCTTCAATTTGATTTAAATAAAGCTCGAGGGAATGTTGAAACTGATCCATTAAATAAGAATCTTGAAAAAAGGATAGAATGGAGCTTTCCAACGATTGTTTAGGATTCAGTTCCACCACCAGTTTTTGTTCTTTTAAAAACTGTAAATTAATTTCTTCCTGACCTGGCAGGGCAGAGTGAATAAAAATAGGAAGCCCTTTTTTCAATGATTCACTGATCGTGACCCCGCCTGGCTTTGTAATAATCGCATCCACACTCTCATATAAGGTATTCATTTCCTCTTTGTCCGAAATATAGGGAAGCGGATGAATATGTTTCGAAGCGTCTTTTTCAAGTTGTTGATAAAGCTTCTCATTTTTGCCGCATAAGACGAAATAGTCAATACCAACTTCTTCCATTATACAATTTGACTTTAGGAAGTCTAGAATACCTCCCAATCCAACACTTCCGCCAGAAACAAGAATCCTCCATTTTTCCTTCCTAACAATCGTTCTATTCCGCCGTTCCCAAAATTGTTCCCCGATCGGGATGCCTGTAACCCAAATTCGTTCTTCGGGAACGTGTTTTCTTGTCACTAAGCTCCTCTTCATTTCTTGACTCGCCACGAAGTGGTAATCAATTCCCTCTATCCCCCAAACATCATTAATAAAAAAATCTGTATATACATTCAGAATCGGAACAGGTAATTGATACTGTTTTTTTAATTTACTCAGGAAATGAGAAGGAAAGGCATGCGTACATATGACTAAATCAGGTTTTTCTTCTAAAATAATCGCCTTCATCTTTTTTAAAAATAAAAGATCATAATATTTTTTAAAATCATGGGTCTCTCCAGAATTATGCGCCATTTTTTTATACGTCCATGCGTAGGTTTTCGGAAAATAATGGATCCACCCTAAATAAGTTTTCGTAATCATGCTTTCAAAAACAGGATTCCAGGCACTTAATAAATCAATCTTTCTACAACAGACATCTCTATTCCTTTTTTTTAAATAACTTTCAATCGTATCTGCTACCTGGTGATGTCCAGACGGCATCGTTAATAAGGGGAAAAATAATATTTTCTTCATTCTCTTTCATCCCTTCTATATTTGTATCTTAGGATGACAATAATGTATCAATCATATTCTTGTGGACATGATGGTGATAACTTCTATACATAAATTATACCCAATTTAGAAAATCTAATGATTTCCAATATATATTCATCCTGTCCCCTTAGATATTTATATAGACGATCAAAGAGTTTTTAACCCTACAATGGTTATACGAATCATCAGCGCATTTGTATTCATTGATTTTTTAACATTTCATTCCTGACGCCAAAAAATAAGAAGGGACCGCTTCAAAAAGTGTGAAACGGTCCCTTCTGATCAAAGGTTTGTATTAAAATTGGCTGGTGCTAGGTCTAGCTCCAGGCGCCATCGGCACAAGGTCAAAAACTACGCCATTGAAAGGCAAAGAACGCCTTTCTTTGTCTCAGAACATTTGCTTGTCGCGGGCCAACAGGATGTTGGTCAGAACGGCGCTTG
This sequence comes from Lederbergia sp. NSJ-179, assembly GCF_022867885.1. Lineage (GTDB taxonomy): Bacteria > Bacillota > Bacilli > Bacillales > Bacillaceae_C > Lederbergia. Next base: position 140,200 of record NZ_JALIFP010000003.1, on the reverse strand, counting down.
CGCCAGGACGGCGCGAACTTAGCCGTTCATCCATTAGGCGGGCGCCTTGCGCTTTTCTTATTTTACTTTAAAACGGTTTTTTCCCTCAAGAAATTGTTGCTTATGCTCTTCGATGCTTAAAGAGTCAAATTCAACAAAGTCTGAATAGGTCTCATCCCAAGTCGTTCCTCGTTCATCCTCCGCTTCAAGCGAATAGCCACCAACCCAGCCAACATATTCAGTCTGATCCACTTGGAAACGAATCAAGAAATACCGTACAAGACGACCATGAACATTCTCTGCTTCAAGCTGATCCACGAACACAAAGGATCTCACTACCGCATTTTTAATCGACTGACTACTCCAGTGAGTAGAATCATAATCATCGCTGGTACTAACCATCCAAGACCTGCTTTATAAAAAGGGAGATATTGTTCATAAAAAGAGACAATGGGCGACATCCATTCGTAATACGGCCGTTCAAGCTGTTTACAATACGTTTTTAAGCCGTCGATACTGCTAATAAGAAAAGTAATCGCGATCGTCGATTGATAAACGAAGCGAGAATCGCGAATAAGTGGCGAGACAAAGGTTAAAATCATTAATACAATCGCTAATGGGTACAAAAACATCAAAACAGGCACCGAGTATTTAATGATATTCTCTAAACCAAAGTTCGCAATGATAAAAGATAAAAGGGAGAAAAAGACAGCAAACACTTTATAACTTATCCGCGGAATTAATGTATGTAAATACTCGCCGCATGCGGTAATTAAACCAATACTGGTTGTGAGACAAGCCAGAATGATGATCACTGCAAGCAGTATCGCTCCTAAGGTACCAAAATAATAGGAAGTCGCTTGGCTTAATAGCGGTCCTCCTGTTTCAAAATAGCCAAATTTTTCAGTGACTACAGCCCCTACATAAGCGATTCCTATATAAATTACGCCGAGAAAGATGATCGAAACAAAGCCAGTTTTTGCCGCAGCCGCTAAAATCCCTTTTTTTGATGTGACACCCATGTTCCGAATCACGTTAATAACAATAATACCAAATACAAGGGAGGAAAGAGCATCCATCGTGTTATAACCTTCAATAAAACCCTGTGGAAATGGAGAATTGGCATATTCTCCCTGGGGTGCCTGCAAAGGACCTAAAGGATTCACGACTACCGTTATTAATAAGACCAGTAACAATAGAATGATAGCTGGTGATAAAATCTTGCCGACTATATCCACAATCTTTGTCGGATATAGGGAGAACCCTAAGGTGACACCGAAAAATAGGAGAGTAAATAGAAACATACCGATTTGTGCAGACTCTGCCCCTACAAACGGGGCAATCCCAATTTCATAGGCAACCGCTCCTGTACGAGGAGCCGCAAAAAAGGGACCGATAGTAAAATAAAGAAGCACCGTAAAAATGACAGCATAAATGGGATGAACACGCGAAGCTAACACTTGCAAATTTTCACTACCAGAAAACCCCATCGCCAAAATGCCAAGAAAGGGTAATCCAATTCCTGTAATCAAAAGTCCGCCAACAGCTGGCCAAAAATTCGTTCCTGCATTTTGACCCAATGTCGCCGGAAAGATTAAATTTCCCGCACCAAAAAAGAGGGCAAATAACATAAACCCTATCACAAAATAAGCTGAAAATGGCAATCTTTCTTTCACATCTGTTCCCCCTACGATGGACACTTACCGTTCAAAAAATAAAACAACATAACCCCTATCTTACCCTCTTTGCCTTGCTCATGCAAATGGCGAATTGAGTGAAAATAAGGAGGGCAGCCCAGCATCTAAGTAATTAAGACATGATTATTTCTTGTTCCTGAATATCTAATTGCTTTAATTGATGGTTGATTTCGTCCTTTTTCCGTGCAAGTTGGTCACAAACCCGTCTAACCTCCTGTAGAATCCCATTCAGATTCTTCTTCGCATCGTTAATTTGGGTATGAACCATCCAGTCAGAAAAAATATTGTCAAAAAAGACATCCGTCATCGTCAGCAGATCGTTTTGCTGGAAGGTCAGAGAATCGGTTGCCACATTTTGAATATCCATTAATTCTGTTTTAAAATGGCGTAATGCTCTTTGGGCTCTGTGAATCAAATCGTCTGAACTATTCACTTCCGAATATTTCAAGGCCGAGACAATCAGTCCACCTCCCAAAAACGTGTCCCACATCGATAATCCTTCCGCCGATCCAAGCTTATCCAAAGCAGCATCAAGGGTGCGAATCTCCTGAATCGTTCGTTCCATCCAAAACACCTCCATATATAAACATACGAAGGAAATAGGTGAGAAGATTCATTTTATGAGAGCTTCGACAAAATTCGGGTGGTACCTGGCACCTAGGTGATTTATAATGAATGTTGGTTGTTATTTTTGAGGAGGGAATGAAGATGAAGGCATGGCATTACGCACTCCTTGTTTTTTTCGGAGGGTGTTGTTATGGGATCTTATCGACATTTGTTAAACTGGCCTATGCTTCTGGGTTTACGATGGCAGAGGTTTCAGGAAGCCAATTTTTATTTGGAACGATTTTTACTTGGGTGCTCACTCTATTCATAAAGAAGAGTAAAATCAGTTTTAAACTATTCATTAAGATTGTGGTGTCCGGAATTCCAATGGGACTAACGGGTATCTTTTATTATAAATCTCTTCAAACAGTGGATGCCTCTCTCGCCATCATTTTCCTCTTTCAATTTGTATGGATTGGAACAGTGCTGGAGTGGATCTTCTATCAAACAAAACCGAACAAGAATAAGCTTATTTCGATTCTGATTCTGCTTTTCGGGTCTGTCCTTGCAACAGGGTTACTAGTGGAAGGAGGCAAAAGTCTTTCTTGGTTAGGATTTGGCTGGGGGATGCTTGCTGCCTGCTCATTTTCCGCCTTTATACTCGTTAGCGGAGCTGTTGGAAATCAACTTCACCCTATTTTCAAAAGTGCTCTGCTATCAACGGGTGCTTTATGTACGGTGATGATCTTGTTTCCCCCCGTATTTATCTTTCATGGGGAGACCCTTCTTGGCTTGGTACCCTATGGGCTTATGCTCGGCTTCTTTGGAGTGATGTTGCCGCCACTGCTTTTTTCGATTGGTATGCCCCATGTCGGACCAGGGCTCGGGACGATCTTGTCCGCATCTGAACTTCCAGTGGCTGTCATTTTGTCAACATTGGTGTTGCGCGAGAATGTTACGCTCTTACAATGGTTTGGCGTCATCTGTGTATTGGCCGGTATCTTCATTGGGCAAGCCTCGTTTATTTTTAAAAACAGAAGACTGCCGATGACCAATCAATAAGCGAATGTTGCGGTTCCAGTTTTTTCGGAAAACATACTAATTGAAAAAATAACCAATCCAACTTTTCTGTTGAATTTTAGTTAAAAAAGGATTATTATTTTTAATGTAGTTGATAGAATGCTGGCGTAGCACAGTTGGTAGTGCACTTCACTCGTAATGAAGGGGTCGGAGGTTCGAGTCCTCTCGCCAGCATACTCCACAAACATTGATTTTATGCGATTCCTAGTTAAGCTAGGGATCGTTTTTTGTTTTAAAAAAATGATTTTGACGGCACTTTGACGGTAGTTATGACGCTTTATGACTACCAAATAATCTAATTATCGCTTTTTTCGGGCGTCATCAACCAGTCTTGACTACCGAACAGGTTTCATTTCGCTATTTTAGGCTTCATAAACCAGTCTTGACTACCGAACGAACTTCATTTTGCTTTTTTCGGGCGTTATAAAATTCTTCCAAATGATGTTAATCTGTTTAGGTTGTTGTCAAATCAACTATTTAGTAGTAAAATAAATCGTGTCATTAGTCCATCCATGAAGGTAGCGGAGGTTCAAGTCCTCTTAATACCATTATTTATTTTGGAGAAGTACCCAAGTCCGGCTGAAGGGGACGCACTCGAAATGCGTTAGGACGGGCAACTGTCGCGTGGGTTCGAATCCCACCTTCTCCGTTTAACGAAAGTACTAAAGTATGCCTTAATCCTCACTGGACAAGGCATCTTTTTTTGAAAAGGAAAATGGGCATGACCTCCCTTATGAAGGGTATAAAATTTCTAATATATTATGAACGCCATTTAAACTTTATTTCACCACGCAAATGCCATGATTGTTTTTTCCCAGCCTTTGTGTGCGGCTGTTTCATCCATCATCTTTTTCATGTCCTCGGCTTCTTTAATAAGATAATTATGTTCTGGTAATAATTTTTCCAAGGCTTGTTGGTACGAGGGATTTTGGAAGGCGACCATTAGTTGCTGAAAGTCTTTGGCTGTACTTCTGGAGCTGCCAAAAAGAGTTAGTCCCTTTTCTAAAAGATCTCGGGTATTGATAGGAACCCTTTCCTCTGTAACCCCCATAAGTACCATCTTCCCTTGTGGCTCGATCAAATCAATCGCCTGATTAATAGCACTTTCACTAAATTGTCCACCTGTACACTCTATCACAGTCGTCACGTCTTTATAGTCCTGAAAAGGAAATTCTTGAACGAGATGGGTAGTGGAGAAATCAAATTGAGCTAACTTTTCTGGAACGGCACCGAAGACAATTAAGAGTTCCTTAGGTATTTTAAACATAAAATGGAGCATTGCGGCCGTTAAATAGCCAACAGGGCCATCCCCGAAAACGGCTACCTTCCCCTCTTGTAAAACATCCCTCACATGATGAAGGGCTTGTAAAGAGACAGAATTTAATTCCGCCAGTAAGGCAATCCGGTCTGGTACTTTCTCTGGAATTGGAATCGCATTTTCCGCTGGTAAAACTAAATGGCTCTGTCCTATCCCATCGTAACCGCTTCCAAGGAAAGCACTATTTTCAGCATAATTGTCTTCCACAACTCGTTTTGTTGCTTCTCCTTGTTGATGATGGCGTAATCTTCCCGGAATTGTTGGAACAATCACGACCTTTTGTCCTACTGTAAGGGATGGATCCTTGGATTGAACAACTTCTCCAATCCCTTCATGAAATAATGACATAGGGAGTTTCTCCTTCAAAGCTCTCTCTCTTCTTTGGCCTGTATAATAACGCATATCTGCGTGACAGACACTTGCTAAACTTGGTTGAATGACAACTTCCCCGTGATGAAGCTTATGTTGAAGCCTTGTTTCCTTAAATTTTCCTGGCTCTGTTAATCTATAAGCCTTAGATTCAATTATTTCACTCATGCAAAATCCTCCAGTCGATTGTTTGTTTTTGCTTACTTTTGTATATTATAATCAGTTTTGAAAGTTATAGTCAACACATTAATGCAAATTTGAGTAAAAATACGCATTTAAAAGGATGAATGGAACAAATTTATTTACTTGATTTTTAAAATCTACTATTCAAATCTTGTTCTTTTCTGTTCATTTATTTTCTATTATGATAAAAAGAAAGATAGAAATAAAAATTCTGAGGAGAGACGCTTATGTTGCCATTAGAAAGACAACAATCTATTTTACAGTATCTTAAAGAGCATAATGTTGCGACTGTATCGACCCTTGCTACACATTTTCAAGTTCATGAGGCAACCATTCGCAGGGATTTGATTTCACTTGTGAAGGAGGGGCATTTAAAACGAACCCACGGGGGAGTCATGATGGAAGATGAGGTTCATTCGGAACCTTCTTTCCAAGAGCGCGAACCTGTTCAACTGGAAGAGAAAATAAAGATTGGCAAGCGGGCGGCCGAGATGATTCAGGATGGGGAAAATATTATCCTTGATTCCGGGACAACGACCGTCCATATTGCGAAATCCATTTTTAACAAAAAGAATTTGACTGTGATTACAAATGATATTAATATCGCTGCCATTCTGCGTTCAGCCCGCTCAATCAAAGTGATCGTGACGGGCGGAATTTTATTTCCCGATAGTTATATGTTAAATGGGATGATTACGGATGAGGTTCTACAAACGCTCCATGTTCATAAAGCGTTTATCGGCACCCCTGCCCTCCATCATCAAAAAGGGCTTACTCACTTTGATGAAGCACTTGTGTCAGCTAAGCGTGGAATGATACGGGCAGCTAAACACGTTTTTGTCGTCGCCGATCATACAAAAATTGGCAGTATATCTTTGCATACTGTTGCAAGTCCAAAACAGATACATGATATCATCACTGGGAAAGAAGCCGAACAATTGGATATGCGCGCCTGGGAAGAAACAGGTGTGCAAGTTCATCTGGTTTAAAAAATATATAATGGACGGAGAAAAGAAAGTTCAGCAATTGGCTCTGAAACTTCAGCAATTGGCTCTGAAACTTCAGCAATTGGCTCTGAAACTTCAGCAATTGGCTCTGAAACTTCAGCAATTGGCTCTGAAACTTCAGCAATTGGCTCTGAAACTTCAGCAATTGGCTCTGAAACTTCAGCAATTGGCTCTGAAACTTCAGCAATTGGCTCTGAAACTTCAGCAATTGGCTCTGAAAAGCGGATTACCCCTAATGGGTAATCCGCTTTTTGCTGACAACTTTCTTAATCGCTTCTTCTTTATGCCGTACACGCCGTGTTATTTTTTGCAATTCGGGATATTGCTCAGTTGCATGTTCGTAACGTGGATCGTAGTAATATTCTAGCAGCAGACGGACCACTAAAGAGTACTCCTCCGCTTAAAGCGCAATCGGTTTCCTCCAATAGCCAAAACTCTGTATTCCAATCTAGCCACAACTCTTGCCTTGTCCAATACTTTCCTCCATATGGCCATGACTTTTAGTGAACAAGCCCTGATTCTTTCGATTTTTCCAAGAATGTTTTTGTCTTTTTATTAATCGGCTCTTTTAAGAAGGCACCAAAGATGATCGCAATCACTCCGCATAGGGCGAGCACCCCGATATCCCGTAATGCCCTTCCCCAAACAATTCCTCCTACAGCTTCACGCATTAAATCGACCGCATAGGTAAACGGTAAAAAGGGATTAATGATTTGGAAAAATTTTGGCAGTAATTGGACAGGGTAAGTTCCACCTGAACCAGCAATTTGCAAGACAAGCATGATAATCGCCAAGGCCTTTCCGACATTCCCAAACACAGAAACTAGGGAATAGACGATTAAGATAAAAACAAGACTGACTAAAAGCCCGAAGACGACTAACCAAACAGGATGTTTTGCCTCAACTCCTAAAATAAACAAGTCCCCTAAAGTCACGACAAGCGTTTGGACAAACCCAATCGTCAAAAATGTAAAGAAACGGCCGAAATAGATCTGTCTCCCTGTGTATACATCATCATGATGAACATCAACAGAGAGTAAAGAAATTAATAGTAAAGCTCCAACCCAAACAGCTAGAACCGTATAGAATGGCGTCATGCCTGTGCCGTAATTTTTAATTGGGAATAACTCATTTTGATTCAACACTACCGGCTCTTCAAAAAAGCTCCGTTCGGCAGACGGATCATTGCGTAATAATTGGATGATCTCGTTAATATCTGTATCCTCTTGTACTTCTCTAATCTTATTGGCTAATTGTTTAATCTTGTCATTCACATAAGGGAATTCACCGGAAGCATATTCGAGCATGCCCTTGCCTTCATTTAAGTTTTTCTGTGTATTATTTAACACCTTTTCTACTTCAGGTAATGTCGATTGAATCTCTACAAGAATTCCCTTCGCTCCTGTCAATGTTTGCTTCGCTTTACCTACTTCTTTTAAAATCGTTGGTTCGATATTGTTTTGGTATTCCTTCACAAACTCATCCAATTTGACATTTGCATTGGCTGCTGCTTGATGGATTTGCTCGAAAACTTTCCCTGCATTTTCCGTTCGCTTTAAAAATTCATCCATTTGTGCAACATCTGATTGAAGTTGAACTAAATCGTTTTTCAATTCATCCGTATGCGCAATCGCTTGGTCAATTTGCTCCTTAGAGAGATTGTTAGAAGCCTGCTCCCCCTCTGTCTCTTCATTTGAAGATGGAGGAAGTTGGGCATTGGTTTCCTGTAATTGTTTTAAAGCTTGTTCGACCGTATCCAGCGTTTGAATGCCATCGTTTAGTTGGTTCTCTAATTTTTCCTGAACCTTTTTTCCAGCGTTCATATCGATTCCACTATTTTGCGCTTGATCTAAAAATTGATTGATTTGATCCGCGATCGCGTGCACCTTCGCTACATCCTGTTTGATTTTCGGTGCGATTGCATTTAACCGCTCTTCTGCTTCATTCATATAATTTAATGTTTTATTAATCGTTGATAAACCGTTCTCTGTATATTCCTTTGCTTCAGGAAGAGCACCTTGCGCTTTATTCAAAATATTACCTGCTGAACTGGCGTCACTTAAGGACTTATTCAGCATTTCACTTATCTCTGGTAGATGTTCTTCTAGTGTAAAAATATAATCCTCAAATTTCTCAATATCAGGCAAATTCTCCTCTAATTCAAGACCAAGATCATTAAAAAGTTCAAAAATCACTCCATTGACCGTTGAAATAAATTTACTGCTTATTTGATCAGCAATAACGGAAGCGCCCTTTTCCGTAATTTTGGGAGACACGGCATTCAACTTCTCATTGACATAATACTCCATCCGTGCTTTTTCTGGTTTATCGGACAAGACGGTCCCTAATTTTTCCGAGAAATCCTCTGGAATGATAATAACAGCAAAATAATCCCCATACTCGACCTTTTCCATTGCATCTTTTCGATTGGTAAAATTCCATTGCATAGTCTTATTATCTTTTAATGTGTCAATCAGTTCTTTCCCTGCATTAATCTCTTGATCTCTTACGGTTGCGCCTTTGTCTTCATTGACGACCCCGATCGGAAGATTTCCTGTATGGGAATAAGGATCCCACATGGCGGCAATATTGAACCAAGCGTAGAGAGATGGCAAAATGGCCAAACCTCCAATCAAGATCATTGCCGCCCAGTTGGTTACCACATTTTTTACATCTGTTTTGTAGATCGTTAAACTATTTTTCATATCTTTGGTCCTTTACAAGGGGGATTAAAGTTCTTCGGCATTTTGCCCATTATTCCCACTTTCGCAATAATGTAATCTGTGTGCGACATCTTTGCGAGGACTCCTCACCTCTTTATACCATTGTTCTATTTTAATATGACCGGGATGATCGTCCAGAACTTCACCGATTAAGCTGGCATCTACGCCATTGCGGTAAATCAGATAATAGCTATTCAGCATCATTGCTGGCCACACTTAAAAGCAAGCCCCCAGACGTGACGGCATCACATAAAATCTATTGATTCACTTGATCCCTGGACTCCGGAAAGGTAACCGTCCCTTCTAAAATATCGCTGATCGCATTTGCGACAGCTACTTGGCCGAAAGAATAAGGATCATCGGAGGATAAGGAAGTAAGCTTAATCGAATCAGACTGCGTCATTGGACATCACACCCTTCCTTCAAAAATTATATATACAGTATAAATGATATTGTAGTATAATATCTATCTTTTGCTTTTTAGGAATAAAAAAAGAACAGGCCCCCGGGTTTTCGGCAGCCTGAATAGATTGGAGCTTTTCTTAAAAGAGAAAGTATAAATTTAGGCTAATGTTGGATCTAGCTCCAGCGCCTAGCCCCGAGAGGCTCGCAGGATGCGAGTCCATCGGCGTCGCGTCAGGACGTCGCGTCTTTAGCCGTTCTTCCCTATTTCAAGGCGCTTGCGCTTTTCTTATTTTAAAAGTCTTAAGCTATTTAAAATAACCAAGATCGTGCTGCCTTCATGGCCAATCACACCAAAAGGCAAATCAAGCACTTGGAAGAAGTTGGTTAAAATAAGCAGGATGATGACACTAATAGAGAAAATAATGTTTTGTTTGATGATTCGATTCATTCTTTTTGATAGTACCACAGCTTCGGAAATTCGCGACAGATCATTTTTCATCAATACGAGATCGGCTGTTTCAAGCGCCACGTCTGTCCCCTCTCCGACCGAAATACCGATATTGGCTGTTGCGAGCGCTGGAGCATCATTAATCCCATCTCCTACCATAGCGACGGTTCCGTATGTTTCCTTCAAATGCTTTATATGAGCGACCTTATTTTCTGGCAAACATCCCGCTATATAGTCTTGTACACCACTTTCGGCCGTGCTCGCACGCGCCGTTTTCTGATGATCCCCTGTCAGCATAACCGTATATAACCCAAGCTTTTTCAGGCGTTCAACCGCCGCTTTCGTCTCTTTTCTTACCAAATCTTTTAAGGCTAGCATTCCCACAACCTTTTCATCTTTTTGGACAAATACAACCGTTTTCCCTTGCGAAGCCCACATCTCTGCCTTCCCATCTTTAAATTGTTTCGCTTGATCTTTATGAACAAATTCTTGCTTCCCTATTTTCCATTCCTGATCGTCGAGTTTTGCGATGATACCCCAACCAGCTACATCTTCTATTTCCATATTTTCTAAATCCCGTCTTTGCTCATGCCCCTGTTGAGCAGCATATTTAACAATGGCTTTTGCTAGCGGGTGGTTGGAATGTCTTTCGATGGCCGCGACCGTACTCAATATTTCTGCTGCAGAATAATCCTCTGAAACGGCGACCTCTGTTACCTCTGGCTTTCCGGTTGTCAATGTCCCTGTTTTATCGAAGGCAATCGCCCGTACTTCGCTTAATTGTTCTAAATGATTGCCTCCTTTGACTAAAATCCCCCGCCTAGCCCCATTTGAGATCGCTGATAAGGTAGCCGGCATGATCGAAGCCACTAGCGCACATGGTGAGGCGACGACCAATAAAATCATGGCCCGATAAAAGGTTTCATTCCAACTCCAACCAAATATAAAATGGGGTAGGAATAACATAATAAATACGACCGTAAGTACGATTTTGACATACCTGCCTTCAAATCGCTCTATGAAAAGCTGAGAAGGAGACTTTTCACTTTGCGCTGATTGGACTAAATCAATAATTTTTTGAAAAAGTGTTTCATGAATCGGTTTGGTGAGGGTAACGGTAATAGAACCATTTAAATTAACCGTTCCAGCAAAAACTTCTTCCTGTTTCCCCTTTGAAACGGGAATGGATTCCCCTGTGATCGCCGCTTCGTCAATTGTTGAGGATCCTTTGACTATTTTTCCGTCTGCCGTAATTCTTTCCCCTGGTTTCACGAGAATAAGATCCCCGGGGACAAGCTCGGATACATGGACTCTTTCCTCCTCGCCTTCCCGCACTAGCCACGCCTCCTCAGGCTGAATCTCCATAAGGGAAGCAATTTCTTTGCGACTTTTATTCATCGTGTATGTTTCTAAAGCACCACTTAGCGCAAAAATAAAAATAAGAACGGCACCCTCTGCCCAATAGCCAATAATCGCTGAACCAATTGCCGCGAAAATCATTAGCATTTCCACATTCAACTGTCTATGTTGAATGGTATCTTCTATCCCCTCCTTCGCTTTGGCAAAACCGCCAATCAGAAAAGAGAGCAAATAGACGATCACTGAAGCTGTCGCGAATTCTTTTACATCCAATAACCATGCGGAAAAAATAAGGATCCCAGAGATAACCGCAGCGATTAACTCCCCATGAAGCTGAACCCAAGCAAAGAGGCTTTTCCCTTTGCTTTTCTGTAACCCTCCTTGTATCGCAACCTCCGCACCCAACGCAAGCACCTTCCTCTTTAAACGGGATTTAATTGTAATAATTATTATTTAATTATGATGCTAAAACGTTCAAATGTCAATATAATTGAGAATTAATTATCGTAATTGATAATGATTATTGGTTTCAATCGCTTATAACTCTATTGATAACGATAATTATTATTGTTTAAATGATATTCTCCTACAATGTGCTTACTTCATCAGCAAGACTACATAATTTTTTCTTTCATTGCACATACTGACAACATACAAAACTGTCAGTAGGAGATATCGGTATGCCCATTTGGAAAAGTAAAAAGAAAAAAAAAATTAAACAGATCCCTCATACGACAATGTCAAAACAACAAGAACGGAAAATCAACGGACAACTTCAGGATACAATTGATTTCATTAATCGACTTTTAGGAGATAATGATGATTTTATCGTTCGCCGATTTTCCATTTATGGCAAACATTCCGCCGCGTTATTTTATATTTCGAATTTGGTTGAACAATCGACGATTCATCGTGAGATTTTAAAGTCTTTAATGGAAATGCCAGATCATATTGATGCGGAGGAACTGAAACAAGAGGTGATCCTCGATACATTAGCTGAAAAAGTTCTTTATCAAGGAGAGTTAAAAAGGGAAAAACAGTTGGTCAAACTTATTGAGGCCATCTTAGCAGGGGAAACAGTCCTTACAATCGACGGGGTTCAAGAAGCCTTTCATATTGAAACACGTTCTGTTGATAAGAGGGCTGTTGACAGTCCTGAAACAGAGCAGGTCATTATTGGTCCGCGAGAAGGATTTATTGAGCGGTTAGGAACGAATATTGGCCTCTTACGCTACCGATTACCAACTGCGGATTTCTGTATAAAGACACTGAAGGTTGGACGACTGACGAAATCTAAAGTCGCGATTTGTTATTTAAAGGGAATAAGCAATCAAGCTCTGGTTGATGAAGTGGAAAAACGGCTAAAGAAAATCAACATTGATGCTGTCTTAGATATTGGCTATCTTGAACAATATATTGAAGATTATCATTATACTCCCTTTACCCAAACTTTATTAACGGAGCGGCCAGATAGTACGATTGGAAACTTAATCGAGGGAAGGGTCGCCATCCTTGTCGATGGTTCGCCCTTTGCCATGGTAGTCCCTGCTGTATTTAACCAGTTCTATCAAGCAACAGAAGATTATTCGACTCGTTTTGTAATGGGAAGCTTTTCACGATTCGTTCGGATGTTTGCCCTTGTCTTTTCCCTGATTGTTCCAAGTTTATATGTCTCTTTTATTTCCTTTAATCCAGAATTAGTGCCGACTGAATTTGCTGTCGCTGTCGCGGGAGGGAGATCGGGAGTTCCTTACCCTGCCGTCGTTGAGCTGCTGATCCTTGAAGGAGCGATGGAAATATTGCGGGAAGCGACCATCCGGTTACCGAAACAAATCGGTAACGCTTTATCCATTGTTGGCGTTTTAATTATTGGCGATGCTGCCGTGCAGGCAGGGCTTTCAAGCCCAATCACAGTCGTAGTCATTGCGCTTACAACCATTGCTTCGTTTGCGACTCCCGTCTATAATGCCTCATTTGCTTTACGATTTCTCCGTTTTCCGTTAGCGATCCTCGCCGGATTATTCGGATTATACGGAGTAATGGTTGGATTGATTATGATCTTAAATCATATGCTCTCCCTGAAATCATTCGGTGTTCCTTATCTTAGTCCCACCGCTCCTTGGCATACGCAAGAAATGAAGGACAGTGTCATTCGATTCCCTTTTTGGTGGATGCCAAAAAGACCGAGTATGTTCCAATCGGAAAATAAGACTCGTGTAAAAGAGAGCAAAGAATCGATTACATCGCAGCCCACCCAGCCCTTTGATCCATTGAATAATCGAAACGATGGAGGGAATTGATCATGCAACCAACCCGAAATATGACTGTTGGCCAAACCACCGCGATACTGATTAGTACCATCATTGGGGTTGGTATTTTACGGCTTCCCCTTGCTTCAGTTGAGCAGGCTGAAACAGGAGCTCCGCTATTAACTCTTTTGTTTACCGTTACAGCCTTTGTTGGAATGTGGGGCATTGCCAAGCTTGGAAGCCTGTTTCCGGATGAAACGTTCGTGGAGTATAGTGAACGGATCATCGGAAAATGGCTAGGACGGCTATATACCTTTATAATTATCGCTTTTTTTACGCTGTTAACTGGTTTTGCGGCAAGGGAATTTGGAGCGGTTGTCGTGACATCTGTCTTGCAAAGAACGCCCATTGAAGTAACCGTGATTGTCATGCTCTTAATGGCCGCGGTTTTTACTCGGGGGGATATGAACAGCTTTACTTATATTCATAGTTTCTACTTGCCCATTATATTAGTGCCTTTATTAATTATTGTATTGGTCTCGCTAAAGGATGCCAATCCCCTTTATCTCCAACCAGTCTTAGGAAACGGGTTCAAAATGATAACAGGTATCCCACAAGGAGCTGCGTTATTTCAAGGCGCCTTTATTTTGGCCATTCTAATCCCGTTCATGCAGAAGCCGAAAAAAGCATTCAAAGCCAGCTTTTGGGGAGTAGCCATATCTGGTTGCTTTTTTATCATGATTGTTGTCTCCACCCTGGCTCTCTTCGGGACGGAAGAAATAAAAACCATTATGTGGCCGACGTTAGAGATCGCACGGGCAACCTCCTTTCCTGGCAATACATTGCAACGTCTTGATGTCATTTTCTTGGCGATCTGGGTAACGGCTGTTTTTACAACGATCTTTTCTAATTATATGCTGACGATCCAAGCACTGAAACAATTCCTACGCTTGCAAGACCATAAAATGCTTACCCTTTTTCTATTGCCAATTATTTTCTTGATTGCGATGCTTCCCGGTGAGACGATCGAAATGTATCGATATATCAAAATAGCTGGAACGTATGGACTTATCCTTACTTTCGCTTTCCCATTCCTTTTACTAATTGTAGCCAAAATTCGTAAATGGCAAAAAAAAAAAAAAAATGAGAAAGGAGCAAGGAAATGAGCCGTAAATCAATCTTTGCTTTTTTGATGATTTTCCTATTGATCCCACTCCTCTCCGGGTGCTGGGACAGTTTGGACATTGAAAAAAGGGCAACCATATTGGCGATTGCCATCGATAAAGTGGACGATGGAAAGAAAGAAGAGGGATATATTACCCACATGCCCGCTTCCCCACCCAAAGATGAAAAGTTGCTAAAACTTACAGCCCAAGTTTCTGTACCAGGACGGATTCCCCTAGGTCCTGAAACAACGGGCGGGGAAGAACAAGAGCCAGTGTGGGTGCTCACCGCTATAGGACATACAGTGGATGATGCTTTATTAAATTTACAGCAGGAACTAGCAGATGATCTGTTTTTAGGCCATCTGCGCATCATTGTTTTAAACAAAGACATTGCCAAAGAAGGAGTAAAGCAAATCAATGACTATTTTCGTCGCAATTCGCAAGTCAGAAGAACGACGTGGATGGCTGTTTCGGAAGAAAGAGCGGCAAAATATATGGAAATTGCACCGAAGTTAGAAAGGGTACCTGCTTTATATTTAACAGATATGGTGAGCAATGCTGAAAAACTAGGGAAATTCCCATCAGGCGATATGGGGATATTCTGGAGGACACTCTCAAGTAAAGGACAGGATGCATACTTACCCTATTTAAAAATACACAAACAACAAAATATAGCCATCAGAGGACTCGCCTATTTTAACGAAGACAAAATGAAAGGGGTGATTGAACCGATTGAAACTGGCCAATTAATGGGCGTCCTCGGAGAAAAGCAAGGAGGATATGGTGTCTTCATCAACGTTCCAAACTCAGACGACCAAGTATTAGTACGCGCTATTCGCCGTTATTCAAGGATGAAAACAAGCATTAAAAACGGAAAGCCTGAAATCCGCGTTAAAATTCGCTACGAAAATGAAATTGATGAGGATACAAAAAATACGGTGAATCTTGGCAGTGTAAAATTAATCAAAAAAATTGAAAAACAAACAGATAAGGATACAACCGTCTCCTTGAAAAAATTAATTCGAAAAATGCAAAAAGAGGAATCGGACATCTTTGGCTTCGGTGAACACATACGAGCAAAACATCCCGCCTATTGGAACAAGCATATACAAACAAAAGAAAAATGGCGACAGGTTTTTAAAGATATTAACGTTGAAATCGAAGTGGACACCCAAATTGAGCAATCTGGCATAAAAGCCAAATAAAACAGGAATGCGTTCCCATATTCCCTCAATTTTTTTAAACGAAAGGAGTTCATCGGCATTTTGGATATCAGCTATGGCTACTACCTTATTAGCCTTTTCATTCTTACGGGAGTTTTAATCCTCTTATTAGATGTAAAATCCTACTTAAGAAACAAACAAAAAAAGGAAAAAAAGGTTGCCTTATTTTTGGGATGGGCCAATATTACCTTTGGCGCAGGCTTCTATATTGTGAGCTGGGTTTATCAAAGATGGTTCTGGTAATCAGGTTTTTTAGAATATATATCCTGAACCTATGATTCTTTCCTCCCCTGAATGGGGGCTTATAAAGTTGAAATTATAACTAGAATGCGTTACGTTATGTTTGAAAACTACTCTTAAACATTGGTGTGATCATTTTGAATAGTAAGCAACAAAAAACTGGGTTATTCGTTCTTACCATTGGCCTGGGAACATTATTAAATCCTCTTAATTCATCGATGATTTCGGTCGCGTTGACTCGGATGCAGCATGAATTTGCTTTGACGTTCGCTGATGCTTCTTGGCTGATTTCCGTCTTTTACTTAGCCAGTGCCGCTGGACAACCTGTAATGGGAAAATTAAGTGATATGTTTGGTCCGAAGAAATTATTTTTAGCGGGCTTATTCCTTGTAGCCTGTTCTGCGTTACTCGCTCCCTTTTCACCTAATTTCCCCTTTCTGCTTGGTTGCCGCGCCTTGATGGCGATTGGCAGTTCAACTCTGTTTCCAAGCGGAATGAGCATGGTGCGCACACATATATCTGAGGGGCAAGCAAAAGCATTGGCAACCTTATCGATTTTCGCCTCTACTTCTGCTGCCTTTGGGCCCTCAATCGGCGGATTTTTAATCGAAAGCTGGGATTGGCCATCCATTTTCCTAATCAATTTCCCATTTATTATCGTGGCCTTTGTTATGGCGATTTTTATTTTGCCAAATACGGGAACAGGAAAATTTGAATTAAGACGGATTGATTTTGCGGGAATTGGTCTATTTATTTTGACGATCATTGGCTTGATTTTATTTCTTCTCTCGTTAGAAAATACAATCAATTGGTGGGCACTCGCTATCTTTCTATTAGGGGCTATTAGCTTTTATCTTTATGAAAAACGACAACAAGAACCCTTTATCGACCTAGCCTCTTTAAAAAGAAATCCTACTGTTTCCTTGATTTATTTACAATTTATTAGCATTAATTTAGTGTACTATTGCTATTTTTTCGGTTTTCCCACCTTTTTACAACAGGTTCATCATTATAGTGAAAAACATACCGGCTTGATTATGCTGGCGCTCGCTGGCTTCGGTGTCCTTGTAGCCCCCTTTGCTGGGCGCATGATCGACCATCATGGATCAAAACGGCCGCTGATTATCGGTGCCGTGATTTTGTTTATCGGTACAGCTTTATTGCTGACTTTACAAGGGAATTCTCCACTCATATGGCTATTGATCATTATGGCGGTGTTAGGTATGAGTAATGGCTTTAATAATATCTCGATGCAAACGGCCCTTTACGAGCATGTACGGCCAGAGGATACCGGCTCGGCTTCCGGGTTGTTTCAAACGAGTCGCTATCTCGGATCGATTCTTTCCTCCAGTTTACTTGGAATTGCCTTTAATCGTCATTTAGATACGCAGCATCTCCATAATGTCGCGCTGATTTGTCTAATCTTTTGTTTATTGGTCGTCATACTCGCGATTCGGTTACCAAGCCGCAAACACAGCGTTGCTGGTTAAATCATTTATTCCCCTTCCCTTTTCATATGGCATTGTCTACAATAAAGGTAAAATGAAAATAGAGAAGGGGAATGAGGATGCAAGAGACGTCTCAACCTATACAACTGGATGTAAATGCTTACTTACAACGGATTGGGTATGATGGGCCATTGGCTACCAGTGCCCAAACACTGGCTAGGCTTCAGGAATGTCATCTACACACAGTCCCATATGAAAATTTTGATATCTTACACAAGATCCCTTTATCACTGGAAATCCCAGATTTATATGAAAAAATCGTGATTCGAAATCGAGGTGGTTATTGTTTTGAGCTTAATGCCTTGTTTAGCTGGCTTTTGCGCGAGCTCGGATTTCCTGTGACCGATTACTTCGCTCGATTTTGGCGAGATGAGCCAAACCTACCTCCCAAGCGACGCCATCATGTTTTAAAAGTAGAGACAGAAGGAAAATTCTATTTATGTGATGTGGGTGTAGGTGGCATTGTGCCAAGAAAGCCGATTGAAATGGTGGAGGGATTGGTACAGACCCAAGGAAATGAAGGGTATAAACTTGAAAAAGTTCCGGAATTTGGCTGGATGCTGTATGAGAAAAAGAAGGAACAATGGCGAGAAATCTTCTCCTTTACCGAGGAGCCCCAACTGGCAAAGGATTATATTATGGCTTCTTTTTGGTGTGAAAACGCCCCTGAGTCCATTTTTACAAAGGAAGCCATGGCTGCGATCCGAACAAAAGATGGACGAAATTCCGTGTCAGGTAAGGAGTTTCGTATTTTTATAGGCGAGCAGGTGCACGCTTTTTCTCCGTCCTCCAAGGAAGAATACAAACAAGCATTGCAAACGTATTTCGGCATTGTTTTACCGGATGAAGCTTATCACTTTTTCTAAGCACAGGCTTTCAACAAGGCCTTTAGACCTGTTTATCATAAATTTCATGAAAATTGAAACTTTCTCCCTACTCATCCGTCTATTATAGTGAATATAAGAGGAAAGGATGAAGGGCAATGAGGAAAAGTAGGTTCATCGTATTACTGTTTTCTGCTGTTCTCATGGTATTCTTGATGTCCAGTCCCACTTTAGCTGCTGAAAATGACCATGCTTCTATGATTCCAACAACTGGAGAAGCTTCGATCGATCCAAATTACGGGGAAGGAACCATCGAAAACTCTTCGTTTCGACTTTTGGCCAATCAATATTTAGCCAATGGCAAAGGTATTATTAGCCGATCAGGTACGACTGTCACAGCCAGTGCCAATACAACAGCCCGTACATCTGTTGATGTCATTGGTGTAAGAATTACTTTGCAAAAATGGGACACTCAAAAAGGGGCTTGGATTAACCTATCAAATTTAGGTGAATACAAGTCTTATGGATCTTCTATTGTCTCAGGGCAACAAAAAGTGACCGTTGCAAAAGGGAGATATCGAATCTCATGCTTCCATTGGGTACAGAAAGGGAGTAAAGTGGAAAGTGCCTCTAGTATTTCAACCTATATTGAAGTGAAATAATCAGCTAGACTCGCGATAAAGATTAGAAAAGCGCAAGGCGCCCGCTTATCGGCGACAAGCAAATGTTCCTGAACCTAGGAAGGGCGATCTATCCCTTCATAGGTTCAGGGTTATTTGACCTCGAGCCGATGGCGCCTGGAGCTAGATCCAGCAATAGCCTATATTTATGCTTTCTTATTACCTTATTGAAAAAGAACTAGTAATAGAGAATTCTCTCATCCTAGTTCTTTTTCTTTTCGGCTAATGTGTATCTCCCATTGAAGACTGTCACTCCGTCAATTCCCCATTATCCATTTCACAGACCGTTTCACAAAGGGCTTCAATGTCTTCAGCATAATGGGATGAAAGAATAATGGTTGCACCTTCCTGATTCAATTTCTTAAAGAGCTCACGCATCTCAAGGACCCCTTGCTTATCTAACCCATTCATTGGCTCATCTAATATGAGAAGCTTAGGCCTTTCCATAATCGCTTGCGCAATCCCTAGCCGGTGGCGCATCCCTAACGAATATTTACTCACATGCTTTTTGCCTTTCGGATCGAGGCCAACAAGATCCAACGTTTCACGAATTTCATCATCCGTTATTTCTCTACGAATGGACGCTAATAGCTTCAGATTTTTAAAACCGCTTAAGGATCCAATAAAACCCGGTTCCTCAATAATAATACCAATATCCTGTGCGACTGCCGGTTTTACTGGCTCACCATCTAACAAAATAGCACCAGAATCAAGCTTCATAAAACCACAGATACATTTAAAAAGAACGGTTTTTCCTGATCCGTTTCTCCCTATAATCCCATGAATCTTTCCAGCTTCGAATTTTACAGTAACCTGTTTTAAAGCGGTTGTCTCCTTAAATTTTTTTACAGCGCTCTGAACCTCAACCAAATATTCCGCCATGTTAATACCCCCAATTCTGTATGTTCATATCTTTTTTGCAGAAAACAATGGTGGAAAGGATACTCATAAGTAAACTTGCCAGTAACAGAAAGAGAACCGCATAAGTGGGGGATGGGAATGTACCTGAATAATCCCAATCCACAAACGTAATACTGGACCAGCTAATGGGGGAAAAATAGTAGATGCCTATGCCAAAACTTAAAAAACCAAGATACATTGAAAAATAAGAAATGAAGATAAATATCCCAGTTATGACCACTCCACTCATTTTTCCAATCACCGTGTTAAAACAAAAGATCAAAACACCCACAAAGACTGCCACAAGCCAAAATAAACCAAAGCTAATCAAGGTGGCTTTGATTGGCGAAAGCATGTAAATGATTTCCTCGTTCATAAAAATTGTCACATCAGGAGCCATGTCCGAATTTACCGCAAGTGTTTTTATAACTATACCCCAGTCTGTAGAAAACTGAATATTAGGGACAAGGACAAGAACAGAAACAGCATAAACAAAGGCTGTATAAATGAAGGCTGCCAAGATAATATAAATAAACTGACCAATCGCCCAATTACGACGTCCTGTTCGAATGACAAGGAAAGGCATATGACGATCCGCAAAAGGTGCATCACAGAATAACAAAAGAGTAAAACAAGCAAAGACCTGCATTACAGGCGGAGTATTCAAATGCGGGAAAACCCATGGTGTAATCGCTACACCTTTTTCTGCTGCAAATTGAGAAAGACCATAGGAGTGATAAGCCAAAAAGGCAATAATGAGAACAGCCAGTGTATAAATTCTTGTGTTTACAGCCCATTTACGGAGATTGACTCGACTGCATAGGAACATCATTTTCAGGTTAGTCATGCTGCACCCTCCTTCTAATTTGTCTGACTGTCCCCACTCCCATTAAGAAACATAAGCCAACCACTGTCCCTAATTTCAGCAATAATGTTACGAGCGGAGACCCAGCATCATAGATTTGCTCCACCATGCCAACTGCTTTCAAATATTGCGGAATATCCAATTGCGTGGTCAAACGATGGGCAACAAAGTATAAAACGAGCGGTGATGCGATGGCGACAAATTTATTGGGAATATAGGTAGAAATCCAGAGACCGGCTACCGCAAACAGCACAGAACCAAGGGAAAAGTGGGCAATAAAGTAAATTAGGTAGCGTATGGGCATATCGTTCTCTAATAATGTTACGTAAGGACTTCCAGTAGAAATCACATTTGAAAAAAGGGGAAGTTTCATTCTCATGATGATCATAAACAATAGCATCCCAACACTTGATACAAGAAATCCAGATAGTCCACTTATTAGAATCTTGGAGACCGAGTAGTTACGTATTCCTGTACGCACGATCCAAAAACTGGTCGCACGCTGTTCCCACTCAGAAGCAAAACTAGTCGCGAAAGGAATTAAAGGTAGAATACCTATAATTAGAAAAATACTGCCGCTCCCACTTATACCTACTTCCAACAAAGATAATACATCAGAGGTAAAGCCAATTTGACCAGAGACAGATAAAAATATAGCTAAAGCAACACCAAAAGCACTAAACAAAAAAGGGATAGACAGAATGCCACGCTTCAAATCCGTTATAAAAAGAAAAAGAGACTCCCTCATTGCTCCTCACTTGCCTTTCTAATCCGCTCACCTGTAATAGCATTTATGACATAATAACTGTAAGAATCGTATGAATCCTTTGTACCGTTTTCAGGATCCGTCCTTTCGGATGTTTTAGCAATACCGAAAACCCAAGCGGGTACAAGCTCATAGTTTTTATCACTTCTTAGGATTCCTACATAGCATAATTCCATAGAAAAAACCTTTGTCTCTTCTTCAAGAATATATCCTGAATAAAAATCAAGTAATTTTTTAAGCGCGCTTGTACCACTGATTAAAGGCTCCTTCTTTCCACTCTCTAAAACATTAAATAAACCATCAGCCGATATAATCATACCTTCTTTTGAATAAATAACAGAAATAGAGGTCTCTGTCGCCTCTCCAGTAGCACGTACGCCCTCTTGCCAATTAATATTAACAAGTGGAATATCGTCAACTGTTTGCCTAAAAAAGAAAAGATAAGACTCATCATCCACAGACCATAGTTCTTCATCATCTATATATTCTTCATCAACAGAATTTCCAGAATCTATATAAAGATTATAATGTTCAAGTATGGTATCTAAATCCAGTGAATAAGCTTCAGCTATCTCAAGATCCGGAAATCCTATGGAAGATAAAAGCTCCTCTACTTCTGTTAATGCCTCTGAATAATTCTTAAAAGATAGATTCACAAATGATTGATAGTCGTTCTTTTCTTTATATGGCTCTCCATTGTTATCAGAAAACCCTGGATCTGTTGACACCACCATAGACAATTTATTCCAATCTATTACTGCTGAATAGTAGATACCACCATTCACGCCTGAATCAACGCCTAATGCTTCTCCTCCGTCGTAAATGGTTAAATATTCTTTATATTCCTTATCACCTGCCTCAATCCATAGTCCATGAGCATTGTTTTCAGTAGATATAATTTCTCCTTGTATTAATTCCTTCTTCACTTTCTTTTCATCCATTTCTAGAAAAGACGTAGTATGTATTTTTGCTGCTTCAACAATTTGGACCTCATTTGGGTCAAAGTCAATCAAAAAATTGTCAGGAAGCTCCATAGATCGCAATGCTGTTTCTAAATTCGCATACTCGGAGCCTTTCTCTATGGTATTCCCTTCTTTTTTTGTGTCTTCACATGCCGTTGTAAATATTAATAACACAAGAAAAAGTAAAGGCATCAAAATGTTCTTCACTGTAGACTCCTCCTTTTCAATGTAGTCTAAAGAGTATAGGCAGGTGGTCAGTACACCTGCCTAATTTATATCAATCTTGAAGAAGCACTATTTTACTTAAGGTGACCAGTTTCCCTTAACAGTATATTTCACAAAATCAGAATTTGATGGATAACCAGACAGACAATATTTGTTTTTAAGCCCACCATAACCAGAGTAATAAGTAAAACCACGATACCCTGATGTAGATACATTAGAGATAACAGGTGTTGCCTGTGTACTGCTTTTTTTGCGCTGGACTCAAAAAGTAATTTGTTGGCGTCGCTGAATGACTTGGCTGAACATAAGCTGAGTTTTTCTTGGTTACCTCTACCAAAGAGGTAGACTTCATGCTTCCAACAAACGGCGGATTAAAAGTAAAGTTATACGACGCCGCTAAGGAAGAGCTAGGCAAAGCAAAGGCCATAAAAAAGAGAACTGCTAGAGAAATAAAACATTTTTTAAAAACACTACTCTTTAACATAAATCACTTTCTCCTCTTTTTTTGTTAATATTTATATCAATTCCCTATCATCGCCGACAACTCGCATAGGTCAAGGTATTAAATGAGGATTGTTATCAGTGAATTTACATTAGGCATTTGACTCTACCTTATTTCAATAAATAAAAATTATATGGCTATTAGATTTCGAATCTATCTATGGTCTAAATTGACAAGTAACACTTCAAAATGAATACCCTTACATTTTAGACGAAAAATAGAAGAATTTGTTTCACCTTTTTTTCAGAAATATTACATTTTCCATTATTTCTTTACACCAGGCTCAACTAATAGATATATGCACAGCAAAAACCCCCTCTTGTTCTCAAATATTTTCTCCGAGATTAGAGAGGGAGTCATGTGCTCTTTTCTCTATTCCATCGATTCCGCAATTTTTATGATTTCCTGCTTTGACAAGTTTCCGCTAATAGAATAATACGTTTGGTCCTCTTTTACCCAATATAATTCATGGAAATCATCTTGAGTTAGGAGCTGTGCTTGTTGTCCATTTACAATCCTATTCTCAATTTGAGCATCCTCATTGTCCAACGTCATTCCCATCCCAAGGGCTTCTCCAACTGCTCGCTGATTGATCACAAAGCCCTCCTCGTTCGCGCCTTCATACTGCAAAAAAATTTCTCCACTTAATTCGTCTTCCCTTTTCATAACGGTCACATTTTCCAAATGATAGGCTTTCGGTATATAGCTGGGCACCACAATCGGAAATGCGGTTTCCTTCTGTGCTTCTTGCAAACTCATTTGCACAGATTCAATTTCCGATTCCACTACCACTGGACCATCTTCCGATTCGCCTTGAGGAGGATCGCCAAATCCTGTATCCTCCCCCACTTTTAAAAATAAATAAACCACTTTCCCTTGAACCTTTTGGAAAAATTGGGTTAGTGTTGGAGAGGCTGAACCTTGGGATGTCGAAAATAAAGTGACGGAGGCAAGAACAAGAAGAATGGATGCAGCATACATCCACACCTTCTTGAAGCTTCTTGGCCGACGAACAGGATGTTTCTTCCGTGACTCTTCTAGCTTCTCCCAAGCCTCTTCCAAAGAAGACATGGGGGATGGGGCCTGTTCCATTTCTTCATGGATGGATTCCTTGATCAGTTGGTCCAGGGAATCACTTTTTTCTCTACTCAAAATGATCACCATCCCTAAACTCATCATAATTTTGCAATTCTTTTCTTAACTTCTTCTTCGCACGATG
Source organism: Lederbergia sp. NSJ-179 (assembly GCF_022867885.1). Classification (GTDB taxonomy): domain Bacteria; phylum Bacillota; class Bacilli; order Bacillales; family Bacillaceae_C; genus Lederbergia. Next base: position 115,757 of record NZ_JALIFP010000003.1, on the reverse strand, counting down.
AAGGCGAGATTTCACCGCACTAGGGCTAATATTTAACACTTCTGCGATTTCCTCCTCCTTTAAGTCGTACTCAAACTTCAGCAGTAGCACTTCTTTATAGGTTGGTGGCTTTAGGACAGAAATGCACTGCTTAATCAACTGCTTTAGCACCCGTCTTTCCACTTTTCCCTCTACAGGAGACCCAGAGCAGTTTCGATTGGAATTTCTATCTAGTATATAGACGTCATCTGTTAGATAATCGTTTCGCTTTTTTACTTTTCTTATGTGATCAATCGCCGTGCGTGTGGCAATGGTCACAAGCCACGCTTTCATTTTTGTTCCACTTTTTAGCTTATGTAAATTTTGAAACGCTTTTATAAAGGCCTCTTGAGTAAGATCCTCGGCAAGATATTGGTCTTTGACCATAAAATATACGGCCCTATAAACCTCTTGGTAATGTGTTTCAAATATAAGCTTTTCATAATCAGCTGGTGTATTTAGCTGATTATATTTCTCTTCAGGCAACATCGTCCCTCCCAACAAAGCACATATCGACATCTTTATATTTTTACATCCCTATTATCTATGTATATATGTAAATAGTATCATAATCTACTAGAATTTACTTACTCCTCTATCTGAAACCATATCCATTTTATTAGGCATTAATCTTTGCCGTTTAAATCCCAACATTGATCGACACGCTTAAAGTTACATTCAGTCTGTTTTTAATGATACGAACTCCTATTTTCATTGAGTTCTTGATGGCCTAATTAATTCGTGGATGATAAGAGGGACGCCCTGTTTCTGTTTTGTTTATTAAAATAAAAAAGGCGTGGAACCTACACTTTTTCATTGTAGCACCACGTCTTATTTTTAAAAAAGGGCTCCTTCTACATCCCCGGAATATAGATCGTCATTTCCCTGCCGTCGATTATACTTTGAAAAGCATAAACAGGTTGATAATAACCTTTGGAATCTAAATAATAACTGACTTCTACTTGATCAATATGTAAGGTTTCGAGCCGATTATTCTCCGGATAATATTTAAACTTCCCTGCTAAAATCTCGTCATATGCTTCTTGTTCACTTTTTATTTGGACATCCTTTACCTTGTCATAGGTGATCAATTGATTATCAATGTTCTTCACTGTATCATCGCTATAATAATGTACGCTTAAAGAACCATCTATAAGCTGATGCCCATTGACTATTTTATCTGCCGTCCATTCATAAAACCCTGTATCGACTTTCTGAAAATCAGTATCTTCGGGGATATCTATACCCAGCGCTGTTACGCTGTCTTTTAATGTTTTTTCATCCACATCTTTTGGTGCTGCATCCAGGCTTGAAAAGTCCGTATAACTATAACTTCCATCTAAAAATTGAAACCATATACTATATCCTTGAATCCGATAAATCCCCTCATCTGGATACGATATAACCTCCATTTCCTCTGTATCAAGATGCTGTCTCTTGAAAAAATCTACAGCATGTACCTCTCCAGAAGTCTTTGTATAGCTTGGCGCCTTATAGATCGGAACATTTTTTCTCTGATCATCAAGCTGCACATCATTTGTGATAGTGGCACTAGCCATATTTGTCTTATAATTTGGCACAATGATAAGGTTTCCAAATTCCTTCGTATAATAGTAGACAAACATACTGCCGGATAGGAGGACCACAAGTAATAAAGGAGAAAAATATAACAAAGAGTGCTTGATTCCTTTGTCTTTAATCATCAGGATACCCATAATAATCCCATAGCCAATAATCGCACCCAACAGATTATTAAATAGATCATCCAACTCAAAAACACCAAATCCTGTTAGGAGTTGGAATGCTTCAATGGAAAGCGTAAATACTGCCGCCATCCCAATGGTCCACCTGGCTTTTCGAAAGCGAGCATGCCATAACGGGAGAAGGATTCCAAACGGTACAAACATCAAGATGTTTAAATACAGAAACTGCCATTCTCTAACACTAAAACTATTCCAAGCCTCCCGGTAAGAACTAAATAAGGTTAAATTCACCCCACCTGGATAGGTTGAGTCTCTATTCAGGAAAGTCACACCCATCACCATAATAAAATAACCAATAAATAAACTTGTAAGAACCAGCTGTTTTTTGGAAATGCGCTTCCTTCCACCCGAAAGTTTTCTATACACAACGAAATACCCGAGAAAAAAGATAATTCCTACTACTATTACTCCGACTAATGCTAGAGTAAAATTTTCCCTTATAATTTCGATGATTTCTTGTAACCTCATTTTCTATCTTCCACCCTTGGTTGTATTACACTGCTTGGTTATTATACACTTACATTTTGCTAACTCGTCCGTCACAATTCAAGCTAAAAGCCTGTTGATGATCTTAGCTATAAGTAAGTGTATAGCGTAATTCCTTTAGATTTAAACTGGATGACTTTTTGTAACTTCATTTGTTACTCACTATCAATTACCTCGCATAATGCTAGCAAAAATTTCATAAGGGGTTAGCGATCTCATTAGTTTCCGTGTTAAAATTTTTGGATACTTGAACATTGAGAATTTCGTCATATTTAATTCTTTGATAAGATTTCAGAGATGTACTGCAAACTAATTTTTTTCCGCAACAATATAAAAATCGGTAAGGAGGATACAAACGAAATGGTCGTAACCATAAGTAAGTATGTTGTTCCTTTTAATAAAGCGGTTGGATTAACCGGGAATAGAAAAAGAATAATTGCAAGAATGATAATAGAACCTATGGCTGAAAGAATGTAATAACACAATATCTCTAAGACAAATCTTATTACTGTTTTGTTCACGATTTCTCCCAAAGCTCTGTAAATTAGCCACTCTCTTTCTTTCACTAATATTTTCATAAAGAAGATAAGATAAAATATTATGGCTGAAAAAATAATAACAAAGATCATTAGAGTCATGGAGAGACTGCGAAGATAATTCACCGTGTTTTCTGTCTCTTCAAACTCCGCATCTTTAGAATAATAAAGACTACCCGGAAATCTAGCGATCAACTGTAATAGTTTATCTTCTAAATCTTGGATGTCAGCGTGAGATAGATTTGACTTTCGATAGACTTCAATGTCAGCTATCCCTGGAAAAATTTGTTCCTTAGCTACGACATTTTCATGTAATAGGATCGTTGGTCCGTTCAAAGAAGACTTTGTGTTTGGATCGATAAATTCAGAAGGAATAATATCAATCACATTTAAATCCCACCTTTTGAAGGTTAATTCACTTTTTTCTACTTCAATTCTTCCAATGGTTAAATTTTCAAGTTTTTGTTTATCCGTTTTCTCAGGGACAAATAAGATTGTGGAAGCGGACTTTTCCAATTGTTCATAAACCGATGGAGCCAATTGGAGTATTTGATTATAGCCTTCCCAATTTTGTTGATCCACAAGGAGAAAGTTTACATTTTTAATGGGATGGTAGTTTTCAGGAATATTTAGACTGTCATAGTCGTATGTTGAAAAATTAACAAACGAATTTTCCTCTGTATATGACTCCATCCATTGACGAAAATAAGGAGAAAGTTGTTCATCAGTTAGTAGAAGTGTCGTCCCCAATGTTAACGGAATTTTAGATATAAAACGAACAGAATCTAATTTTTCTAGCTCTTCTGTATCCTCGAACGAGAAGGAAAATTTTTGATTAAGGGTAACTGGGTATTGGTTAAGAATTTCCTCGGCTATAGTCTGTTTTGAAAGTAATCCATAATGGGCAGTGTTTTGATCAGGTTCGTAAGCCGTTTCATTGGTAATAATTAAATTTAGAAATAATAATACAAAAGTTAAGGCGAGCGAGCCAATATTAAGTATAGTCAATTTAATGGATCCAACGATTTGCATCAAAATGATTTTCCATTGCAGAGAAAACTTGCTAATCTTATTATGTAAAATAGGGACCAACGTTCGACCTGAAACGTTTGAATTTTGACGAAATAATCGTCTTTTCATAATAACAGTAATTATAGCTAAGACGATCCCAAAGAAAATGGTTATTCCAATGAGAATAGGAATATTGAAAATCTTGATTGTATCGGTTTGGTTTTGCAAAAACCATTGTTGATAAATGGACAATACTAAAGTACTGATAAATGTGCCAGCGATCACACTTAAAACAAACAGAATTGTCCCTTGAGAAATAATTAATATATGTATATGCGTAGGTGTCAAGCCCGTCGCATAGAATATCTCATAGACTTTTATTTTTCGTACGATGTATTGAGTGAAAAAAAGATAAAATATAGTTAGAAAAGAAACGAAATAACTGAGTGCAATAAATAGATAGGTATAGTCTTGTAGCCTTTTTATTAAACTTAAACCATTGGCTTCCAACCGATGGTTCATTAGAATTTGCTCACGCTCCAATTCATGTTCCCGAATGTAATCGGACATGTTATCTTTAAGAGAGAATTGTTTTTTCATTAACAAAAAAGTATTGTTACTCAAGGTGTAATCGCTGTCTTGAACTTCTGAATTTAATATAATATTTGGAAAGGTATTATATCCTATCTCTATAAAATCAGGATTTGTCCATGAAGAAGAATAATTTTCTATAACGCCTACCACATGATAGGTTGTATCCTCTAAAGTTATATCAAAAGGCTGAAATAATTTGAAATCAGCGTGTAAATCTTTATATTCCTGTATTAATGGTTCAGCCATAAAAGCTTCAATGACAACCTCGTTGTTTTCTGTAGGCATTTTTCCATACTTTAATGCTAAATGCCCTGTTTGAAAAGCTAGGGAGTCCATCGCTCCAAGTGTTGCCTGAATTTGGTTCCCACCAATTGGATAGGAATCCGAAATATAAACCTGTCCACAAACTTTAAAAGTATCATCTTTAATGATTGATTGTATTTGCTTTTGGGAGTTGCTACTAATGACAAAATCATGTTCTCCATACTTTTGATAAGCTTCCAATTTGGATTTAGATAAGATTTCCCCTGAAATTGTAGGGAAAATAACAAGAAAACTTACTATGAAAGATAATAAGCAAATGGCAGCTCCAAAAAATTTCTTATCATTGATTAAAATTTTAATAGAAATTTTTAAAGTGTGTAGAAAATTCACCATTATCACCCTTTAATGATTTGGCCATCTTTGATACATAGAAGTTGATCAGGGTTTCTGACTAAATCTTTATCATGTGTCACCAGGATCAGAGTTTTATCATGCTGATGACATAATTTTTGCAGTATATCAACTACATTTCTTGAGTTTTTCGAATCTAAATTTCCAGTAGGTTCATCAGCAAAGATAATATCCGGCTGATGAATCATTGCTCTAGCAATGGCAACTCTCTGTTGCTGGCCGCCTGACAATTCGGTTGGGAAGTTATTCTTGACAGACATTAAACCAAGTGAATCTATCAGTCCTAAAATTTTCTGTTCATTCATTTTTTGTTTCGTGATATATAGAGGTAATATGATATTATCGTAAACAGTTAGCTCATGAATTAAATTGTAAGATTGATAGATGAAGCCAAAATGTCTTCCTCGCAATTTCGCTAATCTTTTATCATTCAAGGAAAATATATCTTGTTGCCGAAAATAAACGGATCCTTTTGTTGGTTGATTTAATCCTCCAATAGTGCTAAGTAAAGTCGTTTTACCGGATCCACTAGTCCCCATAATAACCGTAATGGTCCCCTTATTAACAGTTAAGTTAATGTTGTTCAGAACATTCATATTATTTTCTTTCCGATATTTTTTATGAAGATTGACGGCTGAAAGAATTGTATTCATTATTATTGTTCCCCTGTCTTTTTAATTATTGACTAATTGTGCCAGATCCTTTTGCGACTACTCCTGCTGGAGAATAATCTATTTTAGTAACATTTACCCTATAGGTTCCAGAGTCTACTGAACTAAGACTATCAGTGTATGACAAACCGTTTGTTGTATGGGTAGGAAACTGATAAGTTTTAAATGACCACCTTTTCTCTAATCCAACATAGTAATCATATCGTGCATTATTAAGATATCCTAAGCAAAGGGTCCTACTAACAATCGAAATTTGTTGGTAGGACCCCAGCAATAAACCACTTCTTTTACAGATAATTGTCCAAGAATAGAGGATGACGTACATATTTACTCCATTTTTTCTGTTTTGCCTATTCCATCGATTCCGCAATTTTTATAATCTCCTGTTTTGACAAATTTCCGCTTATGGAATAATACATTTGGTCGTCTTTCACCCATAATAATTCACGAAGATCATCTTGGATCGATAGGAGCTGTGCTTGTTGTCCATTCACGATTATATTCTCAATTTGGGTATCTTCATTGTCCAACGTCATTCCCATCCCAAGGGCTTCTCCAACTGCTCGCTGATTGATCACAAAGCCCTCCTCGTTCGCGCCTTCATACTGCAAAAAAATTTCTCCACTTAATTCGTCTTCCCTTTTCATAACGGTCACATTTTCCAAATGATAGGCTTTCGGTATATAGCTGGGCACCACAATCGGAAATGCGGTTTCCTTCTGTGCTTCTTGCAAACTCATTTGCACAGATTCAATTTCCGATTCCACTACCACTGGACCATCTTCCGATTCGCCTTGAGGAGGATCGCCAAATCCTGTATCCTCCCCCACTTTTAAAAATAAATGAACCACTTTCCCTTGAACCTTTTGGAAAAATTGGGTTAGTGTTGGAGAGGCTGAACCTTGGGATGTCGAAAATAAAGTGACGGAGGCAAGAACAAGAAGAATGGATGCAGCATACATCCACACCTTCTTGAAGCTTTTTGGCCGACGAACAGGATGTTTCTTCCGTGACTCTTCTAGCTTCTCCCAAGCCTCTTCCAAAGAAGACATGGGGGATGGAGCCTGTTCCATTTCTTCATGGATGGATTCCTTGATCAGTTGGTCCAGGGAATCACTTTTTTCTCTACTCAAAATGATCACCATCCCTAAACTCATCATAATTTTGCAATTCTTTTCTTAACTTCTTTTTCGCACGATGAAGGCGAGATTTCACCGCACTAGGGCTAATATTTAACACTTCTGCGATTTCCTCCTCCTTTAAGTCGTACTCAAACTTTAGCAGTAGCACTTCTTTATAAGCTGGGGGGTTTAGAACAGAAATGCATCGTTTAATCAATTGTTTGAGCATCCGTTTTTCCACTTTTCCCTCTACAGGAGACCCAGAGCAGTTTCGATTGGAATTTCTATCTAGTATATAGACGTCATCTGTTAGATAATCGTTTCGCTTTTTTACTTTTCTTATGTGATCAATCGCCGTCCGCGTGGCAATGGTCACAAGCCACGCTTTCATTTTTGTTCCACTTTTTAGCTTATGTAAATTTTGAAACGCTTTTATAAAGGCCTCTTGAGTAAGATCCTCAGCGAGATATCGATCTTGAATGATAAAATATACAACCTTATAAACTTCATGGTAATGCATTTCAAAAATAAGTTTTTCATCATCATCTGCTTGTGTGATCGGTTGTTGATTATTCTCTTTAGACAACCTCTTCCCTCCCTGGCAAAAACCCGCAAACTTCCCATTTATTTCAATACCTCAATTAAAAATGTAGGCATATAAATTTTAACACATTCAGAATAGCGCATACTAAAAAACACTCCTATTATTTACATATGTTATGAAAAGTAAGCAACTGTCTTAAAGCAGTTAACTATTCTTATGGAAATGAATTTTTTAGCAGATTTTGTTCATATAATAATATTATGTTTGGAACAAGTATAGATTGGTTGAGAACCAATGGAAAGGAATCCGCCTATAACTGGTTCTTTTACTTTTGTTACGATATAAATCTAAAGAATCTAAGTATAAATCTTCAGGAACTTGTATGGAATTTACCCGAAAATAAAGATTGACAAATGGAAAAAAGGCACCCAATAATCCAATAAAAATTGGCTCTTGGATCCCTTTTTAGCTACTTGTATTCAAACTCCTAGATGATCTACACCAAATTTCACTTCATGTGACTTTTCCGGGGGGCCATGAGCCGCCCTTGACTACCGATTTTACTGTGGGCCCGCTGTTTTGGGCGTCATGAATCGCCCTTGACTACCGAGCTTACTTTGGTCCTTCTTTTGCGAAAAAAAACGAGATTCATTTCCAGTTTAGGATAACTGCCATGAGTTTCCCTTAAGCTAAATTACGAATCCACACTCCCGCCATCTCAATCCAGTTTTGACATTCCTTCTGAATTCCAAAATTGTTTTTACGACTAAAGCTTTCTTCATTGGCAAGTGAGAGGCCATGCCCTCCATTCGGATAAATATGGAGCTCAAAGGGAATATTATGTTTTCTTAAGGCAATGGCAAAGAGCATCGAGTTTTCCACTGGGACACTGGCATCTTCAAAGGTATGCCAAAGAAAGGTTGGTGGTGTTTGCGCATTTACCTGTTTTTCCAACGAAAGCTTCTCTCTCAGTTCTTCTTGCTGGTCACCTAGTAAAGCATTAAATGAACCTTGATGGGCATGGACACCAGATGAAATAACAGGGTAGCTTAAGATAAGCCCATTTGGCTTGTAGGCGTCTTTATCGACTTTTATGCTTTGAGACAAGAATTCTTTTTCCCAGAATACTCCCAGACTTGCGGCTAAATGACCACCTGCTGAAAAACCAGCAACGATCACTTTATTAGGGTCAATATGCCATTTTTCAGCGTTTTCCCTCACAAGCGCTACCGAGGTTGCAAGTTCTAATAAAGCGGTTGGGAAAGTGGCTGGATGCACACTGTATCTTAATACAAAAACTTGGAAACCCATTGCATTTAGCTGAATAGCTACAGGCTCTGCCTCACGGTCAGAAGTCGTGACATACCCTCCACCCGGACAAATCACTACAGCCGGTCTTTTTCGATCTGGGTCGATTTCCGGTGAGTTACTCAAAATATACGTATACAGCTTAGCTTCTGAATGCTCTGTCTGAATTGAAATCATTTCATGGATCAATGCACAACACCCCTATGTATTTTCTTAAAAGTATAACTCGACTGGAAAATTTTTTAAAGATGGGTAAACAATATCGGCATGCGGGAGAGCATGTTTTTGTCCAACTCCGATCGCGAACATTCCGACTGCCTTCGCCGCCTCCAATCCAGCCTGTGAATCTTCAAAAACAACACAGCGTTCATAAGGGACTTGTAGTTTATCCGCTCCTAAAGTAAAAACCTCCGGATCTGGTTTCGCCTTTGAAACGGCATTTCCATCCACCACGACATCAAACAAGTGTGCAATTCCTACATTCTCTAAAATCAGTTGCGCATTTTTACTAGCTGATCCCAATGCGATCTTGACTTCCTTCTTTTTTAAAGCCTCTAATAAGGAGAGCGCTCCTTCCAGCAATTCTGATTCATCCAGTTTGGAAATCCATTCGACATAGCGCTGATTTTTTTCTGCAGCCAAATTTTCTTTTTCCACTTGGGTAAACCGGTCTTTCATCTGACCAACTTCTAATAAAATATCTAGCGAGCTCATTCTTGATACACCTTTTAGCCGCTCATTATCGTGAAGGGTGAAGTTAAATCCGAGTCGATCAGCGAGTTCTTTCCACGCTAAATAATGATATTTGGCTGTATCTACTAGAACACCGTCTAAATCAAAAATCGCACAGGAATGCTTCATTTATTTTCCCTCCAATGGAATGTCTAGGGAATCCTCAAGCTGATATGATTTCCCGTACACATGGATGTTTTTACGGCTCCCTTTCTCAAGTGAGAACTGGCAGGACTGGCGATCCACTTTGACTCTGATCACACTATCTTCATAATGGAGTTTAAACTTATAACCCGTCCATTTTTCCGGCAAAAATGGAGAAAAGTGATATCCCGTTTCTTTGATTCGTAGTCCTGCAAATCCATAGACAATCGCCATATAATTTCCACCCATATTGGCGGTATGGATCCCATCTTTTGTATTTTTATGGGTATTAAACAGGTCAAGCTTTGCCGATTCTCCAAAGTAATCGTATGCTTTCTTATATTCCTTTAATTTAGCCGCCATAATACTGAAAATACAAGTGGATAAAGATGAGTCATGGGTCGTAATCTTTTCATAATAATGGAAGGAGTTTTCAATCGTACGTAAACTTTGTGCATCCTCCACAATAAAATGGGCCAATACCGTATCCGCTTGTTTACACACCTGATGACGATAAAGATGTAAAGGATGATAATGGAGCAATAATGGGAATTGATCTTTTGGCGTTTTCTCCAAATCCCAAACCCGCTTGCTTAAGAAGGAATCATCCTGTGGATTGATATCTAGCTCTGAGTCATAAGGTAAATACATCTGCTCCGCCGCTTTTGAAAATTCCTCGATTTCTTGCGGTAATAATTGAATTTTTTCCAATACAGCTGTCTGATCATTTGCTTGTAATAGCTGATAAAATTTCACCGCCCATTGTAAATGGTATTGGGCTAAGGCATTTGTATAGTAATTATTATTGACTACACAAGTATATTCATCAGGACCTGTTACATCGTGAATCATAAACTGATCTTGATAAAAGTGACCAGCATCAAGCCATAATCGAGCCGTTTCAAAGATCATTTCTGCTCCATACTTTGCAATAAAGTCGAGGTCCTTTGTGACCAGATAGTAATTGATTACAGAATAGGCGATATCCCCATTAATATGATATTGCGCCGATCCTGAAGGATAATATCCCGAGCATTCCTTCCCAGAGATTGTTCTCCATGGATATAAAGCACCTTTTGTATGGCACATAATCCGAGCATGTTCCCGAGCAGAATCTAAAATATTGTAACGATACTGAATTAGATTTTTCGCCATTTCTGGTTGTGTCAGCAAAAAGAAAGGTTGGATATACATCTCTGTATCCCAGAAATAATGGCCTTCATAACCCTCACCACTCAGACCCTTGGCAGCAATATTGCTATACTGATCTTTCCCGGCCGATTGCAACAATTGATAGAGATTGTAGTACATCGCCATGCTTAATTCGTCATCACCATCAATTTCCACACTTGCATGATCCCAGTAGTTAGTGAGGAACTGTTCCTGCCTTTGATACCACGTTTCAATTGATTTGGTTGTTGCCTCTCCCATCAATTGCCAAGCATGTTCATATGGGTTCTCCTCACGGATCGAATCGGCAAAAATGGTATATTTTATCAGAGAGACGGTCTCATTTTCCTCAATAAACGTTTTTACTTCCCATTCGATCGATTCCCCCTGAATATGATGATTGATCTCACCCATTTTTGACAAGCGGTGTTTGACCGCTGTTACAACTTGTAATTGGGATGCAGATGTCCGCGATGTAATCAAAGAGACTTCATCTTTTGTTTCCATCCTTTCCACATGAATATGACGGAAACTTTCTGCTGCTACACGCGGATCATCTGGATTGAAATAGTTTTGCACATTCCCAATATGAGAGGACAGAAATTCAAGCTCCCCAGAGAAATTCTTGGCTGTCACATCATACTGAATCGTAAACAGTGGCAGCATGGCAAAGGAAGCCATCCTGGTCACAACGATTTCCACTTCATGCCCCTTAGGAGAACGCCAAAGTATCGTTCTCTTTGTCACTCCCTTTTCCATATCTAAGGTCCGTGAACGTTTTAAGACCTCGCCTTCAAACAGACTAAAACGCTCTTGATTAATCAAAAGCTGGATTCCTTGAGTATCCGCCACATTGACGATCGTTTGCTTTTCTTCGACAAATCCATAAAGCTTTTCAGCCTGTTTCATTTCGGCCAGATCATAAAAGCCATTAAGATAACTTCCGCGAATGGATTGAAAATGATCTGGATAGCCTTCTTCAAAATTAGAACGGACACCTAAGTATCCGTTCGCATTATGAAATAAGGTTTCATTCACCAATAATTCGTCATTATCTAAACTAAAATCAGCCATTTCATAAACGAGCTTATTCTTTTTCATTCATTACATACCCTTCAAAAAGTTATTTGCTTTGTCAACTACACGCATGTCTTCCCTCTTATTTAATTGCTCCTTCTCCAATCCCTTTAATAATGTACTTTTGAGAAAAAGCATAAAATATGACAACTGGAATGATTGTCATCGTTAATCCAGCCATAGCCAAATTCCATTGGATTGTAAACTCTCCAAAGAAATAAAAAGTCGTTAACGGAATGGTCCGCAGTGCCTTATCTGATAGCGCCAAGGATGGCAATAGATAATCATTCCAAATGCTAATCACATTCAAAATCATGACCGTTACTGTGATCGGCTTAAGCATTGGAAAAACAATTCGCCAAAAAACACCAAATTTGGAGCAACCATCAATGGTGGCCGCTTCCTCCAAAGAAACAGGAATCGATTTTATAAATCCGTGATATAAAAACACAGATAAGCTAGCATGGAAGCCAATATTCATGTAAATCAACCCGCCATGCGTGTTCAACATTGGTATGTTGAGGTTATCACGAATCATCCCCATGAATTCCATTAGAGGCATCATTAAGGTTTGAAATGGAATCAGCATGGTTGCTACAAAGGTCATAAAAATAATATTGCTAATCTTATGATTTGTCCTTACTAACATCCAAGCCGTCATGGACGAAAAAATCACAATAAAAATGATCGAAACAATCGTTACAAATAAGGAATTTTTCAAGGCAAGTAAAAAGTTCATCTTTTCCATTGCTGTTTCATAATATTGAAAACTAAATTGGGAGGGGAAGGCAAGGGCATTACTATATAACTCTTCCCGGTTCTTAAAAGAATTGACGAGCATAATATAAATCGGCGATAAAAAGGCAAGTGCAAGTAGAAAAAGCAAGATCTCTGCAGCTAATTTACTTGTTTTTTTCATTACATCTGCACCTCTCTCTTCTTCGTCATGTACACTTGCGTCAATGTGATAGCCGCTACAACAACAAAGAATATGATCGCTTTTGCTTGACCGTATCCGTAATGGCTGTAACCGAAGATTTCATTAAATATGTTCATCGCAAATAATTCCGTGGCATTCACAGGCCCCCCGTTTGTTAGCGATAAATTGACATCGTAGATCTTAAACGCATTGGCAAGCGTCAAGAATAAAGAAATTGTGAAGGATGGCATTAATAATGGAAAAATAACCTTTGTGAGCCTTTGCCAGAAATTAGCCCCATCGACACGGGCAGCCTCAATTAATTCATTCGGAATTCCTTGAATACCTGCTAAGTAAATAATCATTGTATAACCTGCCATTTGCCATGTAAAAACAATGACCATCGCATAAAGGGCATAGTTCGGTTGCAGAAGCCAGTTAAAGAAGACACCTGTCATACCAGATGATTCTCCTAGAATTTTAAAAGCGTCTGTAAAAATAAATTGCCATATATATCCTAAAATTAATCCCCCGATCAAATTAGGCATGAACATCATCGTCCGCGCAGCCTTAGAGGTTCGAAGCTTCGTAGTAACCAATAACGCAAACGTGATTCCTAAAACATTGACAGAAATGAGTGCTAATACGGTAAACTTAATTGTTTTCCATGCAGACTGAAGAAAACGTGGGTCATCAAATAATTGGGTGAAATTCCCAAACCCTACAAAAGTCTTTGGATTGGAAGGTATCCCATCCCAATCAAAAAAGGAATAATAAATTCCAATAAAAAACGGAATGATGACAACTGTCGCAAAAATGATCAGGAGCGGAACCGTAAATAGCGCAAACCAAGCCCAATCTTTTCTTTTTTTAATCAAGTCAATCCCTTCTTTCATTTCGGCAAAATGAAAGCCCATCGCCTAATGTATTCCTACAAGCGATTTCATACATTTCACGAAGGGCCTTTTTTGTTTACAGAGTATTCAATTTGTCTTTTACAAGCTTCCTCTATTTCACACCGTTTGCCCATGCAGCATCCAAATTCTCAAGGAATTGCTGACCTGTCATATCCTTTGATAAGAAATATTCTTGTGTTGCCGGAGTAAGATCATTGACAACCACATTTGCTGGGAAATAACTATGTGCCCAAGGGATGGTTTCCCCACTATTAGAAGCATCAAGCACAGCCTGTGATAATGGATCAAGTTCTTTTGCCTCAATATTTGTCATAGCCGGAATAAAGCCAAATTCATCGACAATATAGTGTTTTCCTGTATCACTTGTGAGCATCCAGTTTAAGAAATCGCTCGCTGCTTTAATTTCTGCTTCGTCCTTTTGGTTATTAATGGCCCAGTTATTCCCTACTCCAACAGCTAATTTATCATTTCCTTCCAGTGGAAAAGGCATCATACCTAATTCAAAGTCTAAATCATAATCTTCGAACATCCCATATGCCCAGTTTCCTTGGTGAATCATCGCTGTTTTACCGGTAGCAAGGTCACCAATCTCACCATCATAAGTCACTTCGACAGGGTTCTTCGTATTCGCCTTAATGGCATCCATAAATTTGGCAAAATCTTGGAATTCCTTTGTATCCGCCATCTTCACCTCACCCTTGTTTAATTTTTCGATAAAGGCAAGCGGATCATCTTGTAAAGCAAAGGGCGTATTTAAAATATGTCCGATCAAGAAATAAGCTTCTTGGGACAGTCCGAAACCATTAATGTCCTCGCCTTTAAACTTTTTCAATGCGTCCACAAAAGAATCGTAATCGGTCACATCTTTAGGGTCTACCATATCTTTGTTGTAAACAATTCCGAATCCTTCCACACCATATGGAACGCCAACAATTTTATCATCTATTTTTAATTCCATATCTGGGGCAATATACTTCACATAATCTTCATTACTCAAATCATAGAGATAAGATTTAAGCTTCATAGCATCTTCTGGACTCGCACTAAAAATGGATGGGCCTTGATTACTAGTTAGTTTCGTTTGCAGTTGCTGCATATATTGGTCGCCAGCAGCGCCCAGCACTTCCACCTTCTTGCCTGTTTCCTTTGTATATTCCTCCGCAAGTGCTTCCAACTGATCTACGATTTCGACCTTACTGTTGAATATGGTAACCGTCGGTTCAGCAGACTTTCCTTTTCCTTTTCCATTTTCATCTTTTGCTGAACCACACCCTGCCAAGGCTATGGAAGCAACGATTAACATGGCTAGTAAAAAAGGAAATGCCTTATTAACTTTTCGCATTTCTTCATCCCCTTATGAAAATAAGATTAGTAAAACGTTATACTCATATATTACCGCTTACAGAGAGAAAGTCAATCATTTTACTGTATTTTTTAAAAGTAATCGCTGTCTTTTATTGAATTTCCTTTATATTTTATGCGAATTGTTGATTAACATACTCTTTTTTACTTCCTTTGAATGAAAAAAAGAGACAAATCAATGGATTCGCCTTTTGAACAAGTTATTTTACCTTACTGTCTCTCGCCAATTTATTTTCGCTGTGATTTTAAAGTCTTCTTGATTCCCTGCTCCTCGAATCATTTCTACGAGTTCCTTCGCTGCAATATAGCCACTTTCATAGCGAGGGATCGTCACAGTTGTTAGCCCAAAATTCTCTGCATTACTACTATCATCAAACCCCGTCACTGAAATATCCTTAGGGACCTCAATCTTATTTTCCCGCAATGCCTTGATCGCACCAATTGCCATATTATCATTTGCACAAACAAGAATTTCCGGGAGATCATTACTTAAGATCAAAATATTGGTGACACGGTAACCACTCTTTTCTGAAAAATCTCCATGATAATATTTGGTTCTTGGGAAAGGGATATGATTCATTGTCAAAGTATCAATAAACGCTTGGTATCTCTCTTGATGGTCCAGTGAACTTTCATACCCCCCAATATAACCAAATTTGCGAAAACCCTTGTCAATCAGTGTTTGGGTCAATTCACACATCACACTATAATTCTCTGTGATCACACTTTTTATATTTTCGTTTTCAATAATACGATCCATTACGACGATTGGAAATTGACTGCTTGCTGTCGAAACAAGAAAGGCATCTGTCATCTTTCTATCGAGCACGATCGCCCCTTGAGTGAAATGGCCGCGCATAAAATTTTCACTTGAATTTGTCGTACAGACGATCAAATCAAAATGATTTTCTGTTAAGTAATCATGAATTCCTTTAATAATTTTTAGATAGAAGCTGCGTTCAAAATCACTGAAATTGAAAACAATCGTATTTGTTTGCCCTTTCTTTAGGCTTTTTCCCATGATATTGGGTTGATAACCCATCTCTTCACATAACTGTAAAATTCGATCCCTTGTTTCTTTGCCAACATTTTTTCTTCCATTTAGCACATTGGAAACGGTCGAAATAGAAACACCTGCCGCTTGTGCAATATCCTTTAAACCAACCAACTTTATCACCTCGTTCCCTCAATCTAAATCGCCTTTTTATTTAGTTAAACATATTTTTATGTTTTTGTAAATTTTACTTGATTCTAGTAAAACTCTACACATGTCCATCCTACAGAAAAGGATGGAATTTGGTTCATAAAACAGTTAAAATGAAGACTTGGGGGGAAAACAATATGAAATTACTTCGAATCTTACTATCTATCACCTTCATATCTTTTTTTACGGGAGGAATACTCGCTGGCTGTGATTTGTTCCAAGCGGAAGGAAAGGACATTCATAAGCGCGAGCCGTCACCCGTAACAAACGATCCAAATGATAAAACGGAAACTACTGGTCAAGAAAACGAGAATCCGATAAAGGATAACAGTCAAGATACAGAAAATCAGACAGGTGCAGAAAAAACAAATCAATATACAAATGCTCCTAAAGTGGAGCCAACAAAGTATCATGATAAGGCGATCCAAGTAGTCGCTGATCCAAAAGATGTGACTGTACTTGTCAACAAACAATATAAATTACCAGATCAGTATGCACCAGATGACTTAGTGTATCCTGATGTACGCTTTATCTTTTCCGAGAAAATTGAAAAACGAAAGCTTCGTAAAGTTGCAGCAAAAGCCTTGGAAAAGTTGTTTGCTGCTGCTGAAAAGGACGGGATCTATTTGGCCGGAGCTTCCGGCTATCGTTCACAGGAAACACAGGCCACGCTTTATAATAATTATGTAAAAAAAGATGGCAAGGAGAAAGCGGATCGTTATAGCGGCAGACCAGGACATAGCGAACATCAAACAGGACTGGCGATTGATGTTTCCGGTTCTTCTGGTGAATGTGCAGTCGAGGACTGTTTCGCAGATACGGCAGAAGCGAAGTGGCTCGCTAATCATGCCCATGAATATGGTTTTATTATTCGCTATCCGAAGGGCAAGGAAAACTTAACAGGTTATATGTACGAGCCATGGCATATTCGCTATGTGGGAAATGAAATTGCAAAGGAAATTTATGAGAAAGATATCACATTAGAAGAATATTATAATGTGGCGATTCCTGTGAATGAGGAGTAATAAGGAATCTACCAAAAGCCCTGATGTGTTCTTTTAGATGTCAGATACTAGGAGCCGGATCAGAAAATCGGTGAGGTAGCCGTTGTTAATATCTTTGCTACCTTCCGATTTTTCCTATCTTTTAGGAAAATATTGGAGGGACGCCATTCAATATCTCATGGATTGCTGCTTCTCCAACTTCTTCCCATTTTTGAGGACGATGAATGTTTCCGTCCCGATCCATTGGTTCCTGAAATTGATTGACCCCTGTGGCGGTTAGTAAGGAGTTTTCATCTCGGTCTAGGCCGATATGGACGACATGCTTAATAACATAAGGTTTTTCAAACCGAATAAGAGCATGATATTCATCAAGCATTCCATCTATTACATGAAAGGGGATTCTCATATAAATGGTTTCTCCGCCTTCACGCCATAAAATAGAGTCAAAATGCCCTTTATCGTAATCCCAATTTCCTCCTAAACAATAGCCCATTGTACATAAGTGGTCCATCATCTCACCAAACTTTGCCGTTTTCCCTTCAATTTCTGTATCCAATACAATCATTTACATCCACTCCTGCATAATATTGGATATATTTTTGACCATTCCTATAGAAATATACATGCTATATCAGAAAAAGAAGGGGAAGGGCATTAGTCAGACGAAATTTTATGGGTTGGTGGAGTAATGGGGAACGGGAGATCCTGCGTAATCAAGATCTCCCGTTTTATTTACCCATGTTTGACTTTCACTCAAACAGCTTCCAAGGAAAAGTCTTTGGTGGTGCTTGTGTCACCTTTATCCAATCCTTTTTCGTTGGATGTTCAAACTGTAGCTCGGCTGCCCAGAGTGCTATTTGCTGACCAGGCTTGTTTATTTTTTGCCCATACTTTTGATCCCCATGTAATGGGCAGCCGATATGGGAAAGTTGAACCCGAATTTGATGGGGACGGCCTGTATGAAGCCGAATCTGTAAAAGGCTCATATCTTTTTCCTCGCCAACTACTTTGTATTCTAGCACCGCCTTTTTTCCCTGAGGATGATCAGCAGGCACGACATACACCTGGTTTTTTTGTCGGTCCTTCCATAAGGTATGTTCCAATTTTGCCTGCTTTTCCTTTGGAGTTCCTCTGACAACAGCTAAGTATTTTTTATTAAAAGCCTGTCTTCGAATTACCTCCGATAATCTTGATGCGGCCTTCGACGTTTTCGCCAATACCATCACACCACCAACAGGTCGATCCAGTCGGTGTACAAGACCTAAATACACATTACCTGGCTTCTGATAGCGCACTTTAATATCTTCTTTTAAGATTGACAACAAATCTAGATCGCCGGTTTGATCCGCTTGTACGGGAATATTCACTGGCTTTTCAACGGCAAGTAGATGATTATCTTCGTATAAAATGGGAATGTCCAATATAATTCAAGGCTCCTCTTTTGTATCTTATATTTCTAATTCTTTGTGTGTGGCTTTCTCCTTACTCCAATAGTTATGACTGCTTTGGGCTTTTTCGATAATTTTAGTCACGATCAATGGCTGGTCGTGACCGGTTTGTTACTCTGAACACCATTTCGGGCACGGCCACAGCACCAACACTCTATGTTCATTTATGAAACTTTTTGTCTATAATATAGTATAACCGATTATGTCTTTTTAGAGGGATATGCAATGAACAACATGCAACGGAAAATAATTGAATGTATGAAACGAAGATTTTCAGTTTACCTATTTGGGTCTGTAGCTAAAGGGAAGACACAGTATTGAACGCTGTCTTCCGCACATTCATGAAGAGTATAAAAGGAAAGCAATGATTGGCTTCGGGAATATTGCTGTTCGCATTACAAGCACGTTGAAAAAGGCGATTTTCCACTCATAGGTTGAATTGAAAAATCGCCTTTGTATGGATGTTTGTATCTACTAACAAATGATTTTATTTACGATTCAGCAATTGAATAAATAATCCCCCTACTACGGAGCGATTTTGAAACCCGCTCTGCTTCCCTGTAACCGTGTCATACCAATCTGTCAAAGGTACTCTACTAGAAGATTCATTTAAAAAATCCCATAGAGGCGCAATCATTTTCTCGAAGTCCTCCTTCGATTCTGCCATAGATGCACTCCAAACAAACCAATCCGCTTTCGTATACGTATTTCGATTGTCAAGCGGGGTTCCGTATTGGTTCTGTTTAGTGCGGTAAAATGAAAGTTCCTTTGCTTTTAGCTCGTCTGAAAAAAGGTGGAGACCAAAAAGATGATCCCAGACAAGATTATACTTGAGACTCCAGGTATCAGATTCACTATCAAAAGTTAGTTTCGAATGGTCTTGTACACGTGCCATACCTTCCCATTTTGAAGCCATTTCTTTCGCAGACATTAAATATTTCGTTTCCGCTACCGAGTCATTTAGCATTTTGCACATAATTGAATACGCACCAATTCCCATAATCGCTTTAATCGACAGATTGGCATTATGCGCTAAATGCCCGGCAAAATCATCTGTGCACAATTGATTCTCCGGATCAAGCCCGTTTTCCAACAGATAGTTGGCCCATTTGCTTAAAAGTCCCCAATGCGCCTTGGCAAAACTAGCATCCTCTTCATAGAGGCTGACAGCTGCAGCCATGATGAGCATATTCCCGCATTCTTCAATCGGCATTTGAAATTCTAATTTATTTTCACCGTACACTTGTCCATTTGCTTTCGGGTAAGTTCCGACATCGTGGGGAGCAAAGTCAAATTTCCAATCTGGACTTCCCGCATAGCGGAAAATTGGCCGCATCATTCCCTTCACTAATTCAGGATTATAATGTAGAAAAAGCGGAATCGACGGATAACTGACATCCACTGTCGCGATACAGCCATTACTGAAATTTTCTTTTGAAAAAAATAAAATATCTCCATTTTCATCACAAACCAATTTATGTGCGGCAATCGCTTGACGATAGGCTAATGAGAGAATATCTTGATATTTTTCCCCACCCGCATCTTTACTCTCGTTGATCAGTTGAGAATGGAATGTATCACACTTCTCTTGAATTTCATCATATTGTTCTACAGCCAAAACAAGCATGTCTGCAAACGTCATACCATTCCTGCGCCAATAGGCATCCAGAGGTTTCCCGAAATATTCAATGGAGTGAATATCATCGTATGCCAAAACCAAATAGTCCGAAGCCCAATCTTCATTTATCTCCCCGAGTCCCAACACAACGGCCATAACCGGAGGATTATCAACGAGAGACCGCGGTTGTTGTTCATCATCGCTCTCAGGCAATTGCCCCGTCTCTACAAATCTTTTTCTAGCATTATATGAATGAATCACGGTCTTAAGGTCACTTGTCCCTTTAGCTGCTAAATAAAAGTAGCCCCAATCTATTCTCGTGTCATCGCCAACCCTTTGTAAAATTGGCTGCGCCTCTGTGCCCATACGCAGGCTGACAATTTGGTCATTGATGATTTCGCGTGACCAAATCACTTCTTGGTCGGGTGTGTTCACACAACATTCACCAGATATATCAAAATATATTTTCACATCATGCGGCTTCCCATCAACCGAACGAACACGGAAAGTAACATAAGAAGCAGGTCTTGACAATAGATCCAAATCATCAAGGAGTAATGGTGTCATAAAGCTTACTTCGAGTTCAATTCCATCACCGGCAAATGTGTACGTACTTGTTAATGGATCAACTTGTAAACTTTTCTGCTCCAAACTTGGAGGCTCTTCATATGGTCTCGCCTCAACCAACTCTACTTTTCCCA
This sequence comes from Lederbergia sp. NSJ-179, assembly GCF_022867885.1. Classification (GTDB taxonomy): domain Bacteria; phylum Bacillota; class Bacilli; order Bacillales; family Bacillaceae_C; genus Lederbergia. The sequence goes on along the minus strand of NZ_JALIFP010000003.1, from coordinate 94,734 downwards.
TAAATCTTCTTGGCTTACCATCGATTAAAATGATTCCTACCATACTATTACGCTTATTTGTCCAATGGCAAGTATGGTCATCGTATAAATGGTCTACTGCTGACCAGATGCTCAAATAAGGGTCATTCGTCACTAATGGTACGGAAGGGGGTCTTAATTTCTGAGACATTGCTTTCAGCTCCTATAAATTTTAATATGCAATTCAGCATTGGATGCCTAAATTTTTTCCTAAATATGGATTCTATGCTCAATTCAGACGGACAAAACTCTCAATCCTGCTTGGATTAGCTCATAGCAAGCGATAGCTTTAAAATAGTGCTATGAGCTTTCATTCGCCCCCTCTCTAGGCGATCAACTAAATCACCCATTGTTTATACAGATTTGGATTTCCACTTGACTTGCACCTTTGTGACAAGATCAGTGTTATGAACATAGTTTAATAACACAGTTTTTGTCGCTTCATCCCACTCCCATTTGATTGCTTCACTCCTACTTCCAGTAAAAAGTTTTGCTTCACGTGGTTTTTTCGGACAATACACACGTGCCACCGAAGCCATTTTTTCCGGGCCTTTCACCACCATCTCAAAGCCTGATGGATGCTGTGTAAGGTCCTCCACTCTTGAAGATGAAGCAATCACCACTACTTCCTCATCAAATGGATGATAGTCTAAATCATATAGAAACGCGTTATCATTCGGCTGTAAAGACATTTTCTGTCTCACCTTTAATTGCGGGTCAAATAAATCAACAAATCTTCCATCCAATTCAAGCGGTTTTGTATGTACGGATTCATCCAAAACAGCCGCCACTCGATAAGGTCCTCTTTGTAACATGAAGTAATTGTTTTCTTCCCATTTAAAAGTAGCATCAGCCATTTCCAAACTATTTTTTACCGTTTCCCTTAATAAATCTGCATCTTTTTTACTTTCAGCACATTTATTCGGAGAAATATTTAAATAACCAACGATCCCTTTTTCTACTTCATATAGACCTTGCTTCGTCTCACGAGAAAATCCTAGACTTTCAAAAAGATGTTCTCTTGGCGAATGATATTTTTGTTTCCGATTATTCCACCATTCCCTTACTTCATGGTATGGATCGCTATCATCCCCAACATAAATCAGAATGCCGCCCTCTTTTACCCATTGGGCGATGGCATTATGTAGATCAGGATATTCCGGCTTTAAAAATTCGTAACTTAAAACCAACAATCTATAATCCTTTAAGTAATTAGAAAAGCGGCGGATATTATCCAACTGAACAGGCCTTACCCAGAATCCTCTTTTTAAAAGTGGCAATGCCAGTCCATAAAAATGGGAAAAGTTTAGTAAATCCATTTCCTCTACTTTGGAAATGGCCACAGGATTTGTTCCGTCATAACGAGAGTCGGTTTCATTCCCTTCAATGGCAAAATTTTTCCTTTGATACATCGTGGAATCTGACACAAGCACACCGATTTTTTCATGTCTTCCGTCAATCCGGATATCCTCCTGATCCATATTTCCCAATGTATGCATCACTGTAAGGAGGGTCGTAGCGTAATCTTTCGGAATTCTTTCTCGCGTGGTCCCATCTTCACTGGGATAAGTCCCTTCAAAAATCCTCCTTGGCCATGGAGAAACTTCATAATGGGCGATTTCTGGGTGTAAAAGGGAAGCCACTACGGTCTTGAAATAGTTTTTTCGATAGTCTGACCAAGTATATCTAGCATTATCCTCAATCGGATCATGTAAAAACCACATTCTTCGGTCTGTCCCACTAACAAGCTCCTGCATCATTCCATATTCTAAAAAGGCGGTTTCAAATGTTCTCTCTTTACGGACTCCTTCATATACATTTTGAGTTCTCGAGGTTCCCGTCCAGATTTGTGCGATATAACCGTCCACCGCCGGTAAATCAATTAACTTTGATTCAGGACTGACAATCCGCCATTGCGTATAGTTGATGAGACTATGGGTTGGCACATAAAAGCGTAGAAAACGATTATATTTTACTAATGCATACTCCTTCAATTCACTACATAAGCGATCTAAACTGCGCGTATATAAATATGCTTTCAACTGTGAGGCCCGGTATTGGGCGTCTACCGATTGATGTGGTGGCATCCATGGCTCTTTATAATAAATTTGCCACTCCCGTTTAAATGCTTCCGAATAGCCACCATCCACCCAGAATTCAGGTTCTTCCAAATGAATGGCCTCGACACCGGCATCAACAGCCTGTTTAATCCGGGTTGTCAGAAAGTTCGTATAGGAAACCGTCGGCACCATGTATGGAACATCGACACCATGGCTAATATGGTCTCCTTTTTTATTTTTTTGGGCTTCGTCCCAATGATTCCTCCCATCAACTTCTCCATATAAATATTCTTTGTATTCTCCCCAAGCTACACCGGTCATTAAATGGACAACATACCCTTTATCTTTCCATTCTTTAATCCGCTCTGGCATAGACTCATCAATTCCGTAAACCATGACAAAGTCTGTCTGTAAATCGTAGGAAGGTTGATATGCCGCAACTTCCTGAAATCCCGTTCTTTCTTCATTACGATTTCCTTTTGTCATTTTCACCCTCCTAATTTTTAAGGGGGAGCCGCTTATCCCAATGGATCCCCCTTCGTATTTACTATGCGTTCGCTTGACGTCAGAAGAATGCGAAGCTGATGATTTTCTCTTGGTATTCAAGCCAATCTATTATTTACGTGGTAACCCATTCGCTTAACGAACAAGGTCAAAATACTGGTCTCCACGTACAACCTCAAAATGCACTCCTTGTTCGATTTCCACCTCAAAATATCAATATTCATAACCGCAATAGCGTTTTCAAACCTATTTCTAATAGAATCCCATACTGTTAGAATTGAGGCATCTGAGGATGAAAATCTCTCGAAGATCACTGCGTATGAATCCATATATAAAAATTTTAAAATCATCGTACAATTTCTATATTATTATATCCAACCATACGTTTATGTCAATAACAAAAAAATAATGGTCATTGATTTTCGTTCATTGGTGCGGGACCAGTTGACCCGTTGACAACAAGTTTTGGTGGAATAATCCTTTTTTCATAGCAGGCACCATCATTCTGATCCTCCTTCAACAATTGGAGTAATATGGTTGCTGCCTCCTTGCCGATTGTATTTTCTGATTGAAAAATATGCGTGAAGTCACCTAATTCATCATCAAAGTGAGGATTATCGAACGTGACAATCGAAATGTCATCAGGAATTTTCACGTTCAAATGTTCCGCCAATTTAGAAAGATAGAGACCAAGCTTTGCATTTAAGGTGATATAGGCAGTGGCCGCGCCATTCATTAGAAGTTGATGGAAAAGGCCGTCCTCCTCTAAGTCATGGTAATCCACTGTGAAATCAGTTAAAATAAAGGACGGATTAATCATCGCTCCTCTTTCTCTAAGAGCATTCATGTATCCTTTTATTCTGTCTTCTATCGTAATAGTGGACCTTGGTGAGTCAGCACAAATGACAATATCCCGGTGCCCCAAGTCCCATAAATGAGATACAGCCAACATTGTCCCTGTTACATTGTCAGAATTTACATAATTTGTCTCTACCCCTGGTAAATAACGATCCACTAACACAAAAGGAAAATTCCTAACTTTTAATTCCAAAATATCATCGTTATATGTTTCTGCATCAACAGGAAAGATAAGTAAACCAGCCACTCCCATTCTTAATAATTCTCTTATTGCAGTCTGTTCTGTTTTTTTAGAATTATTGCTAAGCATAATCACAATGGAATACTCCGTTTTTTGTAATTCACTTTGAATGCCATTTATTAACCTTACTGCAAAAGAATCTACAATGGTGGGCATGATAAGACCAATTAGTTTTCGCTTTGTGTCTCGACTAGCGGACCTCTCTGCCTCTTCCATTTGTAAAGATTTTTCTTCCACATTCGATTGATCACTTGAAGGAAACTTATCCATTTCCTTTACATAGCTGCCTTTTCCAGGTATTCGATAAATCCACCCTTCTTGTACCAATTCTGTTAAAGCATTCGTAACCGTAATCCGACTCACATTAAAATCCTCCATAATCTCCCGCTCCGGTGGAATTTGATCGTGAGCATTCAACTGTTTAGAAGTTATTAACTGTTTAAAGTGCTCTTTAATTTGTAAATACAACGGCTCTCTTATATGACGTGACATGATCCAAAACTCCTCTTTACTTATTCATTAGGTATTATATTAAATATATCATTATGATGTTTAAAAGTCGCGGTTATTTTTTACCTATCGCATGAAAACAGGACAACCTTAAACAGTTGTCCCCACTTTCTACTTCTCGTTCTTTTTTTGCTCCTCAAATTCATGCTCATAGGTTTCCTTCACTCGTTCGATTGATTTCCCTTCAATAAAATAGGCGATCGCTGCTTCACATAAGGCATAGGTGCCTGCAGTTGCAATAACTCCGGAAATGACACTACCAGCAACAGGGATAAATTTTACTAATTGTCTTGCCACTTGGCGTAAAACCATTCCAGTTGCAACATTCACTCCCATAGCGCCCATAAATTCGACGACAGATTTTTTCCCAAGCTTTTGTCCAGAAATTAAAGCGATGGAAGCAATCATCGTTGTTTGTAAGCCAGTAATAATCGGGAGATCAGGTCCCGGGATGGGGCTTGCCCCTATTGCTCCTGTTATACCGGCTATGCTCTTTCCCAATCTACGGGCTACTTTCTTTTGCACTGATTTTATTTTCGATAATTTCGCCAGTACCATTTGTGCTTCATTGGGCAGCTTCTCAATCAGATAATCCAACAATCGATCAATATTCCAACGAATATCATATACAATCGCGTCATGATCAAATTCCATATAGGCCGATACAGGGATGACTTTAACGGGATTGGAAACAGTCTCTCGCAATTTCGTTTCTAATACTTGTGTCGCCTCAAGAATATTTTCCTGTTTGACTGGATGATCAAATGGCGGCTTGTCCGCTGATTTTGGACTTAATTCATCCACTTGTGTGACCACCCCAATAATCGGCACATCAAATTCATGGACTTCCTGAATTGTCTTTTTTAACTCCAATAGTTGCTGTATATCTTCATCAATTCGTGAGCTCACTTCTTTTGCTTTACTCAAAAACAAAATCGCATCGGGGCATTTTTCCTTAATAGAGGCTTGTACTTCTTCTAAAGCAGTCCCTTTTGAAAAGGCTTCCTCCGGATCATCTGCTTCTCCTAAGCCCCTTGTATCTAATATTTCGAGAGCTCCAGAATCAGACTGATATCGATGCCATTTCCCAGCGCCAGTTCGTGCTTTCACATCGCCAATCTCTGCTCTTTTTTCGCCAAAAACTGCGTTAATCAGACTTGATTTACCGGCCCCTCTTCTGCCGACGATCGCAAACCGGGCAGGCCGTGCATCCAATGTAAAAGCCTTTAATGAATCCAGTTCTACTTGGATCTTCTTTTTCACTTTTCCTGGAATTTTAGCTTTCGTCAAAGCCTCATATATCGATTTTATGAGATCCTCTATTTGCCTTTTATTTTGGGAATCCTGCTGATCATTCATCTTGCAGCACCTCCGCAATCGGGATAAAGTAACGTATTTATATGAAAATTATCTCCTATAAAGCGATTTTTGTCTAATGACAGCGAAAATTGCTGATATATTCATGTGGTGAAAGAATACTGGGGTTGGTTGCTGAACTTTTACTCCGTTGCCGAGTTACGGGGGGCAGAAGTTCACTAATAGCCGTTGCGCACTCACTGATATTTTTAACGCCAAAGCAGAAGGAAGAATTTTTACAGGCATTGAGGAAGCGCTGTCCCCTTGCCATATTTTGCCAAAAATATAATTAGCCAATCCCTCTATTTGAAGGATTGGTTTTAGATGGCTTTAATCACCCAAATCAACATTATGATACACCTGCTGAACATCTTCCAAATCTTCTAATACATCCACCAATTTTTCAAACTGGGTTTGGTCTTCTTCTGGCAAGGTCACTTCATTTTGAGCAATCATCGTTAGTTCGGCGATAGAGAATTCTGTGATCCCCGCTTGTTCTAGTGCTTCTTGTACGGCATGAAATTGATCAGGCTCCGCATAGACGATCACCGTGTCTTCTTCTTCGATTATATCACGGACATCGACATCAGCTTCCATTAATATTTCTAGTACCTCATCCGCTGTTTTACCTTCGATGCCAAAAACAGCGGTTGCCTCAAACATATAGGCAACAGAACCGCTCACCCCCATATTGCCGCCATTTTTACCAAAGGCTGCTCGAACTTCAGAAGCTGTCCGGTTCACATTATTAGTAAGCGCATCGACAATGATCATCGAGCCGTTTGGACCGAAGCCTTCATAACGAAGCTCAGAGTAACTTTCATCTGAACCTCCTTTTGCTTTTTCGATCGCCCGGTCAATAATCGCCTTCGGTACATTATAGGTCTTCGCTCTTTCTAAGACGACTTTTAAAGCCTGATTCGCGTCTGGATCTGGTTCACCTTGTTTGGCTGCCACATAAATTTCGCGGCCAAATTTCGCATAAATACGACTCGTGTTTTTATCTTTTAACGCTTTTTTTTCTTTAATATTATTCCATTTACGTCCCATCCGTAACACTCTCTTTCGACTTTGGATACTTAACTATAGTATTATAACGCTAGAGCCCGCATTTTTCGAGTATTAATATTTTGCAGGTAAATCATGATTTATCACGAATATAAAAAGAAATACTGTATGATTAAAAATCATCCTAATATGTGAACAGATTTTGGTTTTTAAAGGAGGTCTTCTTTCGTGTATAAAAAGATTGTATGGTCCTTAATAGGATTTATCGTTGTGCTAGTGGGGATCTTTTTTATTCTTGTATTCACAGATTCTCCAAAATCACCAGAAGAGGCACATAAAGATAAGAAAGAAACAGAGGTTCATGCTGTAACAGCCGCTGAAGAGAATGATGTGGAGGAGGGAGCAGAAACACCCAATCCTTTTGGGCAAAAAAGTACACAAGAGGAGTTAACCGATTCGGATTATCGAAATTACATTCATAAAATGTCCCATCAAAAAGTGAAAGCAGATGAAAAATGGGGATTTTATGAAATTACTCCTGAGAGAATCGACTGGTTATTACAGGGCCTAAATCAAGTAAATTTAAAAAATGAAAGTGTCTACAGGGATATTTTAGAGAGATGGAAGGACGGAGATTTTTCCAAAGTGGACCAAGACCATAATGCGATCTGGCAATTACAAGGAGGGACAATCGGAAAAGCAACAGGCATTTTGAGCCCAGAGGAAGAGGAGGCCTTTTTACAAGAAACAGAAGAACAACAATGAACCTTTGTAGAAGGAGTAATCAATTTTATTGGTGAAATCGATTACTCCCCTTCTAACTATAGCGGAAAGGCTGCCTCCGACTGGGGGTCTGATTATTCTTTTCTAATAAAATTCTCTTTTTCTCCTATTATTTCACTCACTTGGATCTAAAATAGATTACTTTGCCATATTCCTCAATTTCCTTTTTTAACTCGTCAGGAGCATCCTCAAACTTGATTAAGTCCAGAAAAAGCAGTGTATCTAATTCTTCTTCAATCGTGAAGGTGAGTTTCGTCCACTCTTCTTTTGTCATATTAGGTGCAATAAAAGCTAAATCGATATCCGATTTTTCCTTATGATTCCCAATTGCTCTTGAACCAAAAAGAATGATTTTGTTAATGGTATTTATCTTTTTCCCTATTGTACATAACTGGTCCTTTATTCTTTGACTAATCATCAGAGGATTCATTCCCATCACCTAAGTATTTCTGCTTTAAGAACAAAAAAGTATGCAACATTTCAGGATAATAATCCATGATATTTTCGTATATATCTTTTGCTTTTTCCTCACTATACACATGGGATGTTTCATTTCTGTCACGCAACATTTGAAGCCAGATCTTTTCATCTTGGAGCCATTCTGCAACATATGCCTGTTTAAGAGCCTCTTTACGGGTTTTGGTTTCAATACCTTCATCCTCAAGCAACCATTTTAAAATAGATTTCCACATCTTCCGGGACTAATAATCGAATCTCCTTTGTACTCACCTCTTTTATATGAACGGTCTTTCCTTTATTTTCTATTGGTGTGGCGTAGCTTTCCGTCCGCATCAAAAACCTTCAATTTTGGCCAGGTTTCTGACCATTTTTTTGCAGCTATCCGTCGGTTATAGACTGCTTTTCTAATTCGCGAATAATACTTTGTTGGTCTTACTTCCATTTTCAGCACATCCCTTACGCCCCACGGAGCGGCTAACATTACATGCTCACACTTGTTCAATGTTACCGCCAACGCTGTAACAGTTTCTGGGAATTTTGCAACCCCATCTATACTTGAAGAATATGGTGGCATGTCGTTTAAGGAATGCATTCTCGCCTGGTTTTTCACCGACCAAGGGATATGGGGAGATATGGAAACAAGATGTTTTTCATATTCCTTTTCAATTCGTTCACTTGCATGGACTGAATCGAAAAAAATCACATCGATGTCTGGAAGCGGGGTGCGAACAGAGAAATCATGCAATACATCCCATATTTTGGAGCGGACAAATCCAGCGCAAATCCACCAATCAGGCAATTCTAGGGTTTGGACTGTTTTTAGTATGTTCATCATCCACTCGTCTTCCTGAATACATTGTATGATGTCTCCCTCCGTTTCTAGCATTTTTTTCTCTCCTTTCTCATTCCTCATAATAGTATCACAGGCACATTTTAATGACGATTATTTCGGAACCAATACTATCGGCGAAAAATGCCCTTTGGAAATGCAATTGATTATGTATTTTATCCATTTGAAAGATCGCATTAAAGTATTCCTTCTGAGCATATATCTAATATTTGTTATCTTTGTGCTGTATTTTACGTTTTTTCTTCTGTAATGGTATAATGAGGAAAACACGCAAGTTGGCGGTGGATAAAATGTCATTAGAAGTGAATGTGCCCCAGCGATTTTTGGATGAATTGCTTGCCTATTGTCTGATGGATAAGCGGATCGAGAAGGTTATTTTATATGGATCAAGGGCACGAGGCGATTTTAATACGACATCAGATATCGACTTAGCTATTTACACTGCCAAAAATGTATCACATACGAAGCAAAATATAATTGAAGCAAACATACAGGAGATGCCTACTCACCTAAAAATGGATATTGTATTTGTGGATCGGCTAAAAAAGGCTGAATTATTGGCTAATATTCAACGAGAGGGGGTTGTTTTATATGAGCAGCAAGGAACGGCTTTATGAGAAGCTTGAGGATTATAAGCAAGCCTGCATGAGACTTAAGGAAGCGACAGAACTGGAGATTGAATACGATATTGTTATTGATGGAGTGATTCAGCGGTTTGAGTTTACTTTTGAGCTAAGCTGGAAATTGATGAAAATGCTCTTGGAGTATTATGGAGTAACTGAATTAAGAAGTCCAAGGGCAACGATTCGTGAGGCTTTCGCAAATCGACTTATATCAGACGGAGAGCAATGGATTGATATGATGGTCGATCGAAATAAAACGTCACATTTATACGATGAAGTAGAAGCCAAATTAATTTATGACAAAATTCGAGATGTATATACGAACCGGTTAATGGAATTATGTGAGAAAGCAGAAAAAGAAATTGCTAAAATCCAATGAGAGTGGCGTTAGTTCTGCCTGGATTCATTGCAAAAGCGAGAGGTATTATTTTCCTAAATTCCTAGCCTTTACCTCCATTGAATATTAGTGCTAACATAATGGGGGATTTCAGATAAATCCTCAATTACATAATCGGTTTCAACCTTATCCCAAAAAGGATTCTTTTTCCAAATGGTTTTCATCCCTACAGCTTCGGCTCCTTTTATATCGTTAATGGGATGGTCACCTATATAAATACATTCCCTAACAGACACCCCTAAGTCGAGAGCAGCCTTTTGGAAAAGCTCAGGATTGGGCTTACTCATTCCTTCCCATTCCGAAATAAGGATGGAACTAAAATAGGGGTCGATTTTTAAAGCTTTTATATTGTCCATTTGGAATATTCCTTTTCCGTTCGTGATGATTCCAAGTGACACCACTCCTTGCAATTGTGTAAGCATTTGGATCAAATTTGGGAATCCGACGCAAGAATATTGAAACTCCTCCACGTAATCTGATAGCAAATCCTGCCAAGACATCTTTTGAATGGAGAACTCTTGGACCATTTGTTGATACACTTTGTCCTTCCATACATACCCATGACAATCCAATTCTATGAATCTTGATATATATTTTTCTTTTGGAATATGCCTTAAGTATTCGCGTAATCGTTCATATTGATACCCGATGAATTTTTGTACGGATGCATCACGATTCAGCAACGTACCATCTAAATCAAATATAACTGCTTTCACCATAAAGAAAATCCTCCCTTTCATTCCTCTTATCATTCCGAATTCTCTTTTAAAGAGCGTTTATATGTATTAGGCCGACAACAAGGAGATTGTTACTACAACTCAAACAAAAGTTCCAAAGTAGCAGTCTCCTTAAAGTCGATTGGCCAGCAAGCGAGGTAAGTTCAATCATACTGCAATTATTTATCTAAACTTGTCGAATCCAAGAAGTAGAGAGGAGTTCAGCAATTCAAGCCGGAAGTTCAGCATTTCATACCCGAAGTTCAGCAATCCACATCGAAAGATCAGCAATTCTCTCTCAAAGTTCAGCATTTCTCTCCAAAGTTCAGCAATCTACTCTCAAACTTCAGCAATTCATACCCGAGGAACCAGACATTCTACGAAAACCGAACTACTGACTTGCTATCGCCTCTTTTAAAAAGCGGGAAAATAATTGTGCCTCCTCTGTGGCCACTTTTACGATGAGAAATGTTTTGGAAATAGGCGGTTGAATATAAATGGATGGAATCTCTATTAATTTCCCAGACTCTATTTCCTCTTTTACCATCGAAATCGGCAAATAGGACACGCCAAGTCCTTCCTCGATAAAACGCTTTGTCCCTTCCACTTGATTTACTGGCATTGTTTGTACGGCTGGATAAAAACTTTTTATTCTTGGCAAAAGATCATTCCAATAATCCGGATGGTTATCGGTCATCAACCGATAGGTAGTTAAGACTATCTCCTCGTCTATGCTCCCGTTCCTGTGCATAAACGGACTCCCTACCAACATCACCCTCTCTTCATGTATCAGTTCAGTTTGGATATTTGCCTGGACCGGTTGAATTCTCGTTAATCCTAAATCGGCCCTTCCCGTGCTTATTTCCCCACCGATATCATATGACTTCATAATATTAATCATGACCTCTATGTCTGGGTGTTGCCCCATAAACGTACGGAGTATAGCTGGCAAGAAGGAAGAAGCAATTTGTGGAGCGACCGTAATGGTGAGTTTACGATGATATCCTTGTTTCCATGATTCAAATTCATCCATCCTTTGTTCAAAAATCGCCATCCATTCTCTCGCAATGGGGAGGAATTTAAGCCCTGCTGCTGTAAGGCTGACTGCCTTTCCTTCTCTTTTAAACAAAGGGATATTAAGATTTTTCTCCAACTGTCTGATATGTTTGGAAACCGCTGGTTGGGTTAAGAAAAGTTTCTCAGAGGCTTTTCTAAAGTTTTCAAATTGTGCGGCAACTAAAAAGGTTTTAAGCCATTTTATCTCCAATTCCGTTCAACCCCAATAACACTTCGTTATCAATTACTTCGATTTTTGTTTATTTCCATTATATCATTAAACAGATATACTATCATTATTCAGATTGAAACTGGAGGGATCCGATAGGTGAAAAGTTCAAATGATCAATGGAATTCAAAGCTTTATGATCAGAGTCACGCATTTGTATCAAAACTGGGACAAGGTATCGTAGAATTGTTAGCGCCAAAAGCCGGGGAACGCATTCTGGATCTTGGCTGCGGCACTGGAGACTTAGCCAACCAACTCACCGATTTGGGTGCACAGGTTGTCGGAATTGATCAATCAGAAAACATGATTCAAGAAGCAAAAGAGAAGTATCCTCATATCACCTTTCACGTAGAGGATGCAACCGCCTTACCTTATCGAAATGAATTTGATGCTGTTTTCTCTAATGCCACTCTTCATTGGATTAAGTCGCCAAAGCAGGCCCTTACCTGTATATATGATGCGCTAAAACCTGGTGGGCGCTTCGTTGCGGAATTTGGAGGAGAAAACAATGTGGAATGGATTATCAATGCCGTGCTTGATCAATTTAAAAAGCAGGGCATAGAGGATGGAGATAAGCGAATTCCTTGGTACTTCCCTAGCATCGGAGAGTACACTTCTTTAATGGAAGAGGTTGGATTTCGAGTAACCTTTGCGCAACATTTTGACCGGCCCACCCCGTTAGAAGGGTCTCATGGACTAAAAAATTGGCTAGAAATGTTTGGCAGCTCCCTTTTTAAAGGATTAACAGAAAGCCAGAAGGCACAGTTGATCTCAGGTGTTGAGGACAGCTTAAGGGAGGTCATGTTCCGAAATGGTCAATGGCTAGCCGATTATAAAAGAATACGGGTGGTTGGGATGAAAGGTTCTAAATAGAGGGGACTTTATTTCCCCTCTATTGTGATTACTTAACTATTATTATAATCCACGATCCATTGTACTGCTTCTAAAAGGTTTTCCGCTACATAATCTGGTTTTACATCTTCCCAAGTGTGACGGTAATCATGAATCGAGTTTTGTCCCCAACCTGTCAAAACTAGTATTTTACGTGCACCAACCGCATGCGCAGCAAGCATATCGGTCGACCCAACATCACCAATTACACAAGCTTTCGTGAGGTCAAGCCGATGTTTCGCAGCAGCTTCTAAAAGTAGTCCAGGCTTAGGCTTATGACACTCACATCCTGATGTGGAGCTATGCGGACAAATAAAGGCATCATCAAAACCAAACAAAGCAAATTCATCAAAAAAATCCTGTTGTGTCGCCTCTCCTCTACTAATTCGATGTTGGTTCGTTAATGCAAATATTTTGATGTTACTTTTCTTTAGAGTAGAAAGCGCCTCTAAACTAAAAGGAAAAGGAGAAAAATCCCTCGGATGAATAAAGTGACCCGTTCCGCCAATTGTACCATCACGGTCAATAAAAACAGAGGAAATCTCATCCATGCTAAACCCCCTTATCAATTTCAAGCGACTTACTCATTCTAATTCTAACATGGATTGTGATTATTTTTGTATGCGGAAACTAACAAGGCTTACGATCAGAATATCTATCTTAGGGGAAGCACATAATCTGTGTCAGAAATCAGGGTATATTTCCTAAAACGGTCAACATGAGTAATTAGTCAAAACTCCTAACATTTCACAAGAAAATGAAAAATAGGAATGTTTTTTCCTTGCATCCTCAAACCGGTAAGATTTATGATATTACTATTGAAAATTACTTAAACGGGTATGATAGAAGTGATTCAATGAGCTTTAAGAGATCAGGACATTTTTTATCCAAAATTTGCCCAAAACCAAAATATTTTGCATACTGAATTATATATGGAGTGAGGAAAATGCACGATCATGATCAATCATCACACTCTCATCGTGGTTGGTTAAAACGTAGTTCGAATATAAGCTTGGAAGAAGTGAATAATTCTGTTCGTATACCGGAAAACGCTGGTTTTTGGAGAAAGTTTTTTGCTTTTGCGGGACCTGGATCCCTTGTGGCTGTGGGATATGTAGACCCAGGTAACTGGGCAACCTCGATAGCAGGTGGTGCTCGATTCGGTTATACATTACTGTCAATTATTCTCATTTCTAATTTAATGGCCATTCTCTTACAAACATTGTCCGCCAAACTCGGGATTGTGACAGGCAGAGATTTAGCCCAAGCAACACGAGATGCAACAGGTAAAAAGCTTTCGTTTGTTCTCTGGATTCTAACCGAACTTGCTATTATCGCGACGGATTTAGCTGAGGTTATTGGGTCAGCCATTGCTTTGAATTTGCTTTTTGGTATCCCGTTGCTCGCTGGTATTTTAATTACAACGTTAGATGTCTTATTACTATTATTATTACAAAAAAAGGGATTTCGGATTATTGAATCGATTGTTATTGTCTTAATGGTGACGATATTTGGTGTTTTTATATTTGAAGTAATTGCTTCTAAACCGGAGATTGCTGAACTGCTTCAAGGCTATATACCTGACCCGGAGATTGTCGTCAATCCAGAAATGTTGTTTATTTCCTTAGGAATTTTAGGAGCGACTGTGATGCCTCATAATCTGTATCTGCATTCATCAATTGTCCAAACACGGCAATATAAACGAACAGTAGCTGGCCAAAAAGAGGCGATTAAATTTTCTGTTTTAGATTCCACCTTTTCTTTATCAATGGCCTTCCTCATTAATTCAGCTATCTTGATTCTAGGGGCAGCCGCCTTCCATGGAAAAGGTATTCAAGTATCGGAAATTGAAGAGGCATATCGACTATTAAGTCCTACGGTTGGTGTAGGAATTGCAAGCACTTTATTCGCTGTAGCCCTTTTGGCCTCCGGGCAAAACTCAACAATCACTGGAACCTTATCAGGACAAATCGTGATGGAGGGCTTTATTCATTTAAGAATCTCACCTTGGCTTCGCAGAATCATCACACGATTAATTGCTGTTGTCCCAGCTTTTGTTGTGACATGGATCGCCGGTTCAAGAGGAACGGCCGACCTTTTGCTTTGGAGTCAGGTTATTCTTAGTCTCCAGCTCCCTTTTGCAGTTGTGCCCCTCGTTGTTTTTACAAACAGCAAAGAGAAGATGGGCGAATTTGCCAATAAGACTTGGATCAAAATCCTCGCCTGGATCTGTACAGCGGTCATCATTGTTTTAAATGTATTTTTGATTCTTTATATCCTTGTCACAGGACAGGAATTAGGATAGCCCATGAGCTATCCTTTTTTCATCCGAACCTTCTGTTAGATAGGCGCAGGTTTTTCCGTACCTTCTGGTTGCACAAGGGAATGATTTTCCCAAGCCCGACTCCGCCAACGGAAGAAAAAGATAATGGCTCGAATCCATTCATCCGCGGCAATCGCTAGCCATATGCCCGCAAGCCCCATGTTTAAATGAAACACGAAGAAAAACCCGAGCGGCAAGCTCATCATCACCATTGAAAAAGCACCAATATAGAGTGGATATTTCGCATCGCCTGCTGCACGCAAGGAGTTCACAAGCACAATATTCATGGAGCGTCCTGTTTCAAGTACAATACTAAGTAATAACACAGATGCGCCCAATTCAATAATATGAGGATTATCCGTAAAAATACTCATCAAGTGTTTACGAAAAATGACCACCATCAGCACCATTCCCACTGTTACACCTACCGACCATTTCACACTGCTCCATACACGAGTATAGGCCAGTTCCTTTTCACTTGCCCCGACTAAACGGCCGACAATAATTGCTGTACCCATCCCAATTGCAATCGCAAATAGATAGGTGAACATCGATATATTCATCGCATATTGCCGGGCTGCTAATGATTCTGCTCCAAGGAATGTTGCGTAGTATAAAAACATCAGCTGGCAGCCTTGATACATCACTTGTTCGAACGCTGAGGGAACCCCAATCTTTAAAATCTTCCTAATATACTCTTTTGATAATGTGATGTAATAACGAATTTTAATCCGTACGTCCAACGCTTGATACAAGAGCCAAAAGAAAACAATAAGGGCAAGTAAACGACTAATAACAGACGAAATCGCGGCTCCTTGTACTCCTAATTCAGGGAAACCAAATTTTCCAAATATCAATACATAGTTCCCGACAATATGGACAATATTCATTCCTAAAGAAACAAGCATGGCTTGCTTTGTCCATCCATCTACACGAACAATCGCGGCTAATGAATTAATAATCGCTTGAAGGAAAATCGCTCCTCCAACAATGCCTAAATAATGAGTGGCATAGTAAAGAACATCCCCTTGCAAATTCATTGTTGTCATCATACTTTTTGAAAAAATAAGAAAACCTACACTAATGGCTACTCCGACAAGCAAATTAAGCGTGACAGCCAATGCTGAAATTTTGGCTGCTTCTTTATATCTTTTCGAACCGAGATACTGGGAAACGACAATCGCCGCCCCATTCCCGACGACTTCAAGTATTAAAATGGCGATTTGCAAATATTGGTTGGCAGCTCCCACACCGGAAACCGCATCATCTGATAACGAACTGAGCATTAATGTATCGGCAATCCCCATAAACATAAATAAAAAGACTTCCAAAAAAATGGGCCAAGTGAGATGAAATAAATGAAGTTGTGTTCCATTCGTATGTTTTGCCTTCAAGTCATCCGCCCTCCTTTTTCATAATCAAACAAAAGGTATCTTACCATCAAAAGGAGCGGTTGACTAGAGGGATTTCCTTCTTTTTATTAAAAGTTTTTTATACAGCGCTTTTTCGGTTTGACATAATCTTTTTTTGATTGACATTTGCAATGATTGGTCTCTCTTTAGTTGCAAGTATCCCTATTGTTTCCTTAATCGGGCTATTTGTACAAATGCCTCAATAACAACAAAGGCGCAAGTTTATGAAAAGATGATGCTGCGGGACTTTATTCGTCGTTGAGACGGATTTATTCGCCGTCACCTGTTTTTATTCGTCATCAGGCTACTTTTACTCGTCATGCTCAGTCTTTTATTCGTCATCATGCCTCTTTTATACGCCGTTAAAGGCTTTTTGGCTCAGATTATTTCGTGGAGCATCAGCTAAGTCTCCATGTCCACATGTCTTCGCCGGTGCGCCTGGAGCTGGACGCCAATCCATTCCTGTTAGAATTTATCCACAGGCTAGGATTTTTAGTTTCCTGGTGTATAAAAAGGCAGGGGAATAACTGAACTGCCCCCATGTTCGGTACAGCTTAACAATTGGGAATGCCATTCAGCAGATTCTCCTGCTCTTTTGTTATTTTAAATTTCCTATAAGATAGCTTTTAGGCCTCTGCTATGGGGATATCACTATATTTTATACTTCCTTTGAATGAGTACTAGCTTCCTTGCTATTTATCTTCCACTTGCAACTATTTCTCCATCCTTTATTTCAATGATGCGATTACATTGATTTGCTACTTCTGTATTATGTGTAACAATAATAATTGTGTTTCCTTGTTGATTTAATCTTTTAAAAACCTGCATAATTTCTTCAGTTGTACTTGAGTCGAGTGCTCCTGTTGGTTCATCTGCCAAAATAAATGCCGGATCATTCACTATTGCACGAGCAATTGCTACTCTTTGTTGCTGTCCCCCAGAAAGCTGCAACGGTCGTTTATTGATGTGTTCTCCTAGGCCTACAGATATTAAAGCCTCTTTGCTTCTATGTAATGCCTCTTTACGATCTACTTTTTTCTTACTATGCAAATTATAAAATTGCAGATTTATCTTAACATTCTCTAATGCAGATAACTCATTAATTAAGTTAAAGTTTTGGAATACAAACCCAATGTTCTTATTTCTGGTGAAAGCCCTCTCCTTATCTTTTAATAAATTCGTATCTTTCTCTTCCAAGTAATATGTACCGGAAGTTGGTCGATCTAGTAGTCCCAGAATATTAAGTAGTGTAGATTTACCCGAGCCAGATGGCCCCATAATGGCAATCATTTCTCCATTATTAATGTGTAGGGATATGTCTTTTAAGACATTTTTTCTTTCCCCTACTTCAAAATATTTATTAATTCCATTTAGCTCAATATAATTCATCTATCTATTCACTCCTATAATCATCTCAATTGGTTCTATCTTCTTTAGCTTTATAAAAGGCATGATTGTAGATAGCATAATACAAATAATCATAATCACGAATGCAATAGCAATAACAGATAAATTCATAGTGAGTGCTTCATTCACCAAAAGGGTTGCAAAAAGAATTTTACAAATAACTGTAGCTATAATGAAAGAAATCCCAAAAACAGCGATTATTTCTCCGTATACCAATCGAATCATATTGGTCTTTGTAAATCCTAATGAATAATAAATGCCAAACTCTTTGTATCTTGTCGTTATACTAGCTAAAATAGCACCGATACATCCCAACAAGGATAATAACAAAAGAATTGCGGCCAAAGTTATTGTACCTATGATAAATACTTTTTGGGCTTTATTATAGGAGTCTATTTCATCTCGTAATGTAGTATATTGTAAATCCAGATCGTGATCCTCAAACAGCAATTGAATTTGTTCCAAATTCGCTTCTCTTGTATTGTGTTCTGGCAATTGAAACAATGAGTTAAACGCAAATGTGATAGCTTTTTCAAAATCCTTAAATTGAGGAGCTAATATAAACTCTTTATTGGCCATAATGTTTTCACTAATATAAGTTGAACCCCCTGGCCAAAAATGTACGGATGATGCCAAAATTCCAACAACCCTAATCGTTATCTTTTCATACTCGTCTGTATGCCCATTCATATAATATAGTTGATAAGTCTTTCCTAGTCTATATTGATCTTTCATTGCGGCACTTACAACAACAGGTATATTATTAAGAGAATGTATATCGGTTTCTAATGGTTTTGTCGTTCCTTCCTGCAAAGTTAAGTTTGACATCTCAATACTATCGTTATTTAGAATATATAAACGTGATTCATTCTTTGTCTCTTGTGTACTATCATAAACATACATAGTCTCAAACAAACCTAGATTTTCAACTAAATTCTTTTCCTTTAGTTTTTTAAAAATATTGTTGTATTCATTAAACATGTTTATATTTTTTTCTAATAGACTGTCATCCTCATTAATATAAGCATGAACCGTATCTAATGGAGCTAACTCTTCAATACTCTTTTTATATTGCAACAAATTAAAAATACAACTTAATCCAAATAATAATGCAGCAAAACCTATTGTAAACTGTACCATCAACAATAAAAACTTACTTTTCTTATTGATCATTGATTGGCAAATAAGTCTTATCATATATAACACCTCACGTACGATTAATAGCATTGATCGGTTCAAGACGCATAGCATTCAGCGCAGGAGTGATTGCGGAAACCATTCCAAAAAACAAAGACACCCCCATTGCATAATATAAATTTAACCATGTTACTTTAAAGGTAATCTCTTTTCCAAGAGAAGAATCAGATAATAGTAGCATTGAAAGATATTGTACTGAAATCGCTAGTAAGCAACCAATAATAGACATGGTTAAGACTTCCATTAAAACCGTTTTAGCAATATATCGGTTGGTCGCTCCTAATGCCTTCATAATACCAATTTCTCTTTTTCGCTCCATTAACCAATACAGCATTACTTGAATAATGTTGATAATTGCTATAGTAAAAATAAGTACTGTAGCCACTATTGTAATAACAAGCGAATTTCGGAACGAACTAGAATCTACATTATTCACATTTTCGTAAATTAATTGGATCCCTTTCTGATTTGCTCTCTCTATAATCATGTTGCTCTTTTTCATAAATTGCTCTTTACCACTTTCTAAATGAATACTCACACTATGAAGATTATTTTCTTCAAGAAAACTATCTTCGTATATTGCCAAATATTCATTCCACGTCATATATATAGCATACTCCCATGACGTTTCTCTTGAAGAACGGCCGCCGATGCCAATTACGTGAAATTTTTCACCTTCAATAATTAAACTATCGCCTATTTTAATGTTATGCTCCGTGGCAATACTTTTTCCTACGATAATTGATTTGTTTTCTTTCATATCTTCTTTTGAGAAATATCTACCCTCTATTAATGGTATATGCCAGTCCGGTTCCTGATGAAATAACACGGGAACGATTGGAAAACTGTCATTATATTGATTCAACCTTCGATTCCCCATACTAAGAATCTGTACTTCCCCAAATTCACTTAATGCTTCTACTATGTCTTCAACATCTTTCTGATTCCAATCGCCATCACTAGATAAAAAAATATCTAATTGCTGTTCAGGGTTACCACCTTTTTGGTCATTTATATACTCTAATGATTCCACAGATGCACTTATCCCAAGTGATATTACTAAACTACCAATAAAAAAACCAATAATAATTAATAGAACTGTTGCCTTTCTATTTTTCCATTGTTGAAAAATAAACTTAAACATGATTACTCCACCTTTACAGTATACCTTTTACCCGAAATAACCTCTTTTAAATTCTCACTTATTTCCTCA
The DNA here is from genome assembly GCF_022867885.1 of Lederbergia sp. NSJ-179. Taxonomy (GTDB): domain Bacteria; phylum Bacillota; class Bacilli; order Bacillales; family Bacillaceae_C; genus Lederbergia. The sequence goes on along the minus strand of NZ_JALIFP010000003.1, from coordinate 74,623 downwards.
TAAGGCGATGGTACACAATATATTTCCAGCTCATATATACCAGGTTGAACTGTATTTTCAAGATTTAAATTGGTAATGCCTAACTTATTTTCATTAACTTTTATATTACTATACAAATACTCATTCATTTTGACTTGTTTTGAATCTAAATAAGCCCAAATAATATATTCCCTTGTTTTATTTCCTCCAACTCTTAAATTTATTGTAATATCCTCGTTTCTTTTAGCTATAATCAATGGATGATCATTATTAGCGGCATTTATGTCAAACACCACATTTTGGCTTGAATCTTCCAATGGAGTTTCAATTATACTTTTAATACTGTTTTTATTCTTATTATTTTGTTTTTTTCATCTTTATTTGTAACATAATATGTAAAGTTTAGCGTATTTGAGTCTCTTACTAGATCATTCTTATAACTTAACTCATCTATATCTTGTCTAATATTTATCACTAAATGATTTTGATATAGTTCAAAATCATTTTTGTCCAATATTAATACTATTTCCTTATTATTTTGATTGACAGATAAAACCGAGCTTAGAACTTTATTTTCGGACTCCAAAGTCCAAAAATATTGTTGTTCATAATTAACCAATGCTGATAGTGATCATTGGATTTGCCACCATGCAGCCTGTTCAAGAAATAAGTGAATTATTGCTACCATTTGTTATCATAATTGTTTCTATGGTGATTGGAGCTGGGTTTATGTTTCTACAAACAAAAGTAGATGTTACGGAAGATATTAAGCAGTTCGTCATGACTTTTACCATGATTGGACTAGGTTTAGCTATAAGTATTCCCATCGCTTCCTTTGTCGGTCTATTAGTGCAAATGCCAGAATAAAGTGAAACCTATTCAGCGGGGGGGTTAAACCCGCAGGACGGCGTCATGATGTGGCGGATCTGTATTCCCTTTTTTCCCCACTGAAGAATAATACTCTTAGGCTAATTTCGCCGCATCCTGCGGCTCACTGCTAGTTAATGCGAGATAAAAAGCAGGTGAGACATGCTATCCGCTTTTTATGTGAACTCCAAAGGCCATTAATTCCTCATTTGTAGATTACCCTTCTCTTTTCTGAAATAGGAAAGCTATCAATCCTACTATGAACAGGATACCTACCGGAGTCATCATCCAGATGGCTAATGGGATGCCCTTCTCTTGCACCATATCTTGCTTCTTTGTATGATCGATATCTTTTGATGGAATTTCATTGCTCCCTTTATTAGTTAGATCGATCTCTGCTGTCGGAGGTTGCCCTTCTCCTAATATTTCTAAATCTTCTTGTGAAGAATGAATCTTATTCGTTCGATCACAAATAACTGTCGATAATGTTTTTGCTTCATACGTATCCGTCTCGTCCGCATACACTAAATATTCTTGTCCTTCCTTAAAATCAATTCCACAATCTCCACCGCCTATGCCGGTCGTAATGATTACCTGTGATTCTTTTATCCCCTTCCATGTCTTGATTACTTGAAATAGGATGGATTTATACATATACCCTGATGAATCTGTTTTTTCCCTTACTTCTAAGACCTTCCCAGAAAACACTGCCTTGGAGCGATCAAACTCCTCTTCCACCCCCGGTAATTCAGCGCATGAACAAGCCTGTACGGGGGCAGGGGAAAATTGGATAAAAAGGATATTAAAGAAGGCAAACAATATCATAAACAGCATCAACTTTCTCATTTTTCCTCTCCTTTTCAATTTCTGTTGTAATTAACCGCACAATGGGAAAATCCTTTTTGGAGATTGGGTAATGTTTAAGGTCCAAGAGGTCATTAAATATTAGCCTAGCAGTTGGCAAACCTCCACATCCGTCATTTTATCGTTATTCTCTCTTTTCTTCCTTGAAAATTTACATCCTGATAATAAGTGTTTTTTACAAGTAGATTAGGTCCTAAGCATTTCACAGCTGGACAATGGCAATTAAGGGATTGTGCCGTTTTTGTTTCCATCCAGGTGTTATAAGCCTCACTTAAAGATGTCGTTTCGATATTTCCCAGCGATGGTTCATCACCAAAATCCGTGACAATAATCTCTCCATTAAATATGTTCACATTAAGCCGCGAGCGCCCATCCGGGTCGTTTCTAATTGTTACATTGGGCGCTTGGTATAACCGTTTGAGCAAGGCTAAATCCTCTTCAGAAGCACTGCAAGGATAGAAAGGAAGGGTCCCAAACATCATCCAAATATGGGGATCATGATGATCTAGTAAACGTTGAATTGCCTTTCTCATTTCTTCTAACGATAATGTTTCTAGTTTACTAGCAAAATCGACTGGATACATAGGGTGAATTTCATGGCGAGCACAGCCCATCTCTATCACTTCTTCATGGATTTTTTCTAAATAAGGATAAGTCCGTTTGTTCAACATCGTTTCCGCAGCAACTAACACCCCTTCCTTAGAAAGTGCCTGTGCATTCTCAAACATCTGATTCAAATAGTTTGCGCGGTTTTCCCTTGAGGGCTTTCTTTCCATATTCGCAAACCCAATATCAACAAATTCATCAACCGTTCCCCAGTTGTGCGAGATATGCATGACATCTAAACAAGGAATAATCGATTCATAGCGGCTAAACGGAAGGGTTAAGTTTGAATTGACTTGTGTTCTGACTCCTCGCTGATGCGCATACTCCAAAAGGGGCTGCACATATTCTCTCACAGCCTTTTTCGACATCATTGGCTCGCCGCCCGTTATACTAAGAGTCCGGAGATGCGGGATTTCATCTAGACGTTTCAAAAGTAATTCAATTGGCAGTGCATCCGGGTCACGGTCCTGCAATGTATAACCAACGGCACAATGAGCGCAACGCATATTACACAGGGTTGTTGTTGTAAATTCAATATTCGATAACACCATTTCTCCAAATTCATCGACATCCACATACGCTTCCCAAGGGTCAAAAGAAGCCGTAATGGGCTTTCGTTTTTCTTTTATATTCATTTGTAATATCCTCTCCATGCCTTAAGATCTTTCTATCACTTTATTCTTTACGCACTATTCTCTATAACAAAGATCTATCTTTTTTGAAAAATACTTTGCACAACATGGGCTACCCCTGTATGCCCCTGACCTTCGATTCTCTCCACTTCTCCAATATAAAAATGTTGAATGAAATAACCTGAAAATCGCTCTAATAATGTACCGGGATCACAAAGATTATCGATTTCCTTTGGACCACCTGTTCCATATCTAATTTGTTCCTTCGTATACAATTCACCCACATAATACCCACCAGGCTTCAATGCCCTACGAATCCCTTGCATCGTTCTTTCAAAAATTGGTGTCGGGAAATGCCCGAATATATGTATAATTGCATCCCATTGTTCTTCTTCCCACTCGACATTGGCCAAATCATGCAGCTCTGTTTTGACAACAACTCCCCGTTCATGAGCTAGCTTCTTCGTTTTATCAAGACCTGCTTGAGCAAAATCCCATGCCGTCACATCATATCCCTGTGAAGCAAGAAAGACAGAATTTCTCCCTTCCCCTTCCGCAATACAAAGAATCTTCCCCTTAGGCAAAATCTTCTCTACCTCAACCAAGAAAAGATTCGGCTCTTTCCCATAAAAATATTCATCGCTTGAAAAACGTTCATGCCATTTCTCATTCATTTTGTATGACCTCCTGTTTCATATGAAATCATTTTAACATAACATATGAAACGGCACCCCGGAAACTTGCAACCATCACAAGTCTATTGCGCAAGGTTTTGAAAAAAATCCTTGCTTTTTTTCAAGAAATATAATAAAGTATTAAACATTAAACCTTTCAAAGTTGAATATGATATTTTCCTTATCCAGAGAGACGGAGGGATTTGGCCCTTTGAAGTCTCAGCAACCGGCCTTTTAAGGCAATGGTGCTAATTCCAATAGGTATTTTAACCTAGAAGATAAGAGGTTTACTTTCATTTATGAAGACCTTCTTTTTTCTAGAGGGTCTTTATTTTTTTGGATCAAGCTCCAGCGCGCCATATCCATTCATATTCAAGGCGCCTTGCGCTTTTCTTAAATATTCTACAGAAGAGGATGACCATAATGCCAGTGAATCACATTGAAACAAAGCTTGCGCAACTAGGAAATCGAACAGACGAAAAGACTGGTGCCATCAATTTACCAATTTATTTATCTACAGCCTTTGAACATCAAGGACTTGGTCTCTCCACAGGGTATGATTACTCAAGGACGAAAAATCCTACTCGAGCTGTTCTTGAAGAAGGGATGGCCAATCTTGAAGCAGGGGATGCTGGATTTGCTTGTAGTTCAGGGATGGCCGCCATTCAACTGGCCCTATCTTTATTCCGCACCGGTGAAGAGATTATTGCCTGTGCAGATCTTTATGGTGGGACCTATCGACTTCTTAAACAGTATGAGGAGTCCTATCAAATGAAAACAGTCTACTCCGATTTTAGAGATGTCCATGAAACGGAAAATTTGATCACACCCAAAACAAAGGCATTACTTATTGAGACACCGACAAATCCCCTTATGCAAGAGATTGATATTGAACAGTACGGACAACTAGCCAAAAAACATAATCTATTACTGATTGTCGATAATACCTTTCTAACTCCCTATTATCAACGACCAATTGAATTAGGGGCGGATATCGTTGTCCATAGTGCAACCAAATATATCGGCGGTCACAATGATGTTGTAGCTGGGATCGTTGTGGCAAAAGGAGAAAAGATTTGCGAACAATTGGCAACCAACCATAATGCTTCAGGTGCGATTCTATCCCCACTTGATTCTTGGTTGCTTGTTAGAGGCTTGAAAACCCTCCATCTAAGAATGAAAAAGCATACGGAAAATGCGAAGAAAATCGTTACCTATTTGAAAAATGAACCCTTTGTCACAGATGTTCTATATGCAGGTAAAGGGGGTATGATTTCCTTCCGGATCAAAGATAGCAAATGGGTAGATCCTTTCCTGAAAAACTTGCAATTAATTGCTTTCGCCGAAAGCTTAGGAGGGGTCGAAAGCTTTATTACCTATCCTACAACACAAACCCATGCGGATATTCCGGAGGATGAGCGGATCAAAAGAGGAGTATGCGCTCGTTTATTACGCTTCTCCGTTGGAGTTGAAGAAGCAGAGGATCTTATTGCGGATGTAAAACAAGCCTTTTCCGCCGCACAGCAAGTATGTTAAAAAAAAATTTTTAAAAAAAGGGAGAAAATGAACAATGACAACTATCACAACAACGAAAGCACCTTTTAGAGCAGACCATGTAGGAAGTCTATTACGGCCAGAAAGCATCCATCAAGCTAGAAAAGATTTCCATGAAGGGGCCATTACTGCTGAACAATTACATGAAATTGAAACAAAAGAAATCAAACGCATTATTGATAAACAAATTGAAGCAGGCCTTGAGCTTGTGACAGATGGAGAGTTTAGACGACGTTTCTGGCATACAGATTTCTTAGAACATTTAACGGGAATTGAAGGCTATGTCCCTGAGGTTGGATATATTTTTAATGGAGAAGAAGAAACGGAAAGATATAATGTCCGAAACACTGGAAAAATCTCTTTTAACCCTGACCATCCTCATGTAAAGGACTTTATTGAGTTCAATGAGATTGTTGGTGGACGTGCGGTAGCCAAGCAAACCATTCCGAGTCCGAATCAACTGTTTAATGAAGGGATCCGTGACGTCGATATTTATCCAGATATTGAGGAATATGCAAATGATGTAATTCAGGCTTATCGTGATGCAATCAAGGCTTTCTATGATGCAGGCTGCCGTTATTTGCAGTTGGATGATGTATATATTGCAGGGCTTTCTTCTCCAGACATCCCTTTTAATGAAGGAGAATTTTCAAGAGAATATTTAATTGACTTAGCTCTACGAGTAGCAAATGGTGTATTAGAAGGGAAACCAGAAGATCTAGTGGTGACAACCCATCTATGCCGTGGAAACTATCGGTCTAACTGGGCCTTTGAAGGAAGCTATACCTTGATCGCTCCAACCTTATTTGCGAAGGAAAAAGTGAATGGGTTCTTCTTAGAATATGATGATGATCGCTCAGGGGATTTTAAACCTTTAGAACATATCCCCAATCGCGGAGCCCGGGTTGTCCTTGGACTTGTCACCTCGAAAAAGGGGGAACTCGAAGACAGGGAAACAATTATCGCACGCATTCGAGAAGCTTCTCAATATGTTCCATTGGAACAACTATGCCTAAGCCCGCAATGTGGATTTGCCTCCACTCACCATGGAAACAATTTAACGGAAGAACAGCAATGGGAAAAACTAAAGTTCATTGTGGACATCGCCAAGGAAGTTTGGGGATAATAAGTAAAGCGCAAGTGCCCTATTCGGGCGCTTGCGCTTTTGTTACAAGATAGGAAAGTATAAAAATTGGCTAGTGTTAGGGTCTAGCTCCAGGCGCCACTGGCTCGATGTCATAAAACCGAGACAACAAAAGTCAAAACCTGACTTTTATTGTCTCAGAACATTTGCTTTTCGCCGATAGCGGGCGCCTTGCGCTTTACTCTTTCTATTCTTCTGTAGAAAGGCCCATTTCTTCTAATACAACCGAAACAATTCGATTGGCAAAAGTTTCACTATCTTCTTCGGTAGCGGCCTCTACCATGACTCTAACGAGCGGTTCTGTGCCTGAAGGCCGGACAAGGATCCGACCATTGCCATTCATTTCTGACTCAACTTCTTCTATCACGGATTTTACCTTTTCATTATCTGTTACATGATATTTATCTTTCACACGCACGTTTACAAGCTTTTGCGGGAATTTTTCCATCCCTTTCGCTAACTCCGATAATGGCTTCCCTGTTAACTTCATAATATTCACAAGCTGAAGACCGGTTAAGAGACCATCACCAGTTGTATTATAATCAAGGAAAATGATATGCCCGGATTGTTCTCCCCCCAAATTATAACCATTCTTTTTCATTTCTTCTACTACATAACGATCTCCAACCGCTGTTTGGACACTTTTAATCCCTTGTTCATCAAGTCCCTTATAAAAGCCTAGGTTACTCATGACTGTTGAAACAACGGTTGATTGTTGCAAGCGGGCCTCTTCTTGCATTTGTTTTGCACAAATATAGAGAATATAATCTCCATCCACAACTTGTCCATTTTCATCAATGGCAATAACTCGATCTCCGTCCCCATCAAAGGCTAGACCAATATCGGCCCCTTTTTCTTTTACAAAGGCACTAAGCGCTTCAGGATGGGTTGATCCCACTCCTTCGTTGATATTAAGTCCATTCGGCGATGAACCCATGGTTGAAATATCGGCATCAAGGTCGGCAAATAAATGAGTTGCTAAAGAGGAAGTAGAACCATGCGCGCAATCGAGCGCAACATGGATGTTGGAAAAATCCTCATCCACTGATTGTTTTAGAAACTGTAAGTACTTTTGTCCACCTTCGAAATAGTCATTGACAACCCCTAAGGATGCTCCGATAGGACGTGGTAGATCATCATCATCCGACTCTAATAATTCTTCAATCTCAGTTTCTTGTTCATCTGATAACTTAAACCCGTCTGGTCCAAAAAACTTGATTCCATTATCTGCTACAGGGTTATGAGAAGCAGAAATCATGATTCCTGCTTGCGCTCCCAATACCTTCGTCAAATAAGCTACTCCAGGCGTTGTAATCACGCCTAGGCGCATCACTTCTGCTCCAATCGACAATAATCCAGATACAAGGGCACCTTCTAGCATATGACCTGAAATCCGGGTATCTCGGCCGATGAGGATTTTAGGGCGTTCTGTTTGATTCGCCAAAACATAGCCGCCAAACCTTCCCAATTTAAATGCTAATTCTGGCGTAAGTTCACTGTTCGCAACCCCTCTTACTCCATCAGTTCCAAAATATTTACCCATTCTACGTTTCGCTCCTTCTTTAGAGAATGTCTTAGTCAGTTTCTTTTTCTCTTATCCGGACTTTTGCTTTTTTTTCGGATAATTCCCATTCCATGTTTTTAGGTCCATCAACGGTAAGGTCCGCATCATGAGTCCCTGTATCTAGACCACTCAAATCCATTACTACATGGAACTGCTCTTTACTGGCTTTCGCTAGATCTTTTTCGTCTCCGAACACTTTCAGTGATACGGATCCGTTCCCTGGAGACAATAGATCAAACTCCATACCAGATTTCAAACCTTTCGATTCAATCGACACATTATCAAAAGTTTTTTCCTTTTTTTCCTTATCTGCGGTAATCTTTACTTTAATCGTCTCTGGTGTTATTTTATTCACACCCTCTGGAATATTAAGCGGGACTTCCACTTCTGTATCCTGCTCAATATTACTTACATCCACCGATACTTCCAGCTCATTAATGTCCTTTAAAACCTCCGTTGTTCCAAATATAACCACCTCAGGTGTAACCGTGCTTACAGCCTTAATTTCAATCCCCTTAGGCGGTTCCCCTGTTTTGTTAATTTTGATCGGAACGTTTTTTCTCGGATTCGTCACCGGGATTGTGACAGCGACTGTTTCAGGTTCAACCATCACCTCAAGCTTGTTCAAATCGCGATCAAGCACAGTGACATGAGCATCTCTTCTAATTGTATCATTAATGAGACCACTCGCATCAATCGTCGCTTTGACATAGGCAATTCGTTTTATAACATCTTTAGCCCCTGTAATTTTCACTGTTTTTGGTTTTACTTCTGGTTGTTCTGCTTCAAATCCTTCTGCTAAAATCCTCCGATTAAATTCAGCCTCCACACTATATTCATCTGTCACTTTTTCTTGTACATTAACCTCTATATAGGATGGCTCAATTGTCACTTTCAATTTATCTGAAATATCCTTGTATAGAATTGGTACACGATGCTTCCCAATTTCTAAATTGGATAAATCAACATAGACCGTAAAATCCCGCTGTCTTTTAGCTGCCTCTACAAATCTTCGTTGTCCTTCAATCTTCACATCGACCATTTCTGGTACTCCCGAAACAACAAGATTTTCGGAATCATAATAAACTTCAACAGGGAAATCCGTAATGGTATCTGAATCATTATTTTCCATGTTGTTTGGGGTGGAACCTTTATCCTTTGCACCTAAATCATTCGCTGTTATAAAAAGTAAAACGGCAAGCAACATAGCAATAATTCTAACGAACCAAGGATTTTCCATAAAGTTATCCATTTTTTGTCTTCTCCCTTCTTTTCCAGATAGATGGGGAAGACGTTTTTACATTGCTGTCTGTAACAAGCTCTTGTATGAGAATTTCCTTAAACTTTTCATTTGATAAGTCTCGAAGTAACTCCCCATTTTTCGTAACAGAGACACCGCCTGTTTCCTCTGAAACCACGATGGTTAAACTATCTGTCACCTCACTAATTCCCAATGCAGCCCGATGTCTTGTTCCTAATTCCTTAGAAATAAACGGGCTTTCTGACAATGGAAGATAGCAAGCTGCAGCAGCAATTTTCGTCTTCTGGATAATGACAGCCCCATCGTGAAGAGGTGTATTTGGAATAAAAATATTGATTAGTAATTCATGGGTCAACGTTGAATTCATAGGAATTCCTGTTTCAATATAATCCCCCATACCTGTTCCTTTTTCAATCGAAATAAGGGCGCCAATCCGCCTTTTCGCCATGTAATTGGTTGCATTGATAATCGCATCAACCCGCTGTTTTTGTTCCTCCTCTTCTTGGATACCACTTCGCGCAAAAAATCTGCCACGTCCCAATTGTTCCAAGGCACGTCTTAATTCTGGTTGGAAAATAATAATAATCGCAAGAAATCCCCATGTAATGACTGTATCCATCATTAAACTCAATGTGTTTAAATGGAGAAAGTCACTCAATAACTTTACGATAATAATCACAAATATTCCCTTAAGCAACTGAACAGCTTTTGTTCCACGGATCACCATAATTAATTTATAAATAACAAACCATACGAGAAAAATATCAACGATTTGGGATAAGTATTTTAGGATGGGAAGGTCGGGAAACGGCATTATCTTTCCTCCATCTATTTATTCAAAAATGCATTTTTACATCTATTCGCTCTATTAACCAATTTATTATATCACATATCATTCGAGAATCTCTATTTTTCCATTTGCACGTATCCAGTCATTTTATCCAATAGGAAAATTAAGGAAAGTGCAAGGCGCCTGGAATATGGATGAACAGCAAGGCGCGCTGGAGCTAAATAAAGAAAGAGGACTGCTGATTTTCAACAGTCCTGCTTAGTCCTCCTCAAACAAATGAACAATTTTATTTGCGCCTTGTTTCATTTTATACCAAAGCCAATCAAATAATTCATCAATTTCCTCTACATTCCCTGTGATGTTTCCGGCTGAAGCCATATATTTATCACCATTAATAACGGTCACATCTCCTCTTACTTCTCCTTCTATACGGATATCACCATTTTTGACCGTAATATCCCCATCAACTACCTTTCCCTCAGGTACGATGACTGTATTATTTTCAACGACAAGATTAGGTTGTTTGGTCACCGAAAACCTTTGATCATCACTCCAAATACTAAAAACACTGCCAGCCATCAGAACGAGAAATAACGATGCTGCAACAAGGATAGGATGTTGACGAAACCAGCGTTTGACACCAGTACTACTTTTCTCTTTAGGCAAATTCGCCATAACATTTGCGGTAAATCCACTGGATGGTTGTAAATTAGAAGTGCTTTGTATATAAGCAACGGTTCTTTTCAATTCTTGAAAATGCTTTTGACAGCTAGAACATTGCTGTAAATGACTTTTTAATAGTTGCTCCTTCTCGTAAGGCAGGTCACCATCTAAGTAATCATGCATATAGAGAACGATTTCTTCAGGACACGCCTTCAATTTCCTTCTCACCTTTCCTACAAATTGTTCAGTTGTTTACGAAGCGCTTCACGCGCACGATGAATTCGCGTCTTCACTGTACCTAGCGGCATTTCTAAAACTTCACTAATTTCATTTAATGAAAGTTCATCAATGTATCTCAAAATGACAACGACTCTGTATTTATCAGGAAGCTTCATAATTTCTTGTTGAACAATCTCTTGAAGTTCAATGGTTTCCACTTCAGCATCAGGCGATTTCCCTTCAGCAGCAATTTGCGAGTACATAGTTAATCCTTCTGATCCCGCAACTTCTGCGTCCAGAAAATAATCAGGTTTCTTTTTCCGAATCCGATCAATACAAAGATTGGTGGCAATCCTGTAAATCCATGTGGAGAACTTTTTTTTCTGATTAAAACTATGGATGTTAATATACGCTCGAACAAAAGCTTCTTGAGCAATATCTTCCGCTTCATGCCGATTCCCCAACATTCGGTAACAAAGCTGGAAAACTTTATCCTTAAATAGTTCCACAATTTCGCCAAATGCTTCCTGATCGCCCTTTAGAACCTCTTTGATTCGTTGATTGATAATCAAATCCATCCCTAAAATACCCCCCGCTCATGCGGTTATCCTATATACGTATAAAGTAAAAAAAGGTTTCAAATACAAATTAAAAAAATTTATCTTGTAACTATATATTTAAAATAGACACATCACTTCTATATTACCAAATTTCTAAGTACTTGTTTAATATTTTGTTAAATGGGAATACAAGAAATGAAAAAAACAGCAGGGGGCAGTGGACGTGAGAAATAAATCAGATTTACTCAATAAGATTGAAGATTATCGACAACAGATGATTGAACTGAGTCTGTCCTCTTCCTTTATGGACGAACGGGTCATTCATATCAGTGACCAGTTGGACAAACTTCTGAATAAGTATCACGCTCTCACAACAAATATAGACGAGTAAGCAATCCATGATTGGTTGCTTCTCGTCTATTTTGTATCTAAGCTATTCATGCAAGCTTTACAAATAAAAAAAAGCCTTAAATTTGATCATCAAGACGTCCTCAGTGGTGAGCCATGCAGGATTCGAACCTGCGACCCTCTGATTAAAAGTCAGATGCTCTACCAACTGAGCTAATGGCTCATGGCTGGGCTAGCTGGATTCGAACCAACGAATGACGGAGTCAAAGTCCGTTGCCTTACCACTTGGCTATAGCCCAACGATGATATATGTATGTTACCCATTTACAAACTAAATATTCACAGGTTTTAAAAATGGTGGTGGGGGACGGATTCGAACCGCCGAACCCTGAGGGAGCGGATTTACAGTCCGCCGCGTTTAGCCACTTCGCTACCCCACCATTTGAAAAGCGCAAGCGCCTTGGTCAGCCCCGACAAGCAAATGTTCTGAGACAATAAAAGTCCGGTTCTGACTTTTATTGGCGCGGGTTTATGACCTCGAGGGGCTAGGCGCTGGAGCTAGATCCGGTATTAGCCGAAATCCATACTCCTATCTTAAATAAAGTGGAGGATGACGGGCTCGAACCGCCGACCCTCTGCTTGTAAGGCAGATGCTCTCCCAACTGAGCTAATCCTCCGGGTTAAAATTGTGATGAGCGGCGCATTACTGCGTCAGCTTCTTTCGCTCTGTCAGTCACGTACTTTTGTACGCTCCTTCCGTCTCTCATTCGCTTCCTTGTCCTGCTTGCTCCTCCCAATTTTAACGGGAGGTGTGATGAGCGGCGCATTACTGCGTCAGCTTCTTTCGCTCTGTCAGTCACGTACTTTTGTACGCTTCTTCCGTCTCTCATTCGCTTCCTTGTCCTGCTTGCTCCTCCCAATTTTAACGGGAGGTGTGATGAGCGGCGCATACTGCGTCAGCTTCTTTCACTTTGTCAGTCACGTATTTTTTACGCTTAAATTGCGGCGGGCGAGATGTTTTCCAACCTCCCACTTCCAACCTTTAGATGGTGACCCCTACGGGATTCGAACCCGTGTTACCGCCGTGAAAGGGCGGTGTCTTAACCGCTTGACCAAGGGGCCAATACTCCGGGAAAAAGAAACAATCTCTTTAAGACCCAAAAAAGAGTATAGAGGAAAGTGAGAATATAGTCAAGAAGGAAATGGAAACTTTTTATTTTTCTTTCGCATAAGTTTCCTTTCTTTTTCCGTGAAAATTCCTTGATTTTGAAAACCTTCGAGCTTCTATTCCTATTTGATCAACAGGTGAAAAATTAGATTATTGCGTACGATCCTTCCCTTCCTTTCAAGTTCCTTCTTTATTCGTTACGTCCAGAACATCAAGAAGGAACACAAATACAGGTATTCCAATAATGAGCCCCCAGACCCCAAATAAATTTTGTGAAAAAAGCAAAACAATGAATGTGTAAAATACAGGTAAATCTGTTTTTGCTGACATCAACTTCGGATTTAAAATATACGCCTCAATTGCATGAATAATCGTGATCGCAATCACCACGTAAATGACATTTATAAATCCGCCAATTGTATAAGCTATAATACTTAACGGTATTAGGGAAATAATCACTCCTGCAACCGGAATAAGACCAAGAAGAAACACCATGATCGCTAATGCAAATAATTGCGGAAAACCCATAATGGCTAGTGCAATGACTGTTAATAAACAATTGATAAGCGCAATAGCAAATTGGGCTTCAATCACTTTTCCAAAAGTACGAGTGAATTTTTTAGCAAAAAATTCAATTTCAAAATAGAATGGAGCTATTTTACTGTCCTTAAATTTAGCTGTGAATTCTATTAAACGTTTCTTTTCTAGTAAGAAAAACAAACTTAAGATTAAAGCAATTACTACTTGAACACTCGTTTTACTAATATCAGTAAATGATTTGATAAGAAAGGAGAAACCATTCTCTAAATAAGCAGAAATTTGGTTTTCAGATATAATGGTTTGAATATAGCTTATCAGGATATTATCATGTGGTTGCATATAGAAACTATTAATTTGTTTAATGAGCGATGTGATTTCCGATGTAATAATTGGGAGATATTTTACTAAGCCAAGCGTCAGTAATCCTATAATAATGATAAACATGGTTAAAGCCAGAATCCGCCGGTTGATTGGAAGGCGTTTGGCTATAAATTCTATTAATTGATTCATCAAAAATGAAATAATAAATGTTAGTAACATTAAGTTGATCATACTTCTTACGCTATATAAGGCTAATATAATTAGCCCAAAAATGAGCAAGCGTTTCGTACTTTTCTTACGAAAAAGCGCACCTATCTCCATCTAGAACATTTCTCCTTAATAATAGAATACTTTCCTTACTACCATTATCGTCTATTTATAAAATTTTACAATGTTTTATAGTAAAAATAATCATATATCTTACCATTTATACGTTTTTAAATACAATTGCCAAAACTCAATTTTTTAACAAAAAAGGAAAACTTTAGTCAATGAGATGGAGGAAATATGGTTTTTTTATTCCTCGGCACGTCATAATATTTATAGTAATATTATGACAACGTTCCCAAGGTAGCTGAATTTTTCATGCGTCAATCGATGAAGAAAGAGCAGCCGCAAACAGCTGCCCGCTTGAAGCCTGTCCTCGGGGGTTAACGTCCATACTTTAGCAGCAACGATTGCAATTACGGCATTTCTTAGTGCATTCGAAAAATTTTGTTGGCGTAAACATAAGATTTTTGATTACAAAATGTCATTCGACCAGTGAAACAACTTCTTGTGTTAGAGGTAAAAAGAAGCCATGGGCATGAGCTCCTGTCTTCTTTTTACGAATGAAAATGGTTGTTTCGCTTTTGCAACCATCGCTTGAATTCGTCAGGCGTCCGTACATTATCGTCTAATACAGCCGTATAGATATCGAAGCTTTTCACTTGCTTTCCATACTCAGCTCGTTTAGCCCAAATACTTTTAATATTCAAAATAGAAACAGTTGCTTCCGGTGTAAGACGATCGGGCATCGTGCGAATATGCTCCAGATCAGGCTGCTTATCAGGCTCGTCTACGAACCAAATATCCAGTTCCCATTTGTTTCCACTTTTAGACTCGCACGTTATACCGAGAAAATAGCCGTCGGGATAGGCGGGATCTGTGTTCCAGTTGCCCGTATCGTTGATGAATTTTACGTCACGGACTTGAGGATTGGACATTAATCGCGAAGCAATTTCGGAAATGGCAGCAATGTTCAACTTGGAACAAACGACCGTAATATCGAGGTCTCTCCAAGCCATTAATCCAAGCGCCGCACTCCCTACTTTTACTGGTGTACCGACTGCTTGCAGCATTTGCTTAAGGTTCATTTCTTCAGCAATCACATCTGCTTCAGCTTGCAGCTGTAGTTGGCGGGCAAGGAGATCTTCCTGTTTTAACAATTTCACTCCCCCTTGTCATTATACAGTATAACGAATAAAAGGCTGTGTTGTCTATGAAATACGTCGCTTCAAATAGGCAATCGTGTCACTAACAATAGCAACTCCTAGATTGCAAAAAGTTTTTTTCTAATTCCACAAAAAAGGGGATCTCTTTGGCTTTCGCCCTGCTCCTAAGATTGGACCCGTCCAGCTATCCCATAAAAGAACAACTCCATCAATTGATCGATATTCCAGGTTGTCCGTTCTTGATTCGATGCCTCCCAATACCGCCGCAGTTCATTCTGGAACATCGTGAAATAATGCATCATCATCTCTTCAGTCTGATCCTTCCGAATATACCCTTCTTGCTTGCCAAGTGCGACAAACCTCTTAAAAAAGTGCACGATCTTTTGCTCGCTATAACTGTCCATTATTTGTATCAACCCGCCTAACCCGGAGGATGGGACTTTCGGAAACTCGTTCCCTAAAATCTTTAAGTTTTTGGCCTCCAACAGCATGATTTCTTTCGTCTTCTCTGGAAAAGATAACCCGGAATCCAAAATGTTCTCATACTGCGCCAGTTGCTTGTCCAACCAATTGACCAGGGAATCGGTATAAAGCTGTTCTTTTGTACCGAAGTAGTTATATATGGTTGCAGGAGAAACCCCCGCTTTATCCGCAATCTCATTCACGCTGACCTTTTGAAAACCGTATTTGAAAAATAATTCAATCGATACGCTAAATATTCGCTCCATTTTTTTCTGTTTCCGCCGTTCGTAGCCGTTCATCATCTTTCACCTCATAAATGTAGTGTAACCAAAGATTTAGAGCGTTTCAATAAAAATAGTACAAAACATCTTGAATCATTGAATCCGTATAGATATAATGATTTTAGAGTTCGGCACTATAAATAGTACATAACTTTTTTAAAAAATGATATCCAATGATAATGGGAGTGGAGTAAAATGAGGCAACTTCGAATTCCTTCTTTTTTGCACGACGTATTTGGTGAAAAACAATCTGTTGCATCCATTTTGACAATACTGCTTTTTGGCGGACTGCTGACGGCAACGTTATATTACAGATTCCCAGAATTGACCGACCATTTGCCGGCATGGCGCAGTACCTTGGCATTATTATTGATATTTGATGTTTTTGCCGGCTGCATAGCAAATTTTACAGCTTCAACCAGCAACTTTTATGCGGTGCGAAAAACAAATCGGATCGTATTCATTGCAATCCATGTCCATATTGTGCTTATCTCCCTTCTTCTCAACACAGATATTTGGTATTCATTGGGGATATGGGCTTATACGATCATCGGAGCATTTATCGTGAATGCCCTTATCGGGAAGACTTCGCAATTATTCGCAGCAGGCTTGCTTTTGTCTGTTGGTCTGGGCTGCATACCCATGCTTCCGGGAATAACGCCTTATATGCTGATCATTTGTATTCTGTTTTTGATGAAAGTATTATTTAGCTTCGCTGTCGATCATTATGGCAAACACCAGTGAGATGCTGAATAAAAACATGCAGATTGTTTTTACTCTTAGTTTTCTATTCTAAGCCACAATTGAGTTGGTACAGGTCACGACTGAATTGTTCCAAAACAAGCACATGTCCAGAGAGAATAAAATTGTTTTAATTTTGTGCATAAAAATAAAAGTAACCATCTTCTGTTACACTTTTTAGATGGTTACTAAAGTGGTTCGAGAAACGAATTTTATCCGTATTCCCCATCTATTCTTGAGTTTGAAGGGCTAAACGTATGCCTAGTCCAATATAAATCAAACCAACAATTTTCTCGACTTTATTAGCAAAAACACCTGATGTTTTGAACATCTTTTCTCCAATGAAACTTGTACAATAAGCCAAAAATGTTGTGTAAGCAATACTCATGAGCACAAATACAACACCTAAAACAAGAAGTTGTAATGTCACACTACTTCCGTCATTTTGGATAAACTGAGGTAAAAATGCTAAAAAAAATAATGCTGTTTTAGGATTCAAAATTTCCGCTAAAAAGCCTTGTTTAATTGGTTTCCAACTCCAGCTTTTATCTATACTTTTAGACGTTTGTTCAAGTTCAAGTTCTGGTTTCTCTTCTTGTTTAGCCTTTGTAAGTAACATTCGAATCCCTAAGTAGCATAAATAAATAACTCCGATATATTTTACGATTTCAAATGCTAAAGCTGAACTTAATAATATCGCTGATAGCCCTAAGACAGCGCACAAAGCATGGATAATATCACCTAAGCCAATTCCTAAAGCAGTCATAATGCCATTTTTTCTCCCGCTTTTTATTGTTTGAGAAATTGTAATAATAACCGCAGGACCCGGGATTAAAAATAAAAGAAATACAACGACAATAAATGAAAACATGCTATCCCCTCACTTTCTTATTCCATAAAAATCATAACATTTTTATTAACATGATAGGTTAATTTTCTTAGTTGCTCCAGCTTTTTTTAAAAAAAAAATTGACTAAAACATACCCTCATTGTTCGACAATCGTACTTTAAACGAATGTCGTCTAACAATACATAAACAAATGCCTCCAGATAAAAAATTATTATTGACTTCAAGTCGTATATTATGATTCTTGGAAAAAATATTTTCCTTTGTTCGAGATGCACGTCTGCGATGCAACCTTATCAACGATTCACCTTTTCAAAACGGTGCAACTTTATTTAAATCGAATGTTATAATCTTATATCACAAAAACATGTTTACTTATTATAAATTTTTGATATAATAAAAACGATTAAACATTTAAAGGAGGCAATATACCATGTTCAAAAGTGGTAATGTGACTATTATGGTAGCGGATTTAAAAAGGGCCGTTCAATTTTACGTTGAAACTCTTGGATTAAAGCTACAACACGGAATGGACGAGCATTTTGTACAGATCGAAGCACCGGAATTAACAATAGGACTTCTGCACCTTGCCGAAGAACAAGAATCTCAACCGGAAAAATCCGGAAGCATGTCTATTGGATTTGAGGTTCAAGAATTAGAGTCAGCCGTCGAGACATTGAAATCCCGCGGTGTTGAATTCCATGATTCTGTTGAGGGTAAAGCAGCCCAGGTCGTACACTTCAGTGATCCTGAAGGTAATACCCTTTACTTGGTTAGCAGTCGTTAAGGCAAGGGAAGTAAGAAAAGCGCAAGGTGCCGGTTTAATGGATGAACGGCTAGATTCGCGACGTCAATCATCACGCCGATGGACTCGCATCCTGCAAGCCTTTCGGAGTTGGGCGCTGGAGTTAGATCCAGCGCCCAGCCTTAATTTATGCTTTCTTACCTTTAAAAAGAGACAATGAGAATTTTTCTGCTTATGTTCGGCATTCCGATTGCGAATCCGATCGCCGTGCTGCTCCTGCCGAAACCCTACGATGGGCTGGCATAGAAGCAGTCCTGCGTGACGATTTTCGTCAACTTTATGCTATACTGTTGTTACTTAAAGGCAGTTAAATTTATAAGGGAGGCTCTTCGCTTGAACGAATTGTTTATACTCGGCGAATTGATGAATAACCCGATGCACGGCTATTTGCTGCATCAGATTTTGAACGGAATTGTTGGACCTACACGAAAAGTCAGCTGGGGGGCGCTTTATCCGCTCATTCACGGCATGCTTTCAGACGGTCTGATCGAGCAGGTCCTCGATGAACAACCGGAGGGCGCTAAACGGGGAAAAGGAAAAAAGAAAAAAATTTATAAACTCACGGACGAAGGCAGAATGCGTTTTTTTCGGTTGATGGAAGAACCGATTCCATACTCACCGGATTACGAGTTGCATTTTTATACGAAGCTGAAGAATTTTGGTCTGATCAGTAAGGAATTACAATTTTTAATTTTACACCAATACAAGGATTACCTGCGGTATGAGATCCGCCATGAGGAAGAACGCTTGGAGTATGCGGGCAAGGATGATCGGATTCCCATGGGAGAGCAGAAATATATGCTGATCTTTTTCCAGCATCGATTAGAAAAGCTCCGTTTCGACGAAGAGTGGGTTTTACAGTTAATCAATAGCCATCAAGAGAATGAAGAAGGGATTGAAAGGGAGTGAAACCGGAAAGCTTAACGCCCTGACAGTGACTCAGATGGAGAGATTCAATGAATACAAATGTTCCCGTTGATAGAAAATGAGAATAGAAGATAACAGCATTCATTCAAAGACTTCCGATAACAAGTAAAAACATTTTTAGATCATACTTACGTCCCCAATTTCTTCACTTTCACACGGAGAAATTGGGGATTTTTATTTTTCATTGATAAACCGAAGAGATTGAGGAACTTCAGTTGATGCAGATATCCTGAACTACAAGAGGACGTCCCATTATTTAGACTTTGATCGAAAAACAGTATAGGACCATAACCAGATGAAATCGATAATAAAAATCAAGCCCCAAATCATTCCTATTCAATAGATTGTTTCGTTTGGATATGAAGATTCCTCAACAGTACCCGCTTCGATCTATGAAAAATCACGTACATACCCTAAAAATTCCTCCAGGTTATCCGTACCGTACAACCAAAACACGGATTGTACAGCAACAAATACCACCAGATGTACGATCGAAGTCCAACGATACTTCTTTGCCAAATACTATGGATCTTTATTTCTCTCCATAAATTGGTAATCTTTTTCCGTCAAGAGTTCCATACCGCGCCAATCTCCGACCTTTTTTTCGCATTCAGCGATTAGCTAAATCATGGGTCAGCTCGATGCCTACCATTCATTTTGCATGGACGCTCTATATTTTCCAAATCGTTAAAATAGTTTGCTTATTTCCGCAACCAAAACCAATTTTAACCGTCTTAACAATAAAGATATAAAAAACAAAGAACATGTGGAGATTTTCCAGAGGGGAGGCAGATATCGTTGCAAGATAATGCTAGACATCAGGAGCAAATCATCGAGTGGTATGACAAATATAGCATGGTGCTATTCAAATACATTTTAAAAATGATTCAAGATACCCAGCAAGCAGAAGATTTGACACAAGACACTTTTATAAAAGCTTATACATATGTCAAAAAGGGAAACGAAATAACCTATCCAAAAACTTTTTTATATCGTATCGCACATAATTTGACAATTGATCATATCCGCAAAAATAAACCCATCCAGATGATAAAGGATTTTTTTACTACTAGGGAAGACCCTGGGGCATCCGTGGAAGCGATGGTCGAAATCCGGGAGTCTTCCAAAGAATTATATGAGGCCCTTTCAGTACTAAAGGTAAATTATCGACAGGTCATTATTTTACGAAAAGTGGAGGAATTTTCCGTCCGGGAGACAGCCGAGATTTTAAACTGGTCGGAAACTAAGGTTAAGACCACATTGTCCCGTGGACTGCAGGCACTCGCGAACGAAATCCATAAAGGTGGTGCGACGAATGAAATATAATAGCAATCTAGAGAAAAGGTTAAAGGATCTGGATCGTGATATCACATGGGGCCCCCGCCGACAACAGCAAGTTCGTCAGCGCCTCATCAACAAAATGAATGAAGATCGAGACAACTCCACTTCATGGTTTAAGCGGAGATTTATACCGGCTTTCTCTGCACTGATGTTTGTAACAATCGTCACGACGCTTGCACTGAATATGATCACTAGACAAGTTAGCATGGATAATACGCCAAATGGCAATGGAGACATTCAACCACTTATAGTGGAAGATAAGGATAAGAAGGAGCCAGCTAACAATCCTGATGACTCAACTGCTCAAGACAACCAAGATTCTGCAGCAGAGAAGGACAAAGACAATTCACAGGATAACGAAAATACCCAAAAGCAGCCAGATGCTTCAGATGAGCAAAAAGAACCTGAGGGTAGTGATTCGAATGACACAGACCATTCAGATGGATCTCAGGAACGCTTTTTGACACAGGAAGAGATCATGAATGTGGTGAAAGGACAAATGGAAACAGACTTGGATATCAAATTACCAACAGAGGTACCACTGAAGGATGGTTACCGTTTAACTGCCACCACTAATTCAAATGCAACAAATGCCGAGATTATTTTTTACCAACATACGAAACCAATCCCGATCAACAACGAGCAACTGTACCGTAACGATAATCCAGCAAAGGTAGTCGGGCGCGTATCGATCAAGGAATACAACACCCAGGAAGAGGCTGATGAAGCAATTGCCTACGAAAACTTCAGTAAACTGGGCGGTAAAAGTATTGACCTTGGGTATGGCATGACTGGTTATCAAGATGGAGCCGCAGGTAGTCTGCATACAAGTTGGAACGTCGGGCGCTGGGCCCTTTCTGTCAAGAGTAGCACAGAGCATTCCGAAAATAATGTATCCCTCGCAAAAACCGTGGTAAGGTATCTCACGGAAGAGGCATTACCCATCCCGCACGCAAACGGCTATGCCCACCTGGATGCTGATCAGAACGACACCCGCATCATGTGGCAAAGGTATAAGACAGTTTATATGATCGATCAAACAGATGACGTGATGACCGCGCTCAATATGGCGGTACATTTTGAGTAAAGGATCTAAGCTATAATGTCTGGGATTTTGTATACGAGATAATTAGAGATAACAGTTACTAACTTTTGTATAAATAACATTAATATGTTGTGGAGTGGCCCCAATTTAATCGGGGGTCACTTCCATACGGGTATTGACTTTTTTTCTGCTTCTTTGGAAGGGTCCGTCTAACTCTAACTAAATTTTGTCGAATAACGTTGAATTTTTGGATAAAAGAGGATGTTCAAAAAGAGAGATTGATAGATACATAATGGGGGCGTCAAGATGTTAAGGAGAATTAAACCGTTGGGTTGGCTAGTCATTCTTGCTATTATGGGATTGTTTTTAACTGGTATAAGCCATTTGGTGAGTGGTCAAACACAAACTGTGGCAAATTTACCCAATCGGGAAACAGATATACAATTGAAAGATAAGTTACCAAGTAAGTATCCCGATATCAGCATGGGAATCGAAATGAAGGTAAGTGGTGCTTATCAAATACGGGTCCAGCAACCATCTACGAAAAGTGCGACCATTAACGATATACTACGGAATTGGATTGATAGCCAAAAAGATAGTTTCATAGACCAATTCGCCGATACATCGGAGGACTCCAAAGAAGAAGCTCCTTCCCTAAAGATCAGTGTAATAACTGAACAAATAGCCAGCGATTCATATAACTTCATTTTCACCGAGGAGGAGTCTGATCAGCGCACCGAAACAAAAGTATTTACCATTGATGTCAAGCATGAGCGAGAGCTGAAACTGGATGATATTCTGAAAATGGATGATGCGACAGTGAAGACACTTCGCGAACAGATGAAAGCTTCTCTAGTTAAACAGGACTCTTCTGTAAGTGACGATGCGCTTGATCGTTTTTTCAGCGACCCGTCTGCTTGGAACTGGGCCGTTAACCAGAAGGCATTCACGTTGTATATTGATGATGATTCGACAACTTTGAAAGCACCGATCCCAATTGAATCATTATACCTACACTTTACCGACGATATTGCCGAAATTATCGATATGTCGGCTGAACAAAAGCAAGAAAAGAATGACACCATTGAAGCGGAAAAGGAGCGGATTCGCAAGGAGAAAGAGCAACGCAAAGAGCAAGAGAAACGGAAAGCGGAAGAAAGAGCAAAACAACAAAAAAATTCGCCTACCCATGAAGGGAAGTATGTGGCCCTAACATTCGATGATGGACCAAGCTCAGACGTGACACCAAGGGTTCTAGATACACTGGCACAGCATGATGCCAAGGCAACCTTTTTCATGCTTGGCAACCGGGTCGAAGCTCTTCCCAAAACAGCTCAGCAAGTTGCGGCAGCCGGTCATGAAATTGGCAATCACACTGTGGATCATGCTGACTTGTCAACGCTTGATCCAGAAGGAATCCGTAACGAAATCGGTCAATCGGCCGACAGTATTGAACAGGCAACAGGTATCCGGCCCTATTTCATCCGTCCACCCTATGGAGCATTCAACGATGCAGTCATCAATGATGTAGCCAATCAAGGCGACACGCTCATTCTCTGGTCGGTCGATTCTCTCGATTGGCAGAGCCGGAATGCCAATGCAGTGATCAGCGAAATTCAAAAAGAAATCACTTCAGGCGCCATCGTGCTAATGCATGACATCCACCCATCAACCGCTGATGCTCTACCTCAACTATTGGACTGGTTGGAATCCCAAGGATACCAATTCGTGACTGTTTCCCAACTGCTAGAAATGGAGGGACAGAATGGTGTTGGGCCGTATTATGGAAATGTAAAATAAAGTGGGAGACTGATTGTATCCGGAATTGCCTCCCTACTTCATCAGTTTTCAAACCGTAATATTTTTCACTTTCCCTCTTGCATTTTACATTTTTTATGTTTATAATCAATTTCAACCATATACTTAACTTTTTCCAAAGACGATGAAGAGAAGAAGTAGGATTACGGGTTTTATACAGAGAGCTTCGGTAGCTGAAAAGAAGCAAAAATCATGATCTGAACAATGGCCTCTGAGTTGCAAGCTGAACGTCCAATGATGGATCATTAGGTGCCGACGAGATTTGGTACTCGTTATCCATACCACAGTATTTCGAGCCATGATGTATTTGGGCTCCAGTACTTGCAGAGGCTGTATTGTGCGAGCAAACAGTGAATTAAGGTGGTACCACGTGAAATTTAACCACGTCCTTATCTTTTTATAAAGATACGGGCGTGGTTTTTTGATTTTCTAAAACATTTTTATCCAATTGGAGGAATTTACAATGACAAACAGTTTAGTGATTCAAACAGATTTCGGTTTAAGTGACGGTGCCGTCAGTGCTATGTACGGTGTGGCGACTTCAGTCGATCCGACACTTAGAATCTTTGACCTAACTCATGACATTCCGCAATATAATATATGGGAAGCATCATACCGTCTCTACCAAACCATCACATATTGGCCGGAAGGAACGGTCTTCGTATCGGTTGTCGATCCAGGAGTTGGCTCAGACCGCCGCAGCATTGTGGCGAAAACGGATGAAGGTCAATACGTCGTCACTCCTGATAATGGAACGTTAACCCATATAAAAGATACAATTGGCATTGTTGAAGTAAGAATAATTGATGAAGCTGTCAATCGCTTGCCAAAATCGGGGGAATCGTATACATTTCACGGACGCGACGTCTATGCCTATACAGGAGCGAGACTTGCATCTGGCGTTATTTCGTTTGAAGAAGTAGGTCCGGAAGTTCCTGTGGATTCCATTATTGAACTCCGAAAATATGAGCCAGCCATTGATGAAACTTCGGTTACTGGCAATATTGATATTCTTGATATTCGTTTTGGTAATCTTTGGACGAATATTAGCCGAAAACTCTTCCTCCAATTAGGAGTCGAATATGGAGACAATTTGGAAGTGACGATTCAAAATGATACACGTCAAGTGTACAAAAATATCATGACGTATGGGCGTTCTTTTGCTGATAGCCATTTAGGTGAACCATTAATCTATGTAAATTCACTTGATAATCTGGGAATAGCCATCAACCAAGGTTCATTTGCCAAAGCGTACCACATCGAAACAGGGGCAAATTGGAAAATAGCACTACGCAAGGTGCCAAAAGTCATATATAATTGAGGATGTCATAATAAAGTAAAAATTCAAAAAGGGAGATGGGGCAAGTGGGGAAAAATTTAGCGATTAAAACGATTGTTGCGATCGGGATTGGAGCGGCTGTATTTGTTATTTTAGGAAGGTTTGCTTCAATACCGACGGGAGTACCAAATACTAATCTTAATACGAACTATGCATTTTTAGCTTTAATGGCCGTAGTGTTTGGGCCAATTGCTGGAGGTCTTATTGGGTTGATTGGTCATGCTTTGTTAGACTCGATTATGTGGGGTTCTATTTGGTGGAGCTGGGTCGTTATTTCGGCATTAGTAGGATTTTTCATCGGATTTGCCGGAAAACGAATCAATATTGAATCAGGAGAGTTTGGAAAAAAACAAATTATCTCATTTAATATAATCCAGGCTACAATCCAAATTATCGGTTGGGCCCTGCTTGCCCCAATACTCGACATACTGATTTACGCTGAACCCGCCAACAAAGTCTGGACACAAGGTATTGTAATTGGACTCATGAATAGCGTAACCGTTGCTATACTTGGCACCATCTTACTCGCTGCTTACGCAAAAACAAGGGTAAAGAGTGGAAGTTTGAAAGCAGAATAATGATTTTTATAATATAATATAATGAGGAAATCGAAAATCGGTTTCCTCGTTTTAAATGTAGTCAAGGAGATCAAAATGAAAAAGCCTGTAATTCAATTTGAACATTTTACTTTTAAATATCGCACCCAAGTGGATCCAACTCTTCATGACATTCATTTAACGATTTATGAGGGGGAAAAAGTGCTGATTGTTGGTCCTTCCGGTTCTGGAAAAAGTACGATTGGTCACTGCCTTAACGGTCTAATTCCGTTTTCCTATAAAGGGGATATTACCGGGAGTTTACAAATTATGGGGAACGAAACAAAAGACCTTGATATTTTTTCACTCTCCAAAATGGTCGGGACCGTTTTACAAGACCCTGATGGGCAATTCATTGGACTTACCGTTGGCGAGGATATTGCATTCGCTCTTGAAAATGATGTACGGAATCAAAACGAAATGTCCGCAATCGTAAAAGACGTTTCTAAAATGGTTGATATGGAGGGATACTTACAATCCTCCCTTTATCAATTGTCAGGTGGGCAAAAGCAACGTGTTTCGTTGGCTGGTGTTATGGTGGATGATGTCAATATTTTGTTATTCGACGAACCGCTCGCTAATCTTGATCCAACAACTGGAAAACATGCCATTCACCTTATTGATCGCATTCAAAAGGAAACAAATACGACAGTCATCATCATTGAGCATCGCCTTGAAGACGTATTGGAATGCCCTGTCGATCGCATAGTGGTGGTAGATAAAGGGAGAATTGTAGCCGACCTCACTCCTGATGAGTTGCTTGCTTCTACTATTCTAGAAGAATGCAATATTCGCGAACCACTTTATGTAAAAGCAGCAAAATACGCGGGGTCCGACGTGACAGCTGAATCGAAACCTTCTCATATCGACACATTTACAGTCAATAAGGACAAGCTGCTCTCTTGGTTCGAATCGACTAGCCCTCCCGAACGAAAAAAGAAATCCGATTCAATTTTAGAACTGGAAAACATTCATTTTAGCTATTCACCAGGTCGTGAAACGATTCACAACGTATCTTTTTCCATTGAAAAAGGCGAGATGGTTAGCATTGCCGGGAAAAATGGTGCCGGAAAATCAACACTGGCTAGTCTTATTTGTGGATTTGTTAAACCGAATTCCGGACGCATTCTTTTTAAAGGTGTAGATATTACGAATGATACAATTAAAGAACGGGCCGAGCGAATTGGAATTGTCATGCAAAATCCAAATCAAATGATTTCAAAGCATATGATTTTTGAAGAAGTGGCGTTAGGATTGGTCTTGCGTGGCATACCTGAGGATGAAATAAAAGAACGAGTTGAAAAAACATTGCGAATCTGTGGTCTCTACCCTTTTCGAAACTGGCCAATTTCTGCCCTTAGTTTCGGACAGAAAAAACGTGTCACCATCGCTTCGATTCTAGTATTGGAGCCCGAATTGATTATTTTAGATGAACCCACCGCAGGACAAGATTTTAAGCACTACACAGAAATCATGGAATTTTTATCGGAACTAAATGAACAAGGCATCACAATTTTAATGATTACTCATGACATGCACTTAATGCTCGAATACACACCCCGAGCTATCGTCATTGCCGGTGGAGAAAAAATAGCCGATGATACTTCGGCGAACATTCTGACCAGTCGAAGCGTAATCGAAAAAGCTAATTTGAAGGAAACGTCTTTATTCGATTTGGCTATTAAAGCTGGAATCAAAGAACCGAGGGAATTTGTCGGACGTTTTATTGCCTTCGATAAGGAGGTTAGAAAAGTATGGCAGTAGAAATGCTCGCATATATTGACCGTCCTTCTCCTATCCATCGACTGACCGGTGCAACAAAATTGATTTGCTTTATTTTATGGTCTACTGCTGCCATGCTTACGTACGATACACGAGTGTTGCTATTTTTATTTATAGCAAGCATAGCGATCTTTATCATCTCACAGGTAAAAATTCGAGAAATCTCCTTCGTGTTGATTCTTATTTTGGCATTTTTATTGATTAATAATATCGCCATCTATATTTTTTCACCACAAGAAGGGGTAAAGATTTACGGGACAAACCACGTACTTTTCGAAATTATTGGAAGATATAACATAACGTGGGAACAACTATTTTACCAATTTAATATAACCATTAAATATTTTACGATCATTCCAGCAGCTCTTTTGTTTATCGTGACGACGCATCCAAGTGAGTTCGCGGCATCACTGAATAGAATCGGAGTCAGCTATCGAATTTCATATGCCGTAGCACTAGCCTTGCGCTATATTCCCGACATCCAACGCGACTTCCATAATATCGCCATCACCCAACAAGCCCGCGGAATCGATATGTCGCGCAAAGAAAAAATAGGCAAACGAATCAAAAACATTGCATCCATCGTCATACCGTTGATTCTATCCAGTCTGGACCGCATCGAAGTCATCAGCAACGCCATGGAACTCCGTGGTTTTGGCAAAAACAAAAAGCGCTCCTGGTACAGTGGTCGACCCTTTAAACGGATAGATTATGTGACCCTTATTTTGGTAGGAATCGGTTTCGTTCTTTCACTGGTGATTACTTTTTATGATGGAAGTCGATTTTATAATCCATTCGGGGCGTGAGTGGCACGCCCCGATTCTAAAACAACGAGCTAGCGGCAGAATGTCGGCAAACCCTAAAATTTTCGACAAAAAAACGACCCTTGGAATAACCAAGAATCGCTTTATTTATTGTTTTAAAGCTTCCAGCCGGGCTTGAACCGGCGACCTCATCCTTACCATGATTAAACTACATGGTTTCAAGGTTTGTAAGTGTTTGTCAAGCCCGTGATTTAATGGTGTTTATCATTTTTGAAAATGTCATCATTGACCATTAAAAATATGCTTTTGTCACTTTTAGTCACTCGTTGGTCACACGTCGGTCACACGATTTCTATATTAGAACCCCGCCAATAAATGACGGGGTTCTATAATCAATATTGATGCTCTAATTTTTATACTTAAACAGATGCCAATAAAACGGCCGCCACATAGACTGCTTATGTGCCTAAATATTTTCACACATTTTTATTGGGCTTACTCTGTCATAGTATAATTTTAATCAAAAAAAGACCAATTATACATGGTCCTTAGATTTTTTGGGTGACAATGCGCGATACCAATATTCCGACTACCACGCAGGCAGTTTATGTGTCGGTACTTTCACACGGATATATAGGGTTTACTCACGCATGTATCTGTTAATAATTATAATACATGTTTTGTTTCTAATTGTAAACAAAAAAGTGTTTAAAATAATTTATAAAAAATGCGTCAAAAATTCACAACTTTACTCTGCCCGAAAAATTTTCTTGGAAATAACTCACTTTGAACAATTTTATGCTTGAATAAATTATAATAATAATCGTTACCAAACTCATATTTAGCATACACCGAATTAGCAATAAAATCTGCAGCCTGTATTCCATATGAATTTTGTGATTCTAAATAATTCACATCAATTCTTATATCTAAATTCAATTCATAATTCAAGCGAATCTTTATATAATTTTCAAAAGAATTAATGGATTGAACTTTAATTGTCCTTTTATCAATATTTATGCTCATCTGTTTAAGCCCTTTACGCTTTGCGACTGGCTCAATAACAAATTTCAACATAAAATTATACAGTAGATTTTCATCCTCAAGAAGTTGCTTTTTCACGTGTTGAAGGTCTGCAACGATATACCTTATTTTTAAATCTTTTGAAGCTATTCTTCTAATGAAGTAATCCTTAATAGCTGGATATGCATCGCTTGCCTTTATCTCATCGAATTTTTCAAATTCGGGAAATTTCCTTTTTGTTTTCAGGATAGCTTTATTTTTCATGACATTATGTAGCGGCTTTGTATTGGTCATCTCAATACAAGCAATTGCAAAGTATCTTCCTTTTTTGCCTAGATTACCAGACTCATCAAAATTTAAAGTTATTTTGTCACCCATAGTATATCCTTTCATTTGCAAATAATTTTTGAAAACCAATTTATATAGAAGTATACCATATTCTCAGAAAACTAGAAACACAACATACTGTATATAAATCAGCTATCTTACTATCAAATAACACAATATATAGTTGCTTTTCAAATATTTTCATGTTATAGAATGAGTATCTGTTAAAGAACAAAGGCGCAAGCGCCCGTTTAGCGACGTACAAACTTTTTAGGGGCCTGACGAGATAAAGGAAACACAGTGAGCCTGAAAGGCGAGTTGATGTTGACTTATCGTAGGAAGGCACCGAAAGTTTGCTAGTCGCTGGGCGCTGGAGCCAGACGTCAATACCCACTATTAGAACTTATCCACAAGCAAGAATTTTATAGTTTCCTAAACCATAAGAAAAGCGCAAGCGCCTTGGTCAGCCCCGACAAGCAAATGTTCCTGAACCTAGGAAGGGCGATCTTTCCCTTCATAGGTTCAGGGTTATTTGACCTCGAGGGGCTAGGCGCTGGAGCTAGATCCAAACATTAGACAATTTTTATACTTTCTTACCTTTTAAAAAAAAGCGACCCACCTGCATAAGGTGGGTCGCTTTTTTTATTTACTGTAAATCCGACTTTTTAACCCAGCTATAAAGCTCTTTTATAAGAACATCATCATTGGCGACTTGCTGAATCGTATAAGATTTATTTTTATATTTAGCAGGAATAGTAACCGTTGATCTAGAATACTTTTTGGCACTGGATTTAATTTTTACTTTTTGTCCAACTTTTAGAGTGGCTGCCTTTTTGTTATCTACTGGATTAATCCAGCTACCTAGTACGCCTGCTTTGGTAGTTACGTTGACCATGCCACCTGATCTATTAAATACATAATAGGAGCCTGCTTTAACGGCACCAGCTTTATTCTTACGTGCTTTTGCATCTGCAGCTGTTTTATATCCGTTTAACGTGGTTTCTACTCTATAAGTATCTGCTGAAGTGGTTTCTTTCTTTGGTGATTCCTTCTTATTTAGAACTTCCTTATCCCAATTTGCTAGACCATAGTTTTCGATTATGCTAATAACCTTGTTAGCATATTGTGGATCTGTAGCATATCCGGCCTTGTGAATGGCTGTAATTTGCTTTTTATAGTCACTTACATTAATGGCCGCCTTGTACCGTTGGTTAACAGTCAAAAAGACCCCATAGTCCAAAATGCTTGTTGACCAGTTAGGATAAGCGCGGAAGCCAGCCTTAATGTCATAGCGCTGACCGCCATATACTTCCCAAGTGTTGAGCATGGCAGAGTTACCTTGATAGGAACCTTTAATGCCAAATAGGTTGTTGTAATTAACAGCCAGTCCACTTTTACCCCAAGCAGATTCCAACGCTGCCTGTCCTGCTGCCACAGATGGCAGAATACCAAATTTACTCCATAACTGTAATGCACCTGGTTTAATACTATTTAAAAAGTTTGCTGTACTCATTATTTATCGTCTCCTTTTTTTCCTTTTAATACTTCAATCGCTTGTATTAGTTGCTCCGGGACTGGTAACCCAATACGCCCAGCATTTTCAGTAATGCTTAACAATTCATTCGCTAGATAGAAAAAGATGACCGCATCCCTAAACATGTGGGCATCTCCAAGCGCTCCATCAATTAAATGACCGATAGCTACGAACATAAAAATCATAATTTTCTTTGGAATGGACGTGAATCCAACCTTGCTAGATAGTTTTCCTTCCGTTCCTGCTGCCATGATGCCACTGATATAATCTAAGATTACAAACACTAACAAGATTGGTAACAACGGTGTCCACCCCCATAAATAACCTGCTAATGCACCTAGTACTGTTACAGTTCCTTTGAAAAGTTTATCCAATTTTCTCCATCTCCTTTTTTACAAAATAAAAGGACCCCTGAATGGAGTCCCTTTTAACCAAAATAAAAAAGCACCTCGTGTGAGATGCTTTGCCTGTTTTTAATTTAGATTATTTTTCTAGAGTCTTTAATAATTGATCTAAATTATTTACCAATCTTTCATATTCTCCCTGCATACTTATCATCCCGAATCCAGAATTAAATACTCCTTCTGCCTTTTTAATAAATTCGTCTATAGTATCCCTATTTTCGGAATTCGAATAATAAGGTGTTAGGATTGCCATAAAAATTGAAAAAGATCTTATTGGCAATAACTCTGAATCAGTTGTGAAAATCCCACCAAAAGCACCTTCATAAAGACCAGTTTCGGAAATTGCAATATTCAAAAGTTTATTATTGGCTTTTTCAAACATTAAAAATCCCTCCTCTCTATTACTTTCGGCTAAAGGAGGGATAATCTTTAATTCTTCCCAAAACAAAAAGCCCTCTTAGGCTTCTTTTTTCAATCTCTCTAGCTCCTCTTCCAGTTCCCGGATGCGCTTTTCTTTTTCATCCGGAACCTCTAATTCTTCGCCTTCAATTACCCGTAACCGCGGCGCAAAGCTGTCCATATATAGTTCACATTTGTCAATTTGTAGAGCGACATGTGGCTCTACGAAAAACTGGAAACCCTGTTCAACGGGTATGGCTTGATTTCCAACAGTCACTCCTACGACATTGCCGTCCTCTACAGCAAAGAACACCTTGACATATTTGCCGTCAGGGTTACCTTTAAACGTTTCAATCTCCACCCATAATACCTCCCTTAAACAAAGTCCGTTTGAATGACACGCTGTATCCGAAATTCTACTTTCTCGCTTGCTGGACCCCAACTGTTAGCCCAACCGAATTTCACATACATTTCTTTTCTAGTAAAGCTAGGTTTGCCTACATCTACTATGCAAAGGTGCTCACCAGCGAAATCTTTTTCTAAAATCTTCCAATAAAGTCTATTATTAAGATTATCCGAGTTATCTTTAAAAAAATGCACGGAAAACTTCCCAGCCGAACCGGGTACCCACAAACTTAAGACAAAATATCTGGCAGAGTGGATATATTCATACCGCTGAAATACCATTGCGCCTGATGTCGGGTCTCGTACATCTGCATCGTCCGGGTCTCCTCTCCCATCCAAAGTTCCTTTAATACAGTACCACGTTGTGCCCTCGTCCGTCTTAAAAGCTCTGTATCTATACTTACCTGCAGATATCCCTGCCTTCATATAATGCGGGTCATTTCCGCTAACTGAATAAGCATTATGCATCATCCCGTCATCCATTGCTACTGCCCCGTCCGGTCTCCGAATCTGTATGCCTTTGTCATCGATTGTGATTCGCTGGTTGCCGATGGTGACTTTGCCGTTTGCGTCAACGACAAATTGATTATTGATATTTAAGCCTTTCAACGACTTAATGTGCTTAGCTTCGAGCTCGCCAGTCATTTTGACGCGTTTAAAATCAATGAGCGCTGTTTCAGGCGTTAGGTTTAATGCGCCGATGACGCCATCCTTGGAAACTTTTGCGTTAATCTGACCAGGAAGGACTTTCAGTTCGCCCTCTGCGGATGTGACACGTTTTTCTAAGCTGTCAACGACTGTTTCGTTTGCTTTGAGTGCGACTTCTCCGGCAAGGGTTTTGATTTCACCTTCGGCTGTTTCGACTCGACCGCTGACTGTGTTTATTTTTCCGTCGGTGTCCTCGGGGGCAGGTGTCCAGTCACTTGGCTTACTACCTTTCTCAAGTTTAAATTCCTTATATTGTGCTGAACTTGTTCCCGAATTAGAAACCCTTCTAAGGGAAACACTTAAACGGACGATATTTGTCGGAACTTTATGAGTTAGTACAGAGTACCCCTCTTCTCCAACGTCAATGGTATTTCCATTTGGAGACTCCACATAAGAACCATCTGTCTTATAATAGATGAATCGTAATGTAGCACCTATGTTAACAACATCTTTGTAATAGACACGCGCTGTTATTGTTTCACCAGGAGAAACAGGAATGCCTGTTGAAGAAGCATACACGTTCCAACTAGTCCAAGATGCCTTCTTAAACTCATTAGAAGTATTTGGGATTAAGTTTCTCCCACCAAACTCCAATCCATCAACCTCAGCCTCAACCTTGCCTACTCTCGTAGTTACTTGATCAGCCTTAACCTCTACATTCCCGATTTTTTGAGTTAAAGAATTGTTAATCTGATTCACTTTCGTATCGTCAGCTTTCAATCCAATGGCCTTTTCATTCTGTCCAATACGAGTACCATGACTTTTTAAATCTTTTATAATTCCGTCCTTGTCTGCGGTATACTGTGTAATGCCAACGTAGTTCAAAAATTTATTGTCTAATTCTTCGATCGTGTAGACTGTGTCGCCATCGGCTTTCTTTTCGATTTCAGAAAACATGTCTTCGGGGGCTGGTGTCCAGTCGGTTGCTTTGTTACCTATCTCTAACTTTTCGTTTTTATAGCTAACTTTTTGTTCAGAACCACTATTACTATTCGCCCTAATTGTGAA
The DNA here is from genome assembly GCF_022867885.1 of Lederbergia sp. NSJ-179. Taxonomy (GTDB): domain Bacteria; phylum Bacillota; class Bacilli; order Bacillales; family Bacillaceae_C; genus Lederbergia. The sequence goes on along the minus strand of NZ_JALIFP010000003.1, from coordinate 40,880 downwards.
GGGCCTTAAATAATGAAAACCAGAAGGAACTGTAAAAGTTATAACCGAATAACCTTTTTCTCCCGGTTTAATCGTTAGGTCAGAAAACTCTTTTCTCCCTGTAATATTGCCAGGAGATGTCATTAATCTAGCCATTACGCCAACATTAACCGTATTGTTTTTATCATTCTCGAGATAGACCCTAAAAGTATATATTTCTCCGGCTTCTACCGGAATGTCCATATTAGCGTTATTAGATACAAAATCTCCCCAACCAGAAAATGTTCGGTTAGCGTATTCTGACGAAGTTCCTCTTAATAAATTCCTCCCGCCAATCTCCAAATTGTCAATCGCATGTACGATCTGCCCGTCCACATACTCAATCGGTGCCCTTTCGCCTATATCCTCCGCAATTTCCTTCATTTTGTTTTCATACACCGTCTTGGCAACGGAATAGATTTTAGCTTGATCAAGGGCAGATTGTGCCTTTTGTTCAGCAACGGTTTCCGCATGGGCTTTAGCTTGTCGTAGCTTCTCTTCTGCGTCTGCGATAGCCCTTGCTTCTTCTTCGGATATCTTTCCATCGGCGTATGCCTTGGCTTGTAATCCCGCTAATTCGGATTCAGCTTTTGCTACTGCCTCTGCGGCTTTTTGGGCTTGGTTAGACCTCGTATCAGCATATTTTTCAACGGCCGTTTTTAATTGATCGTCCTGTGTTTCGGCATATTTTTTGGCGTTTTCTTCAGCGGCGATTCCAGTTGCTTCCGCAAAGGTTTTGCCTTTTTCAAACACCGTTTCATCCTTACCATCGATGGTCAATCTATCATATGTGTGCTCCACCATTTCATAGTAGCTTACACGATTTTTAATCTGCTCTTTAAGCTGATTCCAAATGGCGTTGACATCTTCCTTGGTATATTCAATAAAATCACCAAGTTTTATGTCTTTCTTGGCTGTAGTCTTAATAGATCGGACCTGCTCAAATACTCGGGCTTCCAAATACAAAGGCGGAATAAACGACGTATCTTTAATGCGTATCGTATCGCCAAACCTTATTTTTTCGTTTTCAAGACCCGGGACATTTTCAAGGTCCACGATTGTCGTCTCATAAGTGACCTGTGTGTTGATACGCTTGTTCAAGGCTGTTTTCGTGTACTGCCTTGCTTCCGTTTCGGTCATATCGGATCGTTCGGATTCGATTTCATACGGTTCAATTAAGTGTTTCAAATTGCCATTTTCGTCAAGCCTACCCCAGCGTTCCAAGGCGTCAAGGTCTTCGACAAGTACCTCAATGCGGGTTCCGTCTTCACGTTCAGGACCCAAGCCAAGCAGAGCTGTTACAACGTCCTGCTTTTCTACCCTTCTAATGCTGTCTAAGTCACGCCCGAATTCAGCTTCACGGCCACGCCATACACCTACACGTTGGAGCAGATCGACATATCGCCCTGTGATTTTTGTTCCGTCATGCTCGACACGGAAGCGCAATTCAACGTTAAATTCTTTAGCAATATGCTTCAAAAATTCATATGGGCTTGTGTGTGCACTGATGGAGAGTGTTTTTTCTCCACTGGCTTCGACTGTGCCGACTTGCCAGCCCGTATCGTTTAGGGCAAAGCCTGCGTGTTGTGAAGCTGTACGCTTTTTACCTTGCTTATCAGGGTAGATGATATTTGCTTTCTTTAATTCCAAATAACTCGCATGGGCAAAGGCTTGTACCTTGTGACCTTCCGTGTCTTTATATCGGGCCGCTTCAAAAATAACGAATTCAGCCAAAGAATCGTCTTCATCTGGTATGATGAGACGGTTTCTTTTTTCGAGATATTCAGTATAGCTACGGTTGCCAATGGCTATAAAGTCATAGGTTTCTAGCGTATCCTTTAATGATTTTTTATGGTTGTCGTCTATGATGTCATCGGATTGAACGTAATCTAATATTAAATCATTCTGGCCATCTAAAATGTGGATTTGGGACATAGTATCCTCCCCCTACAAAAATCTCTCCTGAAATTTCACTTTCGTATCAAAACTATTTTCAGGCGTAACCATCAACATGTTTTCACCTTCTTTAAGCTTAAAAAAAGAACCCCCGAAATTCTTAAGGTCCTTTCTTGATTCTCCGTTTAACAAAATATCTTTGGATTTATGGTCAAACGTTACAACATCCCCAGCGTCCAAAATATAGGGCGTCTGATCGACTTTTGCCGTTGTATGTTTGTATGCCTTGATTGCATTTATCCTAGGCAAATTGGCATTGCTGGCTCCCCTGTACTTGCCTATGTGGACTTGTACATATTTAAGCTTGCCCTGGTACTCGTTCGCCACATCGTTATAGGTTTTTGTTAAGGTGTCATAATGTTTGACTCCCTCACCCTCCATCAGTCGTGCTACATAAAATTCAAACCGTTTCCCGATACGTCTCATGCGAACCATGCCATGGAAATGTTTTTCTAATTTTAAATAGTTGCCCGAATATATTGGATAGTGAATGGTATGGCCAAGGAATGGCCCGTATCTAGCCTCTGCCGCATACTGGATTCGTGCAGAAGAGTTGTCCCATATCGCCATTTTGCCGAGTACGTTCATATTCTCGTCGAATAAGTAAAATTCAATGCGGTACGTCTGATTTGGGCTTGTCGTTTCAGCACGACAACGCATTTCAATTTCAAAGTCCTGAATAGGTGAGATCTCTTTCATTAACGCCGGACCGTGCCATATGTCCTTATCAACTGTACCATAGTTTCCAACGACAATACCGGTACCATCCGCAACCAGCGTTCCCGTCACTTTGCCAGCGCCATCTACGGATGTTCCGGCAGAGGTCCAGGTATTTATGGTGTCGCCCCGTTCGTCAAAAATTAAAGATTTCTCATTGACCAGTTGCTCATCCACATCCGCGGGTTTACCGATTAGATTATATTCCTCATCGCCGTTGCTGATCATGGCAAAGGTTGTTTTCTTTTTGGCCGTGAGTTCAAAGATCGGGTCTAATTCCGCTGTGCCTTGGTTTTTGACGGTTACAATGTCGGCTGGAAAAGTTAGGGTTTTTTCAGGACCGTAAGCATATGGATCCAGACATAAAAAATGAATTTTCCCTTGTCTCAATTCCCCAATTTCCTCAAAATCTGAAATGGTATCCTGTACAAGCGCATAATAAGTTCGCCCTGGCTCATCGCTAAGCACCAAAGGAGCAGGTTCATCAGTTAACAACCATTCGGCCAATTCCGTTGCTTTTTTTAGTGCGTCTTCATCGTCTCTTGCTTTAAATCCGATTGGTAGTTCTATCAGTAAAGGCTCTACTTCAGTGGACTCCAAATACCCACCAGGATAGCCTTTTACGGTTAGTATGTTTCTTCTTCTGGGGGCAAAGGGGGGCTTAGTTCGGCCCCGTAGCAAAAGCAACCAATCCTTACTTATGCCATTAAAACTAAACGTTCTCTTAGGCAAAATCATCCCCCACTTTCTTGTTCCGATCTTGTATTTCTGTGATAATCGGTTCCAAGCCCCTCCCTAGTGATCTTCCATCGATAACGGGCCGGACATCCTTTTCAAGTAACCGTAACAAGATCTCATTCTGCTGAAGAGTTGCGATCAGCAACTCTTTCATGTATTCTGTTCCACCCTGCATTGTTTTGGCAATACCTTCACCGATTCCACCTAAAGTTTCTTTATTAAGTGGTAAGACAGCTTCTTTTCCGGCTTCACCGCCAACCATGACATCATTGCCATTCATTCCAAATGCCATTGCCTTGGTCAAAATACCACCATCAGCAAACCATTTAATGCCAAACTTCGGTACACTTGGTGGGGACAAGCTGAATTTCCCATCAATACTGATTTTTGGTAATTTCAGTTTTGGTAAACTCCATTTGAAATTCATGAAACCTTTAATTTTATCAATGGCCGCTTTAACCAACTTTTGTGCTGTCTGAATCGGATTTGTAATAGCATTCTTAATGTTATTAAAAATTGTTTTGGCTGTGCTTAAAACGCTGGTAAAATTACTTTTGACCCTTGAAACCATTCCCGTAATGAGATTTTTCACGGTATTAACTGTAGTGCGAATTGCATTACTGATTACTTGTTTTAAAGCGTTGAAAATGCTTGCTCCAAAAGTTCTAAGCGTATTAAAGTTTTTGATACCCTGAGTTACTAAACTTTTGAAGAAATTAACGACTCCGGATACCATACTTTTCACGGTATTGCTTGCACCTTTGCCAAGCCCTTTAAATGCGTTGAGTATATTCGTACCCATTCCTTTAATAATACTTAATCCAGACTTGGACAGGCTCAATAATAACTTACGAATCCCGCCAACAAACGATAAACTCATTAAATTCCAGATAAGTTTAATCGCTCCACTTAATAGCTGTTTTATACCTTCCCACATTTTGGACCAGTCGCCAGTAAATAAGCCACTGAAAATCTTGATCGCACCCATAATGACATCTAGTGCGCCCGTGATAACTCCTTTTATAGCATTCCACACATACTCTACAACAAACTTTACTGCAGGCATTATGAACTCAACAATGGATGCAATTAAACTAAATGCGTTTTTAACAGCTTCGACAATACTTTCGCCATTTTCTTGCCAAAATGCTTGTAACTGACTTAGAATCCCTTGGATAAAAGAAACTGCATCTTGTAGGATCGGGATAGCTAAAGCCTTTATCATGGATATCATTTTTACAAAAAATTCACCGAGATTACCATCACCAGTGAATAATCTGGTAAAGAATTCTACAAATCCACTAAATAGAGATTGAATAATAGGCAGTACAGTTTGAATGATGCCTTCAAGCCCGCCAAATTGGTCAATCAAGTTTTTTATGAAATCTATTCCCGTTTTAAGTGCGTTCCACGCTTTTGATTCCGATATTTTTGTATAGAGCTTACTAAACCATTCTAGTGCTATAGGTATCATTTCATTAACTTTGCTGAACGCCCCACTTACAGCATCTTTTACTTTATCCAATACACCTGATATACCGCCCAAGCCTTTAGACTCTAAAAAATCATCAAACGCCTTGATACTGCCAGCAACACCATTTGCAATGGCGGTTTGGATATTCCCCCATGATGTACTAATCCCTTTTGTTGCTTCTTTAGCTACATCTGCAAATCCACCTTGTTTTTGGGATAGTTCAATAATTTTATTATTAAACTCGTCCATTGTGATATCGCCCTTTTTAAGAGCTTCATAGAAATCGTTTTGTGCTGTCTTACCGGTAAAGTTAAATGCTTCTGCTGTTTGCTGTAAAGCGTATGGCATAGTTTCTTGTAGTGTTTGCCACGAATCCATGTTAACTTTACCAGTGGATAACATTTTGATGTATTGATCTAATCCTCTACTTGCTTGATCTTGACTCGCTCCACTTGCAAGGAAAGCGTTATTTAATGCTATTGTACTGTCTGTAGCTAAATCAACATCTTTAAAGACGTTAACCATTCGTTGCGTATCGGCTGTAATTCCATCCAACGTAGTAGGTAACCCGTCAATGCCGTCAATCAGTTTTTTGGTTGCTCTTTCAGCATCGTCTGCACCATATCCCATTTGTTGCAAAACTTTTGGAAATTGCTTAAGTGTGTCTACTCGTGATATAGCCCTACCAGTAGAACTGACAATCATATTCATGCCTTTGTCAATTAGCTTAAATACACCGATACCCGCTGCAATCTTCCCGATCCCAGCTGCTGCTTTTGTAAACGCACCGAATATGCCACTACCTGATTTTTTAGCTTTTCCGGTTACACTGTCAATACCTTGTTCAGCTTCGGATGTATCGACTCCGATTGTTCCGAAAAGCTTAAATATCTCACCCATCTAGTCACCGCCTTTCCCTCTTGGCGTGATGAGTTGAAAGGAAGCTTTAACAATTGCTTCTTCTTCCTCTTTTGATAGTTTTTTAGGCTGCTTAACATAAGCCTTTTTCTGATTCTTTTTCTTGAATGTGGCAAAGTCATTTTCCTGATCCTTGTGTAACCAAATATCAAAGAGAGTATCTTCATTTTCCTGGTCAAAAAGATAAAAAATAAAATCCGATAGTCCCTCGAGCGTAAAAGTACTCAAAAGGTCTAACGGATTTCCATATCTTTTGTATAAAATATCTTTAAATTTAAATTCTCCATGATCTACTGAAGTAAGGACGCGATAGATGAGAAAAAATCTCGTAGTTCCGGTTTTTTGAAAAACTGAACTATTAATCCGGAATACTCCTTTAAACCAAGATTTTTAATCTCTTCTTCATTTTTACCAGTGAGATCAGCAAGCAAACTATTAATATCGGGTTTGATTTTATTGATGTTTAAAAGTAATTTTTGCATCAACCCCGCTATGGCTTCCATTCCTCGGCGTTGTGCTTCTTGTTCCAAACGTGCTTTTTCTTCTTCGATTCGTTTTAACTCCGCTTTTGTAGGTTCTTTTTTCTTGTGATCTTGAGGGATTGCAGCAATTTTATCGGCATTTGATTCTACATTTTGTTCAAACAGCTGAATAAACTCATCCTTAATACCTAATTTCCCAACAATACCAAGAAGGGTAAAGATATCATCACCTTTTAGCTCTCTCATTTCTAATGTCATTATCCTTCAACCTCCGGTTCTGGTTCTGGTTCTGTACTTACCTCAGGGTAGTAGATGCGCCAAGGCATTTCATCACTATTAAGCTGCTCTTCCGTTGCGTGAGCTTCATAAGTTTGTTCAATGACAGCTTCGTTATTGTCTTCTGTACCTAATTCTAGGCCTGAAGTACAAAGCGCATTATCTAAAATAGCAACAACAGGTTGATTTGTTCCGCTTAATCGGCCTGCAATGGCAATATTTTCAAGGTAATCTCCATCTTCTAAATAGCGCTTGGATTTAATCACTTTATAGCCTTTTGGAGCTTCTTTTTCAGATGCATCAGCAATGGACCCGTTAAGGGATCGCCTAATTGTTTCAGCTGTAATTTCCTTCATGTTCGCCGTAATCGTAGCATTAGCGGACTCTAACACCTTGTTGCCTTTCACCTTCACATGCCCAGTACCGTCCACTTCGATGTCACGATATTCTTGCTCAATGGTTAAGGTAACCCCTCCACTAGTAGCACCATGTAAATCACCAGTAAATTGTCCATTTTCAAACTTTACACCAGTGTAAATCGTTGCGGCATTGATGATATATCGTTCAGATGTTTTATTGGTGTAGCCTGTCTTTCTTAACCCTGCCATCATTTATTCCTCCAATCTAACTTGCAATAAATTTGTAAATTTCTACGTCTTAACAATTTGTCCCCAGTAGGCACTCCTGTAGATCTTAAAAAATTAAAACGAAATAGATTATGTTCCGTAAGTAAAACTTTGTCTTTAAAGTGGTCTTTCAGCTTACCTTCTAATTCAAAAATACGGGTGAAGCTACCAATGTTGTCAAAAACATCAACATCAATGTAGAACCCGTCTACGTTTCTTTCGATTTCTTCTGAATCGAAATCATACGTAAGATAGGGATAGACTACTTTATCTGCTGTGTTTTGATTGTGGTAGCTTTCTGCATGTACTTCCGTAAATTGCTTATATATTTCTTGTAAAAAAGGGAGCATTTATTTCCCTCCAAATCTACGCTTAAAATTAATACCAAAAATCTGTTCAACTTGTTTTTTTGTCATTCGAAAAGCAGGACGTAAAAAAGGTTGTGGTTCTTGTCCCCAGGTAAAAAACCATTCTCCTGAAGGATCCTGATACACCCAACCGCCCTTACGTCCTGCCCCATTCTCTGCAAATTCACCTGTTCCAAATTCAACATAAACAGCATGTTCTGTTGGTGAGCCAACTTGTCCCATTAATTTGCTACCCTGACTCGTAATTTTATGGTCAATCTTGTCTCTCATTTCGCCCGTTTGAACAGCTGCTAAAGCTTTCGCTTGACCTTCTACCAATAAAAGAGCTGCAAGCATGGCTTCTTCTGAAACGGCATGAAATTGATTTTTCACTTCCTTAGAATTGTCCTCAAAGCTGAAGTTATCCTTTGCCATCAATCACACCACCATATTTACAATAAATCTCATTGTGATGACCAACACCGACTGGATCATCAGCATAAGTGACTAAATAGAATCGGTTGTGTTGGTCCACAATACGCATATCGTCAGTTATGGCTGGTGTGAATTCTGGAATGATCAATAGATGGGTAGACTCTTCAATAAAAGCGTTTTGTACTGGATTCAAGTTAGTACCAGTTACCAAATCAAGATACCCTTCTACACTCGTAACTGGAAACCAGTCCTTTATATGGCCACCAATGCCGTCTGGAATACTTTTTTCTTCTTGAATTTCAAATGACTGCATCAGCTCCACCTCATTTTTTTATACTTATCCAAAAAGGAGAGCAAGGCTTTTGGGTAGCCGTCTGTATTATCAGATGCATTAACATCAAAATAAGTGGTACTCATTCGGCTAATTGTTTCAGATTTCACGCCAATTTTGCTGCTCATTTTCACATCATACTGAATGAGTTTCTTAATCCCTCGCTTAATATCAGCTGGATATCTAACAAGCGTTAGAATAGCCCGTTTAGGCTCTTCTGGGAAGAGTTTAGCCTGCAAGGTAACAATACCCTCAACAACATCTAAAACCTCATATACGCCATCATTTAGCATTGAATAATTAACTTCGATTGAGTCACCTTTCCGCACTCCTTGAAGGGCAGCATCAAGAGTAATAGAATCTTCACCAATAGACTTAATTTGATAGCGTATTTGCTTGACTTGAAAATTATTACTGGTTAGTGCTCTTACTGCTTGTTCAAAGGCGTCTAGATCGTCCTGATCAATAGAAGAATCTATTTTTTTTGCTTCATCAAGTGAGATAATCATATTTTCACCTCAATTAAAAAGAGGACTATTATAAGCCCTCTTACCCTTCTACTTCTCCAACTTCTTCTGGATCCTTAGGCTTGATGACGAAATCAGCCAGTGCATCCTTTTGAATAACCTTTCTACCCCAAACAGATAGGCCTTTTACTGCATCAGAGAAGTTTTTCTCTGGACGATAGGCTTCTGTCTCAACAATCTGGTTAGCAAATGTTAGAGCATCTGTAGTACCCGCAGGAACGTGTACAGCACCACCTGTACCCGTCTTAAGGTTGTTCGATTGCAAGAGTTGGAAACGCCCTACAGTTGCGCCCTCAACAACACCATTAGCCAAAACGTTTAAATCTTTAGTAAAACGTGGGTCTTTTGCCAATAATCCTAAAAACCATGGTGGGAGTGCAATTTTTCGTCCACCACTCGGAACATTCTTTTCGTCAAGAAGAACACCTAGGTCTACTAATGTGTCATAAGCGTTTTTAACATCAATTTCAATCGGGTTAGATGCAGAGCCTTGTTTCACTCCCGCACCAGTAGCAGCAACATTAAATACATCTTGGTCAATAACATCAGCAAGGTTATATGCAGCACGGCGCATAGACCCATCCAATAGATTGACGTTAGCCTGTGCCTTATCTACATCTTTTACAGCAAAATTAAAGTATTTTGCCTGGTCAATTACTAGTGTTTGTTGAGTAGAATCAATTTCCTCTGGATCATCAATATCGGATCCATCGTAATCCTTAATGGTGATGTTACCTAGCTGATTAATTTTAACCGTATCACCATACGCCTGAATTTCTCCCTCATAGTCACGGTTAACGAATTGGAGCGCAACAAGCGACTTGTCAAGATTAGCAAGTAGCCGTGCGCTCCAAATTGTTGGAATAAAGTTTTTAAAATTTGAATTTGGTAATGCCATTATTCATTTCCTCCTTGTGCTAGGGCAGCTGAAACAGCTTCCCAGTTATCATTAATCTCTTGTGGCGTTAAATTCTTCAACTGATCTTGCGTATAGGTCTTGGTTTGGCCACCCTTATCTAGCTTGTTGTCTTTCACCTGATAACCTGGTGGTGTATTAGCACCGCCTTTTCCTTCTTCATTTTCGTCTTCAAAATAGGAAGGATTAGCTTCCTGTAAAGACTTGATTTTATTATCCAAATCCTTAATAGAACCATCCTTATTTACTTCAATTTCACCCAACTTGAAAATCATATAATCAACATCTTTTGCACCAGCTTCACGCAATTTTTCTTTGAGCTGCACGTCTGTTTGTAGCTTTTGCAATTCTTTTTCTGCAGCTTCTTTTGCGGCCTGTGCTTCCTGCAATTGCTTCTGGATATCCGGATTATCCTTTGTTTTCTCCTGCAGGTCTTTCAACGTTTGGTTCGTAGTTTTCAATTGGTTAGCGACATTGTTATATTGATCTTTTGGCACTGCATTCTTGGGAAACTCCGTATTAATCTCTTTCATGGCTTCCTCAATGTTATAAGTACCATCTTCATTTTTATGCTTTTCAATAATTGCTTTAATCCATTCCATTGGTAAATTCCTCCTATACCTTTTATAGTGGTCGGTTCCACTTAGGATTGCCGGATATACTGCCGGTTCAGCGCAAACCTTTTTACGTCATATTCAGGACAAAATAAAAAAGCCGTTAAAATTTAACGACTTCCCATTCTTCACTAAGCATTTCTGGATAAGTAGGGATCCAAGGAACTACCCCCTTATCCGATTCAACGACAAAATATGGATGTGTATATTCGTCAGACCGTTCAATACTCACATGAGTATTTTTATTCCAGAATGGTAAACGTACTTTTCCGAAATTTTTCATCACTTCTAATGCTTGTCCAAAATTCATATTACCCCTCCTTTCCTACCCAGTGGATCGTATAAAGGCTTTTCCTTTTTCACCACTTTTGCCTTCTCTTCCGACTGCTGCATTTGTGCCATTTGCATAGCAAGCAATTCATGTGGTGGTATGTCTACTTCATTGTTGCGATCTATTTTTTCGATCGCTTTACGAATTCCCTTGAGCTCTCCAAGAAGAGCTTTTTCAAATGGTGTCATTGCCAATAAATTCACCCCCTAAAAATGGACATAAAAATAGCACCTAACTTTTAATTTCAGTTAAGTGCTTCTTACTTTCTATCAATATAATCGACATATTTATCAAGCAATTTCTCGGTTTTCTTACCAAATGTATTGATGTTATAAAATTCATCAAAACCTTTTAAAGTGATGACATCTTGAAGTTCATCTTCAAAATCAATTAATTTTTCATCATCGTAATCAACATCAAAATCAAAGTTTGGCAATTCTTTTTTTAAAAAAGTTTGTTCTCTCAAATCAAACACTTCATCTAATCTCATGAACTACCACCCCTTTTCTTTAATTTTTCAGCAGTTTTACTAGACGTTTTATGTGTTGTAATAATATTACCCGTTAAGGGATTGATGACAACGGATGTTTTTTCACCAACATATTTCCTTGAAACCTTCCCTTGATCATCTATTTTATCTTTCTTTATCTCTAAAGGATTAATAAGCGCATCTTTCGTATCGGGAAAGCTTATGTTTCTTTGTATCATTCTATCGAATTGATGTTCTGAAATACCTTTAATTTGCACATCATCTTTCGTATTTAAGCCAATTATACCAGATTCAGCTCTTTTTTTCTTGTAGCCAAACCATTCCTTATAACTCTTATAAGAAAATTCATTCCCCTCATTATCCCGTCTTAGTTCAGGTGATATTCCATTAACCTCTGTAATGGTGGTACAACGACAATGAATATCCTCTTCAGCTACACCAAATAAGCGGGGACCATCTGCTTTATGACCATCTTTTGTTACAAACTTATCTTCAATATCAACGGTTTGCCCATCTAAATATTGATGTGAATCTCTTGTAACCTTATCAAGAGTGGACAGCCATTTCTTTTTAAGATCCACACCTTTTTTCTTTGCTTCAACGTAGCTTCGCTGTTTTGCAGTAGACTGGACTCGACCGCCTTCTGTGCGGGCTATTCTAAAAGCACGCTTATATGATGCTTCTGTGAGTTCAGATATCTGCTTTGCTGCAACTGCATAACTTTTTCCTTTTCTTGCTGCATCTAATAGTGCGTTGACTGTTTCTTTGGCCAATCTGTCACGGTCTCGATACAATCGTTTGGAAAATACCTTGCCTTTCACCGGATGGTGCACCAGCTGCTTAATATATTTTTCAGGAAGCATATTCATATTTAACTGGATATTATGAGCGCCTTCCATAGCATACCAGGTTCCATAGTAACCTCGCTCCGCTTCATCTTTTGCATACTCCTCAACGGCTTTATTTGCCTTCTGATAAGTCTCTCTTAAAATCTTATCGATCTGCTTTCCATTTTCAAGTAGCCTTTCAGCTTCCAGTCGCTTGGAAAAGGACAGTGTTTCATAGTTTTCTATGAAGACCTTCATTTCCTTTTTTATATCAATCAAAGCTTGACGATAATATTTAAACAGCTTTTTGTTGACCGCACCCTCAGCATAATTAGAGAGTTGCTCAAGCTCCTTCTGCCACTTGTCCAGTTCCCGCATCTGGATCACCTTCTTCTACTGGATCCGTATTATCAGAAAAACCTTCTTCGTAATCCTCTGAATCAAGCAGCTCTTGTACCTCTTCCCAATCAAGTTCAAACTGTTCACAAATCATTTTCAGAACTGTTTCATCATCAAGCCGTGGTGCAACTGACAAAATGGTTTGAATTATAACTTGTTTGGTATCCGCTTCTGTTTTGGCCCTGTCAACAAGATCCGTTTCATTTACCATTGTTTCACGGGTAATGGTTACTTTAATATCAGACGCCTTATAAGCTGTTCCGTGACGCCGATTAATATCCTGGACAATTAATTCATTCATCCATTTTAACAACGATCGTAAGCGGATTTCAGCCTTATTTGCCTTCATATCCAATAGAGCGTAACGGCTTTTAATAACAATATTGGTAATATTACCATCCCCAACTTGAGTGGAATCAAAGCCCATACCGAACTTATAAATGGCATCTTTGTTTATCTCTAACTTTGTCTTACGGGCATCAACTGGAATATTGAATGTTTTAATATCTAAACCGCCTGTTTCACTCACGCCAACCGTCTTTTTAGCCTTGATATTCTTACGTAACTTGTTCAAGTCATCCCCAGGGTATCCCTTGACTACATAAATGGCTTCGGTAAAGTCCTGGAGGTTGTTAGATATGAAACAAGCCATTAAGTCGTAATCGTCAATGAGTGCCTTGATTGGCTCCAAATCGGTTTGATTCTTCTTGTTGTTGCCCAGCTTATAGAATGGGATTGTTCCATAAGAGCGTTCCAATACCTGACCATCATCTTGAATAGCTACAATATGAGGTCTAGGGTTCATTTCCCTTTTTTGGTCAAGAACAAAATTGCCATTCTTGTCTTTTACGTAGAAGGTAACCTGTTTATCATCCCAAACCTCTGCATGTTCTACAGGTGTGTTTTTACCATCTCTTGTAATATCTTTGTTGTAATATCGAACAACGGCTTTAAGGTCTCCGTTATCGTCATACACATCAAAGGTTTGAAGACTGTCAGACACTTGAAATTTAAGAATATCCTGTGCGGTAGTTCTAGCATATGCATATTCAAATCCCTTCACAGAGGCACCCTCTAGGGCTTCTTGTAAGAATAATTGAAGGTCCTCATCATAGTATTCTTTTAGATATTCTTGGAACTGTTCATCCTCAACCTCTACTTCAACTGGATTAGATAACAGATATTGCACTTTTTGATCAACCAACTCTGTGAAAAAAGGATGAGGGATTTTAATATTTGATGCAAATGTATCTTCTTGCAGCACATCATTATCATCCAAGTAAAAAATACGGTTATTTAAAATATCATGCTTGTAATCGTAATAAGCTTGTCCTTGCCTTGCTTTATCTTTAGCCTGTGAATGTTTATCCTCCTGAATTGCTTTTGACAATGCACGGGCAACCACTTGAGGATTATCACTTATTAAATATCTGTCCACTTTTTCACCACCTTTAAATAAGCCAATCAGATTGACCTTTTATTTTTCTAAGTAAACTTGCAGCACTGTCTGGTGAATCATCATGTTCTGCATTTTCCGTGTAGTCCAATATTTCGTTAATGTATTCGGGATCCGTATCATCTAGCCATTCAATCTGTTTCCAATACTTCCTGAGATAAGTTGTAATTTTAATAAACTTATTCTGTGATTCGTGATATTCCTGGGCAAAGGCCTTACGTTTGTTCAATTCTTTAGCTAGATATCCTTTATCAGCATTTTTTTCCACGTGAATGGTGCCGGCTCTGAATTCTTTGTGATAGGCTACAATCTCACCAAGACAATCATCCACATGCTTCTCCCAACGCTTACCAAAGCCTATAATTCTATCCCCAATGACTTTAAATATGGTGAATGCTGTACCATCAGAACCACCGTAGGAAGCATCTATATGCGCCAATCCGTTATAGATCAACTCTATCTCGCTTGTATATTTTGGAGCACTGAACATGGCATCTGCATCGGCTATATGCTTTAACTCATAGTTGGCTGCAAAAAGAGAAGGTGACATGCTATCTCTTAAATGCTGCAGCTGCTCTTTATTAATCAAATTAGTTTGATAGCAGTCATATCTAATGACATTGGGCATAGAAGAAATGGCATCTTCTTTATGCCATGGAGTACCTGTATTTATAAAGCGCCACCACGATTTTTAACATTTTGTAATTCCTGGTACTGCAGCTTAATCAATTTACGCTCGGCTTTACTTACACGGTCTTTAACGTTAACAATATCGTCAGTAATGATGATGTCAGCGTGTTTACCTGTGATAGATGCTTTTATACCAATTCCAAGCAATTGAGACGTACCACGGCTGCTAGTCTTTAAATTCGTGTCTATTTCAAAGCTTGTCTCTTTTAAAAGAACTAACTCAACGCCATAAAGGACGTAAACTAGCTTCTTAAAATAATCACTTAGCAATAACTTCTGTACCTGCAGCACGATCTCTATAACGTCTGTATCTGTCTTCCGGAAGAAAATAATATTCTTATTTGGCTGCAGCACAATCAAAAATGCAATGGCGATGGCCAGGCAGGTTGTTTTATAACTACCCCTATGGGCAAGTAATGTTTGATCTTCTTTCACAAACAAAAAAGACTTAATCCATTCATTGTGAATGCCAATTAAGTCTTTGAATCCTGTCCAATGACCGAATTTTACTGGATTGGTTTTAACCAGGTCTAAATATTGTTTTTGTTGCGGAGTCATGAAGTATCACCATTTAGATAATCGTCAATCAATTTAGCTTTATCAGCTAAATTGATTGAACCAGAGTGATTAATATCCTGTTTATCTACATATAACCCCGCCATAGTCAATAAAATTTTGCGATCTTGGTGACCTTTTTCTCCCAGTGCATATAAGTAAGTGGCGTTTAAAACATTACCTATTTTTCCTTTAACCAAATCAAGCGTTGTGCTCTTAACAAGATCCTGAAAATCCTTCTTTTTCATAGCATCATAATATTTATTTCGACTGACTCCGGCGAGATTACAAATATCCGTAACACTTTTCCCAACATTTTCAGGACTGATCAATACTTCTAGTAACTTTTTTTCTGCAGCAGTTGGTTTATAATTGTCACTCTTTGTCACGTAATCTCACCTCTTTCTATGTAATAAAAAAGACACACAATGAAGAGTGTCTTTAATTAATTATTCAATTAAAAATCTACTTTCACATTATGTTCTGCTAAATCTTCGAAAGATTCATCATCAGCTACTAGTAAAACAAATTCAATGTTGTCATCCATTGTCGGAAGATCACCATCATAATTTTGAATTTCCATTTTCCCATTAGCATTTTTGTCTCCTGCTATTTCTTCACTGAAGAAAACCATATCGTCTACCATTGTGCCATCAATGGATACATCACGAGCTTGTACAATGATTTTATTTCCCGTTTTATTTTCTAAATCAATATTAATAACATACTTTTCTTCGTCGAACGTGTCATCTACATTATGTTCTACATTTACTAATGTCGCCTTTATGTAATCATCATCAGCAATAACTTTCCCAACCTCTTCTACTTTGCTTTTTTCTCCTTTGGAATCTTCATTTTCCTCTTCTGCTGCCTCTTTTTCTACTTCCTTACCATCGTTTTTATCGCTGGATTCTACAGAACTAACTTCTTTTCCTTCCGTTTCTCCACCACATGCGGCTAAACCAATAATAACAAGCAATGACATTACTAAAATCGTTATTTTCTTCATAAAAAACTACCCCCCTATATGTAATAGGTCTATTATCTTATATTTCCGGTCAGGATGCAATAACTAAATGGGAAAATATCCCTAACTTGTACTGATACGTAACAGGTGAGGGATATTTGTATAATTTTACCGCAATGCCATATTAACATAGAAAATGTAGCATTTGTGTGCAGTTTTCATGCAACCTATTTTTCAAAATGTAAAGCTTCAACTCCAAAAACGATAACCAATAAATCTTCTACTGCTCTTGTTAAATATCGACTAACCGTTGTTCTATCAACATGCATACGATCAGCTATCTCTTGATGTGTATATTTTTTAGATGAGATGTATTTCATCTCTAGAACTTGATAATATTTTAATTCTTCTTTACTACAAGAATTTTTATAGGCTTCTACCTTATCTTTTATAAACTGCGTCATAGCTATGGTCTTCTTCTGACTCTTCATAATCGATTCAATTGATTCTAGACTCACTGTATAAACATTCAATTGGTGTATGGAGGTTTCTTCAAAGTCGTCAATATCATCTTTAAGTTTTTCAGCATGTATCATAAGTGCCCTATAATTTTTTAAAAGCAACCTTATGTTCCGCAATCGCCTGTCATGCCTAACCTCTTCTACCTTCTCTAAATCTGCTTTGTATGCTTTAACAGCCTGCTGTGAGGCAACTTCTGCGATTATCTTCAACTGCTTTTCTGTCAGGTGCAAAGTTATTCCCCCTTTACCTTTTCAATTCTTGCCTTGACAGCTTCTAGTAAGGCATCTTGCCCTGCTGTTTTATCTTCCAATCTCGCTGCCACAATTTCGTCTATGGTTCCATCAGCCACTAAATGATGGATGATTACTCTTTCTTTCTGACCTTGACGATCCAGTCTCGCATTAGCCTGTTGATACAATTCTAATGACCAGGTCAACCCAAACCAAACAACATTGTGCCCACCATCTTGTAAATTAAGTCCATGGCCGGCTGAAGCTGGATGAGTTAAAAGCAATGGGATTTCTCCTCTATTCCATTTCGCAATATCTTCCGGACCTTCAAGTTTTTTTGCTTCCGGAAATCTTTTCTGGATCCGTGATAGATCATGCTTATATGTGTAAAAACAAAGAATTGTTTTCCCATTCGCTGCTTCGATTAAATCCTCCAAAGCGTCCAGCTTGGCCTCATGAATTTCCTGAACGTCTTTTTTCTCGTTATATACAGCGCCGTTCGCCATTTGTAGCAATTTATTTGATAGAACAGCCGCAGTATCTGCAGTTACGTCGCCGTCCTCGAATGGCAAAAGTAAATCTCTTTCTAGTTTTTCGTACTTTTTTCTAGTAGAAGGTGACAGACTTACCGGTACCACTCTTTCAATTCGTTCTGGAAGGTCTAGCCAATCTTTGGCGCTCATACTGACACAAATGTCGGATATTTTATCGTAAACCCTGGATTCAGCTTCTTTCTTCTGCTTCCATTCATACACTATATGGCCGTCTCGTTTTCCAGGTATGAAATATCTGTCCCGATAGCCAGTGATGGTTTTCCCTAACCGCTCCCCCTGATCCAACAGATACAGTTGCGCCCATAAATCATGCAGGCCGTTAGGACTTGGAGTGCCGGTCAAGCCTATGATACGCTGCATTAATGGTCTCACCCGCCTTAAAGCCCGGAACCTCTTAGATTTGCCAGACTTAAAACTGGAAAGTTCATCAATCACTACTGTATCGAATGGCCACTTACTGCCAGTCATACTGACCAGCCAAGGAATGTTTTCTCGATTGATAACATAAACATCCGCATCTGCCTTTAAAGCTTTTTCTCTCTGTGTTCTGGATCCTAAAATCTTAGATATAGTTATGTGCTGCAGATGGTCCCATTTTTCAGTTTCCCTGCTCCAAGTATCCTGGGCTACTCGTAAAGGGGCGATGACCAATATCTTACCCGTATCAAAGTAAGTATTTTTTAATTCTTCCAATGCTGTAAGTGTGATAACAGTCTTGCCAAGACCCATATCCAGAAAAAGACCTGCAGCTGGTGTATCAATTATTTTTTGTATGGCATACTCCTGGTATTGGTGGGGCATAAATTTCATTGGGCCTCACCTCCAACCATTTCAATAAAATCGTCCACCTTTTTTCTTGTATGCAAAACATATACTTCCTGCCCCCGGACCCGTAATTCGTCAATCCTTTTTCGTTGCAGTGGGCTCAATCTTCCATTAGGCGCCTTCATCTCTACAAAAATGATTCGCCCTTTAGGTAAAATGCAAATGCGGTCCGGCACTCCTCTCCTTCCAGGAGACACCCATTTGAAACATAGTCCGCCAAGTTTTTCGATCTTATCTTTCAGCCTTTTTTCCAATTGACTCTCCTTCATAACTCCCGCCATCTTTCTACATGCGCTGTTGGGCTTCTATCCCACCGCTCCAATAACTCACGAACAAAAGTATCGGACTGCTGATTCTTTATGGGGCTTGTGCTGTCATCGTAAAACCATACCTCATAAAAGCTAACGCCAATCTTTTCCTTTTCAAACGGGTTCACTGTTCTAATAATCTCATAATTTCGGTTGAAGAGTTCGACCCTTCCATTTTCAAAAACTCTTATACCGTACGGTAAATCCGTAATGTAATTCATATAAGATCCTCCTTTAAATACAAGTAACAGCAAAACAGCATTTCGCGCGTATTCTGCTGAAGTCTATTTAACCCCCTATTTTTGCCTATTTAGGGACTTAGATTAGCTTCTAGTCTTATAACTGATTTTGCTGTTACTCCTGTTACTTTTTGATTCATCCCTTGCGACTCAAGGGATGAATCGGTAACAGCGAAGGTAACAGCGGACTAATTTCGCTGTTACTCCTGATACTTTTTTGGTAACAGCGAATATCAGCGGGTAACAGCAAGATTTATCTTCCTGTTACTCTCTTTCAAACGCAGTTTGCAGACCGTAGTCTTTAAATTTTTTCCTGGTGGGAAGTTCTTTCCACCCTGGCATGTTCCGCATAATCTGCACAATATCTTTGGCTTTCCAGTTTTCCAGATCGTTTTTTCTGCCACCAAGAGCTTCTACCCATAGCTGTACAGCACAGACGCGCTGCCTGTATTCTGGCTCGTCCATAAAATCTTCTTGAATTGGTGTCTCGAGATACTCTTGAATCAGTCCGGCTCTTGGGTTCTCTTCCATGTGCGCATCTTGTATGCGTTTCGCTTCGTCTTCCAGACGTTTCGGCAACCGCAATCCCTCGCCTTGGTCACAGTAGTGCTTCGCCTCCGCCCAAATTTGACCAACAATTTCGTCTGTCAAGTATGGTATATTTGGATTTTCTTCATCCTGTAGCACTCGCTTAATAGCTTTATTCTTGTCAACCGGCACTGGCCAAAAGCGTCTGTTACCCGTCTGATCTTTAAGAAAATTAAAGTTGTTGGTTGTTCCAAAGAATACGCATTTCCGGGGAAACTCAGAGATAACCCGGTCGTAGGCCACCCTGTACATATCCGTCGTTTTCGTGATAAAAGCCTTTACCTCTTCTACGTCAGATTTGTTCATGGCAGATAGCTCAGCTAGTTCAAATATCCAAGAGTTTTGAAGGTATTCCCCCGCTTCTTTAGAGTCGAATTTCTTCAAGGCGTCCGAAAACCACGGTCCGCCTATCTTTGATATGATGGCACTCTTTCCGGATCCTTGACCACCTGATAAAACGAGGACGTTATCGAACTTCGTTCCCGGTGCGTAAATGCGTTTGACCGCAGCGATTAACATCTTGCGTGTAACGATTTTTGTGTATTCCGTATCTGCAGCACCCACATAGTCTATTAACAGACGATCTAACCTTTCCACACCGTCCCATGTCAAGGACTCGAGATAGTTTTTAATAGGATGGAAACTGTTTTTCCTCGATACGTAAGTTAACGCATCTGTAATGACTCCTTGACCTTTTAAACCATAATTCTTCCCTAACCAGTGCCTTAGTTGAGCATCATCGGCACCTAACCAAGGTTCATGACTACTTAAAGGATTTTTCTTTCTCCAAGGTAAATCCCCTAAAATAACTTCTCTATTTTTGAAATCATCGTAAGCAAGAATCCCTTTAAGTTTGCCGTTAGTTAAAAGTAGTTCTGCGTTATTAGCGTCACTTATCAAATTACCCTGTTTGGTAAATGACAGTTGATCCTTCCAAGCATCCGGATCCACGTCTTCATCTTCAATGTCATCTGAAAAATCATTTTGAATGCTTTCTGTCTTTTTGGCTATGAGCGCCCGTTTAATTTCAGGAAGTTCATAAACAAACTCTTGCATTGCAACGTAAGAAGGATACTTGATACTTGGTGTATTCTTTTTAACGTTATCATCCATATCCCCAAATTTATGCAGCCTGACTAAATCAAATAGATTCTTACTATGCCCATCAGCAACAGGGTCACTGTCCTGGTGGCTGTAAGCAAGTGCTTGTTCTGGAAACACTTCGAGTCCATTTGCAGATGAGCCATGCAAGTATGTGTACCGGTTTTCCATAGAACCCTGTTCATACTGATCAGATAGAAATTCTTCAATACCTTCATCTATAGCATAAGTTTGGCAAAACAGGCCAACAACGCCACGCTTTTCAGTAGGATCCTGCTGTTTCTTCCCATTTAATACAAGCGTTTTACTTTCCTCTTCGTGTCTTGGCCACTCACTAATATCCGTCCAGTCAGCATATTCAGCCAATATGTCATCAACTCTTAAAGGCTCACCTTCAAATACTTCAAAAACTGGATCGGCGTCTTTTGAGCAACTGGGAAAGTACATTAAGCGGTGCACTTGAAACGTCGTATGGTCAAAATAAGACATGCCAATATTTTCAGCTAACTTTCTACTAACTGCAGCATATTCATCTAGCTGCATTTCTCTGTCTGCTGGAATAACTAAACGATATTTCTGACGGTTTTCACGATGACTGTGTGTACTATAAATGAGATAGTCGGTACCACCAAGAATCAAATCAACGTCCATCATAAAATCATCATTAGCATAGTCGGCATCCAAGGTAATAAGCCACCGACTTTCTATATTGACTTTCTTTCGGCGGCCACTTCGGATGAGCCCGCCCACAAAGGCAGGACCATCCTTAATAGCACCTTGCTTTTCTTTGGAGAGTTTGTCGTATTCAGCCATCGTTTCATCTGTACGTCGGAGTTCTAAAGTAGCTATAAATTCATGCCACTCCAGAAAATCTGTCGTCCAGTTTTTATCTGACCGATTACGACCAAAGGATATTTCTAGCACAATCATTCACTCTCCTTTCTAAGCTGACAATTTCTTCTTGCGTTTAGTTAACCTTTCTTCTTTAAATGCTTCCATGAAGGCGGCAACTTCTTTTGTCATTTCGCGATTACGATAACCCCTACACTGTATAATTTGAGTATCCTGAATCTCCACCGTAAAAAAGGGAATATCCGCTTCAGTAGTTTTACGAACAACGTAAATATCTGTATCACCCTCGGCATAGCGTTCTGTATATTGGCCAACGCAGTGGTGTAATATCTTACCTTCTTCAAATAACTCTATACTGGAGGCTGCAGGCCGAATAAGTAACCCACCTTTAGAAAAGGAAAAGCGATTTAATTCCGGAAGTCGCTTGGCAATCTGTTTATTTAGCCTTTCGTCCACTTTGACTTTCATTCGTCTTGTTGTCTCAATATGAGCTTCTTGTAAATCATTGGGCCATTTCACACTTCCCTTAGATAAATCAAGCCCCAGTTCTCTTGCTTCACTCCAGTAGTCTCGTAAATCTGATAGAATAGAGTAAGGACTACGTATAACATTTTTATCCATCTGCTTTAATGTGTATTTAGCGAGTACATTCAAAGGTTCTCCTAGTCTTACTGCGCTTTCTATGAAATTGTATGTTCCAAATTTCTCAGCCTGGGCGAAAGTTAAAAGGAATCCAGCTTTTTTCATTTTGTGATAGGCATCTAAAGTAGCCGGATCTGCTTCAACATTTTCTTTTCGTAATTGCTTTAATTCTGATTTAGACAGACGAGTTACTTTTTCAAGACTTTTCCCTTTCCAATTGATAACTCCATATGTTCTACTACCAGTGAGTTTGGCTTCTACACACTTGTGAAATCCTAATTTCGTTAAGTATTCAATGCATTCATACTTAGAAGCAAGTTCAAAGAAATGAACCAGATCCTTACGATCATATGTCCCTCTATAGCTCTCCCATGTCGTGTATTGATAAGGAGTATTTTTTACGACCTCTCGAACATTGTCATAAGAGATGAAAGTCTGTTTATGCTGCATAGAATTAGTGCTTTCTGTTCGGATTCGTTTTGTTTTAAACCATTTGTCCCGCCAGGCATTGTAAACTATTTGCTCACTATAGCCCGGCTCAAAGATATAATAGGAAATTACTCTAAAGGCTGGTTGTACGTTTCGATAATCTGCAAAATCTAAAATGACATGAAGCCCCATTGCAACAATGGCTTCTGGATTCACTTTGGATTTTTCATACCACACGACATAAGCATCAGTGAATAAATTCTTTCTCCCCCTGCCTGCATGTTTGGCGGTGACCGGAGAACCGCAATTTTGACAGATCCACTTATCATTGTGTTTTAATTTATCAGAACGTTGGATATGAAAATCCTTTTTGCAATGTGTACAATAACCTCTTTGGCCACCGGCTGTCGATTGTATAATTACGTAACGGTGATCGAAAAATACGGTATCCTTTATAAAATCAATTAATTTTTGACTAATTTGATCTGGAAAGTGCGCCAGAAATCTAGGATCTGATCCTTGCAATCTAAGCCCCTCCCAACGTTATGTTGATAGTTAAGTCAGCCTCAGTTGACTCTTGAGCAGGTGCATTGACAGAAGGACCCGACGTTTTTCCTTTGATGCCAAAATAGTCGCAAACAATAGAAAACCCTTCTTCATCTGTTAGGACAGCCATGTTGCCCACCTTTTT
The DNA here is from genome assembly GCF_022867885.1 of Lederbergia sp. NSJ-179. Taxonomy (GTDB): domain Bacteria; phylum Bacillota; class Bacilli; order Bacillales; family Bacillaceae_C; genus Lederbergia. The sequence continues at coordinate 17,809 of NZ_JALIFP010000003.1, read as the reverse complement.
CTTTTCAGCAGCTTTCTTCATAGCGTCAAGGCTGCCTTGGATACTCTTATCCTTAGCGTTGATTTTATCAGCGTCACCCGGGTTGAATCTCAAATGATCCAATAAATAATCTCCGATTAAAGTCACATATGGATTGTTCGCTTTTTTCATTTCGTCCTGAAGTTTTTTCATGCCATTCACCTCTCTATTAATTCAGATTCTGGAAATTTAATGTTAGAAGGAAAAAAGCCTCTTAAATCTAATAAGGTATATGTTCCATTCACCTGACCATTCTTATAGCGAATGATTAAGGCCGGACCATCCACATTTTGGATAACCTCCATACCCTTTGTCTTTTTCATAATTTCCGCATACAATTTATAGTTGATAAGTAATCCTTTCAACCATCTAGGATCCATCCGACTTACCCTAAATCGATAGAGAAATAGATCTATATCATCAATCTGTTTTTGAATGATAAGTTTTTCGTCCACAGCAGCGGATCGATATTTTATCTTCAGTTTCCTACGCTCTTCCCGTTTTATAGCCAGTAAATCTTTCAATGAATTCATTGCGTCTCAATCCCTTCTGATAATAAGCTTTGATTGCTAATCCTTCATATAATAGTCTGTTTCATACGCATCTGCAGATAAGGGTAAACCTTTTGCCCACTTAACTGGTCGCCCCATAATTTCTGTAACCTCTTCTAAGCTACCTTTACCAATAGGAACATCCAATACGGCTTCATCGTGAACATGCATAACTGTCTTATAGCCGGAGTTTTCTAAGTTAATGAGTGATTCCCCAAGACAGTCTCTTGCAATTGCCTGGACGATATTCTCCACCAATTTCCCGCCATAAGTGCCTATCCGTTCCATTCCGGTGCTGCCAGGACCTTCATAGGTAAATTCATCCTTACCCTCAAATTTTTGATGAGGTTGAATTCTTGGGCGAACATAAGCTAACTTTCTTCCAGATGGCAGTTGAATAAATAGCGTTCCAGATTCATAAATGAAGTTAACGCCCTTTGGACCTTTTACAGTCGTTTTACCACGAACGGCAGCAAGTGCATTCGCTTCTGTGTCGTACCATAATTGTCTGATTTTTGGATTAGCGTCACGCCAAGTTCTGACCAGTTCAGGGAGCTCTTCCTCATCAATCCCCATGTCTAGTGCGCCCATTTGAATTAATGCACCAGGTCCGCCTTGGTATCCAAGGGCCAACTCTGACACCTTCCCTTTTTGGCGTAAAGGGCTGCTCTTGTCAATATCTTCAATTGGAACATTGAACATAGCTGCAGCAGAAGCTTCATATATTTTTCCATGACTATTGAACACATCTAGTCGCCACTTTTCATCCGCCAACCATGCAATCACTCTTGCCTCAATTGCTGAGAAGTCAGATACATAGAAGATATTGCCAGGACTAGGAACAAAGGAAGGCCTTAACAACTGTGAAAGTGTATCTGGAATATCACCAAATAAAAGCTCTAATAATTCAAATTCGCCTTGTTTTAACAACTCTCTTGCTAAACTTAAATCCGGGAGCTCGTTTTTTCGTAAGTTATGAATCTGCACTAAACGTCCTGCCCATCTACCAGTACGATTGGCTCCGTAAAATTGAAGAATCCCTCTTACTCGGCTATCTTGATTAACAACTATACGCATCTTGTCGAACTTCGTAACAGAAGTCCTTCCCAACTCTTGGCGTAACTCTAATGCTTCCTTCACTGCTGGATCATTAGCTTTTTCAATTAAATTGGGCATAGTGTCTTTCGTAACGCTCTTTACGTCCTCCCCTGTTTTCTCTTTTAGCCATTTTTTTAGCTGTGGAAGGCTGTTAGGATTATCCAAACCGGTTACGTCCGTAGCACGTTGCAGAAGCCTTTCTTTGTATTGCTTATCGCAAGCAATAGCCTGATTAACTAACTCTTGATCTAAATAAACGCCGCGATCATTTATAATTTGGTCCACTTGCCATAGCCTGTTTTCCTGTTTAGGAATCGGGAATTTCTTTAGTTTCTTACGTATCTCTCTTTCCACTATCACGTCTTGCCGGCAATACTCTATATATTGAATCCATTTATCCGGATCGTGATGAGGGTAATTCCTAGTGCGACCACCATTCACTTTTGTTGGCTTACAAGGAACGGAAAAATACTTAATGAGATTTTTACCTTTTTGATCTTTCTCGACATCCAATTTCATTGCTTTGGCCACACCATCCAGGTAGTTAGGTAAACCTAAGGTCAAAGCGTGGACAGAACTGCACTGCCACTGTGCTGGATCCATTTCTAAGCCAAAATGCTTGGCTATACAAGTTCTTTCAAAGTTGGCATTGAATGCTGTTTTTAAGATTTTTGGATCAGTCAAAGACTCCATGACATTCTCCGGAACATTCTCAAAATCGGTTAAATCAATGACAGTGACCGGATCATCGTTAAAAGCATATGCAAACAGTAATATTTCAAAATCCGGATCTTCTACATATTTATAGACACCAGTTTGTAATAGATTGATACCGGAATAAGTTTCGATATCAATGGAGAGAGTGACCATACTATCTACCTCCAAAAAAGATTAATAGAAAGAGGGAGCAAATACCCCCTCGTAGATTAGTTCAAAAAGTCGTCTTCCCCATCGTCACCGTCTAAATCGTCAAAGTCATCCTCTGCACGACTGCGCCCTCCAAGGAAGTCCCCGTCTTCCCATTTCTGAATATTGTTAAGTCCTACTGCCACACCCTTGTTACCGTTAGTATCAAACGGGTAGAAGTTAATGGAGACACGCACGTAGCAACCGCTGTAAACCTCTGTTGTATCGATAATCTCCTCTCGGTTACGATCCACAATACCGGGCTTATTCTTAGAAGAAGCATTTAGGAAGTAATGTCCTTCATACGCCTCGCCTTTTTCATCTGCTTCCTCGTCACCGTCTCGGACTGGCGTATGAATATTCTTAGGAATTTTACCGCCCCATTTTTCATTCTTACCTAGCTCTTTTGCTGCTTCCACAGCTGCCTTGATTTTCTTCATGGTATTTTTGTCTGTTTTCGGGATAAGAATAGAAGTACTGTATTTAGCATCCCCGCCGTTGATAGACTTCGGCTCCCATACATTTGCAAAGCTTAAACGTACCTTTCCTGTAATCACTTTTGTATCTGTATTTGTAATTGCCATCGTTGAATCTCTCCTCTTTTTGTTATTTGATGATCCCCATTTTCCTGAAGTGAATTGGTCTACATGATAATCTGCGATATCGCCCATTAATCTCACCTTTTGTTTAGGCTGTTTTTTATTTATTTCATTTGGATGCGTCTTGATCCGTCTTGCCTCAAAGCGCCATTTCCTAGCATCGCTCCCAATTTTATCCCACAGTTTTTGCCAGGCTTTTCTTTTGGAAGGTTCATAGATACCAAAAACATATAGCTTTGATACGGTACTGAAAATCCCGTATCCATAGTCCTTACTCACCATCTTTAAAGTCCTCAGCCGCACTGGCTGCAGATGATAACGCTGGACGCTTGTCTGATTCAGGTGCTAATTTTGGCTTGCCAGGTGGCTTAATGATGTGATCCTTAAGTATTGAATCGAATTGCTTTTTACCAAGCACCTTCTGCATATCAGTAATCCCTTTTAGCTCTGCAGGCTTATGAATCTCTTCCTCACTGTAGCCTTCTAAGATTAATAGATCGGCCACAACGTCTTTATCTGAATAAATGCGGTTGCTTCTGCCTTCGACAACTTTCCAACCTGGATAGGTAACACCATAATTATGTGCTTGATCTAAAGCATGGCTTTCCACATCATCCACCCACGATTTTAGTTCTGCAGCTTTGGCCAAAATGTCTGCAACTTCTTCTGGACTTAATAGAGCCGGTTCTTTAAATTCGTGCCTAGCTAACTCCAAGTTTGCCTCTGCCCTTACTCGGCATTCAGCCCGGGCTTTACAGAAACGGCAGTGCTCCCCAGCTTCAAACACATCACTTCCTTGTGCAGCATCTTCAGCGGTAGGCTTTACTACATCACCAGCCCACTTTAACAGTTCGTCTGCAGATATCTCTTCTGTTGAAACGCTGTCCAGCCTGGGTTGAATAATGGTCATACGAACCGTTTCAATATCATAAAGCATGTCGTATTCGTTATAAGCGCCTAGACCATATAAGCGCATCTGACTGTTGTTTTCAGCTGATATGGGAACGCCTTTGCCGTATTTAAGGTCAATGACTTCAATAACTCCATCAGCAATGACAAGAACATCACCAGTACCGAAACCATCAGGAACCCATTGTGAAAAATCTAATCGCTGTTCCAGTAAAACCTGGGCATCTTGAGTTTTTGCCTTCGCTTCGTTCACTCGTTCGATCACCAAGTCCGTGTAATTATCGCAATGGTCGTACATCTCCTGGCTGTAATACTCACCAGCTTTATGCTTTTTCAGCCTTCCAGAAAACTGGCGCTTGGTGAGATCACCTAGCTTGTGCTGTAGAATAAGTTCAGACAGTTCATGAGCAGCAGTACCTTCTTCTGCAAATGACGTAGTGACATCCGGATATTCACTTTCTAGCGCAACGCTACCGGGGCAAGCTAACCATCTGCTGGATCCTGACGCACTTAGTTTGGCATGCGATCTCTCTGAATGATTTTGGCTCATAGCTCATCCAACTTTTCAAGGTATTCTGCACGCTGATTTTCAGGAATCTTAGATACAGCGCTCACCCCTAATTCAGCAAGCAAATCTTTAATTTCTTCTTTCTTTCCAGCTTTTGCAGCTTCAGCAGTCTTGGCACGCACTTCCTCAACAGATGGAACTTCTTGTTCATCTTCCTTATCCTCTTCCGGCTTTTCTGCTTTCTTCTGTTCAGCGATACCTTTGTCATACTCTTTTTTAGAGATTGGATCACACATTTGGAAATCTGCATCTGTGGGAACTTCGTCACCTTTCTTGAATGCAAGATAAGCGTCACTGGCTTCATGATAAAAATAACTGGCCTTCTTAAATGTTTCAGGCTCATTAGCCTCCTTCTTCTCTACTTTTTCTACTTTACTTTTTGGAGCTTCAACTGCGGGAGCTGACCCCATAGCATTTGCTAGATTGTTAATAGCAATCACTAATTCCGGTGCCTGTACATTCACTTCAATTTTCATAGGTACTACCTCCTGTGTTATAATGATTTCGAAAATAGTTTTTTGAAGGTCACTTTGCAGAGTGGCCTTTTTATATTACTCGGTAACATTGGACGTTTTGCTTTTCTACCAGATAAGTTTTTAAATATAAATCACTTACAACGACATCTCCGAAGACCCAGTATAGGTCACCTGGTAAAATCTCCGAACCAAAAACATCTTCAATGGGATGATCTTCCACATGTTTTACTTGGGGCATTTATTTCACCACCTTTCGAAGTTGCCAAGTTAAGGCTGTTTTTGCATTTAAAACTTTCAAAAGCATAACTTTCTCACTTGCTTTTAAATTGACCCAAGAACCCGCTGAGATCATTTAATTTTCTCCTCCTAATTAAGTTTTTCGAGTTTGGCGCAAATTTCATGTTGCCAGTCAACATCATTTGAAATACTGGCGACGAGAGATAAATTTTTTAGCTTTGCCTTTCGCCATTCGAGTTTTTCAAGGTGTTTTAATGCTATGTTTAAATCCTGTTTTTCAGAGCGGGTCAACCTTCGATGTTTTTGCAGGACACTTAGTTCGATGAAACGTTCCGCAACAAGATTCATTTAATCGCCTCCCTCTCTATATCCGTTGAAAGCCAATGGTCTATTACGTCTAGATCGAAGATCAATATGCTAGGACTTGGACGTCTGCATGGAATCCTGTTGGTTTTTAGCAGTCTATAGATCGTAGAAGCGGACATATCGCAATTGATTGACTTGAGGTATTCCGATAAAGACTTAACACCTCTCACACGTCTCATGATGTAACCTCCATTCCTTAAATATTTAAGATTTTCCTTATGCGCTCGATGTGTTCCTGAGCCTTGGCGCCATCTCTTTTACCGCTTAAGATATCACTAAGATATGAACCAGAAATTCCTAAAAGATTAGCTAGTTCAACATGCTTCATTTTTTTTCTGTACAGCTCGTTTCGAACTTTAATACTTAAATCCTCTGACATAATCTAACCTCCTTTCAAGTTTCTAGCGTCGCTACCGCTACATAAGCTATAAATCCGAACAAGTTACACCGTCATCGGCTCGGTATCACAGCGCATTAAATAAAATGCTAATAAATTAGCGAAAGTTATTGACCAATATTAGCGCATATGCTATTATCAAAGCATAGCTAAATAAGACTTAAAAAAGCCTGTATTATCACATTTTTTTTAGCTCCCCAGCGTTAAAAAATGTATTTACATAGGTCATATTTTTTATTGTCTTTTTCGCTAATCAAATAGCTTACTTAGAAGTATACTAGCGCAAATGCTAATAGTCAACACATTTATAGCGTAAATGCTAGAATATTTTTCGGTAAGCTCTCGAAGGGTTGATATGAGTGGGTTTAGTGGAAAGAATAAAATTTTTATGTGACGAAAAAAAAGTAACTTTTGCCGAAGTTGAAAGAAAAACAGGAATATCTAACGGGCAAATCCGCAGATGGGATAACTCATCGCCTAAGATTGACAACGTAAGAAAAGTAGCTGAATACTTTGATGTATCTACCGACTACCTTCTTGGACGAACTGATATAAAAAGACTTCCCGATGAAGACAAAATACATACAATTGCAGCTCACCACGATGGTGAAGAATGGACGGAGGAAGAGTTAGAGGAAATTGAACGTTTTAAAGAATTTGTGAAACTAAAAAGAAAACAGCAGTGAGGATAAAAATATGTATGAAAAACTTCTAAGTCAGGCGCATGATCAAAATATAGATGTTTATGAAAAACCATTAAGTAGCAAAATTAAGGGTTTATATTCGAATAAGATCATTTGGATTAATAGAAACATAGAATCCTCTACAGACAAGGCCTGCGTGCTTGCTGAAGAATTAGGACATTATCACACATCAGTTGGAGACATCCTAGATCAATCTAGCCTCCCTAATCGTAAACAAGAAAAAAGGGCCCGCAATTGGGCGTATAAGAAATTGATACCTCTTGAAAAATTAATTTCCGCAAGTAATGAAGGAGTGAAAAATAAATACGAACTTGCGGAATACCTAGGAGTTAATGAACCTTTTTTAGAAGAATCGCTTAAACGCTATAAAGAGGAATATGGTTTATTTACTTTGGTAAAAGAAAAAATACTCTACTTTGACCCTTTGGGTGTATTAGATATGAAAAATTTTTAACCTTTTAACCAAACGTACATTCCCTTAAAGGAGGTGATTTCTTATGTAAGCGATATTAGATCATAAACTCAAGAAAATTTGAAAGGAGCATTTTAAAATTGGCATCGTTTGATGAATTAATACCAAAGAAAAAATATAGGTTATATGTTGAGCTAGGTTATAAGCCTAATGGTAAAAGGGATAGAAGAACTAAAGTAGTGAAGGCTAGTGGTCCACGTCAAGCACAAAGTTTATTAAAGGATTTTGAACAGGAAGTTAAAAAAACTCGTCATCTTGACCAAACTAAAATATCTTTCCCAGATTTTTCAAATCGATGGAAGAAGAACTATGCTATACCAGAACTAGAACCACCTACAGCAGAGAATTACACCATTAAATTAGAGGGGACCATCCTTCCATTTTTTGAACACTTTAAACTAAAAGAGGTATCAACTTTTGATATCATTGAGTTTTTTAATCACGAAAGGGAATTGAATAGGGGTTCGCTAGAAACTAAATATAAAATCCTACAGTCAATATTTAAACATGCGGTTCAGTGGAAAATTATTGATAAAGATGATAACCCAATGTCAGAAGTGAAAATGCCATCTGATACTAAAAAGCAGAAAAAAGATTTCTACAGAAAGCATGAATTACCTGATCTAATGAGGCTACTTAAAACATTAGAGGTAAGACAACAACATATAGTAAAACTCGCTTTGTTTGGTGGATTACGAAGAGGTGAAATAGCAGGTCTTGCAGATGATGTTGTTGATTTTGAGAATAACCTGATATCGGTTAAACGGTCTCTCCAACTTTCGAAAACAGAAGGACTCCGTTTAAAAGATACAAAAGCGGAAGACACTAGAATAGTGGCGTTACCAAAAACATTCATGCGAGAGTTGAATGATTATTATAAAGAAAGAAAAGCGCTACAAGAGGAAATAGGAGATTTGTGGAAAGGATTTAAAGATGTGAAAGGACAAGAAGTATTCCTTCTTTTTGCAAATGAATATGGCATCCCCCATCGTCCCGATTCCATTACTACGTTTTGGAATAGATTTATGAATAGATTCGAAGGTAAAATCAGAAGGGTAAGATTTCATGATCTAAGACATTCCTCCGCTACTATAATTTTAACGGAAGGGGCCAAAAAAGGGATAACAATGAAAACAGTACAAAAAAGATTAGGACATAAAGATATAAAAACGACCCTAAACTTTTACGCTCACGTTGCTGAGGACCAAGACAAAGAAGCAGGTGACATTTTTGAAGATGTTTGAGATTGGTCACATTTCGGTCACACGAATAAAAAATATAAAAAATACGCTGCTCCTCATCGGCGAGAAACAGCGTCATATCAACATTTTAATGGAGCTTCCAGCCGGGCTTGAACCGGCGACCTCATCCTTACCATGGATGCACTCTACCAACTGAGCTATGGAAGCATGGCTCCGCAGGTAGGATTCGAACCTACGACCGATCGGTTAACAGCCGATAGCTCTACCACTGAGCTACTGCGGAATAGATAGAATAAGTCTTAAATTGCAGTTACTTATATACGAGACACATTTCATTATATCGTTTTTTTTATTTTTTTCAAGTCCTTTTGACAAGTCTCTAGAGAAAAATTGATTTCCTTTCATTTTTTCCATTTGCCGATTTTGTATTCATATATGCTGACTCCTCTGGCATAGATTAGATAGTGGACGGGCATTGGAGGAGGAGAGCAGATGAAATTCTTTATCGCAGTAAATGGCCGAAAAGTGAAGCAGGGAATGCTGATTGTCTTGATCTCTTTTTTTACGGCCTTATTATTTTTCTCCCAGTCTTCCCTATATATACCTGTATTTGGCACAAAAGATGGTCCGAAGGCAATATATAAAGGGGATAAAGGGATTGGCCTAACCTTTAATATTGGTTGGGGAGATGTGCAGGCTGAACCCATCCTAGACGTATTGGAGGAAAAGGAGGTAAGGTCGGCGACATTTTTTCTTTCAGGTGCATGGGCTGAAAAACACCCGGATACCGTAAAGCGAATGGTGGAACTAGGCTATGAAATAGGCAGTCTTGGTTATGCTTATGAGGATTATACGGAGTTAGAGGATGAAGAAATCAAACGAGATATTCTAAAATCGATAGAGATTTTGAAAAAGCAGGATGTAAAGGAAATTACACTTTTGCGCTCACCAACTGGCCACTTTGATGAACGAACATTAAAAATAGCCGATCAGCTTGGGTTAACCGTTGTCCATTGGAGCATCAATTCACAGGATTGGAAAAATCCTGGTGTAGACAAAATTATTGAAAATATAAAAAAGGCAAAAAAGGGCGACATTATTTTAATGCATGCCTCTGATTCCGCCACCCAAACGGCCGAGGCCTTACCTGAAATTCTATCTATATTAAAAGATAAAGATGAACTCGTGAACCTTTCCATTCTTATCGCCAATGGCAAGGTAAGAACGAAACTTGTTCCATAAAAAACTTTTGTAACAAAAAAAGCGAGCCGCTAGTGGTTCACTTTTTTTGTTTGGCTTTTTTTACTTCCCTTTACAGACTTTGGTTCCTTTGCGGATTGTCTTTTTCGTTTCCGCTCTTCAGCTGAAAGCTGATTATATTTAGGTAACATCAAGATCAGATACGCATTACAAGCAATTAGTGGAAAAATCATTAAATATACCCAGCTTACTTCATTCACCTGCAGCACAGGGAGCCATTCTAAAATCGTCACAACCACCATAAAAAAAAGGGCTGAAACAAAGGTTGTTCGATGGGTCATTTTCGCCTTAAAGAAAGCGACAATCAGAGCTGCAGCTAAAATAAATAGGGCTAAGCCAACATAAGGCAGAATACTTTCCCCTTCTCCAGCAAACGCCTGAAAGCGAAAATAAATAAGATCAAACAGCACAAATACAATGAGGACAAGCTGAACAGCATTCCACAGCCAAATAGACCGGAAAATCCCCAATCCAAATTGATGAATAAATAAATAGGCAAAGAAACCAACTTGACTGACAACAGCAAAAATCAAACCAACACCGACAAGCCAAATAAACGTAGATAGAATAGCCCCTAATTGCAATTCAGTAAAATAGGGCTGAAATTCACTCCAACGTATAACAAAACCAAGTATACCGGTTATCAAACCACCCAATAAAAGGGCGTTAAATAAAAACTTAATCAGATTTCGAATTGTCACCGTTTAATCCTCCATAACATATCTCTATCACACCGATTTTATCAGTCTTTCCTTAAAAAATCTATGTTTGCAGTGATTGTGCATAAATTCTTCACAAACCTCCATATTAAAGGTAAGGGATGTAGGGTTCATTTCTATAGAAAAGTTTCCACTAAACATCCACCTTCTTATATATAAGAAAGGAGTGTTCCTCATGAAAAAGGCAGTTTTTCCGCTCCTACTAATGATCATTGTTATTATGCTTTCATCCTGTGGCAGGGCCGACGGAGAAAACGAAACGCTGGATTATGACCAAACGAAGAAAATGATCGTCGATATACTGAAAACAGACGATGGGAAAAAGGCGATTCAAGAAATCATAAGTGATGCAGATATAAAGCAACAATTAATTATGAACGACGATACTGTAAAAAATTCGATTGAACAGGCGCTAACCTCTGAAAAAGCAGAAGACTTCTGGAAAAGATCATTTCAAGATCCAAACTTTGCAAAAACTGTCGCCAAAAGTATGAGAACAGAACACGAGGCATTGCTAAAAGACTTAATGAAAGACCCACAATACCAACAATTATTTATTGATATTCTTAAAGACCCTGAGCTCCAGAAAGAATATACAACAGCAGTAAAAAGCAGGGAATTCCGAGAGCATTTGCAGAAGGTCATTTCAGAAACACTCAACAGTCCTTTATATAAAGCTCAGATTCAAGATCTCTTATTAAAGGCAGCAAAGGAAACGGGCAGTAAATCAGATAAGGGGAACAAGGAAGATCAAGGCGGTGGTGGAGGCGGAGAAAGCGGCACAGATCAGGGACCATAATAAAAATGTCCCCAAAGAGTTCCTTTTTTGGAAGGCTCTTAGGGGACAGATTTTTTTAGGTATTCCCTGCCATACTTAACCAAGCATTTGAGTAACTTCTTCGGCTAACTCATGATAGATCTTTCCCATTGGATGATCTTGAGCATAAATGGATGGGGCGAAATCCTCTTTATTCCAATCAGGCTGTTGTAGAGGAAGACGTCCAAGCAGCTTGGTTTGTAATTCTTCGGCTAGCTTATCTCCTCCACCCTTTCCAAACACATATTCCTTTTCTCCCGTGATCTGACTCTCAAAATAAGCCATATTTTCAATGACGCCAAGAATTTCATGATTGGTTCGCAAGGCCATAGCTCCGGCTCTTGCCGCAACAAAGGCAGCCGTTGGATGTGGGGTCGTTACGATAATTTCTTTACAGCTTGGCAAAATCGTGTGCACATCCAGAGCCATATCTCCTGTTCCAGGTGGTAAGTCTAGCAAGAGATAATCCAGTTCCCCCCATTCTACCTCCGTAAAGAAGTTATTCAGCATTTTCCCTAACATTGGACCGCGCCAAATAACAGGGGCATTATCCTCTACAAAAAACGCCATCGAAATGACCTTTACCCCAAAACGTTCCACAGGGATAATTCGATCCTCCCTTAATGTCGGCCGACCTTCAATCCCCATCATATCTGGAACACTGAAGCCATAAATATCTGCATCAATCAAGCCCACTTTTTTACCAAAGCGTGCCAAGGCAACAGCTAGGTTAACAGATACGGTTGACTTCCCAACGCCGCCTTTTCCACTAGCTACCGCGATAAAGGTAGTGGAACTGTTTGGAGATAGTAGACCCCCGGGCTCTTCACCTGGAATCGCTCCAGAAGCCCGGTGCTTGTCCAGTTCTTCCTCTGATAGTGGGGCAAAGCGAATGCCGACACTGTCGGCCCCTGCTTCCTTTAAGGCTTCCACTATTTTCATCTGTAACTGTAATTGTTCTGGTGTTCCTGTTTTGGCAAGTGCAATTTTCACACTAATATGAGATTTTTCCTCTTTGATTTTCACTTCAAGGATCCCATTTGTTTCTTTAAGCGTTTTATGTAGTAATGGATCTTCCATTTTATTCAATATGGCAATGGCTTGTTCTTTCGTAACCAAAATTGGCACCTTCCTTTTTGTGGATTCGCTTTCTACCTCAGTATAACATACTTCACTTTTATCAGAATGTTATACGCTTATAGGGAAAAAAGTCTTTATGAAGGTGCCACTATCTTTCATTTTATGAGGGTTACATTTCCGATTCAATCGATGGTTCGTCTGTAAAATAACGCGTAATTCCTTTATAAATAGAAAATGCTACTTTATCTTGGTAAGAATCTGTTAATAAGCTTTTCCGTTCTGTTGGATTCGACAGGAAGCCGATTTCCACTAATGCGCTAGGTTTGTTTGACTTTTTTAGTAAATAGACATGATCAATAATTTTCGCCTTACGATCCGTATTCTCTAAAGTCTTCACCAATTCATCTTGAATAAACGTTGCTGCTCGTTTGTTTTCGGCATGATGGGGCGCATAAAAGGTTTGGGCACCATGCCAGCGTGGTGAGGGAATAGCATTTAAATGGATACTAATAAGCAAATCCGCATCAGACTCATTCACTAGTTTTAATCTTTTATGCAGATCTTCGGTTTTTCTCCGACTATACCCTTTTACTTCAGACCCAGCTAAGTCCTTATCCGCTTCCCGGGTCATAAGAACAAGGGCGCCTTGCTCTTGAAGATAATCGCGAAGTTTAAGGGACACCTCTAAAGCGATGTCCTTTTCCAGTGCTTCAGAATCTCCAGCCCCACCATCTGGTCCTCCATGACCTGGATCTAAATAAATAATCTTTCCGGTTAAAGGTAGATTCCAGGTATCAAACGAGTCTTTCGGAATAAATTGATATTGCAACAAGAAAAATAATACAGCCGCCCCAATAAAAAACAAAATTATTTTAGCTTTTCTTCTCATCCCCAAAATCCCCTTCACACTTTCTCCTTTCCATCTTATGGGACAAGAATCATTTTTAGAACCTGCTCATGTATCTAACTACAGGCGTTAGGGGCTCAGGTCAAATAACCCTAAATCGTGGGGGAATACCATCCTTCCTCGTTTCAGGAACATTTGCCCGCCGCAGGCCCGCAGGATGCGGGTCAGAACGGCGTGGCGATTGTCGTCGCGCGTTTAGCCGTTCTTCCTTTTCCACAAACGCCTTCTGCTTTTAGTGTAATCGAAGTTTATAGCGCCGCTCCCCCTTTTGAAAGCCTCGTTGCCACCATTCGTCAACAAAATATTCGCAGGCAGAATAGACCTGTTCTTCTTGGATCAGTTTTTGTCCGTAGTCCCAATAAAGCCAAAAATTATATAATGTCTCTATTAAATGGGCCCGATCGTCACCACACCGATTTTTGATCATCTCCATTGTTTCACCATAAAGAACAAATCGGCTATATTCGCCACCATTTAGAAAGGCCTCGATCCCTACATCCATACAGGCTTCCTCTACCCCTTCATGAATGAAGCTTCCTGTTCCAATCATCTTTAAATGTTGAGTTACACTCTTTTTTAATTCATCTATTGAAAGATTGCGCAATAATTTCCTTTCATATGTTAACTGCTTTTCCCGTTTTTTCTCTGTAAAAGATGTCACATTGCTCATCATTTTTTCGTCCTCCTATCTATAGTCTCAACGAACAAATAAAACTCATACGCGACAGGATTAGAAAAAAATACGGACTTTTTTCCATTTATCCGAAACATTTAGGGAAAAAAAACGTCTAAATAATAGGAGGAGAATTGTTCTATGAAGAAATGGCTCTTATACATATCCATTATTTTACTAGCAGGGTGCTCACAGACAGCCATTGATTGGGTAGATTTCCTTGAATTTCGTGGAAACCAATTCCAAGTAAGTCATTATGCGGAAATTTCTGATCCTAATTTTATTGGTGAACCTATTGGAGAAATAAAGAAAAGGCTAAAAGACCATGTCAAAAACCCGAAATATTCTCCTAAAAATGGAGATGCTGCTTATTTAGAACCGGGTACGAAGTTATATTCTGTCATCAATCATTCCCATCTCATTGCTGTAAAGGATACAGATAAAATCAATGGCTATAAGATCTATGTACAAGAGGACAGAATACCGAATAAACGTATGCTTGATCAGCCAGACCAACTTTCCTTATTAAAAGTGGAAGTATATGAAGAGGTTGAACATAACCAATTTATTTTCAAAAAAGTAATTGAAAAAACGGAGGATCTTCAAAAGGTAAAAGACATTTTAGTAACTGGTAAATCCGACTCTTCTGTCGTCTATCAGGAGGAAGATCCCCAATCAAAATCCTTTGCTTTAATCCTATATTCCTCTTCTCCCTTGGCGGAGAAATATGCCATTTACTTTGATGGAAATCAATATTTTGATCAAAACAATCAAGTTTTATCAAAGGAACTGGAAAAATACCTTATTGGTACGGAAGATCATCCAAGCGAAGAAAAAACAGCCTAGGTATTTGGCTGTTTTTTCGTCATTTATTTAGTCCATCATAGATCTTCTCAATATTGTACTCCAAAAACTTGATATACGTGTCTCCATCGGATCCTTTTTTCCCAATTTCATCCGAAAAAATTTTATCCGGATAAATTGGAACCCCTGTCTCTTTCGATACAGTTTCCATTGGCCGTGTATCTACATTGGACTCCACAAAGAGAACGGGCACTTTCTTTTCTTTTATCGATTGAACCAATGCTTTAATTTGCGAAGGGGATCCATTTTCTTCTGTGTCGATCTCCCAAATACATGCTTCTTCCAACCCGTATCGATCTGTCATATATTGATACGCACACTCACTGGTAACGAGTATTCGATTTTCTTCCGGAACTTGCCCCAGTTTCTCTTGATACTCTTGATCAATTTCTTTCAGTTGATCTAAATATTTTGTAGCATTTTGTTCGTATTCATCTTTATGATCTGGATCCATTTTGATTAAGGCATCTCTCGCATTTTCTGCCATTTGAATCCCCACCACGGGATCTAAAAACGCGTGAGGATTAATCTCATGTTCACTTCCGTCTTCCCCAGCCAAATACTTTGGTTCCACCCCTTCGCCAAGCTCAAATACATGTTCCATATTTTGTCCAACAGAGTCAATCATTTTGTGGAACCAGCCACCTTCTCCACCCTCTAGATTTAATCCATTAAAAAAAAGTACGTCTGCATCCGTCGCCTTTTTGATATCCTCTGGTAAAGGTTCATATTCATGAGGATCTGTTCCAATTGGAACCAAATTGTGGATGTCCACATGTTCCCCTCCAATTTGCGCCACGATATCCTCCAAAATAGTAAAAGAGGTGACGACTTTTAATTTGCCATTCTTCGAATCCCCTTTCGTTGATTCCCCTCCACTACATGCAGCCATCAACAGAATCGCAGCAAATGTAATGAAGAATAACTTCCAATGCTTTAACATCTCTATCTCTCCTTATATTGCTTATATTATGAACTGAGCCTGCACACCCAACTTCATTTTTGAATAACGGCCTTGGTTCTTTGTGTACGAATCATTCTCCAAAGTACTCCTTGCTTAGGTGAAAAGATAAAAGCAAGGATAAATAAAATGGTTGTCACTAAAACAATAACCGCGCCAGACGTTAAGTCATAACGGAAGCTTAAATACAATCCCGCTACTGCTGAAAAGGCCCCAAAAAAGGATGCTAATCCAATCATTGTTGAAAGTCGATTTGTAAGTAAATAAGCCGTTGACGCTGGTGTAATCAGCATTGCCACCACTAAAATCACCCCGACTGTTTGCAGTGAAGCCACTGTCACTAAAGTGAGCAGTAACATCATGATGTAATGGATCACCTGGGTAGGCAGCCCATAAGCTTGGGCCATTGTCGGATCAAAAGTACTAACCAAAAATTCCTTGTAAAACAAAACAACAATCAGTAAGACGATTGCTCCAACAATCAACGTTAACCACATATCACTATTTCGAACAGAAAGAACATTTCCAAATAATATTTGCGTTAAATCAATTGCTGTTTGGGCTTTATTGATCAAAATGATTCCTAAAGCAAAAAAAGAGCTAAAGACGATGCCTATGGATGAATCATTTTTAATCCGACTATTTTGGCTTACATAGCCAATGCCAAGAGATGTAATAATTCCCATTAATACAGCTCCATAAAAATAATTGATCCCTAGCATATAAGAGATCGCCACTCCAGGCACAATCGCATGTGAAATTGCATCTCCCATTAAGGCCATTCCCCGTAATATGATAAAGCTGCCAATAACTCCACAAAGTACTCCGACCATAATTGATGTAAATAGCGCTTTTTGTAAAAAGGCATAATTCATGAGGTCATTGATAAATTCCATTACACTCCGACCCCCATTTTATCGAGAATCGGGAAGTTAGCTTGATAGGCCTTGGTCATTAACTCTGGACTGAAGACTTTTTGAACAGGACCAGATTGTATAAGCTCTTTATTCATTAAAATCAGGTCATCAAAATATTCTTCTACCTTCGATAAATCATGATGAACAACCAATACAGTCTTCCCTTCATCCCGTAGTTTCTTCAAAATCTGTACAATGGTTCTTTCACTAGCAACATCAATACCAACGAAAGGTTCATCCAAGAAAAAGATTTCGGCTTGCTGGGCAAGGGCACGTGCAAGAAACACCCGTTGTTGTTGCCCACCTGATAATTGGCCAATTTGTTGTTTTTCAAAGTCCGCCATTCCCACCCTTTCTAAGCATTGCTTTGCCCACAGCTTTTCTTTTTTCCCAGGCCGTTGAATCACACCTAATCGTGGGTAGGTACCGAGTAAAACAGTGTCTCGTACATTAATCGGAAAATCCCAGTCTAAATGACTCCTTTGCGGGACATAAGCGATATTTTTTCTCTCTTTGTTGACCGGTTTCCCCAATATCGTTACTTCCCCGTTATCCTTTGGAATTAATCCTAGAATGGCTTTCATCAAGGTCGATTTTCCAGCACCATTAGGACCAATAATGCCAATCAACTTACCCGTGCTAAAAGAAAACGATATATCGCGAATCACCTCTTTACCATAGTAAGAAACATGTAAATTTTTAACCTCAACTGCTGCTTCCATTTCAACTCACCTCTTTAACATTTCATACCCGTTTCATTTATTTTTTATGGCTCGAACCTTATTTTTTAGTTATAGGACAATAAGTTTCCCTTACGCAAACTTTAATTGTAATATACACTCTTCTCCCTTATTTGTAAACCCCTTTGATGAGGTTTTTTATACATTTCCGGTGCCATTTGCTTAGGATATCCATATGCACAAAGGATTTCTTGGGTATCCAAAAAAGTGTTTTATCATCATGTGGATGAAAATATTTTTTTAAATTGCCAGCTCTGAGGAGTAAAAATTCTTCGTGATAATTTTAAAAAACTCTTCCCTAAAATAGGCTAGTTATAAGATAATCTAACTGTAGAATGACTACAAACAGCATATTTCGGGGAGGACTT
>NZ_JALIFP010000002.1 GCF_022867885.1 Lederbergia sp. NSJ-179 | reverse complement strand
CGTTATAATCTTCTTGAAAATCTCTCATAAAGCTATCATCTCCTAGGTATTTTCGTAGTTTCTACCCAGTATTGACAGCTGTATGAGATTTTAAACTAAACATTAAATAGCGAGGAAGCAAAAACAAATTATCTATTCTCTTCACTTTATTCAAAGTTATCGCTAGCTATTATTTTTTATTATTTATAAAACAACTTACTATTGAAATCAATAAACCAAAAATCGAAATTGCTAGACCAAACTTTGTTCCAATTACATAGCCAAATCCTGTTGAACTAAATGCCAATATCATTGTGGCACCAAAAAGTATAATTGCGATTCCCAAGAGAATAATTTTCATTTTATACCTACCTCCTTTTTAAAATGCTCATAATAAATTCCCTCCATTTTTTATTTTGAAAACGCCTTAAATATTTGTACAACTCGATAAATCACGATTGTCGTAATGGAGTCTTTATATCGCATTTTTCTCTTTCCCCCTTCCTTTCTTAATAGACTCCTACTATTGAAGACTTATGTTAACGTTCCAAAGGTTAAAGAATTAAAAGACGTACTACCTGTTCATTTTTCGGCATTTGACATCTTTTCTTAAATGGCCAATCCTTTTTGGATGCTTCTTAATTTTTTTACTTACGATCGATAACCCGTTCGATCGAAATTCCATTTAAAATTTGCTTTACAACATAACTAGCCATGATTAATCCGGCTGTAGATGGAACAAAGGCATTCGAAGATGGGGGCATTTGCGCCTTACGGATTTCAGAATTATCATTTCCGACTGTTTTTCGAACATCTTCCCTAATCACGATCGGACTTTCATCAGAAAAGACAACAGGGATGCCTTTTTTAATCCCTTCTTTTTTTAATGTTGTTCGAATTACTTTCGCAATTGGATCTGTGTGGGTCTTAGAAATATCACTGATCCTTAATCTTGTCGGATCCATTTTGTTAGCCGCTCCCATGGCAGAGATAATAGGAATCTTGCGCTTTAGGCATTCTTTCATCAAAAGAATTTTATAACTGATCGTATCTGAGGCATCAATGACAAAATCAGGATGATGTTCAAAAAAGAAGTCGGAGGTTTCTTCCGTATAAAACATTTTTAAAGAAACCACTTCACATTCGGGGTTTATATCGTGAATGCGTTCTGTCATCAAATCTACTTTAGGTTGTCCTACCGTTGATAATAGAGCAATCAATTGTCGATTCACATTCGTAATATCCACATCATCTTTATCCACTAAAATAAGCTTTCCAATACCTGTTCTTGCTAACGCTTCTGCCGCAAACGTACCTACCCCGCCTACACCTAAAACGGCAACCGTACTGTTTTTTAAAAGCTTTAACCCTTGTTCTCCAATCGCTAATTCATTTCGCGAAAATTGATGTAACATCCCATACTCAACTCCAACTAAAAGGTTCATCATCCTCTTCTTTCACCAGGATGAAGATCATAAAATAATTTCATATCTTTTACCTACACATTATATATATTCCAATAAAAAAACAACCAACATGTATTGAGCTGGTTGTGTCCTTTAAAAGCGAAGTGGATAAGTCCCGATCGTGCCGTCTTTCAACCTTTGTTTTGAACCCGCTCTCGGCAGGTGGGTGTCCTGCTTCAAACCTCATATGTCCTCTCAACCGGAGGCTTATATTTGGAATGAAGACAAACAGACTCCCGTAGTTATGACTTGTCGGTCAAAACGATAAGGAACTAGAACGAACACATCAGGACTTATCCTGTTGATTAAATATTATCACAGGAATGCCATTTTTTCAAATGGAACGAAATGGGATTTTTGACCTGTTTTCAATCTTCTTCTTTCGCTAAAACCAAATATAATTCCTTTAATTGATCCTCGCTCACTTCATCCGGCGCTTTCATCAGAAGATCACTCGCACTCGCCGTTTTAGGGAAGGCAATCGTATCGCGTAAGCTGCTACAGCCAGAAAGAAGCATCACGATTCGGTCCAGGCCGAGTGCAATTCCTCCATGTGGGGGCGCCCCATAATCAAAGGCTTCTAGAAGAAAACCAAACTTCTCCTTGGCTTCATCCTCTGAAAAACCGAGGGCTTTAAACATCTTTTCTTGAATTTCTCTTTCAAAGATTCTTAGAGATCCCCCTCCAAGTTCATACCCATTTAATACAAGATCATAGGCTTGGGCTCGTACATCAGCAGGATTTGTTTCTAGTTTATCTATATCTTCTCGAACAGGCATAGTAAACGGATGATGGGCGGCTGAATAACGGCCTGCTTCTTCGTCATATTCGAAAAGTGGCCAATCAACAACCCAAAGGAAATTGTAGGCAGCTTCATCAATTAAATGAAGGTCTTTTCCTAATTTTAATCGTAATGCCCCTAAGGCATCCGCTACAACAGATTTTTTATCCGCCACAAATAAAATTAAATCACCAGGCTCTGCAGAAAGTTCCTGACAAAATTCTTGTTGCTCTGTTTCGGAAAAGAACTTAGCAATAGGTCCTTTCAAAGCTCTTTCTTCCACTTTCATCCAGGCAAGTCCCTTTGCACCATATCTAGCAGCATATTCCCCAAGGGCATCAATATCTTTTCGGGAATATTGGTCAGCAACCCCTTTTAGAACAATTGCTTTCACTTGTCCCCCTGATGCGACTGCTCCAGAAAACACTTTGAAACCACTATGTTCAACAAGATGGGAAACATCCTTTAATTCCATCCCAAAACGAGTATCAGGTTTATCTGAGCCGAATCTTGACATGGCTTCATCATATGGCAAAACGGGAAATGGCGTTTCAATGTCTATATTCTTCGTCTCACGCATGATTTTTTTCATCATTTCTTCACACATTTCACGGATATCGTCCTGACTCATGAAACTTGCCTCAATATCCACCTGCGTAAATTCAGGCTGTCGATCTGCCCTTAAATCCTCATCCCTGAAACAGCGGGCAATCTGATAATACCTATCAATCCCACCTATCATTAATAATTGCTTAAAAAGTTGCGGGGATTGTGGCAACGCAAAGAACTCACCAGGATGTACTCTACTAGGGACTAAATAATCTCTCGCCCCTTCAGGCGTGCTTTTCGTTAAAATCGGGGTTTCCATATCTAAAAAGCCTTTATCATCCAAAAAGTTCCGAATTGATTTCGTTATATCAGAACGCATTTTAAAAACAGCATACATATCTGGTCGACGTAGATCCAAATAGCGATATCTCAACCGAATTTCTTCTGACGCGTCTGAGCGATCTTCAATCGCAAATGGAGGGGTTTTCGCCTCATTAATCACTGTAATATTGGAAACAAGTACTTCAATTTCACCAGTTTTAATATTCGGATTAATGGTGCTGTCTTCTCTTTTTACAACCTGTCCTTGGATATCTAATACATATTCGTTTCTCACTTTTTCAGCGATTTCTAATGCTTCTTTTGAAATATCTGGATTGAATACAATTTGAACAATCCCTGTCCGGTCACGGAGATCAATAAAGATTAACCCCCCCAAATCTCTTCTTCTTTGTACCCATCCTTTTAAAACAACGGATTCACCAATAGCGGATTCCGATATTTCTCCACAATAATAGGATCTTCCAAACATCTCTTTTCCCCCTATCCACTTAATTTGACAATACCTCTTGAATTTTTTTTACCGGAACTTCTTGTTGTTCACCTGTAGCTAGATTTTTTATTGCCACAACACCAGAGGTTAGTTCATCGTCTCCAATGATGACGGCATAATGAGCGCCAAGCCGTTCCGCTGCTTTAAATTGAGCTTTCAGCTTACGATCCATATAATCCCGTTCAACAGAGAAACCTTCTCGACGTAAATCTTCCAATAACGAAACGGAATAATCTTTTGCCTTTTCTCCTAAGGCAATAATGTAGGCATCTATCGTTCGATCATTATCGAGCGAAACAGATTCTGCCTCTAACGCTTGAATTAATCGTTCGATACTTAACGCAAAGCCAATTCCCGGAGTATCAGGTCCACCCATTTCTTTTACTAGACCGTTATATCTCCCCCCACCACAAAGCGTCGTGATGGCACCGAATCCTTCTGCTTCACTCATGATTTCGAAAGCGGTGTGGTTATAATAATCCAGGCCTCTCACAAGGGTAGGATCTACAACAAACTCAATATTCATAGAGGCCAAATATTGTTGAACCCTTTGAAAATATTCCGTTGATTCCTCGTTCAAAAAATTTAGGATAGACGGTGCTGTCCCCATCAATTCATGATCTCGGTCCTTTTTACAATCCAATATTCGCAGCGGATTTTTCTCCAATCTTGCTTGACAGTCCGAACAAAATTCATTGATTCGCGGCTGAAAGTGTTGAATTAAGGCATTTCGATGCGAGATTCTGCTTTCCCGGTCCCCAAGACTATTGAGAACAAGTTTAAGCCGCTTAAGCCCCAAATTACGATATAATTCCATTGCTAAAGCAATTACTTCCGCATCAATAGCGGGGTCCATACTTCCTAAAGCCTCTACACCAAATTGAACAAACTGCCGATATCTCCCTGACTGTGGCCGTTCATAACGAAACATTGGCCCTAAATAATAAAGCTTAACAGGTTGATTGGGAGAGCCAAACATTTTATTTTCTGTAAAGGAACGTGCAATTGAGGCTGTCCCTTCTGGGCGTAATGTTAAGTCCCTCCCGCCCCGATCTTGAAAGGAATACATTTCTTTTTGAACAATATCGGTTGTATCTCCGACTCCCCGCTGAAACAATTCTGTTTGTTCAAAGATCGGTGTTCTAATTTCTTGATATTGATATAAGCGACATATTTTTTTGGCTGTTTCTTCGATCCATTGCCATTTTTCCACTTCACCAGGCAAAATATCCTGGGTTCCTCTAGGTATCTGAATGGTCATTTCAAATCCCCCTTGTTTTTGTTTTTTTTATACAAAAAAACTCTCGTCCCTTGTTCCGAAAAACAAGGGACGAGAGTTTAGTTCCCGCGGTGCCACCCTTTTTAAAGCTGTATGTTTACAGCTTTCACTTTGTTCGTTATCGCCTGCATACGTCCTACTCCTACTACCAGATGGTTTCGAAGTGGAAGCCTACGGAATGTGTTTCATTAAGATGTTATCAGAGAAATGCTTTCAACCAAGGCATTTCCTCTCTTTCTGATCCATTCTCAACTACTTTTTCCCTCATTGGCTGACTATTTTAATTACTATATCATACGGATTTCCCTATTCTTTGTCAATAGCTTCCAAATTATTTACGAACGATGAAGAGATTTTTTCCAAGCTTTTACTTCAGATAAAGCTAAACCTTCTTCATAAATGGATTGATTTTGTAATTCAAGATGATGACTCTCGGGGTTACTTTGTACATTCATTTGAATAAGCTGTGTAGCACTAGAAAAGGATGCTAGATTTTTCTCACTGGCCTTCATGAATAAATTCCTTCCTCCTTAAATAGCTTTAAAATTATTATGTCCTAATCAGAAAAATCCTATAAAAAAAAGGATTTTGAGCAGAATTATCGAATACTTAGTTTGATAATGCTCTATGAATATTGGTACAATGTAAATTCATAGAAGGATATTTAGAAAGGCGGTTTTACGTACAGTGAACAAAAGGGCCATTATTATAACAATTTCAGCCTTATTTATAGCTATTATTGTGTATTATTCCCCGATAACATCAGCGAATACAGAAAAAGTTACGATAATTGGAGAGATTGTCAATGTCCGTGAACAGCCGGGTACAACTTACTCTATTGTTACCCAAATTCACAAGGGAGAAACCTATTCGCTTGTAGACAGTGAAAATGGGTGGTATAAAATCAAATTACCGTCCAATCAAACAGGGTGGATTGCCGGCTGGCTGGCAGAAGGCCCAACCAAATCAGAGACGTTATCTGAGCCATTTATGGCGACAGTTCAAACAAATTCCTTAAATGTACGATCACAACCAGATCCAACAAGTGAGCGAATTGGAGTTTTGAACGAGGGCGATCAGGTGAAAATAACCGGTGAGCAAAATGGTTGGAGCCAAATCGAGTATGAATCAGAAATTGCCTGGGTGAGCAGCGACTATATTAGTAAGGTAGATGCTGTAACAACAGCTTCTTCTCAGACTAACCAAATTAGTATTTTGTACGACGGAACGAACATTCGCAAAAAACCCGCTCTTAAGTCCCAAATTGTGACACAGGTCTCTTCTGGAGAAACCTTTTCTGTTTTAGAAAAAAATGGTGATTGGTATAAGATTGAATATGCATCGGGAAAAACTGGTTTTGTCGCTAGCTGGATTGTTGCAGCAACCACATCCCAAACCGATAAATTGCAATTCAAGCATAAGCCAGGTGCTAAAATGGTTGTGATTGATCCCGGGCATGGTGGACGAGATCAAGGAGCAACGGGGAGCAATGGGACACTCGAAAAAAATCTGACCCTGGAAATAGGTAATCTCCTTGCCCATAAATTAGATAAGGCCGGTTTTAATGTCGTATTGACACGTTCCACAGATGAGTACATTAGTTTAGAATCAAGAACGGAACAAGCAAACGTAGAGCAAGCAGACGCTTTTATCAGCTTGCATTATGACAGTATAGATAATCAACAAGTGGAAGGACATACCTCTTATTATTACAATGAGCAGGATAGAATATTAGCTGAAACGATTCATAACAATATTACCGAGGCTGTTCAACTTAGGGATCGCGGTGTACGATTTGGCGATTATTACGTACTTCGCGAAAATACGAGGCCATCCATTTTACTTGAATTGGGCTATCTAAGTAATCCTCAAGAGGAGCAGACGGTTAAATCTAAAACATTTCGGGAACAAACAGCGAACGCGATTGTTGATGGTATCAAAGAATATTTTGAAAATTAGCATCCAAAAAATCTGGTGAGAAATTCCCTTACCAGATTTTTTTGACCCTATCATTCAAAAAGGATAAACAGCTAAATTCGCGCCGTCCTGGCGCAACGCTGTTCTGATTAACATCCTATTGGCCTTTTTCAAGAATCAAGGTGACAGGTCCATCATTTATAAGGGAGACATCCATCATCGCACCAAAAATACCTGTCTCAACCTGCACCCCTTTTTCTTTTAAGATCTCATTAAAATAATGATATAAAATCTCCGCATCCTCAGGCTTCGCTGCATCCATGAAATTTGGACGCCTTCCTTTACGACAATCTCCATATAGTGTAAATTGAGAAACCGATAAAATGGATCCACCCTCATCAAGTAACGAGCGATTCATTTTTCCATCCTCATCTTCAAATACACGTAAATGCACAATCTTTTCAGCAAGCCACTCACAGGCTTGCTTTGTATCTCCTTTTTGGAAACCAACTAATAACAGAAATCCTCGATTAATTTGACCCACAACTTCTTCGTTAACGGTCACACTTCCCTTTTGACATCTTTGTAATACGATCCTCATACTTTATAAACTCCCTTAATTCATGATCCTCCGAACAGAATAAATATCTGGTATTTGCTTAATTTTATCGACTACTTTGTGCAGATGACTAATATTTTGAATCGAGATCGTCATCATAATTGTGGCCATTTTATTTCGATCAGCCCGTCCTGTTACGGCTGTAATATTTGTCTTCATTCCACTTACTGTTTGCAACACTTCATTTAGTAGACCACTTCTATCATAACCCGATATCTCAATTTCCACCTTATATTCTTTATGATTATAAGGAGCTGTTTCCCATTCCACTTCAATTAGACGGTTTTTCATCTCAGCCGTATCAATATTTGGACAATCAGCCCGG
The DNA here is from genome assembly GCF_022867885.1 of Lederbergia sp. NSJ-179. Taxonomy (GTDB): domain Bacteria; phylum Bacillota; class Bacilli; order Bacillales; family Bacillaceae_C; genus Lederbergia. Next base: position 248,095 of record NZ_JALIFP010000002.1, on the reverse strand, counting down.
TGGACAGACACTCCCCTCCCCTTCGTAATGAACCCAATAATGTCATCCCCTGGTACGGGATTACAACAACGGGATAGACGAATTAAGAGATTATCTGTTCCTTTCACTTTTACACCTGCATCATAGCGCTTAGGACGTTTATCTTTTTTTGTTTCCGCTATAATTTCTTCGATTTTCTCATCTTGATCTCGTTGCTTTCTTAGCTTTTCCGTTAATCGATTTGCCACTTGAAGAGCAGATATCCCATTATAACCCACACTCGCAAACATATCATCTTCATTAGAAAAATTAAATTTATCGGCAACTTTTCTTAAATTTTCAGATGTCATTACTTTTTTGGGTTCGAATTCAAGCTCTTTTATTTCCTTTTCGACTAATTCGCGCCCTTTTTCTATATTTTCTTCTTTACGCTGACGTTTAAAAAATTGTTTAATTTTATTTTTTGCTTGGGAGGTTTGAGCAAGCTTCAACCAATCCTGACTCGGACCATATGAATGCTTGGATGTTAAAATTTCAATGATATCTCCTGTTTTCAGTTTATAATCAAGGGTGACAATCTTTCCATTTATTTTTGCTCCAATCGTTTTATTTCCAATCTCGGAATGAATACGGTAAGCAAAATCAATGGGAACCGAACCTGCCGGCAGCTCAATCACATCTCCTTTAGGAGTAAACACGAAAACCATATCTGAAAACAAATCTATTTTCAAAGATTCCATAAATTCTTCGGCATCTTCTGTTTCATTTTGGAACTCAAGAATCTCGCGAAACCAGCTTAACTTTTTATCGAGCTCATCCTTGGACTCATTCGTCTTTCCTTCTTTATACGCCCAGTGAGCTGCAACCCCATATTCAGAAATACGATGCATTTCTATCGTACGAATTTGGACTTCCAATGGCTCTCCTTTTGGTCCAATCACAGTTGTATGAAGAGATTGATACATATTTGGCTTAGGCATGGCAATATAGTCTTTAAAACGGCCTGGCATCGGCTTCCAGCAAGTATGAATAATTCCTAATACGGCATAGCAATCTTTAATACTGTTTACGATAATCCGGACCGCTAACAAATCATAGATTTCATTAAATTGTTTATGTTGAACCATCATTTTGCGATAAATGGAGTAAATATGCTTTGGACGACCGTATACATCTGCTTTAATATCCATTTCCTTTAATTGTTCTTTTACCCCTGCCATAACATCGTCTAAATATTGCTCTCGTTCCTCCCGTTTTCTCTTCATCAAGTTGACAATTCGGTAATACTGTTGCGGATTCAAATAACGTAAGGCAGTATCTTCTAATTCCCACTTAATTTTTGAAATTCCAAGTCGATGTGCGAGTGGGGCAAAAATCTCAAGTGTCTCATTAGCAATTCTTCTTTGTTTGTGTGGTGGTAGATGTTTTAATGTCCGCATATTATGAAGCCTGTCAGCAAGCTTTATCAGGATCACCCTAATGTCCTGTGCCATCGCGACAAACATCTTCCGGTGATTTTCAGCCTGCTGTTCCTCATGAGATTTATATTTGATTTTCCCTAACTTCGTGACACCATCAACAAGCATAGCAATTTCACTAGAAAATTCATGGGAAATATCCGCTAAGGTGACCGTAGTGTCCTCAACTACATCATGTAGGAGACCGGCTGCGATCGTTGCTGGATCCATTTCTAAGTCAGCCAGAATCCCAGCTACTTGAATAGGATGGATGATATAAGGTTCACCTGATTTGCGAGATTGGTCTTTGTGAGCATTTTCTGCAAATGCATATACTCTTCTCACAAAAGTAACGTTTTCCTCATTTAAATATTCACTTATTTTATTCATTACGTCTGCTGCTGATATATTTTGATCTTTTGCCATGAGGATCACCTTTTTATTTAATCATTATAATAGAGGATGTTCAAAAAGTAAGGATCAAATGGATGAACAGCTAAGTTCGCGCCGTCCTGGCGCAACGCTGTTCTGACCAACGTCCTGTTGGCCTCCGAAATAAAACGACACAATTTCTTACCGATTGACTATGATAACAGTCATTCTTACATAAATTGTGATAAAACTCCATATTTTTTTTTAAAAAAACTAATAATCAAGGCTGTCACAATGTCTACTCTTTCCTTTAGAGTATTTTCCATTGGACAGCCTTGATTACCTCAATCAAAACTTCATTAATGAAAGTATATCATATCCATCAAGCTTCTCTCTACCATTTAAGTATGTTAGTTCAATCAAGAAAGCGATTCCAGCCACAATCCCTCCTAGCTTTTCAACTAATTCGATTGTCGCGAGTATGGTTCCTCCCGTCGCTAATAAATCATCCGTAATTAAAACACGTTGCCCCGGTTTGATCGCATCCTTATGAATCGTTAATTTATCTTTGCCATATTCTTTTCCGTAATCTGCTTTAATGGTTTCACGCGGTAGCTTTCCTTCTTTTCTAACGGGAGCAAACCCGAGACTTAAAGCGTATGAAACAGGACAGCCAATAATGAAACCACGTGCTTCAGGACCGACGATAATATCAACTTTCTTTTCTTTAGCATAGTTCACAATTTGATCTGTTGCATAGTGGTAAGCCTCCCCATTGTCCATTAGCGTTGTTATATCCTTAAAAATAACGCCTTTTTGAGGCCAATCAGGTACAATGGTTATAAATTGTTTTAGATCCATACGCTTGTTCCTCCTCCGATGGTACAGAATGTGAAATCTTTTCATCAAACCACTTTTTTAGTTGATCATATGTGGAATAAGTAAGTTCTTTCTCTGTTTTTATTTGTTGCTGCTTCCTTTGATATGTAGGGGAATCTTCTAAATCCCTTTTTGTTTTTTTAATATTCATCGTTATTCGTCCTTCTTTTATTGTAACAAAATCTAACTCAAAAAACACTTTTGACATAAATGAAATCGTTTCTTTTGACCATCCACGATGTATGGCAAGGTCTGCTCCGTATTTTTTCAAATCGAACGTTCCTCTTTTTAATAGAAAAGCATAATACCATTTAAAATGATTTCTCGTCGGTATCGTTGCAAAAAAATGTTCCTCTTCTTGAAGAAAATGAGCATAGATAGATGCTGGTGATTTATCTTTCACAAGTATTTCTAACCAGTCAGACTGTGGAGGGAGATCAAATAAAATAATATGTCTTCCATTTATATTCAATTTCTTCGCTTCATCTTGATTAGTAATCCATACACTTTCGACATCTGAACCGTACTTGACAAAAGCTTTTTCCGAAAAGAAAACAAAGAGCCCATTTTTTTCTCTTAAATAAGGGGTCCATTGATGGAACTGTCGATTTCCGCGCAAATCAAATAACTGCCATTCCTTGATGGCAACATCTTTTAAAAAGATTTGTGGTTTTTTCTTATTATTCCATTCATTAATAGAGAGTTCTCCAATAACGGAAGCCGTTGATCCAGGTGAAATATCGGAAGCCATCCGACCAAGCTGAAAACCAATTCCATCAAGTAAATGATCTCCCTGTGCAAGTGTCATGCGCAAATGGTTTTTATTGGCCCCGATTTTTTTGATATTCGTTACCTTTACATGTTCAATTAGAATTTGCGGTTTGGGATTACCCATCCCATATGGCGCTAATTGATTCAATTGGGAAATGGATTCCACATCAATTTCTTCTAGTGAAATGGCCGCATCTAATTCCGTGATAGGGATAAAATCAGACGCTTCAAGTTGTTCGTTTGCTGCCTCGTTCAATCTGTGACGAAGTAAGTCAACATGATCAATGGATAAAGTCATACCTGCTGCCATCGCATGACCACCAAAATGAGGAAGTATATCTGAAGAAGAAGATAAATTCTCAAATAGATTGAACCCATTGATACTTCTAGCAGATCCCTTTGCCAGCCCTGTTTCATGATCAAAGCTCAGGATGATCGTTGGACGATAAAATTTTTCTACTAATCTAGAAGCCACAATTCCTATTACACCTGGATTCCAACCAGACTTCCCAATCACAATCACTTTATTTTCCTCGGATAGAAAATCCTGTTCAACCATTTGAATCGCTTCATCCGCAATATTTGACACAATCATTTGTCGCTCTTTATTCATTCTATCAATTTCCTCTGCAAGTACTTTCGCTTCTGCAGGGCTTTTTGTCTTTAACAGTTCTACAGCCGGACCCGCATGTTCAAGTCTACCAGGGGCATTTAAACGAGGACCTATACGAAAGCCAACGGTTTCTTCATTGACCTCAGAAATCATCGTTCCTGCCATTTCACACAATTCCCGCAGTCCTAATCGTGGCGTGCTTGCTAGTATCTTTAAACCTCTTTTGACGATGATTCGATTTTCTCCATGAAGTGGAACTAAATCTGCAATGGTTCCAATTGCGGCCAAATCAAGTAAATATTCAGGTAGATGACCACTTAATGCATGGGCCAATTTAAAGGCAACACCAACGCCTGCTAGATCTTTAAAAGGATAAATCGAACCAGGAATTTTAGGATGGATAATAGAAAAAGCCTCTGGGAGCTCATTCCCTGCTTCATGATGATCCGTAATAATGAAATCGATTCCTATCTCTTTCGCAAATTTCGCTTCCTCAATAGCGGCTATTCCTGTGTCTACAGTTATAATTAATTGAATCCCGTTTGTATATGCCTTCTGTAATGCGTCCTTATTTGGACCATATCCTTCCGTAAAACGATTCGGTATGTAATAGGTAACATTGGCTCCCATTTGTAACAGCGTTTCCGTAAGGACAGTTGTACTGGTCACTCCATCGGCATCATAGTCACCAAAAATTAGGATCGGTTCCTGCCGATCAATCGCCTGCTGAATTCTATCAACGGTTTTACCCATGTCTTGAAAAAGGAACGGATCATGAAAATCCTCATTTTCAGCGTGTAAAAACGAAATCGCCTTTTCTTCGGTGATCATTCCGCGATTGACTAGCAAAGTAGCGACGATAGGGGCAATCTTCATTTTTTGTGCTAATTCATTTGCTAGCTTCTGATTAGGTTCGTGAACAACCCAACGACTACTTGGAAGTAACATATATTCACTCCTTTAGACTAAACTTTTATACCATGTTGTTATCCTTTCGATCCCATGGTCCATTAAAAATGACACGGCGAGAACACGCAACTATAAGCACAAGGCGCCTGAAGCAAGATCCTAACACTAGCCAATTTTTATTTCCCTATCTTAAAATGGAAAACCGCAGAGTTCTGCGGTTTATCACTAGGCTTATACTTGCGGCTCATCTGTCCATTTCTTTTTCTCTTTTACTGTCGTAATGGGGCCCTTCTTTTTTAACTCCCTAACCTTCATATCGTACCAGAGCTGAGCAGAAATAAAGATGGAAGAATAAGTCCCCGCTAATAGCCCAACTAACAAGGCAAAGGAAAAGTTTCGAATGGATTCACTACCCAGGAGTAATAGCGCTACAACTGTTACAACAACTGTTAACACTGTATTGACTGAACGTGTCAAGGTTTGACGTAATCCCTGATTCACCACCATCGCAATATCTTCTTCTGTTTTCAATCGACGTCTTTCCTTCATATTTTCCCTGATCCTGTCAAACGTAACGATTGTATCATTTATAGAGTAACCGACAATCGTCAAGACAGCCGCGATAAAGGTTAAATCGACCTCCAAACGTGTCAAGCTAAACACAGCAATAATAAAGAAGGCATCATGGGCAAGGCCTAATACGGAAGTGAAGCCCATGGCAAATTCAAAGCGGAAGGATACGTAAATAATAATCCCAAGAGCTGCAATTAATAAAGCGTAAAAGGCATTCTTGATCAATTGTTTTCCGACGGTGGATGATACCGTACTGACATTTGGTTCATTTCCATATTTATCAACAAAATGAGCTTTTAAATCAGCAATTTCTTTATGGTTTAATTCCTCTTTATAACGGGCAACTCCTATTTCCTTTTCCACACCAGATAAGACAATATCTTGTGTATTGATGCCAAGTTCCTTAAGCTCCAAACCAATTTCTTCCTTTGTAATCGGTTTTCCTGCATCAATTTCTATCCTCGTTCCACTTGAAAAGTCAATCCCTAAATTTAAGCGGAAGACTGCCAAAATAATAATTCCGGCTACAATTAAAATCGATGAAAACCAATAAAATTTCTTCCGATGTTTGACAAAATCAAAGCGGTCAAAACGGGTTGGTAAATCATGGGTTGTCTTATTTTCTGACAGCTTGAAGATGGCACTGCGCTTTACAGCAAACCAACCAGGCTTGTCCTTAAAAAATCGACTATCAATTAAAAGACCAAGCAACCATCTTGAACCGAAAACCGCTGTAAAAAAGCTCATTAAAATACTCACAATCAACATCGTTGCAAAGCCTTTTACCGAGCTGTTCCCAAAATAGAACAGCACAGCCGCCGCAAGCAAGGTCGTCACATTGGCGTCTAAAATCGCTGCAAAGGATGATTTATTCCCTGCCTTAAACGCGGATGATAGAGATCTCCCAACCTTCATTTCTTCCTTAATCCGTTCATACGTAATAATATTCGCATCCACAGCCATACCGACCCCAAGAATTAAAGCGGCGATGCCCGGCAATGTTAAGACAGCATTCATTAAATTGAAGACAAGCAAAATCAAATAAATATAAACGGAAAGGGTGATGGTGGCGACTATACCAGGTAAACGATAATACACAATCATAAAAATAAATATGAGAAGAATACCTAAAATCCCCGCATTAACTGTTTTTTCCAAGGCTTGTTCACCAAATGATGCACCAACAGAAGTGGAATACACTTCTTTTAATTTAACAGGCAATGCCCCAGCATTTAAAAGATTGGCTAAATCCTTTGCCTCTTGAGTCGTAAAATTCCCTTCAATCGATACACTTGTATCATTGAATACTTGCTTTACATAAGGAGCTGAGAGCAGCTTCGGATCTTTATTAGCAGCGGCTTCTTTATAGGAATCAACACCTTCTTCAAAATCAAGCCAGATCGCTAATACGTTATTAGGCGCCATATCGACAATTTTCTGTGTGACCTCACGAAATTTTTTCCGATCTTTCATTTGAACCAAAACTATCGGTTCATTCGTATTCGGTTTAAAGGACTGCTTTGCTGCTCCTTCAACCAAATCACTCCCGTCAAGCATCACATTATCATTTACATCTCTAAATGTTAAAACAGCCTGAGTTCCTAATGTTTCTCTAGCCTGGCTTTGATCTTCAATCCCAGGTAATTGCACCCTAATTCGATCTGAACCCTCGATTTGGATACTTGGTTCACTCACACCTAAAACATTAATTCGTTTGTTTAAGGCTTCTGTTGTATGTACAAGCGTCTCTTTATTTATTTTCTGATCTGCATTCACTGGCTCTACTTCATATAAAACTTCAAATCCACCTTGCAGATCAAGCCCCAATTTTATATGTTTAATAATTTCATTCGTTGTCGATCCCCCTAAACCTGCCAGTAACAGGATGATAAGGAAAAAGACAACAAACCTACTTCTTTTTACCATTATTGATAAATCCCCCTCGCCATAATAACACAAGACCTTATATCCTATAACGAACTTAACCCTGATTCATAAAGTCAATATGATTATTATGAATCAGTAAAAAAAGACTGTCAATTATTTCTGATAGTACTTTTTCAAAATAAAACGTAAGGCTTTCAACTTTTCTCTTTCGGCTGGAGCAATTCCTCTAATTCCTCAGAAGCTAATCCCGAAAACAAATTCGGAGATTTATATGCTTCGACAGTCGCATAATTCATATAATCTCCAACCTTCACGGAAAGAATATCTGATACCAATTCATGGATCCTGATTCCTTCATGACTTTTTTTCCACTTTTTTTGTGTTAAAAACGCCCATAAATCTTGTTCTTTAATCGTTTCATAGCCTAAAACAGAAAATTCCTCCAGTTTGCTTTTAAGGACTGGTTCTAGTATAGGCACATACGAATCATATGGGTGCTCTTTTCTTGTATTCATAGCAACCGCCTCCATGAGTTGAAAATGTTCCAGATAACTTGTCATGCTTTGTCCACCTTCTTGCATATACTTATTGTAATCGAATGGAACTGATTTGAGAAGGCGGGGACAGAATTGAACAAATTTTTAAAAGGAACGATGATCTTAATGGCGGCTGGGCTCGTGACTAAACTTCTCGGCTTTATGAATCGAATTGTGATCAACCGCATGATCGGAGCCGAAGGGGTAGGCTTATTTGTCATGTCATCCCCCACACTCTACCTTGTCATTACCATTACTCAATTGGGATTGCCTGTTGCTATTTCTAAAGCAGTAGCGGAAGCGGAAGCAACGGGCGATCGGAACAAAACAAAAAAAGTACTGGCTGTTTCTTTGGCTGTGACAGGTTCATTATCATTGATTCTTACACCAGCATTAATGTTGGCTTCACCACTCTTAGCAAAAACATTATTTACAGACCCAAGAACGCTTTACCCGCTCCTAGCGATTACGCCCATCGTACCAATTGTAGCGGTCTCAGCCGTCATAAGGGGGTATTTCCAAGGCAAACAAAATATGAAACCGTCTGCCATTGCTCAGGTTTTGGAACAGATTGTGCGAATCGCTTTAATTATCTTTCTAGCGCAAAAATTTTTACCGCTCGGAATTGAATATGCAGCTGCTGCTGTGATGGGAGCATCCGTGCTGGGTGAGCTTGCTTCCTTCCTTTATTTATTTTTGATGTTTAAGGCAAAGAAGAAATTTCGGGTACGAAAAGCTTTTTTCAAATCACTTTCAGGTGGCAAAAAAACATTAGCTGATCTAATGAATGTGGCCCTGCCTACGACTGGAAGCAGGCTGATTGGTAATGTTACTTGGTTTTTAGAACCAATCGTCGTCTCTCACAGTCTTCTGTTAGCAGGAATAGCCGCCGGAGCGGCCACACAACAATATGGACTTTTAGCCGGCTTCGCTATACCGTTATTAACGCTGCCTTCTTTTTTTACTCATTCATTGTCTACTGCACTTGTACCAGCCATTAGTGAGGCAAATGCCAAGGACAACAAGATGATGGTCGAGCATCGTTTTCAACAAGCCTTACGATTCGTGCTCATAGCTGGCTGTTTGTCCACGGTGATTTTATATGTGTTTGCTGAGCCGTTGATGAAATGGTTATACGGCAGCACGGAGGGATTTGAATTTGTTCAATTCCTTGCGCCTTTCTTTTTATTCACTTATTTTCAAGGACCGTTAGGCGCCATATTACAGGCACTCAATTTAGCAAACGCAGCCATGATTAATAGTCTAATCGGCTCTGTGATCAAAATACTCGCTATTTTTATCTTTGCCTCCAAGCCCGAATATGGCATTAATGGTGTAGCACTTGGGATCGCTATTAGTACGGTTCTTGTAACGCTCTTACATTTCGCTACCGTACTGAAGAAAATTCAATTTACCGTTTATTTAGGAATGTACGGGAAATTTATTCTTGCCACTCTCGTAGCAGGTTTGTCTGGAATCTTTTATCTACGTCATGTGGTTGAGCAATATCCCTCTTTACTCTTCCTCGCGATTGGAATCGTGATGGTCGTGTGTATTTATTTAATCCTAATCTTTGCCTTTAAATTATTAACGAAAAGTGATCTGATTCGACTTCCTCTGTTTAATCGAATTTTAAGATAAGCAGTATGTTGTTACATCACGTTTTTTTATCATCGTAGTCAACAAAAAATTTCCCATCTTGATAACTACAAAATGAGATTTGCTCAAGATCGTTGTGGCCTCTTTGTTGTAACTCCTTTTTTAACCAAGATTCGTCCTTATCCACCTCCTCTAAATGTTCAAATTGAACTTCTCCATTTAAGATGAGAGGAATGGTATAAGAGCCTGTCTTGGTTTTTTTATCCTTTTTTATAACGGAAAGTTCCCCAGAGGATTCTAGAATAGCAAACTCCACATCTGCAATATTTTTGACATCTTTCTGGCGGAGTTGCATAAGTAGGTCATCAAAATTATAGCGCAATTTTTTCATTTCATTTTCATCAATTTTCCCTTTATTAATAATTACAGATGGCTTTCCATCCATCAATAATCTAAACTTTCGACTTTTTAGCGAGAGAAAGGCCAGAACCAATTGAATGAGCATAAGAGTCAGCATGGGAACAATCGTATCCAGTAATGGGTCCTTATGCTGTTCAATAGCGATAACGGCCATCTCCCCCATCATAATGAAAACAACAAGATCTAATACACTTAGTTCCCCGATTTCACGCTTCCCCATTAATCTGAAAATAAGCTGCATCAGCACATACAGAATAATAACACGCGCAATGATAATTAAATATTTTTCCATGCAGTTAACCCTCCTTTTCATACTATATCCCACATAAATAAGATTATTAAAAAAAGGGGACAAAGACTTCTAAAAATTCTATTCGTGAATAAGCATGTACAGAGGGAAAAGTTTTTTATGTTCATTGTCTAGAAGGGAGCGAATCGTAATCGAAATTAAAAATTTTGCTGTTTCTATTGTTTATGGATTGATCACAATCTTACTTTTTGGCGTATTATCCAGCCTTATTTTTTCACTTATTTTGCAATTTAGTGGTACACAAGAAAAGTCAATTAGCTTATTAATCACGATTATCTCATTTTTTGCTGTTTTTTTTGGCGGTTTTATTAGTGGAGGCAAACGAAAACAAAAAGGATGGTTAATTGGAGGAGCGACCGGCCTGCTCTATTCCCTTATCATTTTGGCTTATCAATTTTTAGGACAAAGCTCATTATTTTCAATCGAACAATTCATTTATCATATTTGTTATATTTTAACAGCCACAATGGGAGGAGTTCTTGGAGTTAATATATTAGCAGGACCTTCCTACAAATCATAAGAAAAGCGCAAGGCACCCGCCCTGAAGCTAGATCCAGACATTAGCCAATTTTTATACTTTTGTATCCTGTAAAAAAGGAAAAAAGAAGCTGTCTCACGACTCGCTTCTTTTTTGCTAACATTATTGCACACTATTATTCGTTTCTAGCACTTCACGAACGGCGTTACGATCGTATGTAAGCTTGCTGCCATCTCCACATTTGAGTACAATAGTTCCTTCATCAAGTGCTTCAATTCTTCCATGTAATCCACCAATAGTAACGATTTTATCTCCTTTTTGCAGATTACTTTGCATTTCATTCACAGCCTTTTGACGCTTCTGATTTGGCCGGATCAATAGAAAGTAAAACAAGATGATCATAATAATAAAGGGTGATAAACCGAGTAGCTGTTCCATTTAGTAAATCCCTCCTTTTCTTATAAAATGTGTATTTAGAAATTTTTCGCGTCAGGAGCATTTAATCCATATCGCTCAAAAAATTCTGTTCTGAAGTCACCTAGACGATCTTCTTTAATCGCTTCTCGGACTTGCTCCATTAATTTTAACAGAAAATGCAAATTATGGTAAGTCGTAAGTCTTATTCCAAACGTTTCGTCACATTTTATTAAATGACGAATATAGGCTCTGCTGTAATTCCTACATGTGTAGCAATCACATTCATCATCAATCGGGCTGAAATCCCTAGCATATGCTGCATTTTTCACAACCAATCTGCCTTTAGAGGTCATTACTGTTCCATTTCGGGCAATTCTTGTTGGCAATACGCAATCGAACATATCAATTCCGCGTATACTCCCATCAATTAGCGAATCAGGGGATCCAACCCCCATTAAATATCGCGGTTTATTATCTGGTAATAAAGGGGTTGTGAACTCAAGCATTTTGTTCATAATATCCTTTGGTTCACCAACGGACAATCCCCCAACTGCATATCCGGGAAAATCAAGTGAAACAAGATCATTCGCACTTTGTTTCCGTAAATCCTTAAACTCTCCTCCTTGAACGATCCCGAATAGACCTTGATCCTTTGTTCGGTTATGAGCTTTTAAGCATCTTTCGGCCCAGCGCGAGGTTCGTTCAACCGATTTTTTCATATAATCATGGCTGGCTGGATATGGTGGACATTCATCAAAGGCCATCATAATATCAGACCCGAGCGCATTTTGGATTTCCATAGATTTTTCTGGAGATAAAAAGAGCTTGTCCCCATTTAGATGATTGCGGAAATGAACTCCTTCTTCCTCAATTTTTCTAAATTCACTTAAGGAAAAAACTTGAAAGCCTCCAGAATCCGTTAAAATCGCTTGATCCCAGTTCATAAACGAATGCAAGCCACCAGCATCTTTGACAATCTCATGCCCAGGTCTAAGCCAGAGATGATAGGTATTACTTAAAATCACCCCTGCCCCCATTTGTTTCAATTCCTCGGGTGACATTGTCTTCACTGTAGCCAGTGTTCCCACAGGCATAAACATCGGTGTTGGATAGGACCCATGTGGAGTATGCAGAATCCCAAGCCTTGCTCCAGTTTGTTTACATGTTTTTAACAATTCGTATGTAATGGCGTTCAAATTAGCCCCTCCTTTCATCGTTTAAATTAATAGCATGGCATCACCAAAACTAAAAAAGCGATATTTCTCCTGTACAGCTACTTGATAAGCATGAAGGACATGCTCCCTTCCCGCTAAAGCACTAACAAGCATAATCAGGGTCGATTTCGGCAAATGAAAATTGGTGATCATTCCATCGATTGCCCTAAATTCATATCCTGGGTAAATGAATATGTCTGTCCAGCCATTTGCTTCTGTAAAACTTCCGTTGTTTGCTGAAGCGATTGTCTCCAGTGTTCTCGTAGATGTGGTGCCAACGGAAATAATTCTACCACCTTGTGCTCGCGTCCGATTTAACAGCTCTGCCGTTTCTTTCGACATCCGGTAAAATTCTGCGTGCATATCATGCTCTTCAATCTCCTCTACATTGACTGGTCTAAATGTCCCTAATCCGACGTGAAGGGTAATATAGGCTATATGTATCCCTTTTTCGCGTATTTCCCTTAGGAGCTCTTCGGTAAAATGCAATCCAGCTGTTGGGGCCGCTGCCGATCCTCGTTCCTTTGCATAAACGGTTTGATAGCGGTCTTGGTCTTCAAGCTGTGTTTTAATATATGGGGGAAGGGGCATTTTACCAAGCTGATCGAGTACTTCGTAAAAAATTCCATCATATTGAAATTCTAAAACTCGCCCACCATGATCTAATTCATCTAAACAAACAGCCTTTAACCCGCCATCTCCAAAGGAAAGTGCCATCCCTTTTTTTAATCTTTTCGCTGGTTTTACAAGTGTTTCCCATTGATCCCCATTTAATTGCTTTAATAACAATACTTCAACTTTTGCACTAGTATCAAGTTTTACACCAAATAATCTTGCTGGAAGGACCTTTGTATCGTTTAAAACCAAACAATCGCCTTTTTGTAAATGCTTCATAATATCGCTAAAAATCTCATGCTGGATTTCTCCCGTTTGTTTATCTAACACCATTAAACGGCTTGATGCACGATTTTCCAAAGGGACTTGTGCAATTAATTCTTCCGGCAAGTCAAAATCAAACTGATCTAATTTCACTTACTTGAACCTCCCGATCAAATAAAGAACCACTGTTAATAATACACTTAACAGTATGGATGTCACAACTGGAAAGTAAAAAGTGAAATTTTCCTTTTTTATCACGATATCTCCTGGCAGCCTGCCAATTTTGATAAAGTGTGAGAGGAAACCAACAGCAAAAATCACTCCTCCCACGATCATAAGAAGCTTTGATAGTCCACTCACCTTTCCGGAACCTCCAGTTGAAAATATTCATACACAAGCTCAGTGACCATTCTGCCTCTTGGCGTTCTTTGCAAAAAACCAATTTGCAGTAAATAGGGTTCATACACATCTTCAATCGTCATCGCTTCTTCCCCGATACTTGCTGCGATCGTATTCAACCCAACGGGGCCCCCACGAAACTTTTCAATCATTCCTTTTAACAGTTTATGGTCAATATTATCCAGTCCTAAACGATCGACTTGTAATAATTCTAAGGCTTGATCTGCAAGTTGGCGGGTTATGACTCCATCTGCCCTTACTTGGGCAAAATCACGTACCCTCCTCAATAATCGATTGGCTATCCGTGGAGTTCCGCGTGAGCGCCGGGCGATTTCGATTGCACCTTTCTCCTCAATCTCAGTTTCCAATATCTTTGCCGTCCGCTGGATAATATTTGTTAATTGATCTTCTGTGTAATATTCTAAACGGCTTAAAACACCGAAGCGATCACGCAATGGAGCTGAGACAGAACCAGATCTAGTTGTCGCCCCTACAAGCGTAAAAGGGGGAAGATCTAGGCGAACAGATCGAGATTCCGGACCTTTCCCTATGACAATATCTAAGCAATAATCCTCCATTGCAGGATATAGCACCTCTTCAATCGCCCTAGGTAAACGATGAATTTCATCAATAAATAATACCTCCCCTGGTTCAAGAGAGGTTAAGATAGCTGCTAAGTCACCTGGTCTTTCAATCGCAGGCCCAGAAGTTGTCCGCACATTGACGCCCATTTCATTCGCAATCACAACAGCTAGAGTCGTCTTTCCAAGTCCTGGTGGCCCAAATAGCAGCACATGATCCAGCGTTTCTTTTCTGAGTTTCGCCGCTTCAATAAAAACAGCTAAATTTTTCTTTACCTCATCTTGTCCGATATACTGGGATAAAGTTTGCGGACGGAGACTTTGTTCAAAGGGTACATCATTGGCTATCGCATCACTTGAGAGTACTCTTTCTTCCATCCTGCCACTTCCTTTCTATCAAGTCATTAATAATTGTAATGCCTGTTTAATATATTGATCTGTTGTTAACTGCTTGTTCTGAAGCTTCGGCTCAATCCTTCTTAGTTCACGCTCTGAATACCCAAGGGAGGCCAAAGCCAATAAGGCTTCTTTTAACTCTTCCCCTTCTTCCTCGAAAGCAGCTTCTTCTGCTTGCTCAGCAGTGGCCACCTCAGGTAAAGCAACAACATCATGTAATTTCCCTTTTAAATCAAGCATCATTTGCCTCGCTGTTTTCTTTCCAACACCTGGAAATTTAACAAGAAACTTTTCATCTTCATTTTCAATCGCCTGAATCACTTGAGCTGGCTCTCCGTATGCCAATATGGCTAAAGCACCTTTAGGACCAATACCTGAAACATTCAAAAGCTTCTTGAACATTAATTTCTCCTCAAATGTTGCAAATCCGTACAGGGCAATTAGATCTTCCCTAACATGTTGATATGTATAAATGATTGTTTCTAGACCTTTTTTACTAGAGAAAACAAACGGATTCGGCGTCAGAATTTGATAACCAATGCCATGATTATCTAAAACCACATATTCAGGTCCAATCTGCTCGATTCTGCCTTTTATATATTCGTACACACACTTCTCTCCTCTTTCATGTTACTTGTTATTGTATCATAAAAGGGATGCCATATTGTAAATTTAAAGCCCGCGTCGCCTCTGAGAAGTAAATTTAATGGAAACGGGAAACCACTGCCGAAAAAAGTGAGTTGTCACCAAGATTGGGCTGGCATAAACGTTTCGTCTCATGGATATACTGTAAATATACAAGTGATTGAAATCAAGCACAGCCCGGCTCTCAAAAAGCCGGGCTGTGCTTTTGACCTGCATTTTTTTCAATGGAATATTGTTTCATGGTTTCTAATACTTCTGTAAAGGTTTCCTTCGTTTGTACGGGAATACCCCTCTTCAGCTCTTCTCTTTTCTTCCCTTCTAATTTTTCTATGTCAATTTGAAAAAAAGAGTGAATGATGTCAGATTGATCAGGACTTCCATTAAATATCGATAATGTACCATCCTCCTGAAGCCCAAAGAATCCATTCACCTTTAATAAGGGAGAAATATCGTTTACCGACTTTTGAAATATAACTTGTTTTTCATCTATATCAACTAACCGCCATGTTTCATATTTTGCCCAAAAATCTTCCAATGCCCAAATAGTTTCCTTTACTACTTCTTCACTAACATCTCCATCTAAATATTTCCTTTTTAAGACAACCTTTATTTCAAGAGGACTTTCAGGAACATAAACCGGTGTTTCTTCCTGTTCTACACTGGTTGATTTTGCGTGGATTTGTTCTGGGTATGTTGGCTGATAAAATACGATAGTTCCCATTAGTATGACGAACGAAATAAGCAATTTTCCCGTAAAATTCATACGGATCACCTCTTTGCCTATAAATTTAATTCTTCTAAACTTTAGAATGCCCAAAAAATAACATCCATATCCAATTTTCTCTACACTTAAAAAGAGGGAAGGAGTCATTTTTCCAAGCGGGATTTTTTAAATAATTACATCTTGTCCCATTATTTTATTGTTTCCTGGTGAATACAAAAAATCCATTCAATGTATTTCTTTTTCTACATTGAATGGATTTTGCTTAATCTGTTTCAACAAAATTATGATAAACTTCCTGAACATCGTCATCATCTTCAAGCATGTCGAGCATTTTTTGCATATTTTCCGCCTGTTCTCCTTCAAGAGCCGAGTATGTTTGAGGAACCATTGTCACTTCTGCTGTCGCAAATGTAATCCCTTCTTTTTCTAGATGATCTTTTACCTCTATGAAACTTTCAGGATCTGTATAAATTTCGAAAGCTTCCGCACTCGATTCCATTTCCTCGCCACCCACTTCAATCACTGCCAGCAGCATATCATCCTCTTCCATCTCAAAGTCCTGTCTATCGATGGCCAGATATCCTTTCCGATCAAACAGATAAGATACACACCCTGATTCACCAAGATTCCCGCCATTTTTATTAAAAGCAAGCCTCACATTCGTTGCCGTTCTATTCTTATTATCAGTTAAGCAAATGACCATTACCGCTGTACCACCTGGGCCATATCCTTCATAGACGATTTCTTCATAGTGTTCTGTATTTTTATTTCCTGTTGCCTTATCAATCGCTCGTTGAATATTATCATTTGGCATATTTTCCGCTTTTGCTTTTTCTACCACAAGTCGAAGGGAAGGATTGGTATTGGGGTCAGGTCCACCTTGTTTTGCTGCTACATAGATTTCCTTTGCCAATTTCTGGAATATCTTTCCCCGCTTGGCATCTTGAGCATTTTTTCTACCTTGTATATTTTTCCACTTTGAATGTCCTGCCATTCCTTCAACCCCTTTCTATTGACTTTCCCCCTTAACTATATCGTAAATAGAGGAATACTGGCAATGGTTGAGCTGGTGCATTCACTATAATGCGTCTATTTTGTTCATAATCTCCCTGCTCATTTGCATTCGCTGTTTAAATTGGTTGAGTAATAAATTTTCCATCATCGGCCATTTTCTCTTTTGTTCAATGGAGGTTCCCCTGGTAAAATGAAGCCATTCTCTAAAAATATCAGTTGGATAAACAAGCGCTGCTAAAAATGGTTGAGTGTTTTTAAACGACTGAAGGGGGTGAAAGGAAAATAAACGATTTATATCCCAATCCAAGTAGGGCAAAATTCGATTGGATAACTGCAAATAATCTATATGGGCAGGAGCAACCGCAATTAAATCAAAGTCAATGATCCATAACTGGTTCTTTTTGTCTCTGATAAAATTATGACTTGCCACATCACCATGAATGATACAATGTGGGTCTTTAGTAAAAAAAGCAGCATGTTTCTGCATTTTCTCTAACGCCCACTCTCCAAATTCCGCATAGTGATTTAAATAAGAATGTACAGGATACCATGTATGTAAAGGCAAAGAATGGCGAAAATCGATTAATCTCTTATTCCATTTCTTTATTTGTTCAAAAATAGGAATTTGTTCCTTTACGGATTTTGAAATATTTGCAGTGGAATGGTGGTATTTTTCTAATAGGACTAAGACCTCCTTAATTTGTGAACTTTGCTGATAATCCACTTTAGAGTCCGCCCTGGATTCGATATAGTCAATAAGACCAAAAACTCTTTTTTCTAAAATAAATGGTTTGGGATGAATAGAATATGTTTGTTGAAATCCTTCCTTTCTTAATTCTTCTGTAAAAGCTGCTTGCTTTTTAAAATTGGCTTGTGTAGAAAATTCCTTTAAAATCCAGTGTTGATTTTTCGTACTAAGTAGCCAGACCATTTTTTTTATAGGCTGCATCCGGATAAAAGGAAGATCAAAGTATTTCTTTAATAAGAGAAGGAGACGGTGATTCGTTCCGTCTCTCTCATCTTTTAAAAAAACTCTATTCATTTCTTTCCTCATCATCATGACGACCAGGCATGGTATAAGGTGAAGGCATGGCTGTTCCCATAGGCGGATACCCCGGATAAATAGGTCCTTGTTGCATAGGATGTGGTTGACCATACATACCATAAGGGTGTTGGGAAGGATAATTAGAATGACCTCCACATCCGCAATCCCCTGTACCACTAGGACCCATATTCGTTTGTGGCATCACTGACTGCTGGGGTCCGGCCATCGGCATACCTGCATAAGGATAAGGTTGCGTCATAGATGGCATCATTCCCATTTGCCCATAGTCCGAAGCCCCTCCGCTTTGACTAGGCCCACTTCCATGAGAATGGTGATGCATATCAGGATGAGGGTAATCAGATGATGATTCATCCGATTCCCAATAAGGTTGCTGACCGTAGCCGGTCATCGGAACACCCTGTTGTGTAAATGGAGCAGACGGATAAGGCATCATAGATCCTGGTGCCGTCATCGCTCCTTGAACTTGCGGCATCATTTGGCCTTGTGGCATCATTTGACCATGGTAAACTTGCGGTTGGTAAGCCTGCGGATATGGGTAACATGGATCAAAGCATGGTGTTGGCATTGGATAATGGAACATCGGTTGCTGAGCCCCTCCTTGAATTGGCATTTCCGGAATAGATGAAGATTCCTCATGATAATGAACTGGTTTTTCTTTAGGCGGTGTTGGCTGCGGCATGTGCTGGGTCTGCATTTGCTGCATATTCATCATATAGTAATTGTTAATATCGATTTCTGGAAGTGGTTGCGGTTGCGGCATCACAGGCTGATAGATATGTTGTGGCTTTTCCTTTGGTTTTTCCTTCGGCTTTTCCTTTGGCGGTTTTACAACTGGCATAGGCGCTTCTTTTTTTTGTAAAAATGGATGTTCCACCTTTGGCATCTCCTTGACACCAGATGGATGGTGTTGGTGATGATGGCTTGAATGCTCTTTCTTACTCCCCCCCACTGTACCAGGTATTTTAATTTTCATTCCTGGCATAATCATCTCTGGGTTCGATAATTGCGCATTTAACTTTTTAAGCTCATCAAAATTCACACCATATTTTTGGGCAATATTCCATAATGTTTCTCCTTTTTGCACAATATGGATCCTCACAAATTTCCCCTCCTCAAAGCTAAGTCCATACAGTGTATGAATGATTGGGCAAAATGCTAATAATCTTCATCAAAACTTATGAGATTGGGCTTTCATTTATGACAATTCTTCCTTTAGCCCCCTTGCATGATATAAGTAACAGTTGGGGATATATGTTAAAATGAAAAGCAAATGAACGGTTGGAGGACGATTCTATTATGAAGCAAGAACAGAAAAAACTTCTTGGCGAGGAAAGAAGAGAAAGGCTCCTCTCTTTATTAAAGGAAAGTAATACACCGATTACTGGTGGTGAGCTTGCGGAAATGACAAGAGTGAGCCGACAAGTGATTGTCGGGGATATTAACTTATTAAAAGCTCGAAATATCCCTATTATTGCGACAAGCCAAGGTTATTTGTATATGAAAGCCACACAAGAGACCCCTGTATTTGAGAAAACCATTGTGTGTTCCCACTCACGCAGCCAAACCGCAGAAGAATTATATATTTTAGTCGATCATGGAATCACAGTGAAAAATGTGATTGTAGAACATCCGATTTATGGGGATCTGACTGCTTCCCTTATGGTCTCCAATCGGAAGGAAGTTGAACATTTCCTCCATAAAGTAAAAATAACAAACTCATCCCTTTTAGCCGATCTCACATCAGGCATCCATCTACATGCGTTAGCGGCTCCAAACAAAAAGGCAATCGAAAAAGCAGAAAAAGAACTAAAGGCCGCTGGGATATTAGTTGATGAAAATTAAAAGCCTTATCCAGATCACCATTCTGGATAAAGGCTTTTCGTTTAAACTGACAGCAAGATGAATCGGAATTAGAATTTTTATACAAGAATTACCCACCCGAACTCAATACATCGACCTTATCGACAAATTCTAATCGATTTAGCTCTGCCAAAAGATCATCAATTTCGACGTTCATACTAGCAATGTCCAGCGAAAGGGTTACGTTCGCTCTCCCTTGCAATGGAATGGTTTGGTGAATAGTTAGTACATTACAAGCATTCTTGGCCACAATGGCTAATAATGTGGAGAGTGCACCAGGCTTGTCTTCAAGATAAAAGAACAGCGAAATAATTTTTTCTTTTACAACTCTATGAAAGGGTAAAACAGTGTCCCGATATTTATAAAACGCACTACGACTTAAATCCACTTGCTGGACAGCATCCCAAATGGAAACAGACTTTTTCCTTTCAATTAATTCCTTTGCCTCCAATGTTTTTTTCATGGCTTCAGGCAACACATCTTCACGCACCAAATAAAATTTCTTTTGATATTCTTTCTTAGCCAATACCCTCTTCCCCCATTCGGAAAAACGCTATTCTACAAACTCGAATTCAAATTCTAGAATTCGAATAATGTCTCCATCCTTTGCTCCTCGCTCTCGTAATGCATCATCCACCCCCATCCCCCTCATTTGCCTAGCAAATCTTCGGACGGATTCATCTCTAGAGAAATCGGTCATCTTAAACAGACGCTCTATCGCTTCCCCGGTTACCACAAAGCCACCATCCGGATCTCTTGCAATTGAAAATTGATCTGGATCTTGTTCATGTCGATAAATCACTCGATGCACTTCCGAATCTTCCCCTTTCGGTTCATAAAGCGGGAATTCCGGAGTTTTTTCTAATTGATTGGCGATTTCAAATAATAAATCCCGGACACCTTGTCTTGTAAGCGCTGAAATTGGAAATATGGGGTGGTCCTCTTTAAGTTGAGCTCGAAACATAGCTAAATGCTCCTCCGCATCTGGCATATCCATTTTATTGGCGACAATGATTTGTGGACGTTCAAGAAGACGAAGATTATAGTTTTCCAGCTCCTGATTGATGGTTTGATAATCTTCGTAAGGGTCTCTTCCCTCCATACCAGACATATCAATCACATGGACAATTACTCTAGTCCTTTCAATATGGCGAAGGAATTGATGACCAAGCCCCACTCCTTCATGAGCCCCTTCAATTAAGCCTGGCAAATCCGCCATCACAAAACTTCTACCATCTTCTGTCTCCACGACTCCAAGATTCGGAACAATCGTTGTGAAGTGGTATTCTGCTATTTTCGGCTTTGCCGCTGAAACAACCGATAGTAATGTGGATTTACCGACACTTGGAAAGCCCACAAGACAGACATCGGCCAAAATTTTTAATTCGAGGACAACATCTCTTTCTTGTCCAGGTTCGCCATTTTCAGCAATTTCTGGTGCGGAGTTCGCAGGAGTAGCAAAACGAATATTGCCGCGGCCGCCTCTTCCCCCTCTTGCAATCACAGCCCTTTGGTCATGCTCCACGAGATCGGCAATCACTTCATTCGTTTCTAGATCTTTGACGACGGTCCCAGGAGGAACTTTTACGACCAAATCTTCAGCACCTTTACCATGCTTACCTTTAGACATGCCATGTTCGCCTCGAGCGGCTTTAAAATGGCGCTGATAACGAAAATCCATCAAGGTACGTAATCCCTCATCTACTTGGAAGACCACGTCGGCCCCTTTACCACCATCTCCACCGGCAGGTCCTCCCATGGAAACGTATTTCTCTCTACGGAAGGCGACCATTCCATCGCCACCATCTCCGCCTTTCACATACACCTTTACCTGATCGACAAACACGATCATCACTCCGATCCTTCAAAAATAACTTTACAACTAAATTCTGTTTCACTCGCTTTTTCCATGTTGATGTGAACCTGATCATTTTCATTGGTCAATAACCATTGTTGCAACCGATCAAGATTCTTTAGCTTTCCTTCATAATCAAAAATACAGGAAAGTCGGTTTTCCATTGACTCGATCGTTATATATAATTGATGACCGTACAATGGATGGAGGACCTCATTGATAGAATGAAAAAAATTAGTCATCCAACTCGTTAGTTCAAGATCATCTATGTAATGGGCAGGAAGATCATGGATGACTTCATATTCAATTTGAAAGGTATGCCCCCCCCATCCCCAATTGTGGAATAATAAGAGTGTCGCAAATTCTGGTAAGCCTAATTTTGTCAATCTCGCTTCTTGTTGGGATTCCAGAATCACTTCTTCAATCACTCGTTCAGCTTGATCGATTTTCCCTAATGTCAAATAACTTTTAATTAATTGAATCCGATTCAGCCAATCATGGCGCACATGTTGTAATAATGTAAGTGCTTCTTCCTTATCTTTCATCATTATATCCTTTCCAACATTCTTCAATCGTTCCTAATAGTATATCAAAAAGAAGAAGTATATTTAAAATAAAAAAAGCTCTAGCCATAATTTGGTTAGAGCTTTTCTGTCTTTCATTCGTTATGCTACAGGGTAGACGCTGACTTTTTTCTTGTTGCGGCCAGCCCGTTCGAAGCGAACGACACCATCTGTTTTTGCAAATAGCGTATCATCACTTCCACGACCAACATTTTCCCCTGGATGAATTTTTGTTCCGCGTTGACGGTACAAAATCGATCCTCCTGTTACAAATTGACCATCTGCTCGTTTAGCACCTAGTCGCTTTGCTTCAGAGTCCCGACCGTTTTTCGTAGAACCTACTCCTTTTTTCGAAGCGAAAAATTGAAGATCCAATCTTAGCATTTGATTCACCACCATTTATCGAAATTTTATTTTTACAAAATCAGGATATTCTCTTTCAATGGTTTGCAAAGATACAATCATTCCCTCTAATAGGAGCTGAACCTTCTCGCTCACTTCATCACTTAATGAATGAGGAAGGATACACTTTAGAAAGCCATTTTCTTCTGTCGTAATTTCTGGTTCAATTCCGGTAAGAGATATGACTGCGTTTAAACTGCCAAATGCGACAGCCGAAACTCCTGCACAAACAATATCCTCGCCTTTGTCCGCAAAATTGGCATGACCTTCCATCGTAAAGCCACTAATTTTGCTGTCAACTGTGTGGCTAATATCGATTCGAATCATAGACACATCATCACTTATGCGTTGATTTTTTCAACGACAAGTTTTGTGTAAGGCTGACGATGGCCTTGTTTTTTATGATAATTTTTCTTTGGCTTATATTTGAAAACAACAATTTTCTTTTGTCGGCCTTGTTCTTCAACTTTCGCTGTTACAGTAGCTCCCTCAACAAATGGGCTTCCTACTTTTACATCTTCACCACCAACAAAAAGAACCTTGTCAAACGTAAAGGTATCCCCTTGAGCTGTATCTAGCTTTTCAACGTAGATCACTTGTCCTTCTTCTACCTTCACTTGTTTTCCACCAGTTTCAATAATTGCGTACATCAATCCGCACCTCCTTATTAGACTAAGACTCGCCATTTGCAGGTGTTCTATTGGAAAAGCGCAAGCGACTTTAAAATAGAAACTTCACACTAGACCTGTTCTGTGCGGTTGTAGCACAGGTGCTACAAACTAACAAAGGAAATCATAGCATATTTGATCCATAAAAGTCAATAGTTATGATTGCGCCAGCATCTTAGACATGCAAGAATCGGAACGACTTTACTGAGATTAACTCACATAAACTAGGTCCATCAGACGCGCTCTTACCTTTTTCTCGGTAAAATAAGCATACAAAATCTCATTTTCATCTAATGTCATTTCGCCGTCCATTCCGTCCAGATCGATCATATGTTTATAACCACGTTTGAACTTACTTAATACTTCAAATACGTAATCCTGGCTGTGAGCTTGAATCGTTTGTAATCGGGAAAAGCTTTGTTGATCTCCATAATGCCGCTCTAATAGGAACCGCATCAACATATATCTTTGTTGCTTCCATTCTGTCCACAAGCAAACATCTAAATAGATTAAAATGATCCATATATTTATGTTGAGGGGATGTATAAAAAATACAAGAAAATGGAAGATCATCAGAATAACGAAAGAAATGATCACAGACATACGAAAAGAATCAAGATAGGATTGATAGGTAGAAAGATATAAATGCACCAATTTACCCCCATCAAGCGGGCGAATTGGCAAAAGATTAAACATCAAGATCATCCAATTATATTGAACAATTTGCTGAGCATAATCCGCCGATAAAAGGCCAAACGTATGAAGAGCGGGAATTACTGCGGCTATCCATAAATGTTGAACGGGCCCTCCGATGATCACCCAAAAGTCTTCGATCATTCTGCGATTCCCATGCTCATCCACATCGCAAAAACCACCAAAAGGTAAGATCATCACCTTTTTTATTTTCCAATTAAAAAATTGGGCGACAACCGCATGACCCAGTTCATGAATCAAGACGATTGTAAATAGTGCAAGTAATTCCCAAAAGTACCCGGTCATCATACTGAGCCCTGAAACAACCCATAAAAGGGGGTGAACCCTTATTTTTGTTAAGAGGCGACCATATTTATTCAAATTTCATCACCTGAATAGGATCTACAAAGGTATCATGTTGTTTAATAGCAAAATAAAATTCTCCAGTCTCTCCATCTTCCCCTGCAGAAACATTCCCAATCATCTGCCCAGCCTTAACCTTTTCGTATGCCTTTACAGAGATTTGACCCAGTTTCCCATACCATGTTTCCGAATAATCCGGATGTTGAATAATCACGGTATTGCCAATCCCCTCTTTTTTTCCAGCAAACGTGACCGTTCCCGCTGTTATGGCCTCTACTTCCTCTCCTGTCCCCGTTTCCATAATGATTCCTTGACGCTCGTCAGAAAAGGGCTCTAATATTTTTCCTGCTACAGGCATGGCATAATCTGACTTGGTGGTATTCTGTTTGGGATCCGGATGTACAGGAAAAAGTGCAAGCGGCTGCCCAAATTTATCCTCATACCAATCGGCAACAACCGCAAATTGAAATTCCCTTTCCAATGCTTTTTTGATTCCAACTCTGGCATCCTCCATTTTCGGGGAGGGAGACTGGAAAATAATCGCAACGAGAAGGACAAGAATCGCTGAAGCGAAAATTTTCATGAAAAAGACTTCCTTTTTAAATAGCGGATGAAAGGATTCCTTTGGATCTGATTCAAAAACAGAATGATCTGATTCATCCTTATGAAAAAACGTCTCTTCCAACTTCCGATCGCGGTCCATTCCATATTGTTTCCTTCTTTTATTCATTTCTTTGCGGATTTGTTCAACCCTATGACGATTCATTCTCCTCCATCCCCTTTGGCAATTTTTACTACCATATGACTTGTCCCCTTAAAATATGCAAGGAGACTGGGGAAAGAGAGCCTCAAAAAAATGAATAAACGTCGGTCCAATACCTTCGTTGATCGACGTTTTACATAGAATATCGAAAAAATATCAATCCAACATTCTCCTTGATCGATGTTTTACATAAAAAATCGAAAAAGTCTCGATCCTACACATTCTCTGATCAATGTTTTATATGAAAAATCGAAAAAATCTCGATCCAACACACTCCTTGATCGATGGTTTACGAAAATTGGTTCTATAGACGAAGTCTTTGCGACCAAAATCGGGTGAAAATAAAAAAATTGGGCCTATAGCCAGGGTCTTTGCGACCAATTTCAGACTCAAGTTCGAAAATTGGTTCTATAGACGAAGCCTTTGCTACCAAAATCGGGTGAAAATAAAAAAATTGGGCCTATAGCCGGGGTCTTTGCGACCAATTTCAGACTCAAGTTCGAAAATTGGTTCTATAGACGAAGCCTTTGCTACCAAAATCGGGTGAAAATAAAAAAATTGGGCCTATAGCCGGGGTCTTTGCGACCAATTTCAGGGGAACATAGAGCAATCGATAAAACGTCGGTCCAACACCTTCGTTGATCGACGTTTTACTTAAGAAAAGCGCAAGCGCCCGTCTAGCGACGTACAAACTTTTTAAGCTTCTGACGAGATAAAGGAAACACGGCGAAGCATGAGCCGATGTTGACTTATCGTAGGAAGAAGCTGAAAGTTTGCTAGTCGCTGGGCGCTAGAGCTAGATCCAACATTAGCCAAAATTTATGCTTTCCTATCCTGCAAAAAAAAGCTTTCGCATCAAATGATACGAAAGCCTTTCAATACATTTACGAATGTGAGCTACTAAATAACTTCTTCAATTTTACAAAGAAACCTGTTTTTTCATCGTCTAATGTTTGCAATGGAACAGATTCCCCCAGGATTCTCCTTGCTATATTTCGATAAGCAATAGAGGCCTTACTATTAGGGTTAAGTGCAATCGGTTCACCTTGATTCGATGATTTAATCACTTCTACATCGTCTTGAACAATCCCTAGTAAGTCAATTGATAGATGCTGGGTTATTTCGTCTACGTCCAAAACATCACCGTCTTTCATCATCTGGCTGCGGATTCGATTAATAATCAGCTTTGGCGGTTCTATCGTTTCTTCTTTCTCCAAAAGGCCAATGATACGGTCCGCATCCCGAACAGCGGATATTTCAGGGGTGGTCACAACAATCGCACGCTCTGCACCAGCGACAGCATTTTTATACCCCTGTTCAATTCCGGCAGGACAATCAATTAAAATATAATCATAGTCTTGCTTCATATCAGCAACAAGCTGTTTCATCTGCTCAGGAGATACGGCTGTTTTATCACTTGTTTGAGCGGCAGGTAATAGAAATAAACGATCATCAAACCTTTTATCCTTTACAAGGGCCTGATGTGGTTTACACTTCCCTTCTACTACGTCAACGAGATCATAAATAATTCGACTTTCTAAGCCTAATACGACATCGAGATTTCGAAGACCAATATCGGTATCGATTAAACAAACTTTTTTCCCTTGCAGGGCAAGGGCTGTTCCAAGATTTGCAGAGGTTGTTGTTTTCCCAACTCCCCCTTTACCTGATGTAATGACAATCGCCTCACCCATCCTAACGTCCCCCTTTAAATCTTGTAATATTCGGTCTGATATGTTTTAAAATTTGCAATCTATCAATCGTGATTTGTTGTGAATCATCTATGTAAGCACATTCCATTTGATGATGCTCGTCCTGATCATGATGGTCAGGAGGACGCGTAATACAATTGGATATACGTAACTGTGATGGGGTCATAAAGGAAGCCACAATGACCGCTTCATTATCCCCGGTAAAACCAGCATGAGCGATCCCCTTAAGCGCCCCCATAATGAAGATGTTTCCACCAGCCCGAACGGTCCCCCCGGGATTGACATCCCCTACAAGTAATAAATCACCCGGAACCTCTAATACTTGTCCGGATCTAACAATGGTAGCAACCGATGTGATGAGTTGTTCATCTATGATTCGTTCTGATTCTTCCTTTGTTACTACATTACTAACAATCTCCTCAACGACTAGATTTTTTCTATGACGAATCCGTTCTTTTAACTCTACTTGCTGCTCTGCCGTTAGAAAACGATTTCCAGTAAGAATCCGGACAGAAATAAGTGGGCTTTCTATGTCTTCCCCCTGCAAATCTGATAGTTTATCATCCAACTCTTTCAATAAGGAATCATATGAGCATGTATCATTCAATTGTAACGATAGACCATTCTTTGTTCCTTTAATCATCACATTCTGTCTATTATTCATATATGGCGGGCAAAGGAGACCTCCAATCGTTGCTGTGCCCTCTTATCTCCTTTCAACAACTAACTTCATTAGTTCATTAACTATATTTTAACGTAAAGAACCAAAAGCGCAAGCGCCTGTTTTTACGGATGAACGGCTAAATTCGCGACGACAATCGCTACGCCATTCTGACCCATATCCTGTGAGCCTAAAAACCTCTTTTACCCGAACGCTCATTCGCGAAGTTCTTCTTTTTTACAGTGAAATAAGAATTTTTTGAACGGGAAATAGGTAATTAAGAAAAAAATCTGATTTAATATCAGCGTAGGCCATAGTCTGCGATTAAGGTATTCTTGAATATCCATATTTCTTTGGAGTACAAATATGTTCATTCCGTATACAACCAATTCAACAATCCCAACAGATAAAACCGCAATAAAAAAAACGGTAAAAATATTAACTTGAAAAATCTTAGCCATTTTAGATGCTAAGTATACAACAATAGGAAAAAGAAATAGATATACTCCTATGATTTCAGTAAAATAAACATCAAACAATAAGCCGAAAACAGCTGCATAAATGAGTGTTCGATTCCGCAAGTACAAAATCCCCATGACAACGAAAAGAATTAATAAAAAATGGGGAACTAATATCATATCAAGTTTAAAGCTTCCCGGTGGTGTTAGTTCCACAAAAACACTTTCACAATAAAAACAAACCGTTAAAAGAAGAGGAAGAACCAATCGCCTCATTATTCTTCCTCCTTATCGACGTTGTCTAGTTTCCCCATCGTCCGAACAACGACCATCACGTGCTCAAAATCATAAAAATGAGCAGAAGGCTCAATATAAGCAATTTGTGTTAAACCAAACCGATCCATTTCTACTGATTTCACTTTCCCAATATCTAGTGTTTTAGGAAAAATACCTCCAAGACCAGATGTTACTACATTTTGGCCTTCTTTTATTTTTTTATCAACAGGAATATCCTTCATTAATAATAACTTTTTCTTGGGATCATACCCATTAATTAAACCAAAAACCTTTTCTTTCCCTTGTATCCGAGCAGACACTCTATTTTGCGTGTTTTCAGAAGTTAATAACTCAACCGTTGCTGTCATTGGTGACACACTAACGACCTTTCCAACTAAACCTTTTGATGTAATGACGGCCATATCTGTGTCAACGCCACTATTTTTGCCTTTATTAATAATAAATTTTTCGTCCCACCGCTCCGGGTTCCGACTAATAACAGTGGATTGAATCGTTTGATATTCGCGCAAATCCTCTGTTTTTTCAAGTACACTTCTTAATTCCTGATTATCTTCTTTCAGGTCTGCAATTTCTTTTTCGAGTGTGGCTAATCCCTCTAAGCGAGATTTTAACTTTTTGTTTTCCGTGTATGTATTTTTTAAATCCTCTATATTTCCGAAAAATCCAGCAATACCGTGAGCAGGTCTAGCGACTAATGATTGACCAAATCCTACTACATCTTTAATAAACTGCTCAGGTTTTGATATATTTTCCTTTTCCCGTAAAGAAAAACCAATAAGAGAAACGAGCACAATAAGGCTAATTAATAAAATGATCAGACGTTTATTAAGAAAAAAATGGGGCATCCCATACACCTCTAACTTTCAAAAACGGAAATAAACTTGACTATGACCTGTGGTCCTAAAAGCAGAAGCGCCAGCAGTATGAACCGGCGCATTCATTCCTATCGAGAATCCTTTGTTTTATTTTTAAAGAGATCAATATGGTCCAAGGCTTTCCCTGTTCCAATCGCCACACAATCAAGTGGTTCGTCAGCAATTAGCACAGGCATCTCCGTTTCTTTACTCATTACTTTGTCTAGATTATGCAATAGGGCTCCACCACCCGTTAATACAATTCCACGATCCATAATATCGGCGGCTAATTCAGGTGGAGTTTTTTCCAGTGTGTTTTTCACTGCATCCACAATAGCATTTACTGTATCACTTAGAGCACCTGAGATTTCCTCTGCTGAAATTTCAATTGTTTTGGGTAGACCTGTGAGTAGATCACGACCTCTGATCTCCATCGGAGCGAGTCCTTCTGTTTCCCCTGCCGAGCCAATTTCAACTTTAATCGTTTCTGCCGTACGGTCTCCGATTAATAAATTATATTTTTTGCGAATATAGGCGATAATCGATTCATCAAAATTATCTCCAGCGGTACGAATCGATATACTGGTTACAATTCCACCAAGAGAGATCACAGCCACTTCTGTTGTTCCTCCACCAATATCGACAACCATACTTCCTGTTGGTTCCCAAACAGGCAAATCTGCTCCGATAGCCGCCGCAAATGGCTCTTCAATCGGATAGGCGTCTCGAGCCCCGGCTTCTCTAGTTGCATCAAGTACAGCCCTTTGCTCTACAGCCGTAATACCAGATGGTACACAAACCATAACATATGGCTTTCCACCCATTCCTTTGCTCTTAAGAGCTTGTTTAATATAATATTTCATCATTGAGGCGGTTGTTTCATAATCCGCAATCACGCCGTCTTTCATTGGACGCAATGCAATGATATTTCCAGGTGTCCGTCCGATCATATTTTTCGCATCATTTCCGACCGCGACAATTTTTTTCGTGTCTGTTTGCAAAGCCACTACTGATGGTTCCCGTAAAACAATTCCTTTGCCTTTGACAAAAACTAGGGTATTCGCCGTCCCTAAATCAATCCCTAGATCTTTCGTACCTAATCCAAACATTGTATGTATCTCCCTTTCTTATATCCCTAGTTTCCCTTTCATGCAATCCTACATTAGGAAACATCTGTGATTTTTCGTTTTTTATTATGGACTTATCCTCATCAACATGAAATTGATTTATTCAAAATGCCAGTATTATTATATCTTAACCTTTTTAAAAATAATAGTCTCACATATACCCTTTTTCTTTCATACTGACATATTTTTTGTCCCCGATAATTAAATGATCTAAAACTTCAATTCCAAGCATCTTTCCACATTCAGCTAGACGCCGAGTCACTTCAATGTCCTCGCGCGATGGTGCGGGATCCCCTGAAGGATGATTATGAAAACATAAAATGGATGCTGCCGCCCGGCGAAAGGCTTCTTTAAACACTTCCCGCGGATGGACGATACTCGCATTGAGACTTCCAATAAAAATAGTCTGTCGATGGATTACTTGATTTTTCGTATTCAAATAAAGGGCTACGAAATGTTCTTGGGATAAAAACCGCATATCATTCATGACATAGTTGGCCCCATCCTCAGGACTTCGAATCACATAACGGTCATCATAGGTTAGATTACTAATTCTTCTCCCTAGTTCGATGGCAGCTGCAAGTTGAACCGCCTTTGCTTCCCCAATTCCCTTCACACTGGTCAACTCTTCTAGGGCTGCCTCTTTTAACCACATCAACCCATCGAATTTCGTTAATAAGCGATTCGCCAATTGAAGGACGGACTCCGATTTTGTACCCGTTCTTAATAAAATGGCCAAAATTTCTTGAGTGGATAAGCTTTCAGGTCCTGTTTTGATCAATCGCTCCCTTGGCCGCTCATCGACAGGGAAATCTTTTATTAATAATGTCTTTTTATCCAACGTATTCCTCCTACTATATTATATAGATGTTTCTGGGGGAGGAACAAGTCTCTTTTCAACTAAAAGACGAAATAATCGGGAGATCGGTAGACCTACAACGGAAAAATAATCCCCGTGGATGGATTTGACAAACAAGGCTCCTGATCCTTGAATTCCATAAGCCCCTGCTTTATCAAATGGTTCACCACTATCCAAATACTTGTTGATTTCTTCATTCGTAAGCGGCCAAAAATCAACGGCCGTTTTTTCATAAAAACTTTCAACTTTTTTCTCGTCTATCACCGTTACACCCGTGAATACAAAATGCCGCTTTCCTGAAAGTTTACATAGCATCTGTTTCGCTTCCTGCCTACTTTTCGGTTTGCCGAGAATCTTGTGCTCAGAAACAACAATCGTATCTGCAGCGATAATAGTAGCAGCGGGAAATTGTTGGGCAGCCACATTTGCTTTTCGAGATGATAGTGTTAGTACTGTATCTTCCGGCGAAAGTTTTTGACAAATGGATTCATCAACATTCGGTGAAAAAGTTGTAAATGGAATGTTTAATTTTTGAAGAAGTTCTTTTCTGCGGGGTGAAGTTGAAGCTAAGATGAGGTCCTTCATGTAGTTGTCCTACCTTTCTCAAGAATGGGAGATACACGTATCTATCGTACCAAAAGAAAAGACAGGAAACAAGAAAAAAAGCAACCAACTTAAGTAGGTTGGGTGCTTAATGTAAAATAGATGGAGATATAATCAAGTAAAGCTTGCTGTGCTTTTACCGTCTCAGCTGAATTTTCTGCTGTTTTTTCAAGACTTTTTATAGCGGTTTGTAATTTTTCTTGCAAACTAGCTGCTTCTTTATTTTGATAGATTAAATCTTTGTCTGCCTTCATCAATTGTAATCCCTCTTGAATGACCTTGTTGTTAACCTCTCCACCCATTTTTATATTGGCTGGCTCCCCAATAATGGTTTGAAAATATTCGATCTCCTTTAACAAATGTTCAGACTGTTCTTTCGATGCTAACTCTATATACCTTTCTTCAAAGTTCAATTCCTTAGCCCAAACATCTTCTAAACCATTGTGTTTTAGATCCTTTTCCCATGTTTTCGCTTTTTGAAGATCTCCTGCCACCCCCAAAAATAAATAATATTTTTCATCCATCTCTAAAATCGTTTGCGCCTGATTTTGATTCGCTAATTCTTTCGCTTTCGCATCTGCCGCTTCCTTAGAAGAATAAACACCTGCCTGTAGAACTGGGAGCGTTAGCGCAGGAAGTTTTACCTCAAACTTGGAGGCCGTTGTTCCCTCTTCTTTTTTGTTTTCTGAAGAGAGTCGATTCTGTTCATTCGTTGTCGCTTGTGTGTCTGTTTGTGACATCATTTTTAACAAAAAACTACCAAGAAGCAATCCTACCGTTATAGCTAGTACAAAAGATAGGATTAATCTTTTCACCCATAATTTTAGAGGGCTATTTCCATTCCTATGAAAATACGGCTGTTTTTTAGGTTCTTTTTGGTGATTCACTTTAAATTCAGGAACTTCCTGCTCCTCTTCTTCATTTGGTAGAATCCATTCGAATTCTTCATCTAGCATTTCCTCCGATGATGCTGCGGATGTCTCATCTGAAGCCGCTTTCCAATCATGGATAACCGTTTCTTCCTCAAAAGGGCGTTCTGATCCATTTAATTTGATTTTAATTGTTGCTTTTTGGCTGTTTTTTCCTTCCTCCAAAACTATTACCTCCCGCCCGGCTGTTTTTCTCATGCTATCATATAAACATAAAAAAAAGACGAAACTTTTGTCGTCTAGAGAAAAAAGGTTTTCGTCATTTTTTTTAATAGAAGAGAGATTGATACCAAGCAAATAGTTCATCGTGGTAAAAATAGGCAATAAGAGTAGCAATCGCAATAAAAGGGCCGAACGGTATGGGTTTTCTTTTTTCAAAAATACCAATCGCCATTCCTATTAAACCGGCAATGGCTCCTAATATATTCGCAAAAAAGAAGGAAACTAGTACAAGCTTTGTACCAAGCACAATACCTAAAACGGTGTATAGTTTAATATCTCCTCCACCCATCCCACCTTTTGATAGAATAGCAATAATCAATAGCATCATAAAGATTAGCGCCGCGCCGGCAATCGAATCCCACCATGGCTGTAGTGGGTATATGAGTCGTTCCCCAATAAAAACAAAGGCGAAAAAAAATAGGATTTTATCAGGAATTAGCATGAATTTTATATCCGTAATAAAAATAATGACCAATAATGTAATCAGTGTCCAAGCAATGATCAATTCAAAGGACCAACCTATTTTGGAATAGGCAAATACAAAAAGGCAAGCTGTTGTAAGTTCCATAAGTGGATAGAATGGCGAGATGGATGTTTTACAATGTTTGCATTTTCCCGATTGGATCACATATGAAAGTACTGGTATCAATTCCACGAAAGTAAGGGTCTTGCCACAGGTTGGACAAGCGGAACGTGGTTTCACAATCGATTGTTTGGCAGGAATCCTAAGCCCGACAACATTTAAAAACGACCCCAATAAAAGAGCGTAAACAAAAATAATGAGTTTCATTGTTTTACAACCGCCTTTACTCCAACTCATTTAAAATCAATCTTGTGCGGTATCTTGAGGTCTCGATTGGATAACTTCGATTAAAAAAGGTTTGATTTCTGATATAAAATATAGAGAACCCGTTATCGCTACTATGTCCTCCGCCTTCGCCGTTAATACGAGCTCACGAATTAAGTTTTTCCAATCCTCATTACATTGGGCCGCAGCGTTTCCAGATTGCTTTTTCAATTCCTCCGCAGCAGTGGCTCTTGGAAAATCAAATTCTGTTAGATAAAGTTCCGCATTCATTGAATTGATAATGGCAAACATATCCCTTAAGTCTTTATCCTTCAAAGCGGAAAATACGATCTTAATTTTCTTTCCTGGAAAATGAGTCTCTACAGCTGATTTAAAGGCTTGCAAACCTTCGACATTGTGAGCCCCATCGATAAAAATGGTGGGATGCTCACTTAAACATTCCAATCTTCCGGGCCAAAAGGCCTTTTGGATTCCAGAACGAATAGCTGCTGTTTGGATACTCATCTGTTCACTATCTTGTAAGTACGTTAATACGGCTAAGGCTGCAGCTGCATTTTCCGTTTGATGACGTCCTAAGAGGGATAGCTTCAATTTTTTTAAAACCATAGATGGAGACTGGTAAGTAAATTGTTCTCCCTTCTCTACTGGTTGATAATCCTTTATAAAGAAATCTTTCCCTAACTGATAAAACGGCGCCTTTTGCCCGACAGCTTCCATTTTCAAGACAGCTAAAGCTTGCTTATTTTGTGCTGTTGTAAATATTGGAGTCCCAGGTTTAATAATCCCTGCTTTTTGATAGGCAATTTCTTCGATGGAATGACCTAATATTTGCATATGATCCATGCCAACATTTGTAATCAGGGAGGCAATCGGTTGAATCACATTGGTAGAATCATATCTTCCGCCTAGTCCCACTTCAAAAACGGCAAAATCGACAGGGCGAATATACGCAAAATAATAAAATGCCATGACGGTAATCACTTCAAATTCAGATGGTGAACCTAATTCGGTTTGTTCTAATTCTTCCGCAAGTGGCTTCACAACATTCGCTAATACGACAATATCCTCATTATCAACCGGTTTTCCGTTGACACTAATCCGTTCATTAAATTGTTCGATATAGGGGGAAGTAAATGTCCCTACTTGATACCCGGCCTCGTTTAAAATCGAGCGGAGATAGGTGACCGTAGAGCCCTTTCCATTTGTACCACCGACATGAATGGCATGCAGATTTTGTTCGGGATTTTCTAATCGGGCTAGCATCCATCTCATTCGCTCTAAGCCTGGCTTCACACCTAGCCGGAGTCTTGAATGGATCCATGCAAGTGCCTCTTTATAAGTATGTAACATGTTTCACACCTCGAGTCCAGTAAAATCGGGATTGTTCTTCATAAGGATGTCCAAAAAGGACGGTAAAAGGGACACATCGCTGTTTCCAGTTGGTGGAAAGGAGACTTCTGCGTTGGTCACATTTCGTGGACAACGCAGAAGTCAGCATTTCCTGTGCAAGCCTGCTCTTTTATTCCATTGCTTTTAACTCAGCTATTCTTGTTTCCACGGTTTTTCTTTTTTCCAGATAATCTTTTTCTTTCGCTCTTTCTTCATTCACAACTTTCTCGGGAGCTTTTGCTACAAATCTTTCATTGGCTAATTTCTTCTGTACACGTTCTACCTCTTTATCCCATTTTTCCCATTCCTTTTGCAGGCGGAGAAGCTCTTCTTCAATATTAATTAAATTGGCCAATGGTAAAAACAACTCGACTCCCGTTACAACAGCAGACATCGCTTTCTCAGGAACTCCTATTGCTGTCCCTATTTCTAGATTTTGCGGGTTACAGAACTTTTCAATGTATGTTCGGTTCTTTTCTAATACCGCTAAAGTTTGCTCATCTTTTGCCTTTAAGAGGAGCTTGATTTGTTTGCTCATCGGTGTATTGACCTCTGCTCTGATAGTGCGAACAGAGCGAATAATCTCCATTAATAATTTCATTTCATTTGCTGCTTTATCATCTGTATAACGATCTTGTACTGTTGGCCATTCACTAACAACGATCGATTCCCCTTTATGAGGGAGATGTTGCCAAATTTCCTCTGTCATAAATGGCATGAATGGATGTAGGAGCCGTAGCGTCTGATCCAAAACATAGGCGAGGACCGATCTTGTCATTTTCTTGGCTGCTTCATCCTCCCCATACAGTGGGAGTTTTGCCATTTCGATATACCAATCACAGAAATCATCCCAAATAAAATTATATAAGGCCCTCCCTACTTCACCGAATTCATATTTCTCTGCCAATTTTGTTACTGTTTCAATCGTGTTATTTAAACGGGTCAAGATCCATTTATCGGCAACGGATTGTGGACCTGATAAATCAATTTCTTCATAGGTCATTCCATCCATATTCATCAGTGCGAATCGAGAAGCATTCCAAATTTTATTGGCAAAATTCCAGATTGATTCAATTTTTTCCATACTGAAACGTAAATCCTGACCAGGTGAGCTGCCTGTAGCTAAAAAATAACGGAGTGTATCCGCACCATATTGGTCAATCACATCCATTGGGTCAATCCCATTTCCAAGTGATTTACTCATCTTCCGTCCATCTTCCGCACGAATTAATCCATGAATCAATACATCTTTAAAGGGTCTTTGATCTGTAAATTTTTTCGCTTGAAAAATCATTCTTGATACCCAGAAAGAAATGATATCATATCCCGTAACAAGACAATCAGTTGGGTAATAATGTTTAAAATCTTCTGCATCTGTATCTGGCCAACCCATTGTGGAAAAGGGCCATAGAGCGGAGCTAAACCATGTATCTAAGACATCTTGCTCTTGTTCCCAATTTTCCTCATCTGCTGGTGCCTCATGCCCAACATAAATTTCCCCTGTTTCTTTATGGTACCAAGCTGGTATTCTATGCCCCCACCATAATTGACGAGAGATACACCAATCGTGGATATTTTCCATCCAATGCATATATATTTTTTCAAAACGCTCTGGCACGAAATGAACTTTTTCTTCTCCCTGTTGAAGTTCAATCGCTTTTTCAGCCAGCGGCTTCATCTTTACAAACCATTGTGTCGATAAATAAGGTTCCACGACAGCACCACTACGTTCAGAGTGGCCAACAGAATGCACATGCTCTTCAATCTTAAATAGCACCCCGTCCTCCTGCAAATCTTTTACAATTTGTTTTCGACATTCAAAGCGGTCCATCCCTTGATATTTCCCAGCGTTTTCATTCATGGTACCATCCTCGTTCATCACGAGTACTCGCTCTAAATGATGGCGATTACCTACTTCAAAGTCGTTCGGGTCATGGGCAGGCGTAATTTTGACCGCACCTGAGCCAAAATCCATATCGACATAATGATCAGCAACAATCGGGATTTCGCGTCCAACAATCGGCAGCTTCACAGTTTTTCCGATTAAATGCTGGTAGCGTTCATCACTTGGATGAACAGCGACGGCTGTATCTCCCAGCATCGTTTCTGGTCTTGTTGTGGCGATTTCAATCGATCCAGAACCATCTGTAAGTGGATAGTTCATATGATAAAAAGCACCTTGTACTTCCTTATGAATCACTTCAATATCGGAAAGAGCCGTTTTCGTTGCTGGATCCCAGTTTATAATGTATTCCCCACGATAAATGAAGCCTTCCTTATACAAGCTGACAAATACTTCACGAACCGCTTGAGACAGACCCTCATCTAGAGTAAATCGTTCTTTCGAATAATCTAGACCCAAGCCCAACTTTGCCCATTGCTTGCGGATGAATGTCGCATATTCTTCCTTCCATTTCCATGTTTCTTCTAAAAATTTCTCCCTACCAAGGTCATATCGACTTTTGCCTTCCTCACGAAGCTTTTCTTCTACCTTCGCCTGTGTCGCAATCCCGGCATGGTCCATCCCAGGTAGCCATAGCACATCAAAGCCTTGCATTCGTTTCATTCTTGTCAGAATATCTTGTAAGGTCGTATCCCAAGCATGCCCCAAATGAAGTTTCCCTGTCACATTTGGCGGCGGGATGACAATGGTGTATGGTGTTTTATTAGGATCATTTTGCGCTTCGAAGAATTTCCCTGAAACCCACCAATCATATCTCCCTTGTTCGATTTTTTGTGGTTCATATTTTGTCGACATTGTTAACTCTTCCATTAGAATCCTCCTTTTTATACGAAAAATATGGATTTTAGTCCTGGTTTTTATTCCTCATGGTGTCCGCTAAGACATGGTTGTTTTGAACAGACTCATATAAAGTGAAACTTCATTCAGTGGGGGTTTTTTTTCATCCCCCACTGATGAGAAGATCAAAGGCTAAATTCGCGACGTCCTGTCGCAACGCCTTTGTGACCAACATCCTGTTGGTCCGAACGAATCGGGGATTTGACTTTCAGTTGATCCCCCACTTGCAATTCTTGTTTTCCCTCGAATTCTCGAAGTGGGGGTCTTACTGCCAGTTAATTCGGGATAAAAACCAAAAAGCCCCCTTCGTCAAAAGGACGAAAGGAGCTGATTCGCGGTACCACCTTTTTACACGATCCCATTTATAAGCTTGGAATCGGCACTTCATCGGATAACGACAGTCGTCGGCTTTCACTACTGCACTTGTTCATGAAAGCTGCTCAAGGGCGACTTCTCCCGGTGTCACTTAGAAAATCTCCCACCATTGATTTTCCTCTCTGAAAGTAACGATCCAAGATACTCTTCCCTGTCAAAGCATGTGGATTAATTTATTTATTTTATAACTATAGTAGCCAATCCATAGGGATCCTGTCAATGATTATGTTAGAATTGGACGCTTTTAGAACTTATAATCACAGAATGCCCACTTCATACATAAATTATAACAAAACAGGTTCGAATAAGGAAGGTGAGGAAATGAAAAGGAGATTTAATACGTATGCGTTTCAAAATTCCATGCGAAATTTTAAAGGAATGTGTCGCCAACTCATTGTACCTATCTGTCTATTTCAAGGACTTCGAACACTTATTTTTCCGACAATTCTAGATGTTTTTCTATTGATCATTTTAATTGTTGCCGCCTTTAGTTTACATTTTGAATGGATATAAAAACCCCTTCTCTGTTTTATTCGGAAGGGGAAGCTGTATCCTGTTCCTTTTTTCTTTGTTCTCTTTCTTCTAGTTTCATCACCACATACTCGGTATTTTTCATTCTCCAATACTGTAATTGTAATTGTCTGACAAACTTGATTTCATTTTTTTCTTTTTCACTTGCGAAGTATTGCTCAATTAATTTAAAGATAGAACTTGGATAAGCTAAATAGCTTAAAAACAACAGCATTTCTTCCTCATTAAATGGAAAATAGCGAAAGTAAGCATCCAACCAATCAATCCCATGGTCGAATTGTTGAGGACGCGTTTGAAACGCCCTATCTAAGAAAGGTAATAGGTCATGAATAGGAGAGGCAATCCCCGTCTGTTCAAAATTAGTGAAATAGCCGACTCCATTTTGATCATAAAGAAAATGTTCATTGGATAACTTCCCGTGAATGATCACGCTTCTCGCTTTTGTTTCTTCAGTCGTAGCCTCCTGCCAATCTTTTAGCTTATTAAGGGCATAGCGCTGCCCGCCTGAAATTTCACTGTACATTGTACAAAATAACAATTGAAATGGGGACATATAAATCTGTCTTTCACTTTGCTCCATAAATTTCTCCAGTACATCTTGTTCCAATTCCCAGCGTGTAGCCGTTCGTTCAAAATGCTCATTTCTTTCCTCAACACCAACAGGGACTTCTCTCACGGTTATCGTATGAAGACGCGCCAATTCTCGAAATAGATCAAGGTGTTTTTGAAAATTCGCTTCTCTTTCTTTATTTTCTAACCAAGGCATTAAATAATAGAGCGAATTTCCTTGCAAAATGGCATAGCGCCCATCTAAGGTAGGAAAAATAGGCACGATTCGATTATATCCTTGTTGGTATAATTGTTGAATATAAGCGAGAAAATCCAATCCCTGTTTGGAGACCATTCGTTTTAAAGCAAATTCCCCTTTGTCCGTATACACTTTAAAAACCCGGCCATGTTTTTCCGCAAATCTTAGCTTTAATCCATACAACCCTACTAATTCTTTTAATTTCCTTGAAGGTTCATTCTCCATTTGATCACCCGATTATTTTCCCTCAGAAAAAAAGGGAGGACGACCTCTGCCCTCCTTTATTCCCTTTTTAAGGGACGAATCTTATTGGGAATATATAATACCTGTCCTTCATACACTTCGTCACTTGTCTCCAAATGATTCGCTCTTAATATTTGTTGTGTGGTCAAATTATAGCGATCCGCCAAATTTTCAATGGAATCACCATGCTGAACCAAGCAAACTCTCATTTTACTGACGGAATCTTCCTCTTTTCGAGCGAAAAAGTC
Source organism: Lederbergia sp. NSJ-179 (assembly GCF_022867885.1). Taxonomy (GTDB): domain Bacteria; phylum Bacillota; class Bacilli; order Bacillales; family Bacillaceae_C; genus Lederbergia. The sequence continues at coordinate 207,886 of NZ_JALIFP010000002.1, read as the reverse complement.
AGCAAATGAAATCGATTGATATTTATCTTTCTTTTTCTTTTTCTTTTCCTTACTTTCTTCTGGCGATTCCATCATACTACTTGATTCTAAATCATAGGAGGAAGATTCTTCAAAATAGGAGGATTCATCATCCCTTATTTCTTCCTCCTGCTCTTCTTCTATCTCCTCATCAATTGAGTCGATAGTAAGTTTTGGACCTTGCTCGACCATGGTAGAAGGATCTGTTTCCTTTTCACTAACCTCTTCCTCTATCTTACGATCAGTGCTAGTTTCTAATTGTTCATTCACTTCCTTATCAACCAAACTACTCGACTCCAAACTTACAAAATTTTCCTCCTCGGTTGTAACCTCTATCACTTGGCTATCTTCGGGTGATTCGGCATCTGTATTCACTGTAAGATTGGGAAATTGATGTTGAAATGGCGAAAGAACGCCTTCCTTCTTTTCCTCCGTTTCCTCTAATTCAGGCAACATTCTTGCTTCAGCTTCAAATGGCTCATACAAATGATCAGTTTCATCTTCTTGTGGATCTTTTGTATGATTTGATTCATTTGACTCTATTGTTACTTTTGGTTCTTGAAAGAACTTAATTTCAACTTCTTCCCTTTGTTCACTAGTATCGTTTTCCTTTTCTTGATGAGGTATATCCATTTCAACTTGATTGAATTCGTGTCTTGACGGTCCCACTTTTAACGGTTCAATCGATTCCTCCAATGCTGGTAATGAAGGATCATCGGGAACATCATTTTCTTTTCCTTGATGTGGTATATCCGTTTCAACTTGATTGAATTCGTGTCTTGACGGTCCCACATTTAACGGTTCAATCGATTCCTCTAATGTTGGTAATGGAGGATCATCGGGAACATCGCTTTCTTTTCCTTGATGAGGTACATCCATCTCGACTTCATTCAATTCCGGCCTCGGCAGTTCCACGTTCAACGGTTCAACTGATGCTTCTGATGCTTGTGACAAAGAATCTTCCGCAGTCAAATCTTCCGCAGGTACATCCACTTCCTCTTCTACATCTTCGTATATTCCGTTAATATAAATATCTGCAAGAACTTGAAGTCTATTGTTTTCAGGTAATGCGTAATCAAATGAATAGATTTCAATCTCTAGTTCCCCGACATTCTCAATTCTTTTCTTCGGAATTGTAATATCAACAGGAAAACGATGGGAAAATTCACCAATCTCATCATTTCTCATTTCCACGTTCTGCATATAATTCCTACCAGTTCCCGGAAATTCCTCCATCGCTTCGCTTTCCGGAGAATGATGATATTCTCCACTTAGTTCAAGTGTACCCTTTAAAACGACAAACTCTTCTTCGTCCAGTATGCTAATATTGGGATCCAATGATATGGATAGAAGATCCTCCACTTCATGTCCTTTTTCAAACCAAACGGTTTCCTCCAATGGAAATTTAAGCGATGTTTGTCGGCGATCAGGCAAATTCATTCCTCCTTTCCTTCCAATGAAAAAGATTACTCCCTATAGCCTATGAGCCTACTTTACATTTTATGAAAAAGAAGATGTTCAAAAAGTCCGGTAAAAAGACATAAGCGAATTTCTTCGTTGGCTTGTTTCTCCGCTGCTCATGTATTTAAAAGCATACATTCCGCTGCTCGAAACTGCGCCGCCTCGAACTTCTTGGTCCTTTTTATCCTCCTTTTTGAACACGTAATTAAAAGAAAAGGAATGGTTAGACCCATTCCTTTTGATCACTTCTGAAGTTTTTCAAAGACATTTGTAGCGGCCTGTATCGTTCGGTCGATATCTTCATCTGTATGAGCTGTTGACAGGAAAAGCCCCTCAAATTGGGAAGGGGGTAAAAAGACACCCAGACTTGCCATTTCTTTATAATAGGATGCAAACAACTGTAAATCTGATGTACGTGCTTTTTCAAAATTAACGACCTCTTCATTGGTGAAAAAGAGACCAATCATCGAGCCGGCACGATTAATCGTATGAGGAATATGGTATTTTTCTGCGGCCGCCTTTAACCCTTTTTCTAATCGATCTGCTTTTTGAGTAAACCCTTGATAGGTTTCAGGCGTTAATTGAATCAGTGTTTCATAGCCTGCCGTCATAGCTAATGGGTTTCCAGACAATGTTCCAGCCTGATAAATAGGACCGCTTGGTGCAACATGCTCCATAATCTCAGCTTTCCCGCCAAATGCTCCTACAGGAAGCCCGCCACCAATCACTTTACCTAGACATGTAAGATCAGGGACAATGTCAAAATATCCTTGGGCACAATGATAATCCACCCGGAATCCGGTCATCACCTCATCAAAAATAAGGAGAGAACCATATTCTTCTGTCAGCTCTCGAAGCCCCTGCAAAAATCCAGGCTGTGGCGGGACAACTCCCATATTGCCTGCGACAGGTTCGACAATAATACCTGCTATATCCTCCCCATATTGTTCAAAAGCGGAGCGTACCCCCTCAAGATCATTATAAGCGACCGTAATCGTATTTTTAGCGACCCCTTCTGGAACCCCAGGGCTGTCAGGTAATCCTAATGTGGCCACACCAGAACCGGCTTTAATTAATAAAGAGTCGCCATGTCCATGATAACAGCCTTCAAATTTCAATATTTTATTACGCCCTGTATAACCACGTGCCACTCGAAGCGCACTCATGGTCGCTTCTGTTCCTGATGACACCATTCTTATCATTTCCATGGAAGGGACTCTTTCAATCACTAGTTCTGCCAATTTATTTTCCAATAAAGTGGGCGCCCCAAAGCTTGTTCCGTTTTCTACCGACTTTTTAAGAGCTTGGACAACATTTTCATTCGCATGGCCTAAAATCAATGGTCCCCATGAGAGCACATAATCAATGTATTCATTCCCATCGATATCATAAATCCGGGATCCTATTCCTTTTTCCATAAAAATCGGATCCATATCCACTGATTTAAAGGCTCGTACCGGACTGTTTACACCACCAGGCATAAGTTGAACCGCTTTTTCATAAGCGTTTTGAGAATTTTTATAAGAACACATCGCTTTCATCCCTCCATCATCATTTACTTCACTAACCACCCAGCTACATCTTTCGCAAAGTAGGAAATAATTAAATCAGCGCCTGCTCTTTTCATACTCGTTAATAATTCTAGCACAATCGCCTTCTCATCTATCCAACCATTCATAGCTGCGGCTTTCACCATTGAATATTCGCCACTCACATTATAAGCGACAATCGGTAAATTACATTCATTTTTCACATCCCGAATGATATCCATATAGGAAAGAGCTGGTTTTACAATCAGAAAATCGGCCCCCTCTGCCACATCCGATTTGGCCTCTCTTAAGGCTTCCAAACGGTTTGCAGGGTCCATTTGATAGGTTTTTCGGTCCCCAAATTGCGGAGCGCTATTGGCAGCTTCGCGGAATGGACCATAAAAAGCAGAGGAATACTTAACCGCATAGGACATAATCGGAATTTCTTCAAAACCAGCCTCATCCAAGCCATGACGAATCGCTGTTACAAAGCCATCCATCATATTAGATGGAGCGATGATATCAGCACCGGCTTTTGCTTGACTAACCGCCGTTCTGACAAGTAATTCCAAACTTTCATCATTGATCACTTTCCCATCCTTCACAACTCCACAATGGCCATGATCTGTATATTCACAAAGACATGTATCTGCCACAACGAGCAGTTCTGGATAGTGCTTTTTCACTTCGCGGGTCGCTTCTTGTACAATTCCATGGTCATGATACGCCCCAGTCCCGCAATCATCCTTATCTTCTGGTACACCAAATAGAATAATCGCTTTTATCCCAAGCTGAACAATTTCATTAAGCTCTTCCTTTAATAAATCTAGCGAAATTTGCTGAATACCCGGCATGGATGAAATCTCTTGTTTTTGTTGTTTTCCCTCCACAATAAATAGCGGATAAATAAAATCCTCTGCCCTTAAATGGGTTTCACGTACTAACGCTCTCATATTTGCGGAAGAACGCAAGCGTCTATGACGATCAAAATTCATGTAGATCTTTCCCTTCTTTTTCTTGAAAATAACGACATATTTCTTGGAACAATTTATCGATCGTAAACTTTTCCGGACAAATCCCTACTTGATACCCTTCATTTTCAATTGCTCGTTTTGTCACCGTGCCAATTGCGGCAAAAGTAAGCTTAGACACATGCTGCGTTAAAAATTGCTGCTTTACAATTTTCATAAAATGATTAAAGCTAGACGGGCTTGTAAAGGAAGCGACATCGAGTACATCTTCCTTTAATAACGGAATCAATCGGCCAACCTGGTTTACGGGATAAAATGTTTCATAGATGATCCATTCATCTGCGGATATCCCTTGACTTCGAAACCCGTCCGCAATCGTAGACTTGGCTAAATTACCTTTAGGCACTAACACTTTTTTTGCAACGAATTCATTTTGAAAGAACTCACGAACAAACTCCTCTGCTGTGAACACATGCGGCATAAAGCACGAAGCGAGTTGATAACGATCTAAAGCTTCTTTTGTCTTTTCCCCCACAACCGCAAATTGAACGGAATGTTGAAGGAGACTATAATCGTCCACGTATTTTTTTAGATGTTCAAAAAAATAGTGAACACCATTTTTACTTGTAAAAATTATCCAATCATATTCCCCAAGCTGACGAAAATAATAAGATTCATTAGGATCCTTATACATGCGAAAGTCAATCAATGGGACCATATGGGGAATTCCTCCGGTTGACGCCACATCCATACAGAACTTTTCTCCCTGCTCTCCGCCCCTCGTAATTAAGACATGTTTTCCTTTTAAAGGCTTCCCGCTAGGATTCATTAGCTAGATCTTCCCTTACTTGATCAATTAATTGTTTCGCTCCGCGCGCACTTAGAATTTCGGCCGCTTGTTCTCCAACGAATCTCGGCTCCGCTCCTTTTATGGTTTCTTTAAAAATCGTTTTTCCATCTGGAGAAGCCACGAGAGCCGTTAATTGAATTTGGTCCTGATCCGTTAATTGTGCCAAACCGGCAATCGGGACTTGACAGCTTCCTTCCATTTTATCGAGAAATGCCCTTTCCGCTTCCACTGTCTGGGAAGTTGTTTGACAGGTTAATTCGTATAACAATTCAAGCAGTTCAGCATCATTCTCCCTACATTCAATCCCAAGTGCACCTTGGCCAATGGCAGGCAAACAAATCCCTGGATCGAGATATTCCGTGATTACCTCATCTTGCCAACCCATTCGTTTTAAACCAGCAGCCGCAAGGATAATGGCATCATAATCACCTGTCTTTAATTTTGATAAGCGCGTTTCAATATTGCCTCGTATCCATTTTATTTTTAGATCAGGTCGAGTCGCTAAAATTTGGGCCTTTCTTCTAAGGCTGCTTGTACCAATCACAGCGCCGGCTGGTAAATCTTTTAGTGGGATATGCTGATTGGAAATCAAAACATCTCGGTAATCCTCCCGTTCTGGAATACTTCCGATTGTCAATCCTTTTGGAAGAATGGCCGGAACATCTTTCATACTATGGACAGCCATATCGATTTCGCCATCAAGAAGGGCTTGTTCAATTTCTTTGACAAACAGGCCTTTTCCGCCAACTTTTGAAAGAGTGACATCTAAAATCCGATCTCCTTTTGTCACAATTTCCTTCACCTCAAATTCAAAAGGCTTTCCAAGCTTTGCTAATTGTTCCCATACCCAATTTGTTTGTTTCAGGGCTAATTTGCTTCTTCTAGAACCGATCACGATTTTTCTCAAAGTAGAGCCTCCTTAGGCCAACAAGATGTTGGTCAGAACAGCGTTGCGACGTACAGGGAAGTACTTAGTGCAGGCGAAGCAACGGGACGTTGCGTTTTGAGCCTGCCGCCAGGACGGCGCGAATTTAGCTGTTCATCCTTATATTTAAATTTGTACGTCGCTAAACGGGCGCTTGCGCTTCTCTTCAAAAGTAAGAAAGTTTAAAAATTGGCTGTGTTGGATCCAGCTCCAGGCGCCATCGGCTCGAGGTCAAGTAACCTGAGCCAATAAAAGTCAAGATCGGACTTTTCTTGTCTCAGAACATTTGCTTGTCGACGATTACGGGCGCCTTGCGCTTTTCTTATTAATCATACCAAATGTGAAAAGTGGACAAACGACTAATCAAAAAGAAATTAATTAACACAATTAAAAAGGCGGCACAATTCCAGGTAGCCAATCGTTTGCCAGACATTTCTCTCTTCAAACGCAAGAATAACCAGATGCCATAGACCACAATCAATAAAAAGGAACCGATAATTTTAGGATCATACCATTGAAATAATGGGAGTTTAATAAAAGCCCATTGGAGTCCTAAAATAAGGCTTAACAATAATATTGGGACAGCTATGACATTCAAAATATAAGACATACGCTCTAGTTTCTTTAAATCTCCCAGGCGCCAAAGGGTTTTGAACCATTTCTTCTCTTTTAATAGTTTGTATTGCAATAAATAAAGAAAAGAAAAGACAAAAGACAAAGTGAAAGCTCCATACGATAGGATCGCCATTGTGATATGAAAAAATAACAGCTCTGAAATCAGTCGATCCGCCATTGAAGGCATTTGCCCAGGTGCAAAGGCATGGATCGCCATAATGGTAAACCCAAGAATATTTGTAAAAAAGATAGTAAAATCTACTTTAGATATTTTGTGAATAGCGAGAGATAGTGTAATTAATACCCAAGAATAAAAATAAAGCCCCTCAAAAAGGGTAAGTATCGGAAACCTGCCTGTATGAAACATGTAAAAAAACAAAAAAATTGTTTGCAGCAACCAAACAATTGATAACAGATAGAAGGCAAGCTGGCTTGCCTTCCGGTTTTGTCCAATAAAATCAATAAAATAAAATAATATCGATAAAGCATAGAGGACAATAATGAGCTCAGGTAGTCTAACCATCATAAGTGAAATCATATTTATTACCTCTTATGACTGAAAAAGTGGAGACTTTTTTTGAACAGCTTCACTTATAACAAGTTTTTCTTCCATATGAGCATCTTCTTGTTCCAATTGAAAGATTTGCTGAAAAATAGCTATTTTTTCTGCTGCCTGTGGTTCACTGGCTATTTCTTTTATTTGTGAGATCGGATCCTTTAATAACTGATTCACAATACTTTTTGTGTGTTTACGTAATACCTTTCTTTCCCTTTCGGATAAATCAGGTAGTTTCCGCTCAATACTTTTCATTGTTTCAGCTTGTATGGCAAGAGCCTTTTCTCTTAATGCGGTAATGACTGGAACCACTCCAAGGGTATGAAGCCATTCATAAAAATCAGCCAGCTCCTGGTCAATCATTTTTTTGATTTTTTCGGCGGCCGCTTTTCGTTCTGCTAAATTGGCTTCTACAATCCCTTCTAAATCATCTATATCATATAAAAAGGCATTGTCTACTTCCGTAATCATAGGGTCTAAATCACGTGGGACTGCGATATCCAGAAGAAATAAAGGCTTGCCCTTCCTCAATTTTTCCATTTCAACAAGCATTTCCTTTTGGATGATATAGCCATTCGATCCAGTTGAACTAATGACAATATCAGCCTCCATCACAGCACATTGTAATTCCTCTAACGATTTAGCCGTTCCTTCAAATTTCTCGGCAAGCAGTTGGGATTTTTTTAACGTTCGATTGATGACCGTCACTTTCTTAGCCCCATTGGAATAAAGGTTTTTAATGGCCAACTCGCCCATTTTCCCCGCACCAATGACAAGAACATGTTTGTCTTGTAAATCACCAAAGATTTTTTTCGCTAATTCAACCGCCGCATAGCTAACTGAAACAGCATTTGCTCCTATATCGGTTTCAGAATGAGCTTGTTTCGCTAAAGTAATCGCCTGTTTCAGCAAATGATTAAAGATGGTTCCGGTTGTTTTTGCTTTTTGGGCAATGAAAAAGCTATTTCGAATTTGCCCCAATATTTGGGTCTCCCCTATAACCATCGAATTTAAGCCGCAAATTACTGTGAAAAGATGTTCCACAGCCACTTCATTTTCGTGAACATACAAATAATCTCCAAATAAATCGAGATCCATTCGAAACCATTCAGATAAAAATGATTTTATATAATATCGCCCAGTGTGCAACTGGTCAACAACAGCGTATATTTCTGTTCGGTTACAAGTAGAAACAATGACATTTTCAAGAATACTTTTCTGGTTTTTTAGGCGTGCCATCGCTAAAGGCAGCTCAGTTTCTGAGAAAGCCAAGCGTTCCCTTATCTCCACTGGAGCCGTCTTATGATTTAGTCCTACAACAATAATATGCATCGAAAAAGGGCACCTCCAGTTAAAGAGGATGTTCAAAAAGTCCGGTAAAAAGACATAAGCGAATTTCTTCGTTGGCTTGCTTTTCCGCTGCTCACGTATTAACTGCATACGTTCCGCTGCTCTAAGCTAAGCCGCCTCGAACTTCTTGGTCCTTTTTATCCTCCTTTTTGAACAAGCTCATAAAATTGCATCATACACGAATTAACTTTATTATAACATGCTTAATTAGAAGAATTCTAAAAAGATGTGAACACATAATGAAATCTGTAAGCTGTGACTTTTATGCACATTTTCTATTATCTAGCTCCAGACGGCAGGAGCTCGAGGTCAAATAACCCTGAACCTAGGAATGGAAAAACCGCCCTACCGCTTTTCTATTTTATGTTCCCCATTTCTCTAATATACGCCAAGCTTGGTCTTTCCCCATTCCTGTTTCTGATGAAAATAGGATGATCTCATCTTCCTGCACCAAATGTAAAGTATCTTTCACCACTTTTTTATGCTTTTCCCATTTTCCTTTAGGGATTTTATCTGCTTTGGTGGCAATGACCGCACAAGGAATTTCGTAATGCTTTAAAAAGTCATACATTAACACATCATCTTTTGTAGGTGGGTGACGTAGATCGACAATAAGAAAAACTGCGCACAATTCCTCTCTGCTTGTTAAGTATGTCTCAATCATTTGTCCCCATGCTTCCCGTTCTTTTTTTGAAACTTTGGCAAATCCATAGCCAGGAACATCCACAAAATAGAAGGTTTCTTCGATTTTATAATAATTTAGAGTCTGTGTTTTACCAGGCTTAGAAGAAGTACGGGCAAGGCTTCTACGATTAATCATTTTATTAATGAAGGAGGACTTGCCAACATTTGATCTTCCAGCAAGTGCGAATTCAGGTAATCCTTCATTTGGATACTGCTCTGGTTTGACGGCACTAATAATAAATTCCGCACGATTTACTTTCATTTTGACTCACCTGATAACGCCAGTTTCAGTACCTCGTCCACATGGGAAACAGGAATAAAGGAAAGAGCTTTTCGAACACTCTCGGGAATGTCTTCAATATCTTTTTCATTTTCTTTCGGCATAATGATTGTTGTAATACCTGCTCGATGGGCACCTAATGATTTTTCCTTTAAGCCACCAATGGGAAGAACTCTCCCCCGTAAAGTAATTTCACCAGTCATACCAATTTCCTTTTTGACAGGTTTTTTGGTTAAAGCGGAGACGAGGGCAGTTGCAATTGTGATTCCCGCCGATGGACCATCCTTTGGAACAGCTCCTTCTGGAACATGAATATGAATATCCGTCGTTTCATGAAAGTCTCTCTCAAGCTTAAGCTCGTCTGCTTTTGAACGTACATAACTAAAGGCAGCTTGTGCTGATTCTTTCATCACATCGCCTAATTTCCCAGTTAAAATAAGTTTTCCTTTTCCAGGTGATAAAGAGACTTCTATTTGTAAAGTGTCCCCTCCGACCGATGTATAGGCTAATCCTGTCGCCACACCCACTTGATCACTAAGTTCAGCTTGCCCATAACTATATTTTTTCTTTCCCAGCAATTCCTCTAAATACTTTTCTGTGACAACCACTCTTTTCTTTTTGCCTGAGACAATAATTTTTGCTGCTTTTCTGCAGATCGATGCTAGTTGACGATCTAATTCTCGTACCCCAGCTTCTCTCGTGTAATAACGGACCAACATTTTAATCGTATCGTCTCGTAATTGGAGCTGTCCTTTCGTTAGGCCATGATCTTTTATCTGTCTAGGTAAAAGGTGATCTTTGGCAATGTGAATCTTTTCTATCTCTGTATAACCAGCAATCGAAATGATTTCCATCCGATCACGAAGCGGTCCCGGAATAGTAGATAAATCATTGGCGGTAGCCAAAAACATCACTTTCGATAAATCATACGGCTCTTCAATATAATGGTCACTAAAGCTACTATTTTGCGCAGGATCTAAGACTTCTAACATCGCAGAAGAAGGATCACCGCGAAAATCATTGGACATTTTATCCACTTCATCAAGCAAAAAAACGGGATTGATTGTACCGGCTTTTTTCATACCTTGAATGATTCTTCCTGGCATTGCTCCAACATAGGTACGACGATGGCCACGAATTTCAGATTCATCGCGAACACCGCCTAATGAAATGCGGACAAAATTTCTTCCCATTGATTCCGCAATAGAGCGTGCTAAGCTAGTTTTCCCTACCCCTGGAGGACCAACAAGACATAAAATCGGACTACGTAATGAATTCGTTAACTGTTGAACCGCTAGATATTCCAACACACGTTCCTTTACCTTTTCCAATCCATAGTGATCACGTTCTAAAATTTTTTCGGCCTTATCAATATTTAAATCATCCTTCGTCGTTTTTGACCATGGTAATGAAATTAACCATTCAATATAGGTACGAATGACTGAACTCTCAGCAGAGGAGGAAGGAACCTTTTCATATCGATCTAATTCCTTAAACGCGATTTTCTCGACATTTTCAGGCATTTGGGCTTTAGCAATTTTATCCGATAAATCCGATATTTCACTTGTCTTCCCTTCTTTATCACCTAATTCCCTTTGGATAGCTTTCATCTGCTCACGTAAATAATATTCCTTTTGCGTGCGATCGATGGATTGTTTTACTCTTTGACCAATTTTTTTCTCTAAGTTCAAAACTTCTCTTTCGTTATGAATAAGATTAATCACTTTAGTTAATCTTGCTTTGATATCCACGATTTCCAATATTTCTTGCTTATCTTCAATTTTTAATGGTAAATGAGAAACGATAATATCGGCCATCCTACCAGGCTCATCTATATCGGCAACTGTCGCAAAAGTCTCAGATGAAACTTTTTTAGAAAGCTTAATATATTGTTCAAAGTACTCGAGCATTGTCCTCTTTAATGCCTGTATTTCAATATCCTGATTTATTTCTTCATTGTATTGTTCCAGATCTACCGCAAAATAAAGACCTTGATCCACTATTTTTTTTATTTTGGCTCGACTTAATCCTTCTACAAGAACGCGAATCGTTCCGTTTGGCAACTTTAACATCTGTTTGACCTTTGTTAATGTGCCCATCTCATATAAATCTCCATCTTCTGGAGCCTCAATTGAAATATCCTTTTGTGTGGTCAAAAAGATTAAATGGTCATTAAGCATTGCCTGTTCTAAGGCTTGAACGGAACGGTCTCGTCCCACATCAAGATGCAATACCATTGTAGGAAACACAAGCATCCCCCGAAGTGGTAATAGAGGCACTAATGGCTCTCTTTTATTCTTCATATATACAACCTCCGTGCTCTTGTTTAACGAAGAGAAAGCGCCTTTTAGTGCGTTCAAAAAGGAGGATAAAAAGGACCAAGAAGTTCGAGGCGGCTTAGCTTTGAGCAGCGGACTTGTACAGGATGTACTGACTTCTGCGTCGCCCACAGGACGTGGGCGGTTTTAGCAGAAGAACCTTTTCCTAATACGTGAGCAGCGGAAAAGCAAGCCAACGAAGAAATTCGCTTATGTCTTTTTACCGGACTTTTTGAACATCCTCTTAGGGCGCTCATCATTTCTTCTATTTTAAGTCTTATCTTTACTGTGTTTCATTTTAGCTTAAATGGCAGTGTGATGTCGAGAAACTGGTCTTATTCTTATTATTTTATACACTTTTCTTATTTTTTGAACCTGTAAAACCTGGTAAGATGATGTCATGACCAGATTTCTGAACTAAAGCTACTTCTAATGCAGCTTCCAATCGTTTGATCGGAATGACCAAAATATCTTCTATTTCTTTCAAATTAGATTGCATATTTTCTTCTGGAATAAGAACTGTTTTTGCTCCTGCACTTTTGGCTGCTTTTACTTTTGAATATACGCCACCGACGGGTTTTATATCGCCATGTATCCCAATCTCCCCAGTCATGGCCACAGTATGTTCAACGGGGATTTTATAAATGGCTGAATAAATTCCAACCGCCATTGCAACCCCCGCAGAAGGGCCGTCTGCTGGAATTCCACCCGGAAAATTCACATGGATATCATATTGCTGAATCGGAACCCCCATTGTTTTTAAGACGGTAAGAACATTTTCAATCGAGCCTTTCACCATACTTTTTCTTCTGACTGATTTTCCTTGACCATTTATATTCTCTTCTTCAATAATACCGGTGATTTGAACAGAACCATTATCTGCAGGAAGAACTGTCACTTCAATATCTAAGAGCATTCCACTATTTGGTCCTGTCACAGCTAGTCCGTTTACAACACCTGTTTTTGATTGTGGCTGTATCGATTTTTCATGCCGCGGCACGAGTTGGCTTGATCGGATGACCCATTCTATATCAGTATCCTGGATATAGTTTCGGTCTTCTATGATCGCTAAACCCGCAGATGTTTGAATCATATTCACAGCTTCTCGTCCATTTCTTGCATAAGAGGATAATAACGCTAAACTCTTCTTATCAATCGTAAAATTAATTTTATCTACTGCCTTATTTGCTACAATTTCAATTTCATCTTTTTCCAGTTCATGAAAAAATACCTCCATGCAGCGTGAACGAATAGCTGGCGGGATTTCATTAGGCGTTCGTGTTGTTGCACCAATCAAACGAAAATCAGCAGGAAGACCGCGCTTAAAAATATCATGGATATGGGTTGGAATTTGATTATTTTCCGAACTATAATAAGCACTCTCAAAGAAAACTTTTCGATCCTCTAATACCTTTAGTAACTTATTCATTTGAATGGGGTGTAACTCACCGATTTCATCGATAAACAGAACCCCCCCATGGGCGTTAGAAACTGCTCCTTGTTTAGGCTGCGGAATTCCTGCTTGTCCCATCGCACCAGCGCCCTGATAAATGGGATCATGAACAGATCCAATTAAGGGATCTGCTATCCCTCTTTCATCAAACCTAGCTGTTGTTGCATCTAACTCAACAAAAACTGAATCAAGCTGGAAAGGAGAACGCTGGTTTTTTTTTGCTTCTTCTAAAACAAGCCTAGCAGCAGCCGTTTTCCCCACTCCTGGAGGCCCATAGATAATAACATGTTGAGGATTTGGGCCACAAAGAGCCGCTTTTAAAGCTTTAATTCCATCTTCCTGACCGACAATATCAGAGAAACTTGCTGGTCTCACTCTTTCTGCTAAAGGTTCCGTTAATTTAATTCCTCGCATCTTTCTTAAATGATCCATTTCCTTTTTAGATTCTTTATCAATGGTGACCTTTTGAGTTCGTTGGTTCATTAATAAATTTAGAAAATAGAGCCCAATAATCACACCAAAGAATAGCTGAATCATCACAATGATCGCTGTCCAATTCATTCATTTCCCTCCCAAAGACACAAAATAGCACAGATCTTTTATCCCTTAGTATCTCCGCTTCAGACAAGGAATAAACCATCATTTCTGGACATACTCCATATTTTTCATCTGCTTTTAGGCATAAAAAAAGCTAGGATTTCCGTCTTAGAAATCCTAGCTTTTTACTCTGTTTAGTCTGGTGTTTTTGCTAAAAATAGCGTCTAGGCAGAGGTTTTTTCCGTTCCTTTAATAACTGTTCCATCTTCAAGAACAAGTTTAGGCGGCTTATCATATAGGACTGAATCTTTTGTGATGATACATTTCTTAATATCTTCTCGTGATGGCAAATCAAACATGACATCCAACATAAGCATTTCAATGATAGAACGTAATCCACGTGCCCCTGTTTTTCTTTCAATCGCTTTTTTAGCAATTTCGTGAAGAGCCTCTTCTTCAAATTCAAGATCTACCTCATCCATATCCAGCATTTTTTTATACTGTTTGACGAGAGCATTTTTTGGTTGGGTTAATATTTCGATTAGAGCTTTTTCATCCAACTGCTCTAAATTCGCAATAACGGGTAACCGACCAATAAATTCAGGAATTAACCCAAAGCGTAGCAAATCTTCTGGAAGGATTTGAGATAAAACTTCCTTGTCTGCTTCTGGCTTCTTCACATCTGCTCCAAATCCAATCACTTTTTGTCCGAGACGGCGTTTGATGATTTGCTCCACTCCATCAAAAGCTCCACCGCAAATGAACAAAATATTCGTTGTATCAATTTGAATAAATTCTTGATGTGGATGCTTTCTTCCACCTTGAGGTGGCACACTGGCTACTGTTCCTTCTAAGATTTTTAGTAAGGCTTGTTGCACACCTTCACCTGATACATCTCTCGTAATGGATGTGTTTTCCGACTTTCTTGCTACTTTGTCAATCTCATCAATGTAAATAATTCCACGCTCGGCTTTTTCTACATCATAATCAGCCGATTGAATCAATTTGAGTAAAATGTTTTCTACATCTTCTCCCACATAACCCGCTTCTGTTAAGGAAGTGGCATCGGCAATCGCAAAGGGTACATTTAAAATTCGAGCTAATGTTTGTGCAAGCAAGGTTTTACCGCTTCCAGTAGGACCAATCAGACAAATATTACTTTTTGCAAGCTCTACATCATCAATTTTACTATTGGCATTGATACGCTTGTAGTGATTATAAACCGCAACAGCTAAGGATTTTTTTGCCTGTTCTTGACCAATCACATACTCATCGAGAATCTCCCTAATCTCGCGTGGTTTTGGGATATCTTTGAATTCAACCTCCTCTTCTGTCCCTAACTCTTCTTCCACAATTTCTGTACACAGTTCAATACATTCATCACATATATATACACCAGGACCAGCTACTAATTTTCGAACCTGTTCTTGGGTTTTCCCACAAAAAGAACATTTTAACTGACCTTTTTCTTCGTTAAATTTAAACAATGATTTCACCCCTCTAATAAGCTATATCTTTTATTGCATCCTTCATTTAGCCATAGCTATGTAATGCATTGTACCACATTTCATAAAGTAATAACCATTTTTCAAACTCGCGGTGATCCTATGCTGGATCAATATGTATTCTTTTGGCAAAACAAGGCACGGATCTTACCTGTGCCTTGTTTAATTTCTAATTCTTATATCTTATGTGTATAATTATGTTTTTTATGCACCTGTTTTGCTATTTTCAATAAGAAAATCGATGGCCTTTTGCAATTTCAAATCTGCCTTGATATTGCTTATACCTCCCATGGCCGCTTTTACTTGTTCTACACCCATTTTATACATTTCAGCCATTTTATTTATTTCTCCCTGTACATCTTCTTCCTCAACTTCTATATTTTCTGCCTTCGCAATCGCCTCTAATGTAAGGGAAGTTCTTATACGTTGTTCAGCATCTTCCTTCATTTGGCTGCGAAGGTCTTCTTGATTTTGCCCCGAAAATTGGGAGTAAAGATCAAGATTCATCCCTTGCATTTGTAATCGTTGTTCGAATTCTTGCATCATTTGATCCAGTTCATTTTCCACCATTATTTCAGGTATGTCTACTTCCGCATTCGCTGTTGCTTTGTCTACCAAATCATTTCGCAGTTTTTGCTCCGCTTCATTTTTCTTACTTTCCGTTAATCGTTTTTTGATGTTTGCTCTTAGTTCCTCCAATGTTTCTGCTTCTTCATCTACATCTTTTGCAAACTCATCATCAAGTTCTGGAAGTTCTTTCGTTTTTATTTCATGCACTTTCACCTTGAATACGGCAGGCTTCCCTGCAAGTTCCGCTGCATGATATTCTTCTGGAAACGTTACTTCCACTTCTTTCTCTTCTCCGGATTTTACCCCGATTAGCTGCTCTTCAAACCCTGGAATAAAGGACCCGGAACCAATTTCAAGTGAAAAGTTTTCTGATTGGCCGCCTTCAAAGGCTTCTCCATCAACAAATCCTTCAAAATCAATCACCACTGTATCGCCATCTTGGACGGCGCCATCTTCTTTCACAACAAGTTCTGCTTGTCGTTCTTGAAGTGTTTTTAGTTCCTCTTCCACATCATTGTCTGAAACAGAGTCATCCATTTTTTCAACTTCAAGTCCTTTGTATTCGCCTAGTTTCACTTCAGGCTTAACGGTCACAGTGGCTGTGAAAATTAATTCTTTTCCTTTTTCCATTTGTTCAATGTCGACCTCTGGACGATCAACAGGAACGATGCCTGCTTCCTCTACAGCCGTTGCATAGGCTTCTGGAAGGATAAAATCAAGAGCATCCTGAAACAAACTTTCCACACCAAATCGTTTTTCAAACAAAGGACGTGGAACCTTCCCTTTACGAAACCCAGGAATATTAATATCCTTTGAAACTTTTTTGAAAGCTTTGTCTAAACCATCATTGACAGTTTGTACATCTACTTCTACTGTCAGTACACCTTTATTACCTTCAAGTTTTTCCCATTTTGCTGACATTTTAATACCTCCAACAATATATACTCCGTTGCTTTACTGTCTATTTGCGGTTAACTCGCTTCAATATGTATGATCCGCTATATATCCACAATCCAGCATAACCATTTCATTATAACATAGGATACCATCCTTTCAACTACTGAAATCAAACAATAGTCGAAGAAATTTCCTCCAATTTTACGATGAAAGCGAACGCAGTCTCTAACTCCTTCTCCTCCACTCCGTAATATTCCGCTAATTTATTTTTTCTCCAATTTTCCCCATACATTTCATGTCCCATTGCTCTGTAAGCTGCTGCCCATACAGCTGGTTTAGCCGGATTTAACTCAAAAGGATAAAGATAAAAGGAGTGACGTTTGATCATATCATGAATTTGTTCCAATAAAACAGGATTATGATCTCTTAGTTGGCTTTCTATTTGACTTTTGACTGAATAAAAAATAGGGAATTCCTCGATGGAAGGAATCTTTTTAGGATTACATGTTTTTTGCCTATCAAATTTTTTGACCAAGACCATTTGATCAATTTCATTTTCCTTCAGAAGGATTAAGATAACTGTTTTGATGAAAGGATGAACCTTTTCATCAGCGAGCCTCTCAATGAGTGATGGCAAATAAGGATGAATATTTTTATCCTTTAATCTATTTAAACTTGCCAACTGCTCTTGTAGGCTTTGTCCGTTATGTATAAGGGGAGCATGATCCTCTTTTGAGGAATCTGCCATTATCTGATTCCCAGCAGCCCTTTTACTTAATTGTAACAGTGTTACATAATGTTCCGCTTTATCTGGGGGTACTTCGTTTTCTTCAAATAAAGGTTCTAAAGTAGTGATCACTTGTTTATAATCGTTTAATTGAATTAAAATCATTAAGTAAATATCAAGAATATCATAAAAGTTTCCAAGTCCAACTTTTAATAGCTCTTCAGCGATCCGCTTGGATTCGTCATAATCACCATTTTCATATAAGGCGGCAAGAAAGGCCGCTGAAATTTGCGGGTCATCTGGATCCATTTGATGCGCATAACGAAGCATATCAACTGCCTCTTGAAAATGATGGGATTCCAAACTAGCTACACCTTTTTCAAAGTAACGTTCTTTCAGTCCCGGAAAAGGTATAATGGTTGCCGAATCACGACTGTTTTTATCTTTTTTCATGATAGAACCGCCCATCGTTTAGGTTGAAAAATAGTGTATCAAATTGGACCCAGGAAAACAAATAGCCAGCCTATTTCCTAATAATTCATAAGATTTTTTAATAATGTGGAGGAGTGAAGTTAAAAAAGGGTAGAAATGTGTTGACATTTTCCCCATACACTCCTATAATTAGAAATGTCGTTTGACAATAAGTCCCAGTAGCTCAGCTGGATAGAGCAACAGCCTTCTAAGCTGTGGGTCGGGGGTTCGAATCCCTCCTGGGACGTCTAGAAAAACCATTCCATAATCGATTACTCGAGGGAATGGTTTTTTATGTTTGAAGATATAGGCCAAGTGAATCAAAACATACGCAACAGCAGCATATACTGGTTTTATCAGTTTCGGAAAGCCGCTCACAGCCCCTATGCAAATGTTTGTCTATAGGATGTTATTTCTTCGTGATGATCATTATAAAAACAAATTGTGCAGGCAGAATCATCCTTTTGAACAATCGAGTATGTCTTTTCATTCCCACCTCTGGGAAGTAAAATACTTCCAGGATTTAAAAATACTATCTCGTCCATCTTATCGGCACCTAATAAATGAGAATGGCCAAAAAAAGCGAATTGAGCTCCCAATTCTTTTGCACGATAAGAGATGTTTAAAAGAGATGATTTAATTTGGAACAAATGACCGTGGGTAATAAAAATTTTATTCCCTTGAATATTCAATAGTAACTCATTAGGAAATTTCGGATCAAGATCACAATTGCCGCTTACTACATGAAATCCTTCAAGGACCGGGTCCACTGCACGCAATTCTGAATCCCCACAATGAATCAGCGCATCCATTTCATGTTCATATTTTCTTTTTAATTCCTTTAATATTGATCTATTACCATGACTATCGCTCACGACAAGTAGTTTCATCATCTATAACCTCCGTGAAAAGATCTTTCAGCAGGTTTCTATTTTAGCAAAGAAATAGGAGAAAAGAAATTATTCTCTCCTCCCTATTTTTACTTGTCGCTCACCACATCTTTAAGTTCCTTGTCTCTCTAACAAGGAAGATATCACCAGAAATCAGGGATGCTCCTCTTTATCTATTATTCCGATCCTTTGGCTTCTAGTATCTTAGCTTCCGACTCCTCTGTAATTACGCGTAAATATTCATTACGATCCATTCCCGATGTGGCATATCTGCGCGGGTCAAGATCGACATATTGATCCCATGTGCTTATTTGTTCCGGCGGTGTTGCAGGCGGATGTTCAAACATAGAAGCAACATTTGACTCATCGGCGAAATCATAATCTTGAAAAAATTCTTTGAGCACCTCTTCATTTTTCGTGGAGGGGCCAATCCCTTGCCGTGATGCGAATAGTTGATATTCGTCTTCAGTAAAATACGTAAGGACCTCAAATGCCGCGTCTTTATGCTCGCTATTAGGATTAATACTTAGAGGGATTAGTCCTCCATCTGGACGATGGCTAACAGCCGGACCGCCATCCCATACAGGAAGTGGAGCAACTGCCGGATTCAGTGATTCATCATCCTTCCACCAATTCAATCCCTGCACAAATTCCACCGTCATTGCTGTCGTTTGTTTCTCTGGAAAGCGACCTCCATCAAAATGGTCCCCATCTGAGTCTCCTTGCAAATCGATAATTTGATCCAATAGTTCAAAATATCTTGTGAATTCAGGTTGGTCCAATAATACTTCACCTGTTTCAGGATCAGTTTTATTGACAGCAAGCTGCATCAGCGGTACATCCGTATTGGCTAAATCCAAGCCACGGTAAAAAACACCATTCCGTTCACCGGTTAGTCTTTTGCCTAACTCTATAGCCTCGCTCCAGGTCATATTATTGGATGGATAGTCTTCACCAAATAAGTCAAAAATATCCTTGTTATAGATTAGAACATAATTAATAACCTCATAAGGTAAACCTAACAGTCGCCTTTCCTTATCCTTCGCCCGTATCGAATCTAAATAAACAGGGTTGATATGACTCAAATCGTATGAATGTTTTTCTACTAATTCATCTAAATCATAATCCAATTCAAAGTATTCCAAGTTCTCATGTGAGACCTCAAAGAAAATATCTGGATTCTCACCACTTGCAAATACCTCCTCCAAATCTTCACGCCCAGACCCAGACTGTACATGTTCTAATGTGATATGAGGAAGTGCCGCCTCAACAGGATCTTTAAAACGCTCGTTGAACATTTCCTCACTCCAATGGACAAGAACCTTTAGCGTGACTGGCTCCTTCTCCCCTTCATCTTCAGTGACAGCCTTTTCATTTTCAGCATTCCCATTCGAACTTGTTTTGTCTGAAGAATCTTTAGAACATGCAACCAACAATAGACTCAGGCAACTGAATAACAGAAAAATAAGCGAGACCTTTGCAATCGTTTTCATATTTTCCCCCTCCAAATATCGACTTTTCAACATTCCAAGACTATAACACATGATAAGATAGACCCCACCTACCCGTTCTCGAAAGAGCTCCTATTTCTGAACCACCCCCTATCTGTTTATGCCCCTACATAAATCAGTTATTATTCTACAATTTCAAAAAAGTAAAACTAGAGGTTATGTCAAATATAACCAGTACTACTATATATGTCAAGAACTATTTTTATGAAATATATGTAGAAAAACAACGAATTATACACTTTTTAAAAAGGGATATAATGATATATCATTTTAGGTTATAAAGAATATAAAGAAGGGTAAGATGTAGAACATCTTACCCTTCCTGAAAGAGTTTATCCATTATAGTGGCTAAATTTTTTAAAGCCTCGGATCGATGACTGATTTGATTTTTTTCTTCACTCGTTAATTCAGCCATTGATTTTCCGACTGCTGTTACATAAAATATCGGATCATAACCAAATCCATTTGCACCAAGTCTTTCAGTCAAAATCTTCCCTTCGCATTTTCCGGTGGCGATTATGGTTTCTTTTTTGGGCCTAGCGAAGGCAAGAGCACAGTAAAAGCGCGCCGTTCTCTTATGATCAGGTACATCTCTCATTTCATGTAGCAATTTATCCATATTGGCTTCATCATTTTTCTCTTCCCCCGCATATCTCGCCGAATAAATGCCAGGTGCTCCATCCAACTCATCGACAATCAATCCTGAATCATCTGCTATGACCATCGCATTCAATTCCTTGGATAGGGTCTCGGCTTTAATCGTCGCATTCTCCGCAAAAGTCTCCCCTGTTTCTGCGATATCAGGATAAGCCTCTATATCTAATAAGGTTAATACCTTGATTCCATACGGGGAAAAGAGTGCTTCAAATTCGGTTGCTTTTCCTTTATTTTTTGTTGCAATCATTACTTGTTTCATCATCATTGTTTTTTCACCACTTGATCAATCATAGTTGCGACTTCTCCAAGAGCTGTTCGTTGAAGTTCCATTAGCTCCTTAATACCCTTTGAAGCAGCTTCAATCATTTCTTGAAGCTGCATAGGAGAAAATGTTGCCTCCTCCCCTGTTCCTTGTAATTCAACAAATTCACCATTTCCAAGCATGACAATATTCATATCCACTTTGGCTTGGCTGTCTTCTTGATAATCCAAGTCTAAGATCACCTCATCAGAATGACTTATTCCAACGCTTGTAGCGGCGAGAAAGTTTTGAAGTGGGAATTTGGGCCATTTTTTCTCCATAGAGATTTTGTGAAGAGCCATCGCGACTGCAACAAAGGCACCGGTTATCGAAGCTGTTCTTGTCCCACCATCTGCTTGAATCACATCACAATCAACCCAGATCGTTCTTTCACCAATCGTTTCTAAATCAACAACAGAACGTAAGGAACGTCCAATCAATCGTTGAATTTCCATTGTTCTTCCTGATACCTTTCCTTTAGAAGATTCACGAATGTTTCTTGTTTCCGTTGCACGGGGTAACATCGCGTATTCGGCGGTAATCCAACCCTTACCTGTTCCTCTAAGAAAAGGGGGAACCCGTTCCTCAATACTTGCTGCACAAATAACCTTTGTATTTCCAACTGTTATTAAGACAGATCCTTCAGGGTGTTTTAAATAGTGATTTTCAATATGTACGTTTCTTAATTCTAATAATCCTCGATCATCAGAGCGCAAACGACGATTCCTCCTTATAAACACTGATTTCTAATGAAAATAATACAAGAGGCGGCATCCTGCCAGCCCCTTAATTATTATATAGTATATCAAATTTCGCCATTTAAAAACTAGCTGTATTTACTTTTTCTGGTCGAGTGACTGGAGCGGTTAAGGATTCTCCATCTTCATTCACGATTTCACTATTTCCATCCACCGAAATGGAAACACTTTTGATATCCTTTTGCTCTGTTAAAGAAAGGACAATAGAGCGCAGGGTTGTATCTGAAATCATTTTACTGTCACTATTTTCGAGAATCGATTCATTGAAATTAAGAACCACATTGCCATCCTCTATTTTCGGTTCATCCATTAATTTCACATCATTGAATAATGCAGTGGATAACGTCGTTTGCAAACCTGGACCATCTACTAATTGTTTAATTACAGCAGCCACATCATTTGTTTCTGTATTGGAAACCCGCTTTGTCACAGGTACATAATACGGTTCATCTTCTGCCTGTGATAAATAATAGACCGTAACAGGTCGAGTATTCGTTATATCTGCCACATTAGCCATATCTGTATTGATTCCGTCTGCACGAGTAAGCCCTTCCTCACTAATCGGTGTTTTCCCAACAGGCATCTCGGTAAGTGGATGTCCATTCACCCTTAATTCGACTGAATCCACCGAATCAAATTGGGTCAGGGTCCAAGTAACGGATTGTAGAATACTCTTTTCATCTGCTTCTTGATAATCAGAAAATTCTTCTGAAAAATCAACAACAGCTACTCCATCCTTTATATCCACATCAACCTCAGTTCCTGCTGGGATAACGGTTCTAAACCCATTGGGAATTTTTTCCGAAATAGGCCCATCTGTTACTAAATAGGAAAGCACCTGTTTCGCTACACTTTTTGTTTTGGGAAGTGGGATCGATTGAGCAACCACATACCCATTTTTGTCTACTAAGTAAAGATCTCTCATTTCCATATCCGCTGTTTCTTCTGCTGTTTCATCCGCTGTTGTTTCGGAAGAATTTTCTACTTCTTCCCCTTCTTTCGTATGTGTAATTTCGCCTGGTGGATCTACACTCTCTTTATCTTTGCCGAAAAGACCACAGCCAGTTAAGACCATACTTGCTGTAAGAACTCCAGCCAACGTAAAGGCCAATTTTGCCTTTTTTGACATTTCGTACCCCTCCTAAGACAGTTTGTACTTCATGTATACGAGCTATCTTTCAGGAATAGACCGGCTTGTCAAAATTTTTCAAGAGAAAAAAATAATATGGACTTCAGACAGATGGCTAAACACAGCAAACAACAGCTCCACAAGAGCTGTTGGTCATCTTTTTACCATATATTCATGATCCTTAAGACGGGCAAATTCGATCTGTAAATTATTAGATTGCAACCAATCTGAAGCAATTCGATTAAAAATGGCTTTTGAACCTGTGGTAAAAAAACGATGTTCCGGTGTCTCAGTAGAAGGGTTAAGCCAACCATGAAAATCAAGGATCGTGCTCACTTCTTGAGCTGTTTCTTCTCCTGAGCTGATGACCTTCACTTGAGGCCCCATTTCCGCTTGGATTAACGGGCCAAGTAAAGGATAGTGAGTACAGCCAAGCACTAACGTATCAATCCCGCTCCCTTTAAGCGGGATCAAAGTCTCGGCAACAACCTTTTTCGCAACATAACTATGATATTCAGAACTCTCCACAAGTGGAACAAATTTCGGGCAAGCCAATTGGACGATTTGCGTTTTCTGATTAATCATTTTCAATTCATGAACATACGCTTTACTATTAATTGTCCCAATTGTTCCTAAAATGCCGATTCGGCCATTTTCAGTTACCTTTAAAGCAGCCCGTGCCCCTGGAGCAATTACACCAATAACTGGTATGCTCAGCACATCACGAAGTTCATCTAATACAACGGCTGTCGCTGTATTACAAGCAATGACAAGCATTTTAATCTGCTGTTTCATTAAAAACCCAGCCATTTGTAGGGTGAATTTTCTGACCTCCTCCTTTGGCCTAGGTCCATATGGACAACGGGCTGTATCACCAACATAATAGATGACCTCATTGGGCATCTGTCTCATAATTTCCTTCGCAACGGTTAAACCGCCGACACCTGAATCAATTACACCTATTGCTTGTTCCAACTTTCCCGCCTCTTGTCTATCTAGTCGCTAAGATGAAAGGCCATAAGACTCCCTTGAAAGGACAAAAGGCCGCTCAAGAGTGTATCGCCAGACACTCCCTAAACAACTATTGCTTTTCTATTTTTCACTCATATCCTGATGCAACCGAGATAAATGTTTTTTCAATTTCACCACATCATCTTCTGAAAAATCGGTTAGCACTTCTTGCAAATATTCTCGTCGCTTTTGCACAACCTCTTCAATTATTTTTTCACCTTTTTCCAATAAATGAATTCTCACAACGCGACGATCTTTCGGATCTCTTACCCTTATAACCAACTCTTTTTTTTCCATTCTATCAATTAAATCGGTCGTTGTACTACATGCTAAAAACATTTTATTCGATAATTCTCCAATGGTCAGATCCCCTTTTTCCACCAACCATTGCAACGCCACAAATTGCGGCGGGGTAATAGAATAATCTTTTAAAATAACGCGGCCTTTTTGCTTAATAATCCAAGAGATATAACGGAGATCCCTTTCCAACTCCGCAATCATCCCTTCATCATGCCGCAGGAGTTCACGATCCATCCTCACACGAAACAACTCCCTCTACCCTTTTATCCCGAATTAACTGGCAGTAAGCCCCCCACTACAAGAATTTGAGGGGAAACAAGAATTGTAGGTGGGGGATCAACTGCCAGTAAATCCCCGATTCGTTTAACTAACATTCAGTGGGGGAAATAGAGGAACGACGACTAAGACACGTCCACATGTTTTCGTCTGCATGACCTGCATCCTGCTGTCCTAAACCCCACTGAATGAAGTTTCACTTTATTGCATTGTCTCTTTTTTTTAGAAGAATATCAAGATTTTTTTTAACTTAGTGCTAACACACGTCGAATTTTGTCGAATGATTTCTCTTTTTTACTACAAAAAAGAATGGCCCATAAGTCGGCATTTACTTACGAGTCATTCCTTTATAGAGATTTACCCTAGGCTATGTGTTCCATTGATTTAATTATCCCCTGTCTCCCTTTACGCCATTGTTTTTGATTTTTCCTCTGTAATTTCCCATTTCAATTCTTCACCATTGAGATAACGTTTTAATTCTTCTAACATATATGCTCCCATCCGCTGACATTCCTTTGACATAGAACCGCCAATATGCGGGGTAAGGATCACATTATCCATTTCATAAAGCGGTGACCCTTCTACAGGAGGTTCAGGGTAGGTCACATCTAAAATGGCATAAAGATCAGAACGCTTCTTTAGTACCTCTATCATCTCATTTTCTCGAACGATGGCCCCCCGGGACGTGTTAATAAAAGTGGCATTTTCTTTCATGGAAGCGAAATGTTGTCCCGTAATCAATCCCGCTGTTTCTTTTAGCCATGGTGTATGCAAAGAGACCACATCAGCCCGCCTGAAAAGTTCTTCTAAACTACATTGTTCCACATTTAGTTGTTCAGCCTCTTTTTGAGATACATATGGATCATAAGCAATCAGGTGAAGATCAAATTGATTTAGTTTTTCACACATCTTTTTCCCGATCATTCCTAATGAAACAAGCCCAACAGTTGAGCCATACCCTCCTGGCACTTCCGTTTTTTTACCATATCTTTTCATTTTCTTCGTTTGCAAGACATAATGCCAGCCGCGTTTTAGTGAAAAAAGAATTTGGGAGAGTGCATACTCTACAACGGGAACTGCATTTGCTGCATAGGCACTTGTTATCTTTATATCTCGCTTCCAAAATTCATCCGTTACCATGTATTTAATCGTTCCAGCGCCATAAAAGATCGCTTTTAAATTGGGAGCGGCTGATAGAAATTTCTCATCTAAAAGCGGACCGCCCCAGCCTGAAAAAATGACATCCGCCTTTTCTAGAAGCGACAGATTTTCTCGGATCGTCTCCCTTGTTTGTGGTGGGGCATAAATATGGACATAGTTCTTTATCTCTTCATATGTACTGCCGTAGATGAGATCAACATCATCTAAAATAAATATTCCCTGTAGCATTTTATCCTCTTCCTCTCCTCATAGGAAATAGGGAGAAAGGGATTTTTCCCCTCATTCCCAAAACCTTTACACATATTGCAAATATCGTTCTTTCATTAAAGCCAACACATCGTCACCTGGCATATCCCAAATTTTTTGATTAAAAATTTCCACTTCAATCGGACCTGTATACCCAGCCTTTTCTACCGCTAATCGAATCGGACGAAGATCAATCACACCGTCTCCCATCATCCCTCGTCCCATTAATAAATCAGGAGTTGGAACAAGCCAATCAGAAACATGATAACCTAGAATTCTACCTTGCGCCCGTGAAATTTGTTGAAATAGGGCAGGATCCCACCATACATGGAACACATCGACAATAACCCCAACTTCATCTGGTGAATATTTTTCAGCTAGATCGTTTGCATGGGCCAAAGAAACAATCACAGATCTTTCCCCAGCATACATCGGATGAAGAGGTTCAATGCCTAACTTCACACCCCGCTCCTTTGCATAAGGGACAAGTTGTTCAATCCCATCAGCAACCATTTCACGTGCAGCTATTAAATCTTTGTCAGGAGCAGGACCACAGACTAAAACTAACACATCCGTTCCCAATTCTGCTGCCTCATCCACCGCACGTCGGTTATCATCGATTCTCTTTTGACGCTCAAGCTTCGTTGCTGCCGGAAACATTCCTCCCCGGCAAATACTCGAAACCTTAACCCCAGCGTCACGAATGATTCTTTTACCCTCTTTCAAGCCGATTTCTTCAATTTTATGACGCCATAAGGCAATCCAGGGGACGTCAGCACGTACACAGACTTCAACGGCCTCCTGTAAACTCAATCGGTCTGTTGTAATTTGATTTAAGCTTAATTTTTCGATAGTTTGTAAAGAACTCATAGTTTTCCTCCTAAACGATTCCGGCCAATTCTGTTACGAGTTTCATTCGTTTCACAGCAAGTTCAGGATCTGAAAGCAAACCAGCCTGATCAGCTAACACAAAAAGTTCAGATAAGTGAATCAATGATCTGGATCCCTCAGCTCCACCAATCATTCGGAAATGGGATTGATGCCCATTTAAATAAGCCATAAACACAATACCTGTTTTATAGGCATAAGTCGGCGCCTGGAAAATATGGCGAGATAAAGGGACCGTTTTTTCTAAAAGTTGATGATAGGTTTGTAAGTCTCCTTCATCCAAAGCATGTAAAGCAGCAGAAGCAGCAGGGGCAATCGCATCAAAAATACCTAATAATGCGTCACTATAACCGAATTCATCCCCTTGAATAAGACGGGCATAATTAAAATCATCCCCCGTATACATCCTTACTCCATCGGGAAGCTGGCGTCTCATCTTTATTTCCTTTTCCTCATCTAATAAAGAAATTTTAATGCCATCTATCTTTTCCGCGTTTTCTTTGATAATCCCTAAAACGACATCCATCGCTTGATCCAAATCCGAATGGCCCCAATAACCAGCCAAAGCAGGATCAAACATATCCCCAAGCCAATGTAAAATGACTGGTTTGGAAACTCGTTTTAAAATATGATCATAAACTCGTTTATAATCTTCAGGACCTTTTGCCGCAGTGGCAAGAGCACGGCTTGCCATCAATATAATTTGGCCCCCGGCTCTTTCCACAAATTCACATTGTTCTTCATAAGCATGGATACAGTCTTCCACTGTCACTTCTTTCCCGGGCAATAAATGATCCGTCCCCGCTCCACAGGCGATGCGTCCATGAACGGCATTTGCTTCAGCCACCGACCTTAAAATAAGCTCTTTTGCCATTTCCCAGTTTAGTCCCATACCTCTTTGAGCTGTGTCCATTGCTTCAGCTACACCTAATCCCAATGACCAAAGATGACGTCGATAGGCCAATGTACCCTCCCAATCAATTTGAGCATGATGGAGTGGATCTGTATTAGCCAATGGATCACAGACAACATGCGCTGCAGAAAAGGCGACCCTGCTTTGAAACGGTTTATTTGGAATATCGAAGGACGTATCCAAATGAGGTTTATACGTGTATAAAGATCGATCGGCTGTTGGTAATTGCAATGAAACCATCTATCTTTCCTCCCTTAAATCGTCAGTTCTGGAACTTCAATCCAGCGTCGTTCTTCCGAGGATTTTAGACCAAGATCCGATAATTGTGTTCCTTTCGCTCCCTCTAATAAATCCCATGGGAATACTTCATCCACCACAACATGTTTCAAAAATTGCTCCCATTGAATTTTAAAAGCATTTTCGAATTCTTGATTATCTGGCACTTCCACCCATTGTTCAGTAAAATGAAATGGATTTTCAATATCTGGGTTCCATACTGGTTTTGGCGTATTGGCACGATGTTGTGTCTTACAATCTCGTAATCCAGCAACCGCACTTCCTTCTGTCCCGTCCACTTGGATGGTTAGTAAATCATCACGATTTACTCTTACGGCCCAAGAAGAATTGACTTGTGCAATGATGCCCCCTTCAAGTTCAAAGGTCGCATAGGCAGCATCATCCGCCGTACATTCGTATTCCTTTCCTTCTTCATCGATTCTTTTTGGGATATGTGTTGTCGCATAAGCAGATACGGCTGTTACATTTCCAAACAAATTATCGAGGACATAGCGCCAATGGGCAAACATATCAACAACCATTCCACCGCCATCTTCTTTTCGATAGTTCCAAGATGGGCGCTGAGCTTCTTGCCAATCTCCTTCAAATACCCAATAACCAAATTCCATGCGCACAGATAAAATTTTTCCGAAAAACCCTGAATCAATTAATCTTTTCAATTTCAGCAAGCCTGGTAAAAATAGCTTATCTTGAACAACCCCATTTTTGACGCCCGCTTCTTTCGCAAGCTTTGCCAATTCGAGTGATCCCTCTAAGCTGGTCGCTGTTGGCTTCTCACAATAAATATGCTTCCCTGCTGCAATCGCCTTTTTTATACTATCCGCACGACGGACCGTTGTCTGTGCATCGAAATAGATTGTATCTTCTTTATTAGCAAGACAAGCATCAAGATCCGTACTCCAACAACGATTGATCGCATATTTTTCAGCAAGCGCTTTTAATTTTTCTTCATTACGGCCAACCAAAATTGGATCAGGCATAATGGTATCACCATTTGGTAATTGGACGCCACCTTGCTCCCTAATCGCTACAATCGAACGAATTAAATGTTGATTCGTTCCCATCCTTCCCGTTACTCCGTTCATAATGATTCCAATATTATGCTGCATAGATATCCCTTCCTTTTCCTGTCATACATTTATTTTAGCCATTTCTGCTCTATCATTCTTACGAAAATAGGAAACCCATTCTTAAAATCGGAACCGTTTTCCTAAGAAAATATGATAAAATAAAGATATGTGTAAACTTTTTTGTTAGGCAAGGAGAGAAAAGGATGAGTTTGAAGAAGATGCAGTTGCCTGAATGGGGAGCATATCTTTATGAGAGCAGACATAAAGCAGGAGACAGAGTAAACATCCACCACCATGATAATCACCAAATTCTTTATGCCATTGAAGGAGAAGGAATCATCTTTATTGATCATCAGGAGTATAAAATTGCGCAGGATCAAGGGGCTTTCCTAGCGCCTTTCTCACCGCATTCCATTTACTCTCAAACAAGCTTAACTTTACTTGTTCTGGCCTTTGATATTGATTCTTTAGACCGTTTTGGGAACGATGAGCTTCAACGTAACTTCTTTCATTCATCTCGGTTTTTCAATCCCGATCTAATTGCAAGCAGTGAATTAAGACAACAATTAAGAAAAATGATTTACGAACAATCGAGCAAAGATTCATTATCTGGATGGGCTTTGAAAATCCATCTATTACATATTTTACTAACCCTTATGCGATTTATAGAAAGGTCAAGGATTTTAGATAAAAATAGCTTACGAACCGAGACTATCAAAAATTATATCGATACACATTACTATGAACCGATCACTGCTAACGATATTGCAGACAAATTAGGTATTAGTACCCGTTATGTCAATACGATTTTTAAAGAAACATATCAAAAAACACCGATGCAATATTTAATGGAAATACGCATGGAAAGGGCCAAAAAGTTATTGACCGAAACAGATAAAGAAATCATCACCATTTGTTTTGAAGTTGGCTATGAGGCTTTGTCAACCTTTTACCGAACTTTTAAAAACGCGACAAATA
This sequence comes from Lederbergia sp. NSJ-179, assembly GCF_022867885.1. GTDB lineage: Bacteria > Bacillota > Bacilli > Bacillales > Bacillaceae_C > Lederbergia. The sequence continues at coordinate 177,783 of NZ_JALIFP010000002.1, read as the reverse complement.
TGTCACCAAAGCAATATCGTGATTTGGAGCAGAAAAATAAAGAACGAAGGGGCATGTTCAATAACAAAGATTGGAGATAGAAGAAAAAACCTTTTATAGAAAGAGTGAAAGTAGAAATTCTGACTTTCACTCTTTCTATAAATCTGAGTTTGAAGAAATGCTCTTTACACTTAGAACAGCCCTGCATTTATTTACTCGTTTTTATTTCATTGACTATTGAACATCCCAAAATGGTTTATCCATTTATATCTATTGAAAACTATCATTCAAAAGTATCAAATAAGCTTCTCACTTTCAGTTGTTTCTTTAACTCCTCCAATGTCAGTGGAGATGAGAGATTTTCTTTCTTGATTGCTACTTTTTTCTCTGCTCCTGCCGTTAAATCAAAGATATTATCACTGAAGATAGCATCATTATTTGTTAAATCGAGCTCTACAAATTTAGCAAAAGAATTGCAGCTTACTTCAATGGTGAAAGCATCCTCTGACTCATAGATTTCAGTCATGATCTCTGGATCTTGAAAATCAAAATGTTTTGCTTTCACAAATAAAGTCGTTCCCTCACTGATCACACGACCATCAACTTCAAGTTGATAGGAAAAATAAACTGATTGCTTATTATTTTTATCGATGACATCAGCAAAATCTAGCTCTATCATTTTTTTAGTAGAGAGCTGTTCTACTGACACGGCTAATGCATCCTCTTTCAATACCTCTGCATTACGTTTTAAAAGCTTCCATGAAAGTTTTCCATCGACCTTGTGAAGCGTGTCATTGGAAACATGCAGTTCTATCTTCGTACCCTCTTCGCAAGCGGAAGCCAGAATCGGCGAATAAAACCTTCTGGCCATATATTGAGTTGCTTTCCAACGATTGAAATAATCCATACTTGCCCAAGAAGCTACCGGCCAACAGTCATTCAACTGCCAAATAAGTGCTCCCAGGCATCTTCCACGATTTCTTCTCCAATGCTCAACACCATAGCGCATTCCTTCCGCTTGGACCAACTGTGAGGCATACAACAGGGAATCAAAGTTTTTGGGATATTTAAAATTATCTCCCACATAGTGCAGGATTTTTTCGTTTCCTGTTCCGTCCTTTTGGTGTGATTCCATTACTCTTGAGAAAATATTGCGATCCTCTGGCAATGTAAAGGTTTCTATTGTTTTAAGGCTCGGAAAGGATTGAATACCAAATTCGGAATTGAATCTTGGATAAATTTTTCGATATTCAGTTAAAGGCTTTCTACCGTGCCACACATCCCAATAATGCATATCACCAAAATTTTCATTATCCGGATCATTAAAGAAACCGGTAGAAGAAGGTGAGGATACCCAGTAAGAGGTATTCGGATCCAAAGACTTAGTTAACTCTGGTAAAAACACCTCAAAATGCTTCAGATAATCAGCCTGCATCTTAGAACCATAACGCTTTCCCCATCCCCAATTAGCCCATAGAATTTCCATTTCATTATTGCCGCACCACAGACCCAAGCAAGCATGGTTGCGGATTCTCTTCACATTATCTATTGTTTCTTGCTTGATATTTTCCTTGAACGCATCATTAAATTCATAGGCCTTACAAGCATACAGATGATCCTGCCAGACGATTAGTCCATATTCATCACATAGATCAAAAAAGTAATCATCCGGATAATAGCCTCCGCCCCAAACACGAATCATATTATAATTTGCTTTCGCACAGCTCTCGATTAATTTCTTCGTTTTGTCATAATGACGTCTACCAATCACACTATCTTCTGGTATGTAATCTGCTCCCATAGAAAAGATACTTTTTCCATTCACTTCAAACCCAAAGCTCTGACCCCACTGATCCTTCTCTTGCTTTAAGGTAATGGTGCGCAATCCAATTCTACATGAATGGACATCCAGGACCTGCTCATCATGGAGTAACTCAACTTTAACCTGGTACAGATATTGCTTTCCAAGATTATTAGGCCACCATAGCTTTGGGTTATTTATTTCCATATTTACAAGCTCTTCAATGTTTTCAGTATTTATTCTCTTTTGAAACTGTTCTTCATCCGGGGCAACTACGGTTACAAGTATTCCGAGCCTAGTCTCACACCATTTTTGCACTCCTACTCTGACATCGAGATGAACCTTATTGTCAAGATGTGTCTGGGAAATGTAAACATCATCTATTCTAGCCTCATCATATCCAACGATAGATATCTTCCGCCATATTCCCATATCACCAAGCTTCGGCCCCCAATCCCAGCCAAACATGCAAAGCGCTTTTCGCAAATGTGTTATGCCGGGCTTATCATCCGGAATTTCTTCGTTAAATAATTCCCTATCCTTCTCTTCAATAAAATTAGTAGCTGATTTAATGAGAATATAGATGTGATTTTCACCAATAACTAGACTTTCTTTTATATCCACTTCATAGGTTCTATGCATATTTTCCCCATTTAGTACGCAACTCCCATTAACAAACACGTCACATAAAGTATCAAGCCCTTCACAACGAAGAATTGCCTTATCACGCTGGAGTGATTCTTCATTTAAAACAAAGCTTCTCTTATATTCATAATCATATTTCGAGAGCTCAAAAGCCTCATATTCGTTATCGCGGAAAAAAGGATCTGCCATTTTTCGGGCATCGAGTAAATCTTTAAACACGGATCCAGGCACAGTAGCCTCGATCCATTCACTTTCGTCTTTTCTTTTCATTTCCCATTTGCCACTCAAATCTAAAAGTTGCATTAGAAAATTCTCCTCGCTCTGTAAATTAAACCATTCATCATCTTATACCTCGTAATTTTCTATACTGTAGGTAAACCAGTCATCCTTTTCTGCAGGACATGAGGTCATTGTAAGAAATCGAAGAGCCCTCCATACTGTTATGATCAATCACGATATCACCAGCTTGTGTATGAAGAATTGCCTTACCTACTAGTGGTTTATTTCTTATATACTCAGGTTTTCCAGGACATACCGATAAGCTGCCATTATCTTCATCCCCGGGATATCCGTCTACTCCACTAGAAAATCCTTCCTTCGCAATCTTCGCAACCCAATAATCGGTTTTATCCTGAACACCCGCCATCGCATACAACCAAGGTAAATGGAAGCTTGGCTGATTGGAAATCGCACATTGGCCAAAATCAGCATGGGCCATTTCGGTCATTTCATGGATTTCATGGTTATAGGCACCAACATCGTAGATCGGCGGACTATGAAACAATTCATCTAGTTTCTTTTCAAATTCTTTTTTTCCGCCATATAACTCCATTAACCCGTCAATATCATGGTAGACTCCAAACGAATTTTGCCATGGCCCTCCTTCACAATACTCACCACCCCAAGAAAAGGGATTAAATTCAGCCGCCATCTTTCCTTGGGTATCCTTGCCTCGCATAAATCCACTTTCAGGATCAAATAGATTTTTATAATTCTTGGATGACTGGTAATATCGCGTTGCTACTTCCTCTTTTGGCAGTCGTATAACCCTTTATCAGCCCTTTTTGTGGATCGATCTCACATGTAAAGCCATCCTTCACAGGAAATAATCCTAGGCGTGGTTGCGCTTCTGAGAGAAAGTTCAAACGAATGCATGCCCCTCTAGTGGTCGGAGTCAATTCCAGCTTCGTTTGATATCGTAAAAAATCGATGCTCATGTAATCTGGCTGCAAAATACTCGCTTCTGGCTTATAACCCGACCATCTTTCTTCAACATTGATAAACGGCTTTCCGCTTTGCGGCATGATGACAATATTTCCATAATCACGAATCCACGGACTTGGTTGATGAGTGAGGCGAACCCCTTCAATGCCGCGGTCATCTGGATCATAAAACCAGCCCTCTTGTTCACTGCTTGTTTGCGGAGAAAAACCCGCCATCGCCCAAGGACGTTGTGTAAAAGGCACCGTGTTCCCGTTTGAATATCTACGGTTGGATTTCGTGCCCATCTTACTATTGACATAATCGATTAAACTCATTGTTTCCACCCCTGCAAGCATTTATATTATTAAAAATACGCGCTAACTGATTCTCGCTCCCTATTTCTGTAACAATGATCAACTGTTAATAAGCGGTTACTTTGACCGGTCTTTCTAATAATGACCATCCTGTTTTCGTGGAAATAAATTGGGCAAGCTCTGTCCCCATCCGGTAATGTGTCTGTACACTAGGATGAAAACCTCCTCCCCAACCTTCCACTTCTGGATGAATCAATCCTAAATCCACGCAGAATACTTTGTCATTGCCTTGTTCATTGAAATAGGAAACAACTTTTTGCACACTGGCTAAGTAGTTGTTATTCATTGTCCCCACACAGCAGAAGACATGCGCATTTGAATATTGTTTCAGGATCGTTTCAATATAATCGATATAGGTCGCAATATATTTTTCATCATCAATCGGAGTAGAATAATCATTCTGGCCAAGATTGATGATCACCCCATCTGCTTGGTATTTTGAAAAATCCCAAGGCGGTGTTCCCTGTCCTAATGTGTCATGAAAATGAGCCGGTAACCCATTGATATTGCCCATCGCATCCTGTAAAACTCCAATCCCCGAAATAGCTAGCGTATGGTATTCAGCGTTTAACAGCCTTGCGCTAATGCCAACATATGACATATACCCGTCATCTAAATGCGGGGCATCGGTTAGTTCATGGGGATGTCCATTGCCGCAGCCGTTTGTAATCGAATCGCCGTGGTATTCCAATTTAAGTGTTTTTGGTTCAGGAGGAGAGAAAAACTCTCCGCCTTTTGGAAGGGAGAAATTGAGATACTTGATGCGCCCGTATAATATTTCAGTCCGTTTATGAATTTCAAGTGTATGAATCTGTTGATCATCTAGACCTTGTTCAACCACATATTCATGCGTCCCTTTTTTTAATTGAATCCAATTACGGGCGATCCCATCTAGTACAATTTCAACATAATCCGTTCCCGTTGAATCCTCTGCCACCATCCGAATTTCACTGCCCTTAAATCGTAAAAACACCGCACTATTCACCCAGCCGCATTCGGGTTTAGCGGAATCAGTTTGATCAAACCTGCCCATAAAACGAACATGTTGTTGGAAATTGAAAACCATGTCCTCACTTCTTTCTGTTTTCATTTCTCGGGAAATGATCTTGTGATGTCACATCCACTGAAGCAAATTCCCTATTCTATCGTTCTTTCGACGATTTCTCCAAACCCGGCAAAAGGATAATCAATCGTAACTCTGCCTTCTTCCGTATCACTGAGTCCACTATAAAGATCCACTTTCCCATCTTCTCGCATCACAATCCCAGAAGTAAAAGCACAATCAACTAAATGAGACTTTTTCGCTGGACCTTCTGGATAACAGGAACGGGTCGCGACTATTTTCTCATCGAGCACTTGCTGAGTGGTTGGATCAAAGACAAAAGCAACATTCATGTAAACTGTTTGCATGTCTCCATTATCCTGATGATCGTTATAGCATTTATGAGCAAGCACACCGATGTAACCGCTTGATAATAAATAACATTGGTTACAGCCGCCCCATTCATCATCATCAAATAATCTTGGGATAATTGAGGCGTTTTCAATCACTTCAGCATTTAATTCCTCTAAATGATCGATCGTTGCAAACCCGATGACAGATTCACTGCCATATTTTTTCCGTATTTCCTCATTTCGAGGTCGCGAAAAAACACCGATTTGATTATTCTCTAATTGAACAAGACGAATATCTTTCATATAGTCAGGACCGGTTGTAAAATAATATAAATCATCTAGTTTATGACCGCGATAGAAATATCCATAAAATGTATCTAGTTTTCCTTGACTGTAGCGAACATGGGTCCCGCCTAAAACGAGTTCACCATGAATAATCGAGATATAAGGATCCTCTAACTGATAAATCGTCGAATCGTTTACAATCGTCCACTCATCTTGCCCAGTTTGTTCAAAGAGACGCACCCAAGATCTAGCCCATTCCGTTCTTCTTTCCACTCTACCAAAAAGATAGGTTTTTCCTTGATAGGAAAAGGGAATCGATGTATTGTAAACATCGTATCCATCTACCCCATGAAAAGTCAGTATACTCTGTTCATAGATCATCTTTGTCGCTTCAAACTGATTTCTCTTGTCTGCTAAACTCATCATATCCCACCTTTTTTATCCGTTGTTTCTTGACCAATCATAGCCAATCGCATTTAAAAATGCGCGTGCAATCATCATATGTCCAGTAATATTTGGATGAACACGATCCGCTGCGAATTCACCTGAATAATAGTACGCTAGCATTTTATTAAACTCTGCTTGAATATCAATAAAGATAGCATCTTCTTGTTCGGCAATACGTTTAACGGCTGCTCCATATTCGTCCATTTTCTTTCTCATCGCGTCATCGGCATTTGACTCAATCAAAAACGGTGTCATTAAAACAAGCCCTTTTAAACTTGGTTTTGCCTGTTCAACTAGCTCCAATAATGTCTGTTCATATTCTGTTAAACTGATATGTGATTCGGTAATTTTCGGCTCATCAAAATGACGCCATACATCGTTGATTCCAATCATAATAGAAAGCCAATCCGGTTTTAAATCGATTACATCCGTTTGCCATCGTTGTTTTAAATCTCGTACCGTATTCCCACTGATTCCCATATTAATGCAGCGAATAGCTAATTCTGGATACGATAATTGCAATAAGGCATCGACTAAGGCAACATAGCCTTTTCCAATCCCTTGAAAAATCCCTTCCCCATACGGATGTCGACGTTCACAATCCGTGATTGAATCACCAATTATCACTAGTTTACTCCCTTTTTCTAACTTCACCGTGTTCACCTCTACTATTTTTTGTTATTTTTTATTTATAGGAGGAGGCAGCTAGTGAAGCTGCACCCTCTACAAACCATCGTTTATTTCAATTGGCACAAGCGAATCGTTACCAGGCCAAAACCATTCAATGTGACCTCGCCGCAACCGCCAGCTTCGCTTTGTGGTTCGATTGGGAAATCCTCTTTATAAACACCATCAAGTTCTACTTTTTCTGCTTTTTCGATCACGGCGTTGACAAATAATGTAGCCGTCTTACGTTCAGATCCAGTATTAAACAAACGAACAAGGACATCATCACCATCTCGTAGCAGGGTTGTCACTTCAATCGCTGGATCACTCACTTGCAGCAAGGAGTACGATTGATCCTTCACTGGAGCGTAGACTGGAATCAGTGGTTCTGCCCAACGTGTATAATGTTGTGGGATGCCCGCTTGATCCCAACGTTCACGATGTGGCACGATCGAATAGTTGATTTCCTTTTGTCCCTCAAGTGGTCGTTTGCCCCACCAAAATCCCCCTTCCCAACCCCAACCTAATGTAAGTGCTAAAGGCTCATCTTGGGCATGGGAATAGCCAGTCGTGTGATCAGAGAAAATAGCCAATCCATAATCTTGTTGCTCATCATACAAATCAAGCCAATCGAGCAGGATCGTATGCTTGATTTCATCCCAACGAGTAAAATGGGTATCTTGATGGCGACTTTCTGTTACATCAAAAGCTGAATGTTTATACAGTTTCGTTGAGTTCAAAGCGGCTGGAAATAACGCTCTTAATTTATATTGATCATTATGATGGGATTTGCGCCGTTCTGTCGTTCTATTTGCTGGTTCAATATCCCACGGATCCCCGATCCATGTCTTCTCTTTGTAATTAAACTGAACATGAAAATCTATATTCGGCTGATCTTTGATCACAGTAATCGCTGTAATCACATCAACATTGGCTAGTTTACCTTTCATCTCAACAGTGGCACGAACAGGGCCATTTTCCTTAACATTTATTTCTACAGGTGATTCCGTACTGCTTCCCCATCGTTCTTCGGTAATAAAATAACCTGTATATTCATTAAATCCTGAACCTATCTGGTTAACAAGCTCCTTGTCAGCCAGCTTGTCATAAAGTTTCGTGATCACACCGCCACGCTTTGGATCCAATGCGATTTCATAGCGATCTGTTACGATCTGAACAGCGTTTTCATCCACTTGAATCATTTGATTTTCGCTAGAAATCGGCTCTTGCTGTGGCGTAATCGTGAATGAACGGCACCCTATCGCCGGAATCTTCGCTTCAAACAATATTTTACCAGCATTAACCGTTTTATCTTCATGATAAGTTCTGGTAGGGACTATTTGACTAGTAATCTCTTCTCCTTGTTGATCTGTCACACGAACGGACTCTGTCCCCACTGGTGTGGGGATTTCGATCTCAACGATGTCATAACGATCAACAGCCGCTAAATTAAATACTTGTATGGAAGCATTAGCTGTCGGAGTATCCATGCGAAACACAGCCATTGCTTGCTCAATAATCTCGTTAGCCATTGTTTCTGCATGAAAACTTTGCACACCAGCTTGCCAGGCCCAATTGCGCCTTCCTTCTCCGGTCGTTGCACAAATCCACGCATCGTGATGTTGTGATAAAAGCAACTCGTCCCATGCTTTCTGAAACGATTCATATGGATAATCGAAGCCACGCACAATGCTGGCAAACGTAGCAATTTTTTCCGCCTGTAAAATCTTGTTTTCGGCTGCGCGCACTTCTCGCGACATTTGTTGGAGTACCCCTTCACCCCAAGGGAGCGTACATCTGATATCTTCTTGTGAAAAATGCCATGGATGTTTAGGTTGATCGGCAATTTCTTCAAAATACTCGCGCCATGTGACATATTCGACATCTTTACCAGCCATTCTTGGGTTTGCAGGCCAACCCAAATCTTGTAAAAAACTGCCAATCGGATGAGTAATGCCACTCGCAAAACTGCGATTGATAAATTCCTCTTCCATATGAGCCGCTTCTGTCTCCCAACAATTTAATAGTTCCTCGCATTCATATCGAGGGACACAAGGAATCGAGGAACCATCGGGGCCAACCCAGAGCACCATTTCATATGGATTTCCGGAAGCATATCCTCCCCATGCCGTTCCAGGGTTCTTAAGAACAGCCCGCTTATAACCAAGTGAAAGGAGAATCTGAGGGAAAGAACTGCTCCAACAAGGCTCTTGTGTAGCATATGTATCGACGACAGCCTCTGGGAAATGTTCTTTAATGATTTCCTTCCCCCGAATTAAATGGCGGATATTACTTTCCCCATTGATCACCCACCCAAAAGGCTGTGCATAACTTCCTGCAAGCATCTCTACTCTTGCCTGGCTGCGATTATCCTTTAGGTAAGTTTGCAGCGCTCGATAAGATTTTGGATCTGTTCTTTTTAAAACATCCCAAGAAATAGGTTCAATGTCCAACCCAATTTTCCAATCAGGGTATTGATCCATTTTACTCAGAACATCCGCCCATGACCCTAATGGCATATGACCTTTAATCCCACCATGGTAACCATCGACAAAATAGGCTTTTTTTGTCATATTTATATTCACCTTCCTTTTATTCATTAAGTGATGTAAATCCTGTATTCTTTTATTTGAGAATTTTAATGGCATTTAGATTAAACTCGTGAGTACCTTACAAACATCATACATCTTTACTGCGTTCTAAGGGTTATTGTTGTTTGCCACTTTATAGAATCATTAGGTGAATCACATAAGCATTCGACGAACTATCATTAACCTTTAACCGAACCAATCATAACCCCTTTAACAAAATGCTTTTGAACAAATGGGTATACGAGCAAAATAGGAATGGTCACCACTATAATGGACGCCATTTGAACGGTAAACGTCGATATATTTGGTTCGTAACTTACGGAAACACCTTGTTTTGCCATGACGTCAGCCGTGTTTGTAATGATGTCGTTTAACACCGTTTGCAGTTGCCACTTGCTTTTGTCTGTAATATAGAGGATTGTCGAGAAAAAGTCGTCCCAGTACATAACGGCTGTAAATAAACCGATCGTGACAAGTACCGGTTTGGATATCGGAAGTACAATGCGGAAGAAGACGCTTAAATCGTTAGCACCGTCAACTTTTGCCGATTCTTCCAGCTCATTTGGAATTCCTCTAAAAAATCCAAGCATAACAAAAATGTTCCAAGCCCCAATGGCATTCGGTAAAATTAACGCCCAGTATGTGTCCAACAAATTCAAGTTTTTGACTAACAAATACGTAGGCACCATCCCACCATTAAATAACATCGTGAACAGAACGAAAAAAGAAAGGAGTAATTGACCTCTCAATTTTTGTTTTGAAAGTGCATAGGCCATCCCAGCGGAAAAAAAGACACCGATTGCCACACCTACAATCACCGTGATAAGCGTTGTTTTAAAACCGGAAAACAGCGCGGAATTATTAAATACTGCCTGATATGCCTCAAGTGAAAAACCAGCAGGTACTAAGAAAAACCCACCTTGTTCGGCTTGAACAGCATCGCTGAACGAACCCATTAGAATGTACCAGAATGGATAGAGCATAACGACCATAAGCAATATTAAAAAGATGTAATTACAAATATCAAAGAATTTTTCTCCTCTTGTTTGATTAACCATTATTAAATCCCCCTACCATAGTCCTCCATCGCCAAATTTTCTTGCCATTCGATTGGCTACGACAATTAATATCACTGCAATCACAGACTGAAACAAGCCGGCAGCCGTGGCAAAACTATAATTGGCACTTTGAATACCTTCACGGTACACGTATGTATCAATGACATCACCAACATCATAAACAAGCGGACTGTAAAGAAGATAGATTTGTTGAAATCCGGCATTCAAAATACCTCCAAGACTTAAAATAACCAAAATGGTAATAACAGGACGAATGGCCGGAAGCGTTATATGCCACATTCTCCTAAATCTATTAGCACCGTCCATGATGGCCGCTTCATAAAGTTCTGGATTAACACCTGAAATCGCTGCCAAGTAAATGATTGTTCCCCAGCCGACACCTTTATAAATATCCGTTGAGACAAGCACTGCACGAAAATATTCAGTGCTGCCAAGAAAATCAATGGGTTCATTTCCAAGAAGTTTAAGGATATAGTTAAACAGTCCATCGACCGGATTCAAAAAGGCTGTAATGATTCCGGCAAAAATAACCCAAGAAATAAAGTGCGGAAGGTAAATGATTGATTGAGTAACGCGTTTAAATAATGAATGTCTCACTTCGTTTAAAAGAAGGGACAGAATGATCGGAAAGATAAAACTAGCTACCAATTTGTAAAAGCTGATCACTAACGTATTCCACAGTACTTGTTTAAAATCTGGAGTCTGAAACAATCTTATAAAATGATCAAATCCAACCCACTCACTTCCAGAAACCCCCGCAAATATGTTAAAATCCTGAAAAGCTATAGCAACCCCGTACAATGGCATATATTTGAATACAAACAGTAAAATTGCACCCGGCAAAAACAATAGATAAAGATATTTGTCCCTGAAAATATCTTTCCAAATAGACCGTTTTGCAACAATTTGCTTCGAAGTCGATGGTTCTGTTATTTGTTGCATCTTATCCAGCCTCCTAAAACTTAGTATCTTTTCCCAAGGGAAGGGCAAAACTATACCCTTCCTTATTATCTTTTTTTACTTACTTATAAGGCTCGATGTTTTTTTCGTACCATTGATCAAATTTCTTAAGTTGCTTCGTCTGTTCTTTGTAAAGCGCGTTCGCTTCATCTTCCACTGCTTGTCCTCCGCTTTTATAAAACTTTTTCACAAAATCATCGAAAGCACTGATTTTCTTTTTCCCTGTAATAATGTTCCAAAAGGTTTGATCCCGTAGTTTTTCAAGATCGGTATGATGTTTTTCCCATTCTGGACGGTCCGATGATTTTAGTTCAACAATCTTGTCTCTCATTGGTTGGCTGGACTTTTCTCTCTCCGCAAATAATTTGGAGACCTCAGGTAAGTTTTCAATATTTGCTTCGTCTCTGCGGTTCATAGGCCAGTGAGAGCTGATACCTCTGTCGTTTTTATCCGATGGTGTAAGTGAACTTTCCATTTTTCCATCTACTATCTTGTAATCTTCACCCTCAATTCCAAACGCAATCAATTGAAAGGTTTCAGGCGTATTCATTTCATTTAATAACTGCATGGAAATTTCAGGATTTTGATTCTGTTGTGTAAAGGCTACAAAAGTCACTGGAGCCACTGGTGTCGGATAATCAGAGGCGAATCCATCTGGACCTTTGACTGGGTCAATTGAAATGTATTCCCCATCTGGATTTTGTTGCTTAAATGACTGCGTTGGCGAAGCAGATGGATTAAGATATGAAACATACTGATACATCGAACCAGCTTTACCTTTGGCATAAATTTCGTCCGTCAAAGTAAACGAGTCATTCGTTGGTAGACGTGGATCAATCACACCTTCTGTATAGAGCTCTTGTAAAATCTTGAGAACCTCTTTCATTTCTGGCCTTGTATCAGAAAATCGAACCGTCCCATCCTCCTGTTCTAGTAACGCATCCACTTGCAAACCATATGCCCCAAGGAACGGGTAAAGAGCATCCCAAAAATTTTGTCCAGCGAAGCCATATGTATCATTTTTCCCGTTTCCATCCGGATCATCATGCGTAAAGGCTTTTAGCACCTCGATATATTCGTCTAATGTTTCAGGAACTTCCAAATTGAGGTTATCCAGCCAGTCTTTACGCAACATCGTAGTCTTCATACCTGGTTCTGCCTGACCATTTTGAAATCGATATAATGCTCCACTTTCATCCCAATAGTAAAACATAGCCTCTTTTGTGAAGTAATTTAAAATGGACTTCCCGTGCTTTTGTAAATAAGGTGTAAGATCTTGAAGAACTCCAGCTTTAGCCCATGTTTGATATTCATCTTCCATACTAGAAAAATTTAAAATATCAGGCATCGTATCCTCTTCACTCATCATAAGATTCAATTTCGTATTTGGATCGGTTGACGGTAGGATGATAGAATCCAAGTTAAATTCTCGACCTGTTTTTTTGGTTATAATCTCTTCAAGTTGTTTTTCGGCCCAAGTATCTTGATTTTCCACACTAGTGGCAATCATACTGACCTCAACGGGTCCTGACTCATCCTCATTGCCCGTATTATTACTTGATTTTTGTTTCGTGTTATTGGAGCAAGCTGAACCGGTAATGATCAATAATGCGAACATTGCGAACATAATCGCTTTCAATTTCATGTAAATGAACTCCTCTCAACCCTTTAAATTCATGCCTGTGCGTTAGTTAGATTCGAATATAGCTGTGCTTTGAGACAAATTAAAGACTTAACATCTAAAACCAAATGTCCTATCTTCTTGCTTAGTTAGCAATGCGGATACGTATAGCCACACTTGCGGTATTTCACAAGCACGTTGTTTCTTCTGAGACTCTATCAATCCTCTGTTTTCTATATCAACATGCCGGATAAAGTTAGAATACTAATTTAATAAACGAGATGTTTGTTCCCGGATTCTATCACCCCCTTAATTTAATTAGTTAAATATAGAGGTGTTATAGTTTAGTGAACACCTCTTTAAATGCACTTCATTTCTTACCCTTTTGCTCACAAAAAACTTTTTGCCCTTATCGTTCTTGTTGTAGAACCTTCTATAAGAGTTGCTGGTACAAGCTGACTATCCGTATTAAACTTTCCATGATACATGTCCATTAACCTCTCTAAAGCCAATCGACCAATCTCAGCTTCATCTTGTTTCAAATGGGTAAAACTCCACCCTTGATCATTTATGGGGGGGCTATCAAAACAGATGATGGAAATGTCATTTGGTACCGTTAAACCTAGCTCTTCTACCGCGACTTTTGCTAAAGAAGCAATTTGATATTCCAGCGCAAATAACGCAGTAATCTTTGGATTTTTCTGAATATACTCTTTGACTTTTTCAATATCTTCTTTTTTTGGCGCCTCTGGAATAGGCGATGTACTCTTAATATCTGAAAACCACAACTCCCGATTAACGACTAACTGATTCTCTGAAAAAGCATTAACAATCCCTAACAATCGATCTTCAAGAGTTGTCGTGACATAATTATTCGACATAAGCACACCAATATGTTCATGACCATGATCTATTAAATAATTTATTCCTTTGATAGCTGCTTCTACATTATCTGTAGAAACAGCGGCCGCCGCCACTCCTTTAAACGCTCTGTCAATTAAAACCAACGGAAATTGATTAACGACCATCTTAAGTATTTCAGAGGTATAATGTTGAGCTTGGGCTGGACAAACAATCAATCCAGATACTCCAAAATCTAATAATTCCTGAATAATCTTTTCTTCCCGTTCTGGAATTCCTAATGATCGTTTTAAAATAAGAAAGCATTTATTGTCAGATGCTTCCTCTAATGATGCTACGAGCGTACTACCGAAACTATCATCAAAAGTAGTCATAATTAAACCAATTATCGGTTTTTTAGATTCAACATTCCTTACTTGATTAGCAACCTGCCATTCAGCAACAAAGGTCCCTCTACCTCGTTGACGATACACATAACCTTCTTTCATTAGCTTCTCCAGTGCCTTTTTACTCGTAATTCTACTAACCTGAAACGTTTCCGATAATTCATTCTCTGATGGGACTTGATCCCCCACTTTGTACTTTTCAGATAGGATTTCTTTTTTTAATGATTCATAAACTTGCTCATACAATGATTTCATCGCACACCTCTACTTTGGTCATAAGCCGTTTTCAAATGGTGATAGCCTTTTCCCAGTTCACATCAAAATAAAGGGAAAGCGCACCGCTTTTATTACCTGACATCACATTCAAAATTTCTTTCCATCCCGCCAATATAAAACTACTTTCAGCAAACCTTTTCATTTTAAAAGAAAGCCCGTGCAAAATGATAGCTCACTAGGATGATATGGTTGTTACATTTATTGTATTTCTTATTATAGATGTTCTATATGTATAGGTCAATATATATTTTTCGTTTCATTTGCCTTTTCTATGAATTCCCGATTTATATTTTATGAAAAAACGCAATTCCCGCGTCAAACCAAGTGTTATCAAACTTTATCAATTTTGAGTATTTTCATAAAAAGTTTCGATTCAGTGAAAATATGATTTGGAAAACTTTAATTATATACCAACTATATCAACTTAATCTCTTAAACTTAAAATAGAACAACCTCCGTGACAATCCGGTTATGCCACAGAGGTTGTTCATTGAATCTATACCATCTCATGATCGATTATTTATTCGATCCCATCGCTTCCTTAATTTTTGCGGCTGATTTTTCATCTAGCTCACGTAAAAGTGTATTCACATCTTTTTCCGAGTCTGCCATTTCTTCTATTGCCTTGCCAACATCCACATACTCATCCCAAGTACTGATTTTCCCTTCATAAGTTGCGGACTCTGAAGTAAAAAACGCTTCACGATTCTTATCTTTATAAGCAGGTGATTCACTCGCATATTTTTCATCTAATTTCAAATCAGATAGACGGAGCCCATTTCACCACTTTCGGAAACATGTAACTGATGTTCTTCGGAAACATATTCTGCTAATAGTTGAAAAGCTTCATCTTTATGTTCCTCTTTTCCGGCACCTTTCTCTTTATTTTTATCTGCACCGCCAGATTCCTGTGATTGACAAGCCGTTAAGATCCCTAACATGAATATCATCATGATAATCGCAAAGCGTTTTTTCATGTTCATGATTCTTCCTCCTTATTTTAAACAGACGAACCAGCTATTCCCATTTTTGCAGTAACTCTTCTGCACCAGCGCTTAGTTCTTCATAGGCCTTTTCTGAAATTAAGTCCTCTTCCTTCTGTTTATCGAGTAAGCCAAGGAAACTTTTCGTATGTTTGACAATTTTCTTCACTTCTTCTTTTTCTTCATATTGCTGCAACGCAGCGAGATGAACTTGGAGCGCTCGATAAGCTTTCTTAGAAGAATACTCATCTTCATAGTTTGCTAAGATTGAAAATAGCTTAGCAACGGTGGCTGATTCTTCTACTCCGTCCTCTCCACCATCATCTTCTCCATCGGATGGTTCCAGTGATAGATCAGGATTTGTTAAATCTAACTTATACATCATTTGGTTATAATTATAACGAGGAGTCGGTTCATGATCCGTAAACGTATTTGTATAAGTACCTTCGAAAAAGATCGTTTTCCCACCATCTTTGTCAAAAAATTCATCATGGGCCACATTATAGAAAGTATAATTATCATGTGTAACAATTTTCTTAGCTGATTCCCAAGGTCCTTGTGGTGCTGGTGCTTCGGAATACCATACTTCACCAAGAACAGAAGAATCACCGCCCACTTGCTGGCCAATCATGACGTATTTATTACGATATTCATTCCATTCCACGGAACTGGAAGCAATACTTACATAGTCGCCCGTATCAACATCTTTCAACTGAAAATAATGAAGATCATCCTCTTTGATTAAGCCCAGTTCAATCAATTCTTTTTCTTGATCAGGTTCTAATGGCTGTGTATCAAGCTTCCAATCCCAGACCAAATTGCCATCGTCATCACGTTCGAGTGAAGTATTTTTACCATCAAATTCTGTTCCTGGAGTCAGACAAGTAAAAGATTCATATTGTTCATGGTCTTGAATCGCTTCATATGAATCAAGCACTCTTAAATTACCCATATGATGTTCGGTAAATACCCAGTACCCTTGACCATCTTCTTCATAATAGCTTGCCTGTCCACCCGGATGGCGCCAGTCCTCCTTGTCCGGAAATTCGACCAGCTGCTCAAATTCTTCCTTTTCATCATTGAAAACAAGAATACCAAAGGCACTCAAAGGCGTATGTGTGCTGTAACCCGCAAGCAGCCGCTCCTTCCCAGTGTCATCCTCCGTTGTCATGAGGCCAAATACCCAAGCAATACCAGCTCCATCAGGCAACGGTGGGACCAAGCTTTTAACAAATCCATCCTCTTTGGTGAAATAATCTAGATCAACACCTACCTCAGGATCTAGGCCGCCTTTGCCAGGCAGCTCCGAGGTAGCTCCTGTTACACGGAAGTTCCCCAATGGGTATGCCGGTCTGTCCGTGTCTCCCCAAAACCAGTACAGTTTATCCTGATATTCGATTGTCTGTACAGAGTCCGAGCCCATCACTTTTCCGTTCAAAAGCGGTTCTTTGATTGGTGGCGTCAGACCGAGCAGGACGCTATCCCGATAGATACCTTGACCGGTGATTCGATATAGCCGTTCAGCGATATTCACTCGATTCATCTTGATTGTGATGCTTCCCCCTGGTTTTATGTCGACCGCTTGACCACGGTTACCAAAGCCATCTTTTGGCACCTCATATCCATGACTGGATAAATGGAAAAAAACTTCTTGATCCATGAGACCTGGTTCATTAAAGGCAACATAGCCGGCACTGTCTGTGTAGTAGAGAATGTTGTTCGTTGTCCTCAGCTCCACGGCGGGAATGCCCCGTCCTGTCTCCGCATCAATGACTTGAATCTTAAATAACTCCTGATTATGCGAAGGTTCCGAAGCCTTCGCTTTCGTGGGTGCAGACAATATCGATCTAAAGTTAAAAGACGTGACTATCGCTAATACCACCAACACTACTAGTAACAACCTATTCCGCTTTCTCTGCATGACCCTGGACATCCACAAACCTCCTTGGAGCTTCATTTAATTATTTTCCCAAATAGCCTTTAGTTGCCACATTTACCTATCGGTTATTCACTTTCCTGCTTCCTTCGCTTCCTTGATTTTTGCGGCAGATTCTTCTTCCAATTCCCTTATGATCGTGTTGATATCCTTGTCTTGTTCAGCTATTTTTTCTACAGCGGCACCAACATCCACATAGCTATCCCATTGACTTATTGTATCTTCATATATAGCAGGCTCTTGGGCAAAAAAGGCTTCACGGTTTTTCCCTTCAAGACCAGGGGCATTAATGGCATAATTTCGGTGGATTTCAGGATCAGCCAAAATAGATCCCATGACTCCACTTTCTGTGACTTCTAACTGATGTTTTTTAGATACGTAGGCTTCCAACACTTTAAATGCCTCATCTTTATGCTCACTATAATTCGTAATAACCATGGACCAAAACCCACGATATGGACCGGCTTCTGGATTATCCTCCCATACTGGAACCGGGACCATATCAAGAGATTCTAGAAAACTCTTATCTTCCACACTATCAAGATAGGCATCTTGGGCAATAAACATCGCAGCTTTTCCTTCCGCAAACCAATCGCCTTCCCAATCCGGGTCGTGGATCCCTTGAAAACTATAATATTCTGCCATTAAGTCGAAATACTTCCTAAGCTTAGGATTGTCTTGAATGTTCACTTCCCCTGTTTCCGGGTCCGTCAAATTTGTTGCCAGTTCATCCAACGGCCAGGTACCCGGACCAAAGCCAGCAAAAGGCCCGTGAGTCATTCCAACATACTGTGTACCATTTTTTTCTCCTGTCATCTTTGCGGCTAGATTGATTGCCTCATCCCAAATCATGGCTGTCTTCTCATCTGGATAAGGCTGTCCAAATAAGTCAAATACATCTTTATTGTAGTATAGTGCGAAAAAAGGCCGATTATCTGGAAATCCAACAATCTTTCCCTCATCGGTTAACGAACGAACATTCTTCATTAAAGCAGGGTTAAGAGAATCGAGATCAAAGTTGTGTTGTTCTATTAATTCATCAAGCGGCTCAATCACTTCAAGTTCCTTCATCGGTTCAATTGGGCCAATGATAATATCTGGTTTATTACCTTTTGCAAATATTTCCTGAAGGGATTCTACCGTATTTTCATAAGGAATTCGCTCTAGCTTAATATTTGTAAGATCTTTTTCTATTGAACCAACCCTTTCTTCCCATATATCTCCATCAAAAAGATAGGCGATTTTAATAGTCACCGTTTTTTCACCCTTCGTATCATCTCCCTCATTTCCTGCACTTTGCGATTGGCAACCACTAAATATACCCGCTAATATGATTACTAATGAAATAAGACAATAACTTTTAAATCTTTTCATTTCTATTCCTCCGTCAAAAATATATTGGAACCTATATTTGCTAACTGATGAAATGTCTTTGTTTTAGGGCATGCCTAAAATCAATTATTTTGTCGCCTTTTCTTCGACAATTCTTTGCTCTTCTTTTTGTTTTAAATCACGAAGGAATTCGTTCCTATCTTGGTCAGAGTCGTAAAATTCAAAACCGATCTTCCCTATTTCATTCTGTGCTCCTGTATCATACTTTGACCTTTTTTCTGATGTACCCCCACCTGGTTTATTCTGAAATAAAGAATCAATGTTTAGTTCTGCAAGATAGGAGCGATTAGGATCATTCTTCAACGCTTCTTCGACCGCCCCATTTTCAAATAAATGATTAAACGGAGTCGTCACTGCAGAATTCCCTTTGCTTAGGATTTGTTCATCGGAATACCAAAACTTTAATAATTCAAAAGCTTCTTCCTTATGTTCGCTTATATCTGTTACGCCCAGTGCCCAGCCGCTTTGATTTGGCTGTATGCCTGGTGCTTGAGACCAGACGGGGTAAGTCGCAATATCCCAATTTAGATCCTCAGGCAGCGCCTCAAGGAATTGATGAGGAATCATGGCCAAGTTTCTTATTTTTTGAAAAGCATCAATAAACGCAATCCCGTCTGTCTCTATTTCTCCAAGATCATTACCGGGGATTGACTTCTCTTGATCAACCAAAGCTAAATAGTCGCTAACTTCCTGTCTTTCTGTCCACAAGACTTCATCCGTCTCCGGATCAACATAAAGTGTATCCCCCATTACTTGAGACAAGGTTTGACTGGCGTCATGTTGCATGTGTAAACCGTGATACTGGACACCATTTCGTTCCCCGGTCACTTTCTTAGCTAGTTCGATTACTTCATCCCAGGTCATATCGTCTGTAGGATAAGGAACGCCGAACAGATCAAAGATGTCTTTATTATAATGCAACGCATATTTCTGAGAGACAAAAGGCAAAGACCATATTTCACCACCTGTCCATGAAAGCCATTCCGCTAAATAATCATCCTCATAACGGGTTAGATCAAAATCATACTGATCGATCATATCTCTCATATCATATGCCAATTCATATTCCTGAAGTAATTGGATCTGGGAAGGATGACTGACCATGATAATGTCAGGCTTAACCCCCTCAGCGAATGTTTTTTCCAGCGTCTCTCTATCTCCTGCATCCCCTTCAATTCTTTTTAATTTAAGATGAGGAAACTTCTCCTCCGCTGGCTTTTTGTAAAACTTCTCCCATCGATCTTCCCCTATCATCCAAGCCAACATTACCGTAAGTGTAATCTCCTCCTCTCCTTCTTCAGCAGTGTTTTTGGGTGTATCTTTTTCCACATTTTGAGACTGGCATCCTATTAATCCAGCAACTAATAACACGATTAATAAGATAAGGAATGGATATTTGGCACTTCTCATTATTTTCCTCCTCGTCTAAAGAAATCCCCGGTATTTACAGAGGTAATTAGAGCAAAGAATTTTGCCCAACCAAGATTAATTTACATAATATTAAGACAACAAAATTGATAGTTCCGTCAGTCAATCAATCCTTGATTCCCTTGGCCTCATCCCATAGTTATTTACCATTCAATTCCACGAGCTAAAGCTTTCACCACCTCCCCACGAACCGATAGAACCACATGTTTTGCAACAGAATCTGTGCTTAATAACCGGTGTTCAATCGTTATTTTCCGCTGCCCACACTTGTCTTGCCATCTATTGCAGTGTTCCTTCTCCCTTGTGATATACTTGAACTTAATTGACAACGATTACATTCTTTTAGATAAATAGATTTCTTAAATCCAATATAGAAAGAATTTACTATTCATGTTATACTATGTACATTCAAAAAGTATACATATACCTTATTATAAAAGAAAATAAAAATCAAGCTTTATTTTCCTTACAACGTTAATATTATTTACGTTGTGCTTTTGCCATATTTAAAGCTACACCGACTATGAAAGGAAGTATAATATGAAAGGGTCAAACACCTCGGTCCCAAAGTATCAAATGGTAAGAGATCATATACTTAGTTTAATTCAAAATAAAGAGTTATCTGCTCATGCACGTATACCAAGCGAGAAGGATTTTATCGAAAAACTCGGCGTCAGCTCCATTACAGTTAGAAGAGCCTTAGCTGAGCTAGTAGATGAAGGTGTAATCTACCGAGTTAAAGGAAAAGGCAGCTTTATTTCCGAACAAAAGCCCAAAAATCAAACAAGCTCAAAATTAATCACTTTTGTATTATCTGGAAATGACATGTACGACAATTCTTATATGCAAATTATGAAAGGAATTCAGTCCTATCTTTCCAACCATGGTTATAAGTTAATCATTGAGTTCATTGAGAATAATATTGATCAGGAAAGAGAATTGGTAAAAAAGTTAATCCAAACAGATTGTGGAGGATTATTAATCTATTCTTCAAATCCCGAAGCAGCGAAAGAGTATTTAACAGACATTCAATCAAAGAGACTCCCTGTTGTGTTACTGGATCGGTTCCCAATGGGAATCCCCTTACCTTGTATTAGCTGTAATAATTATGATGGAGGTTTTGAAGCGGTCAATCATCTAATTGGTTTGGGCCATACAAAAATCGGATTTTGCGCTTATGACTTTTTCCTAAACTCAGAAAAAGAACGATATCTTGGATACCAGCACGCCCTGATGAACGCTAACCTGCCGGCTGACTCTAAGATCTTTTTTTCTCAGCCAAAGCTAAATTATAAAGAACTTGTGGCAGCGATTAAGAGTGGCAACTTAACTGCTTTATTTTGTGTAAATGATCGCAGTGCCCTTGAAGTTATGAATCAATTGATCAAAATGGGTATAGACATCCCTCAAGATCTCTCCATTATCGGCTTTGATGATTTCGAAAGTTCTAAATACGCCAAGGTACCCCTAAGTACAGTCCAGCAGCACTTTGAAATGCTAGGCTATGAAGCAGCTAAATTATTGTTAGAAATCCGCAAAAAAGCGCAAATTGAACCTAAAAAGGTTTTATTGCCCACTAACCTTATCATTCGCGATTCAACGGCTGCGCCAAGGTAATGCCATGCTTTACGAATGAATGCTTAGATATCGATAAAAAATAAACGGAGCTAGATGACCGCTAGCTCCGTCTTTCTTGACCCTATTCTATTTGTCTCCTCAGTTGGTGGAGTCATTTCGTTTTTTTCTCTTCAACCACCAACTAAAAGTAAGGATACCAATGATAATAAAACAGTTGGTAACAAGTGTTACACAAACAAGTTGGAATTCAACCGTCTTCGGCTCCGTTAGAAAAATAAGCAGACCGCTAAAAACCGCAAAAATGACAGCAAAATGAAAAATTAATTTGAAGAAGCTGTTAAGTGCCATTTCGGAATCCTTTCTGCATAGTGGCAGGCCACTTCTCCGTGTTCAACCTCTCGCAACAGCGGTAATTCCTCGCTACAGTATTCCGTTGCGTAAGGACAACGAGGATGAAAAGAGCAGCCTCCTGGCGGATTGACAAGGCTTGGCACCTCTAATCCTTTTAAAGGGAGCTCATTTTTTGCTTTTGCGATCTTCGGATCAGGAATCGGCACCGCCGTTAACAGCGCCTGCAAATAAGGATGCTGTGGATTTTCCAAAATTTTTCCAACAGAGCTTAACTCTACAATTCGCCCCAAGTACATAACAGCGAGACGACCATTCTGAGCAATAAATCGGGCAGTTGCTAAATCATGAGTGATATAGACAAAGGCAATTCCTAGCTTTTTATTTAAAGTCGTCATCAAGTTTAAAATAGATAGGCGTAATGAAACATCTACCATGGACACAGGTTCATCCGCGACAATTACTTCTGGGTCAAGGGATATCGCTCTTGCCATTAGTATACGTTGTCGTTGCCCGCCACTTAGTTGATGGGGAAATTTTGGTAGAAATTGCTCTGCCGGCCTTAGGCCAACTGTCTCAAGCAGTTCGATTATTTTTGCGCGAATCGCCCGTTTTCCCCTCGCTACTTTATGACGCACAATCGGTGCAGCCAGTGATTGCAGAATTGTTTTTGCAGGATTTAAAGCTGCATAGGAATCCTGTTGAACAAGCTGAATATTCGTTCGGTATTGCTTCTTTTTCTTCCCAGCCAGTTTGCTGACATCCTCATCTTTATAGTAATAGGTTCCTCCTGTCGGTTGGTGCAGCCCAGCAATAATTTTTCCCAGCGTTGTTTTGCCACAGCCGCTTTCCCCTACAACAGCCATAATTTCTCCTGGGTATAAAGAAAGACTAACATTCGATAAGGCTTTAATGGTTGTATTTTTTGCCGCTTTATCTTTATTCGGGAAATGCATAGATACATCATCTAATTTGAGTAATGGGTTCATTTTGTAAGTGCCGCCTCCTTTCGCTCATGATCAAATAAATGGCAAGCAGGAATGTAGCCATCCTTCGACCGCTTTAATTCCGGCTCAATCGTTTTACAATGACTCATTGCATATTCACAACGCGGGTGAAAAGGGCAACCACTGGGCAAATCAAGTAAGTTAGGCGAAGCGCCTGGAATAGGCTTTATCTTCCCTAAATCATGAATAAGCGATGGAACTGCCCGCAACAATCCCTGCGTATAGGGGTGCTTCGGCTGTTCAAAAATCGTATAAATCTCATCAAACTCTACAATTTTTCCGGCATACATGACACCGAGATAATCAGCCACCTTTGCAACAACAGCAATATCATGCGAGAGTAGAAGCAACGTAATACCGAACTCATCATTAATTTTTTGAAGAATTGAAAAAATAGAATCCTGTGTAATCACATCTAATGCGGTTGTAGGCTCATCAAGAATGACTACTTTTGGTTCTAATAACAGACTAAAGGCGATCATAACCCGCTGCTTCATACCTCCACTTAATTCATGGGGATAGGAGCGCAGAACCCGTTTCGGCTCAAGTTTGACATACTCCAACAACTCAATTGCTCTTTTTTCAATCACTTTCTTATCGGATTCCTTCCTATGGGCCTGGTAGGTTTCAATGAACTGCTCTCCAATGGTCACAACTGGATTTAATGAATTTTGTGCTGCTTGAAATACCATCGATACTTCAGACCATCGGTAATGACGCAGTTTTTTCTCAGACATCGCCATTACATCCTGCCCATCAACTTGAATCGACTTAGCTGATATCTTGCCTGGTGCAGAAACCATTCTAAGCAAGGTCGAGGCCAGCGTCGATTTACCGCTACCACTTTCGCCCACAAGAGCGGTCACCTTTCCTTTAGGAATACTCAATGAAACGTCACGAACCGCCTTAACTGTTCCCTCCCGCATCGAAAAGGATACATTGACATTTTCAAATTCAATAATAGTTTCCATTAAGCTCCACCTCTTGTTCGAAGTCTTGGGTTCAACGCTTCATCGAGCCCATTTGCAAAGAAGATCGTTCCAAGTTGAAACAAAGCTAGGCAAACAATTGGTGAGAGAACATAGACATATCCATTTGGATTAAAGATCCCCCCTGTTTGGGAAATCGCAAGGTTCAGCATTTGTCCCCAATTGGTTGGTGAATACGGGGCTAATCCTAGCATCATAATTGCAACACTTCCTACAATTGCTCCCCGCATAATCATGATGAAATTAATCGCCAAATAAGAAACAATATTGGGCATAATTTCTTTAAAAATGATATGCGGCAAACCTAAATCCATTACCTTGCAAATGACAATGAAATCACGTTCCTTCAATGAAATCACCTGTGATCGCACTGCTCTTGTCAGTCCGGGCCAGCTCCATGCGCTTAATATAAGTGCAAATGAGAATGGGTCTTCAATCGATAAAAAGGCTGCCAGGATGATAAAAACAGGCAATGAAGGGATGGTCAAGAATAGATTTGTGATCATCATGATCACTGTATCTAACTTGCCACCGACAAGTCCAGAAATCATACCGAGCACGGCTCCGAAAATCAGTGTCACAACGGCTGCCAACAAGCCAATAAGCAGAACTTCCTGTGAGCCATGAACGATTTGTGACCATACATCTCTACCGCCATAGTCCGTCCCCAACCAATGTTCAAAATTTGGCTTTTGATAGCGATTCTCATAATCCACCTTTGTATCTAATGGAAAAATATGCGGACCGACCGTGGCCATTAAAATGAAAAATATCGTTATAATTAAACCAATACATGAACGCCTGTTTAATACGATGATCCGAAAAAAATCAATCACTCCGCGCATAGTCTCACCCCTATTCCTTAATCTGTATTCTTGGATCCAATTTACTATATAGTAAATCAGCAATAAAATTAGCAATAATCATCGTAATGGCAATAAATAGAAGGATCCCTTGCATCACGATATAATCGCGCTGTTTCGTCGCTTCTGCCATAAAATAACCAATTCCCGGATATTGGAACAGATTTTCTACAAGGATCGCCCCACCAAGCATTCCGCCTAAAAAAACAGCAAGTTGCGTGACCAACGGGATAATAGCATTCTTTTGCACATATTTCCTCGTGATAAGCTTTGGCGACAGTCCTCTTGCTTTTGCGGCTTCAATATAATCATCACCAAGAATACTAACAGCACTTCCTTTCATCATAAGCGCCCACTGACCAATTAAGGTCAGGACATACGTAAGAATGGGCAATGCTCCATAGTAGAAAATACTACCAATAAAAGGAAGATTAAAACCAGGGGTTAAATAGAAATCATATGCCCCGTTTATAGGGAACCATCCCAACCCATAAGAAAATACAATCAAAAGGATAATCGCTAAAATGAAGTCAGGAACGGCATTCGTCACAACTGAGTAGATAGAGATAACAGGATCAAGCCATGATTTCCGATTATACGCCATCTTCACCCCCAAATAGACGCCAATAAGAAAGCTAACCACAAGGGCAATGCTGGACACAAAAAGTGTCCATGGTAAAGCGTTAGCAATGATATCATTAACACGTAGCCCCTGATGTACCATGCTGTAGCCGAGATTCCCCTGCAACAAATTACCGACATAGCGGGTAAACTGCTGGATAATCGGTTCATTTGGATCATAATTAATCATATTCGCAACACGCGTATAAGCCTCATCAATGGTAATATTGTATTGAATCGCATAATCCCTTGCCCACTGGTCAATTGCATTGCCGGGCGTAAGCCTCAACAATACAAAGGTAATAACAACAGCAAGGACAATCGTTATTAGCGCGCTGAGCATACGTTTTAAAAATATTTGTCGTGTCAATGGAAGCCCTCCTCACTCTTTCGGTCTGTATTGTCCTTCAATAAATGGCTGTATGCCCGAATTAAAGAAATTTGTCTTTAACACTTCTCGCATTTCTTCATCTGTTTCTGGTACAGGAATATTGCGGTCATATTTTTCAATCTGCGACTCAAGTGGTAATCCATCTAAATGGGCCTGATTTAACCATGTTCCTGTTACATTTTGGAACAAATTGACACCGAAGGCTTCTTCATTATTAGCCCACGCCATTCGAGAAAACCATTCCGTATACTCTTCCTCATCCATATATGGAATCTTTTGGATGACTTCTCGCACGTCAAATTCAACACCATCATAACTTTTTAACCGCAAATTAATTTTATCTCGTTTCTCAGGATCTTTATGATCTGAATCATAGCGAGGCATATGCATCATCTTGGCAATATTCCCTTCATATACTTCACGAATAGATTGCCAAGGAAACATAAAGCCCCAAGCGACATCGACCCAATCAAGGGACATGTCATAAAGCCCTTTATCTTTTGACACATTATTGAAGTAAACGGTGCCATCAACTGCCATTAAACGAGTAGGTATACCAAAGGCCGTTAATTGTTCAGCCACGATTTGGCCAGGCATCAGACCATTTTGCCATGTCGCATTAACACCGATAACAAAATCGGGGCGAACCCCATCTGGATCACGCCAAATTCCTTCCTTATCACGACTCCAGCCTAGATCCTTTAACATTTCCTCCGCTTTTTCTGGATTGTATGAATAGTCCCGCATATCCTCAATGACCTCAGGTTTTATCCAGTTCTTCATGTCCGATGGGACAAGTCCAGTAATGGATGTCGTTGGCTCCCGACCGTATACATTTCCAACTTCTCGAGCTTTCGATCTATCAATCGCATACGTTATCGCCTGTCTAAATTCTTTTTTATCAAACGGAGGACGGTCTTGATTATATAAAATCCCAACAGATGCTGGGTCAAGCATTTTGAAATGGACAAGGTCTTTATTCGATGCTAAAAGCGATTCCAAAATATCCTGTGGCGGGGTTCCATCTCTATAATCAATTTGTCCTGAACGCAATAATGCAAATCCTGCTGCCCCTTCAGTACCAGGGTTTTTAATGGTCACCTTGTCAAACTTAATCTTGTCGGCAAGATAATAATCAGGAAACTTTTCTAGCAACATATCTGAAGAGGTGACCCGGCTAACTGTAAAAGGTCCCGTTCCGATTGGCATTTCTGGTCCTGCAACAAGAAAGTCTTGCCAATTTTCATCTATTTTCTTTTGCAAATCATCGTCAATGTTTAAACCAAATTTCCCTTTTTTGATTAGTTGCTCTTCTGGCGAATAGGCCGGTGCCTGTGCTAATAGCTCGGCTGCCCGATCCACATATTTACCATATATATGATAAGGAATCGTTGCCTGCTTATCCTGTCCTAATAGAAAGGATAGAACAATCTCATTTGCTTGTGGCTGTAGCCAATGGACCCGTAATGTCTTCTCATCTACAATCTCAATTTCTTTCATATACTGTGTCACTTCTGCCCCATTGTTTAACGTATAATAGGCCCAAACATCTTTACTAGTGAACGGTTCTCCATCATGCCAGACAGCATCATCGACTAATTTTACCTCCGCATAGTCATCATGAAATTCAATGGACTTAGCTAAACGTAAATGCTGCTCATTAGAAATTCGTACATTTTGCACTAACCCTTCAAAGACGAAATTCGTTGCTTCTCCAATCCCACCATTAGCAAAATTGTTCCCTTGAAACAATGGCGGGCGCGGCCAATCACCACTCCATTGCATGACTTTTTCCTTCGTACTCGCCCCCGTTGCCCCACAGCCAGAAACAAAAATAACCATTAATAGAATCATAGCAACCGCTTGTGCCTTGCGGATAATAGAACCCAATATGTGTACCTCCTTTAATCACTAAAGTGAAAATTCAACGGGGATTTTCATTTCATCCCCCACTGGTAATTATTCATTTCTATTAATCTTTCCGAATGCTCTCCCCTTCCTTCACGAACTAAATCATACGCTTTCATTTTTTTAAAACTAGTAAAAAGTTAATATATTAACAATACTATATTATATTATCCATGTAAAGTTGAATATCATCTATATTGATATGTCATTATTTTTTAACAATTGTAATAAATACACAGGAGTCAACGCTGAAAGACTCGTAGTTCCAAGCCTCTCGTTACTCTCCCCGGCTCATTATTTATGTTTCGTTCAACTTTGATTTTAGGATATAAGTGAAGATGCAAACCTTTTTTTCTTTTACTATTCAAGATATATCAACATGTATATAAACATATAACATAAAGCTAAACGGACCATAAAAAAAAACGGAGCTAAATAACCGTCAGCTCCGCCTTGCTTGATCCTATTCTATTTCTCTTCTCAGTTGATGCATATATTGAACATACTGCGGAATCGCAATTTCAGGCTCCTCAATCTCTGGACACCATACTTTCTCCCATTCAAGTGTGTAGTAACCTTCGTACCCTTTTTTATCTAGTAGATCAAAGATTCGCTTTAAAGGAATATCACCATCTCCCATTAAACAAAGTTGATATCCCCGAGCAGTCGCTTCTTTTGGATAGGAGTCTTTCCAATGCGTATACTTAATCCGTTTCCCAAGCATGTCCCATGTTTTTTCGGGCTCTTCGTCCATTGTTCGATAAGGGTGATGAACATCCCATAAAACTTGTACATACTTAGAATGAGTAAGATTTAAAACCTCTTCTACATGTTCGCATTTTGTCCAGTCATCATGCGTTTCTACTATTAATGTGACTTCAAATTTCTCAGCGATTGGTAGTAATTGATCCAAATTATCCTTTACCATTTGAATAGCTTCAGAACGGGGTGTATCCCCAATCTTCCCTCCAAAAACACGAATATAGGGAGTGTCGAATGATTGACATAAATGACCATACTGCCTTAATTCTTCCTTGAAATGTTCCAATTCGCTATTCGAGGTCGTAAACAATCGAATGGAACTGGAAAAACAGGGGATCTCAAGGTCTGCTTCAGCAAATTTTCTTTTTGTTGTTTCGATATCACTGGAGAATTCAGGTAATTTGTAAATGTCCATCTCCCCTAAATAACCACGAAAATCCACCCCATCATAACCATTTTCAACGGCCTTCGAAATAATCGTATCCATATCCCAATTCGGACATCCTAATGTCGTGAATGCTAGTTTCATCTTCTTATTTCCCCTCTTCCAATTTGTCTTGTATAGTTAAGAATACAATAGCAACCAGTAAAAACCTTCTTTTTACTCTATTTTCTCAAAACCTTCATCCGCTCTATTCTTTTATCGATCCAATCATGACACCTTTCACAAAGTATTTTTGCAAGAATGGATAGAGAAAGAGAATAGGTAAGGTAGCCACAATAATCGTGGCATATTTGACCGTTTCTCCAATAGGATAACGGTCTCCTCCTCCGCCGACTCCAGTAATAAAATTATCAGTACTATTCGTAATTAAAATTTCACGAAGCACAAGTTGCAGCGGCCATAAATCATTATTACGCAAATAAATCATTGCATCAAAGTAGGCATTCCAATGACCAACACCATAAAAAAGAATCATAACGGCAATGACTGGTAAAGAAAGTGGCAAAATAATTCTAAACAAAATCGTCCAATCACCAGCGCCATCGATACGAGCAGATTCTTCCAAGCTTTCCGGAATGCCTTTGAAAGAGGTTCTCATAATAATCAAATTCCATACACTAACGGCATTCGGAATAATCAACGCCCATCTCGTATCGATCATCCCTAATTGACCAATTAATAGATAGGTAGGAATTAATCCACCGCTAAAAAACATTGTAAAAGTAATAAACATCATAATCGGTTTCGTCAACATCGCATTGCGACGTGATAACGCATAGGCTCCAATACTTGTTAATAGAATATTGATGGTTGTTCCTACAACCACATAAAAGATCGTATTTAAATAGCCAACCACAATCATCGGATTGGCAAAAACTAATTCATACGCTTTTAAAGTAAAACCGATGGGAAGATAGAGAATTCCCCGATTCTTCGCCAACAATCCTGGATCACTTAAGGAAGAAAATAAAACGTATAAAAAAGGATAGAGCGTCACGATGATCAGAATGATCATGAAAAGAATATTAAGAAAGTCAAACATTCTTTCCCCAAGATTTTGCTTTATTTTCATGTAATCTACTCCTTACCAAAGACTTGTCTCACTTACTTTTGCGCTGATTCGATTGGCTAAAACCAATAAGGTTAAATTGATGACCGCATTAAATAATCCAACAGCCGCACTAAAACTAAAGTTTGCCTCCAAAATCCCTTTCCGATAAACATATGTAGAGATGACATCGGCCGTATCATATGTTAATGGATTGTACATCAAAATGATCTTCTCGAATCCGACGCTCATCATGGAGCCAATTTGAAGAATAAGTAGGATGATGATGATCGGAGCAATCCCTGGAATGGTCACATGCAAGGCTTGTTTAAACCGATTGGCTCCATCAATCTTTGCCGCTTCATAAAGCTCGGAATTAATATTTGACATCGCGGCTAAATAAATAATCGAGCCCCAACCGATACTTTGCCAAATCCCTGAGCCAATATACAGTGTTCGAAACCATTCAGGTTTTTGTAAAAATGAAATAGGCTCGACACCAAAAATAGCGAGAAATTGATTAATTAAGCCATTTTGTGAAGTGAAATCGACCAACATGCCAACAACGACGACAACAGAAATGAAATGTGGCAAATAGCTAATGGTTTGAACAATTCGTTTAAACCACATTCTTCTTAATTCATTTAATAATAAGGCCAGTATAATTGGGGCTGGAAAGGCTAGCAGCAATTCATACACATTAATTAACACGGTATTCTTTAGCAATCGCCAAAAATAAAAACCTTTAAAAAAGCTGATAAAATGATCGAAACCAACCCACTGACTTCCCCAAATTCCTTCCGTCAAACTGAAGTTTTTAAAAGCAATTTGCACCCCATACATCGGACCATAATGGAAAATGAGATAATAGATGACAACCGGTAAAACCATCAAATAAATGAATTTATTTCGTTTTAAGTCTTTCGCAAGTCTACGCCAAAAGCTTTCCTTTACATAGATAAGCTCAGGCGCTTTTTTAGCTTCAGAACTCTGTGTGACTGTTTCCACTGTGATAATTCCTCCCTTTTAGGAATGATAAGCGCCAAACCTATAAGAGGATGTTCAAAAAGTAAGGATCAAAGGCTAAATTCGCGACATCCTGTCGCAACGCCTTTGTGACCTGCGTCCTGCAGGCCTCGGTAAAAATGACACTGCGAATTTCTTCGTTGGCTTGCTTTTCCGCTGCTCACGTATTAACTGCATACGTTCCGCTGCTCAAAGCTAAGCCGCCTCGAACTTCTTGGTCCTTTTTATCCTCCTTTTTGAACACTTAACATAAGGCTTAGGCGCTTACATAAAGATTAGCGATCATTATAACGATTCAATGCGTCCTGCTGAATTTCAGTGGCTCTATCAATTCCCATCGATTGAATCGTTTCCACGAATTTATCAAAATGATCAAGCGGTTCTTCTCCCATAATAAACTTATTGATCATTTCAGATTTATACGTGCCAATATCATTCATAATCGAAGCATATTCATCGCTTTCTGCTTGGGTAGGAGTGACAAGTGGCATGACTCTTTCATTCGAACCTTTTTTCCAATTTTCCAAGGCTTCTAATTGTTCTGGTAAATTATTATATTGTTCTGCATATTCTTTTGCCTGAACGAATGGTCCGCTCCAGCCAGCTGGTACATATAAAGCGAGTGCTTCTGACATAGATTTTCCATCAGGGTTATTCGTGATCACTTCTTTATATGTGGGATAACCATCGACCTCTTCATAGCTCTCCCCTTCAATCCCAAAATTGAATAGTTTAAATCCATCTTCCCCATACTTATAATCAAGCCATTTCACAGTCTCTTCAATATTTTGATTGTCCGTGCTAATCGCTGCACCGACCCCATTGTAATTCGCCTCTCCCAAATTAAAAATCGGTGTCTCACCTTTTTTAAAGACAGGGTATTGAGCACCTGTTAAGGTAAAGTTTTCATCATCCTTTTTTAATTGCATATAGCGCAAAATACTGCTGCCAGAATAGCCCATAAAGGCACCAAGCTGATCATTCGTCACTTT
Organism: Lederbergia sp. NSJ-179; assembly: GCF_022867885.1. Lineage (GTDB taxonomy): Bacteria > Bacillota > Bacilli > Bacillales > Bacillaceae_C > Lederbergia. Next base: position 145,497 of record NZ_JALIFP010000002.1, on the reverse strand, counting down.
CGCATCTTTCAGCTTATCATCTGTTGCCACATATTCCTTATCAATCAGTCCCTCTTTATACCAATCATTCATTAAAGATAAAAACTCCTTATATTCCGGTTGGATTGGACCATATTGGACTTTGCCATCTACATGATAAAAGCCATTGGTTACACCCCATGCGCCAACAAAAGCATTTGAAGTAATGGAATCTTTATCGATTAAGAAAGGAATCTCATCCGCTTCCCCATTTCCATTGGGATCTTTGTCTTTAAAGGCTTTTAAAACGGTATGCCATTCATCAATCGTTTCAGGCATCTCTAATCCTAATTTTTCCAACCAATCTTTTCGAATAACAGGTCCAAAAAAGGTTAAGTTTAATTCATCTTGCCGCAAGAATGGGAAGGAGTAAATACTTCCGTCATCCGTTGACACCATTTTTCTCCATTCAGGATGTTCATCCAATACTTTTTTGAAATTAGGCGCATATTTATCAATATAATCATTTAAGCGGACAATTTTATTATCTTTAATATATTTTTCTGGTCCGCCTGGAACAGATGTCCAAATTCGTTCAATGACATCTGGAAGCTCACCTGAAGTCATCATTAAATTAAATTGTTGATCCGCTTCCCCAGAAGCCGGATGATCAAATTTTACTTTCACGCCGGTAATTTCTTCTAACTTCTTATAAGCCCCCATTTCATTATAGTTTTTCAGTGTATCTGGACGGCTATTTGACACCCAATAAGAAAGAGTGAGAGAACCATTATCTGCTTTTTTACCAGATGTTTTCTCGTCTTTCGAAGAACTGCTGCATCCTGATAAAACGGTTACAAAGATTAATGTAAAAATAACCATCATAAAAAACGTTTTTTTCCATCTGAACATGTCCATTTGTTGACCTCCCTAATATTCATGCATGATTGCACTTTTAAAAAAGAATCACCCTTTCCTCCTTTCGCAAGAGCATATTCCCATGTTTGCACACCAGCCCCTCATTGTGAATCGCAAAAATATAAGATTGCCTATACAGATTTAAGAATGGAAGCTATCAAAATTTAATAAAGGCTATCCGATCTTCCGATTTAGATGATTATTTTCGAGGTTATTTGTTGAAATAGCTGGAATGTGCTGATTCTTTTTCAAATTGCAACATGATCCGATTATTTTTTTAAAGAGGAAGTCTCTACTGCATGTTTCTTTAATTTTGTTCGATATTTTCCAGGTGTGATGCCTTCTTGTTTCTTAAATAATCTGATCAACCCAATATCATTGGCATACCCAATTTGCTTTGCAATCTGGGAGATCGTTAATGTTGTATTCTCTAGCAATTGTTTAGCTGCCTCTATCCGAATTTTTGCAATAAATTCCGTTACATTTTCACCCTGATGCTTTTTAAAAAACGATGAAAGATATTGTGGCGTTATATTCATTTCCTCGGCAATACTGGTCAGACTTATCATTGGATCAGCATAATGTTTGTGAATATAGTTTATGATGTTTGTGAGCAAGTGTTCGCTATGTTCAGAACGCTTTTCCTTCATTTCCTCACAAAGCTTTTGATAGATCACTTTTATTTTTTCATGAATTTCTTCCACTGTCTGACATGCTAATACTTGCTGAACAGGATCCTGTTCTTCACCAAAGACATTTTGGTGATTTACTTTCATATCATTTAAAATTTTCACATGGGTACTCATCATATTAAAAAAAAGACATTTGCCTTTAGAGAGAGAAATACGACGTGTAAGAAAATTTTCCGCAAACACCTGATCGAGAATTTTTTCTGTCTGCTCAAAGTCAGCCATCTTAATACAATTCATCAGCTGCATTTCAATTTCTGCTGGATAGTAATAATCATAAGCATCATCATTCGTTTCATTAAAATAAATGATTTTATGATTACCGATAATCATCCGATAGTGGAGGGCTTGTATCGCTTCCCGATATGAATTGACAATCTGATTCATTCCTTTATGGGGCATGCCAACTCCTACAGATATTAAAATCCCAAAGCGCTCTTTCAAAATATCTTTAAAATCCTGAATAATCGCCGTTAGCTGCTCTGACTTCTCTATATTTTCTTCATTGATGATCAGCCCAAGTCTTTTTTGCCCCAACTCAACGACAAAATTATGATCGTTTCCACTTACAAGCTCCTGACAGATATTACTTACGATAAATCGTGTAATCGCCCATTGTTTTTCCGATTTCTCCGGCACAAACGCATCAATTTCTTCAATATCGATGACCATCACTAAAAAATCCTCGCTCTGGAAGGAAACTTCCATAAATTGTAAAGATTCCTCATTCACAGAAACAGGATCAACAAAACCATTCAATAAGCGAATAAAGAAATTTTCACGAACTTTTGGTGTCTGTGTAGCAAGAGAATCTCTTAATTTTCTTTCCGCATCCCAAGAATGGCGAAGAGATTCCTGGATAATATGGTATTCATTCTTTTTGAATTCCCCTCTTTTATTGACATTTTCGACAATCGACTCCACTAGATTTCTAACAGGGATATAGTGATAACGAGCTAAACAAAAGCATGCGGCCAAGCCTCCGGCTAAACAAAAGAGTAATAAAGAAACCGCCAAAGTTTTCACCATATTCACTTCTTTCATCACAACAGATTTAGGGATGACGGAAACATATTTCCATTTTGTTTGGTCCGAAACGAAATAAGAGACGATCATCTCCTTATTTTCAATTTTTTCTTGAATGACATCACTCTGTTGATTGAACGTTAAAGGCATTTTTTTGATAGCATCGTGATTTTTTGCGGTAGATGTAAGCACCTGATTTTGGTTGTCTAACAGATAAATAGCTCCTTGATTTGCCCACTCAAGATTTTGCAATACATCTAGGATTTTGCGCTCATTTAAAAAAAGATTTAAATATCCCCTTGGCTTTTCTCCATAAGGCAATGGCTGCACATAAGTGATCATTGATTTCCGCGCTGGTGAAATCCCTTCCAAAACAGTCGACGCTGGAAGAAAATACGGAGTTTGTTTCTTATCTGAAAAACTATCTTTCCAAGTATCATAATTGATATCCTGATAGCGATAGATCGAACGATAAAAAGTCTTTGAATCCGTTTTAATAGAGGGGCTAACAATTTGATCAACCGCTGGCAAGTAAATAAAATAATCATACACATAGGTGTTCGAAAGTTGATATCGGCGAATATCTTTCATAAAGAAATAATATTGCTGAATATCGTTCGTCTTTTCTTCTGAGTACATTTGGCTAAGAATAAAGCTTAGTTTAGGATGATAAGAGATTTGCGCAGATAAAGTAGCTACCTGTTGAAGTTCATGATCAATCACATCACTTGCCTGTTTTAGCATCGCCAAACTAGACCGATCTGTATTTTTTCTGATAATAGATTCCATCTTTTGATAAAGCAATGTGTTAACCCCAATCGGAAAAAGTAAAATGAAGATAAACGATAGTAATAGAGCGATAAAAACACTTTTCCGATTAAAATGTTTTTTCATAATAATACCTCCTTGTCAGTTCAGGATATCGTAATGTTATTACCACTTGTTGCTAAATAAACCCTTTCACCCCCTCCTTTCGAACGATTTAAAACGCTTACAATTAATGTATTTTACTACAACTCACAAATCAAACATTATCGAAGTCAAGTATTTTATCATTTCCTATCCGATAAGAAAAGCGCAAGCGCCTTGGTCAGCCCCGACAAGCAAATGTTCTGAGACAAGAAAAGTCCGGTCTTGACTTTTATTGTCTCAGGTTATTTGACCTCGAGCCGATGGCGCCTGGAGCTAGATCCAAACATTAGCCAATTTTTATACTTTCCTATCCCGCAAGAAAGGCACATGACTAAGCATGTACCTTTTTTCCAAATTAGAAAATCTTTGCTTTCGTAAATACTTTTTTAAATGCTTCCCCTGATTTTGCGGCCAATGCTTCAGCATTTTGTCCGGGAGGATCAATGGTCAAAATCTCCTGAGCGACGACACCTTGATAATGAATTTCTGCCAGTGCCTGTAGAAAAGCCGTTAAATCAATGACACCCTCTCCTGGATAAAGCCGATCATTATCCAATGCCTCTTCTACTGGAACATCCTTCGCATCATTAAGATGGACATATGTAATTTGGGCAGGATCTAGGGCCAACAGTTCCTCAATAGTCCCACTTGTTGTGTACCAATGGTAGCTATCCAGCAATAGGCCAACATTGGGTTCCCCGATGACCTCAATCCAATCAAGTGTTTCTTGCATTGTCCAGACAAATGGATGCTTCCAAGCCGATCTTAAATGGTGGGGGCCAACAAATTCGAGTCCTAGGTTTACTCCGAATTCTTTTAAAATTTGTGCGCATAGTCGGAGACGTTTCGTTGCTTGTACCATATAATGTGCCGGTTTTTGGTCGGTTGCGGGCAATACATATGTACAGCAACTTGTACAGCCAAAATCTGCTGCTATCTTTGCATCTTTCAATAGCGTCGGTAATCCCTCTTGGAATTGCTGATCCGTCCCCCTCCATTCGACCGGTAATCCAATTGAACCAATGATCATTTGGTGGTCTTTTAAAAAGGATTTCGCTTCTGCCAATCCTATTGATTCAGCCCAATCTCGCAGCTCTTTCCCAGAAGTATCAATCGCTCCAAAACCGTTTTTTGCAGCTAATTGTATCAATTGTTCTATATTTTCTACGTTTCCAAGTCCTGCTCTACTTAAACCTTTTATCATCCAAAACCCTCCATTTGTGTATCAATCTATTATTTTACCTTTCGACACGTTCCATTAATATCCTTTCTTTTTCAGTAAAAAAAACTGACAAAACCTAAACTCTTTGTCAGTTTTCATAAAAATTGTCTATTTGTTAAGATATGGAAGTTTACCTTTCAAGTATTGAATACTAATCTCGATACTTTCATAAGGAGTTTTCCGAGATTGGTCCTGTTCCACAACCCACCATTCTACTCCTGCTTCTTCTCCTAGAGCAAGAACAGCATCAAGATCAACGCCGCCAGTTCCTAACTCCGCAAAGAACTGTTCTTCATCTACAGTCATATCTTTCAAATGCACTAAAGGTGTGCGTCCTTTATAACGTTTAATCCAATCAACAGGCTTCTCTCCAGCTCTCGTTAGCCAATAAATGTCCAGCTCTGTGTGAAGATTCTCAGGTTGAACATCATCAAAAATAGTTTCCAGAGCTGTTCGACCATCGGAAAGCTTTTCCAATTCAAAATCATGGTTATGATAGCACAGAGTTAACCCCTCTTTTCTACAGGTTTCTCCCGCTTCATTAAAAAATGTTAGAAGTGATTGATAGGTTTCTTCGTTTCTTTCATCTGGCATGAGGAAAGGGCATACAATATAGCTACTTCCTAAGACCTTTTGTTCTTCAATCACCTTTGCTAAATCATTTTGCAAATCGGCTAGTGGTACATGACTTGATGCTGCCTTCAAACCTAATTCATCTAAAAGCTTGCGCACTTCCTGAACAGGTAGTCCCCCATAGCCAGCAAATTCAACTCCATCGTAACCAAGTGAGGCTACTTTTTTTAGAGCTCCGGCAAAATCTTGCGCACTTTCTTCTCGTAAAGTAAACATTTGTAATGCAACAGGTATTTTTTTCATAATATCCTCCTTATTATTTGAATTGAAACGTTTCGATCATTATTATTCTAGTGAATTTCCACTTACTATTCAAGCAAAATATAAAAACGATGCGAGAATTTTTATTTCTATTTTCCAAATAGCCCCAATCCTTATTTATATAGCTTTTCACGAGCTAATAAAGCTGCTCCAATTAATCCTGCAGAATCCCCAAGTTCCCCAGTTGCAATAAGCGGCATTTTTTCATTATTATAATGTCCCACGAAGATCTCGTTTATCGGATCTGTTATAAAATGACCAGCCGCTGCTACTCCTCCCCCGATAATAATCACTTCCGGATTTAATAAGAAAGTTGCTGTTAACAACTTATATCCTAGAACGGTCGCTACCTCTTTGAAAACTTCAATCGCCACTTTATCACCTGTTACACTCGCTTCAAAAACATCCTTCGAACTAATTTCGCCGGAAAGATCATGTAAAATAGTCTTTTTTCCCGATTGAACAGCTTCCTTCGCCAGTCTACTAATTCCACTTGCCGATGCAATCGTTTCTAAGCAACCGATTTTTCCACAGTTGCATAGAGTTTCGTTTCCTTGTACAGGATCATGTCCAATTTCTCCTGCAAAATAATCGGATCCAGGAATCATTTTTCCATCAATCATAATGCCGGCTGCCATTCCCGTACCTAACGTAACACAGATCACATTTTTTAAGCCAGCACCTGCGCCCGCTTCAGCCTCACCTCTGGTATAGGTGCGCACATCATTATCAATAAAGGTAGGAAGATTTAGCCTTCTTTTCATTTCTTCTGCAAACGGAACATTTCGGTAACCTAAATTAACGGCATTGATGGCGACACCAAATTCAGGATCAACTTTACCGGGGACACCAATGCCCACACAATCTACCTTATGGATAGAATCATGGTTAGCTATTATTTCTTGAATCTCCTGTGCAAGGACATCAAAAAATTCTTTCGGATTATCCGTCTTTTTTGGAAAATTAGGTTTCAATGTTGGAATACTTCTTTTTTCAAGCAATCCCAACCCCTGATCAAATAATCCTATAACCGTATTGGTCCCGCCAATATCTACTCCAACGAACCCCTTCTGCATCTCATCACTCCTTTAATCAATCAATTCTATTATACTATTATCTTCCAACAGAAAAAAAGAGGTGAACAACTTTATATAGTCATTCACACTCAGCTTATTTTTAATCATATTTGAAAATTCTCAAGGCCTTTCATTGAGCTTTGAAAGGTTAGGAAATCAGTAAGGGGACGGTTTGACCTTCCCTTTAAAACGCGCCTTTTTATTTTATCGATGATTTATTTCAATCCACGCACCTAGGTAAGGTGCGATGCGATTTTTGTTAAATTACACAGTGAGAACGCTATTTTTTACTAAAAAAACTAGTTTTTCTTTCAACATTAAAGTAATTTAGCTTAATTTACCAGTGAATTTGAAAAAACATGTAAAAAAAAGGTGCGAATCGACTAGGAAATCTATGTTTACTTCGCATTCGCACCAAATTTTTTCGAAATAATTAATAATCCCTTTTTGACTCTTTCCACGGATGAATCTTGTCCCTACTGGAAATGTTGGAAATTTACTCTGTTCGTTGGACGATAATCCAAACGTTTGGATTATGTCCCGTCGTATATCCGTACTATAATCCGTATTATTTTCTTTACTATTTTCTGCCAAAGCTGTATAATATCACTGTGCGTTACCATATACTACAAAGGAGATGAATGGAAAGTGAGTGGAGATCTTATGAAAAGACCTACTTTTAATAAAGAGCAAATTGTTTCTGCTACGGATGCTGCTAAGTATTTTGGTAAATACCGCAAGAAAGCCAAAGAAATCCCACAATTTATTTCTGATAATAATAAAATCGACTCTGTGTTAATCGATTATGGCCTATACGAAAAAATGTACATCCGATTGATGGAATTAGAAGAATATAAATGGGAACAAGAAATCTTCCGTCGTGTTCAAGATTCAAAAGAGAATCCGCAAAATAGCCGCAGCTTGCGTGAAGTATTGGGCGAAAAAGACTTTCAAGAGTTTCTTGCTATGGATGCCGATGACATTAACGATGAAGATTTATTCGATGATGCTTGATGGCTCGATTTGAATTGCAATTCAGGATAGAGGCGGAAAAGGAATTAAATCAATTAGACGGTTCCGTGAAAATCCTAGTCAAAAAAGCATTAAAGAAATTGACCGAGAGAGCGGACGAACTCGGTGAACCCTTACGCAATCAAGGTGACCGGAATTTAACTGGCTGTCGTAAGGTGAAGTTAAAAAAGGCCGGCATTCGAATTGTTTATCATATCATTGGCGATAGAATGGAAATTGTAGAAATCTTGGCGATCGGGAATAGAAGTGATTATGAAGTTTATGAAGATGCTCACAAACGATTGAATTGGTGAAGAGGGCAGCCGAAACGCTGCCTTTTTACATAGGTGCAATAAAGTTCCCATACATTTGATCAAAACCGGCACATGAAATTGCATTATATGAAAGGAGAAACGTTATGAAAACAATGTCTATTTGGGGTAATAACAGCGTAGCTGTCATTACTCCTTAAGGGTGGTATTTTCCACAAAACAGCAGCTAAATTTATTTCTATGAATAATTCAAGTAAATTATTCGTTGGAATGTTACACATTTCAATCCACGCACCTAAGCCTTCTGCGTCTGATATATTCTGATAAAGGTATTTCAAGTACAAATGAAAACATGCGTTGAAATTCATAAACAGAACATAAAGCGATTCTAGCAATCTGTTCATATTCAATTTTATTTTCTAAGTTATCTTCAATATAGTCAATAGCATTATTCATACGTTGAAGCCAATCCACGGCGAATCCTCCTTTCAAAAGGAGCATATCATGCGGGTAGATCAAGTAGCCTGATTTTTCATGCAGGAAAATATCAGATGACTGAAAAATTCTACTTTGTATTAATTCTTTAATCATTTGAATTATCCTGCCCGTTAGCTTAATAAAGAGAGCAGGCCTCTATAGTTATTTAAGAAAACGGGCGTTATTCCGAAGTAATGATAAAGGTCCAAATAACAATTCTTATCAAATTACCATATATAGTAAAGACCAAAAAAGAATAAATTAAACCAGACTAAATGACTAAAGTCATCCTCAGGCTGAAGTCCTGCTCAAAGTCCGAAAGCTAAAGCATACTCGAAATTAGACTAAACTCATTCATCAATCTTAAAATTTTCGTCATGATCCTCTTTGAATTGTTTTTCTATATAATTTCTTATTATCTCTTCCGTAACGGAAAACCAGTTTCTCCTGTTTTATACGATTCATCAGCTCGCTACAGACACGCGTTGTTTTTTCCCACATTTGGAGAAACTGGCATCTACTTCTTTACCAACGCCCAGAATTGCTTTAGTTAAGATCTACGATAAGCAGTTAAGTTATATAATCTAAATAAATTCGATCCAAGCATGTCCTCCTGGAAATTGCCTGTTTAAAGCAGATTTCAACCATGCTTTTTCTTGTGGTAGAAGTGACGGAAGCATTGTTTGGAAATCATTAAAATCCTTTTCTCGTACTTGTGATCCACCTGCTTTATGAAGGAGTTGGATTTCAGGTCTCAAATAAGGTATGCCTTCGTCAGTTTTCAAAAAAATATCATCAATTGGCCTTCTAACGTATTTATCCTTCTTATAAATCCAAGACTTTTCTTCGGTATCAATTATCATAATTTGAAAAGCCCAAGGCGTCTCGCTACTCTTGCTAACCCATATGTCATTTATCGAGTTCAAATACTCTCCATCTTCCCAAAGATCAAGCTTACCATCCTCAGCCTTGTATAACATCCAATCGCGATTTAAATACTGATAAGCGGTTAATTGCTCATCACGAGTAATAATAACATCTATATCACTGTGTTCCCTTGTTTGCTTACATAGGTGCAAATCTAAGGCCCAACCTCCAGCGATACACCACCGAAGCGGAATATCAGAAAACACTTCATTTATTTCCGAAACAGTTAGTGGCATCCAATTATTTATATCCGTCCTCAAATCCATCCCTCCCATTTTAATTATTCTAGTTTTAAGTTTCTTAATCCTTCTCTATTTTCCCCTTTAGCTAATTTAAGAGGTCCTGCCGACAAAACGCGGATATCAACGTTTCCTCGTTTTGTTGGTAGGACACCTTTTATAATCATTTTCCACCCGAGCTTCTCAACAATGTGTGGTTACCTATATTCTACCAAAGAATAAGGTGTTTTTTGATAACTTTTACAACTCAAAGCCAAGTGCGGTAAGGAGTTAGGCGTGTTTCCTTTACTCCGAAACTTGAGTAATCTATTTACTTTATTCCCGCCTTTCCCCGATCCACCACCATCTCTTCAAATTCATAGTTGTTTTATTTAAATAAAGTTGATTGATTATCATTTTACAATAAATGCGCCCTTATGAAAGTCCTCATTTGGAATGTTTTGAGATTTAAGTAATAAGTCATGTTCAATTACATAGAGCAACGTACACCAGGACTGAATGTAGGAAAAGCGAACATCAAAGGGCTGTCCAGAAAGGTTGTAACAAAAGTCTTCTGGACAGCCCTTAACACGATTCATTCTTTTCAAACTCAACTGGGTCCAACTTCATCATAAGATAAATGGGTAACCTTTGTATATTCCTCTTTCTCCAATTCATTCTTTGTAGCATTTTCTTCTAATTCTTCTTGATCATCCATACCTGGTGCTATCGCAGGTTCGTTCTTTTTTTGTTTTTTCTTAGACATGCTTTCACACTCCTTATGAAGTTAGCATTTCCTAGGGGAACAACACTATGCATTTCAAAAGAGGATTTTTATATTAATTCTTGCTTTTTCTGCAAATAGTGATAAAGGATTAGACCTGAAATAGCACAAATCAATGCACAAAGACCAACAAAAAGAAAGCCTGACTGTAATCCTCGAATGAGGTCAATTTCTGCTCCTTTCAACTGCGCAAACCAAATCTTTTCCAGTATCTTGATCTCGCAAACTCGATGATTCACGATTCAATTCACAGTACCTCTTTGAAAAATGTAGACTTGAGTCAATGTGAGTTCACTTTTATCCGTGCGGATGAAAACGACATTCGTGAGCCATTATCTCACCAGCACAAGCCGTTGATTTTATCAAAGTGTCCGGTTAAAAGGTAAGGGATGAATAATAGGATCAAAGCGCAACGTCTTGTTAGCCTGTTCCTAACCTAATCGCTATTCAAATCTGCATAATCGTTTCATCCCTGCTGTGCCTTAAACATGTAGAAAATAATAGGTACCCATACTTATCACAAGATTTTTTATATTAGAATACAGGTAGAAAAAACAAATTGCCCAAAAAAAATAATGAAGTCTTGTCCTTAACTTCTTTATGCTTGCATATAATTGTGGAAAGTATAAAAAATCGGGAGGCCAAAATGTTTGTATTTTTAGAAAAAACAATTATAGCGATGGCATTATTACGGGTATTATCCGGGAGTATTGATATTCTCGCAGCCTATTTTATGGTCCGATTTAATAATATTGAAAAAGCCCTTATTCTCAACAGCTCTCTTGCCCTTGTAGGACCGATTGTTTTTATCCTTGCATCCACAATTGGATTAGTGGGGATTGCGGATAAAATATCTTTAGCGAAGTTTGTTTGGATTTTTATTGGATTTGGTTGTATTTTATATGGAATAAAAAGCTAGATTTGACTAGGCTCAAATCCATTAAAGACGCTAGTGAGGAAAAAACTATTTCTCCTCGAGCGTCTCCTTAAATACAACTGGAAGAAAAAAGGAGATTATCTGTTTCCCACCAAACGCAATGCTCCTACCCACAATTTGATTCAGGATTTCCTCCACTCAAAGCGAGTACCATAATCTTCCAGTCTATTATTGCCGCTGTAACTAAAAATACAAACATTGATCAAAAACAACGGCTTTCCAGAAAGTATTTTACGCCCATTCGAAATAATAAAAGCCACTACTCCCACACCTCCATTGAAAACACCTTGGCGCATTAGCATACCAATACCGGTTCCAAGAAAAACGGAACCAATAATTTTAAATCATAAAATATATTTCTATTTAAAATGTCAATGGTTATTTCAACAAAACGGATAGAAAGAGGAGTGATGGCAATTCCAACCACAGTCCATAAAGCCGTTTTTTTCCAAGATATTTGATATATAGCTACGGTTAACATTGAAAAGTTGACAATACAAAGGGCCAGTCCCACATGGATTTGAAAGAGAATCCCGCCGGCGCCTCCAAAGGGATAGAATGGGGAATAAAATAAACCCATTCCTTGCAATATTCCTCCAGACAGAACTTGTCCATTTTTCACCCAAAAAGATTTCATTCACTTCATCCTTGCTTTACTAGACCTGAATAATTTTCTCTTTATATTATTCAAGCATCTCGAAAATCATGATAAAGTGAATGAACTGTTTCTTTTCATCCGTTCACAATAACTTATTTTTAACCATGCAGAAACCGGCTCCAAAACGGATAGCCGGTTCTACTTTATAGCTTTAATTCCCCCATGCGCAAAAGTTCCACGACCGCCTGTGATCGCCCCTTCACTCCCAACTTTTGCATGGCGTTGGATATATGATTCCGAACTGTTTTTTCACTTATAAATAATTCTTGTGCAATTTCTTTTGTTGTCTTATCTTGGACGAGCAGTTCGAAAACTTCTCTTTCTCTTTTTGTTAGTAATGGTTTATGTGTGAACTCATTCTCCTTCAACTATTGTAACCCTCCTTGCCTTCGCCAGCTTTGAACCGTGGGGTGGGTATTTTTTGATTGTCACCTTATCATATGTGAATGAAATAAACGGAGTGACACCCAAAAGGCAAGAAACAGCTAAATAGGCGAAAATCAGGCGCCCCAACTATGTGAGAACACCTTGCCTTAATCGATAACTCTTTTGGAGATGCTCCGAGACCACCATTTCTACCCAAATAGACAGTTCTTCAGACTATGATTTTCTTTTCCCCGTTTTCCAGGCAAAACCATGGCTTTCCCAACCGGGTATAAAGATCTTTCATTCCTTCCATATAATGCAAATAAACGAGGGATGTTCCTTTTGATTAGACTAATGATGTAATATTTTTTCATGAAAAAATCAGCAGCCTCTGAGACTGCTGATTTTTTTAATCAACCATATGATCGCTTCCGAAGAAGTTTTTAAACATTTGAATATTGGTTGCACGGTTCATAGCGGCAATAGATGTCGTGAGCGGGATGCCTTTTGGACAAACTTGCACACAGTTTTGCGAGTTTCCACAATCCGCAATGCCGCCCTCATCCATTAATGTTTCTAACCGTTCATCCTTATTCATGGCACCAGTTGGGTGAGCATTATAAAGACGAACGAGTGATAAAAAGGCAGGTCCAATAAAGTTAGATTTGCTATTTACATTTGGGCAGGCTTCAAGACAAACACCGCATGTCATACATTTCGAAAGTTCATACGCCCATTGGCGTTTTCTTTCAGGCATGCGTGGTCCTGGACCTAAATCATAAGTTCCGTCAATTGGAATCCATGCTTTGATCCTTTTAAGGGAATCAAACATTCTACTTCTGTCGACAATCAAATCTCGAACAACTGGGAAAGTTGCCATCGGAGCAAGGCGAATCGGTTGTTGCAATTTATCAATCAAAGCTGTACAAGATTGTTGTGGCTTGCCGTTGATCACCATAGAACAAGCCCCGCATACCTCTTCCAGACAATTCATATCCCAAGCAACAGGGGTTGTTTTCTTCCCTTCAGCATTAACTGGATTTCTGCGAATTTCCATTAATGCCGAAATCACGTTCATATTAGGACGGTAATCTAAAACAAACTTTTCTTCATAAGGTTGCGAATCAGCAGTTTGCTGACGTGTGATAATGAATGTTACTTTTTTCTGTTCACTCATTCCTTATTTCCCCTCTTTCTTTTTAGCATAATTCCGTTCACGAGGTTTAATAAGTGAAACATCTACATCTTCATAACTAAATTCAGGGGAATTCGTGCTAGCATTGTAATTTGCTTTTGTTGTCTTTAACCATTCTTCATCATTACGATCAGGGAAATCTGGTTTATAATGAGCTCCCCTACTCTCGTTCCGATTCAATGCACCAATGGTGATTACACGTGCTAGTTGTAACATATTCCACAATTGTCTTGTAAACATTGCACCCTGATTGCTCCAACTAGATGTATCATTAATGTTGATGTTTTTCCATCTGTCCATTAATTCAAGAATTTTATCATCTGTCTGCTTTAATTTATCGTTATAACGGACAACTGTCACATTGTCTGTCATCCATTCACCTAGTTCTTTATGGAGGACATAAGCATTTTCATCGCCATCCATGGACATAATGTCAGCCCATTTTTCTTGCTCTTTCTTTGTCGCAGAATCGAACAAGGACGATGATAAAGAATCGGAGGTCTTTTCCAATCCATCGACATATTTAACTGCTTCAGGACCTGCGACCATTCCACCGTATATAGCAGACAATAAAGAGTTCGCTCCTAGTCTGTTTGCACCATGTTGTGAATAATCACATTCCCCAGCCGCAAACAAACCTTCAATATTCGTATGTTGCTCATAATCAACCCAAAGTCCACCCATTGAATAGTGAACGGCCGGGAATATTTTCATTGGTACTTTACGTGGGTCTTCCCCAGTAAATTTCTCATAAATTTCAATGATTCCACCAAGTTTGACATCGAGTTCATGAGGATCTTTATGTGAAAGATCAAGATAGACCATATTTTCACCGTTAAGACCTAGTTTCATATCTACGCATACATGGAAAATTTCCCGTGTCGCAATATCACGAGGAACTAGGTTTCCATATGCAGGATATTTTTCTTCTAAGAAATACCATGGTTTTCCATCTTTATACGTCCAAATTCTTCCACCTTCACCACGAGCAGATTCACTCATTAAACGTAACTTATCATCTCCAGGGATGGCAGTTGGATGTATTTGAATAAATTCTCCATTTGCATAAGTTGCACCTTGTTGATAAACAACAGAAGCAGCAGATCCTGTATTGATCACAGAATTTGTGGATTTTCCAAAAATGATTCCAGGGCCTCCCGTTGCTAAAAGAACGGCATCCGCTGGAAACGACTGTATTTCCATTGTTGTCATATTTTGTGCTACAATTCCTCGACAAGCCCCCGCATCATCTTGAATAATACCGAGAAAATCCCAACCCTCATATTTATTCACAAGTCCAGCAACTTCCTGTCGACGAACTTGCTCGTCCAATGCATATAAAAGCTGTTGACCAGTCGTCGCTCCTGCATAGGCAGTACGGTGATGTTGAGTTCCGCCAAATCTACGAAAATCTAATAATCCTTCAGGTGTACGATTAAACATCACACCCATCCGATCTAAAAGATTAATGATTCCTGGTGCTGCATCACACATCGCTTTAACCGGCGGCTGGTTAGCCAAGAAGTCACCACCATATACTGTATCATCAAAATGTATCCAAGGCGAATCCCCTTCACCTTTTGTATTCACAGCTCCATTAATTCCACCTTGAGCACAGACGGAATGCGAACGTTTCACAGGAACAAGTGAAAATAAATCCACTTGCTTACCTGCTTCAGCTATTTTTATAGTTGCCATTAAGCCGGCTAAGCCTCCACCGACGACGATGATTTTACCGTTATTCATCGTTGTGACTCACTCCTTTTTTACCCATTGTTCATTGCCCTCCATTAACCAACAAAAAAGTCTGGAAAGACAAAGGCTAATGCTGCCCGTACACCAATAATGGAGAGCACTACAAAAAGTACACCCATTACCCATGAAGAGATTCTTTGAGATGTAGGTGATTGAGTAATTCCCCATCTAACGAGGAAAGACCATAAACCATTTGATAGATGGAATGTAGCTGAAAGAATTCCAAGAATGTACAAAATCAAGACAAGTGGATTGGATAAGATATCCTCCATCATTTGAAAATTCACTTCAGCGTTTCCTAAAGCAGCTTGAATTCGTGTTTGATAAACATGCCATGCAATGAAAGCTAATAAAATAATTCCTGTTATCCTTTGAATCGTAAACATCCAATTCCGAAACCAACCTAGTCTAATCGGATTGTTCTTTGCAACAAAAGCAATATAAATCCCAAGAATTCCGTGAAAAAGCAACGGTATGTATATGACAATAAATTCTAGGAAAATTAGGAAAGGTAAGCCTTCAACAAATCCTGCTGCCTTATTAAATGCTTCTTCACCACTAGTAGCAAAGTGATTGATCACAAGATGCTGCACTAGAAATACACCTACTGGGATGACCCCCAATAAAGAATGCAACCTGCGCCAATAAAATTCATTTTTTCCCGCCACAATTTACCCCCCTTAATCATTAGAGTCCGCACTGGAGATTAATAAAAGTAAATCCCGACAGCACAAATTAATTCTTACATTTTGTGGACATATTCATTTTACTCTTCCCTTCATAAAGCGTCAAGATAACGGTTTCCCCCCTTATGAAGAAAGAAGCTTTTCTTTTTCCTATTAATCTTTTTCAAAAACTCTTTTTTGTACTATAATAGGGAGGTAGAAAAGAGGGAGATAGAACCGTGAAACCTTCATCCGTACAAACATTTCAACAGGACTCTAAAAGTGAACAATTTGTTCCCATATTCGCTTATGAATTGCTGCGTGATATTTTAATTCCTGAAATGCTTGGGAATGATACCGGTGAAATATCATACTGGGTTGGGAAGCATTTAGCTCGAACGTTCCCATTGCTCTCAAATGAAGAAATCTATTCATTCTTTAAAGAAGCTGCATGGGGGGAGTTGCAAGTAGTCGAACAAAATAAAAAAGAGATGAAATTGGAGCTAACAGGTAACATTGTGGAAAGACGTCTACAAATGCAAGGGGAGCCTTCTTTCCGTCTCGAAGCTGGTTTTATCGCAGAACAAATTCAAGCACAAAAAAGTATGGTCACAGAAGCTTATGAAGAAATTGTAAAAAGGAAAAAGAAGGTACTTTTTATTGTTCGTTGGGATTTAAAAGATCCTGTTCAAAATTGAATTAACCTTCTATCAAAAGGTTTTCCACCCATTATTCAACGAGTGGAAAACCTCTTTTCTTACTTTACAGCTTCTGCGACAATGGCACCTAACTTATATTCCTCATGCAATGCTTGAGCAGCTCGCTCCATTTGCTCTTCATTAACGACAACAGAAATTTTAATTTCTGAGGTACTAACCATTTTTACCTGAATTTGATTGCTGGCTAGGGTTTGGAACATTTGTGCAGCCACACCAGGATTGGACACCATGCCAGAGCCAACAATAGATACCTTCGCTAAATTAACCTCATGTTCTAAACCTTCATAACCAATTTTTTGTTTGTGTTCCTCAAGAACTTCCATCGCATTCTCCAAATCTTTTGTTTTAATTGAAAAGGATAGGTTGGTTTTGTCGGTATCAGTTTGACTTTGAATAATAATATCGACATCAATTTGATGGTCAGCCAATACAGTAAAAATAGACGACAATCCATTTAACTGATTATTTAATCCTAAAATGGTCAACCTAGTCATCCCTTTTTCGAATGCTACACCTCTTACAATCAAATTCTTTTCCATAGATACTTCCTCCTCAATCACTGTTCCTTCTTCATCCTCAACACTGGATCTAACCTCAAGAGCCACTCCATAGTTTTTAGCAAATTCTACAGCGCGCGGGTGCAAGACGCCTGCTCCAAGATTAGCCAATTCTAGCATTTCATCATAAGAAATGGAAGGGAGTTTCCGAGCTGTTGGGACAAACCGTGGGTCAGATGTAAAAACACCCGTTACATCTGTACAAATGAAACAGCGCTCAGCTCCTAAAATGGCGGCTATCGCAACAGCAGTTGTGTCAGATCCCCCCCTGCCTAGTGTGGTAATCTCCCCTTCTTCGGTGACACCTTGAAATCCGGCGGCAACGACCACCTTTCCTTCATCAAGCTTTTGTTTAAGTACAGTCGTTTTTACATCTAATATTCTGGCATTTGAATGAATATTTTCTGTCACAATTCCCGCCTGCCAACCAGTAAGAGAAATGGCATCTACTCCTTTATCGGCTAAAGCCATTGATAAAAGTGATATGGACATCTGCTCCCCTGTCGTAAGAAGCATATCCATTTCCCTTTTAGCAGGATTAGCATTAATCTGACCTGCAAGCTCTACCAATTGATCGGTTGTTTTTCCCATCGCGGAAACAACGGCAACTACCTTTTTTCCTTGTTGTTTAATTCGTACAATCCGCTCAGCCGCGTTTTTAATTTTCTCTGTTGTACTTAATGAAGAGCCACCAAATTTAATAACAATCGTTTCCATTATCCTGCCTTCTTTCTTCCATAATCCACTCTGATTGAAATAATAAGAAATAATCGTTCATCTTTTTACCATATAAAAAAGCAATGAGTCACCCCTCATTGCTTGTGAATTCTTCTTATAAAACTTCAGATCACAGTAGGGATAGCTCTCCAAAATGGGCGTGTACCATTTTGACAATCCTACATTTCTTAAACGCAGGACCAGCAGAAAAAAGTTAGGGCCTTTTTCCACTTCGGCAAATCTCCCCTTTCAGAACCCTTCACGGAAGCCCATACCTTCTCCAAGTTCTTACTCTTAAAGACTTGCACCTCTATCTTTTTTGAAATTTTCTATAGTATAGCATCTATATTATTTCTTTTCAACCTGCTTTTGCAAATGTTCTTTTAAAATTTGAGCGGTTTTAACGGGTAAGCCAATGTTGGTAAAATCTTCTACAGTTGCTTCTTTCATTTTTTTAAGTGAACTAAAATGACGACGCAATATTTTCTTTCTTGCAGGGCCAATTCCTTCAATTTCATCTAATACTGATTGAAAGGCAGACTTTCCTCTTAATTGGCGATGGAATGTAATCGCAAATCGATGGACCTCATCTTGAATTCTTTGTAATAGATAAAATTCTTGTGAATTCCTTCCGAGTGGAATGATTTCTAATGGGCTTCCATAAAGAAGTTGAGACGTTCTATGTTTATCATCTTTCGCTAAACCGGCTATCGGGATATCCAGATTCAATTCATCTTCCAGTATTTCTCTTGCCGCTTCAATCTGTCCTTTTCCCCCATCGATTACAATTAAATCCGGCAAGGGCAGGCCCTCGCGAAGGACTCTTGTATATCTCCTTCTGACAACTTCTCGCATCGATTCGTAATCATCCGGTCCTTTGACCGTTTTAATTTTATATTTCCGGTATTCCTTTTTATCTGGTTTTCCATTAATAAAGACAACCAGAGCAGAAACAGGGTCAGCTCCTTGTAAATTAGAATTATCGAAAGCTTCTATTCGGTATGGCGTATAGATCCCCATTGCTTCTCCTAATTTTTCGATCGCGAGGACGGTACGTTCTTCATCTTTTTCAATAAGGGAAAACTTTTCATTTAATGCCATATGAGCATTTTTCGTTGCAAGCTGAACGAGATCTTTTTTTTGCCCTTTCTTAGGCTGCAATACCTTCACTCCTAAAAGCTGTTCCGCTAATTGTGGATCGGCATTTTCAGGAATCAGGATTTCTTTTGGCTTGAAATGATTGGGCTGAGAATAGAACTGCCCCAAAAACGTAAGAAACTCCTCCTCCGCTTCTCCATAAACTGGAAAAGTGGACACATCCCGTTCAATTAATTTTCCTTGTCGAATAAAGAATACTTGAATACACATCCAGCCTTTATCAAGGACATAGCCAAACACATCCCTATTAACGAAATCCGCAGACATCATGGTTTGTTTTTCCATTGTCGCTTCTATGCTGGAAATTTGATCGCGATATTCTTTTGCCCGCTCAAATTCAAGCTTTTCGGCCGCCTCTTCCATCTTTTTCTGTAAATCTGCTTTGATCTCTTTATAGCCGCCATTTAAAAATTTCGTAATTTCATTTGTCATCTTTTTATAGGTTTCTTGGGAAACTTCATTCACACAGGGAGCCAGGCATTGTCCAAGATGATAATAAAGACAAACCCGATCAGGTAAAGTTTGACATTTACGAAGAGGGTATAGGCGATCAAGCAGTTTTTTGGTTTCATTAGCTGCCAAGGCATTCGGATAAGGGCCAAAATATTTTCCTTTATCTTTTTTTACTTTACGAGTAATTATGAGACGAGGATGCCGCTCATTTGTTAATTTGATATAAGGATAACTTTTATCATCCTTCAGCATAATATTGTATTTGGGATCATGCTTTTTAATTAGATTCATTTCTAAAATCAAGGCCTCAATATTAGAAGAAGTAATAATATATTCAAAATCCCTAATTTCATTGACAAGACGCTGTGTCTTCGTATCATGGGAGCCCGTAAAATAGGAGCGCACTCGATTTTTTAAGACTTTTGCTTTTCCTATATAGATGATTGTTCCTTGGCGATCTTTCATTAAGTAGCAACCAGGCTGGTCTGGAAGAATCTCCAACTTATTTTTGATATTGTCCAGCACCACCATCCCTCCAATCTTGAAACTAAAAATCCGGACTCAAGGCCCGGATTGATCTAAATATGTTTATTTAAAAATTCTTCTAAAGCCTCTTTTGGCTGGAAGCCAACGGTTTTATCTACTTCTTCTCCATCTTTAAAGACAATTAAAGTGGGGATACTCATGACACCGTATTTACCAGCAGTTTCCTGGTTATCATCCACATTTAGTTTGACAATTTTTGCTTTCCCGTTAAGCTCTGCATCCATTTCTTCCAATACTGGAGCAATCATTTTACATGGGCCACACCATGGAGCCCAAAAATCAACCAATACAACGCCTTCGCTAATTTCGGAGGCGAAGTTTTGATCTGTTGCATGTGAAATAGCCATTCAATACACCCTCCTAATATACATTCAAAACTTATCGTCAGTATATCATTTGAAAGATGTTGTTGCGAATAATTTGCTTACGTTGAAGCCATCTTCATTTTTCGTAATTCCTCTGTAAGCAGAGGAACGACCTCGAATAGATCCCCGACAATGCCATAGTCGGCCACCTGGAATATATTGGCTTCCGGATCTTTATTGATCGCGACAATTACTTTAGAATTGGACATTCCGGCTAAATGCTGGATCGCTCCCGAGATTCCGCAAGCGATGTATAAATCGGGGGTGACAACCTTTCCGGTTTGACCAATCTGTAAGGAATAGTCACAATAATCAGCATCACAAGCACCGCGTGAAGCACCAACTGCACCACCAAGAACATCCGCCAACTCTTGTAAGGGCTTAAATCCATCCGCACTCTTTACACCACGGCCGCCAGCTACAACAACTTTTGCTTCCGATAAATCAACCCCAACACTTGCCTTTCTAATGACTTCTTTAATTGTCATTCGAAGATCCTTCACTTCCACCTCTATCGAACTGATCTCACCCGTGCGTGTATCGTCCCTTTTTAATGGCTCAATATTATTGGGCCGAATGGTAATAAAGATAAAATCATCGATAATCTTTTTCTTTTCAAAAGCTTTTCCTGAATAGATAGGTCGAACGAAAATAGGTTGGTTATCGCTGAATTCGATGGCCGTAACATCTGAAATCAATCCTGCACCCAATCGATTCGCAATTTTAGGGGATAGATCCTTTCCTAAAGCTGTGTGCCCCATCACCAATGCATCTGGTTTTTCTTTTTCTAACGCCGCAAGCAGGCATTGAGAATAGCCGTCTGAAGTATAATGTTTTAATTGATCATTTTCTATGGTGATCACCCGGTCTGCGCCATAGGAAATGAGCTCTTGTGTATAGGATTGTACAGCTTCCCCTATTAGTACAGCTACAATTTCGCCGTCGTCTGCTACTTGTTTTCCTGCCGCAATCGCTTCAAAGGAAACATTTCGGAGTAACCCTTCCCGCCATTCGGCTAATACAAAAACTTTTTTGCCCAATTTGACTCCCTCCCGATTTCACATTTAGAGCTAAAGCACCTTATTTAGTAAGCTTCCAAGTTCCTTTACCTGATCTTCAAGTTCTCCTTGTAATATCCTCCCTGCTTGCTTTTTGGGAGGGAGGAATACTTCAACTGTTCTTGTTTTCACCTCTACATCCTCTTCCTCCAAATCCAAATCATCTAATTCAAGCTCATCCAATGGCTTCTTTTTCGCCTTCATAATCCCGGGTAAGGAAGGATAGCGTGGATCATTTAATCCTTGTTGCGCAGTGACAAGCAAAGGAAGCTTTGTTTCTATGATTTCGGAATCCCCTTCCACATCCTTTGTTAGTGTTGTATTCTCGCCATCTATCGTTAATTTCGTAATCGTTGTGACATAGGGAATATCCAATATATCGGCTACACGGGGTCCGATTTGCCCCGATCCTCCATCAATCGCCACATTCCCTGCCAAAATAAGATCTACTTCCTTGTCTTTTAAGTATTCGCCAATGATTTTGGCGATGGAAAAAGCATCCGTCTCTTCCAATTCGTCTTCAATATTAATAAGGGTGGCACGATCTGCTCCCATCGCTAGAGCGGTTCTTAATTGTTTTTCTGCCTCATCCTCCCCTACTGTAATCACATTCACTTCCCCACCATGCTCATCCCGCACACGAATCGCTTCTTCAATGGCATACTCATCATAGGGATTAATGATAAATTCTGCATCCTCTTCCACGATTTGTCCTTGGGAAATGCTAATCCTTTCTTCCGTATCAAATGTTCTTTTCATTAAGACAAAAATATTCATGGGTAGTTCCGCCTCCTTTAAAATAAAACTCTTATTTTATTATTCTTTCAAACTCCGCGGGCGATTCATGGTGACCATATCCCTACTTGATCTTCTTGTGTTAAAGTTTCATGCAGGCTCTCCTTCCTTCCATTTCCTAATCCTGGCAACACCCATTTAGTAATAACTGATGAACTTGGGGAGCGAGTGCGATGAGGTCATATTTTTGCTCATTCATCACCCATGATGTGACGGTTTCATCGATCGTCCCAAAAATCATTTGCCTTACAAGCCGGACATTAAGTTGGTTAGAAAATTCCTTTCGTTCTTGCCCATGGCAAATAATATGATCAATTAATTGTAAATAGTCTTTTAAAATTTCATTGATTTTTTTTCGTAACTCTTTATTAGACTGCCTTAATTCTAATTGTGTGACAATCGCTAAATGACGATCATTGGATAAAATTTTAAAATGATTTTCTATCATAACCAATAACTTTTCAGAGGCTGTTTCTTTCATCTGAATCGCCTCCGTCATTTTTTCAACGAAAAGACCCATTTTTTCACGGAAAACAGAAATTAAAATATCCTCTTTATTTTTAAAATAAAGATAAATTGTCCCATCCGCTACACCAGCCTGTTTTGCAATCTTAGAAACTTGAGATTGGTGGTAACCATTTTCTGCAATCACAATGACAGCCGCATCTATAATTTGTTTATATTTTGGTTTATTTCTCTTCAACAACTTTCACCTTTTCCTGAAATAAGTGAATGATTATTCATTCATACCCTTATCATAATAAGCAAATCTTTTTCTGTCAAATGATAAGAAAAGCGCAAGCGCCCGTTTAGCGACGTACAAACTTTTTAGGGGCCTGACGAGATAAAGGAAACACGATGAACCCGAAGGGTGAATCGATGTTGACTTATCGTAGGAAGGCACCGAAAGTTTGCTAGTCGCTGGGCGCTGGAGCTAGATCCAGCATCAGCCTATATTTATGTTTTCTTACCTGTTTAAAAAGAAAAGAGCCTTGTAGGCTCAGATACTTTTCTCCTCTTGCGGTTGTATCTTTTTCCTCTCTTCTTCAATTAAAGTACGACGCAGAATTTTTCCCACAGCGGTTTTTGGCAATTCTTTACGAAATTCATATACTTTAGGTACTTTATATGCAGCCACAAATTTTCTTGCATATTCATCTAATTCCTTTTCCGTCACACTAGAACCTTGCTTTAATACCACATAAGCTTTGACAGTCTCTCCTCTATATGGATCGGGAATACCAGCCACTACTACTTCTTGTATCGCAGGATGTTCATATAACACTTCTTCAATTTCCCTTGGATAAATATTGTACCCTCCTGCTATAATCATATCTTTTTTCCGATCGACTACAAAAAAATACCCATCTTTATTCATATACCCCATATCCCCTGTCATCAGCCACCCGTCTTTCAATGTTTCCGCTGTATCTTCAGGACGGTTCCAGTAACCTTTCATGACTTGCGGTCCCTTCACAGCAATTTCGCCTATTTGTCCAATGGGCGCTTCTTCTCCTGTTTCAGCCGAAACAATCATAGCATCTGTATCAGGCCATGGTACACCAATGCTTCCTTTTACATATTCCTGCCCCCATATAAAATTAGCATGAGTTACAGGGGATGACTCCGTTAAACCATAACCTTCTACCAATTTTCCTCCTGTAATCTCTTCAAATTTTTGCTGAACTTCTACAGGAAGAGGTGCAGATCCGCTTATACATGCTTCAATCGAGGAGAGATTATATTTATTACGATCCGGATGATTTAATAATCCTATATAGATCGTTGGCGCTCCGGGAAAAATGGTTGGTTTCTCCTTGTGAATCGTTTTCAAGGTGGTCTTAGCATCGAATTTGGGTAATAAGACCATTTTATAACCCTGCATAATTGATAAAATCAACACAGTTGTCATGCCATAAACATGAAAAAAGGGCAGGACACCCAGTATAATTTCCTCTCCTGGTTTTGCTTTATACATCCATGCATGACAAGCAGTCGCATTGGCAATTAAATTTTTATGGGTGAGCATGACACCTTTTGGATAGCCTGTTGTCCCACCTGTATATTGTAAAAGGGCTAGATCATTCTCATAATCAAAATCAAGTGCTATTGGTGCTAATGAACCTATTTCCATAATCCGTTTGAAAAGATGGATGTTTCCTTCGTGATTCAATTGGATCACAATGCCAGTATCTCTTTTTTGTATAAATGGGTAAATAAGGTTTTTAGGGAATGGTAGATAGTCTTTGACAGCGGTTACAACGATTTGCTCAAGCTTTGTCTGTTTGATCACCTTAGAGATCCGTGGGTATAAAATATCAAGTGCAATGATGATCTTAGCGCTGGAGTCCTTCATTTGATACTCAAGTTCTCGTTCGGTATAAAGCGGATTCGTTTGTACAACAACAGCTCCTGCAAAAAGGCTAGCATAGTAGCTGATCACATATTGAGGGCAATTCGGTAACATAAGCGCAATTCGGTCACCTTTTTTTATGCCCAAGCCTTGTAAGTAATTAGCCATTTTAAGAACGCTCTCATATAATTCCTGATAAGTCAATTCCTTTCCCATAAAATGAATCGCTATTTTATCAGGGAAATTTTTGGCTGTATCGGCCAAATAAGACTGCACCGTTCTTGGTTCATAGTCCAACTTTGTCGGAATAGACTCAGGATACATCTTCAGCCAAGGTTTACTCTCCATACAACCCCTCCTTATTGTAAACGCATTACCCTTCCTTCAGTATATTATATTGTAACAAAACCTACAAATGATTATGTTTTGGGTATTAATGATTTCTCAATATAAAAAAGAGTGCCTCAAAGTGGAAAAACAACTTTGAAGCACTCTTTACTATATCTTTATAAGATAGATAACGCCAAGTATGAAGAAGATCGCGCCTACCACTAACAGCACTTTAGCCAATTTCTCCACTTCATTTTTCCCACCCTTATTGAATGTTTGCGCCGATGATGTACGAAAGACCAATCGATATTATCATGGAAATAAATCCAACTGCCCGATTATCATTTTCAATTTCTTGATCAATATTGAATTTTGGTGTTAAAAATTCAAAGATAAAATAACCTGTCAACAACAGGAAAAAACCAAAAACTCCCCAACCAATCATCACAAATAATGTATCATGATGAAGAATGGAATGTCTAAAAACATTGGCAATCCCGAAGATTTTCCCTCCCGTTGCCATTGCAACGGAAATATTTCCATTTTTGATTTCTTCCCAGTTTTTATATTTCGTCACCAGTTCAAATATAAACAGGAAGACAACCATGCAAAGAACAGAGACTGTATAATAACCTGCTGTTTGTACAACCGAATTTTCCCAAAATGAAGTCGCCATCAATCCTTCCCCTCTCTTATAAAAGCACTAGCTCTGCCTTTCTGCCTTAAGGTTTAGAATAAGGATGAACAGCTAAGTTCGCGCCGTCCTGGCGCAACGCTGTTCTGACCAACATCCTGTTGGCCTAAGAGCGCGATGACAATCGCCACACCGTCCGACCTGGCCTCATTTGAATTCGACTACTGTCACGCCACTTCCTCCTTCTCCTGCTTCTCCTAATCTTATACGTTTTACTGGACGGAGTTGTTTCAAATAATCAGTAATTCCTTTGCGCAAAACTCCTGTTCCTTTGCCATGGATAATCGAGACACGCGGATAACCAGCCAGTAAGGCATCGTCGATATATTTCTCTACTTTAAACAAAGCATCTTCCAATCTTTCCCCACGCAGATCCAATTCCAAGCTAACATGATGATCTTTACCTTTTACTGTAGCCATCGGTTTCGTTTCTTTCTTTTCCTGTGATTGAATAAACTCTAAATCTTCTTCATTCACTTTCATCTTCATAATGCCCATTTGGACATTCCATTCTTTCTCCGCAACCTTCTCAATTAAATGCCCTTTTTGACCAAAGCTCGTTACTCTTACTTCATCCCCAGGCTGAAATGTATCGTGTTGTTTTTCTTTTTTAGCATTTTCTCTTTGTTGATCTAAAGTTGGCATAGCCTTTTCTAGTCGATGTCTCGCCTCAATCAATTCATGTTCCTTTACTTGAGCAGCACTTTGAAAGCGAAGTTCTCGTAGCTCCTTCATGACTTCTTCTGCTTCTCTTTTCGCCTTCTCAATGACCTCAGTAGCTTTTTTTTCGGCACGATCATACAATTCCTGTTTTCTTTCATAAAACTCCATCATTTGCTTTTGCATATCTTGATGGAGTTTTTCTGCTGCTTTTAAATAATTATGTGCTTCTTTATATTCCTCTTCCGCATCATGACGGCTTTTTTCAAGAGAAGCAATCATATTTTCCACTTCATTGCTTTCGGCATCAATTAATTGCTTCGCATTCTGTATTGTCCAATCGGAAAGGCCCAATCGTTTGGATATTTCAAAAGCATTACTGCGGCCCGGTACACCAATCAATAAACGATAGGTCGGGCGCAATGTTTCCACATCAAATTCAACACTTGCATTGATTGCGCCTGGTCGATTAAATCCATAGGCCTTTAATTCAGGATAATGGGTTGTCGCAATCACATGAGCCCCACGTTGATATACTTCATCAAGAATAGAAATCGCAAGTGCTGCTCCCTCTTGCGGATCTGTTCCCGCCCCTAATTCATCAAACAAAACTAAACTCGTATGATCCACCTTTTTTAAGATTTCTACGATGTTCACCATATGGGATGAAAACGTGCTAAGGCTTTGCTCAATCGATTGCTCATCTCCAATATCGGCAAATACTTCTTTAAAAACCGCGATGTCAGAACCTTCTGAAGCGGGAATGGATAAACCTGCTTGCGCCATAAGGGTTAAAAGACCGACTGTTTTAAGAGTAATGGTTTTCCCCCCAGTATTCGGCCCAGTAATCACCATTGTCGTATAATCGCCACCAAATTCAATATCATTCGCAATGGCCTCTTCCTTTTTTAATAAAGGATGGCGGGCTTGATTGATCCGAATGATTCCCTTTTGATTGATCACCGGTTTTGTTGCTTTCATTTCCTTTCCAAGGCGAGCTTTTGCAAAGATGAAATCTAATTCACCCATTATCTCCACGACCAACTGTAATTCCTCTGCAACCTCCGCAACATTTCCAGACAATTGCATGAGAATTTTTTCAATTTCCTGCCTTTCTTTTAGCTGTAATTCTTTTAAAGCATTATTAAGATCCACGACGGCTTGAGGTTCAATAAATAATGTTTGCCCTGATGCGGACTGATCATGCACAATCCCACCATAATGGGAACGGTATTCCTGTTTCACTGGAATGACATAGCGATCATTTCGAATGGTAATAATTGCATCAGATAACATTTTTTGCGCATTTTGATTGCGAATAAACCCCTCTAGTCTCCCACGAACATTGCCTTCTGTTCTTCTTAACTGTTGACGTATACTTCTTAGAGACGTGCTTGCGGAATCAAGGATTTCCCCGTTATCATCAATAGCATTTTTAATCACTTTCTCAAGCTCACCTAAAGGAATGATTTGAGTTGATTTTTCTTCTAAAATAGGGAGCTCCACTTCATTTTCAAGTAAACCTTCGATAAAATGCTTCATTGATCTTGAAGCATGAATCGTACTTGCGATTTGAACAAGTTCTGCCGGATTCAGTACTCCCCCTATCAGCGCTCTCTTTACATGCGGTTTTATATTAAAAATCCCATCAAGAGGGGCATGACCTTTTAAACGTAGGACATGGGAGGCCTCATCTGTTTCCGCTTGTCTACGTACAACCTCTTCAAAAGAGCTTGATGGACGTAATTTTTTTATTATTTCTACTCCCAACACAGAAGAAGCATGATTTTCTAATTGAATTCGTATCTTATCAAATTCTAATGTCTTTAAAATTCTATCATTCATGGAGTTTGACTCCCCCTTACCATTCGCTCTATTCATTTCTTTTTAAAAATTGCAGCAATTCTTCTATGGGCATTGCATTAAGGACAGATGAAGCTGTAAGCCTTCCTTTTCTACCCGATAATACACCTAATTTCATATAGTCAAGATTTTCTCTATTATGGGCATCTGTGTTAATCCCAATCTTTATCCCTGCCTCGTGTGCTCTTCGAATGTGGTCAGCAGAAAGATCCAGACGGGCCGGGTTCGCATTTAATTCCAGTGCCGTGTTCGTTTCTTTAGCAAGTTTCATTAGTAATGCTATATCCACATCATATCCATCCCGCCTTCCAATCAGACGCCCTGTTGGATGAGCAATAATATCAACATGTGGATTTTGCAAAGCCGTTTTTAGTCTCTCCATAATTTTTGCTTGAGACTGGGAAAAACTTGAGTGGATAGAGGCAATCACAATATCTAGTTCTGCAAGTATATCATCCTCATAATTTAAGCGTCCATCTGGGAGGATGTCCATTTCCACGCCAGCTAATATAGTGATATCATTATATTGATCATTCAATATACGAATTTCTTCGATTTGTTTTCGTAATCTTTCCGGAGAAAGTCCATTCACTACTCTTAGAAATTCAGAGTGATCCGTAATAGCCATATACTGGTACCCTTTTTTTCTACAGGCCTCCACCATTTCTTCGATCGAGAAGGCACCATCCGACCATGTCGTATGCATATGCAGATCACCCTTAATGTCTTTTAACTCAATTAATTTATGATCTGGGTGATATTCATCTATTTCCTTGCCATCTTCCCTTATTTCAGGAGGGATATAGGGTAAATGGAAGTGATGATAGAGTTCTGCTTCTGTTGAAAAAGTCCGAACCTCACCAGTTTCAATCTTTTCCACCCCATATTCACTGATTTTCTCTCCTTGTTCTTTAGCAAGTTGACGCATCCGAATATTATGATCCTTTGAACCGGTAAAATGGTGTAATGCAGAAGCGAATTCTTCTGGTTGAACGATCCGAAAATCGACTGATACTTTGTATTGTCCAGCAAAAACAAGGGTAATTTTGGTTTCACCATTTGCTGTCGCTTCCTCCACACCTGGCATATTTAATAATGCCGCTTTCACAGCTTGGCCATCACGGGCAGCAATTACAAAATCAAGATCTTTGATCGTTTCCCTTACTCTACGTAAGCTACCAGCACGTGAAAAATTCACGATTTCTTTTATATTACGTAAATAATCTTCAATCGATTCAGCAAAAGGCAACATATACGCGATGGGCAATCGCTCCGGTTGCTTTCCAATCTGAGCAATCGCTGCAAGAATTTTTTCCTGAGATTTTTTTCCAAAACCTTTTAAATCTGCCACTCGATCGCTTTCACAAGCCGCTTTTAACGAGTCGATATCTGTTACTCCTAATTCCTGATACAAACGTGAAATCTTCTTTCCCCCAAGACCCGGAAGCTGTAATAAAGGGATCAATCCTTTCGGTACTTCCTCCTGTAACTCCGCTAAAACAACAGATTCTCCTTCCGAAATAAATTCCTTGATCACCGCCTCTGTTCCTTTCCCAATTCCAGGGATTTCAGTAAATGTGGAGATCTCGGAGAGACTGCGATCATCGGCTTCCAAAGCGATGGCCGCTTTCCGAAAGGCTGAAATCTTAAAAGAATTTTCTCCTTTTAGTTCCATATATAGGGCAATTTGTTCTAGAAGATGGATAACATCCTTTTTATTGATTTTCATGTTTTGATCACCAACCGTTCCACTTTCTTCTTTCACATATTCTATCAAACTCACTTGTAAAAAGAAAAACTTCCCTTTCATAAAGAGAAGTTTTTCCTGCATCATTCATTATCACTTTATGACTGAACAACGTCGATCCACCATTTTTTGATTTCTGCTGAAAAATAAGGCGTATGGTTTAAAATGATTTCACTCAAAGTCGAATCATTCAGTGCTGTTTGAATCGTAGCCATTGGAACTAATGCCGCAAGATATAGAAGAATAAAAAGGAATAAATAGACCTCAATCGCACCTAAGATCCCACCTGCCCAAATATTTAATACCTTGATAATTGGTAAACTAGCAACGACATCTAAGGCAGAACCGATGATCCCGAGCACAATTCGTGTGGCAAAGAAAATAATGACAAAGGCAATTGCCCGATAAAAGGCATCATCAAAATTAGAACCATTTAAAAACATTGTAAATCCTTTTTCCGACCCAAAATCTGGGTAAGGGATCCAAAGTGTCAGTTTTGGCGCTAATGCATCAAAATACATATAAGCCACAATGAAAGAAACAACAAACCCAACCATATGGATCAATTGCAGGATGAATCCTCTTTTTAGTCCGATGAAAAACCCTGCTATTAAAATAATAATTAAAGCCAAATCTAACATAATCGTTTCATTCCTTTATTCGATGGAGTTCTTGAAGAAGTCGCTCATACTCTTCTTGTAGTTTCGTATATTCATGAATTGAATTAACGGCTGTCAATACAGCGAGTGTCTCTGTATTCAAATTAGGATTTATGGAATGAATTTCTCGCATTTTTTCGTCGACAATTTCTGCAACATCTTTCATATGATCGGGGGATTCCGTACCTGTGATTGTATATTGTTTTCCATGAATCACAACAGACACTCTTACTTTCTCCTGGTCAGACATTTTGTTCCCCTCTTTTCGATAAAATTCTACACTATATCATATCACGAATGAAAAGGGATGGGAATAAAAAAAGTGAAAGCACCTGGATAATCTATAGTCCGTTATTTTTATGTGACTTGTGTTACACTAAAATAAATTGTAGAAAGGAAGTGATCGGTTGGCGAACACGGTTATTCAGGTAAGCCAAGCTGAAATTGAAAAAATGAAGGCTTATTATCAACCATTTTTGAAAGCAAGCCATCCACCGGGCAGTGTGTTCTCAGCCAAAAAACAAGGTTGCACCATTACGGCTTATCGCTCTGGTAAAGTCATGTTTCAAGGTATTGGAAATGAATCAGAAGCCAAACAATGGGGGGAATCATTGAAAAAAGCAAAAACCGCTCCTACTAAGAAGAAGTCTTCCGGGAACCCCTTGCCTCCTAATATTTCATCCTTGTCCGTGATCGGCTCTGATGAGGTAGGGAAAGGTGATTATTTCGGTCCAATGACAGTTGTGGCGGCCTATGTGAAAAAAGAACAGCTCCCTTTAGTGAAAGAATTAGGTGTGCAAGATTCCAAGAACTTATCTGATACGGAAATCGTAAAGATCGCAAAGGATTTAATAACCTTTCTACCCTATAGTTTGTTGACATTATCGAACGAAAAATATAATCAGCTTCAGGCATCTGGCATGACACAGGGAAAAATCACAGCAAGATTACATAATCAAGCTTTAAATTATTTACTAAAAAAAATAGAACCTGAAAAACCTGATGCCATTCTAGTAGATCAATTTGCGGAAGCTCCTGTCTATTATCGTCATCTACAAGGTGTGAAAGAGATTTGCCGTGAAAATGTTTATTTTAGTACGAAAGCCGAAAGCATTCATCTTTCTGTTGCTGCTGCGTCGATATTAGCCCGTTATGCTTTTCTCAAGGCAATGGATCAATTAAGTCAAAGAGCAGGGTTTAAGTTGACGAAGGGGGCTGGTCCTAAAGTGGATCAAGATGCCGCTCGTCTCATTCGAACCTACGGTTTACAAGCTCTAAACGAGTTTACTAAGAGTCATTTTGCAAATACAAGAAAGGCAAAAAAAATAGCAGGTTTATAATATTTAAAAGCAGCCTGTGCCCATTCAGAGCACAGGCTGCTTTTTCAATTCGTAATCCATACCAGGTTTGTTGTTTTTTTATCCCCTTAATTCTGCCCCTACTTTTTCCTTCACCGCGGCTAAAACACGCTCATGAGCTTTCACGACTTCTTCATCTGTCAAAGTTTTTTCGGGGTTTGCATAGGTTAAGGAGAAGGCAATCGATTTTTCGCCTTTGTTCATATGTTCTCCTTCATATAGATCAAACACCTTAATCGATTTTAGCAGCTTGCCCCCTGCTTCTTGAATAATATTTTCCAATGTACCGGCTGTTACCGTTGTATCCACCACAAGCGCTATATCTCTTGAAATGGATGGGAATTTAGGAATGGGGCTGTATTTTAATTCAGGAAGTTCATACTGAAAGATCGGTTCAGCTTGAAATTCAAACACATACGTATCATCGAGGTCCCATTCTTTTTCCATTGTTGGGTGCAGTTCACCGACAAATCCAATCACTTCATTGGAGAAAACAATTTCTGCCGTTCTTCCTGGATGCATCCCTTCTATTTGAGCTGCCCGCCATTCCACTAGGTCAGCAACACCCATTTTTTCAAAAAGCCCTTCTAAAATTCCCTTTGCCACATAAAAATCAACGGGTTTTTTTTCACCTTGCCAAGCATTTTCTACCCACAAACCTGTTAAAGCACCTGCGATATGTTCTTGTTCATCTGGTTGTTCCTTTTCGCCATTATGAAGAAAAATGGATCCTATTTCATAAAGGGCGACCGAGTCCTGCTGACGAGCAATATTATAAGAGAGGGATTCAAGCAATTGCGGAATAATACTCATTCGTAAGCAACTATGCTCTTCACTCATCGGCATCGCTAGCTTCACTGGTTCACGGCTTTCAAGCGCGTATTGAGCCGATTTTTCCTCTGAAGCCAAAGAATACGTAATCGTCTGGTATAGTCCCGCTCCCTCCAGAAAATCTCTGGCTGTCCGGCGTTTTTCCTGCACTTTCGTGAGACCACCAGCAGTAGCTGCCCCTTTTGGTAAAGTTTTGGGTAAAAGATCATAGCCATACAAGCGTGCTACTTCTTCGATCAAATCCTCTTCAATTGTAATATCACCACGGCGAGTAGGCGCGGTCACTGTAAAAGTTCCCTCTTCGACAGAGGCTTCAAATTGTAATCTCTTAAAAAGAGCAACAACCTCAGATTCGGAAATGTCCGTTCCTAATACGCGATTGATTTTTTCCAAAGTGATCGAAAGTGTGACAGGCTCAATCGTTAAATGATCATCTTCGACACGACCTTCTAAAATTTCTCCACCTGCGAGTTCTGCCATCAGTTTCGCTGCCCGTTCTGCTGCCGGGCGCACTCGACTCGGATCAACACCTTTTTCATATCGGGTACTGGCTTCACTTCTTAAACCATGATGCTTGGAAGTAGCTCGAACAGACGCACCGGAGAAATAGGCAGATTCAAGCAAAACAGTTGTCGTATCGCTACTTACTTCTGTGTTCGCTCCCCCCATGACTCCTGCCAATGCAACAGGCTCAGATCCATTGGTAATCACCATCTGTTCACCTGTCAGTGTCCGCTCCACATTATCAAGCGTCACGATCTTTTCCCCTTCATGAGCAAGCCTGACAACCACTTCTTTCGAACCAAATTTATCGTAGTCAAAAGCATGAAGCGGCTGACCGTACTCTAATAAAATATAGTTCGTAATATCGACCACATTATTATGAGGCCGAATCCCAGCAGACATAAGACGAGCTTGCATCCACAATGGCGAGGGCCCAATCTTCACATTGCGAATCACTTTTGCCGTATATAATGGGCAACCCTCCGTTGTCTCCACCTTTACAGAAATTGAATCCTCGGCCTTTTCTGCGGAAGGATTTACATCTGTTTCTGGCCATTTTATATCTTTGTCAAGGATCGCTGCTGTCTCATAAGCCATTCCAAGCATACTGAGGGCATCTGCGCGATTCGGTGTGAGGTCAAGCTCTAATACCTCATCATCTAAATTCAATAATTCCAAAGCATTGGCTCCCACCTTCACTTCACTCGGAAAAACAAAGATGCCATCCGCAAATTCCTTCGGTACCAGCTTTCCCTCTATTCCCAATTCCTGGAGGGAACAAATCATTCCATTGGAAACCTCGCCACGTAGTTTTGCTTTTTTGATTTTAAAATTTCCCGGAAGTACCGCTCCCACTTTGGCTACAGCCACCTTCTGCCCCTTTGCAACATTGGGAGCCCCGCAGATAATTTGGACGGGTTCTTCCTCGCCTACATCCACGACACATTTATTTAATTTATCCGCTTGTGGATGTTTTTCACATTCAAGTATATGACCCACAACGACCTTTTTGACACCATCGCTTTTTTGCTCTACCCCATCTACTTCAATTCCACTTCTTGTGATTTTCTCTGCTAATTCTGTAGCCGTTACCCCTGCAAGATCGACATATTCTTGCAGCCATTTATAAGAAACAAGCATTGTTTTCCCTCCTGACCTTATTCTTGTACCGAAAATTGTTGTAAGAAACGAATATCATTCGTATAGAAATGTCGAATATCATCAATCCCGTATTTCAACATCGCAATCCGCTCAGGTCCCATTCCAAACGCAAAACCGGTATATTTTTCCGGATCAAATCCGGCCATTCTGAGAACGTTCGGATGCACCATTCCTGCTCCTAAAATTTCAATCCAACCTGTTTGCTTACAAACTCGACAACCCTCGCCTCCACAAATTTTACAAGAAATATCCATTTCAACCGATGGTTCTGTAAATGGGAAAAAACTGGGACGTAACCGAATTTCGCGGTCTTCTCCGAAAATCTTTTTCGCAAATACTTCTAACGTTCCTTTCAGATCAGCCATTGTAATATTTTCATCCACCACAAGTCCCTCAATTTGTGTAAACTGATGGGAATGTGTTGCATCATCATTGTCACGCCGATAAACTTTACCAGGACAAATAATTTTTACTGGACCTTTTCCCTTATGTTTTTCCATCGTCCTTGCTTGGACAGGGGATGTATGTGTTCGCATTAAAAGATCTTCGGTAATATAGAAAGAATCCTGCATATCTCGGGCTGGATGGCCTTTCGGCAAATTTAATGCTTCAAAATTATAATAGTCTATTTCTACCTCTGGACCTTCTGCCACTTTATAGCCCATTCCAATAAATAGGTCCTCAACTTCCTCAATCATTTTCGTTAGCGGATGGCGGCTACCTCTTTTCACAGGTCTTCCCGGAAGTGTCACATCAATCGTTTCAGCCTCCAATTTTTTCTGGACAGCGGCTTTTTCCAGTTCGCTCCGCTTTTCCGTAATTACCTCGGAAATACTTTCTCTAATGGCATTGGCAAGCGCCCCGATTTTAGGACGTTCCTCAGCAGATAATTTCCCCATTCCTCGTAAAACTTCAGTAATCGGACCTTTTTTTCCGAGATACGAAACACGTAGATCATTAAGTTCTTTCAGATTAGAAGAATGTTTGATTTTTTCCAAAGCTTCTGATTTAAGTTCCTGTAATCTTTCTCTCACTTGAAAAATCCTCCTTTTTGTCGAAAAATAAAAAGCCCCATCCCAAAAAGGGACGAGGCTTATCGTCGCGGTACCACCCTTATAAACATGCTAGGCATGTTCACTTCATTCTGATAACGGCAAGTGCCGGTGCATCTTTACGTAAAAGAATGTTCAAAAAACTCCCATTTTGAACACACAGTAAACGGTCCTGATGCCGACTCGGGAGGTGAACTTCATTTGGCTTCGGCAAAAAATGTTTTCAGTCATGACATTTTCTTCCTGGATGCTTTCCCCAAATTACTCTTCTCCGTCGACGTCTTTCGATTATTTAGATATTCTCATTATAGCCGTTTCGAATCATGAATTCAAATCTGTTTTCGTAAATGATAAAGTAAAATACCTGCAGCAATGGAAACATTTAGAGATTCGCTTTGGCCGTAAATAGGAATATAGAGATTTTGATCTGTTTTTTCAAGAACTTCCCTCGATACGCCTGCCCCTTCGTTTCCCACGACAAGAGCGAAGGAATCAGTTGGAGCTACTTTCCGAAAATCGTCCCCCCCTTCTAAAGCAGTACCATAAAGAGGAATATCATGTTGTTTTATTTTTTCCAACCAATGTAATAAATCCCCTGACTCAAGGAAGAGATGAAAATGACTGCCTTGTGCAGAACGGATGACTTTCGGGTTATAGACATCACCAGAGCCATTCGCTAAAATAACAACCTCCACACCAGCCGCATCCGCTGTACGGATAATCGTACCAATATTGCCTGGGTCTTGCACACCGTCTAGTAAAAGGAAACGAGAATGTTTGGTAAAATCTACCCCAGCCTTTCTTTTTTTACATACAGCAAATATTCCTTGAGGACTCTTTGTATCAGAAATATGCTGGCTAATTTCTTTGGAAATAGTGAAAACCGATATTTCTTCATCATTCAATGACCAATCCTTTGGGGCCATCTTATCCTCTTGAATCATGACTTCTACTACCTCATTCGTTTTCAGGGCTTCGATAATCAAATGCTCCCCTTCAATCAAATAGGTATCTGTTTGATCGCGGTATTTTTTCAAAAGTAATTTTTTCCATAATTTAACTCTTTCATTTTTCGTTGACTGAATATATTCCATCTCATTCAAGCCTTTCCCAAGATTATTACTTTATTATACATATTACCACTCATTTGAGAAAAACTAAGTATCACATCTATTATAAAAGGAGTTATGATGATGGATTTAAATTTACGTAAAGCGGTTATTCATAATGTTTCGGGAAATGATCAAGCCCAATTAAAGGATACGATTGTCGATGCGATTCAACGCGGAGAAGAAAAAATGTTGCCAGGCTTAGGCGTATTATTTGAAGTAATTTGGCAAAATGCAGACAGCCAAGAGCAGAATATGATGCTAGAAACCTTGGAACAGGGATTGAAATAATAAGAAAAAAAGAGAAAGCGGCTTATGAAGCTGCTTTTTTCCTTTACTAGTCATTCATTTAATGAAGTTCAGCAATTCAAGCCGGAAGTTCAACAATCTTACCTGGAAGTTCACCAATCCACTCCCAAAGTTCAGCAATTCACACCCAAAGTTCAGCAATCCACACCCGAAGTTCAGCAATTCACTCCCGGAGTTCAGCAATCCACTCCCGAAGTTCAGCAATTCACACCCAAAGTTCAGCAATCCACTCCCAAAGTTCAGCAATCCACTCCCGAAGTTCAGCAATTCACACCCAAAGTTCAGCAATCCACTCCCAAAGTTCAGCAATCCACTCCCGAAGTTCAGCAATTCACTCCCAAAGTTCAGCAATTCACTCCCAAAGTTCAGCAATCCACTCCCGAAGTTCAGCAATTCACTCCCGGAGTTCAGCAATTCCCACAAAAACTTCAGCAATTCTTACCTACAGTGGGCCAACGTGTTAAAATCGTTCCGGGAACTGTTGTTTATACTCCTATTTCAAATCAGGCAGCTGACCAATATACTGGGATTCTGGTCTAAAAAGAACATTTCGCTCTGATTGTTCCAATACATGGGCAGTCCAGCCGACAATTCTGCTTGCTGTAAAAGTTGGAGTAAACAATTCTTCATCCATTTGAATAGAACGCATGACTGCTGCAGCAAAAAATTCTACATTTGTATAAAGCTTACGACCGGGTTTATATTCTTCCAACAATCGAATAGCTGTTTCTTCCACGTGCAGTGCAAGGGCAAGCCATGGATCATCCTGACCAATTTCCAATGCTTTTTCCTTTAAAGCAAGAGCTCGAGGATCTTTTGTTTTATAAACCCTATGACCGAATCCCATTAATCGTTCGCCTCTCTCAAGTTTTGCTCTGATCCATTTTTCTGCATGCTCTTTTCTTCCTATTTCATTCAGCATTTTCGTAACGTCTGAAGGGGCTCCCCCATGTAAAGGTCCCTTCATTGTGCCAATGGCTGAAGTAATCGCAGATACCATATCTGATTCTGTTGAGACAGTGACCCTTGCAGAGAATGTTGATGCATTCATTCCATGCTCTAATGTCAATACCATGTACGTTTCAAGTGCTTTCACATGTATCTCTAAAGGCTTTTCCCCTGTTAGCATATATAAATAATTTTCTACATGTCCGTAATTCTCATTAGGCGCAATAGCTGATAATCCAGATACTTTCCGTTTCCAATAAGCGATAATCGTTGGTATGATGGCTGTTAACTGAATGGCTTCATCAATGGTAGGCTTCCATATAAACTGTGAATTTCCCATACTTGAAATAACCGTTCTGATGACACTCATTAATTCCATATCCATTGGCAATAGAGCAATAATTTTTTCCGTGTTTTTCGGAAGAACACGATAGCATTTCAATTGCTTATTTAAATCCTCTTTTTCAGCATTGGTCGGAATACTTCCATGCCAAAGGAAATAGGCTGCCTCTTCAAAGGAATATTTCAAGGCAATTTCCTTTGCCTCACGTCCCCTGTACACTAAATAGCCTTTTTGACCATCAATATAACTAATTGCCGTTTCTGCTGCAATAACCCCTTTTAACCCTTGATGAATCATACTACTCATCCTTCCCTTTATTTGTGGCAATTTTCATGACAATCGTTTATTAAAGTTTATTATAGATGGTATAATTAATTAATAAAATTAAACCTTTTTAATCATTTTAATTAATTTTTATCATTAGAGGTGAATTTGAGTGGATTTTAAATGGTTGCACACTTTTGTGACTGCCGCAAAGCATGAAAATTTCCGCAAAACGTCTGATGAGCTTTTTATTTCACAGCCGACGGTGACTGTCCAAATAAAGCTGTTAGAAGAAGAGATAGGCAGTCCATTGTTTGCGAGGGATGGGAGAAGAGTATCCTTAACTGAGGCAGGTAGAAGATTTTTACTTATCGCTAGGAAGATGCTTAAGTTATATGAAGATGGGATATCAGAATTAGATCGCTTCCGTCAAGGTTATTCACAAAAGCTAACATTGGCCATGTCCCCGTTAATTGCGGAATCGATTATGCCGTATGTGTTAAAAAGGTTCATGCTTATTCATCAAGAAATTGAAATTTCTGTCCAAGTGCTTGATTCAATGAATATATCGGAAGCCGTTTTAGCCGGAGAAGTCGATTTAGGTCTTTCACGTTCGCAAATAAAGAATTCTAATCTTATTTGCCGTCCTTTGTATGAAGACCCCGTTATTCTTGTCGTCCCGCATGATGGAAGGGATAGTGAGACAGCCCCTCCGCTTGATGCAGAGGAGCTGTTAGCCAACAACTATTTGATCACACATAATCATCCCGAATACTGGGATAGTTTACTGAGATCCTTACATTCACAATTTTCGTCGTTAAAAACGATGGCTGTCTCACAGGTCCATGTCACGAGACGATTCATCATAGAAGGGCTTGGCATTTCATTTCTGCCTTCTTCTACTGTACGGCGTGAATTATTGGAAGGCAGATTACTAGAAGCTCCTTGTCCATTTTTAAACCTTCCTGTTGCAAAAACCTATGCTATTTTAAAATATGAGCATCCGAAGGAAACGCAATTTTTACAATTTTTATCACAGTTTCGGTTTTAAAGCTTTTCAGTAAATGCAGCAGGCACACATTCAAAATTAATATTGAAACTGGGGCTAAAAGTTCATAAGAGATTTAAAGACACTAAAAAATCACTCGTTAAAGAGCAAATATAAAAGGTGTCTCATAAAAGCTACTAGCAGCCTTCGGGACACCTCTAAAAAAATCTTTCTATTTATTCATACGTAATTTTATCGACTGTTTCACGATCCAACCTTTTAATAACTTCTGTAATAAGCTTCACTGCATTTTCAAAATCATCACGGTGAAGGATTCCTGCATGGGAGTGAATATAACGAGTCGCTATTGTCATCGCAATCGATGGCGCTCCTTCTGCGGCTAAATGGATCGAGCCGGCGTCTGTGCCACCGCCTGGAATCGCATCAAACTGATAAGGAATTTTCAACTCATCTGCAACCCCTGTGATCAGCTCTCGAAGCCCTTTATGAGAGACCATGGAAGCATCATATAAAATAATTTGCGGACCATCTCCCATTTTACCTTGGGCTTCTTTATCTGACACTCCAGGTGTATCCCCAGCAATCCCCACATCCACGGCAATGGCAATATCTGGCTGAATTTTATTAGCAGCCGTTTTCGCGCCGCGGAGTCCAACTTCTTCTTGGACCGTTCCCACCCCATATACAATATTTTGGTGATCGATCCCTTGGAGGTTTTTCAATACATCAATTGCAATCGCACAACCAATCCGGTTATCCCAGGCTTTGGCAAGCAACATTTTCTCATTGTTCATAACGGTAAATTCAAAATACGGAACAGCCATATCACCTGGTCGTACTCCCCATTCCATCGCTTCTTCTCTGCTGGAAGCTCCAATATCAATAAACATCTCTTTTATATCAACCGGTTTTTTACGTGCTTCTGCCGATAAAATGTGGGGTGGTTTAGAACCAATCACTCCTGTCACATCTCCCTTTCCCGTCACAATGGTAACACGTTGGGCAAGCATGACTTGTGACCACCAACCACCTACTGTTTGAAAACGCAAAAAGCCTTTATCATCAATTTGAGTGATCATAAAACCGACTTCATCTAAATGACCGGAAATCATAATTTTCGGCCCGTTTTCAGCTCCCGTTTTTTTAGCGATCAAGCTCCCTAATCCATCGGATTCCACTTCATCTGCAAAAGGTGTTATGTATTTCTTCATCACGTCTCTTGGCTCTTTTTCATTTCCTGGAATGCCTTTTGCATCTGTTAAATCCTTTAACATCGTCAATGTTTCATCTAGTTTAGTCAATCCAATCCCTCCTTTTATTATTTAGAACTGCCTTCATTATAATAAAAAAGAAAAGCAGAATGCTACTAATACCCTTCCTCTTGACGTTTATAATTAATTTCATTCTTCTTTTTATAAGCTTGTTGAGCATCATCAATCGTAAACCCTAGAGATTGTCCCAAAATAAAATACCCACGTAATAATTCTTCATAATCACGTAAGGATCTTGATTGTCGCAGTTGCTCTACCCGCTGATATATTTTCAAGAAACCTGTGACAAGATCTTCATTTCCTTCATGGGAAACGACTGAAAAGGAATGTTCAGCGAAACCGAGCTCTAAACCAAGTGAAAGGATAAAATGGATCCCATCTACATATTCCTCCAATATTACGTCACTCTCTGATGCTGGTTTCTTACTCCAAAATTTGAAGCATCTCGTTTCATTCGCCAGCTCCCCAATTTCTACAAGCAAGGCTAATATTTTTTCATCAAATAGTGATCGATCTTGTAATCCGTGTTCCGCTTCAATATATTGATCTAACTTTTGTTGCATACTAAACCATTCTTGAATTGTCATTATAAATCCCTCCTAAAAAAATTATAACAAATAATGAAACTTTTTGAATGCTCATTCGTATAGGCCTATTAGATGAACCGATTGGAGGCTGCGTCATGCTTATTCTGCTAAGAGTTGCCATTTTCGCCTTTATTATTTACCTGATCTATAAAATCATTAAATTTATATTAGATCCTAAACGTAAACTTGAAACAGCCCATGAGCAAAAAAAATATTTTTTTTATGATGTCCCTGATAATATAAGGAAAAATTTCTTAATTACTTTTAACGGTGTCATGTTTGAAGGTGAAAAATATCTTGGGACAACAGATCGATCTTTTGAAGTGGTTTCCATTTTCGTTTGGCCACATAATCCCAATCTACTAAAAGGATTGTCTTATGAAGACTTTAAATTTATTGAAAATGAAATTCAACTACGCTATCCCGACAGCACGATTGATTGGAAAAGTCCGATAAAAGAACTAATGGCTAGGAATAAGAAATAACATACTCTTATTTTTATACCATTATTTTACTCATTTAACCATCAATTAAGGCCCTATCTCATTAAAGAAATAGGGCTCTTAAATAAGTGGTGAGACCAACGACATTTTTTACGAACAGGCCTTGTTCGTTTCTTTTTGCTGCGAGAAAAACTCATGCCAAGCAACCGTCGACATTTTTTCTCGCAAAATATAGACCAACATCAAGAGAGCCAATAAAATAATTACACTGATAGTGGGAGTAAAATGAGTAATAAATTCTCCAAAAACGGTATAAAAAAAGGCCACAGGTAAGTTCGTTGCAAAAGCTCCTTTCATAAAACCCTTAAAATCGGGTCGCCTTTCTAACAAACAAAGATTTAATAGATGATAATGAAAGAAAGGAATCAAACGAAGAATCGCAATTTGCCCAACCGTCATTTTTGCATAACGACCAAACCATTTATTTTTGATTTTCAACAATTTCTTATAAGCACTAGGCATTTTCCGAATACAAAAGTAAAATAGAGCCGATAAAAGAAGTAATCCAATCATGGAATAAAGCGTCCCAAGTACACTGCCAAATAAAATTCCACCTGCCATACAGACCATAATGACAGGGATAAAAATAAATTGGCGAACAACATGAAAGAAAATAAATATCAACGGAGCCAGCGTCCCTGTTCCCTGCACAAATGTAAGCATGATCAATAATGGTTCATTCAATTTGATCACCCGCCTTCTTACTTAAGTGTATGGGATGGTGAAAATCGTTATGACAGGCGGCCAAGCATGAAATAAAAAAGAAATACATCCAGAAAAGCTAAAATCGGGAATCCATATTTGAATGCAAAATGTTTAGTTTTATGACGGAACCACCACATCCCGATCGTCATTCCCGGAGCGCCCCCTAGAAATGAGATCAACCACAGTGTTTTTTCGCTAATTCGCCATTTTCCTTTTTGTGCCCTTTTTTTATCCATTTTCATCAATACAAATCCCCAAATATTGATAAAAATGAGGTAAGCAGCTACTATTTGTTTGATCATTTTTTCTCCTTCCTATAGCACAAAAGCCATTCCCTAAACGTATTTTGGGGAATGGCTTTTGCTTAACAAGTTAGCTAATATTGAGAAATTCCTTTTGAAATCTCGTCTCAAAAAAGGATAATTTCCTTGTTATAGAGCTGCTTT
Source organism: Lederbergia sp. NSJ-179 (assembly GCF_022867885.1). Taxonomy (GTDB): domain Bacteria; phylum Bacillota; class Bacilli; order Bacillales; family Bacillaceae_C; genus Lederbergia. Next base: position 102,463 of record NZ_JALIFP010000002.1, on the reverse strand, counting down.
TGCTTTATTCGCTAATTCTGCAAATGCATTTTCATCAGACACAGCAAGATCAGCAAGCATTTTGCGATTTACTTCAATGCCAGCTAGTTTCAAACCATGCATAAGACGGCTATAAGAAAGACCATTCATACGCGCAGCAGCATTGATACGAGTAATCCAAAGCTTACGAAAATCACGTTTTTTATTACGGCGATCACGATAAGCATACATGTAAGATTTCATCACTTGTTGATTCGCTACTTTAAATAGTCTATGTTTGGAGCCGTAATAACCTTTTGCTAATTTTAAAACTTTCTTGCGACGTCTGCGAGTAACTGTACCGCCTTTAACACGTGGCATATTGATTCCCTCCTATTGGTTCCGGTTTATTTCACATTGTCAAGCAGGTGACGAATTCTTTTAAAATCACCTTTCGAAACAATGGCGGATTTACGTAGTTTACGTTTTTGTTTTTGCGATTTATGGGCGAACATGTGGCTTGTATAGGCATGTGATCGTTTCAATTTTCCGCTACTTGTTTTCTTGAATCGTTTTGCCGCGCCACGGTGAGTTTTCATTTTTGGCATAGGTTCTTTTCCTCCTCAAAACTTTACTTTTCGGTTTTTGGTGCCAACACTAAGAACATGCTTCGGCCATCCATTTTTGGCTTCGATTCAACGGCTGCCAAGTCACTACATTCATCAGCGAATTTATTTAATACACGCTGTCCAATTTCTTTATGAGTGATGGCACGTCCCCTAAAGCGGATCGAAGCTTTCACTTTGTCCCCTTTTTCCAAGAACTTGCGTCCGTTTCGAAGTTTTGTATTGAAATCATGATCTTCAATGGTCGGACTTAAGCGAACTTCCTTCACATTGATCACTTTTTGGTTTTTACGTGCTTCTTTTTCTCTTTTTTGCTGCTCAAAACGATATTTTCCATAGTCCATAATTCTGGCTACAGGTGGTTTCGCATTAGGGGCAACAAGAACAAGATCAAGATTTACACGAGCAGCCATTTCCAATGCTTCATTGCGGGATTTGACTCCAAGCTGATTACCCTGATGATCAATTAGACGAAGTTCACGGGCACGAATGCCTTCATTTACCAACATATCTTTGCTAATAGTTAGCCACCTCCAAGATATTTTCGGGAATACATCTGTTTTGGAAAAAGATAAGCGTGGACGCTTTACTCATCAAGCTATTGCTTTAAAAATGAACAATAAAAAAAGCGGGCACAAGGCACCCGCATTTCATTCAAAATGATGTAAGAATGATGATTTCAGTTCTAAACCTGCCAACAGCTTATAGCGTCGATCAGGCGAGAAGCGGGTAGCTCCTTCTTCCATTAACAAGTATTCAATTCATAATAAAATATATCACATGATCATAACTCTGTCAATATGTGGTTCCTCGCACAAAAAACAAGTATAACAAAAGAAAAGCTGCATGGCAATCCAACTTTTTTACGAAAACAGATCCAAAGGGGGCTTGGATGTACAAAAAGTCAGGGGATCATTGAAAATGTAAATCCAAAGTGAGGTTGGATGTATGAAAAGTCAAGGGATCATCGAAAATGTAGAGCCAAAATAGGGTTGGATGTGCGAAAACTAAAGGGCTCACCGAAAATGTAGATCCAAAGTGGAGTTGGATGTACGAAAAATCAAGGGATCATCGGAAACGTAGAGCCAAAGTAGGGTTAGATGTACGAAAAGTCGAGTCATTTCTAAAACACAAAATTCAGCCCGAAAATACTTACTCCTCCAAGCTGTCAACTTTTCTGCAAAAAGAGTATTTCTAGCAAAAATGTTTAAATCCCACCATATTTGTAAAACTTAATAGTAAGATGCCCGTATAATGGAGGTTTGAAAATGAAGAAATATTTTTTATCTTTCCTAGGGGTTAGCTTCCTATTAGGAGTAGTTGCCTGTTCGAATGATCCCTCTGTTGATAACCACCCGAAAGAACAAGTCGTGCCAAATGATGAACAAGAAAGAGAAAAAACACCAGACCATATCAAACAAGAAGACAGTGGAAATAAATCCTATGAAGGACAAATTCAAAATGATGAAGAAGCAGCGGATAGGATGGAGGAACTTAATTTTACAAAGTTTGATCTCGATGTCGAGTATGGTACTAGCCAGGAAGTGGAATACGAATATGAGCAAAAAAGTGATACTGGTGAATATAAAGCAGAAATACAAGACACGGTCAGAAACATCATTTATAAAGGTGTTGAGGCATTTACAATTTTCTATACACAATTAAAAGATCTCGAATTACATGCAAATATGGAAAAGGAAGCCACCATCCAAGAAATGCTCAATCGTTTCGATCTTGAGTCTGATTACAACAAATTTGAATTACAAATCACATTTAAAGATGGAAGCACATTAAATATCGAAGATCGAAAATAAAGTGAAATAGGAAAAAACGAATCAATGGAGGTTTTAATATGAAGCGCATCTTTCTGGTTTTTTATTCTCTTGTCCTAATCGGCTTTTTAGGCGCTTGTCAAAGCGGTGGGGGTATAAATGGAACGAATAAGGCACAGGATAATACAAATGAACAAGGCAAGGACACAAATGATCATGATTCTGTGAATGATTCAACTACTACTGATCAAACGAATGATTCGGATGATCAAGAACAAATGAAATCGCAAATGGACAAACTAGATTTCGCTGAAATAGAAATGGAAATTTCTTATGGGAAGGATCAAGAATACGAAGCGGAAATCGAACAAGACAAAAATCGCCCTATTGAGGCAAAAGTCGAAGATGAAATCAATAATGAATTCCTGAAGGGAAAAGAGGCCTTTGATAGCATTTATACCAAAGCAGAAAAATTAACTCTAACGAAGGATAGCAGTGATCAAGAAACCATTGATCAAGTGTTAAACGCATTCGGACTTGACAAGGATTATGAAAAATTTGAGGTTGAAATCACGTTTAACGATGGATCAAGACTTGATGTGGAGGATCGGAAAACACCTTAGCTCCGTCATGTTAGCCTGTTGGATCGTCCATTTCTATAGTTAAGAAATGGACGAAGCTTGATCCAATATGGCTGACATCCTGAAGCTTTAACATAAAAGCTGTCGAACAGGTATCACTCATTCCATACATCCTTCACTTCTTTCATTTAAGACCATTCAGCCATTGGACAGCCTCCAATACATCATTCGCAATATAATCAGGCTCCACCTCCGTCCATTTCCCAAAAAATTTATTTTGCTTGTAACGATCATTGGTCTCTAGACCTGCACCCGTCTTCACTAAAATTTTCAGGCACCCCACTTCATTCGCGGCCATTAAATCTGTCCACCGATCCCCGATGACGGCGCATTTTTTTAGATCTAATCCATGTTCCTCTACCGCTTTTTTTAACATTCCTGGTGCGGGTTTTCGACAATGACACCCTTCCTCATGACTATGTGGGCAAAGATAGACAGAATCAAAACCGAAACCTTTCAGCTCTTTTTCAAACGCTTGGATTGTGCTTTTCCCTGCAGCGATTCCTGGTTGATTCGTAAATGAGTAAATAAGAATTCCTTCCTTTTTTAAAAGTTTTATCGCTTCTATCGCATTTGGATACAACTCAAAATCACCAGGAGATACAACGTAATCATGTCCCCCTATTGTTCCATCTCGATCGAGAAAAACGGCTTGAACCGCTGCTTTCATTTTCTCGTTCCCTCCCATCTATTTCCCATTATGGAGCAACTTCATCATATGCTCCTTTGATAATCCTAATAATGAAAATTGTTCATTTCGAATGAGATCACTCAATTGATTCGCTTCTTTCCATGCCATTTGGTACAATTTCCCATCGATCATTCCTTTTTCTAGTGCTTCCTCAAGTTCATCCGCATCTTTTAAAAACATCTCCCCTGTTGGTAAAACGACAATATCAAGAAATAAATCGTCCATCCACGGACGATCGTTTTCTATGCCATTTTCTTTACAAATATCGATATACCACTGGATAATCTTACCTCTAGCATCGAACATAGTTGTTACAGAATAATGCTGATCCTTTGGAAAATGCTGTAACCAATAATACCCATCATCCACAATACAAACTCTTTTATCACGATATTGTACAAAGGAAGGTTCTATCACTTTATGAATCTTTAACAATGTGATATTCCCTGTGAATTCTTCTGTATCTAAAAACATTTGCCGAAATTCTCGATCAAGAATTCGTTTCCATCCTGTCCTGTCACCGTATTTGCGTTTTAGCATTCATCTCCTCCCCTTCTATTCCGTTTTCCCCATTGAAAATCCATTAAATAACAAGCCCCCATAAGGCTGCAAAATCTCCTCAGCGAATCGAATGATGTTATCCTTATCATCCTGCTGATAAAAAGCTTCAAGGGCTTCCACCAAATTTTCGGCTAAGCTTTCATCAAAATTTTTCAAGGCACGAATTGTCCATTTGGAAGAACCGATCCATTGACCATTCATTCGCAAAATGAACTCGACTGATAAATCAGCAAGCGCATTCACTAGAAAAATCGCTTCTTCTCTTTTAGAACAACCTTTAAGATCATCCAGTACATCCGTTAGAAAATATCGCTTCATATTTACCGTTTCTATTGTCCATTTTTCTGGTCCTTTCCGTAATAAATCATTCGCTTCTTTTTTGATCGTGTCTAAATTCTTAGCCCCTCGCAAAACAATCCCTTCGGAAACCATCTTGGGCATGGAGGGTTTGGCCCGTTTGCAATCGTTCTCAAAAAATTCTCTATAGGAAGTAAAGTTGTGAACAAAACATTCAATATACCAACCAAAATCAATGAATGACTCACGATAAGAGAATGTAAGCTTCTGGTCGAAAATCACCATATCTAAGTCAGATGTGGCAGTTGCTTCTCCACGCACCACACTCCCCGCTAATAATGCGGCTTGGCAATTAGGGAAATGTTTATCAATTACAAGTTGAGCTGCCTCTAATGGAGTTGGCCTTTTAGTCTCTTTCATGAAAGCTCCCCCCTAATTTCTAATACATTATAACTCCTCATCTTCTCTAAAAATCCCCCAAAGGAAAATAAAGATACAAAATGCCACGAACTCCATAGATAAAAGATACCAAGGATATGGACCTAAATAATCCAATAAACTTCCCCCATCAGGTTTATTCCTTAAAAACATGTAATTCCCTTTCACCAATTGATTCACCACGAAGACAATTAGAGCAAGCAAGTTTAGGATCAGCATTGTTTTTAGGAGCCCCTTGAAGGTTGGGCGATACCCTTTCACCCACGTAAAATAGCAAGCTGTTAGGATGATACCGAAATGTGTATAAAAGAAATGAAAATAGCGGAAATGAGAAAAACTAAGCTCTAAATCTGGTGTAATGATCGCTTGCAGGGCTCCCCCAATTCCGGCATAAAAGACAAAATCATGCAAATGTCTGTTGTCTGTCCATAAAAGCCCAATCGTCAAGATCAGACTTATACTACATAACTCCAATGGCAGAGAATAACTCACATCCCAACGATCCGTTTTCCACATCCAGGTTTGGTAAAGTAACTCCATGATCAATAAGGATATAGCAAAAATTTTCTCTATTGCCCCAATACCATCCCACTTTTTCCTCGTCACAAATAGAATATAAACGATTATAAAACCGACTATAACAGCTGCAATATGCGCTGTAGAAAAGATAACGAATGAGGGCTCATTTGTAAATTTCAACTGTTTTCCCCCATTTCGGAATAATGAATTACTAAAGGATTTTTCTCCATCACCTTCACATAAATTTTCGATTACGGCGTTTTCTCGCTCCTTTTAAGTCCTCTTTTTCGTATGGACAGTCTAAAAGAACTCATCTAAAAGTTGGTAAAAATATATTTTATCTTGGTTTACCTCCTCTAATCCATATTCCTTCAAAAAGAGTGGGATATGCTGTTTCCCAACATTATGCGCAATACTCCAAGCAGCTAAAGCGATATCCTGGTAACGATCAGATACGCCTGCTCTCCCCAGATCTATAAAACCACTCACTTCATCGTTCTGAAGAATAATATTCGGAAGACAATAGTCTCCATGGGTAAAAACAAGCTCTTCATCTAAAGGGCGTTTCTCAAGCACTTCCTGAAATAACTCTTCGGCACTCTTTCCCTTTCGTTCTTCATCAAAATCTTCAATATCAACGAGATTTTTTTCTACCCTTTCTTGCGCTTCTCTTATCGTCACATCTAAGGTACATTGAAAAGGACAATGGTCTACACCAATACTATGTATCTCTCTTAATCCTTTTGCCAATAACTTGATTAATAGCGGAAGATCGTTTTGATAAGAAGAGTCAGAAGCATTGATGCCTTTGATTTCCGTCATTAATAAATATTCCTTCTTTTCATCTTCTTCATAATAGAGTACCTCTGGCACGGCTAATTTTCCTTGAAGCCATTCCATCTTCTCTTTCTCATTTCGTATGGATTCACTGGCATTTGTTGACTGTGTTTTCAAGTAAAGTGAGTGATTCCCCTTTTTTAGTAAAAAGGTACTTGCTTCTGAATGACCAATGGTGACTTGTTGCCATGTATAGCCTTTGATTATTTTTTTCAAGCGGGCAGAAATGGTATTCATGCTTCTGCCCCCCTCCTTTCATTGCTTACATCATTAAGGCAAAAAGTGTTGTTGAATCGTTCCGTTTCCATTTTCTACTTTTACTTCCGCATAAGCTCCGTTTATGAATGTTATTTGCGGAGGAACATGCCCACAATCGATATCATAAATAATCGGGATGCCCAGTTCGTCTGAGAGTTCTTGATAAACATCCTCAGCAGTATAATTTCCAACTGGCTGATTCGCAGAGCTTCTTCCAAATAGAATGCCTGAACTTCCCTCAAACCACCCTGCTAGTTTCATATGAACGAGTGATCTCCTTAAATCAGTTGTTGATAGCTCGCAATTTTCTAAATACCATAAAATAGGATCGCCATGAAGAAATTGTTGTTTAAACCTTTGAACGTCTCCATAAGGTGTACCAATCAAATGACGAATCACATCGATACATCCACCTAGTAAACGGCCTTTTATCGTTATATGAGGATCCGAAACTGTTTTCCAGATCGTTTGTTCTGTTAGATGGAAAACACATGGGGAAGGATGACCATGCCGCCATTCCTTTTGATACTTAGGAGAAGAGTATTGCACAACCGACTCTCCAACCTTTGTTGATAATACTTGCTGCCACATGGCTGTTGTCTCATCCGAATATTCTCCTCGTAAATCCAGTAAGTTTGTACCATGTGCAGTGGCCATTCCGCTTGTCAATGTTATCGCCAATAATAAAAGGCTATTGTCGGAATAACCTAAAATCCATTTATTTGGAAGTTGTTCAAAATCGATATATTCTAAGATTTCTATTAATAATTCTCCACCCCAAGGCGGTATGAGTATATCGATCGACTCATCCTGCAACATTTGCTTCAATTCAGCAGCCCGTTCTTCTGCCGATGCTGATTTGGCCTTATGTTGTGTCCAAACCGTCGTACCGCATTTTACCGTAAATCCTTTCTGCTCTAAACGTTGACATGCTTGTTCTACAATGGGATGCAGCTCCACTCTCACCCCTGAGGAAGGGGCTGTCACACCAATCGTAGCCCCTTTTTGTAAAAACGGATATTGGATCATTCTTTTCTCCCCCATTCCTTCGTTTAAATATCCCTTTTCATTTTCAATTCAAATGTAGGTTTCGTGACATAGTCCATATACTGAACGGTTCCATCAAAATCCAAGTAGGCCTGGAAACGGGTGCGTATAGCTGGGGCTTCGACCATATCTAAAACATGTTCCTTCGCAACCCAGCGGCTATCCGAGGTTTCTTCTGAGGTTGCTAATTCTCCTCCTATTGGCTTGCAGATAAAATCAAACATCACCTTTGTTGGCACATCTGTGACACCGTCATACCATTTATGTGTACCTGTGTTGGAATAGACCCCCATTAAGTGCGAAACAATGATGTCGATCCCACTTTCTTCCTTTACTTCCCTCGTCACCGCATCAATCACATTTTCTCCGACTTCCACTTGCCCACCTGGGTACACCCAGCCACCATGGTGTGTTTTAACAAGTAAAATATTCCCTTGATCATCTTCCACAATTCCAGCGGCTGCAACGATATGAGTTGGCATTTCCATTGTCTCTCCACCCTTCTTTGTCCTTACTCTATTACTATTCTAGAGGATCACAAAATTGACCTGCTAGTTCATTCGGGAAAAGGAGCTCTAAATCTTCCGTCTGTTCTTAAGATAAGGGGGCTGTTTGAGGAAATTCCTTTACTATTTCTACAACCTTTATCTTACCATCTACCAACGTTTCAACCAATTGCTCTTTACCAAGTTTGTTAGGTCTATTACTCCAATAGTAATCTGCATTTCTTTCATTTTCTTCGGCATTATCCGTTCCATCAAATACATTATACGCATCACCATCGAATACCTTGCCATTTGTTCGTAATTTAACAATTTGATAAACTTTTCTATCACTATTGATAAATGAATTAGCCCACATTTCCGCATCTGATAAAGTTTTTGAGGTGTATAAACATGACATTCTAGAAGGATAGTTTGGATAGTTTTCCAGTCTAACCTTTTCCAACGCTAATTCTCTATATGTTCTAACAGTCCAGTATTCCAAGTTTGAAAGTATAAATTTCGAATCTTTATCAATAGGCTTATCTCCATCTAATATATTTTTACAAGTCATAACCCGACGATACACACCATTATGATGGTTATGATCAAAAATTATGATTTGTCCAAGCTTCATAGGTTTTTCGGTAACTGCATGATACAAATAATTTTCAGCCACTCTTGTTCCCCTTCTCTTATTGTTCATCAAGTGAAACCGGGGGCTTACAGCCAGTTGATTCGGGATAAACGATTGTTGGATATCATTACGCAGCAAATTCTACGATCGGACCTCAACAACCTGACTCCTACAAAGTGAGAGATTATCTTACTTCATCCACCTTGACTAATACCGTTAATCTATGCAGCTATTAAGAGTTTGGTCCCGTTTGCATAACCGTTTCCCCTAACAATAAGACCCGTAATTGTGCCTCAGGAAGCTGCCGCTTTTCCCATTCTCGATATAAACGCTCCAATGCCTCTGGGCCTGTGTCATCCGCCAAGCGATAAGCGCCATAGTGCATTGGCACAAACGTTTTTGCTTGTAACTCAAGGAACGCTTTCACACTGTCCTCCGGATTAATATGAGAATCGCTCATAAACCATTCCGGTTCGTACGCCCCAATTGGCATAAACACCGTGTCAATCGCAAATCGCTCGCCAATCTCCTTAAATCCGGGAAAATATCCTGTATCCCCAACAAAATACATCGTTTCCTTAGAACCTTGAAAAACAAATCCTCCCCAATGGGAAGTATTTATATCTGTAAGCGTTCTTCGCGTCCAATGCTGGGCTGGGACAAAATGAATGGTGAGTCCTTTAAATTCCGCGCTTTCCCACCAATTCAGCTCCGTCACATTCCGATAACCTTTTCGTAAAAAAAGCGATTTTAACCCTACCGGCACAAAATAATGTGGATTCCCTTTCAATTTTTTCAGCGTAGGAAAATCTAAATGATCATAGTGTCCATGGGAGATGACAACCACATCTATTTCCAGCAGATCCGCAAGTGGAATTCCCGGCTCTGTCAGTCTTTTTTGAAAACCCATCCGTTTGGCCCAAACAGGATCGGTTAAAATATTCAGCCCGTTTATTTGAATAAGAAACGTAGAATGCCCAATCCATGTATAGGAAGTCCTGCTCCTATTTTCCGCAATTTTTTCAACCTGTTTATGTGGACATTGCTCAATATTCACGGTTAAATCCTTTACCTTGTTGCGTCGTTCTTTCGACCACTTCATCATATCTCTAAACGATGTATTAATCCCAACTTGATTTAAGTTCTCATATCTTTTCTTCATAAGCTCACCCAAAATGAATTCTTTTAAAAAAATTATAACAACAATCATGACAGTGAACAAAATATAAGCGTTATTTTTTGATAGTGAAAGACCATTTGTTAAGTACGTAAGACCGATTAAGTGGGAATCAAACAGTCTTTTGGAGAGTCATAGACAAAGAAATTAGGTATAATTGTAAAGAGGACAGGTAAAAGATGGTAATTAGGTAATGATTACATCTTATTGAAAGGGGTAGGATGAATGATTTTTAAAGATAAATACAATCTCAACGATCGAGAGTCCAGATTTTTATTAAAAAAAAGCATTGTCGGTCTAATCCATTCCGCTTCACGTCTAGAAAAAGTCAAAACTACATTTCCGCAAACAAAAACCATTGTCGAAGGTATGAGCGTAAGTGGAGTTAGTATAGATGATATACAGGTCATCCTTAACCTGAAAAATGCCTATCAATATGTATTAAAACTGCCTAAAGATGCAAAGTTTGATTTATCAATCGCTTGTAAAATAAACAGTTTTATCTCCTATAATGAGTCACTGGAATGGGGCGTTTTGCGCACGGGTCAGGTAGGAATACATGGGGTAGACTATACTCCTGCCATTCCGATTGAATCCGAGGTTGCGGCTACTATACAAGACATTATGAATGGTGAAATGTCATGGACATACAAAGCGTTAAAATATATGTATTATGCTATGCGGTCCCAACTGTTTTGGGACGGAAATAAACGGACCGCGATTGTATCCGCCAATACAATCATGATGTTGAATGGTGTAGGAATTGTCAATATTAATGAAGAACAATTGGAAGTATGGAATCACTTATTATCAGAATTCTACGAAACGAACAATGATGAAAAAATTATACAATGGACGTATGATCATTGTATACATGGGATTGATTATTAAAAATCCTCTGTTGTTTTTTACTTCACATCATATCCGAGCCTTTCCCCTATATATTAAGACCGTTAGTAAGATAAGCGCACTAGCGGTCTTATTACCTCAAGTACTACTTTTTTATCTCAAAATTAGTGCTTTGACTAAATTCCGCGGTTATCCCCTAACATTGTGCTACTTAGATGAGAAAGTCAGCATCAATGCTTCAATTTGCTTTCTATGGTGCTGATCATGCCAAATAAAATCACGCAAATAATTCTTTACAGCAAAGGGATGTCCTTCGGCGTCTTGGTAGACCTTTTCAAAGTTTTCATCTGATTGTTCCCGAATGGCATTTACTATCTGTTCACGATTCGCACGAGTCAAGTTAATCAACTCATCGTCAGTTTTTGATTTTGCAAATTCGCGGGCGTTTTGATTGAAAGTATCAAAATCCAAATGTCTCACGGTCAAAGGTTGATCCTCCGAGATCGGCTTAATCGCTTCTTCATAAAAATACTGATCCCAAAGTAAAATATGACTCACCACATCACGGACTGCCCATTTCCCCTCACCAACAGGCTTATCCCAAATGGCTGGATCAAGTTGCCCTACAAATATTGGCCACTGTTTAAATTCTTTCAATAATGTTTGCTTTTCATTGTCAATCACTTTTTTATCCCCCTTCAAATTGTACTCTTCTGTATACTTCGCCACAAATAAGAAAGTTCCTTCCCTATATCCGAATTTACGTTCTATTATTATGCTCCCACTCTCTCTGAACCAAAAACGAGGTCTGCTCGCTACTAGCAGACCTATTCACATACAATTAAGGGCTTAGAAAGTTCTCTGTAAAATACGGTTGCCCGTCCTTATTAAAATCGACACCTACACCTAACGCTTGAAAATCCTTTTGAAGAATATTTTTACGGTGACCTGGTGAGTTCATCAGTCCTTCATGGGCAAAAATACTGCTAAATTGACCCATCGCAATGTTTTCACCTGCCATTTGATACACAATATCATCTTCTGCCATCCGGTCAAAAGGTGATTTCCCCTCAAGATTTGTATGATTAAAATAGTCATTTTCCGCCATATCTGTACTGTGCCCACGGGCTGTTTTCATCACTGCTTCATCCCAAGTAAGAGCAGGCAGACCATTTTTGACTCTCACAGCATTTGTCAAATCAAATAACTGATATTCAAATCCTTCTTTCAGCTCATCACTAGGCTCTCCATATATTTTTTCTTTTCTCTGCTCAAGTTTCTCATCAATAATCAAAATAGCCGTTACCGTGTTTTTTTCCTGCTGGTCATAAAAGATCGTTACATATTGATCGTCCATTAGAAACAAATCATATTCATCATTCGAATTGATTTGATAGGAAACCCAGCCTTTGCGGATATATTGAAGTGGGTCATCATTCGTTTCGAGGACGGATTCCCTAGGTGTCCCATAAGTTACATCTATTTTAGAGGCAATTAAATCTTGATCTGTGTATAACCCCGCTACGAGGTCATCCTCATCATAAGCCACCATCATAAAATTGTGATATTGCTCATGATAGGCCACCCACTCCACACCATATTCATTCATCGTTGAACGATTAGGTGTTCCAATTTTTTTCTCAACCTCTGCTCGCGCATCCCCTATTTCAATATTATGAACAGAGAAAATTTGATCATCTGGATTTTTCAAATTCGGCTTTTTAACCATTTTCTGCTTCAATTCTTGTGACTCTTCTTGAGGTGATATTTTAAATAAATGCTGAACTTGGAATTGTAGAGATTCGATCGTTTCGTTTATTTTCGGATTTTCTTTTATGGCATGAAGATCTGATTGGAATTTACCCAAAACTCCTGAAACTCCAGACTCCTTCAAGGTTTCCCCATAAAAATGCCAAAACCCGAATACCACAATCAATAATAAAAGAATATTTCGTAATTTTGGCAAACTGACACTCCTGTCTTTATCCGTATTCGATATTTATATTGTAGCAATTTTTATGGCTAGGGACAATGAGCAAGGGAAATTACCAAGATTGCCCAGTGAAACAAACGAAACGATATTTCCCATTAAACGAGCAAAATACAATAAGATTGAAGGGATATTTTTTGAAGCAACAAGAAAGCTTCTTGATCTACATTTTTGCAAATTCCTGGGTGTTTTGTACACAAAGAGAGGATTCTACTATGTTTTTGCCATTCCTTTGCATTTTCGTAGATCCAAACGTACTTTGGATCTACGTTTTTACTGTTCCTTCGCGTTTTCGCAGATCCAAACACGCTTTGGATCTACGTTTTTGCAGTTCCTTTTCATTTTCAGACATCCAAACGCCTCTTGGATCTATATTTTTGCAGTTCCTTCGCATTTTCGCAGATCCAAACGCCTCTTGGATCTATATTTTTGCAGTTCCTTCGCATTTTCGGACATCCAAACACGCTTTGGATCTACGTTTTTGCAGTTCCTTCGCATTTTCGCAGATCCAAACGCCTCTTGGATCTATATTTTTGCAGTTCCTTCGCATTTTCGGACATCCAAACACGCTTTGGATCTACGTTTTTGCAGTTCCTTCGCATTTTCGCAGATCCAAACGCCTCTTGGATCTATATTTTTGCAGTTCCTTCGCATTTTCGGACATCCAAACACGCTTTGGATCTACGTTTTTGCAGTTCCTTCGCATTTTCGCAGATCCAAACGCCTCTTGGATCTACGTTTTTACAGTTCCTTCGCATTTTCGGACATCCAAACACGCTTTGGATCTACGTTTTTGCAGTTCCTTCGCATTTTCGCAGATCCAAACGCCTCTTGGATCTACGTTTTTACAGTTCCTTTGCATTTTCGTAGATCCAAACGCCTCTTGGATCTATGTTTTTGCAGTTCCTTTTCATTTTCGGACATCCAAACGCCTCTTGGATCTATGTTTTTGCATTTCCTTTTCATTTTCGGACATCCAAACGGCTCTTGGATCTATATTTTTGCAGTTCCTTCGCATTTTCGGACATCCAAACACGCTTTGGATCTACGTTTTTGCAGTTCCTTCGCATTTTCGCAGATCCAAACGCCTCTTGGATCTACGTTTTTACAGTTCCTTCGCATTTTCGGACATCCAAACGACTCTTGAATCTATATTTTTGCGGTGCCTTTGCATTTTCATACATCCAAACACGGATTTGAATCTACGATTTAATAAAAAGGATCCCGATCATTTGTGTAATCATAAGCGTTAGAAAAACAATCACAGGAAAAAACAAGCCTTAGCCTGCTTTATTTCAAATTAAAATCATTGTTTCATCCGAAATTCCCTATCTCTATGAGATAATCATCTTACACTTTCACACCGACTACACCGATTAAAGGCGGAATTTCATGATGCGTTCTTTGTCGTCCTTCAAGTGGGACCTCTTTCGGAATCGTTAATTCCTTCATCGCCAGTAAACGGAATCCTGTAGAAATAAAGGAATTTATATATTTTTCCAAAGGACGATGATAGGCTCCTAATGTGCCCCGTATCGTCCCTTCTCCTTCAGATTTCCACCACTGCTCTGCATATTTCTTTATGATTCTCATACCATTTTCGGTTGTCTCACTATAAGGGGACTGAAAACAAGGATGAGTGATAACCCAAATCATTTTTCCCTTTGGCTTAAGAATTCGATAAGAGGAGTCGAACACTTTTTGAAAATCGGGCAAATCCATCAGCATTAAACTCGAAACAACAAAATCATATTCATTTTCTGAAACACTCTGTAAACTTTGCGCATCGTCTTTTACCCAGTGGGCGGCATCGGCATCAGGATAAGACCGGGCGATTCGAAGTAAGTCTTGACTAATATCTACCCCAGTGACAAGCCCGCCACATTTTATGAGTCGCCGACTTAACTCGCCTTGGCCACATCCTAGATCACAAATTTTCCGGCCTTTTATTTCATCGATTTGCTTCAATATGAATTGAAAGCTCAGCTCATTTATAGGCAAGCGCTTTCGAATGATATGATCGTAAGTATCTGCAAATGAATCATAACCAGCCATAATTTCCCCCCTTATAATTAACTTTTCTAAAATGATTACACTTTTTTTCCATACACGATATGCCAATGCAAATGCTTGGAATCTTGATAAGCGCCGAGATTAGTGATCACGCGGCAAGCCCCGTGTTCTTCTTCAATCTTACTAGGAACCTTTTGCACCACACCCATTAATTCCAACAACAATTCGTGATCTTCTATCGTTGTAAGGGATGGGATATGCTTTTTGGGAATGGCGACAATATGGACTTGATAGAAAGGCCTTGTATGATAATAGGCTAAGACATTCTCCGTTTCATAGACTTTCTCTACTTGCGTTTTCCCATTTAACACCTCATCACAGTAAAAATCATTCGTCATTATGTCTTCTCCTTTCATCCAGCCTTGTCTTCAACTGATAGTTCGGCTTCATTTCCCATGTCTCGTATGGAACAAAATTTTTCGCTTTCATTGCATCAAGTGTACGAGACCTTTGCTGCGGACGGGTAATATAATGACCAATATTTTCTTCATCAATCGATATATAGCGAGCTTCGAGGATCTCTTCCGGCTGAATCTTGATCTCTCCACTCACATACTCAGCTTTAAAGACAACGCTTACAGTTGCCTTCGTTTGATTAAAATAAACCCCCGTAATGCCAATCGGGCGAATCGTCACACCTGTCTCTTCAAAAAACTCCCGGCAAACGGCCTCATCCAGTGGCTCCCCAACTTCGACACACCCACCTGGCATTTCCCATGTATCTGAGCGCCAGTGGGTTCTCAGGAGTAACACCTCTCCCTTTTCATTAGTAACAAAAGCAGCTACTCCAATCGTTTGCTTCGGTGGCTCATAGGTCATCTCTTTTCCCCCTCTTTATCTGTTTTTACGAAAAAATCCCATAGCGATAAAGCCCACACCAAGACCGATCATCGAACCGGCCCTACTTTATCAAATAAAAGCCCTAAACCAACACCAAGGATGATACAACCAATGAAAACGACCCCGCCTCTTTCATAGTTCATATGGTTTCCCTCTCTCCACTTGTATAATTTCCTAAAATCTCTTTCACTTCCTGCAAACTTTTAATCGTAAATGCTGGGTGGAATCCTTTTTCAAGCGGGATCCCCTTTGGATTATAAAAACAAAAATCAATCCCGGCATTTACGGAACCAGAATAATCATCTCGCAAAGAATCTCCGATGAATAAAGCCTCCGTATGATTGATATCCAATTGTTTAAGTGCTGTCTCAAATATTTTCTTATCAGGCTTCCAATAGCCTACCTCATCCGAAATAATTAACCTATCGAAATAATGATCCATTCCCCCTGCTGCAAGCCTACCTCTTTGGGCTTCCCCAATCCCATTTGATATAATCGCTAATTTATAACTTCCATGAAGATAAGATAATAGATCTGGCGCATACTCCTCAAAATGGCAGGTCTGACAAAACGTTTCCCAATATTGGCCAGCTAATACCTGTGATACAGAATCATCGCATTTTAATTCTTTTAAAGTATCTTTAAAAGAATATTCAAGTACCTCTAATATATGATGACCCGCTTTATTTCGATCATTCCAATACTGCATATTGACTTTTTGAAAGCATCTCCAAAATTTATCCCAATCAAAAGTCTCGCTCTGACTTACGCCATGCCCATTTACTGTATTTTGCATCGATTCCCATTCACTTTTAGAATAATTTAGAAGCGTATTGTCTAAATCAAAAATTATCGCTTTATACATTTTGTGTGATGCCCCTTTCTACTGATAGTATACACTAGAAAGCGTGGGAGGAGTGAGTATATTCTAAAAATTCCTACTCCACTTTTAAGCTATTTTTCTTTAAGGCTGAAGAAGTAGGTTCTTTACTCACCCGAACCACATTAAAGAGCACAACTCCTAGTCCGGTAAGTTCACCAATAGAAATAGAAGCAGCACCGATAATGCCATTCCATTCAGGAAAAAAAGCAACAAAAACAATAAGGCATAGGAAGACAGTCACAAAATTGGCAATCTGTCCCATTAACATCTTTTTCGTCCGCTTTTTAAGCATTAAATACCCATTTAAGAAATCAACCCACGGAAATAATAAAGCCCGAAAGAGAAAAAAGGTTAGCACCATAATCGTCATTTTTGACAAAGAAGGATCAGCTCCCATGATCACATCCATAAACCATGGTCCTGCTTTTGTGACACATAATATTCCTAATAATAGTGCTGGAATGAGGCTAATGATGACGATAAAATGAATCACTTTTTCTTTATTTTCATCGTAAAATTGTAAAACGATTTGATGGGTAAACATGAAAAAGCTTAATAGTAATTGACAAATGCTATAGGCTAAAGCAAACGAAGCGATTCCTGCTTCAATATTATTCGTCTTCGCTAAAAAGGCGTAGACAACAGGTATGAGCAGCGTCTGAATCACAAAAAAGAAAACGAGGGGGGTATAAAATTGTTGCATTTCCTTTTTCCCTACGGATGGTTCTTTATTATTCTTTTGCTTCCATAAAAGCCGTTGCCCTCTCCAGACACTAATCACCATTTCTATGATCATACCAATTAAAAAGATCAACGCCCCAACCATGCTCGTAACTCGATCTGTTTGTATAAACACATAGGCGACAAATAGCATCGCTAAAAGTCGGAGCACGACGCCAATCGTAATCCATTTTGTCTCTAATTGATTGATCATAAATCCTTGATAAATTCCACGAATTCCCGAAAAAATCACGACTAGCGTAATCACTTTAAAGGTTTGCGAAATGGTGTACACCATATCCTCACTAGCATTAAAAAAATGGACAAATAACCAATCTCCTACTCTTGTATAGCTGATTAGTAAACTAATAAACACGATGATGCCTGTCACTTGTAAAAAAAGAATCGTTATCGTTTTAAATGAATGGGGATTTTTCACAAGCGCCGAGCTTGTTTGACGAAGACTAATAATAGGACGTTCTATAATGCCAAATAACGAAAACGCGACAGCATAACAGGCGATAACGAAGGTGGCATTTTCACCTCTACTTAATGTCCCATTAATAATAATATGTGTGAGGGAAGTTAAACTTGATGACAAAGCCAATGGGATAAAAAACGCGCTTAAATGATGATAGGTAAGTTTATTAGGGTTTGAAGTTTTAATCGTAATGACCTCATTTTTTAGACACCGACAGAAAACTTATTTATCCGTATCTTTTTTAAGTTCCTTCTATTTATTAGAATACCACAAATTAACAACGTTGTTAATCCTTCGTAAATCCCTTATTACCTTTTATCAGGGACAAGGGATCTATGTATGGTATCATTCGTAAAAGTTCACAATTATAAGGCCATTTGACTAGATTTTCTTTTTTTAGCTTTGTTCGAAATAACCACAGATAAATAATAACTAAAATTACGTAATTGGTGCTGGGTTAAACAAGGCTAAATCATTATGCAGTCCCCAATGCTCTGCCCATGTTTTCTTATGACCGCTTGCTACTTCCAATATAAAGTGAAATATTTCCCATCCCACTTCTTCTATCGTTGCTTCGCCAGTAGCAATCCTACCAGCATTTATATCAATCAGGTCTTCCCACTGCTCTGCTAATGCATTTCGGGTGGCCACCTTTATGATTGGAGCCATTGCAAGTCCATATGGTGTTCCTCTTCCGGTTGTAAAAACTTGAAGATGCATACCGGAAGCTAGTTGTAATGTTCCGCAAACAAAATCACTAGCCGGTGTGGCCGCATAAATTAGCCCTTTTTTCTTTACTTTTTCACCAGGTGCGAGTACCCCTGCGATCGGACTTCTACCTGACTTTGCTATAGACCCCAATGACTTTTCCACTACATTGACTAGCCCTCCTCTTTTATTTCCTGGTGATGGGTTGGCACTTCGATCAACTCCCCCTTGAAGAAGATACCGATCATACCATTCCATCTCACGGATTAAAGCACTTCCCACTTCTTTATTTACTGCTCGAGGCGTCAATAAGTGAATAGCGTCCCGTACCTCTGTGACTTCTGAAAATAAAACAGTCGCCCCTGCCCTAACCAATAAATCAGCTGCAAATCCAACAGCTGGATTTGCAGTTACACCCGAAAAGGCGTCACTCCCCCCACATTGCAGTCCTATGACAAGATCAGAAACAGGACAAGTTTCCCTCTTTCTTCTGTTTAACTTTATTAATCTTTCCTCAGCCATATCCATAATGGATTGAACCATACTTTTAAATCCGTGTTGATCCTGAAGGGAAATGACATCCGCTATTTTCCCATCCGGTGTTATTCTGGTAAGTGAAAGCTTCTCACAGCCCAGACCAACGATCAATGCTTCACCACCAAAGTTTGAATGGTTTGCTAGGTTTTGAATGGTTCTAATTGGAATAACAGCTTCAGGTGCATGAATGGCCACACCGCAACCGTAATTATGATTAATTGCAACCACATCATCAACATTAGGGTATTTTGGCAAAATCTCTTGTTTTATTTTTTTTACGGCAAAATCTAAAACACCGACTACACACTGAACACTTGTTGTAATGCCTAGGATATTCTTGGTTCCAGCACTGCCATCCTTATTACGAAAACCTTGAAATGTATAACCATCAAGAGGCGGTAAAGTTTCAGAAACGTTATTTGCTAAGGGTAGGTCATTTAAATTGGGGGATACTGGCAGTATCACTAAGGACTCCTTAACCCAATTACCCTTCTTGATTAGTTTAGCTGCATAGCCAATCACTTCTCCATAGCGGATAATTGCTTTGTTTTCAAGTATGTCTGTTAGGGCAACTTTATGCCCTTGCGGTATTCTTTCGTTAAGTTCAAGTCCACATGGGAAAACAGCCCCGTGATCTAGCCCCCCAGTATTAACGACAATGGCTACATTATCATTCTCATTCACCTTAATATAACGTGGTGTTTCTTTTAGACGTTTTTTTGTATCCACTTTATCATCCCCCTCATTATAATAAAGAAAATAGACTGTCTTCACTTTAGATTATTTCATATGTCGAGGTAACTAACCCTTTACCATTTGGTATTTGTTTCTTCTTTTAGGCTTCTTTACAACAGTATTCCAGCTTCCAAAATATCTTTTGTAAAAAACCATGTTAACCCTAAGACTTTTTTCTTCATTGATAACGTCTTATTTAACAAGAATTGTTTTTACGGATGTAAAGAACTCTTTTGCTGCTTCTCCTTGCTCTCGTGAGTGGGAGCTGGAATTTTTCATTCCACCGAACGGTGCCTGCAGTTCAACACCCGCGCTTTCTGCATTAATTCGAATTAATCCAGCTTCCATATTATCAACGAAAGAAAGGAAATGCTGAATATTTGTAGTGAAGATAGAAGCACTCAAACCATACTGTACGTTGTTCGCAAGCTGAAGTGCTTCTTCTACTGAGTTGACTTTAAGTAGTGCAATCACTGGACCAAAAATTTCCTCTTGTACAATCGTCATATCCGGTGTGCAGTTTTCAAAAATAGTTGGTTCTACGTAGTAGCCTTTTGCCTGAACTCCTTCTTCCAAGCGTTTTCCACCAGTTAAAATATGTGCTCCTTCTTCCAATCCTTTGTTAATATAGTAAAGAACATTCTTAAGCTGATTTTCACTAGCGCAAGGTCCCATCCATGTGGCATTATCTAATCCATTTCCAATCGTAATCTCTTTCGTTTTTTCTACAAGCTTTTGCTTAAATTCTTCATAGATTTCATTTACTATAATGACTCGGCTTGTCGCTGTACATTTTTGCCCTGTTGAACGGAACGCCCCAGCAATAACCGCGTCTACAGCTAGGTCCAAATCTGCATCCACAGCAACAATTACCGGATTCTTCCCTCCCATTTCAAGCTGATATTTCGCTCCACGCGCTAATGCCGCTTGAGCAATTCTTTTCCCAACGCCATTTGAACCGGTAAAGGTAATACCGTTTATATCTTCATGTTCGGCGATCCCCTGTCCAATAACATTACCTGGTCCTGTGATCATATTGATAACGCCTTTTGGAAGACCGGCTTCCTCAAAGCACTCTATTATTTTTGCACAAGTGATGGCTGTTTCAGTTGCAGGCTTCACTACAACTGTATTACCATATACTAGAGCCGGCGCTATTTTCCAGATTGGGATGGCAATTGGGAAATTCCACGGAGTGATAACACCCACTACACCTAGCGGAACTCGAGTCGTAAACATAAGAGCAGTACTGTCAGTAGATGGTATGACATCCCCAATTTTACGCATACCTTCTCCTGCATAATATTTCAAGATGGCTATTCCACGTGCTGTTTCCCCTTTTGTTTCGGCAAATGTTTTTCCCATTTCTCTTGTTGCACATTCAGCTATTTCTTCTATTCTCTTATCAAGAACCTGTGCTGCCTTATATAAATACTCCCCCCGTTCTGCACCGGAAAGCTTGCGCCATTTTGCTTTCGTCTGTTTTGCAGCGTCTACCGCAAGATTTAAGTCAACCTCAGTAGATTTTTGAACATATCCTACAATTTCCGATTTATCGGCAGGATTTAAACTCTTTTCTACTTCACTTGAAACGGATGTAACCCATTCACCGTTAATATAATTAAGATATGTTTTAATCTGTACTTCTGTTGTCATAAAGTATCCCACCCTTTTAAATTGATTGAATGGATGTTTCTTTTGGAAAGCGATCCATCGCATTTTTCAAAATCGTTTCCATTTCCGCGTAGTGTTCCTTTTCTACTGGAAGAATTGGTCTTCTAACCGTCTGTCCAGCAGGTATTCCTATTATTTCCATACCTGCTTTAATAAGAGAAACAGCATATCCTTTACACTGACTACGAATCTTGTTAATTGGCAAAATGACATACTGATAAATTTCATTGACCGTCTCTTGATCTCCACTCAAAACGCCATTATAGAATTTTCTCGAGATGTGCGGGATGTAATTGGAAATTGCCGATGAATAAGACTCAAAACCCAGTGGTACATAGGCGGGCATGGTCACTTCTGCAAGTGGCATACCATTTATCCAGCTAAAACGCTCTTTAAAAGTTTGTGTAAGGAGTGTATTCAACTCCATATTGCCCAGTCCATCCTTCACACCGACTACCTGAGGGACTTTTGCGAGCGCTGCCAAGGTTGATATGGAAAGATAAACATTATCACGCTGATATACAATGGCATTTAAGTTTGTGCTCTCTGCAATTGTCTTGAAATAATCAGCTAGACCTGCCTGTTCTCCAGATACAAGGTATGGAGGCAAGATCAAGTAACCATCTGCTCCCTTATCTGCTGATATTTGTGCAAGTTCCAACGAAGTTTGAATATTTCCTCCAACCCCTGTATATACAGGTACTTTACCTCCTGTTACAGATACAGCTACCTCTACTATTGATTTATACTCCTCTTTACTTAATGATGGATATTCTCCGGCAGCACATGCTGCGAATATGGCTTCAAGCCCCTCAGCTAATAAAAATTGAATATTCTTTTCAAGCATTTGTTCATCAACCTTATTATTTATAGTAAAGGGGGTAATGGGAAATCCCAAAATCCCTACCGGTGCCTTGCGTTTTATACTCATTATTTGTTCCTCCTTTATGTACTTTGATTAATTGTAAGACAAATAGATTAATAGCAAAAACATCATAAGTAAAAGGCCGCTCCAACTAACTATAAGGTTGTTTGACCGATTTGCCTTTTTTCTACGACACGCTCAATGGCTTGGAAGCATTGGTAGGCAAGCCACATATTTAAATGGCAAAGTATGCTTACTCCAAAAAGCGGAATAAAGCCTGGTAGGTATACGAGAAAATAATAAGTGGCTACACAAGTAATCAACATGATGATCAGATTTACGGGATGTAAAAAAGCAATGATTAAAGCCTGACGTAAGTACTGAAGTATATTCAATTTGTAATGGACATAAACCGGGAAAATATATAGAATGAGCATGATGAAAACAACCATTATTATCAGCATAAAGAAACTCATAAAAAGATGAACAGTACCCTCAAAACTTCTAAAAAAGAATAAATTAAAGGAGGTTAGACTACCAATGAAAAATAATAAATAACCCAAACCATTGGCACGTAAGAATTCCATACGATAGACATGCCAAAATGTTTTGACAAGTGGGATATCTTCCTCCCCCAAGGCTGTCTTTCTGGCAATTGTGTAAAGAGAAACTGTGCTTGGGAAAGTTCCTAGAATAATACCGCCTAAAAGGCAAAACGCTAGCCATATCATATTTAAGTAAAAAAAATAGGTGATCCATTTGCAAAGATTATAAATACCAAGTAATAACCGATTCATTTGCATTTTATCCCTTCCCTTACAGAAAAGTTGAATCTTTATCTCATGTTATTTTTATCCTTTTCATTCATCATGATTTCAGTCCACTCGTACTAATCCCTTCTACAATGTATTTTTGGAAAATAAAAAAGATGATAAAAACAGGTAGCAGACTAACAGTTGTCATGGCAAACATCGCTCCCCAGTTTGTGACGGCGTTCGGATCAGAAAAAAGCTTTAATGCCAGGGAAACGGGATATTTTTCTGGGGTTACTAGATACAGTAATGGTCCCATGAAATCATCCCAACGCCAATAGAATGAGAAAATCGTCGCTGTCATCATCGCTGGCACAATTAAAGGAACAATGATACGAAAGAAAATGGAAACGGTATCACACCCATCAATTCTAGCAGCTTGATCTAGCTCAGTTGGAATCGTTCTTATAAATTGCATAATTAAAAAGATGAAAAAAGGAACTCCGAAAAAGGTCGGTAAAATTAATGGAAGGTATGTGTCAACCCAACCAAAACTATTAAACATAATATATTGAGGGATCATAACCATTTCATACGGAAGCATCAAAGTAAGCATCATTAATACAAACCAAATTTTTTTCCCAGTAAACTTAATTCTCGCGAAGCCATATGCAATAAACGTGGAGGAAATGATACTTCCGATTGTGGCTATGAACGTAATAATAAATGAGTTTTTAAAGAAAGTGGTGAAGGTAATTCCACCAAATCCTTTCCATCCTTCTTTGAAATTGCTAAAATCCCATTCTGTTGGAATAAGTTTATGTGCATCAATGAAGACGGTCGAGCTTTCTTTAAAAGAACTCATCGACATCCATGCAAGTGGATACAACATTACTGCAGTAAAAATAATGAGCCCCACATGTAGAAGTATTTTCTTAATCCTCTTTTTTGTTTTTATTTCCATTATTAGGCTCCTTTCCCTTTAATCACCATAATGCACCCATTTATCTGAACTTTTGAATATAAGTGCAGTAAGGACAGCAATTATAATGAGCATAAACCAAGCCATAGCAGCGGCATAGCCCATATCAAAAAATTCAAACGCTCTACGATACATGTACAAAACATATAATAGTGTACTGTTCATTGGACCACCGTTTGTCACGACAAAACTTGGCGTAAAAGCCATAAATCCTTGAATCGTCTGCATTACCGTGTTAAATAAAATTACTGGCGTTAGTAATGGAATGGTGACTTTAATAAATTGCTGCCAAGGTCTGGCTCCATCAACACTTGCTGCTTCATAATAGGTCTGTGGAATATTCCTAAGTCCTGCAAGGAAGATGAGCATCGATGAACCAAATTGCCAACTATATAAAGCAACAAGTGTCCAAATGGCGGTATTCGGGTCACCTAACCATGAATGTGTTGGAAGACCAAGCATGGCTAAAATAGAGTTAAGTGCGCCATCATTACCAAATAATTGTCTCCATATAATAGAGATACCAATACTTCCTCCGACAACTGATGGTAAGTAAAGAAGAGTACGGTAAAGACCGACCGCTTCTACTACCTTATTCAATACAACCGCAACAAAGAGAGCAAAAATGAGTCGGATAGGTACAGCCACACCCGCGTATAGAAAAGTTACTTTTATAGACTCCTTCCATGTTTTATCATCTGTGAACATCCGTTCATAGTTTCCAAATCCAATCCAATTTGCTTGACCACCCATCGTATAATCAGTAAAGGACAAGTATAAGGAATATAAAATAGGAAAAAGCGTTAAACCAACTAAGCCGATAATAAATGGGGAAATAAATAGATAGCCCATACCCTCTTGATGATCCGTTTTTAACTTTCTTCTACTTAGGACTTTGAAAGGTATTTGGGATGTCCTTTCTGTTTTTTTTAACGGCATCGTCCTCATCCTTTCTTAATATATTTTTCTTATATATTTTTGAAAAATTAAATAGAACAGATGATGCTGTTGTTTAAGAATTGAATCCTTGTATTATGGAAACGGTCACCTTTTTATATGGGAGACCGTTCATTTACAAATTTTATAATTAACGGTTCAATATTGCCTCAGCCTCTTTTCTAAATTCGGCTGCTCCTTCTTCCGGTGATAATTTTTTATACATAACCATCTCATCAACATTCTCTAATTCCTTTATTACTTCGGACGCTTGGGCAGGGAAATTCGAATCAATGGGTGAACTATTATCTGTTACAAATTCAATATAATCAAAAACTTTTTTATCTACCTCTCCTAAATCAGCTACCATCTCATTCCGAATTTCTTCTTTAATCGGAATACCACGATCTGTCCCACCAATATCAAAGACCTCAATTGTATTTGTGAAGAAATCAATAAATTTTGCAGCCTCTTCTTTATTATTGGAGTTTTCGGCAATAGACCAAAACATTGCTGGTTTCAAAAACATACCTTTTCTATTATTAGCTCCGGGCAATAGAGTTAATTTAAGCTCTCTATCTGCTGCATCCGTTAAAACCCCAACTTGATTTGACCATCTCCAATCGATTGCAGCCTTTCCGTGAACAATAAGTTCATCTTCAGGTCCTTGTACTTGCTGGGTTACATCATACCCTGGGAAGACTCCTTCTTCATAAAGCTTTAAGTTCCGATTAAAATAATCAACTAAAATCTGGTCATCCTCATAACCCAATCCAGTCCCATCATCATTGAACAATCTATACCCTTGCTCTCTTACATAGAATTCAAAAACATTCTTTACTTCTGGTAATTTCGCACCGTAATTGCCTGTTTTATCTTTCACTGCTCTTACAACATTTTCGAAGTCCTCCCATGTCCAATCATCACTTATTTCCACTCCAGCTTCTTCCATCATGGCCGGATCATAAAGAGCTGTGTAAGCATTCGTTCCTGTAGGAATGCCTAAAAGTTTTCCTTCCTTCATACCCGAGTCCATAATAGTGTCATTTACTCCATCCAAATTGATTGTACCGTCCTCAACAAATGGATTCATATCTGCCAATAATCCTTGTTCAGCATATAGGTTTAAGTACTCACCGAAATTTTGTTGCATAATATCCGGAAGATTATTTCCTGCAGCCTGTGCAGCCATTCTTTCAAAATACCCGTCAAATCCCGTAAATTCTGGTTCAATTTTTATATGAGGATTTTGTTCTTCATAGAGCTCGATAATTTTTAATGTCATATCATGACGTCCTTGGGAACCCCACCAAGACATCCGCAATGTTACTTGTTCATCTTTACCTGCCTGTTGTTCCTGTTTATTTTTACTATCTTTATTATTACTTTCACTCACGTCTGACGAACCTTTCTCTGTTCCCCCTGAACAGGCTGTCATCATGGCGACAAATACAATTGTCAATAAAAATAGCAAATACTTTTTCATACTCTTCCCTCCATTTTTTTGAAAACGTTTACTATTTGTAACTACTATAGATTATTTAGTCACCTAAAAAAATAAAAAATACAGATATTGATGTATAAAAAATAGACTTATCCTAAAAAAGGAAAGAAGGGCATTTTTTCACCCTTATTCCCGATTGATAAGTCCATAATGTATTTTATATTCAGTTGGTGTAAATCCTGTTTGTTTTTTAAAAACTTGGCTAAAATAGCGAGGATTACTGCCAAAACCAACAATTTCCGCTATTTCAAACATTTTCATTTCCTTTGGTTGCTCCAATAATTCAATTGCTTTTTTGACACGCTGCTCTATTAAGAAATTAGAAAATTTTTCACCTACCTCCTTTTTAAATAATTTTCCGAGATAGTCTGGATTCAAGTATACGATATCATTTGCAATTTTCGTTATAGACAGCCCTTCGTCATCTAAATGTTCGTCTACATATTCTATAACCTGCCTTATAACATGGCTCTGTATCTTCTTCGTATCTGTGTAATGAAGCTTAACCACATCTTCCGCAACGGTCACAATATACTCTTTTACCTGTTTAAATGTGGGTAATTCTAAAAATTGGATAATCTGTTTAAATAATAATTTTCTGTGATCTTTACTAGCCTGTCTAATGATGGACATTAATAAATCCAAACTATGAGTCTTCACAACAGTCTCGTTGTAACCATCCTTTTTTAAACACACAAAAAATTTCTCTAAGTAATGGCGAATCCCAATCAAATCTCCATTTCGAATGGAAAGAATTACTTTTTCATGATCATAATGAAAGTTTTCTTCATTGCTCCTTTTAGACTTCCATTCCTTTTTGGTAATGATACTCCCCTCACCTAAGTAAAAACGTTCAGATAAACAATCTAAAGCTTCATTATATAAATCTCTTATTTCCTGTTGATTACCCGGACCACTTATCGCCGTTATAAACGAAACCTGAAAAGCTTGAATAAATTTTTTCTGAACCCTTTTTATCGTCTCGATAAAATTTTCCACTTTTTCATCTTTTACTAACATAACAATTCTCTCATCAATCACTGTATCTAATAATATATTCCGATCCTTTTTCATTTCCTCTAACATCATGTTCTTTAAGGCATATATAGGTTCATAGCCATTTTCCTTTTCAATCATAAAAATGAGCAATCGTAATGACGAAGAAGGTATATCTACAGCAAAAAACTTTTCGAAACGCTCCCATTCCTGTGCCCCATAATTTTTATTGGTCATATATTCTTTTAGGAATTGCTCTTTTGCACCTGGAATCATCTTTTTTATTTTTTGATCCATTGTTGAGATGAATTGCTGTGTACGATTTTGTTCATCGACCTCCTCAACTACCTCAAGAAGCGCCTGTTCAATTTTCATTTCATTGCTAGGTTTTAATAGATAATGCTTTACACCGTATGCCATCGCTGTTTTCGCAAATTCAAATTCATCATAGCCAGATAAAATGATAAATTTTACTTGAGGGTAAGCTGCATGAATTTTTCCAATCAACTCAATCCCATTCATTCCAGGCATTTTGATATCTGTAATGACGATATCGGGAACTTCCTTTTCTACAAAATCAAGAGCCATCTTTCCGTGGTATGCCTCTGCTATAAGTTTCGTACCATATTTTTCCCAATTTACTAAAAGGGCAATTCCTTGTAATATATTAATTTCGTCATCGACTAATAAAACCTTATACATATCTTTCACCTCGTCATAAAAGGTAACATGACGATCACTCTCGTTTCTGCTCCTTTTTTACTTTCGATGTGAATACCATATTGAGAACCAAACATTAATTTAATTCGTTCATTAATATTATGAAGTCCAATGCCAGTGCTTCTTGACTTAATCCTGCCCTCGAAAATAGATTGAATAGTTTCCTCTTCCATTCCAGGGCCATTATCAGACACAATTAAATAAAGCTTATCACCCTCCATTCGATAATCTATTTCAATCTCACACTTGGAAACAATCTCCTCTAAACCATGTTGGATGGCATTCTCTACAATCGGCTGGATCGTTAGTTTCGGAATACTATATTTTTTTATGCCCTCTATTTCATTAATTGTAAAATGCAGTCTATTTTGATAACGATATTTCTGGATCGTAATATAGTCATGGATAATATCGAATTCTTCTTCAATAGTGATTAACGGAGCCTTTTTGCTAATAATGTTACGCATCATATTGCCTAATGCTTCTGCTAAGTTTGATATCTTTTCCAATTTGTTCACTCTAGCAAGCCAATTAATTGAATCTAGCGTGTTATATAAAAAATGAGGATTAATCTGAGCTTGGAGTGCTTTATATTGTGTCTCCTTTATAATTAATTGCTTTTGATAATTTTCCTTAATAAGCTCATTGATCTTCTCAAGCATTAATTTGAAATTCTTTTGCATTTGTCCGATTTCATCGTTTTGAAAGCCTTCATTTTCAAAAGATACATCTTCAAATCGACCATTCTGAACTTGTTTCATTTTTTCCGTTAATGCCTCTATTGGTTTTGAAATAGCCTTTGCTGATCTTCTACTCACATAAACGGTCAATAAAATCATTAATATAATAAACATAAACATTAGATGGGTCATGACCTTAGTCTTCTCAGCAATATTGTCGTATGGAAGAATATTATAATAGGTAAGATGGGAATAATCCGATGTCTGAAAAGTGATAAAATACTTTTTCCCTTTCATTTTACTAATCTGATAGCCGCGATTTAAACCACTTGCCTCTTGGTGAATAACATTTAAAATAGCGCTTTCAACTGCTTTATCCATATAAAGAATATCATTTTTGTTTGCAATCACAATGCTCCTGTCACGAGGCTCATTTAAAAATTGCTTAAGCAAACTATTCATATCAATAGTGATTCCGAGAATTCCGAGATGATCTAGTCCAAGGTTCTCTGTTCTCCGAATTTGCCTAGCTGAAAGCAAACTATTCTGCCTAAGACTGGCCCAGACATTAGCTCCTTTGTATGGATAAATATCTGTATATTCTTTAAA
This sequence comes from Lederbergia sp. NSJ-179, assembly GCF_022867885.1. Taxonomy (GTDB): domain Bacteria; phylum Bacillota; class Bacilli; order Bacillales; family Bacillaceae_C; genus Lederbergia. Next base: position 72,988 of record NZ_JALIFP010000002.1, on the reverse strand, counting down.
ATCCCCTTTAAATTCGGGATCATATCCCCCAATATAATGATCAGAATAATAATCAGTGACCTGAACCGAGGTTATATACCGTTCCATATTGGCATAGGCAACTAGGCGCTCCGTTAGCAACATTTTTGTTTTATATCCTTGATAATCAAGTTGATCTGACTTGATGGTTTGTAAATACGCTTGAATAAAACGATCCGTACTAATCTGAAAGGACAATTTATCAACCTTTTCGAACTCTTTATCTAAAACAGTTGACCACAAATGGAGACTTTCAGCGGATTCAGCGTAAATACGTTCCTCATACATTTTAGAAAAATAATGAAATAATAGTAAACTCGTAATAGTAAACAGGAAAAGCAATAATAAAGTAACAGTAAAAATTTTATTTTTGATGGTATTAAAATAATTCAATATGCCGCTAACTCTCACCATTTTCCCCCTTTCAATTGATTACTAATAGCATTTTATGAACAAAACAAGGGGCTTAATTTTATAAAATGCTATTTTGAACTAAACTATTCGTCGTTCCTTAAGTCTCATTCCAAGTACCCTTATGCTCATACGATTACTATTCTAAACATATTCTGCAATCATTTTGTTAGTTATTCTTTCGACATTATTGATGGTACTCCTTTTTTAGTGAGAAACTATTTTAATAGAAGAACCCGATAGGTTCCCTTTGGTATTATCGATTATCGTGATGCAATTTCAGAAAATACATTTAATGTTTTTGGGTTTAACTTTGGTAGGTTTAAAGGAGAGCGAAACTTCTATGGGGACATCTTTACGAATATATCGTATCTAATCACGAAAAAAATGTATATCGGGCACTCAGACAAGGTATTGTGCCCGACATTAGTGGAGAGGAAAGTTCAAAAACCTGGAATATATTTCGATTCTTTGGATCAAAGACAATTCTTGGGTTAACGATCATATTTTATAAGAATCTTGTTTTTCGATGATCCTACCATTATCATATGGATAAATGAATTCACGTTGGTTGATTTTTTCATTTAAAATTTTCTCAAGTTGTTCGATTGCAAGTTCTTTCATAATCTCAATATCCTTAATTTGCATTCAAAGTTCTAACGTCAAAATCCTAAACCCATCTTTATCAAAACCTGTCTCATTAAATCCCGCTTTTCTGAAACAGCTTAGACTTGCGAGATTATCAGGTTCAATTCCCACTTCAATTTTTTGTGCTCGTGATATCTCCGGCCTTTTCAGTAATGTTTGTAGCATTTTCGTGCCATATCCCTGATTTCTTAATTGGGGATGGGTTAATAAGGCTATTGAGGTTAAGAAATCAATGTCCTTTTCCATCCAGATTGCCCCGACAGGCCTACCTTGTTCCTGGACAAGCCATGCCCAATAATAAGGGCTTTTCTGCACATATTGAAACCAATTGCTTAACGGCAAGATACCACCTAATCGAAGCAATACCTCTTCATCCTTAAACCATTCGTCCAAAACCTCTAGATGGGCTTCATCCAATCTAAGAAAATCCAACATTCAATTCTCCTCCTCTTTATTCTACGCATACCACTGCGCTTGCAGACGATACATATGGGCATAATGCCCGTTTGCTTGCATGAGTTGTTCATGGGTTCCCTGTTCCGCAATGCCGCCATTATGCAATACAATAATCCGATCGACTAGCTTACATATTCCTAATCGATGCGAAATAAAGATCGTGGTTTTGTCTTGAGCAATCTCCTTAAATTGTTTATAGACTTCCACCTCTGCCTGCGGATCCAGGGAAGCTGTTGGTTCATCTAAAATAAGTAATTCCGCATCACGAATATAGGCGCGCGCAATGGCTACCTTTTGCCATTGGCCTTGGGAAAGCTCCTGCCCATCAAATTCCTTTCCTAGAAAGGTCTCATATCCTTTGGGCAATTCCTTAATCATTTCATCCGCACCAGAGGCAATCGCCGCTCTTGTTATTTCTTTATCATTATCCATTTTTCCAACCTGACCAATTGCAATATTATCCTTGACCGTCATATGATATTTATGGAAGTCTTGAAAAATGGCTGTGCATTTTTTTCTCCAGGAGGCTATATCCGTCTCTTCTAAATCCATTCCTTCAACAGAAATTTTTCCATTGGTCGGTTTGTACAAACCAAGTAGTAATTTTATTAATGTTGTTTTCCCCGAGCCGTTATTACCGACCAACGCAATTCGTTCACCAGGTTTGATATGCAAATCAATATTTTGAAAAATAGGCTCCTGTACACCCGGATAGGCAAAGCTCATTTCCTTGCACTCGATGCCCTTCGTTAATTGCCCTGCCGTAAAACTAACACCCTGATTCTGTTCCTCCGGTAATTCCAGATAATCAAAAAAATCTTTCATATATCTTAAATCATTATGAACCAGTGCCATCGACCAGAAAAAATTAGTCAACTTTTCTTGGAACTGGATGACGGCTTGAATAAAAGCGGCGTATTGTCCAACAGAAAGTAAACCTACTGTTGCAATATAGACAACACCCGTTAAAACGATTGTAAAGGTGATCGTATTCCCATTAGAACTAATCAATTCTAGGCGGCTCTCCCTCCGCGCTAACTGAATTCGGTCAGTGATCAGTTTTTCATTCAACGTTTTCCATTTCCTTCTTATATGATCCCCTAAACCGAATAAACGTATTTCCCGCGCCGCTTCCCGTGCTGTCAATAATCTTTCAAAATAATGTAACTTCCGCATATCTGTTGTTTGCTTGCGCTCGAGAATATATTGTTCCGTAAATAATCGTACTTGGACAAGCGAAAAAATCGTACTGCCAATCAATAGAATCAGAGGGATACCCCAATGAATGAAGCCTAAATAGAGCAATAAGGAAACAAGCGTGATAAAATCACTTATACTTCTAAAGATAAAGGCCATCGTCGAAAATAATCTTGATTCCAACCCTTTATTCGCACGCTGTAATTGATCATAAAACTCAGGATTTTCAAATTGTGCCAATGATAGATGATGCGTTTTCTCAATGATGAATCCTTGAATGTCAACTTTTATACGCTCTTGCATATGATCCCTCACCATTGATCCGAAGATATTGCCAGCAAATTGCAAAATAAGAGCAAGAATAAAGAGTGCCACCCAAAAGGAAATCTCGGGAGGAACTCCAGAAGAGGTACGTCCTCCTAATTCTGTGATCGCATTGACCAAATGTTGCAAAGCATAAATCGATAGGAGGGGGATCATTCCCATCAATATGGTCATAAACATGATGAAAATTACTTCCTTTGGCGCAGTTGAAATCAAAAGCTTGAATAATTTAAGCAAATAATGCCACCGCTTCCATGAATTTTTCCAACCTTTATCGTTCGAATGTGACATCCTTTTCCTCCTCCCGATGCTGATACCATCCCGCTTGCTGCCGATATAAGTCAGCATAAAGGCCTTGACGAGCAATAAGTTCCTCATGATTCCCTGTTTCTACAAGCTCTCCAGCTTGTAAATGGATAATTTTATCCGCTAGTTTTGCTGATCCTAAACGATGCGAGATCAACATCGTTGTCTTCCCGGCAGCTACTTGACTGAATTGTTTATACACTTCATATTCGGATTGAGCGTCCAATGCAGCCGTTGGTTCATCCAACACTAAAATATCCGCCTCTTTAAAGTACGCTCTAGCAATCGCAACCTTCTGCCATTCGCCGCCCGATAAGTCTTTAGAATTTTCATATTCTCTTCCCAATAATGTTTGATAGCCATAGGGAAGTTGAGAAAGCACTTGATCTATTCCGCTCTGCTGAGCAGAATGATGTAATTTTTCTGCATCTGTAAAATGATTCATATCACCAAAAGCGATATTTTCCTGCGCACTCAATTGATACTTGACAAAATTTTGAAACACCGCGGCTGCTTTTTTTCTCCATATCGCTGGATGGATGTCTTTTAAGTCCATCCCATCGACAAGAATTCTGCCTTTTGTTGGCTCATATAACCCTAGAAGCAGTAAAGCCAATGTGCTTTTTCCGGCCCCATTCTCGCCAACAATCGCTACTTTCTCCCCTACCGCGATATGTAAGTGAATATTTTTCAAAGCAGGTTTTGAACTGCCTGGATAAGAAAAATGAACATTTTCAAATACAATGCCTTCTCGGATGATTGCTGGAGCCTTGTTCCCTGAAGATCGCTCTTCTATTCCGTCCTGTAAAAATTTCGGTACATACTGAAATTGAAAGAAAAAATCGGACAGCATTTCTCCATAGTAGGAGATTAGCTGCATCGCTTGCTGATAGCGATTCAACATATATATAAAAGCGACAAATGCACCAACAGTAATGTTTCCATTCATAGTTGAATAGACAGTGGCGATAATCATCATGGATAAGATCATAATTAAAAGAATTGTACCTTTTATGCTTTTGAAAGCTGTTTGTTTTCGTGCCTGAAGCAATTCCCCAATTAGTTGATCGCTAACCTCCTTCCATTTTTTTAGAAAAAAAGAACCGAGTTCAAACAAGCGCAATTCAGCTGCGGTTGCACGTGAGGTTGACAAATTAAGCCAATATTGAAATTTCCTTTTCAAGGGAGATTGCTGATAATTTACCCGAACAAATTCTCGATTTGCTTGAATATTGGTGATAATTAATGGAACCGAACCGATCACTAGTAATAAGGCAGGCACCACACCAACTTTGTAAATAGCGAAGATAATCACGATCAGTTCCACAAGATGCCCTAATAAAAAACCAATACCTTCGATCGCAGAGGTTAATTGATTATTCGTCGCCCTTTTCGCATTTTCCAATTGATTATAATATTTCTCTGATTCAAATGAACGTAAATCTAATGCGACCGCCTTTTCAAAAATATGATTATTTAGGATACTCGATGTTTTTTCCTGTAATTGTTTCGAGATATAAGGTTGAATTGCGTTCGTTGTATGTTTGATGAACATCGCCCCTATAAAAATAAGCACCCAAGGCAACAAGGACAGAATCACCTGGCGAAAATCAGACTGAAAGGGAGTTTGTTCGATTAACCGATTAATCAAAGTCGTCATCGCCCACAATTCAGCTGCAAGCGTCAATCCTCCACAGAGGTTTAACATAAATAAAATCATCGTCCATGGCTTCGAAGCTTGCCATAGAACACTCTTAAAATAATTGAAAACCTCCAAAAAACTCTTGATTGGGTTACGTACAGCTCTAAATTTATCAAATAACTTTGACAATCATTCATCCCCCATTTTTCTATCATTCTATCAAAATATAGTCAAGACGATCCCCTCAAAAATAGTATTACACTAATAATGAGGGCGTTTGCAATTGACTTTTGTATCCACTCTTTTTCCTTCATTTTTATAAACACTTTACAAATGATTAAATCATATAACTGACCAAGTCAACAAGGGAAAAATCAGTTATAATTTAATATGATGGATGATTTAGGTTGGGACAGCTGAAAAAGCATAGGAAATGACCATTAAAAAACCTGACATCATTATTACTGATACGTCAGGTTTTGATCTTAATGTGTTTTCCTTATTTTTCCACATCTAACACATTTATCCGTAAAGTAGTTATATTTATGTTTCTTTAATAATTTACAAACTAAAGCTTTTATGTTCATTTAGTAACCCCTTCGAAGTTTTTTAATCTATAGTCAAGATTACCAAATGAAGATTAACGGGTGATTACGCCCTGATTACTAAATATATTATATAAGATGTTTGTTTTGTTACAAAGCGATTGTTCACTTTCAACAGAAGGCGAGGTTAAACGTTCAGCAGCAGTCAACAAGTTCTTCATCATCTCGATCCAAGTTACGGATTCCCCATACCGATTTTCCTTGAATATGTAACTATATAGGCAGAACTCGGCTTCTTCAACCGAGTTCGACCTTCCAACCTATGCACTTTGTTTTGAAGCGACAACTGTTTCTCTTTTTTTCCTCGATGGTAGCATATTGAAAATAATATTCAGCGTTATCGCTGTTAAACTACCCGCTACAATCCCATTACTTGTGATAATTTGTAAGCCTGCTGGAAGAGCGGAAAATAAATCAGGAACCACTGTCACACCAAGACCAATTCCAACAGAGCAAGCAATGATCATCGAATTCTCTTGAGAATCCGTAATGATTTTGCCTAACATTTTAATCCCTTGGGAAACCACCATTCCAAACATTGCAATCATCGCCCCACCTAAGACTGAATCCGGAATAATTGTTGTGATAGCGGCTAACTTTGGTAGAAACCCTAACAGAATCAACATGGCTCCCGTAATAAAAATGATTTTCCGAGAGCGAATGCCAGACATTTGGATGAGCCCCACATTTTGTGAAAAAGTCGTGTAAGGAAAAGCGTTGAATAATCCACCAATAACAGAGGCTAACCCTTCTGCCCGATAACCTTTGGCCAAATCTTTTTGTGTTAATTTTCGTTCACATATATCACCGAGGGCAAAATACACTCCGGTCGACTCCACAAGTGATACCATGGCTACAATCGTCATCGTCAAAATGGCGGACCACTCAAAGGTCGGGTATCCAAAATAAAAGGGTTGGACCATATGAAAAACAGATGCATTCTCTACGGGTGTAAAGCTCACCTTTCCCATAAATATGGCTGCAATTGTTCCGACTCCTAGGCCTAATAGAATGGAGATCGCTCGTATAAATCCTGTAGAAAAACGATAAATCAAGATGATCACAAATAAGGTTCCAAAAGCTAATGCAATATTAGAAAGAGAACCAAAATCTTCAGCCCCTTGTCCCCCACCCATGTTATGGATGGCCACAGGAATAAGGGTAATCCCAATAATTGTTACCACCGATCCTGTTACAACTGGCGGAAAAAACTTGACCAATTTTCCAAAAAAACCAGCAATCAAAACTATTATGAATCCAGATGCGATAATCGATCCATAAATAGCTGATACCCCGTATTCCTCGCCAATCTTAATGATTGGTGCAACAGCCGTAAACGTACAACCAAGCACAACGGGCAGCCCTATCCCGACAAAGCGATTGCTAAATAATTGAAGAATGGTGGCAATTCCGCACATGAGAATATCGATGGACACAAGATAGGTTAATTGTACATGATCGAATTGGAGGGCTTTTCCAATTGTCAACGGAACGATAATCGCCCCAGCATACATCGCTAGTAAATGTTGAATTCCTAAAGTTGTCGACTTCAAGGTCTTTTTCATTCGGTTTGCTCCCCTTTAGCAAAAACGACTTCCCCGTTTTGGAGAGATGATACGATCGCCAGTGATTCAACGCGAATGCCCTGTTCCCGTAACAGTTCTCCACCAGACTGGAACCCTTTTTCAATCACAATCCCCACACCTGCTAGATCGGCACCAGCCTGCTTAATAATATCAATTAATCCTAAAACGGCTTGTCCATTCGCCAAAAAATCATCGATAATTAAGACAACATCATTAGGTTGGATAAAATCGCCTGATACGGAAATTTCATTTGTCTCGTTTTTGGTAAAAGAATGAACACGGGCTGTATAAAGATTTTTTGATAATGTTAAAGATTTGCGTTTCCGTGCAAATACAACTGGAATATCCATAATCAACCCGGCCATTGTTGCAGGAGCAATTCCTGAGGACTCAATGGTGACGATTTTCGTTACCTCAGCCTTTTGAAAAAGATCGGCAAATTCCTGCCCAATTTCTTTCATAAGCTGTGGGTCAATTTGATGATTGAGAAAGGAATCCACCTTTAATACGGTATCTGATAATACCTTCCCTTCTCCCTTAATTTTATCCTTTAATGCCTGCACAATGATGTCCCCTTTCGTATTTTCATAGTAATATTAAGAAAAGCGCAAGGCGCCCGTAATCGTCGACAAGCAAATGTTCTGAGACAAGAAAAGTCCGGTTTTGACTTTTATTGTCCAGGTTATTTGACCTCGAGCCAATGGCGCCTGGAGCTAGATCCAAACATTAGCCAATTTTTGATTTCTTACCTATTAAAAAAACTCCAAGACTTAGGATCCCTATCATAAATGGGAGCAAAGCCTTCGAGTTTTCATATCTCAAAAGGAAAAAGAAAACATGCCGGATGGCTTACGTTTTCTTTAACACCTTGCACCCATAGTCGATTTATTTACGGTAAATCGGTAGAAACTTGCAGGCCCTATTCCCGCTATTATATGAGTGAGCTGTATTGTTGTCGAATATTGTTATTATAGCATGTCACACTGGATTATCAATGGATATTCTTTCTAAAAAAGTTTTTATAAAAAATTTCCAAAAGTTTTACATATGTGAGATGGTCACAGGTCTTGAGGCTTTATGATCACGCCTATGCTAACCGGCTTACCAATGTTATACGATTTTGGGCGTTTTGAACACGGCTATGGAACCAATTTCGGACTTCCTACCCCATTTTGGGCGTTATGAACCCAGCTATGAAACCAATTCCGCAACGACTACCCCTTTTTGGGCGTTATAAACCCGGCTATGGGACCTATTTTACACCACCTACCTCATTTTGGGCGTTTTGAACACGGCTATCGGACCAATTTTACAACGTCTACCCCATTTTAGGCGTTTTGATCCTGGCTATCGGGCCATTTTCACACCACCTACCTCATTTTGGGCGTTTTAAACACGGCTATGAGACCATTTTCGCAACATCTACCTTATTTCGGGCCTTATGAACACGGCTATAGGACCATTTTCACACCGACAAAAAAAGCATGGGCGCAAAGCACCCACACCTCTTTAAATAATGTCAACCTCTTCTTTTAAAGCTCCTAAAAAAGTTGCGAACGGAACGGTTTCTGATTTTTTCTCACCATATTTCCTTACATTGACAGCTTGTTCTTTAATTTCATTCTCTCCCACAACAAGCATATATGGGATTTTTTGTATTTGCGCTTCGCGAATCTTATAGCCCATTTTTTCATCACGTTGATCGAGTTCGACACGGAAACCTGATTTTTTCAAGTCATCCACTACTTGCTTGGCATAATCAAAATGCGCTTCAGGTGAAACAGGAATAACGGCAACTTGAACAGGTGCAAGCCATGTCGGGAAAGCCCCTTTATATTCTTCAATCAGAAATGCAACAAAACGTTCCATTGTCGATACAACCCCACGGTGGATCACCACAGGACGATGTTGTTTCCCATCTTCTCCTACATAAGTGAGATCAAATTTTTCCGGCAACAAGAAGTCCAATTGTACGGTCGAAAGGGTTTCTTCCTTTCCAAGCGCCGTTTTCACTTGAACATCTAGTTTTGGACCGTAAAAGGCTGCTTCTCCATCAGCTTCATAATAGTCCACACTAAGTTCATCCATCGCCTCTTTCAACATGCTTTGCGCTTTATTCCACATTTCATCATCATCAAAATATTTCTCCTTATCTTCAGGATCCCGATACGATAAACGGAAGCTATAATCGGTTAAATCGAAATCCTTATACACCTCTTCAATCAGTTGCACAACACGAATAAATTCCTCTTTGATTTGGTCAGGACGGACAAAAATATGCGCATCATTCAACGTCATCCCGCGAACCCGCTGCAAGCCTGATAAAGCGCCAGACATTTCATAACGATGCATTGTACCGAGCTCAGCAATGCGAATCGGCAATTCCCGATAACTATGGATGTCATTTTTATACACCATCATATGATGTGGACAATTCATAGGACGAAGCACGAGCTGTTCATTATCCATATCCATAATCGGGAACATGTCATCATGATAATGATCTAGATGACCACTAGTTTTATACAGATCCAGACTGCCTAATACAGGCGTATAGACATGGTCATAGCCTAATGATACTTCTTTATCAACTATATATCGTTCAATAATGCGACGGATAGTGGCCCCTTTTGGTAACCAGAGCGGGAGACCTTGTCCAACTTTCTGTGAATTGGTAAACAGACTTAATTCCTTCCCAATTTTACGATGATCCCGTTCCTTCGCTTCTTCGCGGAATTTCAAGTATTGTTTTAAATCATCCTTTTTAAAAAAGGCTGTTCCATACACGCGTTGCAACATTTTATTATCGCTGTTTCCACGCCAATAGGCACCTGCAATACTAAGCAATTGAAACTCCTTGATTTTGCCAGTAGACGGCACATGGACCCCACGGCAAAGGTCAATAAAATCTCCCTGCTCATAGACAGTGACTGTTTCATCCTCTGGAATCGCATCGATTAATTCTAGTTTATATTCATCATTCGCAAAAATTTCCTTTGCTTCCGCGCGAGAAACTTCCTTACGAATGATCTCGATATTTTCACTAATGATCTTCTTCATTTCTTTCTCAATGACAGGAAGATCATCAGGCGTAATCGCATGTTCCAAATCCATATCATAGTAAAAGCCGTCTTCAATCACAGGCCCTACGCCAAACTTTGCATCTGGGTAAAGACGTTTTACCGCTTGGGCCATAAGATGCGCTGTACTATGCCGTAATATTTCTAATGCTTCTGGACTTCCTGGTGTAATAATTTCTATCGTACCATCCTCTTCGATGGGTGTTTTCAAATCGATTACTGTTCCATTCCATTTGCCGGCAAGAGCTTTCTTTTTCAAACTTGGACTAATCGAAGCGGCAATATCTTCGGTTGTTGTCTGCTTAGGAAATTCCTTTACAGAACCATCAGGAAACGTAATTTTCAATTGATCCGACATATGACTGCACTCCTTTTTTCTAATTGAGGACATTTTTGGAAAAACAAAAAACCCGCCCCTGGCAAAGGGACGAGTTTATACACGTGGTTCCACCCTAGTTTTCATGAATAGTTATTTCATTCATGACTTTGGATTCAATTAACGGTTTTTTCCGCCAATCATTACTCACAAATAGTTTGCTTTTACGATTGGTGTTCAAAGGTGGTAAGTATTTCGTTCGTGTCGGAAAGCTCTCAGCATTATCTTTCCTCTCTGTATACCGTAACCAAACACTCATGTCCTTCTCATCACATGTCCTCATTTTATTATGTAGCTATTATAGCTACATATTCAAAGAAAATCAAGAGTGCTGATCAGATGTCTTTGATAATTGATAGAAATAACTGGATGAAAAAATAGTCATTCTTTCTTCGAAAATATTTTTTAACGTTCTAATTAGCGGCTGATCCTCGTCTTCTGTATATAAAAATATTTTATTTGGTGCCATGGAAAGAAGTGGAGCGATAACGGCAGAATCCACATAAACGGGATGATTGGATAGAAGCCTTGGATCAAGTAAGGCATTGATCTTCTCTTGTGTCATTTCCTCCAAAGCATCATCATAAAAAGTTACAGGTCTCTCTAAAATAAGATGTACAATGGATTGTTTGGTATGACGGCCTTGCAAGTAATCCCTTAATGTTTGAACAAAGACTTGATAATCTTGTTCCATTTTATATTCATCAATGGCCACTCCCAAATACGTAGTGACATGTTTAAAATATTCCCTTAAACGAAATTTTAAGAAGGAATCGAAAGCAACGGCTCCCTTAAAATCAAGTAAATCGACCACTGCTTCTTTAATGAGTATTTCTTCCTCAATCACTCCGGTTAAAGCGGTTAATTCTTTTCTTTCACCATTAAACATCTGTGTCACAATTTCAATAATATCATGCCGTTCATCTTCATTCTCGTACTTATAGTTCTTTTGAAGAACATAATCAACCCATTCATTTCTTTTCACTTTCTGGATATATTGAATAAGAGCAGATACGTATTGATCTTTGTTTGAGAAAATCGGTTGAAATGAATATATATAACGGCCCCGTTTTTCCTGAAAGGAATCCTGCAAGCCATTGGTTGCTAAGAAAGACTTCAAGCGGATTGCCTCTTTAATGGATTTGAACATTAATTCCAAGCCTGCTCCCCCTTTACTCCGCATTGGTACATTATATGAAGTTTCAGTGGGACTAGACCTATGAAAAATAAAAAGTGGCAAAATGCTCGGTTGAGCGGATCTTAGCGTCATAAAAAAGAGGCTGGGACAAAACAAAACGTCCGACTTTAAAGACGAACAGTGCTCTACCTTAGCGGAGGAAATATACGTAGACTCCTGTGGGAGAAAAGGCATCGGTGAGACCCCGCAGTGCGTCAGCACGAGGAGGCTCACCAGCCGCCCACGGAAAGCGAAGTATATTTCCGCAGCGGATGATATCCACCAACCATAGTTTTTAGTTTGTTCGGATTTTTCTTTTGATAGAAACACTTTTGTCCCAGCCTCTTATCCGTGCCTTCTGTTAGGACCGATTAATTGAATGGGGGAGGCGAGATACTTAATTCTTTCCATAATTCTGGCAGCTTTTATTTTTTCCTCTTCTCCGCGCTGGGAGTAGGTGAGGTGATGCAGCAAAGCTTCGAAGTCAAAATTGGAACTGAAAAAAGTGGGAAGCTGCTCATGCATGCGATATTGTAAAAGCGAACCGAGAATTTCATCCCTTGTCCAGCTTGTCATGGCCTCCGCCCCAATATCATCCAACATAAGAACAGGAGCATTTTTGACGATCTCTAATTTCTCATTCAACGTATGGTCACCAAGGGATTGTTTCATTTCCCGAAAGAATTCAGGCACATACACAATTAAAGAGGATATTCCTTGTTCGGCAAGGTGATTAGCCAGCGCCCCTAATAAATAGGATTTTCCAACGCCAAATTTTCCATGTAAATACAAGCCTTTCATTCTTGTCCCAGGTTGATAGGTGGAGGCAAATCGTTCCGCAAATTCAAATGCATCATCGCGGCTAGGATGATCCAAAGAAAAATCGGCAAATGTAGCCTGTAAGATTTCCTTTGGCACATAGATGCTTTTAATCAATTTCTCTGTCTTCCGCCGTTCGTCTTCCCTTATTTTGTTTGGGCATGGTCGATAAAAGAGATCCATTTTTCCATTTTCAAATGTGAGGACAGGTTCATAACCGGACATCATATTTTGGCAACTTCCTAAACCAGTACAATTCGTACATCTTTTTGTCTGTGAAACATATTCGTGAAGTTTCATTAAACTCTGTTCAATGATTTGTTCACTCATGCCTGCTTGATGTTCCATTAGAAAAGATTGAACATCAGGGTTAGACAATACTTCCATTTTCAGTTGATCATATCGCTTTTGAAAATGAGGGGACCGAGATAGTCTTCCTAACGTTTTATTGATTTGCTCCATTCCGATCGCCTCCCTCTTTACGATATTTCTGTTGGATCGCCTCTAATCGTCTTCTTTTGGCTTCCTGTTTCTCGTCCAACACAACTTCTTCCGCCCCCTGCGGCTCCATAAACCAATCTGGTAATTTCTCTGTGCGTATCGGTTTATTTCTTTTTTGAGTCGATGTTTTCCGTTCATTCGCCCATTGTTGATATTGACGATGTTCACTTTTAGCCAAATCAATTGCTTCCTTCACGGTTTTGATTTTCTTCCGGGACCAGTGAGAAGCAATTTTCGCCATATAATTTTTAGAAAGTTTCATATCTGTTTTTAACATGACATAATGGATCAATACATTGATCACCCCGGGAGAAAGCTTTTGTGAAAACAAAACATCTTCTACCGCTTGTAAATCTGATAATGCTGGCTCTCCACCATCTGCTAAATCAATCAAAAATTGTCTTGGAGAAACAGATTCTAAATAGAAGATCAGCTTTTCCTCTTTTGTTTGCGGTTCGGTTATTGTTCTTGCATAGACTGGTTGAACACGATCAACCAATTGTGGCAATTGATTATCATGTTCTAATTGGTACCAATTGCGTGCCTCTTTTCGCAGGTCTTCTATATGAATCGTTTGATCGGCATCTAAACTAGCTAAGACAATATTTTTCATATTGACAGCATCAATCGAGTATAAATAAGCGAGCTTGGAAATAGCTTCCTTTACCTCTTGTGTAAAAACACGCCTAGGTACCATGATTTCTGATAAACCAGCGTATAATAGATCAAAATTAAAATGGTCCCCGCCAATTTTAATTAGATTGGGCTCTTGCCTATTTAGCAACTCGTGATTCTCATCTGGTTGACTAGCTAAATGGGCTTCCTTATCTATTAGAGCTTCTGAACCTAGAGAGGCAAAAACATCTTGAAAGGAACGCGTCCATTCTTTATATTCGCTCTTATCGGCTTTTTCATCTGTAAACAATTGTTTTAATTTTAAAAACTGGGATTTTCCTATCTTTTGGTATAAATAGATGTTTAGTATTCCATCTGTGAAAAAACCTTCTGGCGATAAAGGCGGCTGTAATTCATATAAATAAGAGCGAGTATCTCCATTCGTCTTTACATACGTTTTTAATAACCCGATCCCTTCTAATTTTAGCCGGGCTTGAAAGATTTCTTCTAGGTTTAAATCAAAGAAATTCATTAAATGATAATGATTCAATTCTTCGGACCAAATTCTATTTTCTTGCACTCTATTCCATAAAGTATAGTATAAGGCCGTACTGAACGGTCCAATGAGCGGTTGATATAAAGAATCAATCACTTTTTGATCGTGTTGATGCAATAGGCCATTCATCTTCACAGTAAAAGAATCAATCGGCTGAATTTCATTCCAGTATGGTTTCAAAACAAACACACTTTCATCAATCTTTTTTGATTAGATCCTTTAATTCATCCAAGAAAACATTTATATCTTTAAATTGGCGGTAAACAGAGGCAAAGCGTACATAAGCTACATCATCGACTTTCGATAATTTATCCATGACTTTCTCACCAATAAGATCAGAGCTCACTTCAGCTTGTCCTAGTGCTCGTATCTCCCTCTCAACCTCATGGGTGATTTGTTCCAGTTGATCAAGGGATACTGGCCGTTTTTCGCAAGCGCGAATGAGTCCTCTTAATATTTTTTCTCTACTAAATTCCTCTCGTATTCCCTCTTTTTTCACAACAATTAAAGGTGTTTCTTCCACTCTCTCAAAGGTTGTAAAGCGATAAGAACATTCTTCACATTCTCTTCTTCTTCTAATTGCTCTCACATCATCGACTGGCCTTGAATCTACAACTCGGGTGCCATTATGTTTACAAGACGGGCATTTCATCGTACCAGCTCCGTTCGACATTCTTTTCTATTATTATACCTTAATTTGCGGGTAAAAACCAAAAAGGGATTTACTTGCAAAAAAAGAAAACCATCCATTACGGATGGAGTTTCCATTCTTTTATGATACGTTCTACTTGCTCCTGCGTTTTTTCAATCGGTCCATTGTTATCAATCACGGCATCTGCAAGTTTGGCCTTTTGTTGTAGTGGCATTTGAGAGGCCATTCGTGCGAGAGCGTCTGACTCAGACAGCCCATTTCGTTCCATTAACCTTTTCAATTGTATTTGTTCTTCTACAAATACAACCAATGTTTTTTCAACAAGATTGGTCAATTTACTTTCAAACAGTAAAGGAATATCATAAATAATGGTCTGTTTTCCAGAAGCAATCGCATCATTCTTCCAATTTTCCATTTGCTCCCGAACCGCAGGATGAACGATTGCATTTAATGTTTGGCGTTTGTTCTCATTGTGAAAGATGATCGATCCAAGTTTTTCCCGATCTAACCTTCGATCCGACAAAAGAATGGAATCGCCAAAAAACTGCACGATTTTTTTGTAAGCCGGCTGCTCTGGCTCGACAACCTTTCTTGAAGCCAGATCTGCATCTACAATTGTAAAGCCTTTATTCTTAAACAGATGCGATACTGTACTTTTGCCACTTGCAATTCCACCTGTTAAACCGATCATCTTTACCAAAATTTCCGCCTCTTTCCATTCCCTAGTTTAAATTTTTAATATCCCTATCAAGATCAACAAGACACCTGGCATAAAGGCAAAATGATGGATCCAGTTTGTTTTGGAGAAAAAGTTGCCCATTTGTAGGCCTGTTTTTAGAAAAATACCACTCATACAAGCTGCAGAACCAGCGAGAAGCCACGGTGAATAGCCTAACATCGCTGCTCCTATCCCTGCTCCAAAAGCATCCAAAGATAAGGCAGCTCCCAAGAGGAAAGCCTCAATTCCTGTAATCGTCCCAGAAAGGTCAAAATCTGCCCTTGTCGGTTTCTTCAAAATATGAATCACGATACCCAATGATTTAATTTCCCAATGAACCACCATTTTTTCTTCTTTCTCTTGGTGATCCTTTTCCGATCGAAAAAATTGCACGATCACCCAGGCACCGATCATAATTAAGATGATCCCGCCAATTCGATTGGCTGCATCTGGAGATAAAACATGTAAAAGCATACTACCTGCAAACATTGCCGTAAGAAGAGATACCGCCGTGCAAAGAGCAATAATCAATAATGATTTAAAAGGAATCCGCATCTTACGTAATCCATAGGCAACTCCTGTACTAAAGCTATCAAGACTAATAGCGATCGCCAGTAACAGGAGTGATAATGAAAAGCCCATAACCTCACACCTTCCCCATATCAACAGTGGCTAAAGCATTATATGAGAAAAAGGCATAGGAGGTTAAAATATTTAAGTGGGTCTTACCCCTATCGACATTTCTTTCATGGTTCAGGCGTTTGACAAGCCGGGCAAAAATGAGTTCCTCTCCCCGCAACCTTTATTTTTTCAATCAAAGTACCGCAAAACGGACAGGGCTCTCCTTTTCTACCATATACCTTTAACCTTTCCTGATACGTACCACTAAGACCATGGGAATTCATATACGAATGAACAGAGCTACCCCCAGCTTCTATCGATTCGAGTAAAGTCTCCTTCATCTCCTTCTGAAGGGTCAAAATTTCATCCTTTGTTAATGTTTTGGAAACTCGTTCAGGATGAATCCGGGATCGAATCAGCACTTCATCGACATATATATTTCCTAATCCTGTCACAATCGTTTGATCCAATAAAGCAGCTTTGATCAGCCGATCGGTTTTACCTAATTTCTTTTGTAAATAGGCTAATGTACATTCTTCCGAAAAAGGCTCTGGCCCTAATTTGGCCAATGGCAACACATTATTTTCTGTTCCTGCTGCAAATAAATGCATCGTTCCAAATTTACGCACATCCCGATAAAAAAGAGTCGATCCATCCATAAAATGAAACAGAATATGGGTATGCTTGTCAGGCTCATCCTTTTCATCTTGGAGACTATAATTCCCCTCCATCCGTAAATGGGATACTAAGGAATACTCATCCAGTTGAAAAATTAAAAACTTTCCTCGTCTCTGTATCTCTCTAATGACCTGACCTTGTAGAGCATCCTGAAATTGCTCATAGGTTAATGGATGTTTAATTATTTTTGGCCAGTGAACCGTTACTTTCTTAATTTCTTTCCCCGTAACCAATTCACTTAACGATCTTCGTACAGATTCTACCTCAGGCAATTCGGGCATATTTCTCTCCCCTTGTTTATTCTCTAGTGTTTTCTTCCCGTTAAAAACAACGAGACCCTCTACTTTATTTCGCGTCAAACCAAGTAGGTCCGTAAGAGTACTCCACTTTTAACGGAACCGACAGCTCAAGGGCATGTTCCATTACTTCGGGTACAATTTCTTTTAATTGTTCTATTTCATCTTTAGGCGCTTCAAAGATTAATTCATCATGCACCTGTAGTAATAGGCGTGTTCTCAATTTTTCTTTTTTCAGTCGTTCAGCCATTTCAATCATCGCTTTTTTGATAATATCTGCTGCACTTCCTTGTATTGGCGTATTCATCGCAGTCCGTTCCGCAAAGCTGCGAATATTATAATTACGGCTTGTGATCTCTGGAAGATAGCGTCGACGATGAAGGAGTGTCGATACATAGCCATTTTCTCTTGCCTCTTGCACAATGTCCTCCATATAACGTTTGACTCCTGAAAAACTTTCTAAATACCGATCAATAAATTTCCCAGCTTCTTTTCTTGTAATTCCCAAATTCTGTGATAAGCCATAATCACTAATTCCGTATACAATCCCGAAATTGACTGCTTTTGCTTGCCTTCGCATATTCCCATCCACTTCATCTGCCTGCACATGAAAAACATCCATAGCTGTTTTTGTATGAATATCCATATCATGCTGAAATGCCTCCTGAAGCCCTTTATCTTGGGCAATTTCTGCTAAAACCCGTAATTCAATTTGCGAATAATCGGCTGCAAAAATAACCCAATCCTCTTCTGATGGAATAAACGCTTGTCTTATTTTCCGTCCTTCTTCTAAGCGGATCGGTATATTTTGTAAATTTGGATCGGTTGAACTCAGCCTTCCCGTTGAGGTTAACGCCTGATTAAATCTTGTGTGAACCTTATTTGTATCTTTATGAATGACCTTTAATAACCCTTCAATATACGTGGATTGCAGCTTTCCAAGCTGACGGTAGTGAAGAATTTCTGGAATAATCTCATGGGCTTGTTCCAATTTTTCCAATACATCCGCTGAAGTGGAATAACCTGTTTTCGTTTTCTTTAAAACGGGTAAACCTAATTTTTCAAACAAAACGACACCTAATTGCTTCGGAGAGTTAATATTAAAGGTTGCTCCGGCTAAATCATGAATGCGTGCTTCAATTTCATTTAAACGTTCCGTTAATTCGACTTTCATTTCTTGAAGTCTTGATAGATCCACTTTTACACCCGTATATTCCATTTGTGCTAAAATCAGCGAAAGCGGCAATTCCAATTCATAAAAAAGATCTGTTTGTTGATTCTCTTCCAGATCCTTCACACACTCTTCGTATAAAGCCTGAATTGCCACTGCCTTACGGGCAAGATGTTCAGCCACTACCTGTTCGTCCGGGATTTTCCTTTTTGCTCCCTTCCCATAAACAGCCTCATCTGTTTGAACATCCGTATAATGATGACGCTTCGCAACACCCGCAAAGTCAACCGATGATTCAGAAGGATTTAATAAATAGGAGACAAGTAATAAATCAAAATCGATTCCGTTTAAATCAATCCCATGCCATTTTAACGAGACAATCGAACGTTTCCCATCATATACCCGTTTTTTCTTCGATTCATCAGTCGCCCAGTTTTTAAATATTTCTGACTGTAATGCTGTGTCCCTCCGTATATAATAATTCCCGTTTTGTGTAGCAAGACCAAAGCCAATAATTTCTCCCGTATGATAATTTTCGTCTATTATTTCCACATAAAAGGAGCTTTCATCTGTAAAAAGATCCTCTGTGATCGAGTCAACGATTTCGAAGGAAATTTCCTTTACTTCCTCCTCTTCGATTTCTTCGGCTCCCTCCACCTTATCAAGTAAGGAATGAAACCCTAACTCTTTAAAAACCGCGGTCAATTTTTCCGGTTCATAGCCTTCATAAAGCAATTCATCAATGGAAACCTCCACAGGAGCTTCCTTCATAATTGTTGCAAGCTCTTTGCTCATCACGGCTTGATCCTTATGCTCTACTAACCTTTCTTTCAGTTTTTTCCCACTTACTTGATCAATATGTTCTAATAAGTTTTCAAGTGAATGGAATTCCTTTAAAAGCTTAATGGCTGTCTTTTCTCCTACCCCTGGGACCCCGGGAATATTATCAGACTGATCTCCCATTAAACCTTTCATATCAATGATTTGGCTAGGTTTCAGGCCATATTTTTCATAAATATGTTCAGGCGTGTACGCCTCAATATCCGTAATCCCTTTTCGTGTAATCGCTACAGTCGTTTTGTCGGTGCTTAGTTGGGTTAAATCCTTATCACCCGAAACAACTAATACTTCAAAATCATCTTTCTCAGCCTTTGTCGCCAAAGTCCCAATGATGTCATCCGCTTCATAGTTTTCTAGCTCATACCGTTGAATCCCGTACGCATCAAGCAATTCACGTAAAAAAGGGAATTGTTCCGATAACTCAGGGGGTGTTTTTTGTCTTCCGCCTTTATATTCGGTAAAAGTAGAATGGCGAAAGGTTGTTTTACCAGCATCAAAGGCCACTAGAATATGGGTTGGCTTTTGTTCCGCTAATACTTTCATTAACATGGTTGTAAAGCCATAAATCGCATTCGTATGGACCCCTTTGTCATTATTCAAAAGCGGTAAAGCAAAAAAGGCGCGGTAGGCGATACTATTTCCGTCAATCAACATTAATTTTTTCTTCAAGATAAAACCTCCTCTGGAAGCTGACTCGTCCAATTTTCTAGAAGATGTTCAAAAAGTTCGGTAAAAAGACATAAGCGAATTTCTTCGTTGGCTTGTTTCTCCGCTGCTCATGTATTAGGATAGGGATCTTCTGCTAAAACCGCCCACGTCCTGTGGGCAACGCAGAAGTCAGCACATCCTGTGCAAGTCCGCTGCTCGAAACTGCGCCGCCTTGAACTTCTTGGTCCTTTTTATCCTCCTTTTTGAACACACACTGATAATTCTATTTTACATGAAGGCAGAGAAAAAGGAAAAGGAGTGGTCCTAAAGCTAGGATCACCCCTTTACGATTATTTCGTATACCCCATAAGCAAACGAGCATATGGTGAATCAGATGGAAGGATAATGACGGTATCCTCGCCAATCGTTTTCTTATAGGATTCTAACGTTCGGTAGAGATTATAAAACTCAGGATCTTTGGAGAACGACTTATTATATATTTTCGCTGCCTCTCCCTCTCCTTCAGCTCGAATCACTTCAGCATCCGCTTCTGCCTTTGAAAGCATTTCTCTTACCTTTTGATCCGTTTTGGCCATGGTTTCGTTTTTCTTGGCATCTCCTTTAGATAAATATTCCTGAGCTGTTGATTCCCGCTCAGATACCATCCTTGTATAAACAGATTTTTCATTTTCCTCGGGGAGGTCTGTTCTCTTTGTTCGTACATCGACAACCGTTACCCCATACTCATCTCTGGCCAATAGATCATTAACCCGCTCCGTAATCCGATCATTTAAACTTCCACGAGAGGATTTCTCATCATTAATAATCTCATCATAGCCTAATTGTCCTAGTTCAGAGCGAACAACCGAATAAATAAATTCCTCCATTCGTGATTCAGCATTTTCTACTGTTCGCGCATTGGTTATCATTTTGCGCGGGTCATCAATTTTCCATACAGCATAATTATCAATGATAATTCGTTTTTTATCCTTCGTATTAATTTCTGCTTGGGAAACATCATAGGTCATTTGATATTTTGGCAGAGTTGAGACGGTTTGGAGAAACGGAATCTTAAAGGCCAATCCTGGTTTCGTTTTTACCCCAACTACCTCTTGAAACTGCCTAACCACTTTATACTCCCCCTCATGGACAATAAACACACTTGTAAAAAATAAAACGAGGAGGATAATCAAACCAATGAAAAACAAACCTATTTTTGTGAACTTGCGCCATTCTTTTTCGACAGAGCGGCGTTCATCCATATCGATGACATTTTTACTCATTATTGCGATTCTCCTCCTCTTTCGTTGCGTCTGACTGATCCTTTTGTTTTTGATCTTGATCAATTTCATTATTTTTAGGCGGCTTTTCACTTTCTTTTTCCATGGATCTTAGCGGTAAATACTTTAAAGTGTTTCCGTCATCATTCATAATATATATGTCTGCTCCAGGCAGTACCTCTTCGAGCGTTTCAATCGTTAATCGCTCGCGGGTAATATCAGGGTTTGATTTATACTGTTTGTATAAGGAATTAAACACGGCAGTGCTTCCTCGAGCAGCTTCTATTCTAGCTGCCTTCTCCCCTTCTGCTTTTGAAATGATAGCAGATTTTTCACCTTCTGCTTCATTCATCCGTTTGTTTTCATATTTTTGCGCCTCATTAATTTTCGTGTTCATCGTTTCTCGAGCATCGGTTACTGCCGTAAAGGCACTACGAACTTCTTCATTCGGCAATTCAACATCTTTTAAATTTACAGCTAAAATTGAAATACCAATATCATATTTTTCTAATAAACTCGTAAGCAAATCACGAACATCCCCTTCGATTTCTGCTTTCCCTGTTGTTAAAGCATCATCGATTTTGGAACTGCCAATAATACTTCTTAAAGAAGCAGAAGTGGCATCATAGAGGATTTCTTCTGGATTAGCGGAATTGAATAAATACTTCTCTGGCTCCGTAATTTTCCATTGCACGACAAGGTCAGCCAAAACAATATTTTCGTCTCCTGTAATCATTTTAGTTTCATTTTTGTCCCCATCGACATCTTTAAATCCAAAATCTAATTTTTTTGTTTCCCGTGCCAATTTTTTAACATTTTGCACTGGCCACGGTAATTTAAAATGAAGACCAGGTTCCGTTATCGTCTGATCTGCTTTCCCAAATGTAATCATAACAGCTTGGTCAGATTCATCGACTGTGTACCACGATGTGAGAGCAACTAAAGCCAATACAATAACGCCCAAAATCATCCCTATAAAAGTAAAACCCCTTTTTAAACTCATCATATCTTTCCTTTCTCTTCATCTCTCACTCTCTATACGGATAAGTGAGCAAATAGTTTCATATTAAATAGAAACCATTTACTTTTATATCATATATAGAAAGGACCTAAAAAAAGCATCCAGGTCCCAACTATGCATATTATGAAGTTTTAAGAATCGATTTCACTAGGCGGCAGAACGTCCAATACCCCGGTCATCACTAACTGCTCTTCTTCATTCATTACGTTAATCTGAACAGTAAGCATACGTTCTTCCTTATTTACTTCTACTACTTCAAATAAAAATTCGATTGTCTCATAATGGTAGACAGGTTTCAGAAATTGAATGTTCTGACGCAAAATATGAGAACCGGGGCCTGGTAAATATTTAGATATCGCGGAGGTGATCATACCCGTTAGCATAATCGTCGGCACAATCGGCTTTTTAAAATTCGTTTGAGAAGCATAATCATGTTGAATATAGAGCGGATTCGCATCATTCGTCAATCCTAAATACAATAATAAATCCTTATCTTCCATCTTTTCTGTTAAAACAAGCTTCTCACCAGTCGTTATTTCATCGAGTTTCCTGCCAAGCTTTCGATTTTTCCCTAATAACAACATGTGCACCTCCAAGTGGATTTTTAAAAATTATTCAATAACCTTGTTATTTTATGTAAACAAAGCTGCCCTTTTCACGCCGCGGCATGGTCAATTGGACAGCTAAGGATTTTGCATTAACGGGTTCCCTTATTGCAACACTTTCATTACATCACGAACAGAGGCAGCCGATTTTTCTAGGGCGGCTTTTTCATCTTCCTTTAGGTCTAGCTCAATAACCTGTTCGATCCCATCCTTGCCAAGAATCGTAGGGACCCCTAGATAAATACCTTCGAAGCCATATTCACCTTCCAAATAAGCAATCGCTGGAAGAATGCGGCGTTGATCTTTCACAATCGCTTCTACCATTTCAACAAGGGAAGCTGCAGGTGCATAATAGGCGCTTCCATTTCCAAGTAGGTTAACGATTTCACCGCCTCCTTTTCGAGTGCGCTCCACAATCGCTTCAAGGCGGTCTTGAGGAATCAATGTTTCAAGTGGAATACCACCAGCATAGGAATAGCGCACTAGTGGAACCATATCATCGCCATGTCCCCCAAGAACAAATCCGGTTACATCTTTAACAGAGAGATTCAATTCTTGTGCAACGAATGTACGGAAACGAGCCGTATCAAGGACCCCTGATTGACCAATGACACGATTTTTCGGGAAACCGGATGCTTGAAAAACCGTATAAGTCATGGCATCAACTGGATTGGTTAAGACAATAATATGACAATGGGGAGAATACTTCACAATTTCACCCGTCACACTCTTCATCACTTTTTGGTTAGTTTGAACCAAATCATCCCGGCTCATACCTGGTTTACGGGCAATTCCTGCTGTAATGACAACGACATCGGAATCCTTTGTATCTTCATAATTAGATGTACCGGTAATATTCGCATCAAATCCCTGAACAGGGCTGGCTTCTAGCATATCTAAAGCTTTCCCTTTTGTCGGATTTTCCATTTGAGGAATATCGACAAGGACAACATCCCCTAGTTCCTTTTGTGCTAATAGAAAGGCTGTAGTAGCGCCCGTGAAACCGCCACCAATTACAGATAATTTTTTACGTTTCATTGTCATGATCAGTCTCCCTTCCTTTATAGAAATAGGTTTATGCCGTGCCTCGTGCATACAAGAATGCTTGAAAGCGAGCGCCACGCAGAATGCGGGTCGCTCGCCAAGATGAGGCTACAGTTCTTTTTTACATATTTTCAATAAGAGCCGTGGCAAATTCCGATGTTTTCACTTCTGTTGCGCCTTCCATGAGGCGGGCAAAATCATAAGTCACAACCTTCGATTCAATTGTTTTTTCCACTGACTTCGTGATCATTTCAGCGGCTTCATTCCAGCCTAGGTGCTCTAGCATTAACACACCAGAAAGCAATACAGAAGAAGGATTGACTTTATCCAAGCCAGCATATTTAGGTGCTGTACCATGTGTTGCTTCAAAAATAGCATGTCCAGATTCATAGTTAATATTGGCTCCAGGCGCAATGCCAATTCCACCTACTTGGGCAGCAAGGGCATCAGAAATATAATCACCGTTTAGGTTCATGGTTGCAACAACATCGAACTCCTTCGGACGTGTAAGAATTTGTTGGAGGAAGATGTCGGCAATTGCATCTTTCACAATGATTTTGCCTGCAGCTTCGGCATCCGCTTGTGCTTTATTGGCTGCATCTGTGCCTTGTTCCTCTTTGATTTTATCATATTGGTTCCATGTAAATACTTTTTCACCAAATTCTCTTTCAGCAAGCTCATAACCCCAGTTTTTAAAGGCCCCCTCGGTGAACTTCATGATGTTCCCTTTATGGACAAGAGTAACAGATTTACGGCCTTCTTTTAAGGCATAGTTAATAGCTGAACGTACTAAACGCTCGGTTCCTTCTTTAGACACTGGTTTAATACCAATACCAGAAGTTTCCGGGAAGCGAATTTTACTAACGCCCATTTCATTTTGTAAGAAATCGATTAGTTTTTTGACTTCATCTGTTCCTTCTTTATACTCAATCCCTGCATAGATATCTTCCGTGTTTTCCCGAAAAATCACCATATCGCAGTCTTCCGGACGTTTAACAGGTGAAGGCACCCCTTGGAAATAACGGACAGGACGCAAGCATACAAACAGATCAAGTTCTTGGCGAAGAGCCACATTTAAGGAACGGAAACCTCCACCGATTGGTGTAGTCAATGGTCCCTTAATTGCAATTAAATACTCGCGGATCGTTTCAAGGGTTTCATTAGGAAGCCATTCACCAGTTTTATTAAATGCTTTTTCCCCTGCATAAACCTCTTTCCACTCAATCTTTCTTTTTCCGTCATACGCCTTCTCAACAGCGGCATCTAATACCCTTTTCGCTGCCGCCCAAATATCTGGGCCAGTTCCGTCTCCTTCAATAAAAGGAATAACGGGATTGTCTGGTGTTTGAAGCACACCATTTTCCACAGTAATTTTTTGACCTTGTGTCATTTTACTTCCCTCCAGTATATTCTACAGTCTTCATTTTAGCAGAAATGAAAAAGTTTCACTATTTTCTTATCAGAAAGTATAAAAAAGTTAGCCGTCCTATTCCAATGCATTTGGCCTTTCTAGCGATCTTCAAGCGGTTTAAATACTCGCATTCCCGGGCCTGTATATTCAGCGCGAGGACGGATGAGCCGATTGTTTTCATATTGTTCCAGAATATGGGCAATCCATCCAGAAACACGTGAAACGGCAAATACTGGTGTAAAGAGATCGTGATCGATGCCAAGGCTGTGGTAGACAGAAGCTGAATAAAAATCGACATTAGGTGGTAATGGTTTTTTCGATGTTAATACTTCCCGTACCTTCTCAGAGATTTCATACCATTGTGGTTCCCCTGTAATATCGGTTAGTTTTTTCGACATGTCTCGTAAAAACTTAGCACGCGGGTCACCTTTTTTGTAAACCCGATGACCAAAGCCCATGATTTTTTCCTTATTTTCGAGTTTATCTAAAATATATTTTTCTGCTTTATCAACGGATCCAATTTCTGTCAGCATTTTCATAACCTGCTCATTCGCTCCACCATGTAAAGGCCCTTTTAAGGCGCCAATCGCTGCAGTTACCCCTGAGTACATATCAGAGAGTGTGGCGACACAAACTCTTGCAGTAAAGGTAGAGGCGTTTAATTCATGATCTGCATGAAGAACCAATGCCTTATCCATCGCTTCTACTTCAATAGCAGATGGTTCTTTCCCATTTAACATATAGAGGAAATTTTCTGCAATGTTGTAATCCTTGCGTGGTGCAACAGGATCTTCCCCATTGCGGATACGGGAAAATGCTGCAACAATGGTTGGCATTTTTGCCTGCAAGCGAATCGCTTTGCGGAAGTTGGCTTCCTTATCCATCACATCTGCTTCCTCATCAAACAAACCTAAAGTAGACACGGCTGTACGAAGTGCAGCCATTGGATGTACCTTGTCAATCGGATATGTTTTAAAACTATCAATCACTTCTTGAGGAATTTCCATATGGTCAACCAATTGTTGTTTTAAATCCTGCAGCTGTGCTTTATTTGGTAATTCCAAATGCCATAATAGATAAATCACTTCTTCAAAACTGGCATTTTTTGTAAGATCATCAATATTATAACCAACATATGTAAGGGTATCATCGATGATTGAACTTACGGAGGAAGTTGCGGCTACAATTCCTTCCAGTCCACGTGTCGCTGTCATAAAAGTAACATCTCCTTTATTCTTTGGTTGCCAGAATTTGTCGAGCGGCAAACAATTTATGTCTTATACTGAAATCCCATATTCCATTATAGACGAAAAATAATTCTTGTCTATCCAAGAAAATATAGATTTAGCTTCCTTTGCCATTATAACCAAAATTTCCGCTTTTGGAAATGGAAACGCCTTCCCCTATGGCTTTGTCAGGAGTATGTCAATCATCCTTCATAACAAAGAATCGGTTGGGTCCGAAATCACAGCATACAGCCAAAACCTTCCAAAAGCGGTCCTACTTGATAAAATCAAAAATTTTCATCGCCATATAAGCAATGCCCGCACCGATTAATGGACCGACTGCCACACCTTTAAAAACAGCAACAGCCAAAATCGTACCGATGACTAGAGCGGTTGTGATATGAGGGTCTGTGGACAAAAGTTGAATACCATATTTGGCAATTAAGGCAACGGCCATCCCCGCTCCGAGTGCAATCCATGCATATGGCGATTTCACGGCATCCCCCAATTCTTTAAAACCGATATGCCCACTCGCTATTGGAGCGAGAACAGCAATCGTAATAACAGTCACACCCCAATTGATCCCTTTTGTTTGTAATACACCAAATATCTTTTCATCTGCTCCAATAAGCTTTAAAATAATGAGTACAGCTGCTGCAATAATCAATGAATTATTTTTAGCAATAAATCCAATCGCAAGAAGCATAATCATAAATAACAGTGGTTGACTAAACATCTGTTTCCTCCTTCCTAAAAAAATGAGGAGCGGCAAGGTTCGTTGCATAACTACAATCATTTATCCGATCGAGGTGGCCGAATGAAACGCGAAAATGTTTTTAAATGTATTCGTTTTTTCATCGTGATTTTGACAATCATCGTCTCACTTATTGTGCTCTATTTTACAGCTAAATTAACCTATCCTTTTATTATTGCCATTGTGATAGCCATGATCATTAGTCCTGCTGTTCGTTTTCTTGAAAAGAAATGCAAATTTCCGAGAACCCTTGCTGTTTTGACCTCATTGGTTCTTTTAATCTCCTTATTCGGAGGGCTCGTTACATTATTGATCGCTGAAATTGTGAATGGTGCCAATTATTTATCAACTGTCGTTCCTGAACATGCACGAACACTAATTGAATATGTGCAAAATCTATTTGCTAGCCAAATTATTCCCTTTTATGAAAGGCTGGCGAACATGTTTCACTCACTTGACAGTGGTCAGCAGGGAACGATTATGGACAGCATCAGTAAGACTGGTAGCAAAATAACGGAAAGCGCCACAAACTTTCTGCAAAATTTCTTTTTAAAGCTCCCTGTTTTAGTCTCTTGGATTCCTAATGCAGCAACCGTCCTTGTCTTTTCTTTATTAGCGACTTTTTTTATTAGTAAAGATCAGGAAAAATTATTAAAGCTTGTGAGCCAATTGTTTCCCCATAAGTTAAAATATAGTGGAAATAAAGTGTTTATAGATCTAAAAATGGCTTTATTTGGCTTTATAAAAGCTCAATTCACGCTGATTTCCATAACACTTGTCATTGTGCTTGTCGGACTGTTGATCTTACGAGTAAAATATGCGATCACCATTGCTTTAGTGGCAGGAATATTTGATATCTTGCCTTATCTAGGAACAGGAACTGTTTTTGTTCCTTGGATTATCTATGAAATCATGACAGGAAATTACGCATTGGCTCTGGGTCTTGGTATATTATATACGGTCGTCGTTGTCCAAAGACAGTTAATGGAACCTAAAATCTTGTCTTCTAATATCGGGATGAATCCTTTAGCAACCTTAGTTGCCTTATTTGTCGGCTTTAAATTAATCGGTTTTATCGGACTTATTGCCGGACCTGTTATGCTGGTTCTCATTACAACGCTTCATAAAGCTAATGTCTTTAAAGATATATGGTCCTATATCAAAAATGGTGCTATTGATAATAAATAACCACCCCTTTCTTTAAAGTCAAAATAAGTTTATTCAAAAGAAAAAGAGCCTCACTGGCTCTTTTTCTATCTAAATATATATAGTTGCCTGCGGTCTATCCATTTTTTATTATTTTTAGCGAGCATGGCCTGATGAGTTGGTCATTTTCCTTTCAGGTTACTACAATACACTAGCATGGCCATTGTAAATAACTCCTCTTGTTGCATCGACAGTTATTTCTTGGCCATCGTTCAGTAGTTTCGTTGCATTCTCTACGCCAACAATAACGGGAATCCCTAGATTAAGGCCGACAACGGCTGCGTGGCATGTTAGTCCACCTTCCTCCGTGATCAAGGCAGAACATTGTTCCAAAGCAGGGACCATATCACGATCAGTTCCAATCGCAACCATTACACTGCCTTGTTCCACCTTTTCCATTGCTTCATCCGCGTTCCTTGCTATGAATGTCTTGCCAAAGGCTGTTTTTCTGCCGATCCCTTGCCCTTTTGCGAGTACATCCCCTAAAACATGAACCTTCATCAAATTGGTTGCCCCCGTTTCTCCTACTGGGACTCCCCCTGTAATAATAATCAAATCCCCATGTTGAACAAGACCAGAATTAAGGCTTTCGGTTATGGCATCTTCTAACATTTCATCCGTTGTTGTCACTTTTTGTCCCATTTGCGGATAAACACCCCATTGAAGCATTAGACGACGAACGATTGCTTCATCATGTGTAACCGCAATAATCGGGGCTTTAGGGCGGTATTTTGAAATCATTCGCGCCGTATGTCCACTTTCAGTAGGTGTAACAATCGCACTTACATCTAAATTAATTGCTGTATGCGCGACAGATTGACAAATAGCATCGGTCATATTCACTTCACTTTTTTTACTTTGGTAACTCAGTATTTCTTTATGGTTCATCGCCCTTTCCGTCGATACAGCAATATTATTCATTGTCCGAACTGCTTCAACTGGATAGGCTCCCGCTGCTGTTTCACCAGATAACATGACGGCATCTGAGCCGTCTAAAATAGCGTTCGCTACATCACTTGCTTCCGCTCTTGTTGGTCTAGGATTACGCTGCATAGAATCAAGCATTTGCGTAGCCGTAATAACAGGTTTTCCAGCTTCATTACATTTACGGATTAACATTTTTTGAACAAGGGGAACAGCCTCAGTAGGAATTTCAACACCTAAATCTCCACGAGCAACCATTAAACCATCTGAAACCGCTAGAATTTCATCGATGTTATCTACGCCTTCTTGATTTTCTATTTTAGGAATAATATGGATATATTCTCCACCATTTTCTTCTAATAATTGGCGAATTTCAATGACATCTGATGCTCTTCTTACGAAAGAGGCGGCAATAAAATCAATTCCTTGCTCAATCCCGAACAAGATATCCCTAGCATCTTTCTCGGTAATCCCAGGCAAATTCACTGAAACACCAGGGACATTCACACCTTTTTTATTTTTTAATACTCCACTGTTCATGACTTTTGTTATAATTTCATTATTTTCTTTTTGGATCTCTGTTACTTCCAAACCAATTAATCCATCATCTAACAAAATAGTAGAGCCAATATGAACATCATCGATCAATCCAGAGTAAGATAAAGAAAATTTCTCTTCCGTTCCTAATACTTCCTTCATAGAAACAATAACCGTTGAACCTTGCCTTAATTCAATTGCTCCATCTTTCATATCATGAGTGCGAATTTCCGGACCTTTTGTATCCAATAAAATCCCCACATTTTTGCCAGCTTGCTGTGCAGACTTTCGAATTTGAATAATCCGATTTAAATGTTCCTCATGATCTCCATGCGAAAAATTTAATCGTGCCACATTCATTCCAGCTTGAATTAACTCAAATAATGTATCGGAATTTTCGCTAGCCGGCCCTATTGTACAAACTATTTTTGTCTTTTTCATCTCTATTTCCTCCTTGATAAATGCCCATTAAATCGAAAGTTCTTTGGATAACGTATAAATATCCTCATGGAATGAATGTGGTTGATCTAGAATATTCAATATATCATTATCGACAATGACATCTTGGTCAATTCCAACCGCTCTTCCACCCTTATCTTCCATTAATAATTCCACGGCTCTTGCACCAAGTCGGCTTGCCAGCACACGATCAAAACCTGTTGGTGTTCCTCCCCGTTGAATATGCCCTAAGACAGAAACACGAATTTCAATATTAATGGCATTTTTCAACTTTGCAGCAAATTCTGTCCCACTCATAACCCCTTCCGCAACAATAATAATAGAATGTTTTTTACCACGTTCTTGACCTTTGCGAAGACGATCACAAATATCTGCTATATCAAAGTCTGCTTCCGGAATGACAATCGTTTCAGCTCCACCTGCAAGGCCAGAGAAAAGCGCAATATCCCCGGCCCCACGACCCATCACTTCAATAATAAATGTCCGTTCATGAGAGGATGCTGTATCACGAATATTATCAATCGCACTTAGGACCGTGTTTAGAGCCGTATCAAAGCCAATCGTATGACTGGTTCCAGGAATATCATTGTCAATTGTCGCCGGGACGCCAACACAGGGGAAACCAAGCTCCGTTAAGGCCTTTGCTCCTCTATAGGAACCATCTCCTCCGATTACGACCAATCCATCGATATCAAACTTTTTTAATTGTTCTACTCCTTTTAACTGACCTTCTTTCGTCTTAAATTCCTCGCAACGTGCTGATCGAAGTATGGTACCGCCACGCTGAATAATATCTCCGACAGAACCTAATGCCAGTTTTTTGATGTTCCCATTGATTAAACCACTGAACCCTTGGTAAATGGCGTACGGCTCTATGCCATGAAAAATAGCCTTTCTTACAACGGCCCTAATCGCCGCATTCATGCCAGGCGCGTCACCACCACTTGTTAAAACACCAATTTTTTTCATGATAGTCACTCCTCATTATAATCATAAAATTCATTACATTATGTAAAAATCCATATTTGAGGCCTATACATTTGAACGCTCAATATGATACTGTAAATTATTTCTCCACCTTTAAAAATACCACTTTATTGGCGGATTCTCAAATCTTTCACTGCGAAAAAAGAAAAACTGCCCCATATATGCAGAGCGCTCTCTTTCACATCTATATATAGTATCTTATATCATGCATATTTACTATATACAAACGAGAGCCAACATTATAATGGAGCAGCCTTATTTTACATTTAGTGTATTTTTTCAAAATCCTCTTCTTCCGTATACTTTCCCATTTGTCTAAATTTATGATAACGCTCGTCCACAAGTTGTTGAGGGGTAAGATCGATTAATTCTTTCAGTGCACGCTGTAAAACAGGGTCAATGTATTGCGCTTGTTGTTCAACATCTCTATGAGCTCCCCCCTTAACTTCAGGAATCACTTCATCAATAATATGAAGCTTAAGTAAATCCGGCGCCGTTATTTTCATCGCTTCTGCTGCTTTTTTCGCAAGTGATGCATCCTTCCATAAAATACTAGCTGCGCCTTCCGGAGAGATCACTGAATAAATAGAGTTTTCAAGCATAAAGATGCGATTGCCTATACTTATTCCTAATGCACCGCCACTTCCACCTTCACCTGTCACAAGGCAAATGACAGGAACGGTGAGTCCAGCCATTTCAAATAAATTACGCGCGATTGCTTCACTTTGTCCTCGTTCCTCGGCCGCTTTTCCAGGATAAGCTCCTTTTGTATCAACAAAACAAATAACAGGACGATTAAATTTCTCCGCCTGCTTCATTAAACGTAGTGCCTTGCGGAATCCTTCTGGATGAGGCATACCAAAATTGCGATAGATATTTTCTTTTGTATCTCTACCACGCTGATGACCAATGACAGTAACAGGAAGACCTTTATACTTGGCTATCCCCCCTACGATAGCTGTATCGTCACCAAACACTCGATCACCATGTAATTCGATAAAATCAGTAAAAAGATAATCAATATAGTCCAATGTTGTGGGTCGATTCGAGTGTCTGGCAACTTGTACGCGATCCCATGGTGCCATATTTTCGTAAACTTCTCTTTCTAGCTTTTCTAATCGTTTCTCAAGCTTATCAATTTCCTCTGTTAAATCTACATCCGAGTCTTTTGTAAATTCCCTTAATTCTACGATTTTCTTGCGGAGTTCCAAAACAGGTTTCTCAAATTCAGGTCCATTTACCATGTGACTTCACCTTCTTGCTGATGAATATCCAAAATTGTTGCTAATTTTTCTTTCAGTTCCCTACGATGGATAACGGCATCCAATTGTCCATGCTTTAATAAAAATTCTGCCGTTTGAAAATCGTCTGGAAGATCCTCTCGTATCGTTTGTTCAATGACTCTGCGACCAGCAAAACCTATTAAAGCACCAGGTTCGGCAAAGTTAAAATCGCCTTGTGAAGCAAAGCTCGCCGATACGCCCCCAGTTGTTGGATGAGTCATTACCGAGATCATCAGGCCCCCGTGTTCACTAAACCTTTTTAACGCTACACTCGTTTTAGCCATTTGCATAAGAGATAGGGTTCCTTCTTGCATTCTTGCTCCCCCTGATGCAGTGAAAACTAGGAATGGTGCCTTTATTTCCTCAGCTTTTTCAATCGCTCTTGCAATTTTTTCACCGACAACCGATCCCATGCTTCCCATCCGGAAATGGGAGTCCATTATAGCGATAACAACTACCCTCTCCTGAATCTTCCCTGTTCCAGTTACAACCGCCTCATTCAAACCTGTTTTGGCTTTATCTTTCTCCAGTTTTTCCAAATATCCAGGAAAATCTAACGGATTTCCTGTTGAGATTGGTTCTTTAATTTCTTGAAAGCTTTCTTCATCCAATAAACTTTCCACACGCTCATAAGCCGTCATTCGCAAATGATGGTCACAGTGTAAGCACACTTTTAAATTTTTCTTTAAATCCTTTGTATACATAATCTTTTTACATTCCGGGCATTTTGTCATAATGCCTTCAGGAACATCTTTTTTGGCTGTCTCAGACGGTACAGCAGCATATTTCTTTTTTTTCGGTTTGGAAAAAAAGTCCTTAAGCAAATGGTTCTCCCCCAATCGATTTCGCCCGGTCTGACGGAATTTCTTCTCTAAACCGTCTATTTAATTGATTTTCCTGTTGATTCCTATCTATCGTTCCCTCATTCTTTTCCAATTATGGCAAGTTTTTTCGTCCTTTCCCTTACTTCCTCGGGATTGACGGTTATTCGAGCAACACCCGTCTCCATAGCCGCCTGGGCAACAGCGGCAGCGACTTCTGGAGCGACACGTGGATCAAATGGTTCAGGAATAATATAGTCCGTTGATCTTTTCTCATCGGAAATAAGATTGGCAATCGCACTTACAGCCGCTCGCTTCATTTCTTCATTGATATGTGTGGCCCTTACATCCAGGGCTCCTCTGAAAATACCTGGAAAGGCTAATACATTATTTACTTGATTTGGAAAATCAGAACGTCCTGTTCCAATCACTTTTGCTCCTGCCGCTTTCGCTTCATCAGGCATGATTTCCGGCTTAGGATTCGCCATGGCAAAAATAATCGGGTCCTCATTCATTGATTGAATCATCTCACTTGTCAAAGCTCCTGCAACCGACACTCCGACAAAAACATCTGTATCCTTTATAACATCAGCCAGTTTCCCTTTGAGCTTGTGTAGATTTGTATATTTCGCCACTGTTGCCTTTACCTCATTCATGCCTTCTTGACGTCCTTCATAAATGGCACCTTTAGAATCACACATGATCATATCTCGAACACCGAAACTTGTAAGCAGCTTAATAATCGCAATCCCTGCTGCACCAGCACCATTGAGTACGACTCTAATACTATTCATTTTCCTTCCTGTCAGCTTTAAAGCATTCACTAACCCAGCCACTGTTACGATCGCTGTTCCATGCTGATCATCATGAAAAACAGGGATACTCGTTTCTTTTTTTAACCTATTTTCAATCGTGAAACAATGTGGTGCAGCAATATCTTCTAAATTGATACCGCCGAAATTTGGCTCTAGCAGCTTTACGGTTTGAATAATCTCCTCAATATCTGTTGTGTTTAAACAGATCGGAAAGGCATCCACGCCAGCAAAGCTTTTAAATAAAACGGCTTTACCCTCCATTACAGGCAAGGCAGCTCCTGGACCGATATTTCCCAACCCTAACACAGCGGTACCATTTGTGACAACACCCACCATATTTCCCTTCATGGTATAGTCGTAAATGGTTTCAGGCTTGTCATAAATGACTTTGCAAGGCTCCGCAACACCTGGTGAATAAGCTAAGCTCAAATCTTTCGCATTTTTCACATCAACTTTTGATTTAGATTCCAGCTTTCCCTTATGGAGTTTGTGCATATGTAACGCTTCTTCACGTAAAGACAACCCGCTTCACTCCTTCTTTTTGCAATCATCCACGATCATAGTTGAGGCCCGCAGGACGCAGATCACAAAGGTGTGGGGATGTGGCGAATTTAGGCTAACAGGACGTTGGTCAGAACAGCGTGACGCTGTTCATCCATGTGATCCTTACTTTTTGAACATCCTATAAAAGCTTCTCAACAAATATAACATAATTCTATTATTTGAAAAAGTTATTTCAGAACGATATTCTCGCTCCCTAACAGATGCTCTAAATCCCGAAGACATTTTGCTGAAGGGTGAACAGCATCATTTGATCCCAATTTTATCGTTTGTCTCGTCTTTTCATAATGTAGCATCACCATAGTATCTCCTGGATATTTATAAAGAATTTTCCTGAGCGCATAAAGGGTTTCTCGTTTTTGAAGAGAGGAAGGCACTTTAATATATAGTATTTGCTTTTGTGGACCTTCCAACGTCTTTATTGTTTCAGGCTGCTGAACCCGTTGAATAATCAATTGAAGACGATCCTCCCGCTGCTCTGTATTCCCTGAAACAAGCACAACCTTTCCTTCTTGGCAGATCTCTCCAAACCTTCGAAAAGTTTCTGGAAATACGACCCCTTCCATCTCCCCAGAAGGATCACTCATTTTTACAAAGGCCATTAAATCGCCTTTTTTTGTTCTGATTTGTTTTACATTGGTTAGATACACTCCTGCCGAGACATTCCTTAATCCTTGCCGCATATTAAAAAGCGGCATCACTTTAGCAGCATTAAAATGATTTTGATAGATATTTGTAGGATGATCCGAAATATATATTCCTAAATAATATTTCTCATAATTAAGTTTATCCGCCATATCGAGCGCTTCTACTTCCACATATTTAGGTTGTATACGAAACATTTCCTCTCCCTCAAATAGATCCGCTCCTTCGGAAGGGCGCATTAAGTCGGCATGATTTAAGGCGACATCTAAAGTAGCCAATAAAGTACCCCGATCCTGGCCAAACTCATCGAATGCCCCTGCATAAACAAGTGCCTCTAAGACCTTTCGATTAACCGTTTTTTGAGATACCTTCATACAAAAATCAAATAAATCCTTGTAAGGACCTTTTTTTCTCTGTTGTGTAATCTCTCGTAATGCGGCGACTCCAATGCCTTTTATGGCCCCAAGGCTAAAACGAATCCCCTCTTCATTGGCAATAAATGGATAATGACTGGCATTAATAGATGGTGGAAGAATCTGAATTCCCCTCTGCTTTGCTTCATGAATATATTTAGCAATCTTTTCATCGCTGCCAATCACGGAGGTAAGTAAGGCAGCCATAAATTCTTTTGGATAATGAGCTTTCAAATAAGCCAATTGCCATGATATATAACTATAAGCCACAGCATGACTACGATTAAATCCATAATTGGCAAATCGTACAATTAAATCGTAAATTTGGTTGGCTGTTTGCTCATTATGCCCCTTTTTCAAAGACCCTTGTACAAAATGCCTTCTTTCCCGATCCAGCTCCTCTTTCTTTTTCTTACTGACAGCTCGACGCAATAAATCAGCCTCTCCTAATGAAAACCCAGCCATTTTTGCGGCGATTTGCATGATCTGCTCTTGATAGACAATGACGCCATAGGTAAGCGCCAAAATTGGCTCCAAATCCGGGTGGGGATAATGGACTTGCTTCTCTCCATGCTTACAGGCAATAAACTCAGGGATATTGTCCATTGGACCAGGTCTAAATAAGGCATTAACGGCTACAATATCTTCAAATTCTGTCGGTTTAAGTTCTCGTAAAACCTTCCTCATTCCATCAGACTCTAGTTGAAAAACGCCTGATGTATCCCCTTTTTGTAACAAGGCAAATGTTTGATCATCTGCAAAAGGGATGTTTTTGCTTGTTAATTTCTTTCCTATATTTCTTTCAATATTTTTCGTAATCTGCTCCAATAAAGTTAAATTACGAAGACCGAGAAAATCCATTTTTAATAAGCCGATTTCCTCCAAAATCCCCATAGGAAATTGCGTTAAATACGTTCCTGTCTCACCACCACCTTGCAAAGGAATAATGTCTGTTAATGGTTGCTCAGAAATGATCACACCTGCAGCATGTGTGGACGTATGCCGTGGCAATCCCTCTAATTTTAGAGCCGTCTCAAATAATAAGCGATTTCGTTTTGTTTGAATAAAATCTCTTAAACCCTCTGATTCCTGTAAGGCCTGCCTTAAGGAAATTCCCAATCGAGAAGGAATACATTTTGATAGCCTATCTAATTCTGAAGAAGTAAAGCCAAATACTCTCGCCGTATCCCGGATCGCTGCCTTCGCTGCAAAGGTACCAAAGGTAATAATTTGGGCCACATGATCTCTTCCATATTTCCCCATCACATACTCAATCACTTCATCCCGGCGATGATCAGGAAAATCAATATCAATATCAGGCATACTCACTCTTTCCGGATTTAAAAATCTCTCAAAGAGCAACTGGTGTTCAATCGGGTCCACATCAGTAATTCCTAATAAAAAAGCAACAAGCGACCCTGCTGCAGAACCCCTCCCAGGACCTGTTAAAATTCCATGTTCTCTTGCATATTTCATAAAATCCCAAACAATTAAGAAATAATCATTGAATCCCATTCGATTGATAATCGTTAACTCATACTCTAATCTTTCATGATAGCGATGATCTGCAGAGCCCAGACCCTTTTCTAATCCCGCTCTACACAATTTTTGTAAAAACGAAGCGGCTTGTTCATCTGGAGGCAGCGGATACTTTGGTAAAAGCTCGCGCTGCGTTTCAATCATCACATTACATGCATCCACAATTTCAACGATATTGTTCAGTGCTTCTGGGGTATCAGAGAATAACGCCTGCATCTCAGGTTTGCTTTTCAAATAATATTCTTTCTTGCTTTTGGACTCCAATGTTGAAAGCTGCACCCCATCCCGAATCGCTAATAAACATTCTTGGGCAAAGGCATCTGTTTGATCTAAATATTGGACATCATTCGTTGCCACAATCGGGATATCCGTTTGCTTTGCGATCTCTACTATGTTTTTTATTAAGGTTTCATCGTTAGGTTCATGATGATTTTGAATAGAACAGTAAAATTGAGCATGTCCGAAAGCCTCTACATATTTTTCGATCACTTCAACCGCTTCTTTTTTCCGTTCATGAAGAAGTAGCTGCTCTATTTCCCCTTTTTTACCAGGTAATAAGGCAAATAACCCTGACGTATAGGATATTAACTCCTGCCACTGAATATATTCTGCATGTCGTGTTTTAATGATTGTTGAAATTTTTAATAGATTTTGATACCCATCATGATTCTGAGCGAGAAGGATAAGTGGGTACACCGGTTCATCATCCCCATTTTTATACATGGCGGTCATCCCAATGATCGGTTTGATCCCTTCCTTTACACAAGCTTTATAAAAAGGCAAAACGCCATATAAAACATTGCAATCTGTTATTGCAAGTGCGGTATATTCTAATTTTTTCGCTTTTTCAATCAGCGCTGAAATGGAAATCGTACTTGAAAGCAAGCTAAAAGCCGTTGATATTTGCAAGTGGGCAAAACCCATGAATTCCACCCTTTCCGCTATTCTATCTTTTATTATGAACTAGTATGACCGAAAATGAAATGATTCTGCTAGATAGAAGGATTTTTATCCTTGTCTTCTCATACATCTAACGTTTGTCCCATATATTTAAATAAGGATGATGAATTGGGGGATGTTAGCGTGAATGAAGCCTTTTTTCCTGCATTTTTTAATAGTTATTTTATCGCCTTTGGTGTGGTCCTCGGCGGGTCTTTAATTGGGGGTATGGCAGCCTTTGTTACGGGAGAACCTTTGCTTACACAGATTCAGAATATTTCTAACCAGATTAGAATTTGGGCAATCATAGCAGCGATTGGAGGTACATTCGATACCGTTTATAGTTTTGAAAAAGGATTCCTAGATGGAGGAACGAAAGATTTATTCAAACAATTTTTACTCATTATTTCCGCAATGGGCGGAGCAAAATCGGCTTCCCTTATTATCGCTTGGTTAACACAGGAGCATATCACATGAGGATCCCTCCTTTATATCGAAATAGCAACTGGCAACGTCTTTTTGCCGGGATGGCTGTTGGTGGTTGTATAAGCTGGGTGATTTTTCTTTTCATGTTTGGTGTGATGCAGGAAAGAAATAGTGTGATCATAAAAGAGCAAGCAAATAAAATTCACGAGCTTCAAAGTGATATCAAGATATGGCAAGACGATTATAAAGAATTGAATGAGAAGAATGAAGAAATGCTAACGATTCAAAAAATAAAGGTAGAACTGACCAACTATGAAAAATATGATATTACGGATAGCCAAAGCATTTACACCATTGAGGAAGCCATCCAAGAAGACTTAAGACCTTTACTTGCCAAAGATTTAGCCACGGTATATAAAAATAAAGAGATGATTGAAAAAACAATTGAAAATAAAGTAGTAAAGATTAATGGAAAAAAATACGAATTCGTCATTCGAGAAATCCATTATTATACAACGATCCACATTGAAGCGGAATTAAGGTTGGCGGATTAATTGGAGGATAGCGTAAAATATAGACTCCTTTTTAGGCCGCCAACCCACTGATTTTTTTACTTTAGGGGAGTGAGAATACTATTCTGATTGACAAACTTGTTGAATCTCTTTTTTCACCCGCTCTGCTTCCTCCCATGAAGAAACAGATGCACCAGCCGCTAGAGGATGTCCACCCCCACCATATTTCATGGCAATTGTATTAATAACTGGACTTTTTGAACGCAAACGGACACGAATTTCCTCTTCCTCTTCAATAAAGAAACACCAAGCTTTTATTCCCTTGATATTTCCTAAGGAACCGACAAGAATGGAAGCTTCAGAAGGAGTAACATGAAAATCAGCAAGGGTGGACTGTTTTAATTCAACTGTAGCCGCCCCATCCCTATTCATCTGATAATGTTCAAACACATAGCCTTGGAGCTTGATCATTTTCGGTTCCAGCTCATACATATGATTAAAAAGAGTAGTGCGATCAAAATCATACTCGATTAACTCACTAGCATATTGAAACGTACGTTTCGTTGTACTTGGAAATTGAAAACGGCCTGTATCCCCGACGATACCCGCAAAAATCAATCTTGCTGCTTCATCCGTCATTTGTAAGCCTTGTTCTTTTCCAAATTGATACAACTCATAGACCATCTCACTTGTGGAAGAAGCCGTCGTATCTACCCAATAGAGGTCACCATATGGATCTTCATTCGGATGATGGTCAATTTTAATTAATTTTTTCCCAAAAGAGTAGCGATTATCACAAATTCTTTCTTGATTCGCCGTATCACAGACTATCACTAGTGCCCCCGTATATGTTTCACTCGTTATTTCATCTGGTGTGAATAAATAATCCAATTCAGGTTCGCGTTTTCCAGTTACAAATACTCTCTTTTCAGGAAACGAAGCTTTAAGAATTTCCGCAAGTCCTCCCTGCGAACCATAAGCATCAGGATCTGGACGAACATGTCTATGGATTATAATGATTTCATATTGCTTCATCGTATCCAGTATTTGTTGCTTCATCGACTAAACCTCTTTCCTAGTTCAAATATTTTTCAATTGTGTTCTTTCGCATTTGCGTTACAATAAGGATAGTATCGTTTTAAGAGGATGTTCAAAAAGTTCGGTAAAAATGACACTTTTTGAACTCGCCCTTTAAATGGAAACGGAGGATCATCTATGCCGGTTTTAATCTTTTTCATCGTTTTCTCTTTCTCTTTTTATGTCTTTTATAAAATAAAATATGTACGCAGCCGCTTGCCAATGGAAAGAAAGCTGCTAAATGGAAAATCCAGCTTAGCTTTAGGGAGTTTTATTGCCTTTTTTGGTATCAATCAACTCTTTTTATTTCAAACCCCTCTAACCTATGTGATTGGAACCATTTTTATTATTCTCGGTATCGCAAGTGCCTGGGCTGGATTTAAATCGTATCGCTATCATATTCCCTATGCCGTAAGAGAAGCAGAGGAAATGTCAAAGCAAACTTAAGGAGAAAAGCGAAAGCGCCTTGGTAGGATGAACGGCTAAAGGCGCGACAACAGTCGCCACGCCGTTCTGACCTACATCCTGTAGGCCCTATTTTTCTATTAGTTTACACATCATAAGTGCCTTACCAATTAGCTCATCTCTATTAAATACCTCAACATCTACTTTTCCAAATTTCCGACCTACCTCAAGGAGTTTTGGTTCGATCCGCAGTACACTTTCCATTTGTGCTGGTTTTAAATAATAAATAGTCAAATTCTCAACAGCAAGCT
Source organism: Lederbergia sp. NSJ-179 (assembly GCF_022867885.1). Taxonomy (GTDB): domain Bacteria; phylum Bacillota; class Bacilli; order Bacillales; family Bacillaceae_C; genus Lederbergia. Next base: position 31,846 of record NZ_JALIFP010000002.1, on the reverse strand, counting down.
CTCCTTTTTTTTGCTGTCTAAAAATTCTTGCAGCTGCCTCCGTCACGATTGAGGTAAACACCCCATAGGAGATGGTTCCCAATTGATTGGTCATTTGTGGAGTCACCTCAAAATCAAAAGAGCCTTTTTCTGTATATTCTCCTGCGGAAAGCTGTTTTGCGATCGTATCATCGATCGTTTCCCCTATATGTGGCTGCCGTTGTATCATTTGTAGAGCTTTTAATACATCTTGTCTACTAATAATTCCGGCAAATCGCTTTTGCTCGTCCACTACAGGTAATACTTCAATTCCTTCCCAAATCATCATATGCGCAACAGAAGCAACACTAACGTTCCTTCCAACTGTCAATGGGTTGCGTGTCATAATTTTATCAATAATCAAAGACTCATTCTGCCCAATAACATCTTTTCCAGTCACAATCCCTACGACACGATTCATGGAATCAAGGACTGGAAAACGACTATGATTGGTTTCCCTCTTTTTCGCATACCAATCTGCAACAGTAGCTTTTATATTCATACTAGCTGACTGTTCAGCAGGTGTTAAAATATCATCGACTAAGATGATTTCTTTTTTGATCAATTGATCATAAATGGCTCGATTAATCATCGTAGCGACCGTGAATGTATCATAGCTCGTAGACAGGATCGGGAGTTTAAGTTCATCGGCCAATTGTTTCACTTCTTCACTCGTATCAAAGCCGCCTGTAATTAAAACGGCGGCTCCGGCTCGCAAAGCGAATTCATGAACCTCAGTCCTGTTTCCCACAATAAGCAGATTCCCTGGTCCTGTATATCTCTTAATAGCTTCCAATTCCATTGCACCGATCACAAATTTCGTTAACGTTTTATATAGACCCGCTTTTCCCCCAAGCACTTGTCCATCAATAATATTCACAACCTCTACATAGGTTAGCTTTTCTATATTTTCCTTTTTCTTCCGTTCTATTCGGATCGTACCCACTCTTTCGATGGTACTTACATATCCTTTGTTCTCTGCATCTTTAATCGCACGGTAGGCTGTCCCTTCACTGACTTTCAGTTCCTTTGCGATTTGCCGAACTGATATTTTTTCCCCGACAGGGAGTCCATCAATATGGCGAATAATTTGTTCATGTTTGGTCGCCAAATTCTTCACCCTTTTCTATACCCGTTTTCTCTATGTCTCATTATAACGGGTAAAGTATCAATCGACAATTTTCTGTCATGATCGGGCACGAATTCTCCCTTTTTTGAGGTTCCTTCCCTGTTCCTTTGATGGGGTGTTGCCATAATTGTGATTAAATAGAAGCGCCGTTAAATTTCCAGCCAAAACAAGGAAAGCAAAAATAAGCCAAGCAATGGCAAACACTCCAGCCGCTCCAGGTTCTGTTGGTGATAGGTTTGGAAGTGCAAAATAAAGCATGGCCACACAAAGCAATAAACACAGTAAATAGCGGTTTCTTCTCAAAAAAATCCCTCCTTTACACCTTTTTGTTATTGTATGCAAGGAGGGGTGAACAAAAAACCTATCTTTGGAAAGTTTCACTTTATATAGGATGTTCAAAAAGTCCGGTAAAAATGACACTGCGAATTTCTTCGTTGGCTTGCTTTTCCGCTGCTCACGTATTAACTGCATACGTTCCGCTGCTCAAAGCTACGCCGCCTCGAACTTCTTGGTCCTTTTTATCCTCCCTTTTGAACACGCACTTATACTTCTATAAAATCACCTGGTCGCATCACCTTTCCCTTTATGTCCTCATCTAATAAATCAATAAAGGTTTGTGGATTTTGCCGAATAGGAGGGAAAGTATCATAATGAACAGGGACGACCATTTTGGCATTGATGTACCTTGCTGCTAAAGCAGCGTCTTCAGGCCCCATTGTAAAATTATCGCCAATCGGTAAGAAGGCAAGATCAATTGAATGACGTTCCCCAATTAGCTTCATATCGGAAAATAAAGCGGTGTCCCCCGCATGGTAAATCGTTTTTCCTTCGGCTGAAAATAAAACGCCCGCGGGCATCCCCATGTAAATAATTTGCTGATCGTCTGTCGTAATCGCGGAGCTATGGAAGGCCTGTGTATACTTCACATGACCAAAATCAAATTCATAACCACCACCAATATTCATTCCATGTGTATTGAATCCTTTCCATCCAAGATAAACAGCTAGTTCATTTGGTGCAATGACCAAGGATTGGCCTTGTTTCGCAATCGTTTCCGTATCCCCGACATGATCACCATGTCCATGTGTTAAAATAATCACATCCGGATGCTCGTTTTCAACCTTTAGATCTGTTAACTCATTTCCCGTAATAAAAGGATCAAAAAGGATCGTTTTTCCATTTGTTTCGATTTTGATAATGGAATGACCATGATAAGAGACCTTCATGCCGCACCACTCCTCTTCATTAAAAATTCTATCTCCTCTATATTACTTCGAGATTTTTGACGAATTCCCTGCTTGATTCTTTTCTTATTTCTATAAAACTGATACGATTCTTAGAGAATAGTTTTTAGGAGATGAATAAGTTGAGTAATCGTTTAACAAAGCTTTCCGCATGGTTAACCAAAGAAAATATTGAAGCTGCCCTTATTACCTCTCCAGACAATATTTTTTATTTGACTGGATTTCGCAGTGAACCTCATGAACGCTTATTGGCTTTAGTTGCTTTTCAAGAAAAGGAACCCTTTATAATTTGCCCTGCAATGGAGAAAGCAGATGCTCGAAATTCGGGCTGGGAATATGAAATCATTGGTTATCAAGATACGGATCAACCATGGGATTTCATGGAACAGCGGATAAAGGCAAGAATCCCAGATATCCAACAAGGGGCCATTGAAAAAAACCATTTAAATGTTCAACGATATGAAGAGTTAATTACCCGTTTTCCCGGGATCATTTTACAAGATGCGGAGCCCATTTTGAATGAGCTTAGAATGCTCAAAACTGCTGAAGAAATGGCCAGCATCCGCAAAGCATGTGAATTAGCTGATTTTGCTGTTGAGGTTGGTGTAAGTGAAATCGCAGAAGGAAAAACAGAACTTGATCTAATCGCGACGATTGAGTATGAGGTAAAGAAAAAGGGTGTTTCGGGAATGTCTTTTGATACAATGGTTTTAACCGGAGTTAATGCCGCCTCTCCCCACGGTACACCTGGTATAAGCAGAATCAAAAAAGGCGATTTTGTGCTTTTCGATTTAGGAGTGATTTATGAAGGATACTGTTCGGATATTACAAGAACGGTTGCTTTCGGGGATATTTCCTCTGAACAGCAAAAAATTTACGAGACGGTTCTAAGCGCTCAAGAAGCGGCCGTTAACGCTGTTAAACCTGGGGTACTCGCAAAGGATCTAGACCGTATTGCCCGCACCCATATTCAGAATGCTGGATATGGCGAATTTTTCCCCCATCGACTTGGACATGGACTTGGGATTAGTATTCATGAATATCCTTCTATTACAGCGACTAATCCGCTTAACATGGCAGCCGGAATGGTGTTTACCATTGAGCCTGGTATTTATGTCCCTGATGTAGCAGGTGTGCGCATTGAAGATGATGTCTTCGTTACGGAAAACGGTGTCGAGGTACTAACGAAATATCCAAAATCATTGCAAATTGTTTAAAAATAGGTATCCCCCAAACCAAATCTATTTTGGTTTGGGGGATACGGCAAAATACTCCCGAATAACGAAAAATACTCTCGCATAGCAGGAAAACATATTGACCCTTATTTCAATAAACTTCTCGCATCTTGATAGGCATATTGAAAGGCATCAGCTACCCCTTGATGGGTGATATGGCCTTTTAAAGTGTTTAAGCCTTGCATTAATGCTTCGTTTTCCTTGCAAGCCCGTTCGAAGCCTTTATTCGCAATTTGCAAGGCGTATGGAATGGTCGCATTCGTTAAGGCAATCGTCGATGTGCGTGGAACAGCCCCTGGCATATTGGCAACCGCATAGTGGACAACCCCATGTTTTTCGTATGTTGGGTCATCATGTGTGGTCACACGATCACTCGTTTCAAAAATTCCACCCTGATCAATCGCAATATCAATCACGACAGATCCAGGTTTCATCGTTTTGATCATTTCTTCTGTGACAAGTTTCGGTGCTTTGGCTCCTGGGATCAACACAGCTCCCACAACAAGATCTGAGTCCTTCACAGCTTCTGCAATATTAAACGGATTCGAAACCAATGTCGTCACTTGTCTTCCAAAAATGTCTTCTAATTCACGCAGCCGGTTGGCATTTAAGTCAATAACTGTTACTTCAGCGCCAAATCCAACCGCAATTTTAGCCGCATTCGTCCCTACAATACCACCCCCAACGATCGTTACTTTCCCCCGCTTGACACCCGGTACACCTGATAGAAGAATTCCTTGCCCGCCATAATTTTTTTCTAAAAATTGAGCGCCAATTTGGACAGACATTCTACCGGCTACCTCACTCATAGGAGTCAAAAGAGGTAAAGTTCGATTTGGAAGTTGTACAGTCTCATAAGCAATGGATGTCGTTTTATTCTCCACCATCTTATCTGTTAAAGCTTTCTCATTCGCTAAATGCAAATAGGTAAACAAAATTAAGTCTTCACGTAAAAAGCGAAATTCTTCTTCAATCGGTGCTTTCACTTTCATAACTAGTTCCTGAGCCCAAGCCTCTTCTGCTGTGCCCACGATATGAGCACCAACCTCTGAATAGGCTTGATCCGTGAATCCAGATCCTTCTCCTGCGCCCGTTTCAATATGTACTTCATGTCCGGCTGAAGAAAGTGTCACAACACCAGCCGGGGTCATGGCAACACGATTTTCATTATTAATCAATTCTTTTGGTATTCCAATTCTCATCATAAAGCCTCCCGTTCGATCGAAGTTCACATATTTTATCATATCATTATGAACCTCGATTGACAGCTATTTTTTAACGAAAAAGATATAAAAATAAACCAAGTACCTGGTCCACTACTCGGCCAATTATTTATCTTCAATCCTCGTAGTGCTCCGTTTAAGTGCGTGTTCAAAAAGGAGGATAAAAAGGACCAAGAAGTTCGAGGCGGCGCAGTTTCGAGCAGCGGAATGTATGCTTTTAAATACATGAGCAGCGGAGAAACAAGCCAACGAAGAAATTCGCAGTGTCATTTTTACCGGACTTTGTGAACATCCTCCTTAAAGGTTTTTCCTATTATTTGTTGGGGAAATAGAAGATATACGAGTGAAATAATGTTAAAATAAAGAAAAGGAGGCTGTGATGATGACTCTTAAATATTCCAATATCCTTGTTGCAGTAGATGGTTCAAAATCAGCGGAATATGCCTTTAAAAAAGCCGTACAGATTGCCAAACGAAATCAGGCAACTCTGATCCTCGTTCATGTGGTTGATACAAGAGCTTATGTGGCCATTGATGCTTATGATGGAACGATGGCGAATCGGGCGGGGAAATATGCCGAGGATCTGCTAGCAGGTTATAGAAAAGAAGCAACGAAACTTGGTGTAGAAAATATAAATGCCATCATCGAATATGGATCTCCCAAAACAGTTATTCCCAGAAAAGTAGCCAAAGAAATCAATGCCGACTTAATTATTTGCGGAGCAACAGGACTGAATGCAGTCGAGCGCCTGCTAATCGGGAGTGTTTCTGAACATATCACTCGTTCTGCCAAATGTGATGTATTAGTCGTTCGTTCGGAAGTCGAGGAAGAAGAAATTTAGATGCAAATGTTCTAGTATTGAATGTATAGATTTTAGAAAAAAGAGGTTGGGACAAAAGTGTTTCTATCAAAAGAAAAATCCGAACAACTAGAAACTATGGTTGGTGGATATCATCTGCTGCGGAAATATACTTCGCTTTCCGTGGGCGGCTGGTGAGCCTCCTCGTGCTGACGCACTGCGGGGTCTCACCGATGCCTTTCCTCCCACAGGAGTCTACGTATATTTCCTCCGCTAAGGTAGGGCATTGTTAGTCTTTAGAGTCGGACGTTTTAGTTTTGTCCCAGCCTATTCTTTAATTTCGCCTGCGCATTTTTCAGTTGTTGCCTCACTTGGGTGAAGCCTGTTCCACCATATGAATTTCTTCGTTTGACAGCTTCTCGAGGAGAGAGGATCGTAAAAATATCTTCCTCAATTTTTGCACAGGATGCTTGCAATTCTTCCAAGGACAAATCTAATAAATAGCATCCCTTTTGAATACAGTTCAAAACTAATTTCCCCACAATCTCATGGGCTTCACGGAAAGGGATTCCTTTCGCAGCTAAATAATCGGCAAGTTCGGTCGCATTAGAGAAATCCTGATGGACAGAAGTTTCCATTACATCCGATTTCACTGTCATCGTTCGCACCATTCCCGCAAAGATTTTCAAAGAACCAATCATTGTATGAACGGTATCGAACATGCCCTCTTTGTCTTCTTGCATATCTTTATTATAGGTTAGCGGCAATCCCTTTATAGTTGTCAACATGCCCATTAAATAACCGATGACTCTTCCCGATTTCCCACGAATAAGTTCTGCCATATCGGGATTTTTCTTTTGCGGCATGATACTACTACCCGTCGCATACGTATCATCCAATTCAATAAAGTCAAATTCTTTACTCGACCAGAGAATAAACTCTTCCGCCAAACGGGATAGATGGGTAATGGTTAAAGAGGAATTACTTAAAAACTCCACAACAAAATCCCTGTCACTGACAGCATCCATACTATTTTCGTATACAGATGAAAACCCGAGTTGTTCAGCCGTGAAATGGCGATCAATCGGAAAGGTAGTCCCTGCTAAAGCACTCGCTCCAAGTGGTGAAATATCAATCCGTTTCAAACTCTCCTGGAATCGTTCATAATCACGTTCCAGCATCCAGAAATAGGCAAGTAAATGATGAGCGAAAGATACAGGCTGTGCCCGCTGCAAATGTGTATAACCTGGAAAGACAGTTTCTACATTTTTTTCAGCTTGTTCGACAAGAGCCGCTTGCAATTCCTTAATATGCTCCATAGTCACTAACACTTGTTTTTTTAAATACAAATGCATATCTGTCGCAACTTGATCATTTCGACTCCTGCCGGTATGTAACTTTCCTCCAACCGGTCCAATTTCCTCCGTGAGCATTTTTTCAAGATTAAGATGGATGTCTTCCTCAGAAACCGAATACTCTAGTTCCCCTGCAAGTGCTTTTTCTTTTAGGTTCAAAAGACCATGAACGATTTTCTCACTGTCTTCAGAGGGTATAATCCCCATTTTTCCCAGCATTTTCACATGCGCAATACTTCCTTCTATATCCTCAAAAACAAGCTCCTGATCAAATGAGATCGAGGCACCGAACTCCTCGATCCATTGTTCAGGAGATTTTGAAAAACGTCCACCCCATGCTTTCTTCATGCTTTCACCTTATTCTTATTATGAATCATGCTGTGAACTTCTGTTGGGAGTCCCCATAGTTTGATAAAGCCAACAGACGCTGATTGATCAAATTCATCCTCGGCTGTATAGGTTGCTAATTTTTCATTATACAAGGAATTTGCGGATTTACGTCCTTCCACAATCGCATGGCCTTTAAATAGCTTCACTCTTGCAGTACCATTGACAAATTTTTGTGATTCTTTCAGGAATGCCTCTAAGGCCGGCTTTAATGGGGAGAACCATAAACCTTCATAAATCATTTCTGTTAATTTCTTCTCGATATTTGGTTTAAAATGCGCCAATTCCTTCACAAGCGTCAGATCTTCCAACTCTTTATGGGCCGTTAAAAGCGTAACTGCACCAGGACATTCATAAATCTCACGGGATTTAATGCCTACTAATCTATTTTCCACATGATCAATTCGACCAACCCCATGCTTACCAGCCAATTTATTTAGGGTTAAAATCAGGTCACTTAATGGATATTTTTTTCCATCCAAGGAAACTGGAACACCATGGACAAATTCAATTTCGATCACATCTGGTTGATCTGGCGTATCCTCTAATGCTGCGGTTAAATCATAGGCATTTTCTGGAGGGGCTGCCCAAGGATCTTCCAAAACACCACATTCATTACTTCTTCCCCATAAATTTTGATCAATGGAAAAGGGACTATCTAGGTCAATCGGAATCGGCACGCCTTTTTCTTTCGCATATTCAATTTCCTCTTCACGAGACCAGCTCCAGTCCCGTACAGGGGCCAATACTTCAAGATTGGGATTTAAAGCTTTAATCGAAACCTCAAAACGGACTTGATCATTTCCTTTCCCTGTACATCCATGGGCAACGGCATCTGCTTGTTCTTGTTCTGCGACTTCGACAAGTTTCTTCGCTATTAAAGGTCTTGATAAGGCAGAGACAAGTGGATATTTTTGTTCATACATCGTGTGGGCTTGAAGAGCTAATAATGCATATTCATTGGCAAATTCTTCTTTTGCATCAATGACAATACTTTTAGAAGCCCCCATATCTAATGCCTTGGATTGGATAAAGGCTAAATCCTTTCCTTCACCAATGTCCAAACAACATGCGATCACATCATAATCTTGATCCAAAAACCATTTTATCGCAACAGAGGTATCTAAACCGCCCGAGTAAGCCATAACGACTTTCTTTTTCATCAAAAACCCTCCTGATAGGTTGTATACTTATGCATAAAAACTTATTTTTAATCATTTTATATATGGATATTATCATATGCGCAAATGAATTTCAATACTTATTCATGAAAATGTATAAAAAAACAGTCCCAATATCTCCGGAAAAACTAAAAACGTCTAGACGAGTTCCCCATCTAGACGTGCATTTCATTTATTCAATTCTCTTATGATATGTCCCAGTTCTTTTAAAATTAATTTGTTCATGGCTAAGGATACTGCTCCGGACGAGCCTGGCATCATGAATATAACGCGATTTCGGTAAATGCCGGCAGAGGCCCTCGACATCATGGCGGCAGAGCCAATATCCTCTGTGTAGCTAAGCATACGAAACAATTCCCCAAAACCGAGCATTTCTTTTTCGTATAGTGGTCTGACTGTTTCAATCGTGATATCGCGTTTGGCTATACCCGTGCCGCCGGTTATTAAAATCACAGCCAAATCTTCCTCTTGACAAGCCTCCTCTACTACCGCCCTAATTTCTAGTGGCTGATCTTTTACAATTTTATAAAAGGCAGTCTGATGTCCTGCTCCCTTCAACAGTTCCATTACTAGCTTACCACTCTTATCTGAATCAGTGGTTCGGTATCACTCACAGTGATCACAGCACATGAAATGGAAGCAGGGGCCTCTTTTCGGTGTTCGTCCACACTCATACGATGCCGCCGCTTTTCTCGTATAAATGCTTGTACTGATAATATTTTAAAGCAAAACGGGTGACTTTCCTTGTCGTCTGATAATTCACGCCAGCCCCGATCATAACAGAAAAAATCGGGATACCAGATATTTTCCGTTTAGAAAACAGTAAGATAATTGCTGTTTTTATGAGCTGCTTTAAAGGTTCATCTATCCAAATCAGTTCTGTAATACGAGCTGGAGTGTCATAGTAAAATTGCTGATCATTCTTTTGAAGGTCTTCCATTAAATCTTCCCAGCCAAACATTTTCATCCGCTCTGGCATTGTGGCAACATGATAGACCTTCAAGGTTTCTAATAAACCTTTCGGTGACTGGACCTCATAGCCAAAAGACATAGCTATAAGCTGGACTGCACGCAAGTTAATCACGAGCATAGCCACAAAGTCACTAGAAATGGCTAGTGTTTGCCCTGAACCTGTCATCCCGCCCTGAAATAAGGAATATAAGCGATGTTTACTTGCCTGTTGTTCGGCTAAAAAGGTGAGTTGATCTACTGGCATATTTCTCATATCGGATATGGATTGAACCTGTTCATCCATCGATTTTGCAACTCCTAAAATACTTTCCGCCGCTTCCTTTTGAAGCTTTGTTCCACGAAGGAGTGAATTTAATTGAAAAAGCCAATCATCTATCTTTAACAAAAATTGATCTTGTACATTTTCAGGCAGAAGGGAAAAGGCCTTATCCAACCATTGATCATAAGTATTTTCTAGATCCGTTGATTCATACTCAAAAAAGGCTTGACGCCATTCATGAAGTTCTTCCCATAGATGCTCCTCTCTTTTGCTCAAGTTCATCCAAAACACCTCAATTTTTTATCGTATTTGAAAGCCGGATAACATCCCTTGCAATCATAATTTCTTCATTTGTTGGTATGACCATAACTTTTACAGGAGAGTGTGGATAATTAACAAATAATTCTTGTCCTCTAACATTATTTAATTCTGGATCCCAATAGACTCCCATAAATTCTAATCCATTCAATACTTTTGCGCGTATGGTAGGACTATTTTCTCCAATCCCCGCTGTAAAAATAATCGCATCAAGTCCAGACATACGTGCGGCATAGGAGCCTAGATATTTATGGATACGGTAGGCAAAGATATCTAAAGCCAATTCCGCCCGATGATTTCCACTGTTCGCTTTCATTTCAATATCTCGTAAATCACTTGAAAATCCGGATAAGCCTAACATTCCAGATTTTTTGTTCAGTACATCAATCACTTCATCGGCTGTTTTTCCCGTTTTTTCCATAACATAAGGAATAAGAGCCGGGTCAATATTTCCGGATCGCGTTCCCATCGTGACACCTGCAAGGGGGGTGAAGCCCATGGATGTATCCAATGACTTCCCACCTTTAATCGCTGCGATGCTTGCACCATTTCCAAGATGACAAGAAATGAGACGTAGCTGACTAAGGGGACGTTCTAATAATTCAGCAGCCCTCTCGGAAACATACTTATGGGATGTACCATGAAAACCATATTTGCGAATGCCATATTCCTTATAATAATCATAAGGAAGGCTGTAGAGAAAGGAATTTTCAGGCATAGTTTGATGAAAGGCTGTATCAAATACAGCGACATGAGGGACATGAGGAAGTGCCTTTTGAAATTCCCTGATTCCCGTTGCATTTGCCGGATTATGAAGTGGGGCTAGTTCGGATAAACTTTCAATACTTTCTAATGTTTTCTGATCGATTAAAGCTGAATCATTAAATATTTCTCCCCCATGGACAACTCTGTGTCCAACTCCATCTATTTCGCTTAGTGATTCAATCACGCCCAGGGAGATAAGGCGATCCAATAATAAAGCAACCGCTTCTTCATGATTCGGAATATCCTTTGTTTCTTTATGTCGATCTGTTCCAATACTGATCGTAAAAACAGAATCCTTTAAACCAACCCGCTCAATCACCCCTTTTGTGATGACCTTTTCCTCCGGCATGTTAAAAAGTTGAAATTTCAAAGATGAACTTCCCGCATTAACCGCAAAAATCTTTGCCATAATCATCAACATCCTTTTTGTACATTCATACAATTTTGTATTTCATTATTTAAACTCATTTTTATTATCCTTAAACCATTTTTCCATTTTCCAAAGAATTTTATCAACGGCTTCTTTTTTGGTCAGGCTAGGAAGGGACGCCAATAAAACTTCATTTGGTGCTTTTATTTCAGGACTTTTCTTTTGAAGAATAAAGATACTTTTAGCTGCCTGATTGTTTTTAAATATGGAAAATGGTAATTGCACAACGGCCTGAATATAGGCTGTATCTTTTAAAAACCGCTGTAATTTCTCCGCCTCTTCGGTTTCAAATAAACCATTTGGAATGAGAAAAAATAAATATCCTCCTGGCTTCGTGTGCCGCAATCCTTGTTCTATGAATAAATGGTGGGCATAGGCATGGCCTTCTGTGGCATTCAATTCATATTGTGCAGCTTGGGCATCATTTGGATAGTAACCTACCGGTAAATCACAAATAACAAGATCAACAGGATCGATCAAAAGGGAGGCCAAACCATCCTGATGAAAAAATTCCGTTTGCTGTCTTTGTAAGTTTGCTCCAATATAAGCTAATCGAATCAAAATTTCATCCACTTCTACCCCGAAGGATTGTACATCAGAGACTTGTTCATACATATTGACAACCGTAGCTAACAAATTTCCTGTTCCAACAGCAGGATCCAAGATAGATAAACGTTCTTGATTGCCGAGAAACTTTTGGGTCAAATAACCGATCAGTAAACCAATAGAGTCAGGTGTCATTTGATGATTCGTCTGAGTCGTTCCCTTCATCCCTTTTAAAATCGCCAATTGATAGGCTCTTCTAATCTCTTCAGATGAATAAGAAGCTAGATTCACCTCTGCATATTCTTTTTGGAGTCTTTTCTTAGTAATTTCACTTATGCTATCCTGCAGAAGTTTCTCCTGAAACAAGTTATCCCCTGTTTCAACTAATGCCTCCAAATAGGTACAAGCCAACTCTTCTTGTAAAATGGTTGATGATTGATCAAAGATGGTAAATAGCTTTTCAGTTGCAGTCATAGACATAATAAAAACCTCCCATCCATGCAATCCTATCTTACGCTCGTAATAGTGTCTGGCATCCTACCACCATTGTATACATGGATCTTTTCTTTATCTCTAGTTTAGCTTTCCCAAGGGTTGGAAACAAGGAAAAAGTACGAATTTAATGAAGTTCACACTTTTGTGAAATGTTTAACATATGAAAAGGGATTCTTTTTTTACTTTTTTTATGTGGGAGTATTTTTTCCCTATGCGGGAATATTTAGGCACTATCCAAGAGTATTTTTCTAAAAGACGAGGAAGTGAGACTATATATTTGTTAAGTAAAAAACTCCGGGTTTCCCCAGAGCTTCATCCATCTTTATTTCGCCGCTTTCGCCGCCTCCAACGCAGAATCATAATCGGGATGGTTGGTCCCCTCGCTAACATATTCCGTGTAAACTACTTTATCATTGCTATCAATAATAAACACGCTACGAGCGAGAAGGCGCAATTCTTTCATCACAACGCCATATGCTTCTCCAAAAGAAAGGTCACGATGATCAGAGTATATTTTAGCGCCACCAAGATTATTTTCTGCCGCCCAACGTGCTTGTGCGAATGGAAGATCCGCAGAAATGGTTAGAACTTGAACATTATCAAGTTTTGCTAACTCTTCATTAAAACGCTTCGTTTGTGCCGCACACACACCTGTATCAACAGAGGGAACAACGCTAATCAGGCGAACTTGTCCTGAAAAATCACTGAGTTTCACCTCAGATAAATCATTGGCAAGCACCGTAAAATCTGGGGCTTGATCGCCAACCTTGACCTCATTCCCCACCAATGTCATCGGGGTACCTTTAAACGTAATCGCTGCCATAAATAATTCCTCCTTAAGCTAGGTATACCTCTATCATTGACTATTATTTCCAATGATGCAAGTGATAAACCTTTCAATTTTGTAAGATCGTTTCTACTATTTGTCACCTATATCCATTTTTCTCTCTCGTTTTTTTCTTTATGATTTTGGATAAAGGAGGAAGATCATATTGAAACAAACGATCCAACCAATTTTAGGGCAAGAACGCCTTGTCCATATTGATGTGATACGAGGGATCGCGATTTTCGGGATTCTACTCGTCAATATGGCCCATTTTAGTTATCCTGACTTATATTTAGGCCAGATAGCGAGTAAGAATTTTTTCACCAGCTCCTGGGGGCCGCTGGATCATGGGACCCGCACATTCCTTGATATATTTGTGCAGATGAAATTTATCATGATGTTTTCTTTTCTATTTGGTTTTGGTATGGTGATCATGTTTGAACGTTCCCTGCAAAAAGGAGAAAAATTTGGTTTTAAATATATGTGCCGTCTACTCGCCTTATTGTTATTTGGCACGATTCATGCCTTTTTCATTTGGGATGGCGATATTTTAACGGATTATGCCCTGCTCGGCTTTTTGTTATTTTTATTTCGAAAACGTAAAGCAAAAACGCTATTTATTTGGGCGATTGTCCTTTACTGCTTGTTTAGTTTACCTTTACTTTTATCATCCTTTTCACCTCCACAGGAAGGGTTGCAGGAATGGCAAAGCCAATATAATGCCGAGATGACAGATGAAGCCAAACAGGCGCTTGATATTTATGCACATGGAACGTTTAAAGAAATCGCCACACAAAGAATCCATGATCGCTTTATGTATATGTCGATGAATGGGATGCTTTCGCTTAATCCGATCCTTTATATTTTTTCCAATCTTCCTTATTTCAGCCTATTTTTACTAGGAGCAGCCTTTGCGAAAGCGAAAATATTGCATCATCCTCAGCAACATCGAAAAACGTTATCGATCCTTTGGTCCATCGGTCTTGTGATTGGCCTACCCTGCAATATTCTTTTTCATGTGTGGGATCAAGAAGGACTTTTATTAATTGGGGCTCCCTTGCTTATGCTCTTTTATCTGATTTCTTTGGTCCGCATGACACAATCCAAAAAGACGGAGCGCTTCTTTCTTCCCTTTGCTGCAGTTGGGAGAACGGCTTTTTCAAATTATATTTTTCAATCCATTATCGGCACTACGATATTTTATCATTACGGACTTGGTCTATATGGAAAGGTGTATCCATTTGCCGGTCTCTTTATATCCATTGCCATCTTTATCCTGCAGCTGTTCCTTAGTCAGCTCTGGTTAAAAAAATTTCGCTTTGGACCTTTGGAATGGATATGGAGAAACATCACCTATTGGCAGATCTTTTCTATCAAAAAAACCAATTAAAATACTTCCAAAAGAATTTAGATATGCCTACTCACGAGTATGCGTTTCTATTGTACAATAGCCATATGTCCTTGTTGGAGGTTGAAAAAATGTATCGAATATATATTGTAGAGGATGATGCAAGGATGGCCGGTCTTGTTGGCCGTTATTTGCAAAAATATGGCTATGCCGTTCAAATTGCTGAGGAGTTTGACTCAATAAAAGAAGAGTTTGTCCAATGTCGACCAGATCTTGTTATCTTGGATATTCATCTTCTCTCTTTTGATGGCTTTTATTGGTGTAGGCAAATTCGCAGCATCTCTCATGTCCCGATTATCTTTTTAACGGCACGTTCTGGGGAGATGGATCAGGTTTTTGCCATAGAGAATGGGGGCGATGATTATATTACAAAGCCTTTTCATTTAGAAGTTTTATTAGCAAAGGTTAAGGGTGTATTACGAAGAACGTATGGAGATTACGCGTCTCCAACCGATTATCATATTTTAGAAGTAGATGGGCTTTTTCTTTATCGGAATAAAAACACAGTGGAATTCAATCATCGGAAAACCGAGTGCAGTCCAAAGGAATTTCGTTTACTTGATATATTGTTATCCAAGCATGGACAAGTTGTGACAAGGAACGAGCTATTGGAGGCGATTTGGGATGAAATCGATTTTGTTGATGACAATACGTTAAACGTCAATATTCGTAGAGCTAGAGAGAAGCTAAAGGAACTTGGGATTGTCGATGCGATTCAAACAATACGAGGCCAAGGATATCTTCTGAAAAATACTTGGGGGCAAACATCATGAGATTCCGTGATTTTTTAGCGGATCGATTGACCTTTATTGTTCTTTACCTTTTCAATACTGTGTTGATCTTGTGCATTGTCAAACTTAGCTTACTAGAAGGAAAAGTCTTTATTTCAACGAAGCATTTGCTTTATATTAGCCTCCTCTCTTTTCTCCTACTCCTTGGGTATGTAACGGTTGATTTTATTCGCAAGAAAGCTTTTTTTGATGAATTAAACAGCGCCTTAAGGAGTGAGGAGCTGGATGCCTTTCTGAATCTACAGCATCCCGTTACAAGGGAACAACGGTTATTTCAGCAGCTTTGTGCAAATTCTTATGCTCTATATGTGAACCAAGTAGGAGATTATCAAGATAAACTTCAGCAATCCTATTATTTTGCAAATCGCTGGGCACACCAAATGAAAACACCTATTTCTGTGATTCAATTATTACTGCAACAAGAAAAAGAAATACCAAGACAGGATTTCATTAGCCAGATAGATGACGAAACACTGAAGGTTGCCGATGGGATTCAAATGATGTTATCGACATTACGCATTCAAAAATTCGAGCTTGATTTTTCAATTGAAAAATTTGATCTTGTCGCTTGGTTGCGAGGATTACTGCATGACAAACGAAAGCAATTTATTCGCTATCATATTTTTCCTAAATTCACGTCAAATGAGACGTTATGTCCAATTGAATCAGACCAAAAATGGTTAACATTTGTATTGGAACAACTGATTCAAAACGCATTAAAATATTCAGAACCTCATACCTATATTCATTTTTTTGTGGAGAAAAAGGAGAAGGAAATCCAATTATCCATCAAGGACGAAGGAATCGGGATCAAACAAGAGGATCTTCCTCGAGTATTCGATGCTTTTTTCACTGGAGCGAACGGGAGAAAAAGGCAGGAATCGACAGGGATGGGGCTTTATCTTGTCAAGCTAATTATTGATAAGTTACAGCACCTGATCACCATCGATTCCCAAGAAAATGCTGGTACTACCATCACCTTGCATTTTTTGTTACATGATGATTATCACAATGTAGCTAGATAATAGGACTAATGACAGAAAGGAGGGGAAGCCAATGCTAGTAAAAGCTAAAAACATCTCAAAAATTTATACATCCAAAAAAGGCAGGTATGCCCATAAGGCGATTGACCAATTTAATCTTGAGGTGGACTATGGGGAGTTTATTGGGATTATGGGACCTTCTGGAAGCGGAAAATCAACATTGTTGAACATCCTAGCTACGATTGATCAACCGTCCGCCGGAACAGTTGAACTGGATGGTGTCAATACCAAATCATTAAATGATCAACAGCTTTCTTTATTTAGAAGGAAAAAATTGGGATTTATTTTTCAGGATTTCCATTTATTAGAAACGTTGACTGTAAAAGAAAATATTCTGCTTCCCCTAGTGTTGGAAAGTATTCCCAAGACCGAAATGGAAAAACGCCTGCACAATTTCTCTACCATTTTAAACATTCGTGATATTTTAGACAAAAGAACCTATGAAATTTCAGGAGGAGAGCAGCAAAGAACGGCTGCAGCCAGAGCGCTTATCCATCATCCACAATTAATACTGGCAGATGAACCGACTGGAAACCTCGATTCCAAAGCGGCTAAAAGCCTAATGGATTCCCTGCAGCAATTAAATCAAGAACAAATCCGCACGATTCTTATGGTCACCCACGATCCCTTTGCTGCTAGTTATTGCAAACGCGTGGTGTTCATCCGTGATGGAAAGCCGTATACGGAAATTTATCACAGTGGGCAAAGACAAGCGTTTTTCCAAAAAATTCTCGATGTATTGTCGATGATGGGAGGACATGAAGATGACCTTCCGCCAACTTCTATATAAAAATTTACTGAGGAATTTGCAATCCTATGCATCTTTTATCCTCAGTAACATCTTTACGGTGTTTATTTTCTATTTGTTTCTAGCATTTGTCTTACATCCAAATTTGGCTAGTCAAGACATCCATCCAATTATCTATGTATTATTTATAAGCTGTAATATAGCCATCATCTTTTTTACCATTTTTTTCTCGATCTATTCTTATACAGCGATGATGAAATCACGAAAAAAGGAATTTGGTTTGCTTAAGATGGTTGGCCTCAGCAACAAAAAAATCGCGAGGCTTGTCTTTTTTGAATTTACAGCGGTTTCCTTTCTTTCGATCATAATCGGTATCCTTACAGGGATCTTGTTATCAAGGCTTTTTTTCATGTTCGTCAATGTGATTTTACAACAAGCTGAACCTTTATTATTTTCAGTCCCTCCGTTGGCGGTCATCGTAACCTTGTGTCTCTTCCTTTTTTTATTTGAAGGGATCACACTAATTGGGTTAAGAGAGATTCACAAAAGTGAGATCATTCACCTTATGAAAGCGGCCCACCTCCCGAAAGAGCCACCCGTCTTTTCACCTAAACTGACGTTATTAAGTGTGGTTCTTTTGCTTACTGGCTACTTAATTGCTGCCTTTTCAAATTTATTGATCTTGTTTTTTTCGATGATTCCTATTTTAGTACTTGTCATTACTGGAACGTATTTACTTTTTATGCAGGGAACAACGGCCATTCTACAAAGATTACGAAATTCTCCACTTTTCTGGAAAAATATAAATATGACAATGATTAGTGCGCTCATTTTTAAAATGAAGGATAATGCAAGAATATTAAGCGTAGCTGCAGTTCTTAGTGCGACTGCTATGTCTAGTATGGGCTTATTATTTTGGTTTACTCAATACTCTAATGTGGAAATTCGCGGTCCTCAGGATCTAATGGTGATTCAAAAAGGCGTGGATAATCAGGATAGCCCACTCATTTCTGAAAAAAAGATAAAAGCTCTTGCTGAAAAGCATCAGGTTAATATCAAGGCATATGAACAAACCGTTGTGCTGCCCACATCCATTCTGATCAATCATCAGGAAAAAACGGCTTGGGTCATTTCTGATCAAGATTACAATCGACGAATAAAACCTATACAACGTTCCGCACAAGCTGTAGATGTAGAAGCAGGGAAAACGGTTTTTATTTCCCCATTTGAACCATTTGAAGGAAAAGAGTGGGGAGCTACCAAATTTACGGGGAATCAAGTAGATATAAGATTTGCCAATCAACCCCCACAAAAATTAGAGCTTCAAGCAAGTCTTTTTGCGGTGACAATCATTCGGGGAGGAGGTTATCAGCCGCCTTATTTACTGGTGGTTGATCAATCACTTTTTACGGATTTACAAGCAAGTATGGATAGGCAAGAGCTGATGGTTCTTCATGATTATTATTTCGCCAATCTTATCCATGCGCCTGATTTACTAAAGGCAATTCAAATCTACAGAACAAATGATGATTCAGTCCTGCTATTGGATGGATTTAGCGATTTTCTTGAAATCAATAAATGGAGTACCCTCTTATTATTGATTGGCCTTTTTATTGCTTGTTTATTTTTTCTGACCACGAGCAGTCTGATTTATTTCAAACTATATACAGAAATGGAGGAAGAGCGTAAATCGTATATAACCTTAAAAAAGCTTGGTTTTACACAAGGAGAAATGAAGAAAATGGCCTCCATTCAGATCGCCATTCTGTTCTTCTTACCGGTCCTTGTTGGTTCCTTGCACACGGTTTTCGTTTATGTAAGTGCTAACCTTACTTTAGGTGCAGAAGGGATTTGGAAAGAAGGCCTGATTGCTATTGCTGTCTATTATCTTTTCCAAGCTATTTATTATGCCATTACTCGACAAATCTATTTAAAAAGGGTAATTGCTTAATATGAAAAGACATTGTGGCCTTTATTCGTCGTTGGGATGAAATTATTCGTCGTCACGTTGTTTTATTCGTCATCGCTCTACTTTTATTCGTCGTCATGCTGCTTTTATTCGTCGTTAAGGTTTTCAGGTCTATAATATCTCGCTATAGCATAGCTTGATTGACTTTATCAGATCAAAAAGTGCCTCTTGCAAACCATGCAGAGGCACTCTCTTTTCCGATCTAAATATCAAAGTCTAAATCACCTTTATGATCCGGATTTTGCTGGTGTTGATTGTTTTTCTTGATCATCTTTTGGATTTTTTCGATTGCTTCAGGCGCACAATCAATCATTTTTTCTAATAAATGCGTATTTTGTTCCAAATGAAGCATATTCACTCCATGTTTGTTCACGACTAGAAAGGCAATCGGTGTAATGGACACGCCGCCGCCACTTCCTCCCCCAAAAGGGTACTTGGAGCCGCCTTCTTCCTCAGATGATTGATCATCAGAGGAACTTCCCGATGAACCACCTTGAAATTCACTTCCTCCCATCGCAAAACCAAAACCAACTTTTGAAACCGTCAAAATCACTCCGCCATCCGGTGTTTCAACCGGTTCCCCGACGATTGTGTTGACATCAATCATTTCTTTTAAATTTTCCATCGCTGTTGTCATTAACGCATGAATCGGATGCTCAGGCATTTAAAGTCCTCCTGTCTTTTTCAGTATGAGAAAATTGTTGTTTTTTATATTTTTTCCATTGTCTAGCTAATCGATAGGCTGTCCATATAGCATTTCCTACTTTTATTTGCATCATACATTGGCAGGTTGACTCAAAAGTCATTTGCTGATAATTAGGTTGTACATCCAGGAGTGGCTTTTGATAAAAAGAAAGGTAATTTCTTACCCATGATACGAGTGTTCCTTTCAGCGACCAAATCGCACCCGAAGCTACCCCTGTATCGGCTGCATCCCCAAGTCCAATGGTGGTCCTCCATTCAAACTGCTTTATTTTTATTTTGTTCAAAAAACGGGCAAGAATCTTTTGAAAAGGCTTGAAATTTTGAGGAAAATTTGCTAAATCATGAAGAAAGGAAGGTAGATCTTTGAAATCTTGATCTTCAGTTTCATCTATTTGGATGGATAGAAGATCAGATAAATCAAACACTTTTTGAAAGTGAAGCAACCCAAAAAAAATACTTGCTTTTATCCTTATTTTTATATTGGATAGACTTAAAATGGTGGATATGGACATTTGAATCGTTAATAAGAGAACGAAAATAAAGATAATTATAAAAATAAAAAAGCAGAGAATGAAAACAACAAGCCACTGCATAGCTTATCCCCCCTAGAAGAGCCTGAAGCATTGGAACTAAACATTCAGTATTTCCACTTATCAAAAAAATAAACCCGCTTATCAAAAAGCGGGTTCTGTCATTTGTCTTCGTTCATGCACGACAGATGTGTCAGCGAATATATCATGCAATCCTTGTTTTTTCGGTGTAAAAGCAACAATGGCATAAAGAATGGTAATGGTTGCTGATATATAGCGTCCAATTCCTTCTCTAAAAATGATTGTGGCCCAACTTAACCGGTCTCCTTTTAACGGAACAACTCTTAAGCCGAAAACCATTTTTCCTATTGTTTGTTGGAAATACCTTGTCATCAGAATAAAATAAGCATAGAAGACAATTCCAGACGCGATTCCATAGGCAGATAGAATCCCTGTATCAGCTAAGGAAATCCCGAAACCACGAAAAACAGGCTTAATCAATATTCCATTTAAACTGAATATAATGACCAAATCAAGGAGGTAGGCCCAGAAACGCATCCAAAATCCTGCATACTCTGTAGGAGCATGGACTTCTAATCCTTGTTCCATACTCTTATTCCCTCGGTTCAAACTCGTTTTCCCGGATAATGTCTGGCCAGAAGTTTCCACATTGGTTTGTTCGGATCGATTCTCTGTCATTAATACCACCTCCTATTATTCAGAATAAAGATACATAAGTCTTGGTGCATTTGGTTGGGCCAATAGCTTTGTGATCCCTTGCATTTCCGCTTCCTTTCCACCGATTTTTTGAACAGCCGCTCCAAACAAAGAACCAAAACCAGCACCTGCACTATAGCGAATCACTTGAGCTCCCTTAAGTTTATTATCCTTTTTCATTTGGGCGATCACATCTTCTTGATAACCGAACTCATCAATTAATCCAACTTCTTTTGCTTGGCGCCCATCATAAACTCGTCCGTCTGCGAGCTCTCTCACTTTTGATTCCGGCATATCCCGTCCTTCAGAAATAACTCGAACAAATTCGTCATATGAATTTTTTAACATGGAATCGAGAATATCCTTTTCCTCTTTTGTCATTTCACGATATTGGCTCATAATATCTTTATATGGCCCGCTTTTAATCGTTGTAAAATCAATCCCCAGCTTGTCAGCCAGCTCGGCAATATTCATTCCTTGCATAATCACTCCCAATGAACCGGTCATCGTTTCAGGACTGGCGAAAATTTTATCAGCGGGAGCCGATATATAATACCCGCCAGATGCAGCCATTGAACCCATCGAAACGTAGATTGGCTTCTTGGTTTCCTTCTGAATCTGAACTAACTTATGATGAATTTCCGCTGACTCATTCGTACCCCCACCTGGAGAGTTCACACGAAGGACAATTCCTTTCACCGTGTTATCGTCCTTCACCTGATTAAGCTGTTTCATAAATTCCTTATGTACATAACCAGCCGTTTGAAAAATTGATGCCTCCCCTGTATCTTGGATCGTCCCATCTACCTCCAATACAGCAATCTTTTGCGCGGGATTTCCAGTTTCTAACACTTCCTCTGTAAAAGCCTCGTTTATTCCCATTCCTTCACTAAAAAGCTTAGAAAAGTCTGTAAACAACAAACTACTAGCAAAATTTACAATGATGGAAACAAAGAAAACTAAGGCAGCTACACCAATGGCGAGCCATCTTTTTCCGTTCATATAAAATTCCTCCTTCTGAAATGTGACTATCTTTTCATACGTTCTTTCTTTCAAAAAGTTTCATCGTCATGATAAACTAAATACAATCTACTATTCAAATAATCCAATTTTGATCAGGAGGAGCAGTGTAATGGACAAACGAAATAATATTTATTTTTTCCATAAAAATAATAAAGAAATAACGGAAAAGATCATGAATTTGCAAGAAGCAGCGGAACGGTATGGATTTAATGTAGTGAATGATTATCGCCAAGCAAATATCATTGCCAGTATTGGCGGGGATGGAATGTTCCTACAAGCTGTACGGAAAACAGGGTTTAGACAGGATTGTTTGTACGCTGGAATCGCGGTTGGCAGTAATCAAGGTCTTTATTGTGATTTTCATATTGACAATATTCATGACATGATTGATGCCGCTACAACGGAACAGGTAGAGGTAAGACGTTATCCAACCATTCAAGTAAATATTGATGGGGAAGGCTCGTTTCTCTGCCTAAATGAATTTACCATCCGGTCTGGCATTATTAAAACATTTGTAATGGAAGTATTTATTGATGGACTGCATTTTGAAACTTTCCGAGGTGATGGACTTGTTATCGCTACACCAACGGGAAGTACAGCCTATAACAAATCCATTAGAGGCGCGGTTGTCGATCCCTTATTACCTTGCTTACAAGTGACGGAGCTTGCGTCCCTCAACAATAATCAATATCGAACTTTAGGTTCTCCTTTTATTTTAAGCGAAGATCGAAGTTTGCAATTAAAAGTCGTACAAGACGGGAATGATTATCCTTCCATGGGAATGGATAACGAAGCTTTAAGTATTCAGCATGTTGAAAAGGTAGATATTCAATTAAGCAAGAAACAAATCAAAACAATCAAATTAAAAAATAACTCCTTCTGGGAAAAAGTAAAAAGAACTTTTCTCTAAGAAAAGCGCAAGCGCCCGTTTAATGGATGAACGGCTAAGTTCGCGCCGTCCTGGCGCAACGCCGATCTGACCAACATCCTGTTGGCCTCCGACAAGCAAATGTTCCTGAACCTAAGGGCGATCTTTCCCTTCATAGGTTTAGGGTTATTTGACCTCGAGGGGCTAGGCGCTGGAGCTAGATCCAACACTAGCCAATATTTATGCTTTTTAACCTTATAATAAAGAGAGGCGGGAATGAAATCCCGCCTCAAGCCATAATATGTGAAATTATTGGTTTCTTCCACCCATTTGTTGTTGTGCAACTTGAACAAGACGTTTTGTAATTTCTCCACCAACAGATCCATTGGCACGTGAAGTAGTGTCTGCTCCAAGGTTCACACCAAATTCTTGAGCAATTTCAGTTTTCATCTGATTAAGAGCTTGTTCAGCTCCAGGAACTAGAAGTTGGTTGCTGTTATTGTTTGCCATGTGTCTTCACCTCCCTGTAAGTGTAGATTGTGCGAAAACACATGCCTTCATTCAAAAATGGTATTGGTAATTGTTGTATCCTCTCATTAAATCTTGCTTTCCTAGTCCCACTTGTTTCCCTTTCCTATCTATTGATAAAAATCATAAGAGACTTTCCAAATCTGTAGACGATCGTGCTCTAGCACTAATCATCATCGTTTCCGTCTTGTTCACGGCTTCTTCAAGTAAAGGAGTCCAATCCACTTTTTCCTCAAGCATTTCCATTTTCGCTAATTTCGGTCTTGTTTTTGGTGACGGCGGAGTGAAGATTGTACAGCAATCCTCATAAGGACGATTCGATATCTCAATCGTATCAATGTCCTCCGCAATTTTGATGATTTCTAATTTATCCATGGCAATAAGCGGGCGAATAATAGGGGTATTGGTGACAGCATTAATCGCTAGCATGCTTTCCATCGTTTGACTAGCTACCTGTCCAAGACTTTCTCCTGTTACAATCGCCAGTGCTCCTTGCCTTTTCCTAATTTCATCGGTAATTCGAAGCATCATTCTTCTTGTGGCTGTCATTGAAAAACCTGACGGAATTTCTTTATGAATGACTTCTTGAATCGTTGTGAATGGAACAATATGCACCTTCACACTACCCGAATATTGCGCCAGTTTCCGCGCTAAATCCAACACTTTTTGCTTGGCTCGTTCACTTGTAAACGGTGGGCTATGAAAATGCACCGCCTCAATCCCAACCCCTCGTTTCATCGTAAGGAAACCCGCGACAGGGCTATCAATCCCTCCTGAAAGCATGAGCATGGCCTTTCCTGAGGATGCAACAGGAAAACCTCCTGCCCCATAAATCAGTTGACCAGAAATATAAGCGGCATCTTTTCTTATTTCAACCATCAGATTCAAATCAGGATTTTTCACATCGACTTTTATATCATCCATATGAATTAAAATATGCGCTCCTATCGCATGATTTAAACCATTCGTATCATATTCAAACGTTTTATCTGTCCTACGAGCAGAAACTTTAAATGTATTTCCTGGGGAATGGACTTGCTCGGCAATGTGTAAGGCAGCCGCTCGTATGTCTTCAATCTTTTTGTCTGTTTTTATTACCGGACTAAAGGATTGAATCCCAAAAACCTTTTGTAGTTGGCCGATAATGGGCTCGACAGGTTCCCCATTCAGTACGACATACATTCGATCCCATCCAGATTCGATCTGAATATTTTCAAAATCTCTTAACATAAATTGAATATTTTTCTTTAATTTATGGATAAAATGTTTACGATTCCGCCCTTTCAGCGACATTTCCCCATAACGAATCATTATTCTATCATAATTCATCCAATCACCTCACTACGCTCTTTAATCTCGGGATGACTTCCTTTAATGCCTCTAGAAATTGTACGGCCTCTGTTCGTGTATTCTCATAGGAAAGACTGATGCGAACCGCTCCTAAAGCCATTTCATCAGAAACACCCATAGCTTTTAGTGTTTGACTTGGTGTTTTTTCCTTTGAAGAGCATGCACTAGTAGTGGAAATCATAAATCCGTTTTCCTCTAACGCATGAACGAGAACTTCACCTTTTAATCCTGGTACCGAAAAATTGATAATATGTGGGGCCGCCTTTTTTGGAGTATGAACGATAATATGGTCATTGTTTTCAAGCTCATGATATAAGAATTCTCTAACTTTTAACAGAGAATGTCCCTTTTTCACTCGATTTTCTTCTATCATCCGAAAAGCCTTCGCCATGGCCACGATCCCACCCGTATTTTCAGTACCACTCCGCCATGTCTGTTCTTGATTTCCCCCTGTGAAAATTGGCTCCAATCTGATCCCACTTCGTTTATACAGAAACCCAGTTCCTTTTAAACCATGAAATTTATGAGCCGAAAACGTACATAGGTCAATCCCTGAATCATGAAGTGGCAAAACAACTTTTCCTGCCCCTTGAACATGATCAACATGGAAAATAATTTTCGGGTATTTTTTTAACATTTTTCCAATTTCTTTAATAGGCTGGATCGTGCCTACTTCATTACTTACATGAATTAATGAAACAAGAATCGTTTTGTCGGTGATCGCTTTTTCTAGATCATCCGGACAAACCATTCCATTCGAGTCGACCGGTAGCCTAGTAACTTGAAATCCCCATTTTTCTTCCAATTGTTTCATTGAATTTTGAACAGAGGAATGTTCGATTTCGCTTGTAATCATATGATTTCCTCTACCTTTATATTCTAAAGCTGCCCCTTTGATGGCCAAATTATTTCCTTCCGTACCCCCGGAAGTGAAAATGATTTCCGACGGCTTCACAGATAGCCCATCCGCAATTTGTTGTCTAGCACTTGTCATTAACTGTTCTGCTTTGCCACCATAATGATGCAGTGAAGAAGGATTGCCGTAATATTCTCGATTTACTTTTACAAAAGAATCTAACACCTCTTCATAAGGTTTTGTTGTAGCACTATT
The DNA here is from genome assembly GCF_022867885.1 of Lederbergia sp. NSJ-179. Lineage (GTDB taxonomy): Bacteria > Bacillota > Bacilli > Bacillales > Bacillaceae_C > Lederbergia. Next base: position 5,873 of record NZ_JALIFP010000002.1, on the reverse strand, counting down.
ATCAAAATAGATCAAAATGACACCTTCTATTATATTGAGATTATTTTTTCCAATTATTTATCATACCATAGTTATTCATAAAAAATAAGGGAGCATCTTTGCCCCCTTTTTTAGATCGTTTAGGAATGAGAATATTCATTACTTTCGTATATTTCCTCAATTCGTTTTAATGCACCTGGTTCAACCTTTTCTACAGCCGTTGCTGCCTGTTCCAGGGCCGCCATGTATTCATAATTTCGGAATAATTGTTCTGCTTCTTTAAGATTGAAGGCTAATTCGGGATTTTGTCTTCTATAGCGGTTCGCATATTGAATCACACGTTCTGCAAGCTGGGCTGTTTCAATATACTCTTCTGTCTTTTCATATAGATGATCAACAGTGTCTTTCGCTTCATTTAGGAACTTTTGGACTTGCTTCATATTCAATGGTTTTTCATTTAGACTTTTATACACATTTTCAATTTGCTCTTCAGCCCGATCATATAAAGAATCGCAATCTGCTGGTAGTCCAGGCATATAACTATTATGAACAAGTCGGATAATTTCTTTGATTTTCCTTTGACATTCATAAACGCTTTCTTTTGCCTCCAATTCATCTTTACGTAAATTATGGAGACGTTCTGTAAATTCCTGCTGTTCCTGCTTCATCTTTTGCAACTGTTCCTGAATCTCCTTTAACTCTTCTTCCAATAGCGAATAGGCAGTCATTTTATCTGTTAATTTCGCTTTTAAAAGTTCATATCGTTTAACCATTTGGCTGAGAGTTTTATCGAATTTTTTCGGTATTTCAAGATCCTCATCTAATAATTGATAACTATTTTGAACAATCTGTGTTTCATGATTGATTTCATCGCTCGTATCAATTAATTGCTCAAGCATATTTTCGGCCTTCTCCGTTTCTTGCAAAATATAGTGTTTCGCATATACTTCTTTTTCCAATAAATTATAAAGAGTTTCCACTTTGTCCTTCGTTACCTGAATGCCCTCTTCAACAGTTTTTACTTCCGCCTTATGGAGAAATTCCTGATAGAGAATAATTTCGTTCATCAATGTTTCTATTTGTTTTTCCATTTGAAGATGGTCCAAAATAAACCCTTGCTGGGTCATCTCTTTATAGCCATCCTTTATATCATCTATTTGGGATGGAAGGATCGTTTGACATTCGGTTAAAAGGTCAGGCACTTTTTCCATTTTCTCTACTAATTGTTCCATTTCTGTCGAAAGAGCAAGCACGACCTCACGTGCTTGTAAATAATTCCCTTGATCCGTTAAATTTTCATAATTTTTGACTTTATCTCCCACAGATTCGAGTAATTTTTCAAGTTCTTCCCCTGCTTCCCCAAAGAGATGGCGATGGGCTAAAAGATATTTTCTACTCTCTTGATATTGTTCTAATAAGCCGGCAATTTCTTTCCTGTTTTTTTCTTCACTGCCAACAAGTTCATCTAATTCATTCAGAATAAAATCCATTTCTTTCTCAATATTTTTCAGTAATTCACTTACCTTCTCACTTTCCTCTTTCGCTTGCTTAAAACGGTATTTATCTGTGAATTCTTCGGCAGCAAAGATCATTTCGTCAACTTGAGGAAGCTGGGAGTTTAGAATATCATCCCAAGAGTCCCTCCAACGTTCAAACATTTCCTCGGTTTCTCCCGTCATATTCAATTGCTTCACCTTTGCCATTTCCTCTGCAATAGGCCGGTTCATCAATTCTAATTTTTGTGAATCCAGTCGATCAATTTCTTTATAATATCTTTTTCTTATTATGTATCCAACTACGAATAAAATCAGGATGATCAAAATCGCAGAAATCAAGATCTCTACACCGTACTTCATTGTTAGCCCCCTGTTTCTCAGTCATTCTTTCATACATATATGTAAATGAAATTGAATTTTATATTATGTTCCTCTATAATACCATGTCAACGACAATTTTTGACTATGAAAAGCATTTTTTTATGATAAAATAAGGTAAAATTTCAATAAACAAGGGTATTTTCCATTCCTTAGCGATTAGGACAACAGACGTAACAAACTTGTAAAAACGCTCTCATAACCTAGTTTATGCTAATATTGCCGAATATTGTTACATATGAAGGGAAGGAATCAGCTGGGGCTTACGATTGAAGAGAAAGAGGCACGAATCGATGCATTAACACATTATTTTTCGGAGGCAGAAGAGAGATACAGCAAGATAGAAGTACAATTTTGAGAACCGAATAAGGCAGAGAACATGCAGACACTTTCACTATTCCCGCAAAAAATGAAAGTGCCCAATGTCCTAATAGCCCATTGAAGCAGTGGATTCCATGGACTTTAAAAATGTTTGCGATCCTGTCCATGAGTCTAACCATTTACTAATCGTTAAGTGATATTTATCGATAAAATAGGGCTCCTGGGGTCCCATCCCCCAGACTTCAGATACATATAAACTATTCACATATGGCATCATAAGTATTCCTTTTAATTGAATGATTAACATACTAATAGGAAATACTATTTTCTGCTCTTTCAGGGTAGGCAGGATTAAATTTTTCAAGAAATAGCGCTCCTTCATTAAATAAGAAGAAATGATTTCCCGTGAGGTTTGTGAATCAATGCTCACTTCCCTCCAAACAAAGCGTGCAAGTAATTTATGTTCACTTTGAAATAATAAAATTCGCTTAATCGCTCTTTTTAAACAAATATCTGCTTGATCTTTATCTAATTTTCCCACCTCCTCTTCCAAACATTTTAAGTAAGGTTCAAAAAAGCGAATAAGACATTCCTCTAGCAGCCCTTGCTTCCCTTTAAAATAATAAGAAATATTGGCTGGATTAATCTTTGCTTCAGCCGCAATATCCCGAATCGTGGTCCCCTTATATCCCTTGGCATAAAACAATTCAATGGCCGCTTCTATAATCGCTTCTTTTGTTGTTCCTTGCTGAGTCGTCATTTTTCTCCCTCCGAGCTCTTGAACAATCCAGTTGAATATGATAAAAATAATGCAAATCTATTTTTCCATTTACTCGACCTTAGCATTTAGAAGTCCAGCATCATCATGTTTTGGATATTTTTTAGATATTAGAGGATGTTCAAAAAGTCCGGTAAAAATGACACTGCGAATTTCTTCGTTGGCTTGTTTCTCCGCTGCTCATGTATTAGGATAAGGATCTTCCGCTAAAACCGCCCACGTCCTGTGGGCAACGCGGAAGTCAGTACATCCTGTACAAGTCCGCTGCTCGAAACTGCGCCGCCTCGAACTTCTTGGTCCTTTTTATCCTCCTTTTTGAACACGCACTATTATTTGATTTCGATAGGGGAAGAAAAATTCCTCTGAATACTTATCGACAGTTTCCTTATTCACTGTCGAAAGATAGAGAAGGAGGAAGGATATTGTTTAAAGTACAAGCCTATGAGGGGAAACTAGCGGATCAATATGAACTGGTAATTAAACAGTTGGAAGCTCTTTTAGAAGGAGAACCAAATTCAATGGCCAATCTTAGCAATGCCTCTGCAGTTCTAAATCAATTTTTGGATCGAATTAATTGGGTAGGCTTTTATTTGGTGGAAAATAATGAACTTGTGCTAGGACCTTTCCAAGGGTTACCCGCTTGTGTTCGGATTCCAATCGGAAAAGGGGTTTGTGGAACTGCTGCCGCAATGAAGAAAACTGTTGTCGTGGAAGATGTACATGCTTTTCCCGGCCATATTGCCTGTGATTCGGCATCCCAATCGGAAATCGTCATTCCCATTTTAAAAAATGGAGAACTATATGGTGTGCTAGACATCGACAGTCCAGAAAAAAATCGATTTGATCATGTAGATGAAAAATATTTGGGGAAATTTGTGCAAGCACTGGAAAGATTTCTGTAAATTTAAAACGGAGCTACCTTTTGGTAGCCCTATTCTCAATCCTTTTGGGAATAGATTTTTATTTGATTTTTACCAGAATTTTTCGCTTCATATAAAGCTGAATCCGCTCGTCTAAATAAATCCGATACGTTATCGGATTTACTTGCTGACCAACTGGTGATACCACAAGATATGGTAACAGGCGGATTTGTATTTTCCGAAATATGTTTTCGTAATCTTTCTGCAACATGTAACCCAGTTTCCAATGAAAGGCCTGGGAGATAAACAGCAAGCTCCTCCCCACCCCAGCGAGCGGCAATATCCGTTGTACGAATACAGGCTTGAATCAGTTGCGCTACTTGCACTAACACATTGTCACCCGTTTGATGTCCAAACGTATCATTCACATGTTTAAAATCGTCTAAATCAATTAAAATAAACGATCCCTCTCTATCGATCAACCTTGATTTTTTAATTGCATCATCCAGATACCCTCTGGCAAACAATTGAGTGAGTTGATCGGTAATTACCATTTTTTCAAGTTCCTCTCGTAAAAACACATTCGTAACGCCTAATGAGGAACGTTGGACTAACGTTTGGAAAAGGCGGAATTTTTCGAATGTAAAAGTATAGGGTTCTTCCCCGATAAGAATGACAAACCCGCTCCAAGATTGATTATGAAAGGATACGGACATTAAGGAACCTATACGATTAGTAAGCTGTTTGGGCAAATTTTCGGTTTTCCCCATAAATAAGCTCTCTTCTTCACACCCTACCTGCTCAAAAATAAAATTAACGAGACGTCTCCCTGTTTTCCCTTTAAAAAAAGACGTACTTTCTGGCAAAACCATCGGCCTTTTATCCATTACAACTACATAACCTACATCAGAGGTGTGAAATATATGAGTAATCTGCTTATGCAAATAACGAATCGCTTCCTTATAGCTACCAATAGAATTCAGTATTTGGGCAATTTCATCAATCAATCGTAAATTTTCAATCAGCTTTTGCGATTGCTGATATAGTTTTGCATTTTCCATCGCATTACCAGCCGTATTGGCTAAAAGACGAATGAAATCGATTTGCTTGTCTTCAAATACGGATTGTAATTGAGCTTTAACTTGTAAAACCCCATATACGCCTTGTTTTCCCTGTAATGGTGCAAAAATAGAAGGATACTCTGTTGAATCTATTTCAATTGAAGCATTCACATAAGCCGCAATCGCTAAATCATCCGCTGAATGGAATTCAAGGCTTTTCACCGACAATTCCTCATCTACTTCCTCGTCATTTGCTAAAATTAAATAGTAATCGTTTTCAGAAAAAACCTTCTTTAATGTATGAATAATTTCGGCAAGCACTAAGTTGGTGTCCATGGATGAATGGCATTTCTCTGTCACTCTGAACAACTCTCTAAACATCATTTCCTCTAATGATTGTGAGCCTTCTTGTTTATACTCCATTCGAACCTCCTGCCTGGCATTATTTATAAGACTTTCTATCGATTCACATACTTTTTTTATTTATAATATAAGTCTATATGATTATAGCAAAAAAATAGAACTTTATACCTACAAAATAGAAAGATATTATTAAACAATAAGTCCAAAGGAAGGGTGGATCTACAAAAGAGCGAAGGTTCCGCAAAAACGTAGTTCCAAAGTATGTGCCGGATCTACGAAAATGAGAAGGGAATGCTAAAACGTAGATCCAAAGCGTGGTTGGATCTACGAAAATGAAAAGGGAATGCTAAAACGTAGATCCAAAGCGTGGTTGGATCTACGAAAATGAAAAGGGAATGCTAAAACGTAGATCCAAAGCGTGGTTGGATTTACGAAAACGTAAAGGGAATGCTAAAACGTAGATCCAAAGCGTGGTTGGATCTACGAAAATGAAAAGGGAATGCTAAAACATAAAAAATGAGGTAATTGCGATGTCTCACACCTCAAGTGAGACAAGGGGTTAAGGAGAGACCAGAATTTATTTTCCCCCAAAATGTGACGGTATAATGCACTTTTAAGAGAAGGGAATGGAAAAAAT
>NZ_JALIFP010000001.1 GCF_022867885.1 Lederbergia sp. NSJ-179 | reverse complement strand
AAGTCCTCCCCGAAATATGCTGTTTGTAGTCATTCTACAGTTAGATTATCTTATAACTAGCCTATTTTAGGGAAGAGTTTTTTAAAATTATCACGAAGAATTTTTACTCCTCAGAGCTGCTTTTCCTCTATACAGAGAAAAACAAAGTCACCACAGATTATGACTTTGTTTTTTCAAATCAAAATTATTCCTCTAAAAGGCTAAACTCTTCTTGACTCTCCTCTTCTGTTTCTGGGGATGATGTCTTGGTTTTATCCAATTCATAGTAATCTCGAATTTTAAGCATTATTTCATTTCTTAGTTCTGCATTTTCCTTTAGAAATTGCTTTGCGTTTTCACGCCCTTGGCCAAGGCGCTCTTCATTATAAGAGTACCAAGAACCACTTTTTTGGACAATATCAAGTTCCGAGCCCATATCAATGATTTCACCTTCACGCGAAATCCCTTCACCGTACATAATATCCACTTCGGCCGTTCGGAATGGGGGAGCGACTTTGTTTTTGACGACCTTCACTTTAGTTCGGTTCCCAACAATATCTTGTCCTTGCTTGAGTTGTTCGGCACGGCGAACTTCAAGGCGGATGGACGAGTAGAATTTTAGCGCCCTTCCGCCTGGTGTTGTCTCTGGCATAATCTATAGATTTACCATTTCTATAGTATGGACTATCTCTTCATCTCTATATTAGAGAGCCTTGCACTTCCGACAGGAGCCTATCCTCTGCCGTACCCTACTCAGTTAACCAATCGGTCCTTTTTGGTAGTCTCTACACCTTCCTTACTAAGTTTCGTAAGGCTTGGCACGGTATTACCCAATAATTGGAGGGCTTCACCGTTAGCAGTTTTGCAACCACACCCCTAGGCAATAGGGTTCACAAGGTTTTTTTCATGCTATCACTAACATGGGAAACCCAGAGTAAACTGCTTAATTCTATTTATTACTTTTTTCGGTTGCTGTAATTCCTTTTCCTTAATGACCAAATAATTAATAGAATGTGCTTTAAAATAGGCTTTTTTTCGTATATCTCTTTCGATGATTTTTGGCTTGGAATGCGCCCACTCTCCATGAACGTCTATGCAATATTTTCTTCCAAGATAAAAATCTACCGACCATCTTCCAAAGCGCTTTTGTTTTAAAAATGCTAAATCGAGCTCAAGAAGAATTCCTTCAACTTGTTTTTCAATCAAGGTGTCATAATTTTTCCTTCTTGAATTTACCCCAAGTTCTTTTCTTCTCTTTGCTACACAAGTTTCTGACACTTTATACTTACAGGCTATCTCCACATGAGAAAGATAAGGATTTTTTAATTCTTCTTCCACTTCGTTCGTTTTGGGTAAATAAATCTTCCAATGTCTTTCCCTTGGAATACCAAGTAATTTAATAATTTCACTAACCCGTCTTTCATCAAGATTTATAGCCTCACCAATATCTTTGAGTTTTTTTCCGAGTGTCTCTTAATATAATCAACTTGCCACGAATCTACATTTTTAAAAAGTCTATTTTTTATTTTTACAGCCATGAAACTTTTCTCCCCATTAATTTTTCAATGGTCATTTGTATCGTACAACAGCTTTGAAAGCTTAAGCAGTTTGAAGTTGATTTCCGAACATGACTCCTACCTTCTCACGGATTTGATTAATAAAAATAGCGATTGTATTTGACTTATTAATCGCACCGGATAATTTTCTAAGTGCCTGGGACATCAGTCGCGCCTGCAAGCCAACATGGGCATCTCCCATTTCTCCTTCAATTTCAGCCTTTGGAACCAAGGCGGCAACAGAGTCAATGATAATAATTTCAATCGCACCACTTCTAACAAGAGCTTCCGCAATTTCCAAGCCCTGCTCCCCCGTATCAGGTTGAGAGAGTAGAAGCTCATCAATATTGACGCCTAGTTTCTGAGCATATACAGGATCGAGCGCATTTTCAGCGTCTATAAAAGCTGCTTGCCCGCCATTCGCTTGTACTTCTGCGATGGCATGAAGAGCAACGGTTGTTTTACCGGAGCTTTCAGGACCATAGATTTCGATGACCCGTCCCCTTGGATACCCTCCAACACCTAATGCAATATCAAGAGCAAGAGAACCACTTGATACAGTGGAAATTCTCCGGTCTGTCTGTTCTCCTAGTTTCATAACAGAGCCTTTTCCAAACTGTTTTTCAATTTGTTTTAAGGCCAAGTCTAGTGCTTTTTGACGATCACTCACTTTATTTCCTCCCTATTATATTCTATTAAAATGATCACTATAGCCTTTAAGAGCTAATTCTAGTATAAAGCTTTTCATTCTGTTTGCCAAGAGAAAAGTCGAACATTTATTCTGCAATTTTCATCGCTATAATAAGCGCAAAATAGGTTTTTCCCTAAGGGAAAAACCTATTTTCCAACAAATTTCCGTTGCAATTCTTTATTTTAACATTTAAAAAGCGCGCTTAGTATTCTTAGTTTGTTAATTCTTTTAATAGATAATGACACCCATATCTTACGGTTCTTTTTTGGTTTCCAATTCTTGAGCCAGAGAGATTCAATTGATAGGTTTTGGTTGGGCGGTCGTCAAAGGAAATACCGATCCACACCAGTCCAGCAGGATGCCCTTCCAGCGAATCGGGACCGGCTACTCCCGTAAAACTAATTCCTATATTTGTGCCAAGAATCATTCGAATATTTTCCGCTAGTTCAATTGCACATTGTTCACTCACTACACCATGTTTCTCAATTGTTTCTTCCTTCACATGGCATAATTTTATTTTAGATTGACTGGAATAGCAAACAACCCCACCGATTAACATTGTGCTTACACCTGTTATCCCAGTCATTTCCGACTGAAACATTCCCCCTGTTAAACTTTCCGCTGCTGCGATCGTCAACTTTTTTTTATCCAACACAGTGAGGAGTTCTTTCATGATCGTCGTTTGATCATAACCATAAAAAAATTCGCCAACTCTGTTATTAATTTTACTTTCCATTTCATCGATTAATTGGGTGGCCCTTTCTTGTGAACGATCTCGCGCAGTGATTCGAATCGTTACTTCATTATCACCTGCAAGAGGAGCAATTGTCGGATTCGTCTGGGCATCAATTAGATCTTCGATTTCCATCTCTAGCTGAGATTCTCCAATTCCGAAGTAGCGTAACACCCTTGATTCAATTCTTTCGCGTGATTCCAATTGATCCAAAATGGTAGGGGCACCATATTTCCGTAACATTGGTTGCATTTCATGAGGGGGTCCTGGCAATAACATGTAAAGGTGATGGGCTTGTTTCACAAACATCCCAGGTGCCATTCCATGTTCATTGGGAAGAACTATAGCTCCCTCCAAAACAAGTGCTTGCTTTTTATTATTTTCAGACATTTTCCTTCCTGTTTTTTGAAAATAGGAAGTAATGGCTTCCATCGCATGAGTGTCTTCTACAAGTTGTTTCCCAATATGTTTTGCGATTACTTCTTTCGTTAAATCATCCTTGGTCGGTCCCAATCCACCTGTAAAGATAATAAGGTCTGCTCTTTCTTCAGCGGCGGAGATAGCTTTTTCGAGTCGCCTGGGGTTATCACCTACAACAGTATGATAATAAACATGAACCCCTAATTCAGCCAACTCACGAGATAAGAATTGAGCATTCGAATTGACAATTTGACCCAGTAATAGTTCTGTTCCAACTGCTATAATTTCCGCATTCATCCCTGCAAATTCCTTCCTGTTTCAGAATCTTTGTATCCCTTTATCCGAATTAACTGGCAGTAAGACCCCAATCAGTTGAGGATGGAAGAAAACCCCCACGGATTGAAGTTTCCCTTTATTTTGAGTTTAAAAAAGCTGCCCGGTTTTTATAAAAATAATCATAACCAGACCAGATAGTAAAAAACATTGCTATCCATAAGGCGATCGAAGCAAACGGAAAGCCAATCGCCTCAAAAAAGATATTATGAAGAAGCAGTAATGAGATGGCAATAATTTGACTCCACGTTTTGATTTTCCCTAGCATATTGGCAGCAACGACTTCCCCAGATCCCGCCAATACAAGCCGCAAGCCAGTAACGGCAAATTCACGGCTAATAATAATAATCACAATCCATGAAGGAGCCAATTGTAATTCCACTAAAATAATTAGAGCTGCAGAAACTAATAACTTATCAGCAAGTGGATCTAAAAATTTCCCGAGTGTTGTCACTAATTGATATTTTCGCGCATAATATCCATCTACCCAGTCGGTTACAGAGGCGATGATAAAAATTAAAGCGCCAATAAAATGAGCGATTTCAAGTTCTGTTCCCGGAAGAGGCATGGTCCCCCAAGGAAAAGGAACGAGCATAAAAATGACAAAAATCGGGATCAAAAAGATTCTAGATATTGTTATCTTATTCGGTACATTCATGAACTAAGGTCCTCCCAGTCGAAGCAAGTCTCAATTATTAAACCACTAATTTTTATATGGTGAAAAACTCGCGTTAAGCGACGGAAAAAAGCGGAAGGAAATTATTCCGCTTTATTAAACTTTATAATAATATTTTGTACAGTCTGCTCCGATTCAAATTCTAATTTTTCATCGTTCACATAAATTTCAGTTTCCGTAGACCTACCCGTCCGGATATAAGCTTCTGATTCATCCGAAAAATCAAAGGTTTCACTTTCTCCGTCGGCTATTTTTTTCGAGGCAAACTGCTTTTCTCCATTATTTGTTACTTTTATCCAGGCTTCCCCAGAAGCAACTGCTTTGACCGTGATTTCATATTTTTTTGCATTGGAAACCTGATAAGTGGTCGTGTCTCCAGTAACTCCTTCAACCGTTATTTTCTGCTCCTCATCCTGCTCCGTATCTTCCTCCGGTTGATCAGCATCAGCCTTTGAATCCTTGTGTTCCCCTGAATCAGTCTTTTCCTCATCCTCCTTAGGAGGAGACACATCGCCTGATTCTGTAATACCGACGGCTTTATTTTGCTCCTCTACTGGTTTTTTATCGCCAACTAGAAGGAAATGGGTGACTAAATACCAAATCAGAACGAGCATAGCTAAAAAGAAAATAACCATTAAAATTCTAGGAAATAATTCTACTATTTTTGAACTTTTTCGCGCAACAGCATTCCGCGATTGTACACGTGTTAGTTTTTCAGGCAAATCGTCTTCATAAGCTACAGGGATTTCATTTTTATATTCCTCAAAAAGTATCTCTGGCTCAAGATCTACCGCTTCAGCATATTGCTTAATAAATGCTCGGGTATAAAATTTCCCCGGCATAATATCAAAATTTCCTTCCTCAATCGCAGACAAATACCTTTTCTGTATTCTTGTAATGGTTTGAAGTTCGTCTAAGGTTAGACTTTTTTCTTCCCGGGCCATCCTCAGTCTGCTTCCTAAATCTGACAATTCCAACACCTGCCCATCCTAAAAATCAAATCCGAAGTCTGGTTCACTAAAAAAATTATTTTGTGAAACAGCTTCGTATGTAATTTTTTCATCATGAGTGTTTCTCAATTCAATAATATAATCAAAGTCCTCCATCGAGTATTCAGAATGCTGAACAAAGATATCTGGATGTTCAATTACTTTTACAGCGGGTAGACGCATAATTTCTCGGACAAGTTGCAAATGCCTTTCGTCTGCCCGTTTTCTCGAAACAATACCATCAATAATAAAGATATTATCGGAGTTGTATTCATCCTTAATTAATTCTTTTCGTATCGTTTGTTTTAATAAGGTGGACGAGACAAAAAGCCACTTTTTATTTGCACAAACACTTGAGGCAACCACAGATTCCGTTTTACCTACTCTTGGCATACCTCTAATCCCGATTAGTTTATGTCCCTCTTGTTTAAATAATTCAGCCATAAAATCAACAAGAAGTCCGAGTTCGGCACGAACAAAACGAAAGGTCTTTTTATCATCCATATCTCTTTGAATATAGCGACCATGTCTGACAGCTAAACGATCTCGAAGCTTTGGCTCCCTTATTTTTGTCACTTTAATGGGATCAACTGTTTCTAATATTGATTCTAATCTTTTTATTTGAACCTCATTACTCGCACGTATTAAAAGGCCGCGTCTGCCACTATCAATTCCATTAATGCTAATAATATTGATAGATAACATTCCTAATAAAGAAGAAATATCTCCCAAAAGGCCGGGCCGGTCAATTGTAATTTCGTATTCTAAATACCATTCTTTCCGATCCATACTTCAAAACCACTCCTTGATAACAACCCGGTCTTATGCATTGATGTCTAGTTAATATAATAGCGGATAATCATATAATTTGAAAGAAAAACATATTTTTACTGAATAAAAAAAGGACTGGTTCTAAAGAGTCGTTCCTTAGAACACAGTCCATTTCGGGCGCTTGCGCTTTTGCTACGCTACGGTTGACATCCAGCTCCAGCGCCCAGCGACTAGCAAATTTACGACTTCTTCCTACGATAAGGAAGCCAGGCTCATTCTTCGCCGTGTTTCCTTTATCTCAGGCCAACAGGATGTTGGTCAGAACAGCGTTGCGCCAGGACGGCGCGAATTTAGCTGTTCATCCTTATATTTAAATTTGTACGTCGCTAAACGGGCGCTTGCGCTTTTGCTTTTATTTTGTATTGTTATTTTCCACAAGCTTTACCATGACCCTTGCGATGGCTTGTTGTTCTTCTTCTGAAGCAACAGACCATAAATCCGATAATACTCGTTGTTGTTCATTTTTCGGATCTACATTATTTGCTAAATAATCTCCTACATGATGAGCCATCTTATCAATAATTTGTTGGGACATTCCCTGATCTTGTGCATCATCAAGTTGGTCACCCAAAAAGTTTTTCCAATGATCCCAATTATTAAGAACTGACATGTCATATCCTCCTTTTTTTGAAGCTTCGAAGTTATTATGTGCATGTCAAAAAAACATTATACTTTGGAAATACTTGTTTTCACGTATACCATCCACCATTTACGGCTAAAACTTGGCCTGTCATATAGGAAGATTTTTCCGATAATAAAAACGAAACAACATGTGCAATTTCGTTGGGATCAGCTAAATGTCCAACAGGAATGGTTGATTCCAGTTCAATTATTTCTTGTGGGTCCAATTGCTGCAACATGTTCGTTTTAACTGCCCCAGGAGCTACACAGTTCATTCTGAGGTTTGATCTTGCCGTTTCTTTGCTTAATGCTTTCACAAATGCGATTTGTGCCCCTTTAACCGTAGAGTATATGACTTCACAAGCTGCACCTGTTTGACCCCATATGGAGCTAATGAGGACAATGCGGGATGATGGGCGCTGCAACAAACGAGCTAATAAAGATTGAATCAGTATCATCGGACTTTTAACATGAAGCTGTAACATTTCGTCCATTGTCTTTTCTTCTAAATCAGTAAATAAGCCGTAAGGTGCCGTTCCTGACGAGTAAACGATCGCGTCAATCTGGAAAATATTGTCTACAAGCTGGTTTACTCCCTCTCTTGTAGTAAGATCCGCATAAATGGGAATATATTCAAGCTCATACTGACTGATCCTATCGATTAATTCCAATATATTTTGTTGGTTTTTATAGTAGTGTAAATACAAATTCCATCCTTGACTAGCTAATTCCTCTGCAATAGCAGTGCCAATTCCTCCACTAGCCCCAGTAATCAAAGCAAACTTCTTCATGGTAACCTCCTGATTCCAAATAAAATACCCGGCGCAACTCCAGTCCGGGTATAAGCAGTTAATCAATGAATACTCACTCATCTGTATTATGGCTTAGGTACAACCTGACAAACCGTCATACGGCTTTCATCAATCAGATGCTTCGCTGTTGTTAAAATATCTGTAAACGTTAATTCTTCCAAAACAGGAACAACATCAAATAAATTCATCTCATTAAATATATAGCGTGTGAATTGGTTGGCAATATATTCTTGAGAATTTAATGAGCGTAGAAATCCACCTATTCTCTTTTTCTTGGATCTTTCCAGAGCGTCTTCTGTCAAATATTCCCCTGTCTTTGCTTTGAGAAGAATATCATTTATTTTTTCGGCAAGCTCATCAGGTTTTTTTGTGTTTCCTCCAATGACGGCAAATCCATACCCTTGCTCTTGAGAATATTCATACTGAAAAGAATCATCAATGAGTTCATTGACATATAATTCCTCATACAACTCAGAGCTTCTGCCAAACAGCATATCCATTAAAAGGGAAACGGCTAATTCATGGCGCAACATTTCTCTACCTTTTTGTTCCACATTTAAAGCCTTTATTCCGACAAAACATTTCGGTGTTTGAACATTCATTTCTAACACTTGTTTTTTATTCGCGACCGTTTCAGGCTCGTCCTCAAAAAATCGCTCAATTTCTGAAGCAGCACGATATTGCTTTGCTGATTGGTCATCCCGAATGAATGGCATGATTTCATTTGGATCAAGTGGGCCTGTTACAAATAACATCATATTACTAGGATGATAAAAAGTCTCATAGCACTCATAAAGCAGATCGGCCGTAATATGGGAAATCGATTCAACCGTCCCTGCGATATCTATTTTAACTGGATGATGATGGTACATATTTTCAATCGTGCCAAAATAGGCTCTCCAATCAGGATTATCATCATACATCATGATCTCTTGACCAATAATTCCTTTTTCTTTTTCTACCGTTTTTTCTGTAAAATATGGTTTCTGAACCATATCGAGCAGTGTTTTTAAATTACGTAGCACATGGTCTGTACTGGAAAATAAATAGGCTGTCCGATTAAAAGTTGTAAAAGCATTTGCTGACGCCCCTTGTTTACTGAAGGTTTGAAAGGTGTCTCCATCCTCCTTCTCAAACATTTTATGTTCAAGAAAATGGGCAATACCATCAGGAACCCGTTTCAATTCCGTTTGATTAAGCGGCTTGAAATGATGGTCAATGGAACCATATTTTGTTGTAAACGTGACATAGGATTTATTAAACCCAGGTTTTGGAAGAATATAAACATCCAGCCCATTATCCAATTGTTCATGATATAATGTTTCATTAATTTGAGTAAATTCCAATTTCTCCATTTTACTCACCTTCCGTTCCAGCCAAGAAATAAATCGTATCCATTTCAATTTTCTTGGCTACATCAATAATTTGTTCTTTTGTGACCGTTTGAATCTTATCTAGCCAATCTACTAATGTTATATTTGAATCCCCAACATAATTATTATAAAGAACCTCAATATAACCTCGAGCTGAATCAAGACTCTCTAAAAGCTCATTTTTGATCACTGCCTTTGTTTGATTCATTTCCTGTTCCGTAAATTCACCGGATTTCATCAAATCTAACTGTTCCTTAATAATGGAAACAGCCTTCTCATAATTTTGGTTTTCAATTCCCGACATGATCATTAATAAACCTTTATGACTCTCGATTCTACTTGCAGCATAATAAGCCAAGCTCTCTTTTTCCCTTACATTAATAAAAAGTTTAGAATGGGCAAAACCACCAAAAATACCGTTAAACATTTGCAAGGCAAAATAATCTTCATCCCCCAAAAGGGTATTTGTCCGACAACCGATATTTAATTTTCCTTGATTTAACTCTTGATGTTCTTTTACTACCTGAATCTCCTGAATATCCTTTTTGGCAGGTCTATTTCTTTGCTTTAAGTTCCGATCAGAAAGGGATAGAGTGGAGAACAAATTTTCTACCTCGGCACGTTCAATATCCCCAATGATGTATAAGTCAATTTGATCGTCGTTAAAAGCTTGCTGATAGTATTCGTACAACCTCTCTCCAGTGATGGGATCAATTTCTTCCAGTTCTCCTGTTGGCTGGATGGCATAAGGTTCATCCTTACACATTTCCTCTACCAATCGGACTGTCGCATAACGCATTTTATCATCATAGATGGAATGGATTCGTTCTTTTAATCCCCTTTTTTCTTTCTTCATCGTTTTCTCATCAAATTGATCATTCGTGACATTGGGGTGGAGCAGGACTTCCGTTAAAAATTCAATCCCTTTATGTAAAAGAGGGGTTTTATCCTGTAAATATTTCTCATTTGCGATTTCCAGTGTAAAGCTTATGACGCTTTCTTCCCCTTTTTTACCTGTTTCCGCATAAAAAGATGCTCCATAAAGTTGATCTAAGTATCCTCGTAACGCTCCAGTTGTAGGATACTTTTTTGTACTACTTTGCATAACCAAAGGTAGTAATGCTCTTAAAGTTGCTGTTTCCTTCTGAAGAGGAGCTTTCATTTTCCAGACAATTGTATTGGTTTTAAATTTTTCTGTCTGCAACATATGTAGAGTAAAACCCTTCATTTTAATCCTATGCTCTTTTTCAAATTCCATTGGTAAACCTCCGTTTATAAAAGTTTCTCCGTACTTTACATAATACTTTTATAATAAAGTGCATGAAAACGATGCACTTTATTTTATGTTTCTTTTACAAGAAATATGCGGACATGCTTTGCTTATGAGGAATGTTCTTCGGCCCCTTTTGGAATTAACACAGAACGTGGTTTGCTCCCTTCATAAGGTCCCACAACTCCCCGCATTTCCATTTCGTCAATTAGACGAGCTGCCCTTGTGTAACCAATCCGAAAACGGCGCTGCAACATCGAAACAGATGCCGTTTGCATTTCGGCTATTAATTGAACGGCCTCATCATAAAGCTCATCTGCGACTTTTTCTGCGACTTCAGGCACATCCTCTGGTATCATTTCTTCCTGGTATTGAGCCTTTTGTTGTCCAATTACATACTCAACCACCTCTTCTACTTCCTGATCAGATAAAAAGGCTCCCTGAACTCTAATTGGTTTTGACGCGCCGACGGGTAAGAAAAGCATATCTCCCCTACCCAATAATTTTTCCGCCCCCCCTGAATCTAATATAGTACGGGAGTCCGTTGCAGATGAAACGGCAAAGGCAATTCTAGAAGGAATATTCGCTTTAATCACCCCTGTAATGACATCTACTGAAGGTCTCTGCGTTGCGATGATTAAATGGATTCCCGCCGCTCTTGCCATTTGAGCAAGTCTAGTGATTGAATCCTCCACATCATTTGAAGCGACCATCATTAAGTCTGCTAATTCATCTACAATGACAACAATATAAGGTAATAAAGGTTGTTTTTCCTCATCCTCTGCATTTGTTCTTAAAATATAATCATTATAACCCCCAATATTTCTTGTTCCTGTATGCGAAAATAGCTCATAACGTCTTTCCATTTCATTTACAACTTTCATTAAAGCTTGAGAGGCCTTTTTGGGATCCGTTACAACCGGAGCTAATAAATGAGGAATCCCATTATAGACATTTAATTCCACCATTTTTGGATCTATCATCATCATCTTGACCTCATGTGGTTTTGCCCTCATTAATATACTGGTAATAATGCCATTGATGCAAACACTTTTCCCGCTGCCTGTGGCACCTGCAACAAGCATATGGGGCATTTTATTTAATTCTGCTACCACTGCTTGACCTGTAATATCACGTCCCAAGCCAATTTGAAGTTTGGCATCCGGCTTATCATGTTCCTTCGATTCTAACACTTCACGAAGAGATACAATCGCAATTTCAGAATTTGGTACCTCTATCCCAATAGCCGATTTCCCCGGAATGGGTGCCTCCATTCGAATATCTTTTGCCGCTAAAGCAAGGGCGATATCATCACTAAGACTAACGATTCGGCTAACTTTCACACCTGCTTCAGGATGAACTTCATATTTTGTTACGGCTGGACCAAGATGAACTTGGGTGACTCTAGCTTTTACCCCAAAGCTTTGGAATGTCTTTTCAAGCTTAGACGCATTTTGATGAATTAATTGATATTCATTACTTTGGTCTGTGGCTTTTGGTCTTTTCAATAATTGAAGAGAAGGAAGTTGATAATCTTTATTTTCATGCTCAGTAAAGGCCATCGGAGGGACTGGTTCCTCTTCCGTTGTTTCATTTGGATGTTCTTTTCCCTGCTCTTCCTGTTGATCCATTTCCTGATACGCACGCTCCGTAAAGCTAGAGATAATTGGCTCTGGTGTTTCCTCCATATCTTCTATGGGATGGATGGGAATTTGGGTTTGATCCGACTCTACAACTGTTCCATTCCTTTTATTCGAGTTTTCCTGTTGTTTCTCCTGTTTCTTCTTTTTCTGGTCTTCCCGCCAATCTTTTACATCTGATTTGAAAATCTCCCATTGTTTTTTTATAAAGCTTACTAATTTCTTACCAATCTTCGCAATCATTTCACCAATCGACTTTCCAGTAATCAGAATGACACCAATGACCATAAGGAAAAAAGATAGAATTTTCGTTCCTAAAGATCCAAAAATAAAGTATGTCACCGATGTTAAGATGGCACCAACCATCCCGCCCCCGAATTCCTTTGTCGAGGTATTCCCTTTAATAATTTCAAAAAAATCTTGAAACGTATTCGCAATGATGCTGACCCCTTGAACTTTACCACTCTCTATTTTCAAGTCGAAAAACTTGATATGCGAGAGAAGTAAAAAACAGGCGACGATGATATAAATACCAAATAGGCGGTATCCAAGAAAAGTAGGTCTTTCTCTCTTGATAATCATATAACCACTTATGCCAATCAAACTTAATGAACCAATAATATGCCATTCTCCAAATAAAAAATAAAAGGGATAATTTAAAGGGAACAGTTTGTCACCAGTCACAATAATAATTAAACTTAATGCCAATAAGATAAAACCTGTCACTTCAAATTTAAGGATTTCTTGCATTTTTTTTGTAGACCGTTTTCTTCTTTTACGTTTATTTTTTGCCATATCATCACCTTGTCGAACATTGGTAGGAAAAGTAGGCCCGCAAAATGCGGGTCAGAACGGCGTTGCGATTGTCGTCGCGCCTTTAGCCGTTCATCCTTTATAAAGGCTCTTGCGCTTTTCGTATGTGTATATTATACCATATATGGATAAGTCTCCCTATGGAAACATTCCTTTACAATGCAAAAAAGGCTGTGAAGTAAAAACTCACAGCGCTTTAGGGATGATTATGATCGGATATGTCATAAAGTGAGATCAAGGCACCAGGATATAAATCATTTCTTAAGTAATCTTCCGGATTACTACTCATGATCCGTATGACTTTATACATTTTGTCATCTTGTTCAACGAGCAACGGAATTCCATTTCGAGTGATCATTTGTTGGCTTGTGAAATCTTGTTCAGCCCCTTGAAAAATAAGCTCAGGAGGAACAATCGTATGAATAATCATTGTATCAGGTCCCCATCAATTGTTTTATTCTGTTTAGCTGTAATGAGTTCACGTAATTTTTGAATCGCATCCCCAATTCCCCCAACCCCGTCAATTAAACCATTTTTCACCGCATCTTCTCCGATTATATTCGTCCCTATGTCTCTTGTTAGATTCCCTTTGGCAAACATTAAATCCTTAAAAACTTCTGCTGAAATCTTTGAATGCTTTGTCACAAATTTGATCACACGTTCTTGCATTTTATCCATATATTCAAAAGATTGCGGGACGCCAATCACCAGCCCTGTTAAACGAATTGGGTGAATCGTCATAGTCGCACTTTCTGCAATGTATGAATAATCACAGGAAACAGCAATAGGAACGCCAATCGAATGACCTCCGCCTAAGACAATCGAGACAGTTGGTTTCGAAATCGTGGAAATCATTTCCGAAATAGCCAAGCCTGCTTCCACATCTCCACCAACTGTATTTAAGACAACAAGTAAGCCCTCTATCTTCGGATTTTGTTCAATTGCGACCAATTGCGGGATGATATGTTCATACTTTGTTGTCTTATTTTGAGGGGGTAACTGCATATGCCCTTCAATTTGACCAATAATTGTTAAACAATGGATATTGCTATCTTGAGAAATTTCAGGAACTTTCGTTTGTCCAAGTTGCTGAATTTTCTCTACAATCCCTTCTCCTTTTTCATCATTTTGACGATTCGGTTCTTGTTCAGACTCTTCATTTGCTTTATAGGATTGACTCATAATATCCTCCTTGCTCAAACAGATAATATTTATAGTATGAACGGAGAAGGCAAATTCATACAAATTGTCTTTTGGCATCCTCGATGAAAAGAAGCTGCCCCGTTAAAGAGCAGCTTCTTTCCTATACTTCCATAATAATCGGAAGTATCATCGGTCTACGTTTCGTTTGATCATATAGAAAATGGTTTAATCGGTCTCGAATATCCTGTTTAAAGCTGGTCCAGTCGAAGGTATTTTCTGCAATCGCTTCTTCCGCAATCCCCCGCACAATTTTAGAGGCTTCTTCTAGCAATTTTTCAGATTCGCGTACATAAACAAACCCTCTAGAAATAATTTCCGGGCCAGAAGCAATTTTTTTATTTCTCTTGTTAATCGTGACAACGACGATAAATATGCCGTCTTGTGACAATAGTTTACGGTCTCGTAAAACAATATTCCCAACATCTCCGACACCAATCCCGTCAATCAATACATTTCCGGATTGAACACGTTTTCCAGCAGACATTTTCCCATTTTTATATTCAATCACGTCTCCATTTCCAGGAATAAAAATATGATCTTTTTGTATCCCAACCTCCTCAGCTAATTTAGCATGGGAGTATAACATTCTATATTCCCCCTGGATAGGAATAAAATATCTTGGCTTCATTAAATTTAACATTAGTTTCAGATCTTCTTGACTTCCGTGTCCTGATACATAACTTTTTCGGTTGGAAGATCCCACCGTTGCACCCGCACGGCTTAACATGTCAATCGTTTTAAACAAACTAGTTTCCAATGCCGGAGATGGGGTAGCTGTGATAAGAACCGTATCTCCCTTTTTCACGTTAATTTTTTTATGGTTTTGCTGCGCCATTTTTTGAAGTGCTTCAATGGGTTCTCCCATGACACCTGTAAATATAATGGCTACTTCATGGTCCTCATATTTTTCGATCTCTTGAATCGGGATAATATTTTCTGGATTTTTGACCGAAATATACCCCATTTTCAATGCGATTTCAAAGCTTTTCTCAATGCTTTTACCGACTACTGTTACTTTCCTGTTATTTTCAAAAGCAGCATCAAGGGCTTGTTGAATTCTAATAAAATTGGAAGCGAAACAGGCGACGATAATCCTTCCATGGGCAGCATGGAAAGCATCTGAAATTTCTCGCCCTGTAACAGATTCTGATATAGCAAAACCCGGCCGTTCAGCTTCTGTACTATCAGATAGTAGACATAAAACGCCGGACTCCCCGATATGAGCCATTTTCCCTATTTCCGAACGATATGATCCAGTCGCCGCTTGGTCAAATTTAAAATCTCCGGTATGGACAATTTTTCCTTCAGACGTATGCACACAAACTCCAAGGGAATCAGGAATACTGTGCGTCGTGTGAAAGAAAGTCACATGAACACCATCAAATTTTACACGAGAATTCGATTTGATCGTGTGAAAATAGCCTTCTGTTTTCATATTATGTTCTTTCATTTTTTCCTTCGCTAAAGCAATGGTCAATCTCGAGCCATAGACAGGAACCTTTAATTTCCGAAAAATATAAGGCAATGCCCCAATCGCATCTTCATGACCATGCGTTAAAAATATCGCCTTAATTCGTTCTTTCTGCTCCACAAGCCACGTAATATCGGGAATCACAATATCAATCCCCAACATTTCATTTTCAGGGAACATCAGGCCGGCATCAATTATAAAGATTTCGGAATCCACTTCGATGACGTACATATTTTTACCAATCTCACCCACACCCCCCAGCGGTATGACTTTGATGACTTCATTTTTTGTTTTTACCAAAACCTTTTCCTCCTACCAAGTATTTCCGATCTTCATCAGTAGCTTCATTATACTTGAATGTTTAAGACCTGTACAATTTTATTTACTTCTCCAATAGCAAAAGGGACGATCTCAACGAAGTTAGCCCATTTACCAGAATATATAGTTATCGACTATATATAGGAAAAGGCCAAATTCTTATGTTGAGAAAGTCCCTTTATGGTTTTTCATTAATTATCTAATCTGTTCTAACAAATCAGCCAATCTAACTCGTTCTTCACTCGTTAAAGGAACAAGTGGAAGGCGAACGGAACCTACATCAAATCCAAGCAATTGCAGGGCCGTTTTAACTGGAACGGGGCTGGGCGCTTCAAATAAACCTCGCATAACGGGCAAAAGCTCTCTATGAAGTTGTGCAGCCTGGGCAATTTCACCTTGTTCAAATAAATGAATCATTTTTTGCATTTCAGAACCAATCACATGACTTGCGACAGATACAACGCCGCTGCCGCCAATAGACATTACAGGTAGGGCTAAACTATCGTCCCCACTGTAAACAAGAAAGTCCTCATCTGTTTCGGCAATAATCCGAGCCATGGCATTAAGATCACCACTCGCTTCTTTTGCCGCTACTATGTTATCAACATGGGCTAATTCAATCATTGTCTCCGGCTCTATATTGACAACAGATCTGCCCGGAATATTATAGATCATGACAGGTAAAGTTGTAGATTGTGCAATCGTCGCAAAATGTTCATATAGCCCTTTTTGATTTGTCTTATTATAGTAAGGGGCCACTAGCATAATGGCATCTACACCGATTTCCTCTGCTTTCTTAGTCAGTTCTAAAGATGCGTAAGTATTATTACTGCCTGTTCCTGCAATAACAGGGACTCTTCCATCTACATTTTTTACGACATGTTCAAATAAGGCAAGTTTTTCCTCTGTCGTCAATGTCGGAGATTCGCCAGTAGTTCCAGCAATCACAAGAGAATCACTACCATGATCAAGTAAATGATGGATTAGCTTTGTAGTTTTTGGGAAATCAATATTCCCCTTACGATCAAAAGGCGTGACCATTGCTGTTGACACTCGGCCAAAATGAACCATAAAAAAACACCTCCATTCTTATCGTTCGTATTGAACCTCTTCTTTTTGAAGTTCAAACACATCATGTAAAGCATTTACAGCCTCCACTAAATCTTTCCCTTCTACTAGGACCCAAATGGTCGTATGACTATCCGCAGATTGAAGTATCCTTATTTCTTTATCAGACAAAGCTCCAACAATTTTTGCCGTTACTCCTGGTACTCCGGTAATCCCCGCCCCAACGACAGATACCTTTGCACAGTTACTCTCCACAGTTGGAATATAACCAATTTTCTCCAAAGCCGTTACAGCTTTTTGTAAAACAGTAGAGGGAACTGTATAGATTACATTATTAGGTGATATATTAATAAAATCTATACTAATCCCTTCATCTGCCATCGCCTTAAACACTTCTGATTGGAGACTATAATCTCCTTTATTCGCTTTTACCTTTATTTGAGAAACATTAGGAACATAGGCAATCCCGGTTACAAGTCTTTCTTTCACATCGAATTTTTCAGCTTGAGCATTTAAAGATGTGACAAGTGTTCCAGGTGAATCTGTATAAGTGGATCGAATTCGAATCGGTATTTTAGCATGCATAGCAATTTCAACAGCTCGCGGATGGATCACTTTAGCCCCTTCATAAGCCATATTGGATACTTCATTATAAGTGACCGCCGAAAGGGAACGGGCCTTCTTTACTAGTCTTGGGTCTGCTGTCATCATTCCATCAACATCTGTATAGATGTCAATCCATTCAGCGTTTAATGCAGCACCTAGAGCTGCAGCAGATGTATCACTGCCTCCCCTACCGATTGTCGTCACATCACCTTCCTTTGTTGCTCCTTGGAAACCAGCAACAACAACCACATCCATTAACTCTAGTTCTTTTAGGAGTCTCTTGCATTTCATCTCAATGATTTTTGCATTCGTATGATCATTCGTTGTGACAAAACCTGCTTGAGCTCCTGTTAGAGCCGTTGCTTTTATTCCTTTTTCCTTTAATTCATTCGTAAAAACAACACTGGAAATAATTTCACCACAAGACAGCACTAAATCCTGCTCTCTTTTATTCAAAGAGGTGTTCGTTCCGCCTATGAGTGATAATAATGTATCTGTTGCATATGGAGCCCCTTTTCTCCCCATGGCCGAAACGACTACGACCACTTTATAACCTTTTTTAATCGCATTATGAATATGCTGGTGAGCATATTGTCTTGTTTCATAATTTTGTACTGATGTTCCACCGAATTTTTGGATGATAATTTTCATGATGACACCCCACTATAATGAACAATCCCCTTAATTGGAAACTAGCCCTAATTTGATCAGACTTTCAGCAATTTGAATCGTATTTAAAGCGGCACCTTTCAATAGATTATCAGAAACAATCCACATGTGGAAGCCGGACTTTTCATCGAGATCTTGCCTGATTCTTCCCACGAACACATCATCTTTGCCTACAGCCATTGCCGGCATTGGATAAATTTGCTCCTCAGGTTGGTCTTGAAGAGTGATACCCGGTGCATCTATAAGAACTTTCCGTAGGTCTTCCACAGTTACATCCTCTTGATCCAATTCAACGTATACAGATTCGGAATGGCCTGTTTCAACAGGGAGACGCACACAAGTTGCTGCCACTTTTAGTTCAGGCATTCCCATAATTTTTTTCGTTTCATTGATCATTTTCATTTCTTCAAATGTAAACCCATTTTCTGTAAAAACATCGATTTGTGGAATCACATTAAAAGCAATTTGATAATGCTTATCTTCACTTCCAACAGGCAAAATGGAAGGTGTATATTCTTGATTATTTAAAATCGCATTCGCTTGATCTTTCAATTCTTGAATGGCTGCAGAACCGGCGCCTGAAACGGCTTGATAAGTGGAAACAATCACTTTCTTCAAACCAAATGCTTTTTGAATCGGTTCTAACGTTGCGACCATTTGAATCGTGGAACAATTAGGGTTGGCGATAATTCCTTTATGATCATGAAGTTTATCTTCATTCACCTCAGGAACAACAAGAGGCACTTCGGGATTCATACGGAAAGCACTTGTATTATCCACAACAATCGCTCCTCGCTTGACAGCATCCGGAGCAAATTTTTGTGACCAACTTCCACCTGCACTGAATAAGGCAATATCTACCCCTTCAAAGGAATCGGGTACAGCCTCTTGCACAGTAATAGACTCTCCTTTAAAATTCACTTTTGTACCGGCTGAACGGGCTGAAGACAGCAAGGTTAATTGAGATATAGGAAAATTTCTTTTCTCCAATGTTTTTATAATCTGCTTGCCCACTGCGCCGGTTGCACCCAATACAGCAAGATGATAGCCTTGTTTATTTAACATCTGAATTCCCCTTCCACTCCAACAAACCATTGTTTTTATTCACTAATATTAATATATTATCATATTTATAGCCGCTATCGATAATTTTTTGTTAAAAAGCTGTCGAATCTTTAGTCGAAAGTGTCTCTTTTTTGTATTCAGCGGGAAAACAATATGAAATATCAGGACTTGTACAGGATGTACTGACTCCGCGTTGGCCACAGGACGTTGGTCAGAACAGCGTTGCGCCAGGACGGCGCGAACTTAGCTGTTCATCCACTTGTCCTTACTTTTTAAAGATCCTTTATTCGTTTGTGAAGGAATATTCCCTAATAATGGGTTGCAACTGATTCCCCTCTAGAGCGGCCGCCACAGCTTCCGGAAGTAATTCCATCTTTGATACCATAGATGTTGGTTTTTTAATGGGATCATCCTGACCAAAAGGAATGAAATAAATATTTTTGGCAGAAATTAAACGCATCAAGTTCACTCCATTTAGACCTAAAGCATCATTTGTGGATATACCTAATACTACAGGTCGGCGATTTCTTAAAGTCGCTTTCGCGGCCATCAAGACTGGTGAATCAGTCAAGGCATTGGCAAATTTACTCATAGAATTTCCTGTCAAAGGAGAAATCACCATGCAATCCAATGGTTCTTTCGGCCCTAGTGGTTCTGCTGCGACCATCGAATCAATGACCTTTTTCCCTGTAATTTCTTCTACCTTTGCCACCCAATCGGCCCCATCGCCAAATTTTGTGTTTGTATTCTGAACAGTAAATGTGACCACGGGGACGACATCCGCACCCAAATCGACCAATTTTTCTATTTGGGGGACAACTTGATCATAAGTACAATGGGATCCGGTGATACCGAAACCAATTCTTTTATTTTGTAAATCCATCTCATGAATTCTCCTTTCTATTCTCAAAATCCTCTGATAATAGCTGTGAAAGAATATTGGCTAAAATTTGACCGGCTGTTTTCGGTGCCACAATACCGGGAAGACTAGGGGCAAGCAGCGCTTTCACACCACGTTTTTCAGCGTAACGAAAATCTGTTCCACCAGGTTTAGAGGCTAAATCAATAATTAATGTGTTCGTAGGCATGCCCGCGATAATTCCGGCTGTCAACACTAGATGAGGAATCGTATTAATGCAAATATCCAGGTCTTTTACTTCATCTTTTAAATTCTCTAAGTGAAAAGGCTTTAGTCCCATTTCCGTGATTCTTGCAAGATGAGCGAGACTCCTTGCCCCAACTTTGACGTTTGCTCCTAACAGAGAAAACGTTCTCGCTACACTCATCCCAACCCTCCCCAAACCTAATACAGCGACAGATGATTGATGGATGGTAATATCGGTATTTTGGATCGCCATCATCACGGTTCCTTCAACGGTTGGAATGGAATTATAAATGGCTACGTCATCTCGCTTAAATAGTTGAATAAGCTCTCTATCCGCTTTTTTAACTAGTTTGTCAAGATAGGGATTACTAATCCCGGAATATATTTTACAATGGGATGGTGTTTCCTGAAGGGTTTGTTCTGTTAAAATGATATTTTCATTAGAAAAGATGGTTTCCACTTCACCGTCTAAATTTGTGCCTTTAACAGGTAGAATAACGGCATCTATCTTGGAAAAATCAACATCCTTTAGTTTTTCTTTGACGGCACCGGAAATCACTTGCGCCAATTGTTCAAAACCAATTAAATATAATTTTGCGTCTAATTCCGCTAATCTTTTAACAATTTCTAGTTGTCTTGCATCACCACCCAATACAGCGATTTGCATATCTGTTAACATCAATGGTGTTCACCTTCTTTACGCATCATAAATACCACTGCATGATATTGTATGTATCTCCCTTGTTGCTGTGCCTGGATACCCTTTTTAAGCAATAAAAAAAAGAGGGAATCCCTCTTATTTCTCTTCCGGTACTTCCAGAATGATCATATCTGTTCCGATTGTTCGTATATAATGCCATGGTACTTTTATTTCATTCCCTCCCTTTTTTCCTATCCATTTACCTGTCGGGATAATTAAACAATTAATCTCCCCCGTTATTGCATTAATTTCTAGGTCTGTTTGTCCAAGAACTCCTAATCTTTTGGCCTTTTTATAATCAACGATTTCTTTCCCTCCAAGTTCACTAAGTCGCATGAGGCTTCTCTCCTTTTTACTTTACATAGGATGTTCAAAAAGTCCGGTAAAAATGACACTGCGAATTTCTTCGTTGGCTTGTTTCTCCGCTGCTCATGTATTTAAAAGCATACATTCCGCTGCTCAAAACTGCGCCGCCTCGAACTTCTTGGTCCTTTTTATCCTCCTTTTTGAACACGCACTTACAGTCCTTTATATCATATATAGTGAACTTTCATTTTTTTTAGAATCAAAAAATCCCTTATCCTATGACAAGGGAATGAATGGAGCCTTTTTTTATCCCCCACTGATTAACCTCTTCTGCATGTCTTCACCTAAGTGAACAAAGGCTAATGGCTCCATTTTGATGTTGATTGAGGATGGGGACTGATTAAAGCAGAGGTGAAATGATTGGTGAAAATGTCTCCTGCTAATTGATAAACCGATTCTGCCGTCACACGATCTATATCGCTGATAATATCGTCCAATGATCGATGTTTTTTCAGTAAGAGCTCATTTTTGCCAATCCGCCCCATTCGACTATTGGTACTTTCTAGACTAAGCATCAAATTTCCTTTTAATTGTTCCTTACTATTTTGTAATTCCTTTTGCGAAATGCCATTATTCTTAAAATCGGCTAATGTAGAAAAAATGGTATCATGAAGCTCGTCTAATTGATTGGCGGCTGTCCCTCCATAGATGACCAGAGTTCCTGTATCTTTATAAGAAGAATGATAAGAGAAAACAGAATAGGCAAGTCCTCGTTCTTCTCGCACTTCTTGAAATAATCGCGATGACATTCCGCCACCAAAAATGATGTTCATGACAATAAGATCATAGATTTTCTCATGACCGATTGGAAGTCCTTCAAATCCAATGCAAAGATGGGCTTGTTCGGTATTTTTTTGTTTCGCCACTTGTTCAGAATAAAAGGTAGGCTTTTCATTTGAATATCTGTTTTTTCCTCTTTCAAAAAAACCAAACAGTTTTTCAATTTGGCGAATAAACTCTTCATCAATATTTCCTGCGACTGAAATAACAATATTATCTGGCGTATACATATCATAGATGTACTGATTCAGCATATCACTTGTAAAAGTGCTGAGAGTTTCTTCAGTACCTAGTATAGGAAAGCCAAGTGGATGGTTGTGATAAGCTGCCTTACTTAAAATATCATGTACGATATCATCTGGGGTATCTTCGTACATTTTAATTTCTTCTAAAACGACATTTTTCTCCTTTTTTAATTCTTGATCATCAAAAGTAGAATGAAAAAACATATCCGCTAATACATCCAATGCATATGTTGCATGGTTGTCCAATACTTTTGCATAAATACATGTATATTCTTTTGCTGTAAAGGCGTTTACCTGTCCCCCAATGGAATCAAAGGACTCCGCTATTTCTTTGGCTGTTCTTGTTTTGGTCCCTTTAAAAAACATATGTTCTAAAAAATGAGAAATTCCATTATATTTTTCCTTTTCATCACGAGAACCGACACCAATCCAAATACCAATTGTGACAGATCGAACTGTGGGAATTGATTCAAGTACGACTCTCACTCCATTTTGACATGTATATTTTCTCATCATTTACAATTCCTCCTATTCTAGGTGCAAATACATTGATTTTAGGAATTAGTTCCCTTCCTGCTTTAAGTCTTGACTCCCATCCAATTTTATCATTCTTTCTTCATCCATTAATTTTGTCACTGTTCCAATCTTTAAATTTTTAGCCTGTAATTCTGTAATTAACGTATCCAATGATTTTGCTGTAGATTCTGTTGGATGCATAAGAATCATGGTCCCCGGACGGACATTCGACATTACTCGTTGAATGAGAGCTTGGGGCGAGGGTTTCCTCCAATCAATGGTGTCCACTGTCCACATAACAGTTTTTAAACCTTGTGATTGAGCGATTTTTACTGTTTCATCTCGATAGGCACCACTTGGTGGTCCGAACCATGTCGGTTTTATATTGGTCGTCGCCTCGATAATGTCATTGGTCTTTGATAACTCCTGTTTTATTTGGTTTGATCCAAGCTTGGCCATATTTGGATGGCTATAGGAATGGTTCCCAATTTCATGCCCGCTATCCGCAATCATTTTTGCCAATTCGGGATTTTCTTTTACCCAACGACCTTCCAAAAAAAAGGTTGCGTATGTTTTATGTTCTTTAAGGGTTGCAAGGATAGAAGGTATATACTCATTTCCCCATGCGACATTGATGAGAAAACTAACCATTGGTTTATCGGGATGTCCCCGGTATATAGGAGCCGGTGGTAAATCAGCTAAATGAATTTCTGGTTTGATTTGAATAAATACTAATTTTCGTTCATCAAACACTTTGTTTTTTTTCATTTTTTGATAAGAGGCTTCTTTATCCACCCGAATGCCATTATATCCTGGCATTGCTTTCCAAACACGGTCGATCTTAGCGTCTTGGGGATCGATTTGATAATCATCTGCTGCCTTTGCAATTTGTTCGTATAATTCATCTTCCCCTTTACTTGCAGGTACATCCCCATTTTTTAGTTGTTCTAAATACTGATTTGTATAAGGATTAAAAATGGCAGATAATGATAGGATAGCAATCAGTGTAAAGGCTATCAAGTTTTTTGCATTCAACCGACACGACCTCCTTCACCACAGCGTATGAAAAAGGAGGATAAGTTAGAACTGAAAAGTACAAGCGCTCATTGTCTGGAAACTAAAAAAACGGGGATCTCCCCGTTTTTATTCGTCCCTTTTCTGCTTCTCTTTTTGATCCTTTAGAACAGCTTTTCTTGATGCATTCACTCGTCCGTGATTATCAATTTCAATGACCTTAACCAGGATTTCGTCTCCAAGAGAGACAATATCCTCCACTTTATTGACTCTTTGCTCATCCAGTTGTGAAATATGGACAAGTCCATCCTTTCCAGGAAATAGTTCAACAAATGCACCGAATTTTTCAATCCGTTTTACTTTACCTAAATACATTTGGCCAACTTCCACTTCACGAACTAAGTCTTCAATGATATTCTTGGCTTTTGTGTTCATTGCTTGGTCAGCAGACGCAATGAACACTTTGCCGTCTTGCTCAATGTCAATCTTCACACCGGTTTCTTCGATGATTTTATTAATTTGTTTTCCACTAGGCCCAATGACATCCCTGATTTTATCAGGATTAATATGCATCGTTAAAATTTTTGGCGCATATTCTGATAAATGATCTTTTGATTGTGGAATGGTTGCAAGCATTGTATCTAAAATATGCATACGACCTTCTTTGGCTTGTTGTAACGCCTCTTCAAGGATCTCGCGGGAAAGCCCCGCAATTTTAATATCCATTTGCAGTGCCGTAACGCCTTTAGCCGTCCCTGCCACTTTAAAGTCCATATCTCCAAGATGGTCTTCCATTCCCTGAATATCCGTTAAAATAGTGTAGTGATCACCTGATTTCACTAACCCCATGGCAATCCCGGCGACTGGTGCTTTGATCGGCACACCAGCGTCCATCATCGCTAACGTGCTTGCGCAAATGCTTGCTTGGGAGGTTGATCCATTCGATTCTAATACCTCAGAAACAAGTCTGATGGTATATGGAAAATCAGTTTCGTTCGGTATGACAGGTTCCAATGCCCGCTCCCCTAATGCCCCATGCCCGATTTCACGTCTTCCAGGTGCACGAATAGGTCCGGTTTCTCCCACACTAAAATGCGGGAAATTATAATGATGCATAAACCGTTTTGATTCCTCAATACCTAATCCGTCTAAAATTTGGACTTCTCCTAATGAACCCAAGGTACAAACACTTAAAGCCTGGGTTTGTCCTCTTGTAAATAATCCTGAGCCATGCGTTCTTGGTAGAAGATTAATCTCCGAAGATAATGGGCGTATTTCATGTGGTTTTCTGCCATCAGGACGAACTTTTTCCACTGTAATTAATCGCCGGACTTCCTCTTTTACAAGATCATCTAACACTTGTTTCACTTGTTTAATGGTCTCGTCTTCCATATTCTCTTTTTCATTATAGTGCGCAATTACTTGATCTTTTACCTGCTGAATCGCCTCTTCACGCGCATGTTTTTCTTGAACTTGAATGGCTTTAATTAGTGATTCCTCGCACATCTCACGAACCTCTGCATCCAATTCAACATTTACTTCATATAGGTCGATTTCCCTTTTCGGTTTTCCAACTTTACTAGCGATTTCTTCTTGAAAAGAGATCAATTTTTTAATTTCTTCATGGCCAAACATAATCGCTTCTAGCATCGTTTCTTCAGGGACTTCTAATGCTCCAGCTTCCACCATATTAATCGCATTCTTCGTACCTGCTACACTTAGGTTGATATCGCTTTTTTCCATTTGTTCAGCAGTTGGGTTTATAATAAAATCTCCATCGATTCTACCTACAACTACTCCTGCAATAGGTCCTTCAAATGGGATATCCGATACACATAAAGCAAGGGATGAGCCAAACATTGCTGCCATTTCCGATGAACAATCTTGATCAACGCTCATAACTAAATTTATAATTTGTACCTCATTTCGAAAACCATCCGCAAAAAGGGGACGAATCGGACGGTCAATTAATCGACTTGCCAGTATCGCCTTCTCACTTGGTCTACCCTCACGTTTAGGGAATCCCCCAGGAATTTTTCCCACTGCATATAGTCTTTCTTCATAATTTACTGTTAAAGGAAAGAAATCAACGGCCTTTGCTTCCTTCGATGCAGTTACAGTGCTTAATACAGCCGTATCGCCATAGCGGATTAAAGCGGCTCCACTAGCTTGCTTAGCCAATTGTCCAATTTCGACCGTTAAAGTTCGGCCAGCCCAGTCCATACTAAATATTTCTTTCTTCTGATCCATGCAATATTTTCCTCTCTTTCAAATTACGGTTTAGTTACGTGTTCTTATTTTGGACAGTTGTAGAGAATAAGTGATTGTTATTTGTTGGTATCATGGGAGGTAGCTGAACCACTGAACATTAGACATAATTATGAAGACAGTACGATGGGATTGAGGATTATGTAAATTATGTAAATATTTTAGTGAAATAATTAGATGATAACAGCTTTTCTGAACGGAATTGTCTTTTACCCTTCATATTCATGTCAAATGTTCAGTTCTGCCATGCTCTGCATGACAGTCCTCTTTCTTTTCTCTTATTCAGCATACCCATGATCTCCTCATTACTTTCTAACAAAAAAGCGGGAATTATCCCGCTTTTTATCACTTATTATCTACGTAAGCCAAGTCTGTTAATCAGTTCACGATAGCGCTGCACATCTTTGTTACGAAGATAAGTTAAAAGATTGCGGCGGCGGCCGACCATTTTCATCAATCCGCGTCTTGAATGATGATCTTTTTTGTGTACGCGAAGATGATCGTTCAATTTGTTAATTTCTTCTGTTAATACAGCAATTTGAACTTCTGGAGAACCCGTATCAGTATCATGAATTTTAAAGTCACTGATGATTTCATTTTTTCGTTCTTGAGAAATCGCCATCGTTTTCACCTCCTAATTTTTACAAATCCCCTGTTACCGAGCAATCGTTGGTGAGTCGAATTGCCAAGCAAAGGTTCTTGATACTGTATTAGAATACAACTTTATAAGCAATAAATCAAGTTTCTTCGTTTAAAGAAGAAAAATATTCTCTTGTGTTCTCAATATCTTTTTGTATTTGCGCTTTTAACTGTTCAATGTCATTGAATTTTTTTTCGTCTCTAATTCTTTTATGCCATTCGACGGTTACGATTTCACCGTAAATGTCCTGATCAAAATCGAGCAAATAAATTTCTATCGATAATTGCTTTCCTTCTGGATTATGAAATGTAGGATTAAATCCTACACTGCATACCCCCTGCTTCCACATACCAGCTGCGAATACCTTTACAATATATATACCTATTTGTGGCAGCAAGTAGTCATGATCAGTCCTTATATTTGCAGTCGGAAAGCCAAGCGTCCTCCCACGTTTTTTTCCGTGAATAACGGGGCCCTTTGTTGTAAAATAACGGCCAAGTAATCGATTCGCTTTTTCCATCTCTCCATTTTGAATAAACTGGCGGATAGAGGTGGAACTAATTTTTTGATGATGTATTTCCAATTTAGGAATAATTGTCACATCAAAAAAACCTTGTGCATGGCTCGGCAAAGTCTGCATCGTGCCCTTCCCAAATTTACCATAAGTAAAATCGAATCCAGCTACCGCATGCTTTACATTTAATTGTATTAAATAGGACTTCACAAATTCCTCAGGCAATAGTTGCGAGAATTCCTTCGTAAAATGGACGACAAAAAGATAATCCACCTTTAACTTTGCCATTAATTTAATTTTATCTTCTAAAGGTGTAATATAATGGACATCTGTTTTCCCTTTACCGAGAACAACGGAAGGATGTGGATCAAAGGTCATAACAGCGCTTTGTTGCTTATGTTGGGCAGCAATTTCTTTTGCTTGGTTTATAACTTTCTGATGTCCAATATGGACACCATCAAAAAATCCTAAAGCCATAACAATGGATGGAAAATCATTATTTTTATATGAATGTGGATGGTTAAGCTTGATTACTTTCACGACTCTCTTTTCCCCTCTTTCTGCTTTCAGACTTTTACATTACGTATAACCTTAACTGGTTTAATAAAATCAGATTTATTGGGATGGATATCATAAATCGCATAGGCTTTATGATGATAAACTAATACAACAGGACCTTGCGGCCAATTTTCAGGTATGGGAAGTACAGCTCCATCGAGGATTCGCTTCAATAGTGGTTCATTTATTTCCTTCATTTGTAAATAAGATAATCCTTTTTCTAACGGAAATAGCATTTTTTCAATGGAGTGATCCTCTTTTATACATTGTTCTAGTTCTTTAAAAGTAACACATTCATTACGTGTAAAGGAGGCTGAAGCCGTTCTTGTTAAGGAAGACATATGGGCTGGATACCCTAATTTCTCTCCAATCATAACAGCCAGTGTTCGAATATATGTACCTTTACTGCAATGAACTCGAAAAGAGAAACGAGCTTCTCCCGCTTGCCATTCTATTTCTTCATGAAGTAAACGTAAATCGTAAATATGTATCTTCCTTTTTGGTCGTTCCACGTGAATACCTGCACGTGCATATTCATATAATTTTTTTCCGTTCACTTTAACGGCCGAATAAAGGGGTGGAATCTGTTCTATTTCACCTGTCAATTCATGAAATATCTGTTGTATTTGTGGAATAGTAATAGCGGATGCCTCTACCTTTTTTACTTCCAAGACTTCTCCATATGCATCCTCGGTCGTTGTAGATGTCCCGAGGGTTACTTCCCCCTCATAAACCTTACCTGCATCGGTTATATATTCAGCAATTTTTGTTGCTTTCCCTAAACAAATAGGGAGTACACCATCTACTCCAGGGTCCAGTGTACCAGTATGGCCCACCTTTTTCATTTTCAATAATTTTCTTATTTTAAAAACACAATCATGTGATGTCAACCCTTTTGGTTTCCATAACGGTAAAATTCCGTCCAATGTATCCCCTCCGCTTCAACAAAAATAGGCTGTCCCAAAAACGAATGAAGGCAGTTCTATTGCATACTACTAGAGCGCGTTCAAAAAGGAGGATAAAAAGGACCCGTCGGCTAAGGGCGCTGACGTCCTGTCAGCAACGCCGACACTAGCACGTCCTGTGCGTCGAAAGTTCGAGGCGGCGCAGCCTTTGAGCAGCGGAAAAGCAAGCCAACGAAGAAATTCGCTTATGTCTTTTTACCGGACTTTTTGAACAACCTCTACTAGCAATATTTCAGAAGAGCCTTACATTTTTGAGACAGCCAACAGAGTAAGCTGCTTATTCATTTTTTAAATCTTTTAAAATGGATTCAATTTTATTCCCATAACGTATAGAATTATCAAGTTCAAATGATATTTCAGGCGTTTTGCGCAGACGAATTCTATGGCCGACTTCCGATCTTATAAAACCTTTTGCCTTTGTAAGACCTTTAAGAGTATTTTCAATTTGATCTTTGTCTCCAAGAACGGAAATAAAAATCGTAGCTTGTTGCAAATCACCAGTAACTTGTACATCTGTCACTGTCACAAAGCCTACCCTAGGGTCTTTAAGTTTTCTACCAATAATATCACCGAGTTCCTTTTTCATTTGCTCCCCAACTCGATTGGCACGAACATTCATATTTCACACCTCGCCTTATACCTTATAGCCATTCAAATCTTGTATGGACTCTCTCCCATTCCGGAAAAGAATCTAAAAAATGGAGGGCTCGATCCAATTCCCGTTCTGCAACCTGTCGTGAGGGAGATACAGTAACAAGGGAGATGTTTGACAACTGCCAAACATCCTGATGACCTGTCTCTGCAGCAGATATATTAAACCTTTGTCTCAATCTCGTTAAAGTTCGTTGCAAAACAGCACGCTTTTCTTTTAGGGAGTGCGCCTCATAAATCCTAAATTCTAGTTCCACGAAACCGATCAAGTTCGTTCAATTTCCTTCATGACAAACGCTTCAATAATATCCTCTTCTTTTACATCATTGAAATTCTTAATCGTAATTCCACATTCATACCCTTGGCTAACTTCTTTTACATCGTCTTTAAAGCGTTTCAAATCATCAATTTCGCCTTCATAAATGACAATTCCATTTCGAATGACACGTACTCCACTATCTCGAGTAATTTTCCCATCCGTGACATAAGAACCGGCGATGGTACCAATTTTAGATACCTTAAAGGTTTGTCGGATCTCAGCCTGACCAATGACTACTTCTTTAAATTCAGGATCTAACATCCCTTTCATAGCTGCTTCTATTTCTTCGATTGCTTTATAAATAACTCTGTGAAGACGTACATCCACCTTTTCAGATTCGGCAGCTCGTTTTGCATTCACATCAGGTCGCACATTAAATCCAATCACAATAGCGTTTGAAGCAGCAGCCAGTGTAATATCAGATTCATTAATAGCCCCTACAGCCGTGTGGATGACTTTAATATTAACCCCTTCAACATCTATTTGCTTAAGAGCAGCAGCCAATGCTTCAACAGATCCTTGAACATCCGCTTTTACAATGACATTTAAATCTTTCATTTCCCCCTGCTTCATTTGTTCAAACAATGTGTCTAGGCTAATACGAGAACTCTCACCTCTTGAAGCAAGTAGAGCTTGTTGTGCTCGGGTTTCTCCGATTTGACGTGCACCTTTTTCATCATCAAAAACGACGAAGCGGTCCCCTGCTTGTGGTACATCATTTAGACCTGTGATCTCGACTGGTGTAGATGGTAGAGCTTTTTTTACTCTTCTCCCTATATCATTCACCATTGCTCGAACACGACCAAATGTATTCCCAGCAACAATAGGATCCCCTACTTTCAATGTTCCATTCTGAACAAGTAGGGTTGCAACAGGACCTCTACCTTTATCAAGCTGAGCCTCAATAACAGTCCCGATTGCTTTTCGATTAGGATTAGCCTTTAACTCTTCTACTTCGCTAACTAATAAAATCATCTCAAGAAGATTGTCAAGTCCTTCCCCTTTTAAAGCGGAAATAGGAACAAAAATGGTCTCCCCGCCCCAATCTTCTGGAACAAGGCCATGTTCTGTTAATTCTTGCATGACTCGATCTGGATTAGCGGTCGGCTTATCCATTTTATTAACAGCCACAATAATCGGTACTTCAGCCGCTTTTGCATGATTGATCGCTTCAATCGTTTGCGGCATCACCCCATCGTCCGCAGCCACAACCAGAATCGTAATATCCGTTATTTTAGCACCACGCGCCCTCATTGTCGTAAAAGCAGCATGTCCCGGTGTATCCAGAAATGTAATCAGTTTATCATTTTCTTCAATTTGATAAGCGCCAATATGCTGAGTAATTCCCCCGGCTTCTCCTGCTGTCACTTTCGTGTGGCGCAGGGAATCCAATAAAGTGGTTTTCCCATGATCAACATGACCCATGATCGTAACAACGGCTGGACGTTCCTTCAAATCAGCCTCTTGATCTTCCGTAAAATAAGTCTCAAGATCTGTCGTGTCAACGAGTATTTCTTCTTCTACATTTACGCCATATTCACCACAAATTAATTCAATGGCATCCCGATCCAATTCTTGATTGATTGTCGCCATTACGCCTAGCGCAAAGAGCTTTTTAATAATTTCGGATGGTTCTCTATGCAACTTTTTAGCCAATTCTCCTACAGTTAAAGACTCGGTAAACACAATTTTTTCTGGCAATTCTTTTTGTTTCCTTGGAGCTGGCTGAGTCTGTGTCGGTTTTAGTCTGTTTTTATGATTCTTATTCTGATTCCCTTTTCGATTCTTGTTAAATCCTTTATTTCCATTTTTTGAAGCCGTTTGGTTTGCTTGATTTTTCATATGAGGTTTATTTTGCTCCGTCTTCTGTTTTTTATCTACCCGTTGTTGTCCAGATGCCTGTTTTTCAGATTGATTCGGTTTATTTTGTTTATCGTTTATTTTTGCTTGTGGCTTTTTCGAATCTTTATGAAAAGATGACTTTTGCTGACTGTGATTATGTCGATTTTTCTGATTCGATTGTGTCGGTCTATTTTGACCGTTTTTTTGAGACGACTCCTTTTTGGTATTCGTTTTACCTGGAGATTGCCCGCTTTTTTGATAAGCCGCATCTAGCCGATTGACTGTTTCCGGGTCAATCATCGACATATGATTGCCTACCTCAATATTCATTTCTTTTAATTGATTAATAATTTCTTTACTGGTCGTATTTCGTTTTTTTGCATATTCATAAACTCGTACCTTACTCATCGGTTCACCCCCGTTTTATTCATCGAGCATTGAAGCAAGTTTCGAAGCGAAACCTTCTTCCAGGACTGCCACAACCACTCTTTCGTCCTTTCCAATAGAGTGGCCGAGTTTTACTCTGGATTCTACAAACCGGAAAGGAACATGGTAAAAAGTACATTTATCCTGTAATTTTTTAGAGGTATTCATGGAAGCATCTTTGGAAATTAAGATCAGTTTTGCTTTTTTTGTTTTAATCTCCTTTAGCACCAATTCTTCCCCCGAAATTATTTTTCTAGCTCGATTTGCCAAG
The DNA here is from genome assembly GCF_022867885.1 of Lederbergia sp. NSJ-179. GTDB lineage: Bacteria > Bacillota > Bacilli > Bacillales > Bacillaceae_C > Lederbergia. Next base: position 363,035 of record NZ_JALIFP010000001.1, on the reverse strand, counting down.
CCGAGCAGGTTCATCCAAGGGTCCTGCCTACTCATTTTGACTCCTGATCCTGTGCTAAAGAGAGTAATTCATCATAAAGTGAATCCTCTACCTTCGCATTTAATTGACTAGCAAAAACATTTTTCTTTTTTGCCGTTAAAATAGCCTCTTGATTTAAAGAAACATAAGCTCCCCTTCCAGGCTTTTTCCCTGTTGGGTCTATCGATACTTCTCCTTCTTTGGAACGGACAATTCGAATCATTTCTTTCTTGGGCTTCATTTCCCCAGTTGCTAGGCATTTTCTTAAAGGTATTTTTTTTCGAGCAGCCAATTTTTCTCCCTCCTATTCGATTTCATCTTCGCTTAAATCGAATGTTCCTTCCGAGGTATCCTCATCATGGAAAAACAGACTTTCATCTGAAGGATATATCCCTGCTTCCCGTGCATCTGTTTCACTTTTGATATCGATTTTCCAGCCCGTTAGTTTAGCCGCAAGCCTTGCATTTTGCCCTCTTTTCCCAATAGCAAGTGAAAGTTGGTAATCAGGAACAATAACCGTTGTCGCTTTCTCTTCTTCATTTACAGTTACTTCCAAAACTTTAGAGGGACTTAAAGCATTTGCGACGAAAACTTTTGGATCAGAAGACCATTCCACAATATCAATTTTTTCACCCTTTAATTCATTCACTATCGCTTGAACCCGCGTTCCCTTAGGTCCCACACATGAGCCTACCGGATCTACCTCTTCATTTTCGGTGCTAACGGAAATTTTTGATCGATCCCCTGCCTCCCGGGCTACCGATCTTAATTCTACCGTTCCATCATAAATCTCTGGAACCTCAATTTCAAAAAGTCTTTTCAATAGACCGGGATGGGTGCGGGAAACATAAATTTGGGGACCCTTCGTCGTTTTTTCCACCTTAGTGATATAGACTTTAATTCGGTCATGCGGTTTATACACCTCATTCGGCATTTGTTCACTTTGAGGTAGAATGGCTTCAATTTTCCCAAGACTGACATAAATAAATTTGGAATCATAACGTTGAACAATCCCTGTCATAATATCATCTTCACGGTCAATAAACTCAGAATAAATGATTCCTCTTTCAGCCTCACGGACACGTTGGGTGACGACTTGTTTCGCTGTTTGAGCAGCAATTCTTCCGAAATCCTTCGGTGTAACCTCCAACTCAACGATATCGTCAATTTCATAGGCAGGATTTATTTTTTTCGCTTCATCAATAGAAATTTCTAGTCTTGAATCAAAGACCTCGTCTACTACATCTTTTCTGGCAAACACTCTCATCGTACCCGTATCTAAATTCAGATCAACACGAACATTTTGTGCTTGATTAAAATTCCGTTTATAGGCGGATACGAGCGCAGCTTCAATTGCCTCAATCAAGACTTCTCGACTAATACCCTTTTCTTTTTCTAATATAATGAGAGCATCCAATAATTCCGAGCTCATTAAATGTCATCCCCTTTAAAATTCTACAGCCATTCTTGCCTTCGATATTTTGGCTAGTGGCACTTCAATCGTTTTAATCTGCGTTTTTACTTTCACTTCCATTGTGAGGATCTGATGATCGAAAGCAATGAGACGACCTTCAATCGATTTTTCACCATCTATTGGTTCATACGTATTTATATGAACCTTTTTGCCTACTGCCTTTATGAAGTCTTTTTCTTTTTTCAACGGGCGTTCTGCCCCAGGTGAAGATACTTCCAAAAAATAATTATGAGGAATTGGATCAATCTCATCTAGTTGTGTGCTTAACCGCTCACTCACAAGACCGCATTCTTCAATATCAATTCCACTTTCTTTATCAATAAAAAGGCGCAAGAACCAGTTTTTTCCTTCTTTTACATATTCAGTATCAACTAGCTCTAACCCCATTTCATCAAGAATGGGCCTTGCAAGTTCTTCAACGAGGTCTGTTACTTTACTCATAATTACCTCCAGAATTTCAAAATTATCATTAGATTTGTTGTGACAATACGAAAGAGTGGGGGGCGCCCACTCTTTTTGACAGAGAGTTATTCATAGTATATCCATAAAAAATATACCATAATCAACGTTTAGTTGCAAACACAAAGCTTTATGGAGGCGTAGCATTGTCACAATTAGAATAATGATAATTGATTTTGCTCTGGTAGATCTAATAAAATTCCTTGCTTATCTAGATATTCAATGATTGTTTTTGATACCTTTCCTCTTTTTTGTAAATCTTCTTTTGAAAGAAATTCACCATCTTTTCGAGCTTTGACAATATTTATGGCTGCGTTTGTTCCTAGTCCTGGAATAGCATTGAACGGTGGAATTAAAGCCCCTTCGTCAATGATAAAATCAGTTGCGCTAGAACGATAGAGGTCTACCTGCTTAAATTTAAAGCCTCTTTCACACATTTCAAGGGCTAGTTCCAACACCGTTAAAATACTTTTTTCCTTTGGCGACGCATCTAAACCTTTTGCATTAATTTCCTGAATTCTCGATCGAATGGCATGAGCTCCCCGCACCATTGCCTCAAGATCAAAGTCTTCGGCTCTAACCGTAAAATAGGCCGCATAGTAATAAAGCGGATAATGCACTTTAAAATAAGCAATTCTTACAGCCATTAACACATAAGCAGCCGCATGTGCCTTCGGAAACATATATTTTATCTTTTTACAAGAATCAATATACCATTCTGGTACATTGTTTTTTCTCATTTCTTCTTCCCATTCTGGTGACAATCCTTTTCCCTTACGGACAGATTCCATAATTTTAAAAGCTAAAGAAGATTCCAAGCCTTGATAAATAAGATAAACCATAATATCATCCCGGCAGCCAATGACTTCAGGAAGCGTGCAGGTTTTATTTTGAATTAATTCTTCTGCGTTCCCTAACCATACATCCGTACCATGTGATAGACCTGAAATTTGTACAAGCTCCGAAAAAGTAGACGGTTTTGTATCCTCTAGCATTTGTCGGACAAATCGAGTTCCAAATTCAGGAATACCGAGAGTTCCCGTTTTGCACATAATCTGCTCTTCTGTAACGCCGAGGGATTCGGTCCCCTTAAATAACTTCATCACCTCAGGATCATCGGTTGGGATTGTTTTTGGATCAATGCCACTTAAATCTTGCAGCATTCTAATAACAGTAGGATCATCGTGACCAAGTATGTCTAATTTCAATAAATTGCTATCAATTGAATGGAAATCATAATGAGTTGTCTTCCATTCAGAGCCACTATCATCTGCTGGAAATTGAATAGGCGTAAAATCATATATTTCCATATAATCCGGAACAACAATAATTCCTCCGGGGTGTTGACCTGTCGTCCGCTTTACACCTGTACATCCTTGTACAAGCCTGTCCACTTCCGCCCCTCTTTGCTGAATATTATGATCTTGGGCATACCCTTTTACATAGCCATAAGCAGTCTTCTCCGCAACGGTTCCAATTGTTCCAGCTCGATAGACATAATCTTCTCCAAAAAGTACTTTTGTGTAATTATGGGCCTTTGGCTGATATTCTCCTGAAAAGTTAAGGTCAATATCAGGAACCTTGTCCCCCTTAAAGCCAAGAAAGGTTTCGAAGGGGATATCATGTCCATCTTTCCGATAGGCTGTTCCACATTTTTCACAATTTTTATTCGGTAAATCAAAGCCTGAACCAACTGACCCGTCATCAAAAAACTCGGAATGCTTACATGCTGGACAGACGTAATGCGGTGGTAATGGATTGACCTCTGTAATTTCCGTCATCGTTGCCACAAAGGATGAACCGACTGAACCTCGGGAACCAACTAAATAACCATCATCCAATGATTTTTTAACCAATTTATGAGAAATTAAATAGATCACAGCAAAACCATGTCCAATAATACTTTTTAGTTCCTTTTCAAGTCTCGCTTCAATAATTTCCGGTAAGGGGTCCCCATAAATACTTTTCGCTCGTTCGTAACTCATTGAGCGAATTTCTTCCTCGGCACCTTCGATTTTAGGGGTGTATAGATCATCTTTAATCGGTTTAATCGCATCAAGTTGATCTGCTATCAGATTTGAGTTTTTCACCACAATTTCATGGGCCTTTTCCTCTCCTAGAAAGGAAAATTCAGCTAGCATTTCGTCGGTGGTTCGAAAATGAACAGCCGGGAGCTTGTGCCGATTTAATGGGTTAGCTCCTCCTTGAGAGTTTACTAATATTTGACGATTAATTTTATTTTCTTCATTTAAATAATGGACATTGCCAGTAGCGACAACAGGAATATCCATTTTTTCTCCCATCTTGACGATATTCGTAATGATATCTTCAAGATCTTTTTGATCCCTTACCAGCTCCATCTCAATTAATGGAGCATATACAGGTTTTGGATGCACTTCAAAATAGTCATAAAAACCTGCAACTTTTTCCGCTTCCTGACGTCCTTTTTGCATCATCGCCTCAAACACTTCACCTTGTTGACAGCCTGAACCAATCAGTAAACCTTCTCGATATTTTTCCAAGACGGATCTAGGAATGCGCGGCACTCGATAGAAATATTGAATATGGGAGATCGAAACTAGTTTATATAAATTTTTTAAGCCGATTTCATTTTTTGCTAGAATTGTACAGTGATAGGGTCGAGCACGTTTATACGCCTCTCCTTCTCCCATATAATCATTGAACTGATCATGGTATTCAATCCCTTTTTCAGATGCATCCTTCAACATTTTTAAAAACAAATAGCCAGTAGCCTCTGCATCATAAATAGCACGGTGATGTTGAGTAAGGTCAATATCGAATTTTTTAGCCAATGTATTTAATCGATGATTTTTCAATTGCGGGTATAGAAATCTAGCGAGTTCTAATGTATCAATAACTGGATTTTTCGATTTTCCTAAATCAAACTTTTGATAACCTGTATTTAAAAACCCCATGTCAAAGCTGGCGTTATGAGCAACATAAATGGCATCCCCCGTCCATTCATGAAATTGACGAAGCACTTGATCAATGTCTGGTGCATTTTGAACCATTTCATCGGTTATACCAGTAAGCTCAATTGTTGTTGCGGAAAGTGGATGATGAGGATTCGCAAACCTCTCAAAAGTGTCGATGATTTCACCATCACGAATCTTTACAGCAGCTAATTCAATAATCGTATCATAAATCGCTGAAAGACCCGTTGTTTCCACATCAAAAACCACAAACTCTGAATCTTCTAATCTAAGATGGCTGCTATTATAAGCAATCGGTACACCATCATCTACAAGATTTGCTTCTAATCCATATACAATTTTCATATCATGTTTTTTTCCAGCATTAAAAGCCTCTGGAAATGATTGAACAACAGCATGATCGGTTACGGCAATGGCAGAATGTCCCCATTTTTTAGCTTGGGATACATAATTCGACATCGACGTAAGACCATCCATTTGACTCATCGTCGTATGAAGATGAAGTTCTACTCTTTTTTCTTCAGCATGATCGATACGTTCCCTTGGTTTTATTTCGTTTATATCATTTGCTATCATGACAAGATCGCGTACAAATGTATCATTCTGTATACTTCCTCGTACCTTCACCCACATTCCTTTTGTTACCTGTTTAAAGGATTCTGCATCCTCTTTATCCCTAGAAAACATTTTAACTAGGATCGAATCCGTATAATCGGTTAATTTAAACGTTAAGAGTGTACGACCGCTACGAAGCTCCCTTGTTTCTGCAGCGAAAATATACCCTTCTGCTGTCACTCTTCTTTCCTCATCAACAATATTTTTCAAACTTGTGATTTCTTCCGTTGGATTGATTGTGATCCCAATTGTCAGTGGGCCAGTCGCCATCCCTTTTCTACTTTCTTTTTCAACTTCCTGTTTTTGCATTTCAATTACAGCTTGTTGTGCGCGTTCCTGATCTTCCTTTTGCTTCGCTTCAATAAATTTCTGATATTCCTCATCTGTTGACTGTTGATCCATCACTTGTCCATCCAGAAGAAGAGGAGGAAAGCCAAATTTCTGATAAATATCTTGGATCCATTGACCATATTTTCCTTTGAGAGTTTGTATTTCCGTATCATTACGTGTTCGAATGAAAATCGTGTTCCCATTTACTTGCGGTACTTGATTATGTAATAGGGAAAGCAACATCGGGGAAATCCCATCTAGTTCCTTGAGACAATGTGACCAATAGGCTTGCACCAATTCCTCTGTAATGGTGGAGTCTGTTGTCTTAATTTGAAAAGTAACAGAAGCAATATGGTGAAAAGTGTGTTGGAGTTTTTCGGTTAATTGAATAAATAGTTCATAAGGAAGTACCTTTTCAAAAGTAAAATAAAAATGCCATTTTTTTTCTGCTCGATCGACAGCTAACTTCGTAATCTCTGCATGATGAAAAAATGGAATCATAGTATCATCCGTTAATCCAATTTGTTGCAAAAGCACTTGAAATCTTTCTTTTCTTGAGGCAGGATTATTAGCCATCTTTCTCTCCTCCATCCTTTTATGCTATTCAACGGAAGCGGGTACCCGCTTAGGGGCACCTTGTTATTCCTGATCGTCTAATAGATATTTTACAGCTGCAAGAACTTCATCTTTATGAATTTCTGCCACATCCTCAGAGCTTCGCGATTTGATCTCCACAATATCGTCCGACGCTTTCTTACCTATTGTTATTCTAATAGGCAGCCCAATTAAGTCCGCATCTTTAAATTTCACACCTGGACGTTCTAATCGATCATCTAGTAAAACTTCATATCCTTGAGTCTGCAATTTTTTATATAAACTTTCCGTAAGTTCTTTTTGTTCCTCTTGCTTTAGATTGATAGGAATAAGGTGAATTTGGTAAGGAGCGATGTTTTAAGGCCATTTCAAGCCATATTCGTCATTATATTGCTCCGCTATCGCAGAAAGTGTCCGGGAAACCCCGATTCCATAACATCCCATAATAATGTTCTGAGACTTTCCATTTTCATCTAAATAGTTCGCCTCAAGCGCTTCACTATATTTTGTCCCTAACTTCAATTCCTTGTGCAAAATGAATCGTTCCATTCCCGTCTGGTGAAGGATCCCCTTCCATAATAAAGCGGAGATCCGCATAGCATTCCACGTTAAAATCTCTGCCTGGTAAAACGCCAGTATAATGATACCCATTTTCATTTGCTCCACATACAGCATTGACCATGAACTGAACAGCATGATCCGCAAATATCCTTATTTTTGCCGGTAAATCAACTGGTCCGATTGAACCAACAGAACATCCCAAAAGCTTCTCAACATCTGAATGCTCCGCTAATGCCACCGAATCGGCTTGCAAGGTTTTCTTCACTTTAATATCATTCACTTCATGGTCACCGCGAACCAAAATCAAGATAAATTGTTCATCCACTTTAAAAACAAGCGACTTTATACAATTTTTTGTCTTTACTTGAAAAAATGTCGATATGTCTTCGATTGTTTTTTGATTCGGTGTTTCGATTTTTGTTAAGGGTTGTTCTGGTTCGTTTGCTCTCTCATATGTACCATTCACTTCAGCCATCTCTATATTCGCAGCATAAGTCGATGAATCAGAGTAGGCAATTGTATCTTCGCCAATCTCAGATAAAACCATAAATTCCTGGGTATCCTTTCCCCCAATTGCCCCTGAATCTGCTAGAACAGCTCGATAATCTAAACCGCATCTTGAAAAAATATTCGTATAAGCCTTGTACATTTTGTCGTAAACTTGATCAAGGCTCTCCTGATTGGCATGAAAGGAATAGGCATCTTTCATAATAAATTCGCGCCCTCGCAACAAACCAAATCTTGGTCGCTTCTCGTCCCGAAATTTCGTTTGAATTCGATATAACGTTAGCGGAAGACGTTTATAAGATTTTAGTTCATCCTTCACGATCGAAGTAATCACTTCTTCATGTGTTGGTCCTAATGCAAATTCACGTCCATGTCTGTCCTTCATTCTCATTAACTCTGCTCCATAGCTATCCCAGCGTCCAGATTCTTGCCAAAGTTCAGCCGGCTGCAATGTGGGCATTAAAATTTCGGCGGCTCCCGCCTTCTCCATTTCCTCTCTAATGATTTTTTCGATTTTATCCAATGTTCTTTTCGCTAGTGGCATATACGTATATACACCGCTAGCTGTTTGCTTAATGAATCCTGCGCGAAGGAGAAGTTGATGGTTTTTTACTTCCGCATCAGCTGGTACCTCCCGAAGCGTTGGAATCAATGTCATACTTTGTCTCATATTGGCACCTCGACCTTTACTCTATTAATGAATAAAAAATCTCTGAATATCATTCCATGTTACGACAATCATCAACAACATAAGGAGCGCAAAACCAATAAAATGAACGACACCTTCCATTTGCCGATCGACTGGTTTTCCTCTTAAAGCTTCAACCCCAAAGAATAAAAGTCGGCCACCATCAAGTGCAGGAATGGGCAAAAGGTTCATAATTCCTAGGTTAATGCTAAGTAAACCAGTCCACCTAAGAAGATTGAGTAACCCTGTTTGTACGACTGTCTCAGTCGTTTTATAAATCCCAACTGGTCCTGATAACATATCGATTGAAAAATTACCTGTAACGAGTTTTCCAAGCAGCTTAAAGATTTCAATCGTCATAAGGTATGTTTCTTGAAACCCGCTAATCGCAATCTTTCCAAATGATTTATCTAAAGCTGACTGAACTCCAATCAAGCCAATCGTTTGGTTTTCTTCCACAACCTCTTTGTCAGGAATAACCGGAATTTCCAATGTTTGATTATTTCTATCAATTGTAAAAACCAATTCCTCATCTGGATGAGCTCTCACAATTGTGGTCATATCTGTAAAAGTCTTCACCTCAGAACCATCAATACTTAAGACAAGATCACCTTTTTGGAATCCAGCCGCTTTTGCCGGGCTATCTGGCAAGACTTTTCCCAATACAGCCTCTTTTACAGGTACACCTTGAACCATACCTATTATAGTAAAAACGACAACAGCTAAAATAAAATTGAAGAGAGGACCCGCAAAAATGGTCATCGCCCTTTGGCTAAGTTTTTTTGAAGCGAATTGGCGATCCCATGGAGCAATTTGAGTCTCTGTTTGATTCTCGACAATAATAGCTTCGCGGGAAATTGAAAATGTTTGTAGGAGATCATCCTCTCCATCTTCATAGCCGCTAATATATAATTTATGTTCTAAATCCGCTTTTTCTACTTCAATGGTTCGCACATTTGGAAAGCGATCTCGACCATTCAGAATAATTTTTGACACTATTCCGTCTTCATCCAGTAGTAGGCCAATTCTATGACCCGGTTTAATTTCCGCCATTTCTGGGTCCTCTCCAGCCATCCTAACATAGCCACCGATGGGGAGTAGACGGATTGTATAAATTGTTTCATTTTTTTTATAAGAAAATACTTTGGGTCCAAATCCGATGGCAAATTCTCTGACTAATATCCCCGATCTTTTTGCAAAGATGAAATGACCAAATTCATGAAAAAAAACAAGAGCGCCGAAAATGATAATAAACGATATAACCGTATTCAATGGACAAAACCACCTTTATTATGAGAGTGAATGAACATAATTTCTTGTCTCCAAATCTACTTCCTGTATCGTTGCTAAATCAGGATGCAGGATATTTTGGTGACGTATAAGGGCTTTTTCGATCAGCTCTTCTATCATTAAAAACGAGATCTTCCCATTTAAAAACTGGTTCACTGCTACTTCATTTGCAGCATTTAAAACGGTTGGCATTGAACCTCCCACTTTTCCTGCTTCATAGGCAAATCGAAGGCAAGGAAATCTCTCCATATCCATTTCTTCAAATTGGAGTTTGCCCACCTTTACTAAATCAAGCGGTGATTCCGACTGAAAGGGCAATCGATCTGGAAAACTTAGAGCGTATTGGATAGGAACTCTCATATCTGGACTTCCTAACTGTGCGATAACACTACTATCATGATACTCCACCATAGAATGAATAATACTTTCCCTATGTAATAGCACATGGATTTGATCATAGGGAATTCCAAACAACCAATGGGCTTCAATCACTTCCAACCCTTTATTCATCATTGTAGCAGAATCAATGGTTATTTTGGAACCCATTGCCCAGTTGGGGTGGAGAAGGGCCTGTTCAAGCGTAACGTTCTCAAGATCCTTCCGTGTTAAATCGCGAAAGCTCCCTCCAGAGGCGGTAAGAATCAATCGCTCCACATTTTTTTGTCTCTCTCCATTTAAACATTGGAAAATAGCGGAATGCTCACTATCAACCGGCATAATGGGTACTTGTTTTTCTTCGGCAGCTTCCATGACAAGATGTCCAGCCGTCACTAATGTCTCTTTATTTGCAAGTGCCACAGGCTTCCCTGCACCAATGGCCCGCAAAGTTGGTTCTAAGCCAACGCTACCCATCACTGCATTCAAAACAATATGTGCCTCTTTACATACAGCCACTTCGATTAAGCCATCTTTTCCATACCCAAAAGTGATCGTTGGATATTCTATTCTCAATTGTTCATAGTCCTCTTTTTCTTGAACTGAAACAAATTCGGGTTGGAATTCCTCCATAATTTTTCTCGTCGCTTGCATATTTTTTCCAGCAGACATTGCGACTAATTTAAAATGTTCCCGATTTTTCCTAATAATATCAAGTGTCTGAGTACCAACTGATCCTGTGGCCCCTAACAAACTGATGAACTTCATTTTTTTCACTCTCCCACGTAAATTTGCCTGTCTAACCTTATGGTAACTTCGTTAACAAAAAATAAAGTAAAGGCATGACAAACAACCAACTATCACAACGATCTAACATGCCACCATGACCTGGAAAAATGCGTCCTGAATCTTTTACACCAAAATGTCGCTTTAAAGCTGATTCGGCCAAATCTCCAAGTTGTCCAAAAATAGATAAGAAAACAGTGATAATCAGTAGTTTAACGGTAGGTATTGGAATAGAAGAGAAAATCGCAAACAATATAGCGACAATGACGGCTGACAGAATTCCCCCAATGAATCCACCAACCGTTTTATTAGGACTAATGTCTGGCCATAATTTGCGCTTCCCTAAATTCTTTCCAATAAAATAGGCCCCTGAATCTGTCAACCAGACAACAAGTAAGGCAAAGAATAATAAAATAAGTCCTTCTTCTCGAGTTTGTACCATATAATAAAAACCTATCCCTACATAAAAAACAGCAAAAAAAGCAAAGCTTGCTTGTTCAAAAGTAAAGGTGTTTTTCACAATGACGGTATAGGAGAGAAAAAGTAAGACAAAAACAAAAGTGGCCTCCATTTTTGACAAATGAAAAATGTTGAATGCTTCATAAAAGGCTGGAGGTAATAGTAAAATCCATAAGAACAATGTTGCTAATAGTCCATGAACAGAAAAAATAGACAGCTTTCTCATTTGAAAAAGTTCAAAAAGAGCGATTGTTGCCATTACATACGTTAATAACAAAAATGGAATGCCACCAATAATGGCGATCGGTACAAAAATAGCTAATAATATTGCAGCGGTTATGATTCTTTGCTTCATCTTTTGGACTCCTCATCATTTAATCCACCATATCGTCTCGTGCGTTGTTGAAAGGCTTCAACAGCTTCGATAAGATGTGTTTCAGAAAAATCCGGCCATAATACATCTGTAAACCATAATTCAGTGTAAGCAATTTGCCATAACATAAAATTACTTAATCGTAATTCCCCACTTGTTCGTATTAATAAATCCGGATCGGAAAGAGCTTGCGTCATTAAATAACGCGAAAAGCATGGACCATTAATGTCTTCAATGGTTAATGCCTCATTTTTTACATCATTTGCTATACTTTTAACGGCATCAATGATTTCAGCCCTTCCCCCATAATTTAATGCAAAATTCAAATTCAAACCCGTATTTTTCGCTGTTTTTCCTATGGCATCATCTACGGCTTTTCTCGTTTTTTGGGGGAGTCGGCTTTCTTCCCCTATCATTGTGACTCTTACATTTTCTTCAATTAATTCCGGTAAAAAACTGCCCAGAAATTCTTCTGGCAGTCCCATTAAATAATCGACTTCAAATTTTGGTCGTTTCCAATTTTCCGTTGAAAATGCATATAATGTCAATGTTTTGATATTTAATTGATTAGCCAGCATCGTTATCTTTCTAACTGTCCTCATACCCTCGTGATGGCCAGCAACACGTGGTAATGCCCGTTTTTTTGCCCATCTTCCATTTCCATCCATAATAATGGCCACATGTTCCGGGCATGGTTGTTCTAATATTCGTGTTACCCTCTCGTTAATCGTGTTTCTTTTTACAGGGGTATTCCATAATTTCATTTTTTTAAACATGAAAGGGTCCTCCATCAGCATTGCATCCTATTTGGCTCCAATCCATATCTTACCATAGGATGGAAAGCGTATCATACACTTTCTAATTATTTATGCAATAACCATGGATACTATTATAAAGAAAAAATCATTATTTGGATAGTTATTAAGAAAAGCGCAAGCGCCTTTAAATAGGTAGAAGGCAAAAGCGCGACGATAATCGCCACGCCGACGGACTCGCATCCTGTGAGCTTCTAGGATTAGACGCTGGAACTAAATCCAAAATAAAACCCCCAATCTTTGTGGGGGCTTTTCAGTTTATTATACTTCTAATACTTCCTGTTCCTTTTCTTTCGTAATCGTTTCAATCTGATTGATATGATCATCCGTTAATTTTTGAATATCATCTGTATAACTACGTAATTCATCCTCTGTAATGTCTCCGGACTTCTCTAGTTTCTTCAAGTCCTCATTTCCATCACGTCTAACGTTTCGAATGACAATTTTCGCATTTTCAGCTTCTTTTTTCACGAGCTTGACTAATTCTTTTCTACGTTCCTCTGTTAGTTGTGGAATCGTTAGTCGAATTAATGAACCATCATTAGCCGGATTTAGGCCAAGGTCTGATTTCAAAATGGCTTTTTCAATATCACCAATACTTGTCTTATCATATGGTTGAATCACTAACATCCTCGCTTCCGGGACGGAAATGGATGCCAGTTGATTCACTGGTGTTGGTGCTCCATAATAATCAACTAAAATTTTGTCTAAAAGAGAGGCATTTGCTCGACCGGCCCGTATACTAGAAAGTTCTCGTCTATAAGCCTGAATCGCTTTTTCCATCTTGGCTTTAGTGCTTGAAATCACTTGTTTTGTCATTATTCTTTCCCCCTTACTAATGTTCCGATTTGCTCGCCCATCACGGCTCGTTTTACATTACCATTTTCGGTGAACGAAAAGACAATAAGCGGTATATCATTATCCATACATAAAGATGAAGCTGTTGAATCCATGACTCCTAAACCTTCTTTTAGAACGTCTAGATAGGAGAGCTGTTCATATTTTTTTGCTTCTTTATCCAGCTTTGGATCTGCATTGTAAACACCATCAACATTATTCTTGGCCATTAAGATGACTTCAGCTTCTATTTCTGCTGCTCGTAATGCCGCTGTTGTATCAGTGGAGAAGTAAGGATTACCTGTTCCTGCTGCAAAAATAACAACTCGATGTTTTTCGAGATGGCGAATCGCTCTTCTTCGAATATAAGGTTCAGCCACTTGACGCATATCAATCGAGGTTTGCACACGTGTTTCAATCCCAAGCTGTTCAAGGCTATCCTGGAGAGCCAATGAATTCATCACAGTGGCCAACATCCCCATATAATCGGCGGTAGCCCGGTCCATGCCCATTTCACTACCTATTTTCCCACGCCAAATGTTGCCACCACCAACAACGACCGCTACTTCAACATCCAATTCTGCAATTTCTTTTATTTGTTTGGCAATCGACTTGATGACGGACGGGTTAATACCAAACCCATCTGCTCCTGCCAAAGCCTCGCCGCTGAGCTTTAGTACAACTCGTTTATATTTTGGGTTGTCCATATGAACCTCCAATGTCGTGTAATATGTATGTTTTTTAAAATAGGGAACACGATGTGCTCCCTAAATGTTTGTTATTTTTTAATTTGACTCATCACTTCATCGGCAAAATTCTCTTGGCGCTTTTCCAAACCTTCTCCTACTTCATAACGTACGAAATCAGTAACCGTAGCCCCTTTTGCTTCAACAAATTTACGAACCTTCTGATCAGGATCTTTTACGAAAGATTGATCAAGAAGACAAATTTGTTCAAAGAATTTACCTAAACGTCCTTCAACCATTTTTTCAACGATTTTTTCAGGTTTTCCTTCATTCAACGCTTGCTGAGTCAAAACTTGACGTTCATGGTCCACCTCTTCAGCTGAAACCTGATCACGAGAGACATATTTAGGGTTGATAGCAGCAACATGCATCGCAACATCCTTGGCAACAGCTTGATCTGTTGTGCCTTCAAGAACGGTTAGGACACCAATTTTACCACCCATATGCAAATATTCGCCGAAAGCTGCATGATCAGATTTTGTTTTTACTTCAAAACGGCGTAAAGTGATTTTCTCACCAATTTTGGCAATGGCGCTATTGATATATTCTGAAACTGATTGCCCATTGTCCATTTTTTGTTCTAGTGCTTCTTCAACAGATGCTGGATTATTCTTGAGTAAATGCTCGGCTAATTGCTTTACTAGCTCTTGGAAAGAATCGTTTTTAGCAACGAAGTCTGTTTCGGCATTCACCTCGAGAATGACTGCTTTATTTCCTTCACTCAAAATAAAAGTTGTTCCTTCAGCAGCAATGCGATCCGCTTTCTTAGCCGCAGATGCCATTCCTTTTTCACGGAGGAAATCAACAGCCTCTTCCATATTCCCATTTGTTTCGGTTAAAGCTTTTTTACAATCCAACATACCTGCACCCGTTTTTTCGCGCAGTTCTTTTACCATTTGTGCCGTAACTGCCATGTGTAAAGTCCTCCTTATTCTGCATTCTTTTAAAAAAGGTGATAAGTGTTTACCACTTCATCACCTTTTTTTCGTCACGATTATGAATTGGCTTGTTTCATAACACTATTAGACAGTAGCTGTATCAGATGCTTCCTCAACCTCTTCAACTTCCGCTTCTTTTTGTACTTCTAGCAAAGCATCCGCCATTTTAGAAGTTAATAATTTAACCGCACGGATGGCATCATCATTTGCTGGAATCACATAATCGATTTCATCTGGATCACAGTTTGTATCAACAATACCAACAATCGGAATATTTAATTTGCGTGCTTCTGCAACAGCAATTCTTTCTTTACGTGGGTCAATAATGAAAATGGCGTCAGGAAGAGTTTTCATATCTTTAATGCCACCTAAAAAGCGAACAAGTCGATCATATTCCTTCTTCAACATGACCACTTCTTTTTTAGGTAGTACTTCAAACGTTCCGTCTTCTTCCATCTTTTCAATGGCTTTTAAACGTTCAATTCTAGATTGGATCGTTTCAAAATTGGTTAAAGTTCCACCAAGCCAGCGATGGTT
Source organism: Lederbergia sp. NSJ-179 (assembly GCF_022867885.1). Taxonomy (GTDB): domain Bacteria; phylum Bacillota; class Bacilli; order Bacillales; family Bacillaceae_C; genus Lederbergia. Next base: position 347,679 of record NZ_JALIFP010000001.1, on the reverse strand, counting down.
CACAAAATAATGGCCGGCGCGTTCTGCTTCATCTTTAACAGATTCTTGTGCTTGTTTTTTTGTACCTACAAAAAGTACTTTCCCATTATTCTCGGCAATCTCTCTCATGAAATTGTAAGCTTCTTCGACCTTTTTAACTGTTTTTTGTAGATCGATAATATAAATACCGTTACGTTCCGTAAAAATGTATTTTTTCATTTTTGGATTCCAACGGCGTGTTTGGTGTCCGAAATGAACACCTGCTTCAAGTAATTGCTTCATTGAAATAACTGACATTCTATTTCCTCCTTGGTTTTTATCCTCCGCTCTGGTCATTTTTTGTGCAGACTGTTTAGAAAAACGCAAGCGCCTTTAAATAGGAAGAACGGCTAAAAGCGCGACGTTCTGTCGCAACGCCGTTCTGACCCGCATCCTGCCGGCCTCCGACAAGCAAATGTTCTGAGACAAGAAAAGTCCGGTTTTGACTTTTATTGTCTCAGGTTATTTGACCTCGAGGGGCTAGGCGCTGGAGTTAGACCAAAGAAAAACGCAAGCGCCTATCTAGCTTTTTAAAACAGCACCATGCAACAAAATCGCAGAACGTGTGTATTAACACCATCAATGAATATAGCATAAACAAACTGTCATATCAAGTGCTAAGTGTGCATATCTTTAAATTTTAAGGCAAGATTTACTTCTGTTTTTCCTCTATTTAATCGCTGGGCGATTTCCTCAGATGACATTCCTTGTGAGTGTAAAGAATGAACTTGATCTGTAAATCGCTTTATTTCGGTCGAATTCTCTTTCTTTTCCTCTTGTTTGTTGTCCGCCAATTGACCCTGATTGTTCTTATTATAAGCATTTTCTGCTTGCATTTTAGAAAAATTCTTCGTCTGCACTACAGGTTGTTTTTCCTTTTTTGCTTCTTTTTTTAAACCAACAATTTGCTCTTCTTTTTCCCGATTTAGTTCCCCTTTATCCTTACTACTTATCCCTTTTTGTCGTTCATCCAACTTAGAAAGATATCGTTGGTTTTCTTCCTTTATCTCTAGCAAAAAGCTTGTCATTAATTCCTCTGTTTCTGCTTGTACTTTTTTCTGTGCTGTTTCCATTTCCATCAGTCGATTTTGCCTCATGAATAATAACACAACAGCGAAAATGAGTAATGCGTTTAAAATGAATAATAGGAAAATTAGTACACTTATCAATTGTATCCCTACCCGCTGTAGTCAATTCTATTTCCTTTATAAGGATGATTGTCACGGTTCTTCTTTTCTGTCGATTTGTTTCTTCTGTTTGTATGGGGCTGTTGTGGGTGATTCTGCTGACTAGAACCATCCTCTTCCCTTAATTGCAGCTCCACTTTTTCTTCTAAATGATTGACCGATTCCCGATCTCGCTTCAGCTTTTCCTCTATCTCCTCGCTCACCTGTTCAGACATGTTCTGGCCTCTTTGCTGCAGCTGTTCCGTAATTTTCCCAGCCTCCATTGTCCGGGGAAGAGCAACCTGCAATTCAATCGATTTCAGACTCATGATTTCCTCCCATTACTGTTTTTTTAAAAGAATCTCTTTTAATTTTGACAATGTCTTAGAATGGATTTGAGAAATTCTGGAGGTGGATAATTGCATAATCTCGCCAATTTCGGTAAATGTAAGTTCTTCCTTATAAAATAAGCTCAGTACTAATTGCTCTTTTTCATTTAAATCTTTGATCGCTTCCGCTAATTCAACAAGCCATTCTTTCTTTACCAACTGTTCTTCAGGGCTTAAGGACTCTTGATCCTTAATCGAATGAATATAATAATCATTTTCTTCGTGAATCCCAATTTTTTCATCTATAGAAAGCATACTAGAGAAAATATGTTCATTCATCACTCTACTTACTTCATCTTCCGAATACTCACAGCTTTTCGCTATTTCACTTATGGTCGGTTTCCGCATGAAATGCTGTTCAAGCTCATTGGTTACGGCCTCAATTTTTTTTACCTTTTCCCTTGTGCTTCTTGGCAGCCAATCTTCCTTCCTCAATCCGTCAATAACAGCACCTCTAATTCTAAAAGAGGCGTATGTATCAAATTTAAGATCACGGGATATGTCAAACTTATTGAGTGCATCCAATAATCCTGTCATCCCTAAGCTTTGTAATTCTTCTCTGCTAACATTTTTGGGAAGTCCTACAGCTATGCGCTGAACATGGTAGGATACTAAGGGCATATATTTCTTCATTAACCTGTTTCCTGCATCGGCATCCCGAGAATGTATCCATAAATCCCAACTTTTTTGCTCATCAAGCGGTGGTGAGTTCGACATCCTATCTCCTCCTCCCTCACATGCACAAGCCTTCCGTGCAGATCTAAATTTCTATATTGCCTTGGTAAGCCTTTCTGATGTGTAAAATGGATGTTTCGGGAACAAATTCAATTGTTCTCCCACTATTTCCCCCTGTATCTTCTGCTACGAGGGGGATATTTAGCTGCTTTAGTTGTTGCTTCACCGAATCCACGTTTCTTGGACCGATTCTCATTTGTTCATTTTGGTTGGCAAAATGAAACATTTGCGCCCCTCCAGCGATCTTAGCCATTAATTGATTCCGACTAGCACCCATTGCAACCAAATCGATTACCAACTTCCTCAGAGCAGTATCTGCAAACTTTGCTGTATTTATTTGCTTGCTACCTTTAGCAAGTGATGAATCAGGCAACATAATATGGGCAAGTCCAGCTATCTTTGAATGTTTATCATAAATCACAACACCTACACAGGAACCAAGCCCTGACGTTCTAATCGTATCAGGTGCCTTGACAACATCCATATCTGCTATACCTACACGAACCACTGTTTCAATCATTTTATTCGACTCCAAGCGTTTGAAAAATAGTTGCAAATGAGCTTGGATCAGGCAATAGAAAAAAATGTCCTTTTACGCATTCTAAATCATTCTTATCCTCTTCATCCAATGCAGCATCAATGACAATGGCGTAATCCTGAGTGTGAGAAAGTTCAATTAAGCCAAAGCTCATAATGGCACCCGCCATGTCGATAGCAATAGAGGGAACAGAAGCCTGTAATCTTAACCCTGTAAAATCGGATAGAGAAGATAAGTAAGAACCCATTAGAATATTGCCTAATTCCTGCATCGCAGACAAAGCCATTTCTGAATAAGGCGGTTGCGAAAAGGAGAAAGTTGTATCCTGTGTAACCTTTTGGACCAACTTTGTTGCCTGTTGGAGCGGTAGAATAAAAAACATACTACCGGAAGCATCCCCTTCTAGTCTTAGAAATACGGCTGTCACGATGTTATCATAACCTCCGGCCAATTCGAGCATTTGATCAAAGGTCACTATTCTTGCGGTGGGCACCTTCATTTCAATATTCTTTCCTGTTAAAACCGATAAAGCGGTAGCGGCGTTTCCAGCACAAATATTCCCAATTTCTTTCAAAACATCAAGATGAAAAGGGGTTATTTTCCTTTCAATATCCATTGTTTATTTTCCTTAATTCAGGTGGTTTCATCGTCTTTTCTAAATCAAGTAGAATGAATAGTCTATGATCCATATTTGCTACCCCTGAAATATATTCTTCAGCAACAGACCCTGCCACATTCGGGCATGGTTCAATCATTCCAGCAGGAATATCTAAGACATCATTTGCTTCATCAACAATCATGCCTACTGTCATTTCATCCCATGTGACGATAATGATTCGTGTACTATTTAAATACTCTGAATCTCCCATATTAAAGCGTTTTTTAAGATCAATGATTGGAATGATAATCCCTCGTAAATTAATGACACCTTTAATAAATGGAGGCATGTTTGGTACTCTTGTAATAGGATGCATTTTTTCAATGGCCGTTACATATTCTGCAGAAATACAATATTCTTTTTGATTTAATGTAAAGACAACCACTTTTTTCTCAGAAGCCATGACCGTTTTACTCACTATTTTTCACTCCTCTTCTATTTTATTAACGCATTACAATCTACGATTAGAGCAACTTGCCCGTCTCCTAGAATGGTTGCACCTGATATGGCAAAAACCTCAGTTAGGTAATTTCCAAGCGATTTTAAGACGATTTCCTGTTGACCAATAAAAGATTCAACCGCTAGGGCAGCCGTTTTTTCCGCTTTACGCACGATCACAATGGATACAAATTCAGAATCATGTTCGTCTTCATTTTCGACATGAAAGACTTCTTGTAGTGAAACAAGTGGAACAACACTTCCCCGAAAATCAATAACAGGCTGATTATGGGCCGTCATAATATCAGAAGACTTGATAATAGCTGTTTCAATAATGGATGAGAGCGGAATGGCATATTTTTCATTCCCTACTTCTACGAGTAAAGCCGAAATAATCGATAATGTTAATGGTAATTGGATAGAAAATGTAGAGCCTTTTCCTTCAGCGGATGTAATCGAAATCGATCCACCTAAAGATTGGATGGTTGATTTTACTACATCCAGCCCTACCCCTCTTCCAGATACATCTGAAATCGTATCGGCTGTAGAGAACCCAGGAGCCATAATTAAATCAAAAGCTTGCTCATCCGTTAACAAATCCGCTTCACTGGAAGTAATTATTTCTTTCGCTATTGCTTTGTTAATGATTTTCTGTTTATTAATCCCTGCCCCATCATCAGCAATTTCTATGAAAACATGATTTCCACTATGATAGGCTTTTAGATTAATTTTACCAGTTTCTGCTTTACCACTTGCAAGGCGAACTTCTGGATTCTCAATCCCATGGTCAATCGCATTTCTTAATAGATGAACGATTGGATCTCCGATTTCATCAATAACGGTACGATCCAATTCGGTTTCAGCTCCAATAATATGTAACTCCAATTTTTTATTTAAATCCTTTGCAAGCTGTCTAACCATTTTAGGGAAACGATTAAAGACTGTTTCAACTGGGACCATTCTCATATTAAGAATAATATTCTGCAAATCACCTGAAATTCTTGACATTCTTTCAACCGTTTCATTGAGATCAGCATGATTAATATTTTGTGATATTTGCTCAAGCCTTCCTTTATCAATGACAAGTTCTTCAAAAAGATTCATCAGAATATCCAGTTTATCAATATTCACTCTAATCGTCTTACTAGCTGTTTTAGCTTGTTTCTTTTTTGTTTTGCTAGTTGAACCCGACTTTTTATCCAAATGAGATGATTCTAATTTCTTATTGTCAGTTGTATTTTCTAATTTGTGTTGATGCGTCAAATCAACGGCTTGAATTTGTACAGCTTCAATCTCGGATATTTTCATAATCTTTTTTTCAAGATCCGCTTTAGAATCTTTCGTAATCAACGCAGCTGTAAATTCAGAGCCAAATTGCTCCTCCTCTAATTGCTCGACAGAAGGAAGTGATTTTATCACATCACCGGACTTTTCCAATACTTCAAACACCATAAAAACGCGTGCGGTTTTTAATACACAATCTGGTATTAAATGGACTTTCATTTCAAAGCATTCATACCCTTGTTCACGAGATTGCTCGATGATTGTTCTTTCATATTGATCATATTGAAGGCTAGACGAAGTATTCATATTTGTAGCAGTTGCTGCTATTTCTTGTGCGGTTTGGTGTTCCTCTGGGTGTAATCCTTTTTCCAATAATTGCAATTTATCGATCACATCCGTTACGTCTCTCTTACCATCTTCACCAGCTTCTATTGAATCGATCATCGCCTCTAAATGATCAACTGCAAGAAAGATCACATCTAATAATGTGGTGGTTACCTGAATTTTATCATTGCGAATGCCATCTAGAACATTTTCCATCATATGCGTTAATACGGCTAAATCGTTGTATCCCATTGTCGCAGACATTCCCTTTAATGTATGTGCAGCTCGGAATATCTCATTCATTACTCCTAAATCTTCTGGTTGTTTCTCCAACATTAAAAGATTTTCGTTTAAAGCTTGCAAATGCTCTTTACTTTCATCAATAAATACTTCCAAGTAATGATTCATGTCCATACGCCCACATCCTTATCCCATTAATATGTGTTCAAAAAGGAGGATAAAAAGGACCAAGAAGTTCGAGGCGGCGCAGTTTCGAGCAGCGCAATGTATGCCTTTAAATACATGAGCAGCAGAGAAACAAGCCAACGAAGAAATTCGCAGCGTCATTTTTACCGGACTTTTTGAACATCCTCTATTAGATTGATCATTTCTTTGGCAATATCCTCCAATTTAGTAACAGAATCCACCAAGCCTGTTTCAATCGCTGCCTTAGGCATTCCGTAAACGATACAGCTTTCTCTAGATTCAGCAATGACCATTGTTTGTCCATTCTTTTTTAACTGCGTTATTCCTAATTTCCCATCTGATCCCATACCTGTCATAATGACAGCAATTTTTTTATAATTTTTTAATTGATTTGCGGATTGAAACATGATATCTACTGATGGACGATGCCCATTTACAGGCTCTGTATCTACAATATTTATTTGAATGCTTTTTCTCTTTGATGAAAGGATCATATGTCTACCACCTGGTGCAATATAGGCCGTTCCCTTTTGCAAAATATCTCCATTTTCGGCTTCCTTTACATGTATTTCACAAATAGTATCTAGTCGATTTGCCAATGATTTTGTGAATTTTGGTGGCATATGCTGAACAATCACAACTGGAGCTTGAAAATTCTGAGGCAGCTCTGACAAAACAGTTTGTAATGCACGCGGTCCCCCAGTTGAAGTCCCGATACAGATAATTGATTCAAATGGTTGTTCTAAATGCATTTGATATTTCTCCTCAACATTTTTGCACGAATGTTCCTTATTCCTCTTTAAAAAATAATTGACGCAATTTATTGATAAAGGATCCTGGCTCATGCGATTTTTTCAAGAAACGGTCTTGGTTCAAGTATTGGTCTACCAAATTCTCCAATTTGGTAGACACAGAGGATCGTGGAAATTTGATCGAAAAAGCTGTTTGACTAATCACTGCTTTTCTAACGTGTGCATCTTCGGGTAGAACACCTAACAAAACAACCTCTTTTTGAAGAAATTTTAACGCGGTTTTTTGTAATCTTTCCAGTGTTTCTTTTCCTTGTTTTTCATTATCTGCCCGGTTGCAAATGAGAAAAAAATCACTATCCGTTCCTTCCGCACACATAAATTTCATCATCGAATAAGCATCTGTCATAGCTGTTGGCTCGGGTGTTGAGATGACGAAAATATCATCTGCTGCCAGCAATATTTTCAATGTAGCCGAGGTTGCACCTGCGGCCATATCAAAAATAATATAATCATACTGAAGCTGTATTTCTCTTAAACCCTCTAAAAGTTTGCTAACCATAGCGGCATTCCACTCAATCGCTTCATTTAAACCATTTCCGGCCGAAATATATGAAATACCCTCATCTGTTTGATAAACAATACGCTCTAGCGGGAAATCCTGATACAAAAAATCCGATAACGTATAGGTGGAAGTACTTCCTAATATAATGTTGACATTCCCCATTCCGACATCTAAATCAAATAAAAGCACCCTAAGCCTGCGATTATTGAATTGAACGGCCATATTAATCGAAATATTAGATTTCCCAACACCACCTTTACCACTCACAACGGCTAGCGTTTTTGCTTGAGTTTCCTTGCTTGTTTGAATCATTTTTCTTAATTTCTGGGCTTGATCATTCATTGTCATTCATCCCAATCAAGTAATGAGCAATCTTCTCCGGAGTCGCTCTGATAATATCATCTGGAACATCTTGCCCTGTTGTTATATATGCTACACCAGTTTGATAATGGCTGATCATATTGTACATCACACCATAAGAAGTCGTTTCATCGGCTTTTGAAAATATAAATTCGTTAAAATGTAATTCAAGAAAATTATCCACTATTTTGCACATATCCTGTTCCTTCATTGAAATCGGTAGAACAAGAAAAGTATAGATATTTTGTTCATTACCAAACATTTTCTTTAACTCAGTGACAAATCGTTTTTCGCGATAATTTCTCCCCGCTGTGTCAATATAAATAAGATCATAGTCCGAAAATTTTTCGAGTGCTGGTCGAAAATCTTTTTCATCATAGATGACTTCAAGGGGAATTTGAAGTAATTCTGCATAGGTTTTTAATTGTTCAATAGCGGCAATTCTGTACGTATCCGTTGTAATAAATGCCACTTTCCTTTTATCTTTTAAAACAGCCGTTGCGGCTAATTTCGCAATCGTAGTCGTCTTTCCAACACCGGTTGGACCGACAAAATTAACAATCTTCACATCAATAGGCATCCTGTGAAATGAAATAGGAGCAAGCTCCTTCACAATAAGGTGGTTACAACAGTTGTGAATATCCGCTATCGTAGGCTTCTTCCGTTCATTCCTCCATTTTTCCAGCAATTGGTCACCGAATTTTATTACATGCTTTTCTGCCAGTTCGGCCGCTTGCAATTTTGATAAAAACCATTGGATTTCATCAGGATATTGGTTCATATTCAAAGAAGTCGACTGTCTAAACGAAGCAAGTTCTTTCTTTATTGCTGTAAGCTCCCTTTCAACGTTTTTCTGATCGTCTTCTTGTATAAGTTTATTCGATCTGGACGAAACAACTTTTGTTTTTCTCTCCATATTTCTTCTCGTAGAAGGTACTGGAAGGGGCTGTTCATCCACTGCAGCAACAACTTCGATCATTTTCTTACGGAATAGCCCCATAAATCCGCCTTTAAATACGATCTTAGAATGTAAAATAACGGCATTTTCACCTAATTCAACCTTCACTTTCTTCATAGCCTCTGGCATCGTTGCGGCGCTAATTTTTTTCATATTCATTCGAGGTTCACCATCCCACTACTTTGAACTTCCACATCCGCTTCTAATTCGTTATAAGATAGGACAGGCACATTTGGAAAATATCTTTCTGTCAATTGACGAAAGTACATTCTAACCGCTGGAGAGCAGAGTAATATAGGTGTTTGCTGCCTGAATGATTGCTGTTCAATTTGATTGGCTACTGATTCGAGTATTGCTTGAGAATCACTTGGATCCATAGATAAATAGTTTCCATGCTCTGTCTGTTGAACACTATCGGCAATTAATTTTTCTACTTTTCCAGATACTGTAATAACATGTAATGTTTCATTCTCGTTTACATATTGGTTTGTGATCTGTCTAGCTAATGCTTGGCGGGCATATTCAGCCAAAAGGTCTGGGTCAGACGTCATTTTCCCGTAGTCTGCTAAAGCCTCAAAGATCAGCGTCATATTGCGGATAGAGACATTTTCTTTCAATAGTTTGGCCAATACCTTCTGTATCTCGCCAATCGTTAAAGGATTTGGTGTCACTTCTTCCACAAGGATCGGATACGTTTCTTGTAAATGATCAATTAATTGTTTCGTTTCTTGTCTACCTAATAATTCATCAGCATTTGCTTTTAATACTTCTGTCAAATGGGTGGAGACGACAGAAGGTGGATCAACGACAGTGTAACCTAATATTTCTGCTTGCTCTTTCACTTCTTCTGTAATCCATTTAGCAGGCAGGCCAAAGGAAGGTTCAATCGTATCCATTCCATCAATCGTATCTTCTCCGCCGGGACTCATCGCTAAATAATGGTCTAAAAGTATCTCCCCTTTCGCTACTTCGTTCCCTTTAATTTTAATTCGATAGGCATTTGGTTCTAATTGAATATTATCGCGGATCCGAACAACGGGGATCACAATTCCCAATTCCAAAGCGAGCTGTCTTCGAATCATCACAACCCGATCAAGAAGATCTCCCCCTTGATTTACATCCGCTAATGGAATTAATCCATAACCAAATTCGAATTCAATGGAATCTACATGAAGTAAATTCAATACACTTTCTGGACTTTTCATGTTTTCTACATCTGCTTCTTCATCCTCTTGGTCCATTAAATCAACTTCAGCAATAGATGGCGTTCGGGCAATCATCATTCCTCCAATCGCCAAGGTAGCAGCAATAGGGATAGTGAGGATATTATTAATCGTTGTAAATAAACCTAGAAGGAAGACGGTGACAGCTGCTATGTATAACATTTTAGAATCAGAGAAAAGCTGTTTAATGATATCACTACCAAGATTCCCTTCGGATGCGGCTCTTGTCACAACAATTCCTGTGGCAGTGGATATCAGTAATGCCGGAATTTGACTAACAATGCCATCCCCAACAGTCAGCATGGAATACTTAACAGCCGCTTCCCCAATCGGCAGACCTTGCTGCGCCATACCGATGATAATTCCAAACAAAAGATTGATTAAAACAATGATAATTCCAGCGATCGCATCTCCTTTTACAAATTTACTAGCCCCATCCATTGCTCCATAGAAGTCAGACTCTCTCGCAACTTTTTCCCTGCGATCTCTCGCTTCATGTTCTGAAATGACCCCAGCATTTAAATCGGCATCAATACTCATCTGTTTCCCTGGCATGGCATCTAATGTAAATCTAGCCGCTACCTCCGAAACCCGTTCAGCCCCTTTTGTTATCACGATAAATTGAATGACGATTAAGATAAAGAAGACAACAAGACCAACAAGAATATTTCCTCCTGTAACAAAGGTTCCGAATGTTTCAACAACGCCACCAGCATCTCCTATTGACAAGATCGACCTTGTTGTGGAAACATTCAGGCCTAAACGGAACAAAGTTAATAGCAATAATAATGAGGGAAAAATGGAAAATTGTAAGGCTTCCTTCATATTCATCGCTGTTAATAAGACAAGGAGGGCAAGAGAAATATTCGTTATGATTAACAAGCTTAATAACCATGGTGGAAATGGAATAATCAACATGGCAACAATTAAAATGACACTGGATAATACGGCAATATCTTTAAACTTCATAACATTTCTCTCTCCCTATAATGAAAAGCGCAAGCGCCTTGATAAAAAGATGAACGGCTAAAGGCGCGACGACAATCGCAACACCGTTCTGACCTACATCGTGTGGGCCTAAATCTTGTTTTGAATTCTATATACATAGGCCAAAACTTCGGCAACTGCTTTAAAAAATTCATCAGGTATTTTATCTCCAATATCAAGCTGATCGTATAGTGAACGAGCTAATGGTCTATTTTCTACCATGACAATCTTATTTTCCTTTGCGATCCATTTGATCTTTTGTGCCAAATAATCAGCACCCTTTGCAAGTACTATCGGAGCATCTGCTTCCTTTTCATCATACTTCAATGCAATAGCATAGTGGGTTGGGTTTGTGATGATGACATCTGCCTTTGGCACTTCTTGCATCATCCGCGACATCGCCATTTCCCGCTGCTTCTGCTTTATTTTTGATTTAATCAACGGGTCACCTTCCGTATTTTTGAATTCATCTTTTATATCCTGCTTAGACATTCTAATATTTTTTTCAAAATCATACTTTTGATATAAAAAATCAAAAACAGATAAAAACAACAAACTGATCGAGGCGGCAATCCCCATTTGAATGGTTAAACGTCCAACTGTTTTTAACGCTGCACCCACTGTTTGTTGGGATAGATGCAAAACATCTTCAATATGAAGATAAAGAACAAAAAAGGTGACTCCTCCAACAAACCCTATTTTTAAAATCGATTTTAATAATTCAACGATCGCTCGAATCGAAAAGATTCGTTTAAACCCTTTAATGGGATCTAATTTTTCAAGTTTAGGCTGAACCGATTCTGTCGTAAACATAAAGCCAACTTGTAATACATTAGAGGCGAGACCTGCAACCAACGCAATCAGAAAAACAGGACCTAACAAAAGAGCTGCTTCTTTTAATACTTCTAATAGGATGGGGCGTATATTTTCTTCCGTAACATCCATTAGCATAAACTCATTAAAGGAATGACGGAAGAGCTGAAGGGAAATTTTTCCCATATTATTTGAATAGAACTGCAAAAACATAAACACAGCTAGTAATCCTATCGCAGTATTGACATCCTGACTTTTCGCTGTTTGCCCCTTTTTCTTCGCATCAATCCGCTTTTTGGGTGTTGCTTTTTCTGTTTTTTCACCGGCAAAGTATTGAAGATCCAGTTTGAGCTGCATCAGCCAGTGCCCCCCATAAAGCTCATCACATCTCTTAACACAACGAGCATCTCTTCAAATAGATTTTGTATGACGGCAAATAATAATGCCATCACGATAAATAAAACAATAAAACTTACCGCTATTTTAATAGGAAATCCAACTACAAAAATATTTAATTGCGGGACAGTCCTTCCTACAATTCCCAACGCGACATCAACCAGGAATAAGGAAGCAACGATCGGAATGGCCATTTGAAAGGCAATCATAAACATAAGACCAAAGGATTTTATAACATATAAAAGAAAGCTTTCCTGTCCAAAGGCCATGACAAAATGATCGATAGGGATAAAATGATAGCTATTAAAAATACCGTCTATGATGAAATGATGACCATTTACAGCTAATAGAAAAAGCAAAGCAAACATATAAAAATATTGTCCCATTAATGGACTTTGTGCGCCTGTTTGTGGATCAATCACATTCGCTATTGCAAAACCCATTTGAAAATCAATAAATCCCCCGGCAATCTGAATAGCAGATAGCATCATATAGGCAATAAAGCCTAAAAACAGCCCGACAATCGCCTCTTTTACGATCAACAGCAAGTAAACTCCATCGATAGCAAGTGGCGAAATATCTAGAGTGTAGTAGACCAACAAAGCTAAAATAAAAGAAAATCCTATTTTAAAGATTGTTGGTATTGTTCGATATGAAAATAATGGAACAGACACAAAGAAAGCAGATATTCTCATAAAAACGAGCAAAAATATTGAAAAATGTGGGATTAACGATTCCATAAATTCATCCTACAAATCTTGTTAAATTTTGAAAAATATCTGTCGCATAGGATAATAATTTACTAATCATCCAAGGACCCATCACAACAACTCCTACTAAAACAGCGACAATTTTAGGAATAAAAGCAAGTGTTTGTTCTTGAATTTGTGTTGTTGCTTGAAAGATACTGACAGCTAGTCCAACAGCTAATGCGATTAATAACAATGGACCCGCAACAATCAAAATGGTATAAACTCCATTCTTCGCCAAGGCGATTACTGCTTCTGCACTCATATGATCACTCCAAGATTTTCAAATTGCATTTTTAATACGTGTTCAAAAAGGAGGATAAAAAGGACCAAGAAGTTCGAGGCGGCGCAGTTTCGAGCAGCGGAAACAAGCCAACGAAGAAATTCGCAGCGTCATTTTTACCGAGGCCTGCAGGACGCAGGTCACAAAGGCGTTGCGACAGGATGTCGCGAATTTAGCCTTTGATCCTTATTTTTGAACATCCTCTTTTAGCCAAAACTTTGTAATAAAGACTGCACGACCAAATACCAACCATCCACTAATACAAATAATAATATTTTAAAAGGCAGAGAAATCATTACTGGTGGAAGCATCATCATTCCCATCGACATTAAAATACTAGCAACCACCATATCAATGACTAAAAATGGTATGAAGATCATAAAGCCAATTTGGAAAGCTGTTTTTAATTCACTAAGTGCGTAAGCTGGTACCATTGCTGTTAATGGGATATCTTCAATTGTTTCAGGTCGTTCAGCTTTAGAGTAGCTGAGAAATAATTCCAGATCCTTCTGTCGTGTGTGTTTGCTCATAAATTCCTTAAAAGGAATGGCGGCACGATCATATGCTTCTTCTAGATTAATCTCATCATTAAATAAAGGTGTTAAAGCCTGGTCATTTACCTGATGAAAAGTAGGTGCCATCACAAAAAATGTCAAAAATAAGGCAAGTCCAACAAGTACTTGGTTAGGTGGCATTTGTTGTGTTGCCAATGACGTTCGTACAAAAGAAAGAACAATCACAATTCTCGTAAATGATGTCATTAAAATAAGGATAGCAGGTGCAATCGATAAAACAGTCAATAACAGAAAGAGCTTGACGGAGGTCGACACAGCTTCTGATGAACTATTATTAAAAAACTCCATGAATTCATTCATCTTGTGAATCCTTCCTTTCAAGCTGAACCATTGCCTGTTGACGTTGTTTCTTTACCTCATCCAATTCCTTCTTCAATTGCTGTTGAAAAGATGGCTGCGATTCCGATCGATCGGAAGACTTCTGCAGTGACTTTCTAGCAAACCACTTGGACATTAAGTCGTTAGGTTGTATCCCCTGTTCAAACTGTTCATTATGCTGATGAAGAAACTCATTCATTTCCTTTTCATCTGTGATCTCTTTTAATAATTGAATATCTTCTCCCACACCTAAGATCAAAATTCGCTTCCCAATTTTCACAAGTTGGATGGAGCGGTTCCCACCTAAAGCCGTTCCACCAATGTTTCGGATCATTTTATTTTGTTGGTAAGATTGACTCTTCTTTTGAATATATTTCAATAAGAAATACAAGATCGCTAGAACCAAACCAAGTGATGCCAGCATTTTCAGTACATCGAAAAAACCTATGCTCAGTTTTTCTTCTGCTTGGTTTTCATTGACGTTTGTATCTGTCTTGTTTGGAGTATTTTCTTGTTGGCATTCGTCCTTATTTTTACCAAAACAATCGGCAACACTTCTATCAAAAGAGGATGCCATTGCGTGACTATTGCCGTATATATTTCCTATGAAAATAATTCCCAAAAAGATCAACAGCCACTTTCTACTTTGCTTCATTTTCATTTATCCCAACGTTTTTTGGATGGCTTCAATCACACGATCAGCCTGGAATGGCTTGACAATAAAATCCTTTGCACCTGCTTGTATCGCATCAATAACCATCGCTTGTTGCCCCATTGCTGAACACATAATGATCTTGGCAGAAGGATCAACTGCTTTTATTTGTTTTAAAGCTGTCACACCATCCATTTCTGGCATGGTAATATCCATGGTCACAAGATCCGGTTTTAACTCATTATATTTTTCAACCGCTTGCTGACCATCGGCTGCTTCTCCAACAACTTCAAATCCATTTTTCACTAAAATATCTTTAATCATCATTCGCATAAAAGCTGCATCATCTACAATTAAAATTCTCTTTCCCATGATTTCTCCTCCAAGTTATTAATTCGTGTTCAAAAAGGAGGATAAAAAGGACCAAGAAGTTCGAGGCGGCTTAGTTTCGAGCAGCGGACTTGTACAGGATGTACTGACTTCTGCGTTGCCCACAGGACGTGGGCGGTTTTAGCAGAAGAACCTTATCCCGATACATGAGTAGCGGAGAAACAAGCCAACGAAGAAATTCGCTTATGTCTTTTTACCGGACTTTTTGAACATCCTCTATTAGTTCAATTTCTTTAAACGATCTGATTGGCTAACAATATCTGTTACACGAACACCAAAATTCTCATCAATCACGACAACTTCTCCTTTGGCAATTAGGCGGCTGTTTACGAGAATATCAACAGGTTCTCCAGCAAGTTTATCTAACTCAATAACAGAACCAGCCCCTAATTCAAGGATGTCTTTTACGGAACGATTCGTTCTTCCGAGTTCAACGGTTACCTGTAAAGGAATATCTAAAAGCATATCTAGATTTTTCGTTTTATAACTAGGTGTCTCTGTCTCATCAAAATTAGCAAAAGTAGCTGTTTGCACATTAGGTTGTGATGATGGAGAGTTTGTATATACGGATGGATGTCCTGTTTCAGAACCTATATGTTGATCTAATTCAACATGAAGTGGATGATTGTCAACTCTCTCTTCCTTTTCGACTAAGGGCTGAACCTCAGCTTTAAGGTTTGACCCATCCTCATTCGTTTGTTCGGTTTCCTCAAGTAGATCTTGTACAAGTTTGCGTGCAAACTCCACGGGTAAAACTTGCATAATCTCTGAATCAATTAAAGTGCCAATTTTCAATCGAAATGCGACCTTCACAAGTAAGTTGTGCTGGGGGATATTATTTGTTCCTTTTCCCTCAGATATATTCATTAAATCAACAGTAGGAGGCGAAATATCCACACGTTTATTAAAAACTGATGACATCGATGTTGCTGCCGATCCCATCATTTGATTCATCGCTTCCTGAATGGCACTTAAATGAATTTCATCAAAAGTTTCGGAAGGATTTGTCCCGTCTCCCCCTAACATTAGATCAGCAATAATGGTTGCATCACTTTGCTTAATAACTAGAATATTTACACCGGAGAATCCTTCTGTATATTTAACCCTAATGGCTACATACGGATAAGGAAATTCCTCTTCTAATTTAGCATTATCAATAATAGAAACAGACGGAGTTGTGATTTCTACCTTTTGATTCAATAAAGTGGATAATGCCGTAGCTGAGCTGCCAAATGAAATATTGCCTAATTCACCAATTGCATCCTGCTGCATGTCGTCAAGATAATCTTCTATAGGATGCGTCAAATTCTTTGTTCCTTTTTCTTCATGAGCTGATTCACCACGCAGTAATGCATCAATCTCTTCCTGTGAAAGCATATCACCATTCATATTCTTGATCTCCCTCCTTTATGGTATCTAAGATTTGGACGGCAATCTTTTTATTTCTTTTTCCTGGCTGACCAATAAACTTTGCTCTTCCTCCCGTTTTTAATAGAAGGGGATCATCAATTCTGTTATTTAATTCAATTACATCACCTTGACCTAAAGAAAGGAAATCTTCAATTGTAATCATTGCTGATCCTAGTTCAGCAGAAACGGTAACAACGGATTCTTTTACCTTTTGTTGTAAAAGTAAAATCTCTTCCGGTTTCGATCCTTTTTTTTCGCTCGCCATCCAATAATGCGCAGAAAGCTTTGGAATAATCGGTTCAAGCAAGACATGGGGAATACAGATATTGATCATCCCGCTTGTTTCTCCCACATTGGCGTTCATAGAAATAACAACAACCGTTTCATTTGGAGAAACAACTTGCAAAAATTGGGGGTTTACTTCAATATCTGTTAATATCGGTTCAACTTCCGCAATACTTGACCAAGCTTCCTGCAACTGGTCCAATGAACGCTCAAATAAATTGGTCATCAATTTCATTTCAATTTCAGTAAGATTATCGATCTTATTTAAGCCGTCCCCTTTCCCTCCCAACACTCGATCAACCATGGAATAAGCAATAACGGGGTGAATTTCCATAATCATTCTACCATCTAAAGGAGGAACTTCGATCACATTCATTATTGTCATGTTTGGGACTGAACGAATATATTCCTCATAGGGAATTTGATCAGCAGATGCGACCGAAATATTGACATATGTTCGAAGCTGAGCTGAAAAATAGGTTGTTAATAACCGTGCAAAGTTTTCATATATTCTTGTTAAGCTTCTAATTTGATCCTTTGAAAATCGCAATGCCCGTTTAAAATCATAGTTTTTTACTTTTTTCTTTTCTTCTTCCTTTTTAAAGTCATCCGCCGTCATTTCTCCTGTTGAAATGGCTGACAATAAGGCATCTATTTCGCTTTGGGATAAAATTTCATCAGACATGAAGGACACCTCCGCTTCGTTATGGTTTTGTTTGAATTAGGAAATGATGTAGGAGGTGATATAAATATTTACAATCTTTCCTTGTTGCATAAAATCATTTATTTTATCTTGTAATGTTTGAATAAAAACTTGCTTGTCTTCTTTGCCATCTAAATCAGATTCATCCATTTCGGAAAGTTCATCAATTAATAAATTCTGAATTTGGAAGTCTCTTTTTACGAATTCTTCTTTTGCTTTTTTACTATCTGTTTGAACTTTCAATGATAGTTTAATATATTTTCCACTGCTTAAATTGGTCGTTATTTCAGGAACATCTACGGATACCTTTAATATTTCATCTATTGTTGGCTCTTCGTTTGGGTCTTTATGTTCCATCTTCAGGATAATAATAAGGGCTAAAGCAGCAAGTAATAAAATAGCCGTTAAAAGAACCACCATGGTGGATACCCATTTTTTATTCATCTTTTTCATCCTTCCATTCTGGCTGGCCCATTAAATGGATAGTTTGGTAAAAATCAATCATTCTTTTTTTTACCTGCTCCTCCGATTCAATAACTATGTATTTATGTCCATTCGTTAAGGTAATCGTTGTATCCGGGAATGACTCGATATTTTCAATGTAAAGGGCATTTAAGTGAAACTTCTTTCCCGTTAGTTTGGTGATCTCAATCACTTCTTTATTGGAGTCAAGGCCTCAAACCTCGACTCCCTATCCTCCTTAATTTATCGTTTTAAGTTTACAAGCTCTTGTAAAATTTCGTCAGAAGTAGTAATGATTCTTGTGTTTGCTTGAAATCCACGTTGAGCGACAATCATATCGGTAAATTCTTCAGAAAGATCCACATTGGACATTTCTAATGAACCTGAAACGAGCTTTCCAGCGCCAACGGCTGCAGGAGTTAAATAAGTCGCTTCCCCAGTGTTAGCTGAACTTATATATAAATTTTCTCCTACCTTTTCAAGGCCACCTGGATTTGCAAAGCGAGCAAGAGCGATAGATGATTGAGAGGTATATAATTCTCCCTCTTTTTCAAGTCCTAATTTATCCGCTTGGATATAGTCAATTGCATCCATTGTAGTTGTAACATCATCAGCAGTAATTCCTGTAAGTGATGACATATTATTTCCATTTGTCAATGCCGTTTTAGCTGCATTGACAACCACATCTTCATTTGCTTGGGTAGGGGTTCCTTTATAAGTTTGATAAGCATTGTATACTTCATTCACAGCCTGACGTAAATTAGCAAAATTATTGATAGCATTCTGGGCATTTTCTACTGCCGATGCGGCCTTTTGAACAGCGTCATTTGCTGCTGCAATAGCTTTAGCATCTCCAGATTCATTTGCCTCCGTTTGTAATGATGCCGCCTCAATTGCTAAGAGACTGGCTTCTTTTTCAGCCTGAATCGTCAACTCTTCCAATTCATTTGTCAGCTTGTCTAATATATCCACATATTTTTGAGATGTAGGATTTTCTACTAAGTTTTTCGCTGCAGCAGCGACTTTCCCCGCAGTTTCTTGCGCTTTTTGCGCTGTTGTCATGCCCGTTTTTTTAATGAAACTGATTCTTCCATCTTCCGAAATACTTAAGCTTTGTACTTCATCCACATTTCCGCCATTCAAACGCACAGGCTGCAATGTGTTATTTTTCGGATTTAAGGCCATTACATAATGACCTGATCCTGTTACTAAGTAACCATCTGTATTCAGATACATATTTCCCGCCCTTGTGTAATAAGTAGAAGTGGGGAAAAATGTATCACCAGCAGGTGTTCCTTCCGCTACAACAAAATAGCCGTCCCCTTGTATACCGAGGTCAAGATCCCTTCCGGTCGATTGCATGGACCCTTGTGTGTCAATCGTATCAATCGCAGCAAGTTGAGAGCCTAACCCTACTTGCACCGGATTTTTCCCACCGATATCCTGTGCAGGTCCACTGGCACCTGAGACCGTTTGACTCACCATATCTTTAAAGGTGACACGGCCTTTTTTAAACCCGTATGTATTCACATTGGCAATATTATTACCAATCACATCCAATTTTGTTTGAAAATTTTTCATTCCACTAATACCTGAATACATTGAACGAATCATAATTTTTTCTCCTCCCTACTATGCCGCTGCTGTCAGTCAGCGGCCGTTAGCATGCTTATTAGGTCCTGCATATCCGTAATATCTTACTGAACTTTTATCAATCGACTTGGTTCTATCTGTTGATCATTATTTGTTAAAAACAGGATACCCCCATCTTTTTGAATAACCGCTTGGACAATATCCTGAATTTGCTCGTCCTCTTCTTTCCATGTAATCTTTTTACCAATCAAACTGCTCGCTTGGACTAATGGGGATTCATGGGATGTTTGATTCACTTGGGAAATATTTGCAGGAAAAAGTTCCGTCCCATCCTCTAAAATGAATTTCACGCTATCCCCGACAAACTGAACAGAGGTCACCACTCCCTTTCCTTCTTTCACTGTCGCTTCATCGGTTTCAGTGTCATTTACCACATTATGCCAAGTGACCTCTTTTCCAACAAAACGACTGAAATCTATTAGGCTTGATTGCGTTTCTAATTGCACAAGTTTCTCTATGGAATTGTTCATATTTGTCATCTGTTCAAGGGAAGAAAATGTCGCCATCTGTGATATAAATTCATTATCTTCCATTGGGTTCATCGGATCCTGATTTTGTAATTGGGTCATTAATAGTTTCAAAAAGTCATCTTTTCCCAATATATCATTCCCTGTTTTCACTTCTCTTTTTTGCACAGATGAATAGAACAAATCGGGATCAATTGAAGTGGACATTTCCCTTTACACCTCCGTTTCAAATAAAACCTGGTTTATTGTCTCTTGAAAATTGGATTCATGATCAGACTGTTTTTTTTCCTCTTGGTATGCTTGTTGATCATGCTGATCTTGCCCGCTACGACCATGTTGATTTGTATATTTCAACTGACTAGGATCACTAATGGAGACTTCTATGCGATCAACTGCAATGTTCTGCTGTGAAAAAGCAGACTTGAGACTATGCAATTGCACATCAAGCAGCTCTTTAGCTGTTGCAGTGGAGGCTAGAAATCTCGCGGTCATGACTCCATCCTTTTGCAATAACTCGACTCTGAGCGAGCCCAATTCTGCTGGATAAAGCCTAATCGTAAGTTTTGCCGCATGTGGGGTTTGAGTAAAATTCGACCGGCCCATTTGATTGGCTAGTTCTCTAATAAAACTTCGAAAGGCTGGTTGTTGATCAATCGGCTTCTCCACATTGAGTTGGAGCAATTCTAGGCGTGATAAATTGGATTGATTCCCAATTGTTTCCTTTGGAATAGACTCTTGAATCAAAGCGGTTTTTTCTGTTTGCATCCTCTGATCTGTTGCTATTTGATTAGATAAATGATGAAAGGTTTGTCTATGTAAAATAAGCGACTTTTCTTGATCATTCATATGGGAAAAAGCTTTAGGTATACTCTCTTCTATTGTTTGTAATTTTGCCACTTGTTGGAGCCGTTCGAATAATGAATGTGATAAACGAGCCATTTCTACTAGCTGCCCCATCTCTTTTCCAGAAAGACCCATCTGTTTAGAAAGAGATTGAAGCTCTTTCCCTATTTTTATAAAAGTCGCTAATGGTTCTTCAGGTATATCAGACCAAGCCGATGGTTCTAAGTTATTTAAAGCTTGTAATAGTTGAATATGAGCCATTAAAACATGATTTTGTTGGTCTTCGACAGGACGAAAATCTGTTTTTTCTTCTAACCAATCATTAATTTGTGAAATCACTGTTTGCCAATCTGGATATTGTTCTGTCATTATGGATGGCAAATCCAGATTTTTGTCATCCTCGTTCACCAATTTCAATTCTGAGTCCTCCACTGTCATCCATTCCAATATTTTTTCTATCGGCAACTTGATCTCTTCCGTTTGCGGTGTTGGAATTTCTTCAAATAAGGCATGTGCTTCTCCCAATAAGTTCTCCATAATCAGTTGGAATTCTGCCGTTTGCTCCAATGCAGGCCCAGATGGTAAATTTGTCGCCCCTAATGTTAGGAGGCCAAGATCCAGTTTATTCATTTCCAATCACGATCCACCTCCTTTCTCCCTTATGAACGGGCAGTCACCGTTTAGTTGGCATTGGCGGAGATTTTCTCCATATACTTTGCTGCTTTATCAGGTGGCATATTTTCCAATATTTTTGCTAAAGATTCAGTTTGTAGATGAGTTAAGATTTTTACCGCTTCCTCCTCTTTCATGTTCAAGATTATGGGAGCAGCTTTCTTAGGTGACATGGATTGATAGGTTGAAACAATATCTTTGAATGCTCTTTTATTTTCCGCTTGTATTTCTTTTAACTCTTCGATGGTCTCTTCTAATCCTTGCTTCTCCAGCACATAATGTTCTTTTTCAGCATCTTTTTCCTCGATTTGTTTTTTGAGCTGCTCGATTTCAGCACTTTTATTTTGAATCTCTGCATCTAGTTGAATCATTTTGTCTTTATATTCAGCTATACGTTCCTTTTCTTTCTGGTCGTCCACACTCGAAATGAATGGAATCTTTTCCCCAAGTTCCTTTGCCTGTTGAAAGACATTTACACCTGCAAAGGAAGCAATTAAAAGTCCTAGAAAGAGTGCAACCAAAAGCGGAATCAAAACCCAATAAATAAAGCGTTGAAAAAAAGTTCTTTCTTTTTCAGTCTTCTGTTTTTTCAAGGCCTTTTCCACTTTCTCACCTAATTTCCCCCTCGATAAAAATATTGCCTTGAGGAAAATTCATCGAGGTTCAAATTTTCCGTTTTATTGACCACTTCCAAATATGCTTGATAACTTTTCTCTTTTAGTTTTTCATATTTTTTCACTTCAATATTACTTTCTTTCAATTTTTCCTCATGCCAATTCATAACATTGCGTGCATGTATAACAAGTCCCTGTGCATGTTTGATTGATTTTTCCAAATTTGCAATAAAATGCTGATAATGTCTTATTTTATCGACAGATAACCCGCCAGATAATTCTTGGGATTGAAATTTCTCTAGATCTTCCTTTTTTTTAAGTAAATCATAAAGATGTTCTGCGGCAGTAGTGAATTTTTTTACAGATTCCTGATAAGTATTTAGCGATTCTTCTTTTTCTTTCTCTTTTAGCATTAAAATTTTTTGAAATTTGTATTGGTAGCTCAATTATGTTCACCTGGTTCTATTAGTTGAATCAACTCATGAATACTTTGATCCATCGATATTTTTTCCTCCGTTTTTTGTTTTAAAAATGATAAAATATGGGGATAAAAGTCAATGGCTTGATCAATTTCTTTTGAAGATCCACGTTTATAGGCACCTATATGAATAAGATCTTCAGAATTTAAATAGGTACTTAGCATTTCACGAACTTTTTCTGCCGCCGCTTGATGTTTGCTAGAAACTAACTCGTTCATCAGCCTGCTTACACTTTTTAGTATATTAATAGCAGGAAATTGGCCTTTATTGGCAAGCGCACGGTCAAGAACAATATGACCATCTAATATACCTCTTACAGCATCGGCAATCGGTTCATTCATATCATCCCCATCCACTAAAACCGTATAAAAAGCTGTGATTGATCCGTATTCATTTGTACCAGTTCGTTCAAGTAGTTGTGGCAAAATGGAAAATACTGAGGGAGTGTACCCTTTTGTAGCGGGCGGTTCCCCCACAGCAAGCCCGATTTCCCTTTGACCCATTGCGACCCGGGTAACAGAATCCATCATAAACATGACATCTTTACCTTTATCTCGAAAATATTCAGCAATCGCTGTCGCTGTAAAAGCTCCTTTTATTCTCATTAAGGCTGGCATATCAGAGGTTGCTGCGACAATTATCGATTTTCTTAATCCTTCCGGCCCTAAATCCCTCTCGATGAATTCTCTAACTTCTCTGCCTCGTTCACCAATTAAAGCAATCACATTAATATCAGCCTCTGTATTCCGTGCAATCATACCAAGTAGTGTACTTTTCCCAACCCCACTACCAGCAAAGATCCCTAGTCTTTGTCCTTTTCCTACCGTCAATAAACTATCAATAGAACGAACCCCTACTTCCAACTGTTCTGAAATCGGTGGTCTACTTAAAGGATTTGGTGGTACTTTATCCGTATTCGTTGTCTTCATCCCTCTAGGAATCCCAAACCCATCCATTGGTTTCCCGAGCGGATCTACCACCCTACCAATTAACTCAGTCCCAACTTTGATTTGTAAAGGTTTCGAAGAGGTCTCTACTAAACTTCCTGGTGCAATCTCACGGATATTCGTATAGGGCATTAAGATAATATGTTGCTCCTTAAAGCCGACCACTTCAGCCATGATCTTTCTTTTGGCTGTACCCACTCCTACATGGATATAGCAGACATCACCGATAGAACTTTCTGGACCTTTAGATTCAATCATTAAGCCTACAACTTTGCTTACTTTCCCATAACGTTTATACGTATGAACCGTTTTGATGAGCGGCAATAAGTCCTTCGCCATCATGATTGCTCACCTAACAAAATCTCTAATAATTTTTCTTTCAGTTCATGAAGTTGGCTTGTAATATTTGCATCCACCCTGCCGGTCTCCGATTCAATTTGACAGGCGAACTCCTCTAAGTCAGTATCCGGATAGATGAAACATTCAACATTTTTCGGAAAAACGGCTTCAATTTCTTGTTTTTCCGATAAAAGTAATTCATATTGCGAAGGGTGAACATAAATCTGGATTTCTTTACAGTTTCGCACTTCTTTCAATGCTGCTTTTACGAGCGGTATAAATTTATCATGATCTTCCTCTAAACTGTATCTTATAATCCTTTCAGCAGAAGCGATTGCTAATTCCAATATGTCCTGCTCCGAACGATGAATATATTCTTCATACGCTATTTTAGATTGATCCACAATTTGTTTGGCTTGCTCAAGTTCTCGTTTGTATTCGTTATATCCTTGTTGCCTTCCCTCATTTAATCCAATCTGAAGACCTTCCTCATATGCTTCTTGAGTCAACGCTTTTTTTTCCTGTTCCCATTGATTCTGTTGCTTTTTTATATCCGCTATTAATCCTTCAGCCTGCTGTTTCGCTTCATTTAGCAATATCGCCGCTTTGCTATTCGCCTTAGCAATGATTTGATTCTCTTCCTCAAAGTGGTTGAGGGGCTTAGCGGCACCATTCTGTTCTTTATTCTCTATTTGGATAGGCTTAATACGGATCATCTTAGGATTTTCTTTTTGATCTTGTCTCTTGTTGCTTTTAAAAAGCCTAGACAATAATATCATCTCCTCCCCCACGAGCGACGATAATTTCACCAGATTCTTCTAATCTACGAATAATGGCGACGATATTTGATTGAGATTCCT
Organism: Lederbergia sp. NSJ-179; assembly: GCF_022867885.1. Classification (GTDB taxonomy): domain Bacteria; phylum Bacillota; class Bacilli; order Bacillales; family Bacillaceae_C; genus Lederbergia. The sequence goes on along the minus strand of NZ_JALIFP010000001.1, from coordinate 322,951 downwards.
CTACATCCCGTAATCTAACAGGTCCCATAAATTCCATTTCTTCTTTCACTGTTTCAACCATTCTAGAGGACATATTACGATAGATGACTTCTTTCACTTCATCACTTGAAATTTTCAATGCTAATAATAAATCTTCATTTTCACATTCACGAATCACTCGTTGAATCGAACGATTATCAAGTGTGACAATATCCTCGAAAACAAACATGCGTTTCTTAATCTCTTCTGCTAAATCCGGATCTTCAATCGATAGGGCATCTAAAATGGTTTTTTCAGTGGATCGATCCACTCCGTTTAATACCTCAACAACAGCTTCAATTCCGCCTGTCTGTGTATAATCTTGTGTCACGGTTGCTGAAAGTTTCCTTTCGAGGATCGACTCAACCTCACTAATGACCTCTGGTGATGTTCGATCCATTACAGCAATCCGCTTAGCGATGTCCATTTGCATATTTTGCGGGAGTTCTGATAAAATTTGTCCCGCTTTTTCAGGATCTAAATAGGACAAAATTAAAGCGATCGTTTGCGGATGTTCATTTTGGATAAAATTTAATATTTGAGCAGCATCCGCCTTGCGAGCAAAATCAAACGGGCGAACCTGTAGGGATGATGTCAAACGATTGATAATCGCTAGAGCCTGTTCCTCACCTAATGCCTTCTCTAAAACGGTTTTGGCATAACCTATTCCTCCTTGAGAAATATAATCTTGCGCTAGGGCGATTTGGTGAAACTCATCAAGGACATCCTCTTTTGCATGGGCTTCTACCTTTCGCACATTCGATATTTCTAAAGTGAGTTTTTCAATTTCTTCTTCAGATAAATGTTTATATACTGATGAAGCAACGTCAGGTCCTAAAGAAATTAAGAGAATCGCCGCCTTCTGTTTGCCTGATAAGCCTTTTTTAGACAAAAATAACACTCCTAATCCTCAGCCAACCATGTTCGCAAAAGCTTTGCAAATTCATCAGGCTTTTCTTTGGCCAATTTTTCTAATTGTCTTCTTCTCATTGTCGTTTCTGGTACTGCTTCTTCTTGAAGATCTGGTATTTCCTCTTGTTCTTCTGTGGATTCAGCTAATTCTTCCTCTTCCTCTACTATTTCCTCATTACCCTTTCGATTACGTAATAAGAAAATGACGAGGATTGCAATAATGATTAACAGTAATCCGCCAACAACATAGATCCACCAAGGAATGCTACTTCCCTTCGGCTCCTCTGTTTCAATCTTCCCATTAAATGGCTGTACGGAAACATTTACCTTACTTTCAACAGCCTCATCAGAAAGATCTGTTCCAATTTCTTTATCAATAGATGTTTTCACAATGGTCGATAATATATCGCGAATATCTTGTATACGATCTTGAGGAAAGGTATTCACATCCTCTGGATTTGGTGGTTCCACCATCACCTGAATCCCAAGATCACGAACTTTATATGGACTTTCTACAATTTTCTTACGAATTCGATTAATTTCATTATTAATTGTTTCTTCTGTTTTTTCATAATCACCATTGCCATCTGTTCCCTCTAGATATTCAGTACCACCCGCATCCGCCTCATCACCAGTAGGTGGCACTCCACCGGCTTGATCACCGTTTCCTGTATACGTTTCTGTGATTTTGTGAGCACTGATGGCCAGCCCTTTCATATTTTCTTCATCAACAGGTGTAGCGATATTTTCTTCGCGATTTTCCTGAGTAAAATCGATATCAGCCGTTACAGAAGTAACAACCTTATCAAAACCCATTAATGTTCCCAACATATTTTGGACTTGCCTTTGGATATCCCGTTCCACCTGTTTTTTTATTTGCATTTGTTGGGTCACGCCATTTTCGGCGTATTGGTCTTGGTTCAAGTCAAAATATTCTAGGTACTGATTGCGGATCACAATATTTTCCACAGGAAGATTTGGAACAGCTTTGGACACTAAGTAATAGAGTGATTTAATCTGCTTCTCATTAAATTCATAACCGGGTTCTGTTTGCAAAACAATCGCAGCAGATGCTTCTTCGGTAGAATCATTTAAAAATATACCTTTATCCGGTAAATTAATCCTAACGTTTGCCTGATTGATTCCTTCAATAGTTTTCATAAGTTCAGCTAGTTCCGTTTGCATCGCACTAAGTTTGAGCACATTAAATTCATTATCTGTCATCCCGAAACCAGCATTTTCACCAAAGAAGGAATAATCGATTTGTCCCGACTTAGGAATCCCTTCTGCGGCAAGCTCAACCATAAGAGATTCAGCATTCTCTTCTGGAACTTTAATCGTTGAACCACCATTCGTGATTTCCGATTTAATTCCTTTCGCATCAAGACTCTCTTTAATCGATCCCGTTTCACTAGGGGTTAAATTAGTATACAACGGAACAAATGATGTCTTTGTTGTAAAGTAGAATATAGTAAAAATGACAAAAAGAATAATAAGAAGAGACCCGCCGAACATCAGCTTCTGAGTTCTCGTTCTGTCAACCCAGTATTCTTTTAAACGATCAAATTGCGTGTTTATTTTCTCTTTCATTTATAAGCCCCTTACTAAATCCTGCAATGAAAACATATGAAAAATGATAAAGTGCGTGTTCAAAAAGTTCTCCAAATTAGAAGTAAACCAACGAAGAGATTCGTTGCTTGTCGTTTGGTGACTTTTTGAACATCCGCTTAAACCTGCATTCTCATCATTTCCTGATAAGCTTCCACTGCTTTATTTCTGACTTCTAAAGCAGCTTGCATAGTGATAGATGCTTTTTGTGCGGTAATCATTACATCATGCAATTCTATATTTTGTCCATTCATTAATTTTTGAGTTGCTTCCTCAGATTGTAGTTGGGCACTATTTACCTCGTTTATGGCATTTTTGAGGTATGTTCCAAATGGTTTTTCCCTTAAGGGTGACATTGCTTGTTCTTGCCCAAGACTTTTTTCAGAACTGATTACACTCTTTACTAAATGATTATTGATCATCATAAGCAAATTCTCTCCTTATAGTGCGAGTTCAAAAAGGAGGATAAAAAGGACCAAGAAGTTCGAGGCGGCGCTGTTTCGAGCAGCGGAATGTATGCTTTTAAATACATGAGCAGCGGAGAAACAAGCCAACGAAGAAATTCGCAGTGTCATTTTTACCGGACTTTTTGAACATCCTTTTATGGACTACTTCCCAATTTGTAAAGCTTTTAGATACATAGATTTAGTCGCATCGAATACAGTAACATTTGCTTCATACGAACGTGTGGCACTAATTAAATCAACCATTTCTTTAAGGGGATCCACATTAGGAAGCTGCACATATCCCTCTTCGTTTGCATCAGGGTGATCCGGATTATATTCAAGACGGTATGGTGATCGATCTTCAATAATCCCACTGGCCTTCACACCGTTCAGTTGCTGATTATGATTTCCTATTGCCGTATTTAAATGCGAGCTAAATGATGAAGTTTGTGGTTTCATAACGACCATTTTCCTTGTATAAGGTTTCCATTCACCATTTATGTATTGTGCACGTGTTGTCTCTACATTAGCCATATTGGAGGCAATTGTATCCATTCTAAGCCGCTGTGTCGTAAGCGCTGAAGATGTAATGCCCATGTTTTGAAAGATTGACATATTATCTTCCACCTCTTAGTACATTAGTCAGCATGGAGAAATTCCCATTTAATCTTTCAATAAGCGTTTGGTAGTAGATTTGATTTTTAGCCATATCAGACATTTCTTGATCTAGATCGACATTATTGCCGTTATTATGATATTGAAGGTTCTGCCTTGTATATATAGTAGGCTTCTGGGTTGAGTTATGTAGCGGGAGATGGCGATTATCTGTACGATTTAGTTCTATCGCCGTATCTGATAAAACATTTCCAAAGCTAACATTTTTCGACTTATACTTAGGAACATCTGCGTTTGCAATATTGTTAGCTATTACTTTTTGCTTAAGGGATGAATAATCCAAACCTCTTTCTAATGAGGCAATGGTACTGGGAAATAATTCCACATCTGTCACCACTTTCTATATAAACTATATTTAGACATATTTCTATTTCTTATTGTATTACTATTGTCATATTACGTCCATATCTGTCTTTACAAATATATGTCTTTTTTTAAAAGTTTAATGAAATATAGTTCTTTAGACCCATATCAAACGGTCAGGTTTTGTCGATACGCAAAAATAATTCGACATTTATTTCGCATTAAAAAAGACCTATAAGGGATAATCAGATGAACATTAAATTTTTCAAAAAAATAAAGCTGCCATTTCCAAACTTGGCAGCTTTTGGTTCATTATGCTTTTTGTTGTTCTAGTTCTTTTAAGAATTTCGAATTCAATACTTTAATATAGGTTCCCTTCATTCCTAGTGATCTTGATTCAATAACCCCTGCACTTTCTAGTTTCCTTAATGCATTGACGATCACGGAGCGAGTAATCCCGACACGGTCAGCAATCTTAGAGGCAACCAATAATCCTTCGGTTCCGTTCAGCTCTTCAAAAATATGTTCAATTGCTTCTAATTCACTAAAGGATAGCGAACTGATCGCCATTTGCACAACCGCTTTGCTTCTAGCTTCCTCTTCAATTTCTTCTGCTTTTTCCCGAAGGATTTCCATCCCAACGACAGTTGCTCCATATTCAGCTAGGAGAAGATCATCATCGTTAAACTCGGTTTCGAGACGTGCAAGAATCAATGTGCCAAGCCGTTCACCGCCACCAATGATTGGGACAACCGTTGTAAGACCTTCCGCAAATAAATCTTTATTTTCTACTGGGAATGCAGTATAGTCACTATTCATGTCAAGATTGGGCGATGTTTCCGAAATACGTAGCAAACTATTTGTATATTCTTCCGGGAATTGACGATCCTCAAGCATTTTTTTCATTCTGTCATTTTCGATCTGCATATTATCCGCATAACCAAGTAATTTCCCCCTGCGGCTTAAAACAAAAATATTAGCCTTTATTACTTCACTTAAAGTCTCAGACATCTCATTAAAATTAACGGTTTTTCCCGAAACCTTTTGCAGCATTGCATTAATCGTTCTTGTTTTTGATAATAAATCCATTGTTGTTCCTCCTAGTATATGATTAGTGTGAATGGGATGATTGATTATTACGTTTTTTGTTTGTATAGAGACTCTATGCTATTTTCAAAAAAATGAAAAGATAGGACACTTTTCACCATATCATTTCATGTCTTAGAGAATAAATTGGCTTAAATCTTTATTCTCTGAAATAGCAGCTAATTTTTCATCCACATAATTCTTTGTAATTTTAATTTTATCTAATGTTACTTCTGGTGCTTCAAAAGAAAGATCTTCCAATAGTTTTTCTAAAATCGTGTGCAATCTCCTAGCCCCAATATTATCTGTCTCCTGATTCACGTTAAAAGCAATTTCGGCTAGTCGATATACAGCATCGTCTGTAAATTCAATTTGTATACCTTCTGTTTCTAATAATGCAATATATTGCTTCACAATGGCATTATCCGGCTCAGTCAAAATGCTGACAAAATCTTCTACAGATAACTTTTCTAATTCTACTCTGATTGGAAATCTCCCTTGTAATTCTGGAATAAGATCAGAGGGCTTTGCGATATGAAAAGCACCTGCGCCAATAAAGAGAATATGGTCTGTTTTAACTGGTCCATATTTGGTCACAATGGTTGAACCTTCTACAATTGGAAGGATATCTCGTTGCACTCCTTCTCTTGAAACATCCGCTGAAGCAGAACCACTGTTTTTACTAGCAATTTTATCAATTTCATCAATAAAGATAATCCCTGTTTGCTCAGCTCGATAAATAGCGGACTGTGTGACATCATCCATATCAATTAATTTTTGCGCCTCATCATTTGTTAAAACGATCCGAGCCTCTTTAACAGGCAATTTCCGTTTCTTCTTTTTCTTAGGAATAAGACTTCCAAGCGCATCTTGCATCGACATCCCCATTTGTTCCATTCCCGAACCTTGTAACATATCAAACATAGATGGTGCTTGTTCCTCTACCTCAACTTGTACAAGCATCTCTTCTAATTCACCTTTAGCCAGTTTTTCCGCAATGGCAGCTCGCTTTTCTTTTGAGCTCATTTCTTCCTCTGACTCCGGTGATGGATCTGATTCTTGGTTTTGATTTCCAAAAATCATCTCAAACGGATTTTTAAAATTCTCTGCTTTCTTTTTACTTGGAACAAGTAACTCGACAAGTCTTTGATTGGCCAGTTTTTCCGCTTGGCCTTTAACCTCGTTCATTTTTTCTTCTTTCACGACTCTAATCGAGGTTTCCATTAAATCACGTACCATCGATTCTACATCACGGCCAACGTAACCCACTTCGGTAAATTTTGTCGCTTCCACTTTTATAAATGGAGCACCGACAAGCTTCGCTAATCTTCTGGCGATTTCCGTTTTCCCTACACCTGTAGGTCCAATCATCAGGATGTTCTTAGGGATAATTTCGTCTTTCATATCATTATTTAATCGCTCGCGACGGAATCGATTACGAAGAGCAACAGCAACTGCTCTTTTGGCTTCTTTTTGCCCGACAATGTATTGATCAAGCTTTTCAACAATTTGTCTTGGGGTCATGTTCAACCCTTTCACTTCAGTTCCCAAATAATCCCCTCCTTGTTGTCCACCAACTTTTATAATTCTTCTACCATAATATTTCGGTTCGTATACACACAAATATCTGCAGCAATTTCAAGTGCTGCCTGGGCAATCTCTTTTGCGGATAAGTTTTCCGTTGCATAATTTTTCAAGGCACGTCCTGCAGCTAATGCATAATTCCCCCCAGAACCAATGGCTAAAATTCCATCATCCGGTTCAATGACTTCTCCTGTCCCAGAAACGAGTAATAAATTCTCTTTGTCCATTACGATTAGCATGGCTTCAAGCTTTCTTAAAACTTTGTCGCTGCGCCATTCCTTTGCCAATTCCACTGCCGCGCGTTGAAGATTGCCATTATATTCCTGCAGTTTACTTTCGAACTTTTCAAATAATGTAAAAGCATCGGCAACAGAACCAGCGAATCCTGCTACCACACGGCCATTAAAAAGCTTGCGCACCTTTCTTGCCGTATGTTTCATCACAACGGCATTTCCAAGAGTAACCTGCCCATCACCTGCCATGGCACATTGTCCTTTATGATGGACAGCGAATATAGTTGTTGCATGGAATTCACCCATTTTGGGACCTCCTTCTTCGTCCAGCTCCAGCTCTTTTTGTTTTTATGCTCGAGGATGATGATTCATATATGTTTTTCTTAAATGATCTTTTGTCACATGCGTATAAACCTGTGTTGAAGATAATTGAGAATGTCCAAGTAGCTCTTGAACCGTTCGCATATCAGCTCCATTATTAAGTAAATGGGTCGCAAAACTATGGCGCAGCATATGGGGATGGATTTTTCTAGTCATAGAAGTAGATTCGACTATTTTAGACAAAATATAGCGAATTCCTCTTGGTGTCAACGGACCCCCACGGGAGTTAACAAATAAAAAATGGTGCTCACCCTTTTCATTCATCAGCTCATTTCTCGCCTTATGAACATAGATCTGTAAAGCCTCCTGAGCAAAATGACCAAAAGGCACATATCTTTCCTTTCGACCTTTTCCTTTGACCAAGATCGTAGCCATTTCAAAATCTACATCCTTCAATTTAACGCCCGCACATTCACTTACCCTTATCCCTGTCGCATATAACAATTCAAGAAGCGCCAAATTTCGCTTCCCTAAAAGGGTCGTACGATCACATGCTTCAAAAAGCAAGGATATCTCTTCCTCATAAAAAAAACTTGGAATTCTTTTCTTTGCTTTTGGCTGAATAACATAAGTAAAGGGATTTTCCTCTATAAGTTTTTCCCTTATCAGAAACTTATAAAAGCTTCTTAAGCATGAAATTTTCCTTGCTGCAGAGGATCTGGCAAGTTTTCTATTATAAAGATCTGTGATATACAGACGCACATCGAGATATTCTACTTCTTGTGGTGAATGGATCCCTTGTGATCTCATGAACAAAAAGAACTGCTCTAAATCTTTCTTATAATATTCAATTGTATAAGAAGAATAATTTTTTTCGATTTGTAAGTATTCAATAAAAGAGAAAACGAACTCATCTGAAAATTCTCTCATCCTCTCACCTCATAAGGCAACTAAATAGTATCATAATTTAATTATCATGGCAATAAATGTTACAAATTTTTCATAAATTTTTGAATTGTTATAGATGCACAACAATCTCCACGGTTTTCTTTCTTTATTTTACCCTATTCACGATCGTATTAAAAATTTAAAGTTTAGAAATGTGCAAGGCGCCCGGAGCTATATCCTTACACTAGCCAATTTTTATACTTACCTTTGTAAAAAAACTATTCCATAAGGGCATTTATGGAATAGTCTTTTTACATTAGTTAACTGGCTTTTCTTTATAGTCACAGTCTTTACATTGGACTTGAATTCCTTTTTTGATTTTTTTCTCTACAAGTACACCATTACATTTCGGACAAGGACGTTCTAATGGTTTATCCCAAGAGACAAAATCACATTTGGGATAACGATCACAGCCGTAAAACAAACGCTTTTTCTTACTTTTTCTTTCAATTATATTCCCTTCCTTACAATTAGGGCAACGAACGCCAATCTGTTTGACAATTGGCTTTGTATTTCTACAGTCGGGAAAATTGCTACAGGCCATAAATTTACCGTACCGCCCCATTTTTATTACCATCGGGCTTCCGCATTTTTCACAGTCTTCCCCTGCAGGCTCATCCTTTACTTCGACTTCACGCATTTCCTTTTCAGCTTTTGCTAAATCCTCTTCAAATCCTTTATAAAAATCATCTATAATCGTAACCCATTTTACTTTTCCGTCTTCAATTTCATCCAATTCCGATTCCATTTTCGCTGTAAAAGCTACATCAATGATCTCTGGGAAAAATTCCAACATAAGTGCATGGACTAATTCACCTAATTCGGTAGGCACAAATCTTTTATTATCTAACGCTACATATCCACGCCTTTGAATCGTATCTAAAGTAGGAGCATAAGTAGATGGACGGCCAATACCTAATTCTTCCATTGTTTTAACAAGTCTTGCCTCTGTGTAGCGGGGAGGCGGTTGAGTAAAATGCTGTTTAGGCAATAATTTCTCAGCTAAAACTTTATCCCCTGCTTGAAGATTAGGCAGCCGGTTTTCCTTTTCTTCCTGCTGATCATCCGTTCCCTCTACATACACTTTCATAAACCCAGGAAATTTCACTTTCGATCCGTTCGCACGAAAATTTACGGAGCCATTTAACATATGGACGGTCATTGTATCCATGATTGCAGGAGCCATTTGACTGGCCACAAATCTCTCCCAGATTAGTTTGTATAACCGTAATTGATCCCTTGATAAATAGGGCTTAACAGAGTTAGGTTGCCGATAGACACTTGTTGGACGGACAGCTTCATGGGCATCTTGCGCATTCCCGGGTTTTGAGCTTTTTGATTGTCCCGATTTTCGATATTCCTTACCGTAATGGTCGGTTATATATTCAGCAGCCTCTTTTTGTGCAACCTCGGAAATTCGTGTTGAGTCAGTTCTCATATAGGTAATGAGTCCAACCGTTCCTTCCTTCCCAATCTCGATGCCTTCATAGAGCTGCTGAGCAAGCATCATTGTTTTTTTTGCCCGAAAATTTAATTTACGCGCCGCCTCTTGTTGCAAAGAAGAAGTCGTAAAAGGTAAAGCCGGATTTCTCTTTCTTTCCTTTTTCACAACAGAGTCGATGAGAAATTCCTTTCCATCTAACATATTCATAATCGCGTCTACATCTTCTTTGGAGCTTAATTTCTTTTTCTTCCCGCTTACTCCGAAGTAATCCGCTTGAAAAGAATCACGACCCTTTTTAAAATCTCCATTAATCGACCAATATTCCTCTGGCGTAAACTGCTTAATTTCATTTTCCCGATCAATTATAATTCTTACTGCTACAGATTGTACTCTGCCTGCGCTTAATCCCTTTTTCACCTTTTTCCAAAGAAGAGGGCTAATATTATAGCCCACCAATCTGTCTAAAATCCGTCTAGCCTGTTGTGCATTAACCAGATCCATATTAATCGCTCGTGGATGTTTAAAGGATTCCTTTATCGCATCTTTCGTTATTTCATTAAAAACGACTCGGCAATCTGAATCGATATCGATATCCAAACTATTCGCTAAATGCCAAGCAATTGCTTCTCCTTCTCGATCCGGGTCAGCTGCTAAATAGATTTTTTTTGCCTTTTTTGCCGCTTTTTTCAACTCTTTTAAAATGGGGCCTTTCCCCCTGATAGTGATATATTTGGGCTTAAAATGATTTTCAACATCAATTCCAGTTTGACTTTTCGGCAAATCTATCACATGTCCCATGGACGCTTTGACCTTGTATTTCTTTCCTAAATATCGTTCAATGGTTTTCGCCTTTGCTGGCGATTCCACAATCACTAGATAATCAGACATAAAAAAAATCCTCCCTAAAGCTCTAATGATCCACTCATGTATTCTATTCCTCTATGGCTTTTCGCCTTTACCATTATTTATTGTAGAAAGGTCTTTTCCATCAAAAATAATTTGTGCAGTTTACATCTATAAATCAGAGTAAATACTATATGGCGAATTTCATTTTGTCAATAGTTCAAAATCATAAGCGCTTTCTCTAATAATTGAAAAAACAAATTCTCCAATAGAAATAAGTATTTTTAGTTATAACTTGTTTATGGAGGAATGTCAATTTCTAAAATATAATTCCTCAAGGATATCTGTGCTTGAGCTAACTAGTTTAGCCCCTTGTTGGATTAAATGATTCGTGCCTTCTGAAAGTTTATGATGGATAGGTCCGGGAATGGCATAAACCTCTCTCCCTGCATCCAAAGCCATATCGGCTGTAATGAGTGAACCACTTCTCTTTTTGGCCTGAATAACAAGTGTGCCCAAAGAGAGACCCGCAATGATTCGATTGCGCATCGGAAAATGCCATTTTTCAGGTTTTTTTATAGGAGGGTATTCTGATACTAATAAATGTTCCCGGGCCATGAACTCCGCAAGTTTCCTGTTTTCACGTGGATATAAATGAAAGAACCCTCCACCTAACACACCAATTGTTTTTCCGCCAAATTCAATTGCCTGTTCATGAGCAAATGTATCCGCTCCTTTGGCCAAACCACTAACAATTGTTAATTTCTCTTGAATTAAATCGGGCATGAGTAATCGAAGGGAGTTTTTTCCGAAGTGATCAGAATCTCGGGCACCAACAATGGCAAGCAATCTACCGTGAAATAAGCTTGAATTTCCTTGTAAAAAGAGGACGAATGGTGGGTCATGTATTTCTTTTAGTAAGGGCGGATATTCGGGATCCAATATTGTGATAAAATGAATATTTCGAGATTGATAGAGACGAAAAAGCTTTTCCGGTTGAATGGATTCAAACTCCTTTGAAAACCTGTTCATCTTTTTATCATCAAAACGAAAAATTTTTTGAAGCTTAGTTGGAGGCATTGTATAAAGATGGGTTAGGGTTGGATCTACTTGAAGGAGTTTGTAAATGGATTGATGACTTAAAAAACTAGAATGAACTAAATGAAATAATTTATCTCTAAATATGTTAATCATGCTCCTTTCGTAAAACAGATAGCCCCTATTCTAAAGCGAAGAGGCGCTATCTGCACGATTTCTTTGAAGAGGATGTTCAAAAAGTCCGGTAAAAATGACGCTGCGAATTTCTTCGTTGGCTTGTTTCTCCGCTGCTCATGTATTTAGGGATGAGGATCTTCTGCTAAAACCGCCCACGTCCTGTGGGCAACGCAGAAGTCAGTACATCCTGTACAAGTCCGCTGCTCGAAACTGCGCCGCCTCGAACTTCTTGGTCCTTTTTATCCTCCTTTTGAACACGCATTTAAACATTAATGTGTTTTACACTTTTCATATAAACCTTTTTTCTTAAGCTCTTTAATCATTGTTTCACCGATAACGGAAGGAGTTTCTGCGACTTCAATTCCGCATTCATTCATAATGCGAATTTTCTCATCCGCTGTTCCTTTTCCGCCAGAAATAATCGCCCCGGCATGCCCCATCCGTTTTCCAGGAGGTGCTGTGCGTCCGCCGATAAATCCGACAACAGGTTTGGTCATATTTTCTTTAATCCAATGGGCAGCTTCTTCTTCTGCCGTTCCACCGATCTCTCCAATCATAATGACGGCCTCTGTTTCCGGATCCTCATTAAAAGCTTTTAACGTATCAATAAAATTCGTACCATTCACAGGGTCTCCGCCAATTCCCACTGCTGTCGATTGTCCGACCCCTTCTTGTGATAATTGATGAACAGCTTCATAGGTTAAAGTACCAGAACGGGAAACAACCCCTACATGTCCTTTTTTATGAATATATCCTGGCATAATGCCAATTTTACATTCATCCGGTGTAATGACTCCAGGACAGTTTGGTCCAATTAAACGGGTTTTCTTGCCTTCCATATAGCGAATGACCTTTACCATATCTAATACTGGAATATGTTCTGTAATACAGATGACAAGATCAAGTTCTGCATCCACTGCTTCTAGAATCGCATCAGCCGCAAAGGGTGCAGGAACATAAATAACGGAAGCATTTGCTCCAGTAGAATTTACCGCATCTTCAACTGTATTGAAGACAGGAACACCTTCTACTTCTGTTCCACCCTTTCCTGGGGTAACGCCTCCCACTATTTTCGTTCCATATTCAAGCATTTGTTTTGTATGGAAATGTGCTGTAGAGCCAGTTATCCCTTGCACAATGACTTTTGTATGTTTATCAACAAAAACACTCATGATTTTCCCTGCCTTTCATATTTCTAATGATGCATATATAACAACCGATTGAATGGGATTAACTTACTAATTCAACGATTTTTTGTGCACCATCAGCCATTGATCCTGCTGCCACAATTTCAATTCCTGATTCATTCAAAATTTTCTTGCCGAGTTCTACATTCGTTCCTTCTAAACGAACGACAAGGGGAACTTCAAGACCCACTTCTTTTGCTGCTTCGACAACACCTGTCGCAATCACATCACATTTCATAATACCGCCGAAAATATTGACGAATATTCCTTTTACATGTTTATCGGAAAGGATAATTTTAAAGGCTTCGGTTACTTTTTCAGCTGTTGCGCCGCCTCCAACATCAAGAAAGTTAGCGGGGTCTCCGCCATAATGTTTGATAATATCCATTGTTGACATCGCAAGTCCTGCACCATTAACCATACAGCCAATATTGCCTTCCAATGCTACATAGCTAAGGTCATACTTCGATGCCTCAATTTCTTTCGGATCTTCTTCATCCAAATCACGATATTCGAGGATATCTTTATGGCGGAATAAGGCATTATCATCAAAGTTCAGCTTTGCATCTAGCGCCATCACATTTCCATCACCTGTTACGACCAGTGGGTTAATTTCAGCGATGGAACAATCATTATCAACGAAGGCGTTATATAGACTCATCATGAACTTCGCTGCTTTCCCTATTAGTTCTTTTGGTATATTGATATGAAAAGCAAGTCTGCGTGCTTGAAATCCTGATAAACCTACAACAGGGTCAATGGTTTCATAAAAGATTTTTTCCGGTGTATTCGCGGCAACCTCTTCAATTTCCATACCGCCTTCTTCGGAAGCCATCATCACGACACGGTCACGAGCCCGATCGACAACCACTCCGACATAATATTCCTTTTTGATATCACAACCTTCTTCAATAAGAAGGCGTTTTACTTCTTTCCCCTCAGGACCTGTCTGATGGGTTACAAGCGTTTTCCCTAATATTTCATCCGCATATGTACGAACCTCATCCAAATTTTTCGCTACTTTCACCCCGCCGGCCTTTCCTCGTCCTCCTGCGTGGATTTGCGCTTTGACGACACATACATCAGAGCCAAGTTCCTCTGCTGCTTTTACTGCCTCATCCACATTAAAAGCGACTTTTCCATTCGGTACAGTCACCCCATATTTTCTGAGGATTTCTTTACCTTGATATTCATGGATATTCATTTTCCATCCTCCTGTCATCCAGTAAAAAAATAAGTTGCCGTATCTATTGTATTAAAACGACAACTTTCTGTCCACTCCCGGAATTTCCCCTACAAGCATAATAAAAATAATCAGCTATGCGATTTTTGTCGATCCAACCGGTAAACAAACGCAAACACCTCGGCAACGGCTTGGTATAGTTCCTCTGGTATTGTTTCATTTATATGTAATTGCCCCAATAATTCGAGTAATGCAGGGTCTTGTTGGACAGGAATCTGCTCAATCTTGGCTTTTTCCAAAATATTTTCGGCAATCATTCCTTTCCCTTTTGCTAACACTACTGGTGCTTCGTGTTGATCCCTTTGATACCCAAGCGCAATCGCTTCTTTCCTTTTTTGGTTTTCTTGTTTTTGATCCTTCATACCCTTATATCCACTCCAGCTCCAAAATCTCCTTGTTGAGATAATGGTCGTGTTTGAGTCTGTTTGTTTTCTTGATCAGATGACTTGAAGTGAACCCCAGATAAACGATAATCAATCTCTTCTAAACCAGATCTCAAGGCAGGGATAAAAGTTTCCGCCAACTGTTTTACTTCTATAAAATCATTGATAATAAGAATGCTAACAATCCGATTTTGAACTTGCATGTCCACAATCGTTTTTTTTAGATATTCTAGGTCTAAGTAAAAAATAATATGGCAATAATCTGTATCTAGTTTTCCATCCTCGGACTTTCTACCCGTCCATTGTATGGTAAGATCACTCAAAACAGTGCCCAATTGGATGGGGATTTCATATAGAAGTGTTTGTATATGATTGGATCCTAAAGATAAAAGTTGTTGACCATTCATTCTTAATAATAAACTTTCGGCCACATCCCGAGCCTTAGAATTTCCAACTGTTTCTTCTTGGACATATTTTACAAGTAGTGGCTTGAATGATGTTTCGATTGTTTCTTTCTTAAATTGATTATGAAATAACCGAGCTTCGTAGTCTAAACCGAGTCTCATCATGGACTGTTTCATTTTTGTCAAAGCCACTTGTCGCGCAGATTCATTTGACAAGTCATTCTTACTATGTTGTACAGGCATTTCCCATTCTTCCAATAATTTTAAAATGGCTTTTCCCGTTTCACTTACATGTTTTTCGTCTATGAGCAACTGCCGTAAATGACCCATAGAATTCGATATTGTTGTCTCTTTATGGACTTCAAGTAAGGATTTAAAAAGGCTTTCATGGAGAGGGATATTTTTCCTGTTCATAACCTTTAAAATCTGCATGCCCGTATCGGAATGATCTGCTAAAGATAAAAGATGCGCTGCCTGATGTATTTCTTCCTTTGTGAATGATAGTTGTTCATCCATTAAAAATTTAGTGAACGCCTGATGAGTCTTTGTATCGCGAAGACCGAGAAGGTGTGGAGAAGAATTAGGCTGAATAGAACGGGCAAAAGGGCCCTGTTCTTTATTAAGTACCTTTAAGATCATTTCCCCAGACTTATATGAAACTTGAAACCAATATCCTTTCCCGCTTATTAAAGGAGCTTCCATTTTCGCCATTAACTTTTGACCGTCTAACCAAATTTCCGCATATTGACCAGAAAAAAGTTTGCCTAATTTCCCATAGAAAATTTGACCTGGTTTCAATTCCAAGCCTCTTCCTTCTGTAGCAACGGGAGTTTGTAATAAAGAACGGATTATGGAATGAAATGGCATCATTTATTCTCCTTCTTTAAGTAGTGGATGTTCAAAAATAAGGATCAAAGGCTAAATTCGCGACATCCTGTCGCAACGCCTTTGTGACCTGCGTCCTGCAGGCCTCCGGTAAAAATGACACTGCGAATTTCTTCGTTGGCTTGCTTTTCCGCTGCTCACGTATTAACTGCATACGTTCCGCTGCTCAAAGCTGCGCCGCCTCGAACTTCTTGGTCCTTTTTATCCTCCTTTTTGAACACGCTCTTTAAGTAGCGATTTTATCGGCTCAAATGAGGTACGATGAATGGGACAAGGTCCAAATTGTTTAAGGGCTTCTAAATGTTTTTTCGTTCCATACCCCTTATGCTCTTGAAAGCCATATTCGGGGTAACGGGAGTGGTATTTTGTCATGAGCTGATCCCGCGTTACTTTGGCGACGATCGAAGCGGCGGCAATGCTAACACTATACATATCGCCTTTGACAATCGGTAACTCAGGGTAGATACTCTCTAATTGAATGGCATCAATAAGTAAAAAGTC
Organism: Lederbergia sp. NSJ-179; assembly: GCF_022867885.1. GTDB lineage: Bacteria > Bacillota > Bacilli > Bacillales > Bacillaceae_C > Lederbergia. The sequence continues at coordinate 306,712 of NZ_JALIFP010000001.1, read as the reverse complement.
TGGTTTTACCTGCAAATTTTGGAGGGCGGCCAGCATAGACTTTTTTGTAGCCTGAAAAATATTCAATTGATCTATTTCTTCTGATGAGATCATGCCAATTCCGACAGAAATGGCATGATCCATAATTTGTTGGTAAAGCTGATTACGTTTATTGGCTGTCAATTTTTTTGAATCATTTAGACCGAATATGTAATGATTTTCAGGTAAAATAACCGCTGCGGACACGACAGGTCCTGCTAGCGGACCACGTCCTACTTCATCGATCCCCACAATGAAATGGTAACCCATCTGTCTAGCTTGTTTTTCATAAGTGGACATGGACTGATAATGCTCCCAGTCCTTTTTTTCCTGCTCCTTTTGCTTATACCAACGCCTCAGAAGCGTCTGAATCCCTTTTCGCCTATCTGCTTTTAAGTCCATTAAGATAGGATCTTCTTCATCTTGTGTATGTTTTAAAATTTGCTCCACCTTAGCGATAGATAATGTTTTCATGTTAGACACCATTATTCTTCTATACTTTCTGGAAAATCAAAGGTTAGATTTCCAAACTTCTGCATTCTTATATCTCGCACGATCCGTTCAGCCGTTTTTTCGTAATCTGGTTCATCTTCAGAAGTCACATAACCTGAAGATATAGCAATATCTCCAAATACATTCAAGAGATTTGTTGGCAACTCAACAAGTTGATAGCGTTCTAAAAGCTTTTTGGGATAATGATTTAAGAGAAACTGCAAACCAAATTCAGCAATATCCTGCATATTTAATAGGGTATCTTTAATCGCACCTGTTAATGCGAGTTTATAACCTATAATCGGATCTTCAAACTTTGGCCATAGGATCCCCGGGGTATCCAATAGTTCTAGTTCTTTTCCAACCTTAATCCATTGTTGTGCTTTCGTAACCCCCGGCATATTGCCTGTTTTGGCCCTATTTCGTTTAGCTAGTCGATTAATCAAGGTTGATTTGCCAACATTCGGAATTCCAATAATCATCGCCTTTATCGCCCTTGGTCTTAACCCTTTCGCCTTATCACGCATGCGTTTTTCCTTTAGCAGTATTTCTGCTGAATGGATAATTTGTTTCATCCCTTTACCAGCCTGAGAGTTAATTGCTAGCGCCGTTAAGCCTTGCTTGGCATAATAAGCAATCCATTCATCCGTTAATTGTCGATCCGCCATATCCGCTTTATTTAATAAAATTAACCTAGGCTTTTGTTGAATGATTTCCTGTAGCATGGGATTGGATGATGATACAGGTATACGAGCATCAACAAGTTCGAAAATGATATCAACTAATTTTAACTTTTCCGTTACTTCTCGTCTGGCTTTGGCCATATGTCCAGGAAACCACTGTATCGTCATAACATCTTCACTCCACTCATTACTTCACCATTCGAATATCTTGCAGAGGCCAAAATACAATACGTGTATCACCGATGATTTCATCCATAGAAATCGTACCAATATGCCGACTATCTTTACTGGAACGACGGTTATCTCCCATGACAAATACTTCCCCCTCAGGCACAGTTTTTGTTCCTACAGGCGTTTCTTCTAAGGTAAAATCTTCTGTAAACGGGCCATCAAAAATTTCCTGTTTGGATTTTTCTAAATAGGGCTCCTCATAGGCCTCTCCATTGATATAGAGAATATCATCTCGATATTCGACTGTATCCCCTGGCAATCCAATGACACGCTTGATGTAATCCTTGTGCTCAGGCGCATGAAACACAATAATATCAAAACGGTCGGGTTTTCCAAGCTTGTTTACAATCATCTTATCCCCATTGTGCAAAGTCGGCGTCATCGAATATCCATCTACGACAATCGGAGTAAAGAGAAAATAACGAATAATTGCTGCAAGGGCCACTGCAATTAATAATGCTTTTGTCCATTCCCAAAGTTCATTTTTTTCTTTTGTCATCTTTTCACCATCCATCCCAATTCCTTCCACTATCTGTCTATTCTCTTTACTATTGTACAGGAAAATAAGGAAATTAAAAACTTCCATCCCTTATCTTTATCCAGTATTGAAAAAAGAGCTTGTATAATCCAAGCTCCTTTTGCATGTCCACATATAAGATCCATTCGATGATTAACGAATTTCTTTGATACGAGCCGCTTTACCGCGTAATTTACGCATGTAGTAAAGTTTTGCTCGACGAACCTTACCACGACGCACGACTTCAATATTCGCAATTCTTGGAGTGTGTAAAGGGAAAGTACGTTCAACCCCAACACCATAGGAAATTTTGCGGACAGTGAAAGTTTCACTGATTCCACCACCACGGCGCTTAATCACAACACCCTCGAAAAGCTGGATTCTTTCACGAGTTCCTTCTACAACTTTCACATGGACACGAACCGTATCCCCAGCACGAAACTTGGGTAAATCCGTTTTAAGTTGCTCTTTTGTAATTTCTTCAATCAATTTGTGCATCGAATTCATCTCCTTCCAACCGAAGTTCATACAAACTTACATCCTTGCAGCGGAACATCGTTGTTACGGCAATCGCGACTATCACAGTCTTTGCCACTAAGCTATATTACCATATCGAACCATAGTTTTCAATCGGAAATTTTCGCTGAGTAGAAAATAGTAGAAAGCCTATGGACGACAACGACAATCGTTTTATTTCCCTTTAATCTTTCGAGTGTTTTTTGTATATATTGCTCAGAAATGGAATCTACCGAAATCCCCTTAATTTTGGAATGCGCAACGTAAGTAATCATTCACTTTAATAAATCCGGACGCCGTTCTTTCGTCCTTTTCAGCGATTGTTCTCTTCTCCATTCTTCAATTTTGGCATGGTTACCAGTTAATAAAATATCTGGCACTTTCATCCCTCGAAAATCAGCAGGTCTTGTGTAATGCGGATGTTCTAGCAACCCGGTAGAGAAAGAATCATGAATGGGAGACTCCTCATTTCCTAATACCCCAGGAAGTAAGCGAACGACCGCGTCAATGACCACCATGGCCCCCAATTCCCCTCCTGTTAGCACATAATCCCCAATCGATATTTCGTCCGTTACCAAATGTTCTCTGATTCGTTCATCATACCCCTCATAATGACCACAGATAAAAATAAGATGCTCTTCCTTGGCAAGTTCTTCGGCCTTTTTCTGATCAAATCGTTCTCCTTGGGGACAGAGTAAAATGATTCGCGGTTTTGTCGTACTTTTATCTGTTAAGTGAGATACCGCATCAAAGATAGGTTGCGGCTTGAGGACCATCCCAGCTCCCCCGCCATATGGATAATCGTCGACTGTTTTATGTTTGTTATCTGAAAATCGGCGGAAGTTTTCTAGGGAATAGGAGACCGCTTGTTTTTCTTCCGCTTTCTTTAAAATAGAAGCACCTAATACACCTGTAAACATTTCCGGAAATAAGGTTAAAATATCAATTTTCATTCGTCAAGCAATCCTTCAATTGGTTTGATCGTAATTTCCTGAGCATCGATCGATATATTGATCACAACATCTTCAATATAAGGGATCAAATATTCTTTTCCCTCTTTTGTTTTCACGACCCAAACATCGTTTGCCCCAGGTGTTAAAATCTCTTTTACCACTCCGATCGGCTTCCGGTTTTCGTCCATCACCGTACAGCCAATAATTTCGTGGAAATAGTATTCTCCTTCTGGCAATCGTTCTAATTGGGCTTCAGAAACCTTCAAGATCCCATTCTTCCATGGTTCCACATCATGAATATGGTTATATCCTTCAAACGAAAGCAAATCGAAATTTTTATGTTTGCGATGACTTTTTACTGTGAGCTTTATGGGAGAGTGGTCCTTTTGTAAAAAAAGATGGAGAGGTTGTCCAATGGCAAATCGTTGTTCAGGAAAATCCGTGCTTGAAATCACTCTTACTTCACCGTGTATACCGTGGGTGTTTACAATTTTTCCAACTTTAAACCAACGTTCCATCTATTTCATCTCTCCCTTATCTCTGTTATGATACCATCTTTCACCACAACCGTTTTCCCTGTTGTAACCTGTTCCCAATTATCGCCAACCTGAATATCAACCATGGCCTGAACCTCGTGATCTTGTAATTCGCTTCCAAGAGGAAGGATGTCCAATTGTTCGATTTGAAAATCAATTAATTTCATTCTTTCTTTCCGAAGATCAATTTCTTTATCAAATTGAGTTTTTAATCCTCCTGAAGGATATTTACGATTCCGTTCAAGCTTCTTCATTTCAAACACAAGCTGGTCGCATTCTTTTTGTAATTGTTGTTTGTTTTGCTTATATTTTTGCAATAAATTTTCCTTGCTTGTTTCAGTCAAGATTTGTTTGACTGTTACTTTCTGGAGAATTTTCATTTTATCATCCTCCGTCTTTCTTTTTATATGTATATCTTGCTTTTTGAATCAAAAAAGGGAGGTGTCTCGCCTCCCTTTATTAGTCGATTTCCAAGTAAACCTTCTTTTGTTGTTTTAGTCCTGCTGCTGCATAGATCACGGCTCTAATGGATTTCGCCACTCTACCATTTTTCCCAATCACTTTTCCAATGTCATTTTCATGAGTAAAAAGTTTATAAATGATACGGTGCTCTTCTTCCTTTTTCTCCACCTGAACGTCATCTGGAAAATCAACAATAGGCTTGACGATCGACAAGATCAACTTTTCCATATTTATCACAATTATTTGCCGTGCTTGGCGTTATGGAATTTTTCCATGATTCCTTGTTTTGAAAACAAGTTACGGACAGTATCAGATGGTTTTGCACCATTTTGCATCCATTTGATTGCATTTTCTTCATTAATGGCCACTTGAGCCGGCTGTGTAACCGGGTTATACGTGCCAATTTCTTCAATAATTCTTCCATCACGTGGAGAACGAGAGTCTGCCACAACAATACGATAGAAAGGAGCTTTCTTTGCTCCAATACGTTTTAAGCGAATTTTAACTGCCATTTAACATAGCACCTCCGAATAGTTTCACACAAGATAGTATAATACCAAAAAAGTCCTTTGTTTGTAAAGTATTTTTTCTTAACAATCTAGAAAAGCGGAGGGCGGTTGCCTAGGGGCGACAAGCAAATGTTCTGAATCCGTAGAAGGGTGCTTTTTCCCTTCGAAGGATTCAGGTTATTAAGCGGAACATCGGCTAAGAGCGCGACGTCCTGTCGCAACGCCGATGAACTCGCATCCTGCGAGCTTCTTGCCCCTACCGCCCGGAGCTGGACACAATTGGAAAGATTACATAAAAGGAAGTTTAAAGCCTTTCTTCTTTCCTTTTTGTTGCATACCTGACATTTGCTTCATCATTTTCTTCATTTCTTCAAATTGCTTTAAAAGGCGATTCACCTCTTGAATGGTTGTACCGCTCCCCTTGGCAATTCGTCGCCTGCGTCCCGAATTAATAATATCAGGCTGTTGTTTTTCCTGGGGCGTCATGGACTGGATAATCGCTTCGATGTGATTAAGCTGCTTCTCATCAATTTGCAGATTATTCATTCCTTTAATCTTATTCGCACCAGGCATCATTTTCAATAGCTCATCAAGTGGTCCCATATTCCTCATTTGTGAGAGTTGCTCTAGAAAATCATCAAAATCGATGGAAGCCGTTCTTAATTTTTGTTCAAGCTCCTTTGCCTTTTCTTCATCAACTGAAACTTGAGCTTTTTCGATTAGTGTGAGCATATCTCCCATCCCAAGAATTCTAGAGGCCATGCGTTCCGGATGAAAAGCTTCTAATGCATCCATTTTTTCACCCGTACCGACAAACTTAATCGGTTTATCGGTCACCGCTCGAATAGAAAGGGCCGCACCGCCCCTCGTATCCCCATCTAGTTTTGTTAGAACCACACCTGTAACCTCAAGTTGATCATTAAAGGCTTTTGCCACATTCACAGCATCTTGGCCAGTCATGGCGTCCACAACAAGATAAATTTCGTCCGGATTTGCCACTTCTTTAATATCTTTTAATTCCTGCATCAATTCCCCATCAATGTGAAGACGTCCAGCAGTGTCAATTAAAACATAATCGTAATGTTCTTCCTTCGCCTTTTCAATCGCTTTCTGTGCAATTTCTACCGGGCTCACTTGATCTCCCATTGAAAAAACGGGTAAATTTAATTGCTTTCCAATGGTCTCCAATTGTTTAATCGCTGCCGGTCGATAAATGTCTGCAGCCACAAGCAAAGGACTTCGATTATGCTTTTTCCGTAATAAATTAGCTAATTTCCCTGCAAATGTTGTCTTCCCTGCCCCTTGAAGTCCTGCCATCATAACGACCGTTGGCGGTCGTTTAGCAACAGCTATTTTACTTTGCTCTCCACCCATTAAATCTGTTAGTTCTTCTTTTACAACTTTAATGACTTGTTGGCCAGGAGTAAGACTTTTCATTACTTCTTGTCCGACGGCTCTCTCGCTGACTTTTTGGATAAATTGCTTCACAACTTTAAAGTTTACATCTGCTTCCAGTAAGGCAAGTCGGACTTCACGCATCATCGTCTTAACATCCGCTTCGGAAACTTTTCCTTTGCCGCGAATTTTTTTCATTGTTGCCTGTAGTCGGTCGGCTAAACCTTCAAACGCCATATGGCCGCCCCCTAATCCAATTCATCAAGCAAACCCAGATAATATTCCAGCATCACTTTATCCAATTTACCATCATCTAGGCAACGTTTCATTTGCTTGGTGATTTGTTTTCGTTTTTGGTATTTATGAAATAATTTTAACTTTTCTTCGTAATCTTCCAGCATAGTCTCTGTTCTTTTAATATTATCATAAACAGCTTGGCGACTTACCTGAAATTCGTCGGCTATTTCCCCCAATGAAAAATCATCCAAATAATAAAGGGACATATAATTTTGTTGCTTAGGAGTCAACAACGCTTGATAAAAATCAAATAGATAGTTGATGCGTGTTGTTTTCTCAAGCATTGTCATACAAACCCCACCTCGTTAAGTTAAACGCCTTTACAGCAAAATCTTACCGATAAAAAACTGAATTGTCAAGTTCCGCTATTATTTTTTAAAATCAAAGGCGTGGTTGGATCTATGAAAACACGATGGTTCGGTAAAAATGTAGATCCAAAGCGTGATTGGATCTGCGAAAATGCGATGGTTCGGCAAAAACATAGATCCAAGGCGTGATTTGATATACGAAAATGCGATGGTTCAGCAAAAATGTAGATCCAAAGTATGGTTGGATCTACGAAAATGCGATGGTTCGGCAAAAATGTAGATCCAAAGCATGGTTGGATCTACGAAAATGCGATGGTTCGGCAAAAATGTAGATCCAAAGCGTGATTGGATCTACAAAAACCCGATCGACCAGCAAAAACATATTAATTTTCTTCCAGTTCGTCGATCACATCAGAGAAAAGCCCATAAACATATTTTTCCGGATCAAATTCTTGAAGATCATCCATTTGTTCTCCAAGCCCGACAAATTTCACCGGAAGATTCAGTTCATTACGGATAGCGAGAACAATTCCTCCCTTAGCCGTTCCATCCAATTTGGATAAGACAATTCCACTGACATCGACTGCTTCTTTAAAGGTTTTCGCTTGGATTAAAGCGTTTTGTCCCGTTGTTGCATCTAATACGAGCAAAACTTCATCAGGTGCTCCCGGAACCTCCCTTTCAATGACTCGTTTGACCTTTTCCAATTCCTTCATAAGATTCACCTTGTTTTGCAATCTTCCAGCTGTATCGCATAGAAGGATATCCACTTTCCTAGACTTAGCTGCTTGCAGGGCATCGTACATCACAGCAGCAGGGTCTGATCCTTCCTCTTGTTTGATTACTTCCACGCCGACGCGTTTTCCCCATACTTCCAATTGCTCAATGGCTCCTGCCCGAAACGTATCACCTGCAGCCAACATCACCTTTTTTCCTTCTTGTTTTAATTTATGAGCTAATTTCCCAATAGTGGTCGTTTTTCCCACCCCATTGACCCCAACAAATAAAATAACGGTTAATTCGTCTGTCTTAATGGACAATTCAGAGGATAGCTCCTCTCCACCGTTATAAATCTCGATTAATTTTTCTGAAATGACAGGTTGTAGTTCCTCAGGGTTTTTAATATTTCTTCGCTTGACTTCCATTTTTAATTCGTCCATTAAATCCATCACTGTTTCAAAACCGACATCTGCTTGAATGAGAATCTCTTCTAATTCTTCAAAAAAGTCCTCATCTACTTTTCGATACCGAGCAACAAGATCATTTACCTTCCCAGCAAATTGATTCCTTGTTTTCGTTAATCCCGTTTTAAACTTTTCGGATACAGAATCTGTTGAGGAAGTAAATTTTTCTTTTAATTTATTAAAAAAACTCATTATAATTCCCCCTTTATTTATTGCACCATCTCTTGTGCATTTTCCAACTTGACAGATACGATTTTAGACACTCCGGATTCCTGCATGGTCACCCCGTACAGCACATCTGCCCCTTGCATTGTGCCTTGGCGATGGGTAATGACGATAAATTGGGTTTCCTGACTAAATGCTCGAAGGTAATGACTAAACCTTTGTACATTGGCTTCATCTAGTGCTGCCTCGACCTCATCCAAAACACAGAAAGGAACAGGTCTTATTTTCAATATAGAAAAAAGTAAGGCAATCGCTGTTAAGGATCGTTCTCCACCTGATAATAGACTTAGATTTTGAAGTTTTTTTCCAGGTGGTTGGGCAACAATATCAACCCCAGTATTCAATAAATCCGCTGGTTCGGTCAACTTTAGTTCAGCCCTTCCTCCGCCAAATAGCGCCCTAAACACACCCATAAATTGGTCTTGGATTTCATAAAAAGTCGTGCTAAACCTTCTTTTCATTTCATCATCCATTTCATCCATCACTCTAAATAAATGTGTTTTTGCTTCTGTTAAATCTTTCTGCTGCTCTAAGAGGAAATGATATCTTTCATATACTCGATCATATTCTTCTATCGCTCCAAGATTGACAGAACCAAGTTCGTCCAGTCCACGCTTAATCAACTTCACTTTCTTTCGGGTTTCCTCAACAGAAAGAATGAGTGGATATTGTTCTTTTGCTCCCTCATAAGAAAGGGAATATTCCTCTCTTAACATATGAAGAAGATTATCCAGTTCCACATCAAGTCGATTTTTCTTCACTTCTTCATCCCTTAAAGCATTGCTAATCCCATTATACAATCTTTTCTGCTCTTTTAGAGTAGCCTCTTTTTGCTCGATGGATACTTGTAGTTGAAACCTATCTTCTCTTTTTTTATTTAACTGTTCCTCTGACTGCTTTTTCTCGATCGATTGGAGCTTGATTTGTTCTGTTAAATCTTCCTCGCTCGTTTGATGGCCCGTCATTTCCCCTTGTAAAAAATTCAGATCATCCATTAATGAGTTTTTATTTGCCTCCATCTCCTTATACTCCATTATAAGATTCTCAAGATGTTTTTCAGTCGATTGAAGCTGCTCATTGATAACCGCATTTCTGGATGATAGTTCATTTATTTCTTTTTCAAGGGATTCTTTTGATTGTCTTTCATTATTTCGCTGTTTTGTTAATTCTTCAATTTTTTGATTTAATGTGATTATTTTTTCATTACAGTTGGATGTAATTTCCTCTAAATCATCCATTCGTTCTTTTATTTTATTTTTTTCCCCTTTTAGTTCATTTGTTTCTAGATCGTATAGAGCGAGACGATCATCAATATTCTTTTTGTTCATTTCTATTTGAGTGACAACGGATTGGGCCTCGTTCTTCTGAATGCGCAGCTTTTCCCCATTCTCTTTCATCGTTTCTAGTTTATGTTCAGCATTTGTTAATTGAAGTTTAAGCTGATGCCACTCTTCTTCAAGTACTTTCGTTTTGCTTTTCATTTCTGCTAGTTTATTTTTCAGCTCTTCAAGTTCCGTCTTCCGCCCGATCAAGGAAGTCGTTTTTTGTTTAGAGGCGCCACCCGTCATAGAGCCACCAAGGTTTATGACATCACCGTCAAGGGTCACAATCCTGTAGCGAAACTGCAATAGTTTAGCTATTTGATTTGCCCCCGCTAATGAATCTGCAATCACGATATTTCCAAGTAAATGCTGGACAGCCGGTTTATAAAATTCCTCACTGTCCACTAAGCTTTCTGCTATACCAATATAAGCAGGGTGAGAAGAAAGCTGCCTTTGTTGATTGATCGGAAGACTTTTTCCTTTAATGACATTCATAGGCAAAAAAGTAGCTCTTCCCATTTGTTTTCTTTTCAAAAAAGCAATGGCATTTCGAGCATCTGCTTCCGTCCTTACGACAATATGTTGCATGGCTCCACCAAGCGCTGTTTCAATTGCCTTCGCAAATTGCGGAGGTACATGGATAAGTTCTGCAATCGCTCCTTCAATTCCACTTAGTTCATTTTTTTTGGCTTTCAAAACTTCTCTTACTCCATGATAAAATCCTGTATAATCCTCTTCCATCTCTTCTAAAGTATCTTTTCGAGATTCTGCTTTTTGAATGAATTGGTATGCCTTATTGATTAACGCATTTTTCTCTTCGTATTTCTCTTTTAATTCCCCGATCAGAGCTTGAGTTTCGCGAAATTGTTCTATTTGTGAAGTCAACTCTTTTTCAATATCTTCTACTGCCTTTATATTTTTATCTAACTGATTCATATACTCTTTTCGTTGTTCAAGATACCTTTTATTTTCTTCATCAAGCCGATTACTTTTCGAAATTTGTTGTTTTAATTGCTGTTCTAAATAATGAAATTCATTTTTAGCGCTTGCCTGTTGATTCAAAACTTCAATATAATCACTTTTTAATGATTCAATCGTCTCCTCAATAGAATCATTTAGCGTACTTGCCTTTTTCCTTTTTTCGGTTAATAATTTTTTAATATTTTTAGCTTCTTGCTTTTTTTCCTGCCATTCAACCTTCGTTTCTTCTTGTTTCTGTTTTATTTGTATCATTTTTTGTTCAGCATCTGAAATGTTTTTCTGCAATTGTCCTGAATTTAGGGCTGCATTATTTTTTCTCTCTGTTAATATTCCAAGTCTGCCTTGAAGTTTTTCCAATTCTTTAGAAGAGGTTAATAGAGCAGATTGCCATTCAGCTATTTTCTCATCAAGAGTGGTTAAATTGTTTCTTTCCTTCTCTAATGAGGATTCTACTTGTTGAATGTGGGAAGACAAATCCGCTTCTTTCACCGTTAATCTTTCCACTTCTTGCTTGGATGCTTCCCATTGAGAATGCTTCTCACCAATTTCATAAACGGTTAAGGCAATTTCATGTGTCTCCAAGTCTTTCTTCTTCTGCAGATAATCCTTTGCCATAGAGGCTTGAACTTTGAGTGGTTCCATCTGACTTTCTAACTCGTACAGAATATCATTCACCCGATTTAAATTCTCTGTCGTTTCCTGAAGTTTGAATGCCGCCTTTTTCTTTCGATTTTTATATTTTAAAACGCCTGCCGCCTCTTCAAAGATCGTTCTTCTCTCTTCTGGTTTACTGTTTAAAATTTCTTCAATTTTCCCTTGGCTAATGATGGAAAAGGCCTCTTTCCCCAGCCCTGAATCTATAAATAAGTCAATGATGTCCTTGAGCCGACAACTATGACCATTTAATAAATATTCACTATCTCCTGTCCGAAATACCCTTCTGGCCACACATACCTCATTGTATTCGACCGGTAATGTGCCATCTTCATTATTTAATGTGAGAGAAACTTCCGCAAAATTTAATGGTTTTCTTGAATCACTACCAGCGAAAATGACATCTTCCATTTTTCCACCGCGTAATGATTTAGCAGATTGTTCTCCTAATACCCAACGGATTGCATCGGTAATATTACTTTTGCCGCTCCCATTGGGTCCCACTACCGCTGTAACGCCTGGAACAAATTCAAGTGTCGTTTTTTCAGCAAATGATTTGAAACCGATAATGTCTAGTTGTTTGAGGAACATCCTTATCCTCCTCTTTTTCGCCCGTTTATTGTTTATGAGAACGCAGTTCATCTAAAGCCATCTGAGCAGCGTGTTGTTCAGCTTCTTTTTTGGACCGGCCTTTCCCTTTTCCAAGAATATGACCATCTAAAGAAACTTGGGATACAAACACTCGATTATGAGCCGGTCCCTCTTCTTGTAAAATATCGTATTCCAATGTACTTGTCCCATCTCTTTGTACCACTTCTTGCAATCGGCTTTTAAAATCCATCGCATGCGAAAAAGCACCTGCATCCACTTTAGGGTATACAACCTTTTCTAGCAAAGAAATGACCTGATCCAATCCTTGATCTAAATATAATGCACCGATTACGGCTTCAAATGCATCTGCCAATAGTGCAGGCCGCGCACGTCCCCCCGTCATTTCTTCCCCTTTTCCGAGCAGAACGACATCACCAAAATTCAACTCATTCGCAAACTGAACAAGTGCTGGTTCGCAAACGATGGAGGCGCGAAGTTTTGTGAGTTCTCCTTCACTGATTGTCGGAAATTTTTTATATAAATATTGGGAAATTGCAAGTTCTAACACAGCATCCCCTAGAAATTCTAAGCGCTCATTATCTTCAAATGGCCTTCTTCGATGCTCATTCACATAGGATGAATGGGTAAAAGCCTGTCTTAATAGCTTTTCATTATGAAATTTTATACCAATTTTGGCTTGAAAGTCTTTTAGATTTTGATTATAAAGCGTATTTTTCGTTCGATTTCGATTAGATTTACGCATATTCTCACCTAATTTGAGTTAGTTTTCTAAACTGTTCTACACTTTTTCAAACAACGTAGAAAAGCCCCGTCAGCAAGCGACGGGACATATCCAGACATTAGCGACTAGGCATTACTTTCTATGTAATTGACAGCGTCGCCCACTGTTGCAATTTTTTCTGCATCATCATCTGAAATTTCCATATCAAACTCATCCTCTAATTCCATGACAAGTTCAACTACATCAAGAGAATCTGCCCCTAGATCATCTTTAAATGAAGCTTCAAGTGTTACTTTTGATTCTTCGACACCTAATCGATCTACAATTATTTTTGTGACTCGTTCAACTGTGTTTGCCATTTCGTCACCTCCCCTCAAGTATTATAATCGAATCTCTGTAAAAGATAAAATGAAACTTCCAAAAGTGGGGATTATTTTCCAATTTAGCTAGCCTGAACGTAAACTTAGTCCTTCTTTACATATACATTCCGCCATTGACATGTAAAGTTTGCCCGGTTATATATTTAGCATCATCAGACGCAAGAAACACAACAGCCCTTGCAATATCCTCTGGTTCTCCTAAAGTTCCAAGCGGGATCTGCTTAAGCATGGCTTCTTTTGTTTCTCCAGGCAGTTGATCTGTCATATCTGTCGTAATGAAACCTGGTGAAATGGCATTTACGGTAATTCCTCGTGAAGCAAGTTCAAGAGCTGATGTCTTTGTTAATCCAATTACACCTGCTTTTGCTGCGGAATAATTAGCTTGTCCAGGATTTCCACTAGACCCTACAACAGATGAAATATTAATGATTCTTCCAGCTCGTTGCTTCATCATTTGTCTTGACACACTTTTCGTACAATTAAAAACACCTTTTAAATTTGTGTCTATTACGTCATCCCATTCTGTTTCTTTCATTCTCATTAATAAATTATCCCGTGTAATTCCTGCATTATTCACCAAGACATCTACTTTTCCGAACTGTTGAATGGTTTCTTTGATCATGAATTGGACGGCATCAGGATCTGATACATCACATTGATAGATGATTGCCTTTCTTCCCATTGCGATGATTTCATCCAACGTTTCTTTTGCCTTTTCCTTATTACCTGAGTAGTTTACAACAATATTTGCGCCTTCTTTTGCTAAGGTTATTGCAATTTCCTTGCCGATTCCTCTAGAAGCACCTGTTACAATCGCTACTTTATCTTCAAGCTTCATCCACCGTTCCCCCTCAATACCGTAATGGCAGCCTGGCAACTCTCTGGATCTTGGACAGATAGAGTTGTAACCTCTCTGCTAATTTTTCTAATCAGACCAGATAACACTTTTCCTGGTCCAATTTCTACAAACGAGTCCACACCAAGTTCAATCATTTTTCGTATGGAATCCTCCCATAGAACAGGAGAATATAGCTGTTCCAGCAGAAGTTTTTGAATATCATGTTTGTCCTGAGTTGGTTCTGCTGTCACATTGGCAATTATAGGAATCTGACCATCACGAATTGTAATCTGCTCCAACACTGTCTTAAATTTTTCTGCCGCCGGCTTCATTAAAATGGAATGGAAAGGACCGCTAACTTGTAATGGTAGTACTCGTTTAGCCCCTTTGTTTTTTGCCTCTACCCCTGCTCGAGATACCCCTTCTACAGTACCAGAAATAACGATTTGACCGGGACAGTTGAGATTGGCTAATTGTACTGGCTCCCCGTTATCTGTGATTTTCTCACAAATAATCGAAAGAAGATGACGATCGATTCCAAGGACAGCGGCCATCGTTCCTTTACCATTTGGAACGGCCTCTTCCATTAACTCCCCCCTCTTAGAGACGGCAAACACAGCATCGGAAAAAGGGATAGCCCCGCTTGCCACTAAAGCAGAATACTCCCCAAGACTGTGTCCCGCAGTAAAATCAGGTTGGATTCCAGCCTCCTGAAATGCTTGTAAAAGAGCGACACTGGTTGTAAGTAAGGCTGGTTGTGCGTTCATAGTCTTTGTTAACTCTTCTAGTGGTCCATTTAATATAAGAGATGTCAAATCTCTATGTAGTCGTTTATCTGCGGAGTCAAATATTGCTCTCGCCTTATGATCTGTTTCCCTAACAGTGGCACCCATTCCAACTGTTTGAGAACCCTGGCCAGGAAATACAAATGCTATTTTCCCCATTCTCCATCTCTCCCATTTTTTATTCACTATCTATTTTTACGGAATCTCCGATTGTTTTGGAGATATTATGTTGAACCATTTCTCTTGTTTGTCTTATGGCATGGTAAAGCGCATTTGCATTGGAAGAGCCATGTGCTTTTATAACCGGTGCATCTAGACCAAAAAGACAGGCGCCTCCATATTCTGAATAATCCATTTTGTTTTTTAATTGCATTAAATCTGATTTTATGAAACCTGCTGCTAATTTATTTTTAAAGCTATTCATAAAGATGTCCTTTAACATCGAGAAAAGGCCTGAAGCGGTTCCTTCAATGGTTTTTAATACGACATTACCGGTAAAACCATCCGTTACAACAACATCCGCATGACCTTCAAGTAAATCACGCGCTTCAATATTACCGATAAAATTTAGCTTTGAATTTTGGAGTAGCTCAAACGCTTTTTTCGTCAGATCATTCCCTTTATTTTCCTCTGTACCGATATTAAGCAGAGCTACTTTTGGCTTGGTAAGCTTTCTAACATTTTCCGCATAGATACTTCCCATAATCGCATATTGTAATAAATGCTCAGGTTTAGCATCCGCATTTGCCCCCACATCTAAAAAGACAAATCCTTTCCCATCCAAAGTCGGTAAGGTAGGCGCAAGTGCTGGACGGTCAATTCCCTTGATTCGTCCCACTACAAATAAACCCGCCGCCATAAGGGCTCCGGTATTTCCAGCTGATATACAAGCATCTGCTTTTTTATCTTTTACAGCTTGAGCCATCATCACCATTGAAGCCGCTTTTTTCCTCCGCACCGCTTTAACAGGTTCATCTGTCGAGGCAATCTTCTCATCCGTATGAAAGATGGATAATCGTTCATTTTCTATCGCATATTTTTTGATTTCTGATTCTTTTCCGAATAACATACATTCGATATCGGTAAATTCCTGGATAGCGCGATTCACTCCTTGTATGATTTCCTTAGGAGCATGATCTCCCCCCATAGCATCAATCGCTATTTTCATGCATTTTCACCCTCTGTCATTAGGCTCGAACGAAACATTTCAAATTCTCCCTTAAACACTAATTCTTTATCCACATAGCTTTTCACATCTACAATGGTACGATCTGTTGACCATGCTTGTTTTCGAACTTTTGCTTTTGCAACAACCCTTTCACCTGCTTTAACCGGTCGTGTAAAACGAATGCTCACTTTTACAGTTAAAGCAAGTTCATCATTGATAACCGCAACGGCAAGCGAATTAGCCTGCGCAAATAAATGATGTCCCCTTGCAATCGAGTTCCGTTTGAACGTATGTTCCTTTTTTACATCAAAAATCGATATCGCTGATTGATCCAATTCAATATCAATGATATCCCCGATTACCTCTTCAATCGGCAAGGCTTTGACTTCATCTTCGACATGTTTCTCTGCCACTGTTTTGATTCTTTCTCTTAATTCAGGAATGGATAATTCCATTCGATCAAGCCGAATCGTTTGCACGCTGACGGAAAACTTTTCCGCCAGCTCTTCATCGGTAATAAACGGATTATCATGGATTGTCTCTTGTAATAAGCTTTGGCGTTCCTTTTTCGAAGGTCTCATTTTTATCCACACCAATCAAGATATTAAGACTAGGTATTAACAGTAGTATATAAAAAGACACTGCAATGCGCAACCTTTACGCAGCTCCTCTGTGGACTTAACGCCCAGCGGCTAGGCCCACACGATGTAGGTCAGACCGGCGTGGCGTTTGTCGTCGCGTCCTTAGCTGTAAGGCCCACACGATGTAGGTCAGACTTGGCGTGGCGATTGTCATCGCTCCCCTAGCCGTTCATCCTATAAATGTTCAATCTAATTTTTCCCCTTTTAATACTCCCGACTTAGATAAATAATTTCGCAACGGTGCATACTCTGGGCTTTCCCAAAAGGATTCTTGTTCAAGTAGAGTAGCTGTATCATTACGAGCTGTTTCGAGTGCTCGGTAATCATGAACCATATCAGCGATTTTAAACTCAGGTAATCCACTTTGTTTTTTGCCAAAAAAGTCACCAGGACCACGCAACTCTAAATCTCTTTCGCTTAACTCGAACCCATCGGTTGTTTCCGTCATGATCCTCATCCGTTCTTTTCCCACATCTGATTTAGGATCAGCTAATAAAATGCAATAGGATTGCTCACTACCACGTCCTACCCTTCCTCGGAGCTGGTGTAGCTGTGAAAGTCCAAAGCGTTCGGCATCATAGACTACCATAAGAGAAGCATTTGGAACATTGACTCCAACTTCTACAACAGTGGTAGAGACGAGTAGCTGTATCTGATTAACACTAAACGCTCTCATGACATCCTCTTTTTCTTTCGATGGTAATTTTCCGTGCATCAAACCTATTTGATATTTATCTTTGAAATACTGTGATAATAACTCATAGACATCAATGGCATTTTGAACATCTAGTTTATCCGACTCTTCTATTAAGGGACAAATTATATAAGCTTGTCTCCCTTTTGCTAATTCGTTATCAATAAATTCTAGTACACGATTCAGCATTTTATGTTTAACCCAATGAGTCTCTACTTTTTTTCGACCGGCTGGCATCTCATTGATTACCGAAACATCCATTTCTCCGAAAACAGTGATCGCTAATGTTCGAGGAATCGGGGTAGCGGTCATAAATAACACATCAGGTTTCTCCCCTTTTTCCCGTAAAACTCGTCGCTGTTCCACACCAAAACGATGTTGTTCATCCGTTATAACCAAACCTAATTTTTCAAAAATGACATCTTGTTGAATAAGGGCATGGGTCCCTATTAAAATATTGATTTCACCTGTAGCTAGCTTCGCAAGTATTTCTTCCCGTTTTTTCCCTTTTACAGAGCTTGTTAGCCATTCAATCGTAATATCTGTCTGCTCAAATAAGGATTTTAATGAGGAAAAATGCTGCTCCGCCAAAATTTCTGTTGGCACCATCAAAGCGCCCTGATAACCGGCTGTCACACTGGCATAGAGAGCAATAGCGGCTACAATCGTTTTCCCAGACCCAACATCTCCTTGCAATAAACGATTCATTTTATAAGGAGATTTTAAATCTTTACAAATTTCATTGACAACCTTTTTCTGTGCATTGGTCAATTCAAAGGGGAGAGAGTGAATGAATTTTTTTAATTGTTTCAAATTATATTGTTGAGAGAGGCCTATAGATGCTTCCCTTTCCAGTTTTCGGAAAGCCTGTAATTTTAGTTGAAAGAAGAAGAATTCTTCATAAATCAATCGCCTTCTTGCCTCTTTTACCTCAGAAAGGTCTTGTGGAAAGTGAATTTTTTTTAAAGCATCTTTTCTACTTGGAAGTTTATATTTTATTAATAAATCAGGGGGTAAAGTTTCAGGAATAAAATCACCAAATTCTCGAAATGCTTGAGCGATAAATCTTTTTAAAGCTTTAATTGTGATAGATCCTTTTAAAGGATAAACAGGTTCAAAATCATTTGTTCGTTCCTGTGGATTAATTTGAATATCTTGTCCGGTAATGGTCAAACGATGCTTATCCCATTTCCCTGAGACAATGATCGTATCACCGATTGATATTTTCCCTTTTAAAAAAGCTCGATTAAAAAAAACAGCCTTAATCAAATATCGATCAACGAGTAAATGAATCACTAATCTATTTTTCTTTCTCCCATAATAAACAATCGTTGGATCACTATGAACACTACCTTCGATCGTTATTTTTTCACCATGGCTCACTTCCTTTAGATCACGCAGCCTTACGTCTTCATATCGATACGGAAGGTAATTCAATAAATCATGAATATTCTCGATCCCCATTTCAGAGAGTGTTTGTGCTGTTTCCTCTCCAATCCCATTTAATAATGTTGTTGATCCCTCAAGCGAACTATTCACCTTTCTTTACACTCCCTGCACTAATCGAATTAAAATGAAATAGAAGGGTTCCCCCTTCTATTATATCTATTTTACTCCACTGAAAAAATATACGGATAAAGTGGTTGCTTTCCATTATGAACTTCTACTTCAAGATCTTCATAATGTTCATTTAGATAATCAACCAATTGATCCACCTCGTTTGATTGGGTGTCTTCACCATAAAGAATGGTAAGAATTTCAGAATCATCATCAATCATTGTTTTTAACAGGTTTTGGGCTGTAGTTGTCAAATCTTGATTCGCTTCTACGATCTTCCCATCATGAATCCCCATGTAATCATCCTTTTGAATCGATAACCCATCAATCACCGTATCACGTACAGCATACGTGATTTGCCCTGTTTTGATTTCTTCTGAAGCCTCCTTCATTCCCTTTCCATTTTGTTCAAGTGAGGCAGAAGGATTAAAGGCTAAAATAGCAGCTAACCCTTGCGGTACGGTCTTTGTAGGGACAACCAATACCTCTTCCTCTACTACCTGAGCGGCTTGTTCCGCTGCCATAATAATATTCTTATTATTAGGAAGAAGAAGAATTTTTTCAGCCTGTGTGGATTGAATCGCTTTGACAATATCCTCCGTACTAGGATTCATCGTTTGCCCACCTTCAATGACCCTGGAAGCTCCGATACTTTTGAAAAGTTCAGCGATTCCAGATCCCATCGAAACAGCAATAATGGCATATGGTTGCTTTTCTTTTGAGCCTGCATTCTCTTTATTCCCTTGATGTCTGTCCTTTTCTAAGATGGAACTGTGCTGTTCACGCATATTCTCTATTTTCATATTGATTAAGCTTCCATATTGCTGACCATAGGAAAGAACTTTACCGGGCTCTTCCGAATGGATGTGAACTTTCACTACCTCATCATCTGATATAACAAGTAAGGAGTCCCCAAAATGACTTAAATCCTCTTGAAAAGCCTGCTCCGAAAATTTCTTTTTATTGTTCTCAAACTTCACCATAAATTCCGTACAATATCCGTACACAATATCTTCCGTACGTAGGAATCCTTGTACGCTCTGATGATGTTGTGCATTCACAAGTTCATCCATACTTGGTTCAAGGGCAGGTGTATTTGGTAATGATTCTCCCTTTAACGAAGCTAAAAATCCTTCATACACACAGACTAAACCTTGGCCACCGCTATCGACAACGCCTACTTCTTTTAGAACCGGCAAAAGGTCGGGTGTCCGTTTTAACGAGGCTTTAGCCTCTTGTAAAACAGCTTCCATAATCACGATAATATTCTTTTCTGCTTTGGCTATTTCTACCGCTTTTTTCGCCGAATCTTTTGCGACTGTCAAAATGGTCCCTTCTACAGGTTTCATGACTGCTTTATATGCTGTTTTTACCCCAGCTTCAAATGCAGAAGCAAATTCAGACGCATCTAGAAATGATTTATGCTCAATTTCTTTCGCAAACCCACGAAAAAGCTGGGATAAAATAACACCTGAATTCCCACGCGCCCCCATTAGAAGGCCTTTAGATAAAGCCATTGCGACTTTCCCGATATGGGCCTGTTTGTTTTTCTGTACTTCCTTTGATCCTGAAGTCATGGAAAGATTCATATTGGTCCCGGTATCCCCATCAGGTACTGGAAACACATTTAATGCGTCAACCATTTGGGCATTGGCCTCCAAATGGTTGGCCCCTTTTAAGATCATTTCAGCAAATTGATTTCCATCCAATGTTTGTATAGCCACTAATTTTTCCCTCCTCCATCACGGATTCACTACACGGACCCCTTGAACATAAATATTAACTGTGTCAGCGGCAACTCCGATTGTCTGTTCAAGTGTATATTTCACCTTGGATTGTACATTATGAGCGACTTCAGAAATTTTCGTTCCATAACTGACAATAATATACATATCTATGTGTAAAGCTTCTTCTTCCTGACGAACAATGATTCCACGAGTAAAATTTTCTCTTCGTAAAATATCAGTTATCCCATCTTTAATTTGATTTTTAGAAGCCATCCCGACAATTCCATAGCAATCCATTGCCGCACCTCCTGCAATGGTTGCAATAACTTCATTGGAAATATCAATATAGCCGTAGCTATTTTTTAATTCTATGGACATGTAAATTCCTCCTTATTTAGACGAAATCCCTCACATAATACACCATAATCGTTTGTTAACGCACTCACAACATAGATAAGGATATTTTACTATACCGGACTCCTTTTTTAAAGCTTTCCCTATTTTGATTTTACAAAAAGAAACCTAGCGAGCATCGCTAAGATGATTGCAATCAGCAGGTATGTATGATAAATTATGTAAGTGTCTGATCAAAATTGAAGGAATGAACGAATGAATAGTTTGACTTCAGTGACAGGAGGGAATATAGAATGGCAAAACAATGTGTCGTCACCGGTCGTAAAACAAGATCTGGAAATAAACGTTCACACGCGATGAATGCGAATAAACGTACATGGAAAGCAAATCTCCATAAAGTGAGGATCCTTGTAGACGGTAAACCAAAACGTGTTTGGGTTTCCGCAAGAGCTCTTAAATCCGGAAAAGTTGAACGAGTATAATAAAGTCATCACAAAAAGGCGTCTGCTAAGGACGCCTTTTTGTGATGACCAAAATGTAAGGTGTATCAACTTCTTAGTCCATCTTATGACCGTTTCCAAGGACTTAAGCTCATCTATAAGGGTCAAGCGGCTTACCCCTTTTTAAACGCCCCCAGCATGGCCCTTACAATTCCACCTAAAAATCTTGGAAGTTTAATCGTATAAAATCTCACTTCATTCCCTCCTAACCTAGAAAATACCCATATTTACCCCTAATAGTATATTCATTGTTTATAGATAAGTACTCGCCTAAAGATTTAATCATTACTTCTTACCATCATTAATATGCCTTTTTCAAATGAAAAAGTACCAGTTTTTTGTATAAGTTCATTGCTTATACATAAGGAAGAAGCAAAATCTATATTTTGATTGAAAAGTGGGTATTTAAAACCGGTTAGCGATAATCCGCTCACTTCTAAGCTAAGGGGGATAAAGGAAATATATTTTTTATCCCTATTCATCTTCACCTGGTATTGACCAGGATAAAAGAAAGATAATTCATTTTGAAGATCAATGATTTCAATAGAAAATGAATCAGGTTTTTGGTATTTGGTTAGCAGAAAGGTATTGGCTAAAAAGTGATCAAGCCTTCCCCCAGTAGCCCCGAAAATTTTAATATTGGTTGGATTTTGCTGGGATGCCCATATTAATGCTAATTCCATATCTGTTTCGTCTTTTTCCGGATGATAAGTCTCCAATTCCTTTGTACTTCGTTGGATGAGCTCCCATTCCTCCGGAGTAACAGAATCGAAATCGCCAATTGCAAGTGTTGGAGCAAGATTATATTTTAATACATAATAAACTCCGCGATCAACGCCTATCCACAGAACATCATTCCCATCGAACAACGTAAGATCCGGTATTAGTTGTGGAGGGCCGCCAGCTACAATATGGATTCTCATTTTCACAAAATACTAGAACGGATCTCTTGAATCGCTAATTTCCGATTCGGTTGCCCAAAAATCGCCGAACCTGCCACGAAAATATTGGCTCCAGCCTGTCTACACAGTTTGGCCGTATGAGCATCAATCCCTCCGTCTACCTCAATATCAATATGAAGGTTTCTAGCTTGAATCATTTTTTTTATTTCCTGAATTTTTGCCAACATTGGCTGAATAAATGTTTGTCCTCCGAATCCCGGATTGACCGTCATGACTAAAATCATATCGATTTCTTCCAAAATATGGGTGATCATGGAGGCTGGTGTCACAGGATTAAGCACGACCCCGGGCTTAATCCCTAACCTTCTAATTTCTTGAAGTGTTCGATGTATATGTTTATCTGCTTCAATATGGATGGTTAATAAATCTGCTCCAGCATCAGCGAATTCTTGGATATAGCGTTCCGGCTGTTCAATCATTAAATGGACATCCAATGGAAGGTTTGTCGTTTTTTTCACTGCCTGAACAACCAAGGGTCCCATCGTAATATTCGGTACAAAATGGCCATCCATCACATCAATATGGATATAGTCTGCCCCGCCTGCTTCTACTTCTTTAATTTCCTCTCCCAGCTTTGTAAAGTCTGCCGACAATACGGAAGGTGCAATTTTCATAACGTCAATACCTCGGCTTTCGATCTTTAATTTCAGTTAAAAATTGTATATAATGTTGATAACGCTGTTCATCAATGTCCCCCGCTTTTACTGCCGCTTTAACGGCACAATGGGGTTCATTTTCATGAAAGCATCCACGAAACTTGCAGTCTTTTCCTTTATTTCTTATCTCCGGGAAGGTCCATGCTAAATCCTCTATGTCTATCTCATTAAATTCCAATGAACTAAAGCCAGGTGTATCTGCAATCAGTCCATCACCAATTCGGATGAATTCTACATGTCTTGTTGTATGTCTCCCTCGACCTAAATGACTGGAAATCTTACTTGTTTTCAATTCCAAACCAGGTTGCAGAGCATTCAAAAGTGAGGTTTTCCCCACTCCCGATTGCCCTGCAAAAACACTTGTTTGATTTGCGATAAAAGAGCGAAACTGTTCGAACCCATCTGTCGAATAGGCCGACAAAAAAATCACTTCATACCCAACCTTTTGATATACAGATAGTCTTTCTTCTATTTCCTTTTTTTCCTCACCTGTAAGAAGATCTGTTTTTGTGATACAGATAAGCGGTGTGATTTGATGATATTGAATGAAGACGAGAAATCGGTCTAGCAGAACCGGATTAAAATCCGGCTCTTTTGCAGAAAAAGTCAAGATGGCTTGATCAATATTGGCAATTGGAGGGCGAATCAATTCATTTTTCCTTGCTTTAATCTCCATGATATACCCTTCTTTATCATTCTCTGCTTGATACACCACATGATCTCCAACAAGAGGAGTGATTTTATTTTTTCGAAATATACCTCTCCCCCGGCATTGAATGATTTGCTGATTATCTTCGACGTAGTAAAATCCGCTTAAAGCTTTTATAATGATTCCTTCTGCCATGTCACCTTTCCTTCCATTTTAAAGGAAGTTCAAAAAGTCCGGTAAAAAGACATAAGCGAATTTCTTCGTTGGCTTGCTTTTCCGCTGCTCACGTATCGGGATAAGGTTCTTCTGCTAAAACCGCCCACGTCCTGTGGGCAACGCAGAAGTCAGTACATCCTGTACAAGTCCGCTGCTCAAAGCTACGCCGCCTCGAACTTCTTGGTCCTTTTTATCTTCCTTTTGAACATGCTCTTTTATTCTTCCGGATATTCCACATCATCTTCCAATATGACTCTGTCTCCGCTCACTACTTTATAGCTTGCTTTACTTCCTTTTTCAATTCTGAATGTTAATTCCTTTACGGTCGTTTTCGAAATTGAGATCGTTTCGGCTGGGACCGACATATTATTGTCCATATCTTGAATCAATATCTGCACTTCTTGCGGTGTTGGTGTTGGTTCTTCTTTTTCTTGGTCAGCCTCTTCGTCTTCCCCTTCCTCTTCTTGATCAGGAGCAGGTTCGTAAGGAATTGTAATTTCTTTCGTAACGACCTTAAATGGGATTTCTTCTTTCCCTTTTGAGATGACAACCTTGACCTTGTCTCCTTGGGACAACTCTGTCCCTTTTTCCGGTTCTTGCGAAATTACTTGCCCCTCGTCTACTGTTTCTGAATACTCTTCAGCAGACATATCAATTTCTAAACCTGTTGATTCCTCATAGTCTTCCAGCCCTTTCACATTATAGCCGCTTAAGTCTTTTAACGTAATTTTTTCTCCTCCCCCACTCACAATAAAGGAAATCGTTGTCTCCTCTGGAACCACTTCTGATTTTGGACTGGGCGTTTGTTCGAGAATTGTTCCTGGCGCAGACTCATCATATTGTTCGTCTATCTTAATATTGTTATCTTTAAAACCTTGGCTTTTCAGCAATGTTTTTACTTCATCAATGGGATGTCCCGTATAATCAGATAATGTTATTTTTTCTTTCCCTGTACTCGTATAAATATTCACGGTATGGCCTTTTTTGACAGGTTTACCCGCCCTAGGACTCGTTTTAATGACTTTTCCTTCAGGAATTTCTTCATCAGGCATTTCGAAGGGGTCCTCTACGATTAATCCCTTCTTAGTCAGAATAAGCACTGCATCCTCATACTCTTCTCCCGTTACATCTGGTATCTCGAACGTCTGAGCCGCCTGTATCGCGGGCAAGAGGAACATAAAAAAGACGATGAGTAAAATAAGCAAGGCTGTCATACTTCCTATAATCCATGGCCACTTTTTCCGCTTTTTCTTTTTTGGCTTAGGTTGGTTATTGGGATTTGCAGCGATTGTCGCCTGTCCATTTTTTTGATGAGGAATCGTCTGGTTGTTCATATTTGAAATATCTTCTTCAGATATGATCGGAATCGCCTTCGTTGCCTCATGATCTTCAGGAATCACAAATTTTTGCTCGTGCAAACGATCCGGATTTAATGCTGTATCTAGATCTCTTTCCATCTCCTCGGCACTTTCATAGCGTTGAAATGGATCTTTTGCCGTCGCTTTTAAAACAATATTTTCCACACTTTGCGGAATCATCGGGTTCCAGCGTCTTGGAGAAGGTGTATCAGTTTGTAAATGCTTTAAAGCAATAGATATGGCCGATTCACCAAAAAACGGTAATCTTCCCGTTAATAATTCAAACATCACAATACCTAAAGAATAGATATCAGACTTTTTCGTTGCCATACCACCTCTCGCTTGCTCAGGTGACAAATAATGTACAGATCCTAAAACAGCATTTGTCTGAGTGATGGAAGTGGCGCTTAAAGCCATTGCAATTCCAAAATCAGTGATCATCACATGACCATTATGATCCATTAAAATATTTTGCGGTTTGATATCTCTGTGTATAATATGATTCTGATGGGCGTGAGCAACTGCTGAAGTCAATTGCTTCATAATATCAATTGTTTTTTCGATTTCAAGTGGATGATAGTTTTGGATATATTCCTTTAAAGTCATACCATCCACAAATTCCATGACAATATAATAGATATCATCTTCTTCGCCAACATCATAGATGCTGACAATATTTTCATGAGTTAAGCTTGTCGCCGATTGAGCTTCTCTTTGAAAACGTCGAATAAATTCATCTTCATTGGCAAAATCTAAACGTAATATTTTTATTGCGACATCCCGATCAAGAATCATGTCATGAGCCAAATAAACATTGGCCATTCCGCCTCCACCGATTAATCGGATCACTTTATAGCGGCCGCTGACTCTTCTTCCTATTAACATCAATCATCGCACCTGCTTTCAGCCTGTGCTTCTATAATGGCAATAGAGATATTATCTTCTCCACCATACTGATTAGCTAAATCGATTAAAGTAGTGGCTTTCTCTTCAAGCTCCATTTCTGTTTCAATAATCGCTTGCATTTCAGTTAAGGACACTTTATTGGATAATCCATCGGAACAAAGCAAAAGTTTATCATTTTTTTCCATCGTAATCGTAAAAATATCCATTTCTGTTTCCGGTTCCGTTCCCATTGCTTTTAGCAACATATTTTTTCTTGGATGAAATTCTGCATCTTCTGCCGAAATTTCACCAGCCTTCACAAGTTCATTTACAAGTGAGTGGTCTTCTGTTACCTGTTTAAATCCATCTTCATTCAGTAAATAACATCGACTATCACCAATATTGACGATCGTAGCAAATCCACCTAACCATAAAGCAGCAACTAAAGTCGTTCCCATTCCCTCACATTCAGGGTGAGTTTGTGCATGATCAAAGATCTTTTTATTCACAGATTCTATCTGAGTGCGAATCCACTGCTCAGCCATTTCTGGGGAAGCAAAATCATCCGTTTCCTCCCATAGTTTTTCTAAGCTGGATACTGCTAGTCTACTTGCTACTTCCCCTGCATTATGTCCACCCATTCCATCTGCAATAATCGCAAGATAATGATGAGCAGAATTCAAGAAAATCCCGCCGTTATCCTCATTATGGGGTCGAATTTTACCTTTGTCTGTTTTAAAAATAGCATTCATAGCTCTCTTCTCCTCTTTAAGCAATTCGCTTATCTATAAGGGTTAAGATTTTCAATCCACTTATTCACTCTTCTTTTTAAAGGCTGCAATAAAAAATCCATCTCCACCAAAATCTTGCGGCAATATTTGAATTGTATTTGCCTGAGGTTCAACTAAATGAGTTAAGCTTTCAGGTACATGAATAGGATGTGCTTCAAAATTTTCTTGTTGTCTTAAAAATTCGTTCACTGTTCCTATATTTTCTTCCTTGTCCACTGTACATGTACTGTAGATAAGTAAGCCGCCCTGTTTAACCGCTTTAGCAGATTCTTTTAAAATCTTTTGCTGAACTTGGCTAAGGGAGGTAATATCTTGAATGGTCTTAGAATATTTAATATCAGGCTTACGGCGCAAAACTCCAAAACCAGAACATGGAGCGTCTACTAAAACTCGATCAAACGATCCTGGTTGAAGTATTTCACTTGAATATCGGCTATCCATTACCTTTGCTTTTACATTCCTCAATTGGAGTCGTTCAGCACTTTTATTGATTAGTTTTATTTTATGTGGATGGAGATCTAGAGCTGTAACCTTACCCGTTCCTTGTAATTTTTCGGCAATATGTCCTGTTTTACCACCTGGTGCTGCACATGCATCAAGAACGGCTAAATGCGGAGATAGTTCTAATGCATAAGCTACCACCATCGAGCTCTCATCTTGAATACTCACTAAGCCATTTCGATAAACCTTTGAGTGGGCGATATTTCCTCTTAAAATTCTAATGGCCTCTGGAATAATAGGGCTTGGTTGGACATCAAACCCCTCTTCCTCTAGTAAAGGAATGACCTTTTCCTTTGTTGTCCTCATCCTATTTACTCTAGCTGTTTGAGTAGGTGGGAGTAAATTATATTGACACATTTCTTTTGTTTTAGTCCATCCAAATTGTTTGTTCCACCTTTGTACAAGCCAGAGTGGATGACTTGTTTCGACAGAAAGTCGCTCCAACGGATCATCAATAGAGTGAAATGAAGGAACACCCTGTCTTTGAATCTGCCTGAGAATTCCATTTACAAAGCTGGAAATCCCTTTAGAACTGCGTCTTTTTGCTATTTCGACGGCTTCAAATAAAATCGCCCTATCAGGTATTTTGTCTAAATAAACCATTTGATAAATGGATAAACGAAGTAAGTTGCGTACCCATTGATCAGGTTGCTTACGCAGAAAAGGTTTAAGATAATAATCAAGAGTTAATTTCCGTTGAATCGTCCCATATACCAATTCTGTTAGTAGACCGACATCAGGCCCTGTTATTTTTTCTCTTTGAATAATCTGATTCAACAGCAAATTACTATAAGATTGCTGTTTATCGATCATTTCGATGATGTGTAAGGCGGCTTCGCGCACAGTCATTTTCTTTTTAGTCATTATTTTGTCCCAATCTATCTCCGGGTTTTATAGAGGAGCCTGTTCCATGCAAAAATTGCTCTGTCGTCATTTTCTTTTTACCGGCTGGTTGTACTTCCAATACTTTAATACCCGTTTGATTTTTGGTGGCAATCGTAAAACTATCTTTGTCAATTGTTACAATCGTTCCGGGCGGATATTGACCTGGAATATCGGCCTTTTCTGCTCGCCATATTTTAAGTGTTTTTCCTGACCAAATTGTATAAGCGACAGGCCAAGGACTTAATCCTCTTATTTGGTTATAAATTGTTTCACCTGTTTCATCCCAATTAATTTTTTCTTGATTTCTTGTGATATTAGAAGCATATGTAGCTAAGTGATGCGCTTGAGGTCTTGGTTTTATTCGACCAGCTAGAAGCTCAGGAATCGTTTCAGAAAGCAAGGATGCTCCAGCCACACTTAATTTATTATGTAAACTCTCGACATCATCCGTTTCATCAATTGGAACCTCTACCTGACTAAGAATATCCCCTGCATCAAGCTGCTTCACCATATACATGATGGTGATACCGGTCTTTTCTTTTCCTTGCAGTAGTGCATAATGAATCGGAGCACCCCCTCTTAATTCAGGGAGCAAAGAAGCATGCACATTGATACAGCCATATTTGGGGCCATTTAATAACGATTCTGGAAGAATTTGTCCATAAGCTGCTGTCACTAATAAGTCTGGTTCAAGATCCATAATTTTCTTTACTTCTTCGGAATCACGAATTTTTTCTGGTTGCAATACGGGAATTCCGTGGCGTTCAGCTTCTTCTTTCACAGGTGGGGCTGTTAGCTTTTTTTTACGCCCAACAGGACGATCTGGCTGTGTCACCACCCCGACAATGTCATTTTGATCATCAATTAGTTTTTTGAGAATAGGCACCGAAAAATCAGGTGTCCCCATAAATACGATTTTCGTCATTTCCTCTCACTACTTTCTACCAATTAACTTTAGGCCCACAGGATGTGGGTCAGAACAGTGTTGCGCCAGGACGGCGCGTATTTAACTGTTCATCCTTTAACATTAAATTTGTACGTCGCTGAACAGGCGCTTGCGCTTTTCGCTGTCCAGCTCCAGCGCCTAGCGACTAGCAAACTTTCGGTTCCTTCCTACGATAAGTCAACATCGATTCATCCTTCGGATTCATCGTGTTTCCTTTATCTCGTCAGGACCCTAAAAAGTTTGTACGTCGCTGAACAGGCGCTTGCGCTTTTCGCTGTTACATCATGTTATAAGGGTTGACATCAATGGAGATGGTCAAACCTTCTTTGGTGTATTGTTTTTGGTAATGTTCTAGTAATTTTTTTAGGGTAGATTTTAACTTTGGTTCATGTTTGTATTTTATCAGACATTGATATCGATATCTATCATTGATTCGTGGAATAGGAGAGGAAGCTGGTCCTAAAATAACCGCTTGATCAGAAAGATTTGCTTGAATAAATTTCGTTATCTTTTCACAAGCTGAGATTACCTTCATTAAATCTTCATGACTAACGGTTACCAAGGTTAGATAATAAAAGGGTGGATAGGAGCCCGCTTTCCTCAAGATCATTTCTTGCTGATAAAAATGATCATAGTCCTGTCTACCTGCAAGTTCTACACTATAATGTTCAGGTGTATAAGTTTGGATGACAACCTCTCCCATCAATTCATGTCTACCAGCCCTCCCACTTACCTGTGTAAGAAGTTGAAACGTCTTTTCAGCCGATCTAAAATCGGGCAAATTGAGCATTGTATCTGCACTTAATACGCCAACAAGCGTAATATTAGGAAAATCCAATCCTTTTGCAATCATTTGCGTCCCCAATAAAATATCTGCTTTCCCTAATTTAAACTGATCGAGTAGCTTTTCATGCGCTCCTTTTCTGGATGTTGTATCGACATCCATTCTTATGATCCTTGCTTCAGGCAATACCTTATGCAACTCTTCCTCTACCTTCTGGGTTCCAGTACCAAAATAACGAATATGTTGACTTGCACATTCAGGACAGGTTTTCGGAACTCCTGTACTGAATCCACAATAATGACATTTTAATTCATTTGAAAATCGATGATAGGTTAAAGAAATATCACAATGGGGACATTGCATGACATACCCACAATCACGGCAAAGTAAAAAGGAGGAATGTCCCCTTCTATTTAAAAATAAAATCGATTGTTCTCGTTTTTCAATCCGATCCTTTAATTTATCAAATAATTCTGTTGAAAACATGGAACGATTTCCACTTCTCATTTCCTCTCTCATATCAACAATCGAAACAGAAGGCAAGGCCTTTTCATTCATCCGTTTGGATAATGTTAACAGGTGATATACACCTTTCTGTGCTCTTGCAAAAGTTTCAAGAGAAGGGGTTGCACTCCCCAAAACAACGGGGCATTGATGATGTTTTGCCCTTTGGATTGCTACATCCCGTGCATGGTAGCGCGGCTGCTCTTCTTGTTTATAACTTGTTTCATGTTCTTCGTCAATAATGATGATGCCTATATTTTCTAGTGGAGCGAAAATAGCCGATCGAGCCCCGACAACGACCTTCGCCTCTCTTCTTTGGACCTTTCGCCATTCATCGTATTTTTCACCGATGGACAATCCACTATGAAGGACCGCCACATCTTCACCAAACCTTCCTTTAAAACGATCAACCATTTGCGGAGTTAAAGAGATTTCAGGAACAAGCACAATCGCCTCTTTCCCTTTTTCTACTACTCTTTGAATAGACTGCAAATAGACTTCCGTCTTTCCACTCCCGGTTACACCAAATAATAGAAAGGTTTTATATTCATTTGCTTCTATTTTAGAAAGAATAGGGGTAATCGCTTTGGTTTGCTCTTGTGTAAGAGACAATGGCAAAGTGCGCTCAAATTCTTTGTGGGCAAAAGGATTTCGATACACCTCATCTTGACTCACCTGTAATATCCCTTTTTTTATAAAAGCCTGTATCGCTGTATGTGAGGTGCCACTTAATTCCGTTAAATGTTGCATCGTAAAACTTTCGTTTGGATGCTTCATTAAAAACAGTAATAGTTTCTTTTGTGCAGTAGCATTTGCCCTTAACCCATTCTGATAATCTTTTAATTTATCCTGATTCAGATGAGTTGTATACCTTTTTATGGTCTTTTTCTTCGCTCGATCTTTTAAATAGTAAATTACTTCTGCATTTCCTGCCTTTACTTCATCTCGTAATGTATGAAGTATCCCTTTTTGTTCAGCTTCCTGCCAAGGAAGTTCTGTTTGGTTTTCGAATAGTCGATCTAATACTGGGTGAGGATCCATATTGATTCGGCGAATATGCTTTTCATATTTTGACTTCATAGCCGCAGGAAGCATCGCATGATAGGCTGATATTTTAAAGGAGAGTGTTTCATCTGCAACCCACTCGCCTAATTCAAGCAATTCTTTATTAAAAACAGGAGTGAGATCTAGGAGTTCCTTGATCTCCCTTAATTTCTCAAATGTGCTTTCCGTCTTAATGTTCATTACAAAACCCTGGATCAGTCGTGGGCCAAAGGGAACGGCCACCCTCATGCCTGGCTCAATGATAGGAAGCCATTTTTCTGGTACTGTATAATCAAACACTTTGTCTGTTCCAAGCGCTGGTACATCGACAATTACTTCTGCAATCAACATGGCTAAGATTCCCCTACCATGTTTTGAATAATTTCTTCCATGATTTTTCTCGCTGTTTCACTTTTACTCAATAATGGCAATGTCTTTGGTGGATGCTTCTTTTGAAAAATCGTAACGATATTCGTATCGGCCGCAAAGCCTGCTCCTTCTGCCGTAATATCATTCGCTATGATCATATCCGCATTTTTTCTATTCAGTTTGGATAAAGCATGTTCTTCTATATTTTCTGTTTCAGCCGCAAACCCGACAAGAAACTGCTGCTTTTTTCTTTTTCCTAGCTCTAGTAATATATCTTTCGTTCTTTCTAACTCTAGTGTCAAATTGCCGTCCTTCTTTTTTAATTTTTGCTGTGAGACATGTTTAGGACGATAATCCGCCACAGCAGCACTTTTAATGACAATATCCGCTTTCGGAAAGTGATGTAAAACCTGGTCATACATTTGTGCGGCGCTTTCTACAAAAATAACTTTTACCCCTAATGGTGATGGCAATGTGCTAGGACCCGAGATAAGCGTAACATTTCCTCCCATTTTCGCCGCTTCTTCTGCTAATGCATACCCCATTTTGCCGGATGAATGATTGGTTAAAAATCGGACAGGATCAATTCTTTCCTTTGTTGGCCCTGCAGTGATCAGCACATTCTTCCCTTTCAGTGGCTGTGCCGGCTCAGAAAAATGTTGATGAATGAGTTCTGCAATTGTTTCAGGTTCTTCCAATCTTCCTTTTCCAACATATCCGCATGCTAAATACCCTTCACCTGGTTCAATAAAACGATGACCAAACTGATAGAGTGTGTTTATATTTTTTTGTACAGCTGGATGATCGTACATATGCACATTCATCGCTGGCGCAATCCAGACAGGTGCTGTTGTCGCAAGTAATGTTGTTGAAACCATATCATCCGCAAGACCATTGGCTAGTTTCCCAATCATATTTGCTGTTGCAGGTGCAACCAAACATAGATCCGCCCAGTCCGCCAAATCAATATGGGCAATCACCTCAGGATTATTTTCTATAAATGTGTCTGTGTATACTTCATTTCGTGATAAGGCTTGGAACGTTAGGGGTGATACAAAATTCATGGCTGATTCTGTCATGATCACTTTTACAGAGTAATCCGATTGGATAAGCTTGCTTGTAAGGGAGGCTGCTTTATAACAAGCAATGCCACCTGTTACACATAATAGAATATTTTTCTTCATTTCCTACACCCCCGTCTAAATGATACGAGCTGAATTACTATTATTATGTGTTTCCATTACAGAAAAGACAACCCATATCTATATAGGTTGCCTATGAAAAACCTCATATTATTGATTCGTTTCTTTCACTTTTAGGGCGCCTGTATAAATCTCTTCCAATGCCTTTCCAACAAATTTATGTGATTTGTATTCCGCTAATAAAGGATTCGACTCATCCTGTAAATGACGGGCCCTCTTGGCCGAAACGGTCACTAGGGAATATTTGGAATCAATCACTTTTAACAACTTATCAATAGACGGATAAAGCATTATTTTTCAACCTCCAACATTTTAATATATCTTCCAGCAATTCGTTCACTTCGAAGATGCTCTGCCTGCACAATCGTGTTAATCCGATCAACAGCCTTTTCCACATCATCATTTTCCACAATATAATCATAGAGACTCATTAATTCAATTTCTTTGCGAGCAGCTTCCAGACGGTTATGAATTAACTCTACTGATTCAGTGCCTCTACCAACTATTCTGCTCTGAAGTTCATTTAAGCTTGGAGGCATTAAAAATATAAATAATCCATCAGGAATCTTTTCCCTTACTTGTTTTGCCCCCTGAACTTCAATTTCTAAGAAAACATCTTTTCCAGCGTTTAAGGTCTCATTTACGTAATCCAAAGGAGTCCCGTAATAATTGCCTACATATTCGGCATATTCCAGTAATTTTCCATCCCGGATCATTTGTTTAAATTCTTCCCTGCTTTTAAAGAAATAATCGACACCATCTATTTCACCTTTACGAGGCGGCCTTGTCGTAGCAGAAATCGAATATTCAAATTGAGCATTTGGTCGTGAAAATACGGCCTTTCTTACCGTTCCTTTCCCAACTCCTGACGGGCCAGAAAGGACAATTAGCAACCCCTTTTCTTTCATTTTGTTCCTACCCTTCTTCATTATCGTCCTTGCCAAACAACCGTTGAGCCACAGTTTCAGGCTGAACAGCCGAAAGAATCACATGCTCACTGTCCATAATGATGACAGCCCTTGTTCTTCTTCCATAAGTAGCATCAATTAATGTTGCACGATCGCGCGCATCTTGGA
Source organism: Lederbergia sp. NSJ-179 (assembly GCF_022867885.1). Taxonomy (GTDB): domain Bacteria; phylum Bacillota; class Bacilli; order Bacillales; family Bacillaceae_C; genus Lederbergia. The sequence goes on along the minus strand of NZ_JALIFP010000001.1, from coordinate 272,624 downwards.
TGATCCGCTTGATTGGGGCTGATTCTGGCCTGACAATCGAAATAATTCGATTGGCTGAGACAATATTTCCGAATCCAATATTTAAGAGCTTTGTTTGCATAATGCTCCTCCAGTCAACTATCGGTTTTTTTAAGAATTTATATACATTTATATCATTTCATCACGAATTAAAAAAGGTAATAGAGCCTTGTCTATTACCCTTAAAAGTATACCATAATTTATTTCTTTTTTCTTAAAATAAAACTTCCCGCCAGTAAAAAAGTTGGTAATGCACTCATACCAGTAATTAAAAGCCAGTCAGTAGCTTCAATTGTTACGGTGTGAAAAATTGGTTGTAGAGTTGGAATGTAAATGACACAAAATGTCAATGCAAGGGATGAAAGTACCGACCATACAAGATATTTATTCTCAAATGGATTTCTTGAAAAAACAGATACTTCGCTTCGACAATCAAATACATGAATCAGCTGTGCCAAGATTAAAGTGGTAAAAGCCACAGTTTGAGCATAGTCAAGATTAGATGGATCTCTCTGATAAATAATCATGAAAGCAATTAAAGTGGATATTCCGATTAAAAAACCCCGTGAAATGATTTTCCAACCTAACCCTCTCGCAAAGACGCCCTCATTGACCGGTCGCGGCTTCTTCTTCATTACATTATCTTCCGGTTGATCTAGCCCTAAAGCCATTGCTGGTAATCCATCGGTCACAAGATTCACCCATAATATTTGAATAGGAACTAGAGGCAGAGGCATTGACATAAGCATGGCGAAGAGCATAACCAAAATTTCGCCAACATTGGAGGCTAGCAAGTAACGGATAAATTTACGAATATTTTCATAAATATTTCGCCCTTCATGGATGGCAGACTTTATCGTCGTAAAATTATCGTCCATTAATATAAGTGAAGAAGCTTCCTTTGCGACATCCGTACCTGTGATCCCCATCGCAATGCCAATATCGGCTGCTTTAATGGCAGGAGCATCGTTGATACCATCTCCTGTCATTGCGACGATATGTCCTCTATTTTGTAAGGCTTTGACAATTTTTAATTTATGCTCAGGTGTGACGCGTGCAAATACAGCCACATCCTCCACAACATCTTCCAATTCATCAACCGAAAGCTTATTTAAGCTTTGTCCAACCATTACTTGATCATCTTTTCCAAGAATCCCCAGCTTCTCTGCGATCGCACAGGCTGTAGCTTTATGATCCCCTGTTATCATCACCGTCTTAATTCCCGCCTGTTTACATTCTGCTACAGCCGCTTTTACCTCAGGGCGAGGAGGATCCATCATCCCCTGTAAGCCAATAAACGTTAAATCCTTCTCTATCTCACTTTCCTCTTGAGGATAATGAGTCCCTTGATATGGTTTAAAAGCGATCGCAATCGTTCTTAACGCTTGTTCGGATAGTCTCTGGACCGACGACCGGATTTGCTCACTTAGCTCCTCATTAAGCCATTTCTTTTTTTGATTCCATAAAATGGATTCGCATTTTTCCGCTAATACATCTGGAGCTCCTTTTGTAATCACAAATTTCTTACCATTTTCATCCCTGACAATCACACTCATCATTTTTCTCGCTGAATCAAATGGATATTCTTTCTCAATTGTAAATTGTTTTAATAATGATTCACGGTGGATTTCCGCTTTTAGTGCGGCTGTTAATAATGCGCCCTCAGTAGGATCACCATCGACAACCAATTCCCCCTCCTTCATCATCAGATCCGCATGATTGCATAAAACACCAAATGTTAATAATTGTTTGATTGATTTTTCATTCTTAGGATTTATTTTTTTACCATTATCGTAAAATTGATCATGTGCTTCCCCTTCTAATTGAAAGGTTTTCCCCCCACTCCAGATACGTGTAACGGTCATTTTGTTTTGTGTCATTGTTCCTGTTTTATCTGAACAAATCACAGACGCACAACCTAGCGTCTCAACAGCAGGTAATTTGCGCACAATCGCTTTTTTCCGAATCATCCTTTGAACACCTAAAGATAATGCCACTGTGACGATTGCTGGCAGTCCTTCTGGAATAGCCGCTACAGCAAGTGATACCCCCGCTAGGAACATAGTAAAGACATCATGTCCATGAAGGATTCCGACGATTACAACAAGCAAAGTTAAAGCCAAAGCAACGGCAATCAATATTTTCCCTAATTGCTGTAAACGTCTTTGTAAAGGGGTCGTCATCACCGTTGCCGTCTGAATCATATGAGCAATTTCCCCCATCGCTGTCTTCATTCCAGTTGCCGTCACGATCCCCATTCCATTACCACTTGTGACCAGTGTACCTTTAAAAGCCATATTATTTAAATCGCCGAGATTAGGAGAGGAGTCTTGAATCACCCCTGTATGTTTTGTGGAGGGAATGGATTCCCCTGTTAAAGCCGATTCCTCAATCTCCAAATTATTTGCTTGGATCAGCCTTAAATCAGCCCCTAAGCGATCACCACTTGAGAATCTTAATATATCACCTGGTACGACTTCCCTGGAGTTAATTTTCAACCATTGACCTGCTCGTAAAACCGATACCTGTGGGGCAGAAAGATTCCTCAATGCCTCAAGTGATTTCTCCGCTTTCCTTTCTTGAACAAACCCTAATATTCCATTTAGAAAAACAATCGCCATGATCGTAATCGCATCAATATACTCACCAAGAATTCCAGAAATAAGTGTTGCCCCAAGCAAAACAACGACCATAAAATCTTTAAACTGACTAAAAAACAATAAAATAGCAGACTGTTTTTCCCCTTCTGATATTTCATTCCAACCAAATTTCTTTCTTCTTGTTTCAACGGCTTTATCTGATAAACCTTGTGAAACGCTTGTGTTTAATGACTCCTCCACTTCACTTTCTTGCATTTCATAAAACTGCATGCCCCTCACCTCATCACTCTCTTTCTACCACATACAGAAGTTGTCCATGTACTAGCATGCATATTCAGCCAAAGAGGATTTCATGATATAATTTTATTCACGTACAAAAAATTCGAAATAAAATGGAAGAGGATGTTAAAAATGCCTTTTGATGGTTTTTTTACCCGTGCAATGGTATCTGAATTATCGACTCAACTTGTTGGTGGCAGAATTAGTAAAATACATCAGCCTTTTAAACATGAAATTGTACTTGTCGTGAGGGCGGCAAGGAAAAATTATAAGCTGTTCCTTTCCGCTCATCCAAATTATGCAAGAATACAAATGACAAATGATACGTTTGAAAATCCGCAAGAACCGCCGATGTTCTGCATGATTTTAAGAAAACATTTGGAAGGGGCGATCATTGAAGACATCAAGCAGGTTGAAATGGATCGCATCATCATTATAAAGATGAAAGCTCGCAATGAATTAGGGGATATTTGTTATAAAAAATTGATCGTCGAAATCATGGGGAGACATAGTAATATCGTTTTGGTTGAAGAAGAAAGCGGGACGATTATTGATAGTGTAAAACATATTCCCCCTGCCCTTAGTAGCTATCGGACGATTTTGCCAGGGGTCCCATATATTTCCCCACCGGCGCAAAACAAGCAAGACCCATTGGCAGCAACGAAGGAAGATCTTTTAAGAGCGATTGATTTCTATGCTGGAAAACTAGATAAACAGATTGTTGAGCATTTTTCCGGAGTCTCCCCTGTTCTTGCCAAGGAAATTGTCTTTCAGTCTGGACTGGCTAATAGGGAAACCGTACCTAAAGCCTTCCTTATGATCATGAAGCGACTCAATGAGCATCACTATCAACCATCGATTACGATTTCGCCAAATAAAGAGGATTTTTACTTATTTCCTCTTACAGTGTTTAAAGGAGAGACTAAGCAGTATAAGACTTTAAGCGAAATGTTGGATCGTTTTTATTACGGCAAAGCCGATCGCGATCGAGTGAAGCAACAAGCCCATGATTTAGAAAGATTGATGAAAAATGAGAAGGAGAAAAATGAAGGAAAACTAAGAAAATTGAAGATGACTTTACGGGAAGCAGAACAAGCTGACCAACACCAATTGCTTGGCGAACTATTAACAGCGAATCTGCATCTTGTCCATAAAGGAATGGAAGAAATTTCTGTTCCCAATTACTATGATGAACATTATCGAGAAATTACGATTCCGCTAGATCCGCGGAAAACACCAGCAGAAAATGCGCAAAAATATTTTACAAAATATCAGAAAGCGAAAAATGCTATCCAAGTGGTAAAAGAACAGATTGACAAAACGAAAAGGGAAATCGATTATTTTGAGGGCTTATTACAACAACTTTCCTCGGCATCTCCGCGTGATTTGGCAGAAATTCGCGAAGAATTAGGAGAAGAAGGCTATCTACGTTCACAGAAGAAAAATAGAAAAAAAGCCCAAGCAAAACCTGTCATCGAACAGTACCAAGCCAGTGATGGCACCGATATTTTGGTAGGGAAAAATAATAAGCAAAATGATTATCTAACGAATAAATTGGCAGGTCGAGATGAAATCTGGCTGCACACAAAAGATATACCAGGCTCCCATGTCGTCATTCGCAGCAAAAATCCCGATGAAGCAACGATCCTGGAAGCTGCCATGCTTGCCGCCTATTTCAGTAAAGCGAAAACTTCCGCCTCTGTCCCTGTTGACTATACAAAAATCAGACATGTCAAAAAACCAAATGGCGCCAAACCCGGATACGTTATCTATGATAACCAACAAACAGTATACGTCACTCCAGATGAAGATCAAGTAAGGAAAATGCAGAAATAGGGAGATAGGTGCCTGGCACCACCCGAAAATTGTCGAAAAAATAACACGTTACAGTACCTTCAAACAAAAATCCTTTATAAGAATATGCTCAAACATCTGCATTTCTTATAAAGGATCCGGTTAGATTTTTTATCTTAAGGAAAAAAGTATAAAGTTTAGTAGTGTTTGGATCTAGCTCCAGGCGCCATCAGCTCGAAGGCCCACAGGATGCGGGTCAGAACGGCGTTGCGCCAGGATGGCGCGTCTTTAGATAAAAGTTTGTACGTCGCTAAACGGGCGCTTGCGCTTTTCTTATTCCCATTCCTCGGGATTTTGTCGCCAGGCTTCAAGTGCTTCTCGATCGCTTTCTTCAATTATTCCTTTATGTAAAGCCAATTGAATCAAGCGTGAATACCCTGTTATGGAATAGGCCGCAAGTCCTGCTTCTTCCAGCTTTTGTTTTCCTTTCTCCAATTCATAAGTAAAAATTGATACGATTCCCAGCACTTCGATACCTTCTGCCTGAAGAGCTTGGGCGGCTGCGATCGCACTGCCGCCAGTCGAGATTAAATCTTCTACAACAACCGCTTTTTGTCCCTTAACCAGTTTTCCTTCAATTTGGTTGCCTTTTCCATGGCTTTTAGCGGAAGAACGAACATAACACATCGGCAGTTCAAGCTGATCACTTACCCAAGCGGCATGTGGAATTCCAGCGGTAGCCGTGCCCGCAATCAATTCTGCATCGGAAAAATGTTCCTGAATCAAGTGGGCCAAGCCTTGTGCAATTTCTTTTCGTAAGGGCGGATAAGATAAGGTTAAACGATTGTCACAATAAATAGGAGATTTCATCCCAGATGACCATGTAAAGGGATCATGGGGCTTTAGAGATACCGCCTTGATTTCTAATAATTGCTCAGATATCTTTTCTGACAAACTCATTTTGTATTCCTCTCCCATTCTAATTTTACTTTTTGATAAGCAGCAAATGGATCTTTTGCTCTTGTAATCGAACGACCGACAACAATATGGGAGGAGCCAATTTCCCTTGCTCGCTTCGGTGTAACAATTCTTTTTTGGTCATCGGCCGAATCCCCAGCTAGCCGAATGCCAGGGGTTACCCGTAAAAAACTCGCATCGGTTTGATCGCGAATTGCCCCTGCTTCTAAGGCAGAACAAACAACACCATCTAGTCCAGCCAGAAAGGCTAATCTCGCATAATGAAGAACAGAGTCTTTTAGTGGATGGTCAATTAACTGTTCGCGTTGCATTTGCACTTCACTTGTACTGGTCAATTGTGTAACGGCTATGATTTCTGGTCGCTTTTTCCCTGTTACAGTTCCTTCAACCAGCCCTTTTAAGGCAGCGCTCATCATCTCCATACCACCTGCAGCATGAATATTCACCATCTCGACTTCAAAGCTGGCAAGCACCTTCATCGCGCGATAAACGGTATTCGGAATATCATGTAATTTTAAATCAAGGAAAATCTCATGGCCTAATGATTTTAACCATTCTAATAAAGCTGGACCTTCCTTGTAAAACAGTTCCATGCCCACTTTTACAACTAAGGATTCGGCTTGAAAATGCTGCAAAAAATTTTCGGCTTCCGCTTTTTCCGAAAAATCAAGAGCAATGATCGGTTTAGCTTGCATATGTTTTCCAGCTCCTTCCAACCAATTTAGATATATGAGCAACCTGTAATTCTTCTAGTTTTCGTGGAAGTTCTTCAATTAATTGTGGACAAATAAACGGATTAGAAAAGTTCAATGTCCCAATGGCTACAGCACTTGCTCCAGCATCAAAATATTCAATGATATCATCGACTGACTCAATTCCACCCATCCCGATAATAGGAATCTTTACCTTTTGACTGACTTCATAGATCATTCGAATCGCAACAGGCTTAATCGCGGGTCCTGATAATCCCCCGCTATTATTGGCTAAAATCGGTTTTCCAGTCTTGATATCGATCCGCATGCCTAATAATGTGTTAATCATCGTCAACCCATCTGCGCCAGCTTCTTCCACGGCTTGTGCCATCCCGACAATATCAGACACATTCGGTGAAAGCTTCACATATACCGGCACCGCTGATACGTCCTTCACTCTTTTAGTTAATTCAGCGGCCACTTCAGGAATTGTACCAAATGCAATCCCTCCCTTTTTCACATTGGGACAAGAAATATTTAATTCCAGTGCATGGACATTCGGCGCCTTTGAAATTTCCTTTGCAACTTCTACATAATCCTCCGTTTCAGAACCAGCAACATTGGCAATGATTGGCACATCAAATTGTTCCAACCATGGCAATTCATTCGCTAGAACTCCTTCAAGCCCAGGGTTTTGCAAACCAATTGCATTCAACATACCAGCCGCGGTTTCTGCGACCCTTGGGGTAGGATTTCCAAATCTAGGCTCCAGTGTTGTCGCTTTGATCATAATCGCTCCTAATTTACTTAAATCAAAGAGCTGGCTAAATTCTCGGCCAAAGCCAAAACAACCGGAAGCCGGCATTATCGGATTCTTTAAAGATAAACCAGGTAATTCGATATTTAATTGACTCATGATAAAACCACCTTTCCGATTGGAAAAACGGGGCCATCACAGCAAACTTTTACATAATCTTTTCCATTGATTGGTTCATTTACGTGGCATACACAAGCAAAACAGGCGCCTATGCCACATCCCATTCTTTGTTCCATTGATAAAAATCCTTTTGTTCCTTGATAACGTTGTTGCAAAGCATTCAACATGGGCGTAGGACCACAAGCAAATAGCACATCAAAATTTAGTTGTTCCTTCTCGATGACATCCGTTACAAATCCCTTTGTTCCGTGCGAGCCATCGACTGTTGTTACGTAGGTTTCCCCGAATTCCGCAAATGGCCGTTCATAAAAAACGACCTCTTCAGATTGAAACCCTAACACATGGATCGTTTTGACCCCTTGTTTATTTAGCTGTTTGGCCAATTCATACAATGGCGGAACACCAATCCCACCGCCAACAAGTAAGGCTGTTTCCCTCGCTTTGACTTCATGTAAAGGAAATCCATTTCCAAGTGGTCCTAATACATCAAGCCGATTATTTTCTCCCTGTAAGGCAAGCAGTTTTGTGCCTTTCCCTTCCGCTCGATAAATAACCGTAAATTGTTGATGAGCTTGGTCTATTGCTGCAATGCTAATCGGTCTTCTAAGCAGGGGATCCAGTCCCGAATTTGTCCGAACGTGGACAAATTGCCCGGGCTGGTTCATTTGATTGACCATATCGCCTTCCAAAACTAGTTCATAGATGTCTTTCGCTAGTTGTTTTTGCGAAACCACACGCATCATTTCTTGCTGGATCAAAGTGGAATCGCCTCTTTTCCTTTGGACAATCCTCCTGCCATCGGTTCAGACGAGAATACCATTGATTCCAATACCCCTAAGATCGCTTCGGCCGTATCAAGAGACGTTAAGCAGGCAATCCCGTTTTCAACCGATTCCCTTCTAATTCTAAACCCATCGCGTTCCGGTTGTTTTCCTTTCGTTAATGTATTAATCACAATTTGTGCTTTTCCTTGTCGGATCACATCGATCAATGTTAATCCTTCTGAACCAATTTTCCCGACAACTTCAACCGGAATTCCATCATTTTCAATCACTTTAGCTGTCCCACTTGTTGCAAGAATCTGATAGCCAATGGAGGAAAATCTTTGTGCTAATTTACGTGCTTCTTGCTTGTCTTTATCAGCGACAGTAATTAAAACTGTTCCATGCGTCTTAATTTCCATCCCAGAGGCTACAAGTCCTTTATATAAAGCTTTTTCCATTGTTTTATCTTTTCCCATTACTTCCCCAGTTGATTTCATTTCCGGTCCAAGCGAAATATCCACTCTTCTCAATTTCGCAAATGAAAAGACGGGAACTTTTACATACACTCCGGATTGATCTGCTACAATGCCGGTTCCATAGCCGAGTGCCGGTAAGGACTCACCTAAAATGACCTTAGTAGCTAAATTAGCCATCGGAATTCCTGTAATCTTACTTAAGAAAGGCACGGTCCGGCTTGAGCGTGGATTCACTTCAATCACATACAATTCATTTTGGGAAATGACATATTGAATATTTAACAAGCCAATGATTTCAAGCCCGCGCGCTAATCGCTCCGTATAATTGACAATTTTCCTTTTCATTTCAGTACTTATATTTTGCGGTGGATAGACAGCGATGGAATCACCTGAGTGAACACCTGCCCGTTCAATATGTTCCATAATGCCGGGAATTAAGACATTTTCCCCATCGGAAATGGCATCGACTTCGATTTCTTTTCCAACTAAATAGCGATCCACTAAGACGGGATGTTCGGGATTAATTTTTACGGCATTTTCCATATAATGGAGCAGCTCTTTTTCCTCATACACGATTTCCATTGCTCTTCCGCCTAAAACATAGGAGGGTCGAACAAGAACAGGATAACCGATTTCTGTTGCAATCTTCACCGCTTCTTCCACTGAAAAAGCCGTTTTTCCTTTAGGTTGCGGGATATTTAACATTTCTAACGCTTGTTCAAATTTATCCCGGTTTTCAGCCCGGTCAAGACTCTCTAAAGTAGTTCCCAAAATTTTGACTCCACGTTCTTCCAATTCAGCCGCAAGATTTATCGCTGTTTGTCCACCAAATTGGACAACGACGCCTTCTGGTTGTTCTAAATCAATAATATGCATCACATCTTCGATTGTAAGTGGTTCGAAGTAAAGTTTATCAGAGATGCTAAAATCAGTTGATACCGTTTCAGGGTTGTTATTAATAATAATCGCTTCATAACCCGCTTCTTGAATTGCCCATACACTATGGACCGTTGCATAATCAAACTCAACCCCTTGGCCGATTCGGATGGGACCAGATCCAAGCACAACAACACTTTTCTTATCGGTTTGAATCGACTCATTCTCTGTTTCATAAGTTCCGTAAAAATAAGGTGTTTCGGCTTCAAATTCACCGGCACAAGTGTCCACTTTTTTATAGACGGGAATGATTCCTTGCTCTTTACGCCATATATATAATTCTTTTTCTGCAATGTTCCAAAGTGTCGCCAGTTTCTTATCGCTGAAACCACATTCTTTTGCTTTTCTTCCCCATTCCGGGTGAAATGGAGCTTTGAGCAACTGTTGTTCCAAGTTTATGATTTTCTCCAATTTATATAAAAAGTAAAGGTCGATTTTACTCCACTCATGAATCTCTTCGATGGAAATTCCTTGCCTTAAGGCTTCACCGATAAAAAACAAGCGCTCATCTGTCGCTCTTTCTATATGTTTTTTGAAAAATTCACGATCAGCCCCTAGCCCTTCTGGATGTTCAAGGTGAAAAATCCCACTTTCCAAAGAACGAACCGCTTTTAATAGTGATTCCTCAAACGTTCTACCGATCGCCATGACTTCCCCAGTTGCTTTCATTTGTGTTCCTAATTTCCGATTGGCCGATTCGAATTTATCAAAGGGCCATCGAGGAATTTTCGTGACGATATAATCGATGGTTGGTTCAAAGCATGCATAGGTTTTGCCTGTGACAGGATTCATGATTTCATCTAATGTATAACCTGCTGCAATTTTCGCCGCCAGTTTAGCAATTGGAAATCCTGTCGCTTTAGACGCAAGCGCCGATGATCGACTGACCCTTGGGTTCACTTCAATACAGTAATATTGGAAACTTTCTGGATCAAGCGCCAGTTGAACATTACAACCACCCTCGATTTCAAGGGCGCGGATCAATTTCAAAGCTGTATTTCGCATGATTTGGAGCTCACGATCACTAAGTGTTTGGCATGGAGCGACAACGATCGAGTCCCCTGTGTGAATGCCGACAGGATCAACATTTTCCATATTACAAATCACAATCGCATTATCATTTGCATCCCGCATCACTTCATATTCGATTTCTTTAAAGCCAGCAATACTTTTCTCAACGAGGCATTGGTGAACCGGACTATTTTTTAAACCATTCGTCACAATTTCTTTTAACTCTTCTACATTCTCACAAATTCCTCCGCCTGTTCCCCCTAATGTATAGGCTGGTCTCACAATAATCGGATAACCGATTTTTTCCGCAAAAGAAATGGCTTCATCGACTGTATGGATAATATCACTGTCTGGAACGGGCTCACTCAATTGATTCATTAAGGTTCTGAATTGATCTCGGTCTTCTGCTTGTTCAATTGCCGAAAGCTTCGTTCCAAGAATCTCGACCTGGCATTCTTCTAAAATACCTGCTTGCGCCAATTGCATCGCCATATTTAATCCGGTTTGGCCCCCTAAAGTTGGTAAAATCGCATCAGGTCTTTCTTTTCTGATGATTCTAGAAACAAATTCTAATGTAATGGGTTCAATATAGACTGCATCCGCAATTTCTGTATCCGTCATAATCGTCGCAGGGTTGGAGTTAATCAGAATCACTCGATAGCCCTCTTCTTTTAAAGCGAGACAAGCTTGTGTACCCGCATAATCAAATTCAGCGGCTTGGCCAATCACGATTGGACCTGATCCAATAACGAGAATGCTTTGAATATCCGTTCTTTTAGGCATGTTGTTCCATCCTTTCTTGTTGTTGATTCATCAGATTCATAAATTGATCAAAGACGATTTTTCCATCTTCAGAGCCTGGTGCTGCTTCTGGTTGGTATTGCACAGAGAAAGCAGGGAGTGTTTGATGTGTAAGCCCCTCAATCGAACCACCATTTAGTGCCTCTTGGGTGATCGTCAGTTTGCTTTGATGAACGGATGCTTTCACAACCTCGTAGCCATGATTCTGTGATGTGAAAACAATTTTCCCACTGGCAAGATCTTTTACTGGGTAGCTAGATCCACGATGACCAAAATGCATTTTTTCTATTTGACAACCATTCGCTAGTGCAAATAATTGATGACCTAGTCCAATCGCCAATAAAGGAAATTGCTGTTGAATGGTTTGAATCATCTCACAAACATGAGCGATGCTCTCCGGGTTCCCCGGTCCATTTGTCAGAAGCACACCATCAGGTTTTAACGCAAGAATTTCTTCTACAGGTGTATGAGCAGGAACTACCATAATATCGCAGCCCCGTTCCGTTAATTCCCGTAAAATTCCATGCTTAAGACCAAAGTCAATGACAACCACATTTTTCCCCCGCCCTGGACTTGGGAAAGGTTTAGCACGCGAAACTTGTTTTACCTCATTGGCAGGGAGCATCGTAGCCCGCAAGCGAATAAGAACATCCTCTGTCTTTTCCTCTACATGGCAAATAATCCCTTTCATCGTTCCTTTTTCCCGAATTAATCTCGTGAGCATCCTTGTATCAATTCCAGCAATACCAGGAATTTTCTTTAGACGTAAAAATTCTCCAAGTGACATATTAGAACGCCAATTGGACGGAAAATCGCAAGCCTCCTTCACGACAATTCCTTTTATGACGGGTTCAATACTTTCAAAGTCATCGCGATTAATCCCATAATTCCCGATAAGCGGGTAGCTAAAGGCCATAATTTGACCATAATTCGAAGGATCAGAAATGATTTCTTGGTAACCACTCATACTACTATTAAAAATAACCTCACCGATTGTCTCTTGTTCACTTCCGATGGCTTCACCTGTAAAGACTGTCCCATCTTCTAACACAAGTTTCCGTTTCATCAAGCTTCCTCTCCTTCAGACCATTTCAATTCCCCATTGACGAAAGTAGCAACGGGCCATCCCTGACAGCTCCAACCTTGAAAAGGCGTGTTTTTCCCTTTTGAGACAAAATGATCAGTATCGATAGGTTTTTCATGATTCAGGTCAATCAATGTAAGATCAGCTTGTTCTCCTAGTTGTAATCGTCCTTTTTCAAGAGCGAAGGTTTGAGCTGGTTTGACTGTTAACCAATCAATCAGTTGTTGTAGTTGGAAAATCCCTGTTTGGACAAAATATGTATAAAGCAGTGGGAAGGCAGTTTCTAAGCCAACAATGCCAAACGGTGCTTCCAGCATCCCCTTCGCCTTTTCCTCAGCCGTATGGGGCGCATGATCTGTTGCAATAAAATCGATTGTTCCATCAAGCAGCCCTTCGATCAAAGCATCTCGATCCTCTCTCCCTCTTAAAGGAGGATTCATTTTGAAGTTCGTATCCTCTCCAGGAATATCTTCCTCACAAAGTAGTAAATGATGGGGCGTAACCTCTGCTGTCACCCGAATCCCTGCTCGTTTCGCATCTCTGACTGTCCTTACGGATTCTTTTGTACTAATATGACAAACATGGTAATGACAATCGGCTGCTTCCGCGAGCAGTACATCTCTCGCAATCTGCACAGCTTCACAGATGGAAGGAATACCGGGAATCCCAGATCGTTTGGAGAATTTCCCTTCATGCACCGCTCCACCATAAATCAGCGAGTTATCTTCACAATGGGCCACAATCGCCATATCGAGCTGCGCCGCTTGTTTCATTGCTTCATACATCATCCCTGCTTCCTGAACACCGACACCATCATCGGTAAAAGCAAAGGCTCCCGCCTGCTTTAAGGCCTTAAAGTCTACCAGTTCCTCTCCCTTTTGACCGACCGTAATCGCTGAATAAGGTAACACATTGACATGGGCCCTCTTTTTACATTCATTCACGAGCCAACTCATTTGCTCGGCGCTATCCGGCACTGGATTTGTATTCGGCATTGCGGCAACAGTCGTAAATCCCCCTTTTGCCGCTGCAAGTGTTCCCGTTTCGATCGTTTCTTTCTGTTCACCACCTGGTTCACGCAAATGAATGTGAACATCAACAAAACCGGGAGTAAGCATAAGCCCATTTGCATCCCATTCTTTTTCTCCTGCATGTAAAAGGTTCTTTCCTATTTCTTTTACTTTTCCATCTTTTATTCTAACATCTATTTTTTCTGTGAAATTTGTCATCAAACTCGCATTTTTAATCAACCAATTCATTCAAATCATCCCTCCTATGATTCTAGCAATTTTCTTAATACAGCCATTCTGACATACACACCATTTTCCATTTGTTTAAAAATTCTTGACCGCTCACATTCTACCAGTTGATCAGCGATTTCCACATTCCGGTTAACAGGGGCAGGATGCATAATAATACTTCCCTGTTTCATTCTTCTCTCTCGTTCCACTGTCAAACCATATTGCTGATGGTACTCTTCAGCCGTGATTGCCGATAAACTGACATGGCGCTCATGCTGTATTCTAAGCAGCATGATGACATCAACGGATTCAATGATGTCATCGAATGGAAAATTCCTCTTCCCTAGAGCTTCATCATGCAAAAACCATTCTTCTGGACCAGAAAAAACTACTTCGGCCCCAAGCGCTGTTAAAGCCTCTAGATTCGATTTCGCGACACGGCTATGTTGTAAATCTCCGACAATCGCAATTTTTAAGCCTGAAAACGAGCCAAATTCCTGTTTGATCGTCAATAAATCTAGAAGGCACTGGGTCGGATGCTGTCCGCAACCATCCCCGCCATTGACAAGATGTAGTCCAACCTTATCCTGTAACTCATGATAGTAGGCTTTTTGTTCATGACGGATCACCGCAAGCGAGATCCCGATCGACTCCAACGTTCGGATTGTATCATATAAACTTTCCCCCTTGATTGTACTACAATAGCCCGCCTCAAAAGGGATCACATCTAAACCAATCTTTCGCTCTGCCATTTCAAAGCTTGTTTTCGTTCGTGTACTCGGTTCAAAAAATAAATTGGCGGCAAAGGTTCTCTTCTCAGGGGCCCAATGATCCCCCCTAGAAAAACCTTCAGCTACATGTAAGATTTCCATAATCTCAAGGCTTGTTACATCATTCATAGATAGTAAATGCTTCATTTAATCGCCTCCGCTTTCCCCATAAAAAAACCTCTTTATCCGTTTCTTGACAAAGAGGGTGTGAGAAAGAAACAGGTGAGCGCTCCCTGTTTCACCTCCCTTTGTCAGCCTCACAGGACCGTCCTTTAAAAGGGAATCATATTTATTTTAAAATATTTACCTGGTCAATTCCATCGGCTTCTACAAGCTCAACAACAATTCTTTCTTGACTTGATGTCGGGATATTCTTGCCAATAAAATCTGCTCGGATCGGCAATTCGCGGTGACCGCGATCCACTAATACGGCAAGCTGAATAGAAGCGGCACGACCGAAATCAACAAGGGCATCCATTGCGGCCCGAACCGTTCGACCTGTATATAACACATCATCGACCAAAATAACTTTTTTATTGGTGATCTCGACCGGTAATTCCGATCCTTTTACTTTCGGCTCTGCATCCACTGTTTTATACGAGAGATCATCTCGATATAATGTGATATCCAATTCTCCAACGGGAATGCGTTCGCCTTCAATTTGCTCGATTCGTTTTGCCAATCGCTCAGCTAGATGAATACCTCTCGTTTTAATGCCAACGAGAATACACTCTTCAATGCCTTTATTCCGTTCCAGTATTTCATGCGCAATCCTCGTCAACGCCCTTTGAATTGCCTTTTCATCCAACACGATCGTTTTTCCCATCTCGCCTCACCTCTTTTTTTAAGAAATGAAAAAACCCTCACACCTTAAGGCATGAGGGTATACGTATCCAAAAATGAATCACTTATGTCGGCTGACACAAGTAACGGTTTGTATCCTTCATAGCCTCACAGGACTACATTAAAGGTTCATATGTAACTAATAACACTATAAACTTCCCATTGACGATTGTCAATGGTTTTTTCTTTTCTTCAGCTCTAAGGTGTAAATATTTTTCGGGCAAAATTTTGCGTTTTTTAGAGATGACTTACCTCTTTGTACATCCACCTCACCTTGGATCTATGTTTTTGAGGAACCCGCGACTTTTCGTGCATCCAACCCCATTTTGGATCTACGTTTTTGAGGAACCTTCGATTTTTCGTAGATCCAATCCCACTTTGGATCTACGTTTTTGAGGAACCTTCGACTTTTCGTAGATCCAACCCCATTTTGGATCTACGTTTTTGAGGAACCTTCGACTTTTCGTGCATCCAACTTCGCTTTGGATCTACGTTTTCGAGGAACCTTCAATTTTTCGTACACCCAACCCCGCTTTGGATCTACGTTTTTGAGGAACCTTCGACTTTTCGTGCATCCAACTTCGCTTTGGATCTATGTTTTTGAGGAACCTTCGATTTTTCGTGCATCCAACCCTGCTTTGGATCTACGTTTTCGAGGAACCTTCGATTTTTCGTGCATCCAACCTCACCTTGGATCTATGTTTTTGAGGAACCTTCGACTTTTTGTGCATCCAACTTCGCTTTGGATCTATGTTTTTGAGGAACCTTCGATTTTTCGTGCATCCAATCCCGCTTTGGATCTGCGTTAAAGAGAAAGAGAAAAAAATCCATATTTTATATTTCTAATCCATATCCTGATGATGATACAACTTACTATAAAGCCCGTTTAAATCAGGCAAGCTCTCATGGTTCCCATCTTCAACGATCTTTCCATTGTCCACGACAATGATTCGATCTGCTTGATGTGCTAATGACAAACTATGGGTAACGAATAAAACAGTAGTCCCTCCTTTTATTAACTCCCTAATGGAATTGGAGACAAGCTCTTCCGATTCCTGATCCAAAGCCCAAGTAACCTCAATATCTTACAATTTCTCCTTTACAGTGTCTATGGTGTTAATACATCTGAAATTATCCGCCCATCACTCATAGTGATAATTCGCTTACACCGACGAGCTACACTTTCTTCATGTGTAATAACTATAATCGTTTTTCCTTTAGCATTAAGCTCTTCAAAAATAGACATAATCAATTCAGTGTTCTTTGTGTCAAGTGAACCCGTTGGCTCGTCTGCTAGAATAACTGCTGGACTGTTGATTAATGACCTTGCTATAGCCACTCTCTGTTTTTCTCCACCAGAAAGTTCAGAAACTCGCCTTTTTGCAAGATGTTCAATATTTAGCTCTTTAAGTTGCTCTAAAGCTTTTGCGCGAATTTTTCTCAGTGGAGTTTTATTAAACATTAGAGGTAAACCTACATTATTAATCGCACTTTGATCATTAATGAGACCAAAGTCTTGCATACCAAAGCCAAAAGACTTATTTCTGAGTTCCGTCATGGTACTTGTTTTTCGATTCGATATATCTTCACCATTAAGCAAGTAAGATATTGATGTAGCTGTATCTGTACAACCAATTATATTCAATAGAGTAGACTTACCTGCACCAGACGCTCCTTTTATTGCCACTAGTTCCCCTGATTCAACTGTCAAATCTACGCCATCTAATGCAATAGACTCCGCACTGGTACCCATTTTATATTTTTTTACGGCTCCCCTAATCTCAATTAGTGCCACGCAACATCTCTCCTCTTAATCTCGGTTTCTATATAAATCTATTAAATTACTTTTTTCCATTTTTATAATAAATCCGACTGAAGTTACACAATAGATTAGTGTTAAGTATAAACCAATAAATGTGAAGGTTAACCAATTGACTGTAGTAGTCGGATCTAACCTAAAAAGGTTGTGTATTAAAGGTAAATTATAGAGAACTAACATAGTCGCAAAAGAAAAAACAATTACTGCAAAACCACGAATTCCTTCAATAAGTGCACATTTTCTGTTACTTAAACCTAGCATATAGTAAATTGCAAATGTCTTTTCGTTTTCCAAATTAATTACGCTGTTGTTTCCCCAAATTCCTATGATTGATAGGAGAGAAAATATAACAAATGGAATAATAGTAACAATAAAATACTGGTTGAGATTTTTTTGGTAATTTTTTTGCAATAGCTGTATATCTGTTATATTTCCGTATTTACTGAATACTTCATTAATTTTTTTGTCAGAGATACCTTTATTTGGGAATATTAGCTTACCAAGCGAATCTCCCATACCTACTGTTGAAGCAGGACTAAGTCTATCTAAAGGAACGAGAAGTGCATTGCTTTCCTTAGCCATTAGGTAATCAAGTCCTGGAGCTGTTCCACCAGCTTGAAAAGTTAAAATATTAGTGTGCCTCGGTAGTACACCTATTACGATAGACTTTTCTATTGAATTATTTGGAAAAACCTTTATAGATACCTTTTGGTTCAATTTCAAAGTATCTCCAATAGAGATAATCGGTAATAAACTACCTGTATATTTGTCAAATGAAACACCAGATACAGTAGGCTGTTGTAAATGTTTTAATAATTCTAAGGAGTATGCATATCCATTGTAATCATTTCCACCTATCGTTGCATTGAAACTCTTTACCTCACCAATCGATACTTCCCCCTTAAATTTGTTTACATCATTATAGAATTCCTCTGGTGTCAAACCTGACGAGGAAAGCCTGAATAAAAAAAAAGGTAAATAATATCCCCTAGATTTGTCAAGTGAGCTCGTAATTTTATACGTTTCGTACGCATCTTGAACCTTGCTAATAATTCCAATAAAAATAAACATAGACACTACCAATTGAAAGGTTAGTAAAACAAATGCCAATTTTTTATTTCGAATAGTCTCTAAAACTAATAGTAGTATTTTCATCTATAATCCCCTAATCCAATACAGTTCTCTATTTCGATTGAATCTAATAACAAATAAAAAATTTAAAATTACTGTGATCATCACTAAAACAAAACCAACTAGGAAGTACGTCGAAAAACCTGAAACTACTACTACACCATATCTGATAAAAACACTTTCTAGTATCCTATATAATATTTGGCCTAATAATATGGGGAGAAGAGCGATTATTACACTGTTGAGAACTAATAAAAATGAGAGTTGTTTTCTCTTACAACCACACAAAGTGTATATGCCATACAGTCTCTTATTATGTTTTATCCAGTAATGTTGCAGAGAAAAAATATTCACTAAAGAAACAACAAAAATTAGTAGTACTTGTATAAAAGCAAACAAAAAAACCTCTGACTTCATAGGACTGGTCGGAACTGGGATTGTGTAACTTGATACAAATTTCATTTCATTTAATTTATTTATTAAATAGGTTCTTTGCTTAGATGACAACATTTTTCCGAAGTTACATTTAATCAGGGCAGTTTTATAATTTTTTGTGAAATATGGAATCGGCACACTAATACTGGTGTCTAAATCGTAGTTCATATCTACACCAATAAGCGTAAAAGTTTTGTCACCATAAATTATTTTTTTCCCTATAGGATCTTGAATATTCATTTTTTGCAAGAATGAATCCGTAACTAGTGCGACGCTACTCGTATCTTTTTCTGTAAAATTCCTTCCTGTCACTATCCAAACAGGGTCATTAATTATTTCTCCAATAACAGGAATTTTCTCCCCCAACTTATCTACTGTTGTTTGTTCTGTACCATCAGTTGTAACTACAGTTTCATTGTCATTACCAGGGACTTCTTGAAACAATGTCATCCGTTTAGGGGTTGGGATCATTTTTCCTGTCATTATATCTATTAAATCCTTCACTTCTTTAGAAGTTGTGTGATCTTCTAAAGTTATGCTAACTGTACTGTTACTCAAAAAACTTGCTGATTTTGCCGAATTCATTAAGAAGCCTGTATAGAATTGGAGTCCAAAAGTGGAAATAATCAAGCCAAAGATAATCATTAAAAATAGTAGCCTCTTTTGGATGAAGAACGATTTTATATTGTTGATTGAGAGGGCAATTAGATTCATTTATTTTTTACTCCCTATAAAAAGTTCTATAAAGTACCGAAAATCGAAATTAGTAGGAAATTAATTAATTATGCTACTTATACCTAAATTCTTACTCTAAGAATAGCAGATAATAAATTGCCGCTATGCTCGGTCCCCACATATCAGCCGCTCCACAGATGAATCCGAGCAAAGATGTCATATATACTTATATTTTCCACCGAAATAGTGTATACTATAACTAACAATATGGACAGAGGTGAATACTACATGTCTTTCATACCTCAAGAAAAAATACTAAAAGTGTTATTAGGCTTTAATCCTTGGTGGAATATAGGACGAATTCCAAAAAACTTAATAAAGCCTGTAAAACGATTGGCCTTTTATGAAGCAAAGAAAATCTTTTATCATCCGCAAATTCGCCGGGAAATCATTTTGTCGGGTCCTAGGCGAGTAGGAAAAACCACGATTATGTATCAAATGATGGATGAAGTGATGACATCTTCATCGCCAAAACAGATTCTTTACGTTTCATTCGACCATCCCATGCTAAAGTTATGTCATATAGGTGAAATCTTGGAAGTATTTGAAAACAATATTTCAAATGGGAATAAGGAACTATACCTATTTTTCGATGAAATCCAGTATGCATCAGATTGGGATACATGGTTAAAAACATTATATGACCAGAACCCGCAGTATAAAATTGTGGCAACTGGTTCTGCCAGTCCCATCATCTCTACAAAAATGAATGAGAGTGGGGTTGGAAGGTGGACACAAATTAAAGTACCAACCTTATCATTTTATGAGTATATTGAGCTTATCGGCATACCCAAGCCTTTAATACCAAAAGGGATTAAACCAACTTCTCTAAAGCAACTTGGACAGAAACAATTAACAGAACTAATGGTATCTCTACACCCACTTCAAAAATATTTCCATCATTATTTATTAATCGGTGGTTTTCCAGAAGTGGCATTAACTCAAGACATTTCATTTGCACAAAAGGTCATTCGGGAAGATGTTGTAGACAAAGTATTAAAAAGAGACATTGTTTCTTTATTTAACGTACGGAATGTCTCTGAGTTTGAAAAAATATTTTTATATTTATGTATGACAAGTAGTAATATTGTTGTCCAGGAAACGATCGCCAAAGAAGTTGGCGTTTCGAGACAAACGATTAGTAACTATTTGGAGCTACTCGAGCAAGCAAACTTAATTTATTCGAGCAGACCTATTGATCTAAAAGGGAAAAAGGTTCTTAAATCAAAACCGAAAATATATTTAGCTGACCCTGCCATTAGAAATGCCGTTTTAATGCTTGGGGAAGAAGTTATGACAGATCCCCTTGAAATGGGAATTATCATTGAGACAGCAGTTTACAAACATATTCATACGTTTTTTTACTCTCAACACCTAGATATTGGGTACTATCGGGATGGAAAGACACAGAAAGAAATTGACATAATTGTTTCGTTTCCAATAGGCCGTATCCTGATCGAAGTGAAGTACAAACATAATTCAACCATCTCTGAACATGAAGCCATTGTTGAGTGGGCAAATGATCCACAGACAAAAGGAGCCATTGTCGTCACTAAAAAGGATGATGACTATGGTATCACGAAGCATGAAGCAAAAACTTCCATTATTCGTATTCCAGCTTTTGCATTTTTGTATTTATTAGGACAGGCAGAAAAAGAAGGATACGAACTATTATGAGCCTGAATTATTCATAACCATGTTCTGTATCCTTCGGCGCTCCTGATATAAACGGCACATTTAAGCCATTAAGGGCATCACCAAATAAGTGAAAGAAAAACACATGAAAAGAAGCCCAATTTTTAGTAATGTCAAAAGTGACTAAATTGTAGAGTCTCAAGGAAAATCATAAAAAGTGTGGAGACAATTTTTCGGCTCCCATCAGATTACGGGCGTTTTGAATCGGTCTATGTGACCATTTTTGCGCCCTCCGCCTGATTTCGGTCGCATAGAATCGGTCTATGTGACCGTTTTTGTGACTACCACCTGATTTTGGTCGCATAGAATCCGTCTATGCGACCGTTTTTGTGACTACCACCTGATTTTGGTCGCATAGAATCCGTCTATGCGACCGTTTTTGGGGACCTCCACCTGAATTCGGGCGTATAGAATCCGTCTATCTATTAGAAATCGTACTGAATGCCTAATCGGTAATCTTGCTTACATGTATTGTAGGAATCATTCGCCAGCCGTTGGCATCAACTACTAAGCGAATACGTTCTTGTCCCTTGCTGTCAGATAATTTGACTCCTACTGAACCGTCCTGGGACCGATCCATCTGTGCTCTTGTTACTCCGCTTGGCCGATCATAAAGAGTATACCCATACATGCGTTCTCCAATGGTACTTTCATGAAAATACATTTGTGTAACCTGGTCACCCTTATAACCATCAAAGGTAAACGAGGCCGATGATTCGGTTTTCCCAGTATATTTTCCGTCAAAATCCTCTGACGTGTATGTTCTGCTACCAAATACCAATCCACCGCATTCATCCCCATCATTGTTATAAAATAACATTCCAGATAACGGTACGATCCCCGATCTAACACAAGTTTTTCCATCAATTATCGGATCGGGAATACGATCACTATTGAATAAAGACATTCGTACATTTCCATCTTGATCGACAATATTGATTTTTTCTACATCAAGTTCAACCATTTTTTCCTTTTTATTTGACACATTAGCCATCCTCCTATCCAGAATGAAATCGGATACATATTACAATTTATGACCTTCTTCTTTTCACGTCAAGTTTTCTATGAAAAAGTTCCGGAAAGTTCAAAAATATATTGTGGATAACATAAAGTTATCCACTGTAAAATGTTGGCCATTGAACAACACTATAGCTTTTGATCATTGAAACCGAAGTCTAGACGATTAATCGATTGAGCAACAACACGTAAAAGTGAAATATTATCTTAAACTAACCAATAAATCTTGAAAATAAGTCGGCAATGGGCTTGAGAATTCCATATATTCTTTTTTTCTCGGATGAATAAATCCTAATACACCAGCATGTAAGACTTGTCCATTCATTTCTAACGTTTTTCTTGGACCATATTTAGGGTCTCCGACAAGTGGGTAACCGATATATTTCATATGAACGCGAATTTGGTGGGTCCTACCTGTTTCTAGCACACATTCCACAAATGTATATGGATCCAAGCGTTCCGCTACTTGGAAGTGAGTGACTGCATGTTTTCCACCATCCACCACAGTCATTCTTTGCCGGTCCTCTTTATCCCGGCCAATAGGTGCATCGATTGTTCCGTGGTCATGGGGAATTAGCCCATGAACAAGCGCGAAATACTTTCGGGTCACCGTTTTTTCAACTAATTGATTGACTAATTGTTCATGGGCATAATCATTTTTCGCCACCATTAATAAGCCGGAGGTATCTTTATCAATCCGATGGACGATACCAGGACGTAAAACCCCATTAATGCCTGATAAATCTTGACAATGTGCCAGAAGACCATTGACAAGTGTTCCTGAGGAATGTCCTGGAGCGGGATGAACGACCATTCCCTTTGGTTTATTCACAACAATCACATCTTCATCTTCAAAATAAATATCAAGCTCCATCTGTTCAGGTTGTACATCTAATGGCTCTGGTTCTGGTATGTTAATTTCAATCTGGTCCCCCGCATGACATTTGTAATTCGCTTTTTCCTTTTTTCCATTTACTTGAACAAGTCCATCGCGAATCCATTGCTGTACTTGGGAACGAGACCATTCATTTTCTAAGGCTGTAACGACTCTATCAAGACGCTCACCATGATCCGTATCGATCGTACAATGTTTAATGTTGTGCATTCTTTTTCTCCTTCTCTTCCCGACCTTCCTTGATGAGTTGGATAAACATAAGAATGACTCCTATCGTGAGGGCCGAATCCGCAATATTAAAGATCGGAAAATCATAAGTGAAAATATAGGTATCCACAAAATCAACGACTTCTTGGCGGAAAACACGGTCAATAAAGTTGCCAATGGCCCCTCCCAATATAAAACTTAAACTTAATTGGAAAAGATATTTCCCTTTTGCATGCTTTTGCATGTAATAAATAATGGCAATAACAACGACTACCGTGATGATATAAAATAACCACATTTGATTTTCTAAAATCCCCCATGCGGCTCCGCGGTTTCGATGGGAGGTTATGTAAAAGAAATTTTGAATAATGGGGATGCTTTCCCCAAGCTCCATATTTTTGACAATCAGCCATTTGGTAAACTGATCAAGAGCAATTATAAAAAGTGCAAGTAGATAAAAGAGCACTGGCTAACCTCCACCTCAAAATAAATTCTATTTCTTGTATTTTAGCATAAATACGCATTTAGAACGAATCTATTATCGTAAAAATAGCTCTCCTCTTAAGTGGAGAGCTATTATCATTTAAACGTAATTCTCTTTTACAACCGTTGCACAACGCTGACAAAGGGTAGGATGATCTTTATCTTGACCAACATCCGATGTAACGACCCAACATCTTTCGCAGGTTTCCCCTTCCGCCTTTTCCACAACAATTGCACCATGATCTACTTTCAAAGCTGATTCCGGTGCTTCTTCGACCGTTCCTCCGATCGCAAAATCAGAGACAATAAACAGTTGCTTCATATTCCCATGCAAGCGTTCCAATAAAGCTTTTGTTTCATCATTGACATACAATGTGACCTTCGCTGTCAATGATTTGCCGATCACTTTTTGATTACGCGCTTCTTCCAAAGCCTTTAATACATCATCGCGCAATTTTAAAAACTCACTCCATCTTGCTTCGATTTGCTCGGCGTTTTCTACCTCTTTGTATTCAGGCATATCTGTAAGCTGCACACTTTCTTCCTGAACGTCAGGAATAAATGACCAAACCTCATCTGCTGTATGGGGCAAGATCGGAGAAAGAAGTTTCACCAATGTAACAAGACTTTCATACATCACCGTTTGCATTGCACGACGTTCGTAATGATTCTTTGCTTCGATATACAAAATATCTTTTGCAAAATCGAGATAAAAAGAACTTAAATCAAGGGTGCAGAAATTATTCACTTCATGGTAAATAGTCATGTACTCAAAGTCTTCATAGGCAGCTCGAACTTTTTTAATAAGCTTGTTTAAGCGAACGACTAAAAATTGATCGACTTCTCTTAATTTCTCATATGGCACGGCATCTGTTTCGGGATGAAAATCAGCCAAATTCCCAAGTAGGAAGCGGAATGTATTGCGGATTTTCCGATAAACTTCACTTACTTGCTTGACAATTGGATCAGAAATTCGTACATCCGCTTGATAATCAACGGAAGCGACCCAAAGGCGGACAATTTCTGCTCCATATTGATTCATCAGTTTCGACGGAACAATCACATTGCCAATCGATTTACTCATTTTCCGCCCTTCCCCGTCATTGACAAATCCATGACTGAGAACTCCTTTATAAGGCGCTTGACCGGTGACCGCAACAGCCGTCGTTAACGAAGAATTAAACCAACCGCGGTATTGGTCGGAACCTTCTAAATACAAATCAGCAGGACGTTGTAGGTCATTTCGTTCCTCCAACACGCCTTGATGGGACGAACCGGAATCAAACCAAACATCCATAATATCCGTTTCTTTTGTAAAATGACCATTCGGGCTAGCCGGATGTTCAAATCCTTCTGGAAGAAGCTCAGCCGCTTCCTTTTCAAACCAAATATTCGAGCCATGTTCACGGAAAAGCTTTGCAATATGAGCAATCGTCTCATCTGTAATGATCGGTTCCCCATTTTCTGCATAAAAGACGGGAATCGGTACACCCCATACCCGTTGTCTGGAAATACACCAGTCGCCACGATCTCGAATCATGTTGAAGAGACGAGTTTCACCCCAATTCGGGATCCATTGCACACTCTTGACAGCCTCCAATAATTCTTCTCTAAAATCCTTAATCGAAGCAAACCACTGGGAAGTCGCACGGAAAATAATCGGTTTTTTCGTCCGCCAATCATGCGGGTAAGAATGGGTGATAAAACTTAAATGTAATAAAGCACCTACTTCTTTTAATTTCTCGGTAATCACTTTATTTGCTTTGTCATAAAATAAACCTTCGAATCCAGGGGCTTCTGCTGTCATACAGCCTTTATCATCCACTGGACAGAGCACATCTAAACCATATTTTTGCCCAATATAGAAGTCATCTTCCCCATGACCCGGCGCTGTATGAACACAACCTGTTCCTGATTCAATCGTGACATGTTCACCTAAAATAATCGGTGATTCACGATCATAAAAAGGGTGGGTTGTTACAATATTTTCGAGTTGAGAACCTTTCAATGTCTGAACGACTTCAGCATGTTCCCACTCCAAAATCGTTTGGACAGATTCCAACAGGGCTTCCGCAATGACATACTTCTGATCTGCTACCTTGACAACCGCATAATCCAAATCCGGATGGACCGCTACCGCTAAATTGGCTGGAATCGTCCAAGGGGTTGTCGTCCAAATGATAAATTTGGTTCCTGCTTCAATGACATTCTTTCCATCGGTTACTTCAAAACTCACGTAAATCGAAGGAGAACGTTTATCTTTATACTCAATTTCCGCTTCTGCTAAAGCTGATTCACTTGATGGAGACCAATAGACAGGCTTTTTGCCTTTATAAATATAGCCTTTCTTCGCCATTTCTCCGAAAACTAAAATTTGCTGTGCTTCGTATTCTGGTTTAAGCGTAATATACGGATTTTCCCAATCTCCACGGACCCCAAGACGTTTGAACTCTGTTCTTTGGTTATCAATCTGCTCATAGGCATATTTCGCACAAAGCTCTCTAAATTCTTTGATCGACATCTCTTTCCGTTTTACGCCTTTATTGGTGAGGGCCTGCTCAATTGGCAAACCATGGGTATCCCAACCAGGAACATAAGGGGCGCAATACCCACTCATCGATTTATACCGAACAACAAAATCCTTTAGAATTTTATTTAAAGCGTGCCCCATATGAAGATTTCCGTTTGCATAGGGGGGGCCATCATGCAAAATATACAGAGGTCGATCTTTTGTCCTTTCTTGCACTTTTTTATAAATATCCATCTCTTGCCATCGTGCTTGGATATCAGGTTCTTTTTTGGGCAGATTTCCTCTCATTGGGAAATCCGTCTTTGGCATTAACAATGTTTCTTTATACTCCATTGATAAAATCCTCCTATTCCTTCAAATCAAAAAAATAGCCTTTCCGTCCCTTGTTAGGGACGAGAAGACTATTTCCCGCGGTACCACCCGAATTAGCAATTAAAAATTGCTCGCTCTTTTCCGTATCGTGGAACGACGCTTCCATCTACTAAAAGATTTCAATGTAAGAACTCGAGGGTGATCTTCCATTTCTTATTTGTTCAGGCTTTCACCATCCCTGAATCGCTGGTTGAATCGAATTATGAAATGTACTGTCCCTGTCATCATTTATCCTATATACTTATTCATTTAATTATAATCATTATAAAGGAAACGTAAGCGCTCCGTCAATATTCACTTTCTACCTCTTCCAGACCCCTTAATTCTGTTGTGTCCACTTCATACTCCATCAATTTATCCCAATCATCATGATCAATTAGATCAAGCTGGGCTTCAATCAACATTTTAAACCTTCTTCGAAACACTTTCGATTGCTTTTTTAATTCTTCAATCTCTAAAGCGATTTTTCGGGCTTTCGATAAAGATTCATTGACAATTCGATCCGCATTTTTTTCTGCTTCTCGAATAATCAACTTCGCCTCTTTTTGCGCATTTCCTTTTACTTCCTCGGCAGCTTCTTGGGCAACAACAATTGATTTGTGCAAGGTATCCTCAATACTACTAAAATGACCGAGCCTTTCATCCATACCAGCTAATTTGTCTTCTAATTCCTTTTTTTCACGTAAAATGATTTCAAATTCTTTGATCACTTGGTCGAGAAATGAATTGACTTCATCCTCATTATATCCTTTCCACCCTCTACTGAATTCCTTATTATGTATATCCACTGGCGTTAAAGCCATTGTGACGCCACCTCCACTAATCTCCTGCATGAATAACTATATTATACAAACTTCGACGTAAATTAGCTAGATTCCTTTTATTTTTTAACATTAATTTAATATGCCTAGTTTGATTCGTAGTTTGTCTTTTTTTGTCTTTCCAAAAATCTCCAATAAGGAGCATCTCCCGAGTCCTCTGACGGAAATAACATCTCCTTAGGCACATTCAAAAGAAGGTTGTTCCATTATTCCCCAGTTCACCTTCGTCCTGCCTTGTTGGATAAGGATTTGAGCTTTGTTTCTAGAAATTTGAAAGGCGGCTGCAATCAGGGCATCTAGACGAAGTGAACTCGTCGTCGTTTCTTTTTCTTTCCACTGCTCATTAGGAGATAACATCGCAGCGAAATCTTGCTTCTTGGTGGATACCTTCGCTTTTCCAATTTGATTCAGTTGTAAAATAATATAATCTTCCATCGCAGCATCCATAAGGAATTGAATACGATCTTCATGAATGATAATATCGCCAAATTTTTCACGTTTTACCCCTAGTGACAGGATAGAGCCTAAAATCATCCGGTGATCCAACTGAACAAATTTTTTCGGATAATCCACTTCATATAATCCAATTTCAAAATCTTCCAATGTCGGCTGATAATAGTCAGGAAAAAGCAAAACTCTTTTTCTTTCACATTGGTCCATTCCACCGAAAAATTGGTATTGTACATCATTTTGTTCTCCAATAATCGCGCGAAGAATATATTGCTGGCGGGGATCTAAAAAATCGGCTAGCTTTGGAGAATAATGATCCTCAACATACTCCCGCCATGCGATGACTTGATCAATAAACTCTTTTTCTTCAGGGCGAAAATGTTGATAGACTTCAGACATTTCTTTTCACTCCGTCTTTAAATCCAATAGGCCAACGCCCCTACCCCTCTTGCAGCAAGGTTTAATACAAAAAAGGCTGCGAGTGGTGAAATATCAATCATCCCAATGGGAGGAATGAAGCGGCGAAACGGTTCTAAATATGGTTCACAAATACGGCCAAGAAATTGTCCAATCGATGTTTCACGAGCGTTCGGAAACCAACTCATTAAAATATAAATAATAAGCGCCCACGAATAAATCGTAATAATTTGCGATAGAATACCGAAAACAAAATCCATTCCTTATGTCCACCTCGAATCTTCAAAATCATGTTCATTTATCAGTTCTGAAATATTTCCTGAAACTTCTACATTGTCTGGAGTGCATAAAAAGATATCACGTCCAATCTTTTGAATATCACCACCTAAAGCATACACAGCTCCACTGAGAAAATCTACAATCCGTATCGCTTGATCGTGATGAATTCGTTGTAAATTAACGATCACAGCTCGCCGATTAACCAAATGGTCGGCCACTTCCTGCGCTTCTGCATAAACCCTTGGCTCCACCAAAAAAACTTTTGAGGATTTTTTGGCACTTTGCAAGCTCACAACATTCTGTTTCCGATTTGCCGGCACCTGATCCTCCTCTTCCGGTGAATTGTCTCTAGGGCTTTCCTCTTCCACATATTCATACTCATCTTCTAGCATAAAGAAATTTTTGAATTTAGATTTTAGTCCCATCGGTAACCTCCCTCTCCTTATTCACCAACAAGGGCCGTCCCAATCCTAACATAGGTAGCCCCTTCTTCAACCGCGATTTGATAATCATTGGACATTCCCATCGATAACTCCGTACAGGGTGCATGCGGAAGATGTAAACGGCGAATCTCATCTTGCAACGCCTTAAGTTTCCGAAAGCAATGACGAATAACTTGCTTGTCCTGCGTTAAAGGAGCCATTGTCATTAAACCAACGATTTGAATATTAGAATATCGCTCTAATTCCTTTATAAATTCGATGGCTACTTCTGGTTGGACCCCATGTTTCGATTCCTCTCCAGACATATTCACTTGAACGAAACATTTCATTGGAGAGGTAGCTCGTTTATCAATTTCTTTTGCTAAGGAGTGCCTGTCCAAAGAATGGATATAAGAGACCTTGTCTAAGATATTCTTTACTTTTCGTGTTTGCAAGGTTCCAATAAAATGCCATACAGGCCTGTTCCCTAATATTTCCCATTTGGAAAGCAGGCCATCATCCCGATTCTCTCCTAAATGCTGAATACCAGCATCAACCGCCTCTAGGGCCCTTTCATTCGAAACATACTTCGTAACGGCAATGACGTTCACATCTTTGGGATTTCTTCCGACCTTTGAACATGCAGCTGCTATTTTCTCTTTTATGATAGCGAAATTATTTTCTACCTTCACGAACCAAAACTCCTATTACATTTTTGAATGAATCTTTTAAGCGTATTTTTATCTAGTGTACCATAAATTCCCTCCCCATAGATAAGAAATATCCTTATTTCGGTTTATCTAATTGTTGCTGGACATATTGTTGACCCTTATGCC
Source organism: Lederbergia sp. NSJ-179 (assembly GCF_022867885.1). GTDB lineage: Bacteria > Bacillota > Bacilli > Bacillales > Bacillaceae_C > Lederbergia. The sequence goes on along the minus strand of NZ_JALIFP010000001.1, from coordinate 242,856 downwards.
TTACAAGAATCACATCTTCTCCGATCTTCACGATTTGGCTCCAGGGAATGATCACCTCTTCTTCTCTTCCTAAAAAACCCAATAATCTCCCTTGTTGGCCAATAATAATCGTTTCAATCTTCCCGGTATCCAAATTAATTTCAATATCCCCTACGTGGCCCAGTCTACGCCCATCTGCAATATTAACCACATCTTTCACCTGAAATTCAGAAATTCTTACCATCGAGGTCCCCGCCTTTAATAAAAAGTTTATTTCTTTATATATATGCGGAGCTCGGATATTTATTGTAACGAAAAAGAGTCTGATCCCTTATATAGGATCAGAGCTCTTTTTCTGGATCTAGCTGCAGCGCCTAGCGACTAGCAAATTTACGTCTTCTTCCTACGATAAGTCAACATCGGTTCGTCCTTCGTCCTCACCGTGTTTCCTTTATCTCGTCAGAAGTCTTTAAATTTAGGCCAACAGGATGTTGGTCAGAACAGCGTTGCGCCAGGACGGCGCGAACTTAGCTGTTCGTCCTTTTTCATCCAGCTAAACAGGCGCTTTCGCTTTTCTTTTCACTGAATATTTTTATTCATTTGTTTTATGGCGGCTTTCTCTAGTCTTGAAACTTGTGCTTGAGAAATACCAATCTCTTCTGCAACCTCCATTTGCGTTTTTCCTTGAAAAAATCGTTTGCGAATGATCATTTTTTCTCGTTCGTTTAACCTTTGTAAACCGTCATGAAGCGCAATTTCTTCAATCCATGTACTGTCTTTATTCTTTTCATCACTTAATTGATCCATTACAAAAATTGGATCGCCCCCATCATTGTAAATGGGTTCAAATAAGGAAACCGGATCTTGAATGGCATCCATAGCAAAAACAACTTCTTCATGTGGAATATCTAATTCTTTTGCAATTTCTGCAGCAGTCGGTTCTCGAGATGTTTTTGCCATTAATTTTTCACGTACATGCAATGCCTTATAGGCAATATCCCGGAGAGAACGGGAAACTCGAATCGGGTTATTATCCCGCAAATATCTCCGTATTTCTCCGATAATCATGGGAACTGCATATGTAGAGAATCGTACATTTTGGCTTAAATCAAAATTATCAATTGATTTCATTAGTCCTATACAACCTACTTGAAATAAATCATCTACATATTCCCCTCTGTTATTAAAACGCTGAATGACACTTAATACAAGCCGCAAATTACCATTTACTAATTTTTCTCGAGCTGACCTATCACCTTGCTGCATTTGCTTTAAAAGTTCCCGCATTTCTTCGTTTTTTAGGACAGGAAGCTTCGAAGTATCCACACCGCATATTTCTACTTTATTTCGCTTCAACTCTTTTCCCTCCTTGCAGGAGCTGATTACAAAATTCAGTATCTCCTTGGAAGGGAAATCTATGCATCCACATTTTTATTAAAAATAGAAGCGAAACAAGATAGTTCTTGTCCACATCCGATTTATCCGTCTTTTTACAAGCAAAATATTTTTCGAAAATTTATTTTTTCGATTCGTTATACCATTTTATTAAATTCTTTTCGAAGTCTTTTAATAATTCTTTTTTCAAGTCTTGAAATATACGATTGAGAAATGCCTAATTGGTCTGCTACATCTTTTTGGGTTTTTTCCATGCCGCCATTTAAACCAAATCTTAATTCCATAATCTGTTTTTCTCGAGCTGATAATTTCTCTAAAGCCGTTAAAAGCAGCTTTTTGTCCACATTCGCTTCCAAATCCTTTGTGACAATATCTTCTTCCGTTCCCATAACATCTGATAAAAGTAATTCATTCCCATCCCAATCAATATTTAATGGTTCATCAAATGAAACCTCAGATCTTGTTTTATTATTTCTCCTAAGGTACATTAGAATTTCATTTTCAATACAGCGAGAAGCGTATGTAGCAAGCTTAATTTTTCTCTCGGGATTAAAGGTATTAACGGCTTTAATCAAACCAATCGTTCCAATACTAATCAAATCCTCAATATTAATCCCCGTATTTTCAAATTTCCTGGCAATATAGACAACAAGGCGTAAATTTCTTTCAATTAACATTGATCTCGCTGTTTTATCGCCATGAGGAAGTTTCTCTAATAAGACCTCTTCCTCATCCTTTGTTAAAGGAGGTGGTAACGCCTCACTTCCCCCAATATAGAAGATCTCATCTGATTTCATCCCAAGCTTGATAAGTAGACGATACCAATAATATTGAATCCGTAACCGAAAATGCTTCATCCTTTATCCTCCTTTGTTTGAATTATGATGCTGAATCAATGACAACACCCGAAGCCATCTGTGGATGTAAAATGCATTGGAATGTTCCATCACCTGATAATTGTTGGGTTGTAAATACAAGCAGAACATCCTTTTCAATATTTCTGCCATTTTCTTCTTTTATCATTACTTTTTCCGGTTTGAATGCACATAGAAGTTGATTGTTTTTTCCTAAAGTTTTAGCAGGGATGAGACGCATAATATGAGTCCATTCTGTTGGCAATGTAGCGGAAGCTGTATACAGATCATTTTGACCATCCGCAACTGCCTGCACTTCCTCTGGCAAATCGTTTTGAAACGGTTCAATCGATACGATCATAACTGGCTTTTTTGAAATTGGGTCGTATAATTGGTTTCCACTGTCAATTAATCCCTTTAGCTCTACTTCAATTTCATTGATCATAATATAGACATCATAGAGAACATCATATTGAATACTTGTTTTGGTTAAATGATTGATTCTTGTTTTAGAAAAATACCAAGCGACCGGAAAAGCGCCTGCCAAAAACAACCAGCTAATCGGATCGCCATATCCTCGTACAGTTTCTATCGCAACAGAGGTTCTGAAATCCAAATGAAACGATAAAAAATAATGTGCCCCTATTAAAATGCCTCCCATTAAAAAAGTAGCAAAATAAAAGGTAAATAAGGAGGCGAAGAATGTGGATACTCTTTTATAACCAAATGTGATCCAAACCATCAACACCGATAAAATTCCTTTCATGAACGGATGAGTGGACCATGTTGAGATCGGAGTCATGGCCATTAAAATGACTAAAGATCCTAACAATCCGCCTAATAAAATTTTGAAAGGATGAATTTTTCTTTTTAAATAAATAGATGTTGCCCATAAAAGAAAGCTGTCTATAAGAAAGTTTAATAACCAGATAATGTCAAGATAAACAACCAAATAGACCCCCTCCCACTTTCATACTAAAGCGAAATATCCCTTTCCGTCTAAAACATTATATAAAAGTATAGAACACAAGCATTTTGGATTGTGTCAAATTCTGTAATGAAAAAATCAGAAGTTTTCACTTGTTTAGCCGAAGTTTGTCAAAAAAAACACCAAAAAACCAACCCCACGAAAGGGTTGGTTTTTTACTTTAAACCTATTAACGTCTTCTATTTCTATTTCTTAAAAATGTTGGGATATCTAATGTATCTTCAACAGATTGGTTTGATTGTACGGGCTCGCGATGTTCTTCTTTTTTCACTTCACGAGTGGTCGCTTTTTCCTGCTGATTCACATTTGGCTTTGGTTGGCCAAATGATGGTCTAGATTTTTTCGAATTGGCTGCTACCTCATCAAAACCTGTCGCAATCACTGTAACCACAATCTCATCTTTAAGATCTTCGTTAATGACAGATCCAAAAATCATATTAACTTCATGATCTGATGCGGAAGCAACAATGTCCGCCGCTTCTTGTACTTCATATAGGCTTATATTGCTTCCTCCAGAAATATTCATCAAAACACCTTGCGCACCATCGATGGATGTTTCAAGCAATGGAGAAGATATAGCTTTTTTCGCTGCTTCTGTCGCACGGCTTTCTCCTGATGCAATCCCAATTCCCATTAATGCTGATCCTTTATTCGTCATAATTGTTTTGACGTCAGCAAAGTCTAGGTTAATTAATCCAGGTACAGCAATTAATTCCGAAATCCCTTGAACCCCTTGACGTAAAACATTGTCAGCCTCACGAAATGCTTCAAGCATTGGAGTACTTTTATCTACAATTTCAAGTAAACGATCATTCGGAATCACAATCAATGTATCTACTGCTTCTTTCATGCTACTAATTCCACCACTCGCTTGATTGGAACGTTTTCTTCCTTCAAACGTGAAAGGTCTAGTCACAATACCTACAGTCAAGGCACCTATATCTTTCGCAATTTGCGCAATCACAGGTGCAGCTCCTGTTCCAGTTCCACCGCCCATACCTGCAGTTACAAATACCATATCTGCCCCCTTGAGGGCCTCTTCAATTTGTTCCTTACTTTCTTCGGCAGCTTTTTTACCTACTTCAGGATTCGCCCCTGCACCAAGTCCTCTTGTAAGCTTTGCTCCTATTTGCATTTTCGTTTCTGCTTTTGATAGATTCAGAGCTTGTGCATCGGTGTTGACAGCGATAAATTCTACTCCTTGAACATCGTGTTCAATCATTCTATTTACCGCATTATTACCGCCTCCACCTACTCCAACTACCTTAATGGTCGCTAAAGAATCTAAATTAGTATCGAAATCTAACATTGGCAAGTCCTCCTATTTTGTTCATTAACTGGGATGCCTACTCGAAAAAGTGTCCAAAAAACTTTTTTACTTTTGCGGTAATTTTTTCATCCGGATTTTTATCAGTTTTTTTATTCTGTGTTACTTTCACAGGTTCTGTTTGCTCATATGATTCAGCGGAAGAACTAATATTTCTCCCTTCTAGTCTAGCTGTCTTATAAGCATGTTTAATGAGACCAACTGCCGTGATAAATTGAGGTTCACGTACCCCGATATAATCAGGGATAGCGATTCGCACCCTGTTTTGAAATATATCCTGTGCTAATTCCAATACACCAGGAATATTAGCTGCACCGCCTGTCAACACAATTCCACCAGGTAAATCTGAGACACCCATATTGGCTAATTCACTTTGAATAAGCTCAAAGATCTCTTGTACTCTTGCTTCAATTATATCAGACAATTCCAATTGATTAAATTGTTGATGTTGATCACTTCCGATAACCGGTACGCTAAAAACCTCATCACGAGAAGCATCATCATAATAGGCATGTCCATACTTCCTTTTAATCTTCTCAGCATCTTCTGTCGTCGTTCTAAGACCAATCGACAAATCTTTTGTAATATTATCTCCGCCAATAGGTATGACAGTGGTCCCCCTTATGTACCCATGCTCAAACACTGCAATTGTTGTAGACCCACCACCCATGTCAATTAACGCCGTCCCTAAACTTTGTTCATCCTTTGATAAAGCAGCCGAAGCTACGGCAAGTGGCTTCAGGACAATATCAACGATTTCTAAGCCGGCCTTTTCAACACAGCGAAGAGTATTATGTAGATTCGTTTTAGAACCTGTCACAATAATCCCTTCCATTTCAAGCCTTACACCGATCATCCCCCGAGGATCTGTAATTTCATCGAGTCCATCGACAATAAATTGATGGGGAAGAATGTTAATAATTTCTCTTTCCGGAGGAATCGAAACTACTTCTGCTGCATCGATCACTCTAGCAACATCTTCATCTGTAATCTCTCTATTTTCACTAGAGACCGCGACTACTCCGTGACAATGCTGAAGACCTACTTGATTTCCAGCAATTCCGACAATCACCTGATTAATTTGCATCCCAATCATTCTCTCAGCTTGCTCGACAGCTCGCCTTATCGAATGAACCGTCTTATCAATATCCACAATGGATCCTTTCCTAATTCCTTCTGAATTTGCGGTACCTACTCCGATTATATTAAGCGAATGATTGGACATTTCCCCAATAATCACCTTAACTGAGGATGTACCAATGTCTAAGCTGACATATATTTCGCTGTTGTTCATTCTCTGGCACCCCCTTGTTTCTTACTATTTCTATTCCTTTTTTCTATCCTTTTCATCGACTATCAATCCTTGAGTATGCATAATTAATTAATTCGTCATTTAAAAGAAATTTCCTGTTTATCATACTATTTATTTCGAATTTTCTCTAGTATTTCCCCACTTATTAAGCAAGATTCTTCGTATCACGGCGATATTTTGAAATAATCTTATGCCAAAAGCAAAAACTGCAGCTAAATACAAGTCTACACCAAGGTGCACTCCTAGAAAAGCTAAACTTGCTGCAAGAAAAATATTAAAGAAAAACCCTGAAACAAATATGCGATTGTCATATAAATTTTGTAAATAGGCCCTAATTCCCCCGAATAAAGTATCGAGAGCTGCCAAAACAGCAATAGATAAGTAATTGGCATATTCATCCGGAATTTGTATATCTGTTAAAAGACCTAACAATATCCCAATTAGGAGTCCAATGATAGGAAGCAACAAATTAGCCATCTCCTTTTTCTTCCACAGGCTCCATATTCTTGAGTCTAATCGGATCAACATGCGCAGGCAACTGAATGGACTCTTCTGGAACGGACACGTCCAGTTGTAAATTATCAATGAAAAAGTCATCAAGTACAGGTGATATTTGAATTCGGTTATGCAATTTTTCAGCCATTTCCATACTTTCAGTCAGAACGAGAATGTGAAATGGAAATCTATTAAGTGAATGAGTTCCCACTTTTGTTTCACCATTTATATCCCGTATCACCGTTGTATGTATATATCTTTCACCATCAATGGCTATTTGCTTGGCTCCATACATATTTAACTCATTGACCAATCTTTGTAATACAACTGGAGAGACTTGTGGTGGTGGTTGTCCAAGTAACATATCATCATCTATTGTTTTAATGGTTAAAATAATTCCTGGACCGTCCATTTTGGTCAAACCTGCTTCTTTCTTTAATTCTAAGATAGTTTGTTTTAGCACCTCTTCTTTATTATCCTTCAATTCAGAAGAATAATCATGGATTTTTTTATCTTGGAGACGAACTTCTCGCAAAAGCTTTGATTGCAAATCCATTTCATTATTAATCGCTTCTCGTAGCTCCCACGTATCCCTCGTATCTCTAACCTCTGGCTTTTGCACGGTATTAAATTGCACGGCTACCATAAATCCTACAATACATGTGATCATTGTAAAATACATTTTAGTCTTATTGGTCATCATGTCGATTCTCCCAATACTGGATCCAAAACAATTTGTTTTTTCTTTTCAATCGTGAACATAATATTGTCGTTTACGATTTGATCACGAGCTCCTCCTTTTAATGTCACTGCAGATATAAGAGCGTCTGCGTCTCCTAATGCAGTAATTTTAAAAGGAGCGGGAAAAGGATTTCCATCCACAGTAATAACTGGGCCTGAGCATACAATGTAAGAATCAGACTTTAGCCTTTGACCATTAATGGCTATAGCAGATGCCCCTGATACGATCAACTCATTTACTACCTTGAAGACATGATGTTCATGGACAAGATAATTGTTCGCATCCTCCTCTTTTTTATATTCTCCATCTTCAAGTAAAATTTCGACACCCGGACCTTTCACCTTCACTTTACCTAAAAACATCCGATATTTTTCCGCATCTGCAGCAAGTGTGTGATAATATTCTTCTTCCTGGAAAAGTTCCTTCTCAATTTGTCTCACATTATCCTGTTTTTCATACAATTCGTTTTGTAGTTCTTGATTTCGGCCTTGAATAGAGATCAATTGATTTCGTAAATTCTTCTCCATTCTATACTGCTTGTCCGTAATTTGGACATTTAAGTGCTTGTCTTTTCCGGCTTGACTGTAAGAGAATGCGAGTATAAATCCAAATATAAGAAACACAAAGGAAAAAATGACATATTTACCCCTCACCCTCCTCATTCATATCCTCTCCCTCTGTCTCATATGCTTTAAAAAAAGATCCCACCTCAAAATCAATAACTCCTTTTGTATTTGGATCTAACTGTCCAACAACAGAGGGATAATGAGCCATTTTTTCTGCCAAAGTTGGAATCGTTGCATTTACTTCATTTCCATCATTCATAAATAGGTAAATATGATAGGGATCTGTTTTTTTAGGATCATGTTGGATTTCAGAAATAGAATAAAAAATTTCTTTCGGAATATTTTTTAGTTGTGTAGTTAATTCCTTTAATACATTGCCCTCTTTAAAATTCGTTAGAATAGGAGCATTATAGAGAAGGTTATTTTTCTTCTCAAGAACACGGCCATTTTCTAAAACCGGCTGAACCTGATTATCCTTCACCAACAATGCGATACTTGAGTATTCCACTATGTGAACCTGGATGATATTAGGAAATTTCATTTTGACCTCTATATCTTTAATTACCGGTAATTTCCTCACATTTTTTTTCACATTTTTTTTATTTATTTTCCATATATTTTCACCTTGTTTTAAACCGGATATGGATAGTATTTCTTCTTTAGAAGCGATTTTATTACCTTGGATATCTATTTCCTTGATATGACTAAGAGGGGATTGAAAGTACACAACTAAAACAATTAACAAAAAGAATAAGGATAATAGACTTATCAATCTTTTGTTTGCTTTTCTCCTACGATGTTCTTTTATTTTTGGTATCCTATCCTCTAATGATAAAACCTTCCCTTTTTGCATAGATACGCCCCCCATTTCGAATCCTCTAAAAGTACGTGTTCAAAAAGGAGGATAAAAAGGACCAAGAAGTTCGAGGCGGCGCAGTTTCGAGCAGCGGACTTGTACAGGATGTACTGACTTCTGCGTTGCCCACAGGACGTGGGCGGTTTTAGCAGAAGTTCCTTATCCTAATACATGAGCAGCGGAGAAACAAGCCAACGAAGAAATTCACAGTGTCATTTTTACCGGACTTTTTGAACATCCTCTAAAAGCGATGATTGACTAATTGAAACATAAGATTCGTTAATCTTTCAGATGCATCGCGCATGCCTAGTTTTCTTGAAGCATCCCCCATCATCTTTCTCTTTTCATCATTTAACATGATGGAATCTAATGACTCTAAAAACTGTTTACTCGATAATTCCCTCTCCAATAGCATGATGGCAGCTCCATGTTCAACTAATGTTTGTGCATTTTTTTCTTGATGATTATTTGTTACATAGGGACTTGGAACTAAAATAGAGGGTATTCCAATGGCAGTAATTTCTGCAAGTGATGTGGCCCCAGCTCTCCCGACAACCACATCAATGGATGTTAGAACCTTTTGCATATCATGGATAAACGGAACAATGGCTATATTGGATTGTTTCCCTAGTAAAGAAGCTTCCTCCATCACATGATCGTAATGTATTTGACCAGTCACATATATAATTTGATAGGGTCTTCTCGATAATGAGCTTAAAGATTTTAGAACAGCTTCATTAATTGGTCTCGCTCCTCTACTTCCCCCTGTAATGAGGACCGTTGGTATCCCTTCCTTCAACCCAAGCGCTTTTAATATACCAGGTTTTCTTGTCCCAACTACTTCTGAAGCACGTGGATTCCCTGTTAAAATTACTTTATTTTTTGGAAAAAATTCTTCTACTTCTTTAAAGCATACGGCAACCTTATCCACATAGCGACTCAAAAACTTGTTCGTTAATCCTGGAACACTATTTTGCTCGTGAATAATGGTAGGGATTTTCTTTTTAGCGGCAGCATACACGACTGGTCCACAAACATATCCACCCGTTCCAATCACGACATCTGGATGAAATTTTTTAAGGATCGTTTTACTATCCTTTACGCCTTTTAGAAAACGAAAGATTGTTTTAATATTTTCAAAGGATAGGGATCGTTTAAATCCTGTTATATGAATGGCTTCAAAAGATATATTTTCTCTTCGGACGATATCTGCTTCCAATCCTTTCTGTGTACCGATATATAAAAATTCTGTTTCTGGATATCGTTGCTTAATTGTCCGTATTAAGGCAAGTGCTGGATAAATATGACCACCCGTTCCACCGCCAGTGACAACTATTCTCATATTTCCACCTCAGTCTTCATCAATCTCTACTTCACGACCCAAAAAAATAACCTAATCATTATCTTACTATATTTTACTCCATAATAAAGTGTTCAGCATCATATGTTGTTTAAATGTAATAAAAACATCAAATCTAAAAATAGGCATAAAAATAGAACTCTGTACAGAGCTCTATTATACACGTGAGTATCTGCTAACGTTTAGAAGGATTCCAACGGCCATCAACATTAAAGTTAATGAAGAACCGCCATAACTGAGAAACGGGAGAGTTATCCCTGTAACAGGCATTAAACCAGTTACAACACCGACATTGATCATCACCTGAATCGCTATCATAGATATTATGCCAACAGCGAGAAAACTTCCAAACAAATCAGGAGCTCCAAGGGCGATCCTTATCCCTCGCCATAGTAATAAGGCAAATAATAAAAGAATGAGACTTCCTCCAATAAATCCCAATTCTTCCGCTAAGACCGCAAATATAAAATCGGTTTGTGGTTCTGGTAGATAAAAAAACTTTTGCCTGCTTTCACCTAACCCAAGTCCAAACAATCCGCCTGGTCCAATTGCATACAACGATTGAATAATTTGAAAGCCGCTTTTCAATGGATCTTGCCAGGGGTCTAAAAAGGAGGTAATCCGAGCAATTCTATAGGGGGCTGAAATGACCAGCCCTATAAAACCAGCTAACCCGATTAGACCTAATATGACGAAATGAAACACCCTCGCACCCGCAATAAAAATCATAATCATGCAAGTCCCTACCATAACAGTCCCTGTTCCTAAATCCGGTTGCAGCATAATAAAACCAAATGCCAGAAACACAAGCGAAAGCGATGGCAGTAACCCTTTTTTAATCGTTGTAATATAACGCTGTCTCTCTGAAAGAAATTTCGCTAAAAAAGCAATCATCGCCAACTTCATAAACTCTGAAGGCTGGATAGAAAAGGCGCCGACACCTAGCCAGCTTCTTGATCCATTTCGTTCCATCCCAATGCCTGGAATAATAACTAAAATCAATAACAAAAAACATAGGATCATTAGGGGCTTGGACCATTTTTTTAGAACCCAATAATCCACATTCATAATCACAAACATGGCCACAATGCCGAGTGCGGCAAAAAGAAACTGGCGCTTCGCAAAGAAAAATGAGTCGGAAAATTTATAGTCCGCCCATATGGCGCTTGCACTATACACCATAATTAACCCGATGGCTAATAAAAGCATTGTGGACAATATCAAGATAAAATCAGGGGCTGTTTTTTTCAGTGTTTTCAGTGGCAATATACAACACCTCGTGACCTGCAAATTAGAGCTTTTTAGGGAGTGTACACGCCTTTGTTGATTCTCTCCTTCGTCCCCTAAAAATTCTTGCTCTTTTCCAGTTTATGCACAGCCTCAATGAAAATATCACCGCGAACTTCAAAAGTTTTATATTGGTCCCAACTGGCACATGCAGGAGAAAGTAAAATGACGTCGCCGCGGTCTGATAATTCATAGGCTGTAGGTACAGCTTCTTCTACATTATCGACATGTACAATCGTTTGTATTCCTGCCTTTTTACCTATCTCTTCCAATTTATTTGCCGTTTGACCAAATAATACTAGTGCCTTCACTTTTGATAGAGAAGGGATTAGGTCCTCAAAACCATTTCCCCGGTCTAACCCCCCAGCTAGAAGGATAATCGGTTGATTAAATGCGTTAAGCGCACTTGAAGCAGCTAAAATATTCGTGGCTTTAGAATCATTATAGAATTTTCTTTCATGGAGTTCTGAAACAAATTGGGTCCGATGCTTCACACCTGTAAAGGTAGACAAAACAGAAACTATATCACAATTGTCTACTTCTTTTAATTTTGCCGCCGCAGTAGCGGCAAGAATATTTTCTAAATTATGAGCACCAGGTAGAGCTATTTCCGATCGATCGATAATTTCTTCTCCTAAAAACATTAATTTGCCATTTTTAATAGAAGCCCCATTTTCAATATACCTTTTAGTAGAAAACGGAATAATTTGTGCAGCACTTTCTTGGGCCAGATTCATTAAAACTTCTTGATCTGCATTGACGATTAAATAATCATCTGCTGTTTGTTTTTTTGTAATATTCATTTTTGCTTGCACATATTCATTCCAAGATTTATGGTAATCTAAATGGGCTTCATATAAATTTGTTAGGATTGCAATATGTGGTCGAAATGTATCAATGCCCATTAATTGAAAGGATGATAGTTCAACAACCATGGTGTTGTCTGCTGTCGCTATTTGGGCTACTTCAGAGGCAACGGTCCCAATATTTCCGGCAATAAGTGGATGCTTAGCCGCTTGCTTAAGCATCTCATAAATTAAGGTGGTGGTCGTAGTCTTTCCGTTTGTGCCTGTAATGCCAATCATATCTGCTTCCGCTATTTGATAAGCCAGTTCAACCTCTGTGATAATCGGCAAGCCCATTTCAACGGCTCCCCGCACAAGTGGATTAGAATAAGGGATTCCTGGATTTTTGACAATTAATTCAAATCCCTCATCTAATAATTCGACAGGATGACTTCCACAAATAACTTTTATTCCTTGTTCTAATAATCCCTGAGCATCCGGGTTTTCCTCAAATGGTTTATAATCATTGACGGTTACAAACGCTCCTAATTGATGCAAAAGTGAAGCCGCGACAACCCCACTTTTGGCAAGCCCTAAAACCAATATTTTTTTATAATGATATTTATTTATCGTTTTCACCTTACAACCACACCTCGATATAAATTCCTATAATTGAACAAAGAATTCCAACCGTCCAAAATGTCACAACAACACGCCACTCTGACCAACCTGATAACTCATAATGGTGATGTAAGGGACTCATTTTGAAAATTCTTTTTCCAGTTGTTTTAAAGGAAGCAACCTGCAAAATAACAGAAAGGGTTTCAACTACAAACACAGCCCCAATAACGAGTAAAATAAGCTCAACTTTCAATAAGATGGAAATGGCTGCAATTGCCCCGCCTAATGCTAGAGAGCCAGTATCTCCCATAAATACTTTAGCAGGATGAGCATTAAAGACGAGAAAGCCTAAAACAGCTCCCACGACGGTAACCGAGAAAACAGAGATATCAAATTGTGAATGACTCCATGCCACAATCGCAAAAGCCCCAAAAGAAATGGCTGCTGTGCCAGAAAGCAAACCATCCAAACCATCCGTTAAATTTACCGCATTTGAAAATCCGACTAACCAGAATACAATAAATAAGGAATAAAACCAACCAAGCTCGATACTGAAATCCGTCATCGGAATGGTAATGGCCGTTGAAATATCATTCATCTTTAATCCAATATAAAAAATAATGGCGATCACAATTTGACCGATTAATTTTTGTTTGGATGTTAGACCTAGATTTCTTTTTAGAGCAATTTTAATAAAATCATCCAAAAATCCAAGTAATCCATACCCCGCTGTTACGAATAGTAATAAATAAATTTCCCAATTTGGTTCTTGAAACTTCCACATCATCACAAGCGTCGTGACCAAAACAGAGAGAACAATTAAAATCCCTCCCATTGTCGGTGTCCCACTCTTTTTCTGATGGGATTTCGGTCCTTCCTCCCGAATACTTTGCCCAAATTTAAGTCTTCTTAAAAAGGGGATAAAGATAGGGGATAGTAACACCGTAATAAGGAAACTAATCAGTAAGGACAATAAAATAACTCTTTCCATCATATTTCTTCGCTCTCCAATTCAAACGCTGTTTTTCTTTCTATATACGATTTATTCTCTCATAAATCGTCACCATTCCAAGTGATTCAGCTTTCTATTTTTGCTCATTTTCGCTCTTTCGTAAAGGTTCATTCTATTGAAACTTTCGTATCAGAATATTGTTTTTCTGGCCTATGACACGATATGTAAAAGTGCGTGTTCAAAAAAAGAGGTTAAAAAGACCAATAAAAGTATTCTATTTCCCCTTTATCGCATTCAATGAAACCAACCGATCATCAAAATCATGCACTTTATCCCCAATAATTTGGTACGTTTCATGCCCTTTACCTGCAACCAGCACGACATCTCCTTCTTCAGCTAAGTCGATTGCGCGTTTAATCGCTTCTTTCCGATCTGGCACAATCTGAAACTGAGAACCCACTACACCTTTTTTCATATCTTCTAATATTGTTTGCGGGTCTTCATTTCGAGGATTATCCGATGTGAAGATCGGATCTGTTGCCCATTTACACGCGATTTGGGCCATTAATGGCCGTTTAGATCGGTCTCTGTCTCCACCACAGCCAACCACACAAAAAACACGTTTATTCGCAAATTGTTGAATGGTCTTTAGAACATTTTCCAACCCATCTGGTGTATGAGCATAATCAACAATAACGGTGAAATTTTGTCCACCATCCACTAGTTCAAAACGTCCAGGGACTCCTTTGGCCTGTTCAATTGACTGGATAATGATGTCAAATGGTATTTGAGATACATACGCTGTGGCTATTGCTGCAAGTGCATTATAAACATTAAATTCTCCTGCTAAAGGCAAACGGATATCCCTTTCCCCTTCAGGAGAAAGAAGCCTAAACGAAACCCCATCACTATGGTAGGAGATGAAATCAGCCTGAAAATCTGCCGGTTTTTGAATGCCATAAGTCACAACATGGGCAGATGTTTCCGCAGCAAATAATTCTGTTACCTGATCATCCACATTAAGCACAGCATATTTAGGATGTTCGGTGAGATAGGTATTTCCTAGTTTGGAAAACAATAAACTTTTTGCCCTTTTGTATTCTTCCATTGTACGGTGATAATCAAGGTGATCTTGTGAAAGATTTGTGAAAACAGCGACATCATAATCGCACCCATTTACTCTGCCTTGCACCAAAGCATGGGAAGAAACCTCCATAGTCGCCGTCTCAACATGTTCCTCCACCATTTCATGAAATACTTTCTGCAATTCTAGGCTATCGGGAGTTGTATTTTTTGTTTCTAATATTTTGTTGCCAATTTTGATATGGACCGTCCCAATTAAACCAGTCAGCTGTTCCGCATCTCTGAAAATAGCATCAATCAAATGACTGGTTGTTGTTTTTCCATTGGTTCCTGTAATTCCAATTAGGTGTAATTTTTGGGTAGGATGGTCGTAAAACGTGTCTGCAAGTATGGCCATCGCCTTTTTCGTGTCTTTCACTATAAGCACAGGCACATTTAATGATAAAGGTTTTTCAGCCAGAATGGCCACTGCTCCATTTTCAACGGCATCTTTGGCAAATTCATGACCATCAAAAGTGAAGCCTTTTATACAAATAAATAAATGGCCATTTTTTACTTTTTGATGATTATTCGATATTCCCGTTATTTCCATATTTTCTTCAGGCAACTGTATAAATGGAAGTGATTGTAGCAATACATGTAAATTCAATGATCTTCAATCCTTTCATAATGGGAGAATGGGTCATTACCATCCCATTATATAAGCTGGAGTGTTTTTTTATATGTTTCTATAACAAATAAACATTCCTATCTATTCTACAAAATAATTGAAGATGAAGCTATAATTTTTTAGATTCTTTTTTATTCACTTAAGAAGCGGCGATGAATGAATATCATGCCGCTCCGAAATTTAATCAAGATATATTCTGATGGCAGAACCCTCCTCCACTTTTACCCCCGGTTTTGGACTTTGCTGAATGACCTTCGAACCTTCCCCACTCGTTTTAAGCTGTAAATTATACATCTGTTGTTGAATTTCTTTAATGGTCATCCCTTTTAAATCGGGAACGGTAATCATGACGGGATCATTCCATTTTTTTTCTTTTTCTATTTGATTTTTTCGCGGCTTTACATTCATGGCCTGTAAAGAATCCTCTAAAATTTTCCCAACAATCGGAGCAGCCACAGTTCCGCCAAATTGCACCGTGCCTTTCGGATTATCCACGGCTGTATAAACAACAATTTGAGGATCATCTGCAGGAGCAAATCCGATAAAAGAAAGCACATAATTATTTTCTAGATAATGGCCATCCTTTGCCTTTTGGGCCGTACCTGTTTTCCCCCCGACCCGGTAAGAATCCACATAAGCGTTTCCCCCCGTCCCTTGAGCGACAACACTTTCCAGCGCATGTCTTACCTCTTTAGACGTCGCCTCTGAAATGACCTTTCTCTTGGCAACAGGGGTCTTTTTCATTACAACTTCTCCTGTTCTTGGATCTACCAGTTCTTTTGCAATATACGGCTGATATAAGGTTCCGCCATTTACAGCGGCTGCAACCGCAGCGACTTGTTGAATCGGGGTTACCGAAACACCTTGCCCAAAAGCGGTTGTCGCTAATTCAACTGGGCCCACCTGATCCATTTTAAATAAAATTCCTGTTCCTTCTCCAGCAAGATCGATTCCGGTTTTTTCTCCAAAACCGAAACCACGAATATAATCAAATAACTTGTCTTTTCCCAGTCTAGTTCCTAGTTCTACAAAGCCAGGGTTGCATGAATTTTCAACCACTTCGAGGAACGTTTGGCTTCCATGTCCACCACTTTTCCAACATCTTAAGGTGGATCCTCCTACCTTAACGGAACCAGGATCATGAAAATGTTCCTTTTCTAAATCTACTTTCCCCTCATTTAATGCCGCCGCAAGAGTAATGATTTTAAAAGTCGACCCAGGCTCATACGTACTCCAAATGGGAAGATTCCGATTATACACTTCTTGAGGTACAGTTCGGAAATCATCTGGATCAAAAGAAGGACGGCTGGACATTCCTAAAATCTCTCCATTGTTAGGATCCATTGCGATAGAAATAATTCCATCAGGGTTATATAATGCTTCTGCGTTGTCAAGTTCCCTTTCGATAATCGATTGAATCTTGGTTTCAATCGTTAATTTTAGGTTATACCCATCCATAGGGGGATCAAATTCATCCGACATATCTGGCATTCTTTTCCCTTTTGCATCTGAAAAGAATTGAACAGATCCTTTCTCCCCTTTTAATTCTTCATCATAATATAATTCCAAACCGGCAAGTCCTTGATTATCGATCCCGGTAAATCCTAATACATGGGATAAATATTTACCGAAAGGATAATGACGTTTGGAATCTTCTGCAATATAGACTCCTTTTAAATCTAAAGCTTGAACTTCCTTTGCTTTTTCAAAGCTAATTTTTCTTCCCTCTGGTAATCTTTCGATGGAAGAATTCTTGGCGACTCGTTTATAAATTTCTTCTTTTGACCCATCTAATACTTTCGCTAATTTTTCAGCCGTTTGTGCGGGATCTTCTATCTGCCGTGGTATGACATAAACAGTTGGAGCTGATTTATTTTCAGCAATGGAAACTCCATTCCTATCCACAATTTTCCCACGCTCCGGTTCAAACGGGATATTTCTACTCCAAGAATCTCTTGCAAGGTCTGTCAAAGCTTTTCCCATTCCAAACTGCACATAACCTAATCGAATATCAATAATGAAAAAAACAAATAGTCCCGCAATCAATATAAATGATAGTCGTTTCCTTACCGTTACCGCAGATACACGCTTCAAAAGAAGGACCTCCTCTTTCCAGGGCTCGTTCCACTATATGCCATGTCCCGCTCACATAGAACGATTCCACAGAAAAAGAGGATGACCGAAGTACATCCTCAACCTTCTTTATCTTATTCATCCTTTTTCTTGCTTAACGCCTCTTGGGGTGTTTGAAACTGAACCACTACCGTGTCACCTGGTTTTACAACAGTGCCAGGTTTATAACTTTGATGATAAAGATAACCTTCTCCCTCCGCCTTAAGCTGTATATCAGCCATTTCTGCGAGGTTCATCACTTCTCTTTTTGACCATCCTGTCATATTTGGAAGCGTCAGTGAACCTTCTGTTTTTATAAACACCTTTTCTCCGATCATAAGTGTTTCATCAGGAAGGGGAGATTGATTGATCACCTTTTCTCCCTTTCCTACTAGAACAGGTTCTAATTTTTTCTCTTTCCCCCATTTCACAGCTTCTTTTGAGCCCATGGAAGAGAAATCTGGAAGTTGTACTGTTTTGGCTTTAACAAATTCTTCAGGTTTTATATTTAAATATTGTAAACTACTTTTCATGACGGTATTAAAGATCATCGAAACGGGTTTGGTTCCTGAATCCCCATCTAGCTTTGGTTTCTCTACCATTACATACATAATTAACTGAGGATTCTCTGCTGGCGCAAGACCAAGAAACGAAAAGATATAATTATCTTCCCCTTCTAAATACCCACTGGGACCAGCAATTTGAGCAGTCCCCGTTTTTCCTGCTACCTGATATCCTTCAATATTATACGCTTTTC
Source organism: Lederbergia sp. NSJ-179 (assembly GCF_022867885.1). Lineage (GTDB taxonomy): Bacteria > Bacillota > Bacilli > Bacillales > Bacillaceae_C > Lederbergia. The sequence continues at coordinate 224,715 of NZ_JALIFP010000001.1, read as the reverse complement.
CTGTTCCGTCCTCACCTGTAACCACCGTTTCTAAAACATCAATGACTTCCCTAGCTGTTTCCTTACTTATTGGTTTCCCCGCTACTTCAGGTTTTGTCTTCTGAACGGTTTCTTCATTGGGATCCACTATTTTATCAACAATATATGGTTTCATCATAACACCATTATTGGCGATTGCGGTCATGGCCTGCACCATCTGCAAAGCCGTCACTGTTGTCCCTTGTCCATATACACTCGTTACTTTTTCAACTGGATAACGGTATAAAATCTTCCCTGTGGCTTCATTCGGTAAACCGATATTGGTCTTTTGGCCGAATTTAAAATTATTCATGGACTCTAACCATGTTTTTGTCCCCATTTTCTCTAGTAAATAGGCGAATCCTACATTAGAGGAACGTTGAACACCTTCTAAATAGGAGATTGTCCCCCAACCTGCACCACCATTATGATCTTTAATGGGTGGACTTGTCCGATCCACACGATATTGACCAGAAGGAAATGTATCATTTGGATCAAAGACTCCTTTCTCCATTGCCGCGGCTAGGGAAAAGACCTTCATGGTCGAACCAGGTTCAAAACTTGTTTCAACGACCTCATTATGCCAGGTTTGATCAATTCCTTCTCTTGTCTCTGGATGAAAAGTGGGGCGCTGTCCCATCGCAAGGATTTTGCCTGTTTTCGGATCAGCGACAACCGCCATTATTTTTTCGGGGGAATATTTCTCATCCACTTGGCTCATCGCATCTTCTAAAAAGGTTTGAATTTTTTTGTCGATCGTCAAGTAGATATCCTGTCCATTCTGTGGTTCTTTTATATGTTTTTTAGCGTTTGGTAATATATAATTCCATGCGTCTCCTTCATATTGGATTGAACCATCTTTTCCGGTTAACAAATCATTAAAGCTTTGTTCCAACCCCATCTTCCCGACAATTTGTGCAGGTTTATTTTTTTCTTGTTCTTTTTGAGCGTAGCCAATAAGGTGGGAAGCAAAAACCCCATTTGGATAAAACCGCTTTGTATCGACTAGAAATCCGATACCAGGTAATTTCAATGCTTCAATTTTGTTTTTCACACTATGGGAAAGATCCCTTCCGGCCTTCCCAAATTCCACCTGTTTTGCATCTTTCGTCAGTCTCGAATATATTTCCGATTCCTTCATATCAATATATTCAGCTAGTTTTTTTGCTGTTTCTGCTGGATCGACAACATGTCTTGGTTTCTTTTTATCTGTTGTTAAAGACTTATCTAAAACGGCAACCAGCGTATAAGATTCTGAGTCTTCTGCAATGACTTGACCATTTTGATCAAAGATAGAACCTCGCTTAGCTTTCAAAACTCCTTCACGCAAATGTAGTTTTTCCGCCTCTGCGGCTAAAACTTTCCCCTTCACCTCACCAGAAGACTGGATAGTCACAAATCTTACAATCAATACAAAAAAGAGCAAGCTAAATATAATAAAAAATACCGCTGCTCCTATATTTCTATTTTTTTTATGATTACTCATTTTTTCCCAACCTTGACATTATTTCCATCTAAACCTAATCCCATTTTGTCCGCTACTTCTTTTACCGCTTCATACTTAGTCATCTCCTTAATTTGCGCTTCTAGCTCATTATTTACTTTCTCTTGTTCCTGAATGGCCGTTTTGACATCTTCCACACCTGTGTTTACTTCATACATTTGCGCATTTGCTGAAATAATCTGAATGGACATAACGGCAAGAAAAGCAACGAATAAAAAAGCAAGAATTTTTTCTCCGGGAGTAATCTTGGCATGACGTTTAACTCTTTTTATTTCCTTTTCTGGTTGTTGTACCGGTTGATATTGGTATTGTTTACGGGCTAAATTACTCAAATAAATGTCCCTCCATCTCCATGAATAATTTTTATATTTTTTCAGCAATCCTTAATTTTGCTGATCGAGCACGATTATTTGTATCCACTTCTGCTTCACTGGGAGTAATCGGTTTTCTTCGAACCAATTTCAGTAAAGGTTCATACCCTTTTGGAATAGCAGGCATTCCCGGTGGCAAAGGAGGCCCTTCACTAGAAGTTTTAAATACATTTTTACAAATTCTATCTTCCAAGGAATGGAAGGTAATAACACATAATCTTCCACCAGGATTCAGTAATTGAATCGCTTGATGAAGGGATGATTCAAAGGCATGTAATTCATCGTTGACGGCTATTCTAATCGCTTGAAAAATTCTTTTGGCAGGATGACCACCTTTTCTACGTGCAGGAGCGGGTATCCCCTCTTTTATTAAATCTACTAGTTGCCCCGTCGTCTCTATTGGAGCCTCAACTCTAGCGGCTTCAATTTTTCTCGCAATTTGTTTTGAGAATTTCTCCTCACCGTATTGAAAAAAGATCTTGACTAAATCTTCATATGGCCATTCATTGACGATCGTATAGGCCGAAACGGACCCACTCAGGTTCATCCTCATATCAAGTGGTGCATCCTGATGATAACTAAAGCCTCTCTCAGGATCGTCTAACTGTGGGGAGGAAACTCCTAAATCGTACAATATCCCATCGACCTTATGTACACCATGCTGTTCTAACTCTTCACGAAGATGGACAAAATTGTTTTGAATAATCGTTAATTTGTCCTTTTCATGGGCAAGTGTCTTCTTCACATGTGCAATCGCCGTTTCATCCTGATCAAACGCAATCAATCGCCCTTTTTTCGATAATTGCGAAAGGATTTTTTGGGCGTGACCACCACCACCTAGAGTACAATCTACATATATACCATCAGAGTGAATGTTTAGTCCCTCAGATGCTTCATTTAATAAAACTGTCGTGTGCTTAAACATGAGGTCCCCCTGTTCTATCCCCTGACTCCTCATTGATACGGAATGAAAAAATCAAATATTAAAATCAATCATATTCTCAGCAATTTCTGCAAATGATTCTTCTGATTCTGTAAAATATTCTTCCCAAATTTCCTTATTCCAAATCTCTATCCGACTGGAAACTCCTAAAACGACACATTCTTTTTCTAATTTCGCATAGCCAATCAATGTGGTAGGTAAATTAATTCTTCCTTGTTTGTCGATCTCACACTCAATGGCACCAGAGAAAAAAAACCTTGTAAAAGCACGTGCATCCTTCTTCGTCATCGGTAAGGTCTTTAATTTTTCCTCCAATTGTTGCCATTCATCAAGAGGATACCCAAATAAACACTGATCAAGACCTCTCGTAATCACAAATGATTCTCCAAGAGCGTCTCGAAATTTAGCCGGGACAATTAAACGTCCCTTTGTATCAATGTTATGTTGGTATTCTCCCATGAACATGAGACACGCCCCCACTTTCTATCTCTAATTTACCACATCCCCCCACTTTTCACCACCCTTTTTTATTCCTTTCTAAAAAATTTATGAAAGAAGACAACAAAACCCTTCCAATTCTGGAAGGGTTTATTCCTATCATATTTTTACAATTTTATGTTTTCCATCGAACTCAAAAGGCAATTCCATCAATTGGTGGATAAATTCCTCGCCTCTATCATTGATATAATAATAGATATTCCATATTCTTTCCTGGGGACTACCATTCGGTCGCAAATGGCGCTCAATCCGTTCATATTTTTCTAACTCATATTGATGTTTTTCTTTCATAAACTGATCTGCTTTATTTTTAAGAAAATCAATTTGTTTGAAATGAAACGCTAAATTTTTTTGAGCAAGTGGTAGAAGCCCGCGGTTTTTATTTAACCTCTCAAAAATCGTTTGGTACCGTTCATCCAGATACTGACTGATTCCATCCAATATAGTGTAAAATTCCCGATCTGTTACTGTATCAAAATAACCCTGCTTTTCTTTCTCTGTTCCCTTTTCTATGACATCGGAAAGAGAAAGTTGTAAATCATTTAGATCCCTTTCAATACTTGATGTGAGAAAGGTGATATTTATTCTTGGAACAAGAGGGGGCATATTCATATTCCATAATTCAAATGCTTGCTTTAGTTCTCCCCAGTAGGCAATTTCCCCTGGCCCTGCAATAAAAGCAAGGGATGGAAAAAGGGATTCTTGCATAAGTGGCCTTGTCACCACATTATTGCTAAAAGTTGCTGGCTCCCTTTGTAACCATTCTTGCAAATTCTTTCGATTTATTTGTAGGTCACTCTTTTCAGATGTAAACCTATCTGTCTCTGGATCATAATCCAAAAGAAGACGCTCTTTCCCTTTATACAAAAACAAATTTGCAGACTGACCATGTATATCAATCATTCGGCTAAACCCATGATCCTTTATAGCTTTTTGTTGGGTTAGAACCTTTTCCGTAATAAGAGATGCCTGATCAATCATTTTTGAAAAGAATGGCTTTTCCAAATTTCTTAGATTAGGATCAGCCGCATCCATCACTAATAATCCATAATTTTTAAACAGGGACATGATTAAGTATGAAAAAAAGTCTGTTATTGTTCGGCTATGGGCACTTGCCTCAAGGATAGAAGCGATTAATTCTTTCGTATGTTTTCGCTCACCGAAATGCATAAAAATCGTTTCCACCCATTTTTGCAATTCTTCCTTATCATAATAAATATCGGAAGCCATTTGCTTTAATCCAGATTGAGTTGGAAAATTAATCTTCTTCATACTTTGCCCAGTTTCAGCATAAACATGATTAATTTCTAAAAAATCATGGTCTTCTCCTGCAATCCAGAATACGGGAACGACAGGTGTACCCAAATTCTTTTCTTGCTGTTCAGCCAGTTTAAGAATCGAAATAATTTTATGTATGGTATACAGTGGTCCTGTCAGTAATCCTGCTTGCTGACCACCAATAACAACGGTGGACTGCTCATGTCGTAATTTTTCAAGTGATTTTTTGGTTTCAACAGACGTTGGGAAACGTTCTAAATAGTTTGCGATACAGGTAGTAAGAGCTTCTCGATTAAAACGTCGTTCCATTACATCCTTATAGCGTTTTTCAAAAACCGCATTCTCTGTTATATCATAATGAAAAAAACCTTTAACAGGTTCTTTTTGTTCTATATAAAGAGAAGCAAAGTCGTTCATCGCAGGAATGACGATGCTTTCCATTTTCATTGACAAACTTCCTTTCATGAATTTGTAAAGGTAGATAAAAGTATAGCAAATCGAATCATAAAATGATATTAAAACATACTGGCTATTCCTTTTAGATCCCTTTCTCTTTCCATTCCTTTGATGATTTCAAATACGAAGGCAGCAAATGGAAGGGCAATTTCTTTCTTTTTCGCCCGGCAAATAACCTCCCCTAAAATAGCCTCTATTTCGGTTTTTCTTCCTTCCCTCATATCTACAAGCATGGAAGAAAAATTATCTTTTGTGTTCTTGCAAATATGTTCGATTTTTTCCAATGATTGCTTTGACTCAATTTCCGGAAAAACGGAACATATTTCTGCATGAAGTTTTTTCAGTAAACGATAAAAATGTGGATTTTCCACTAAGCTTCCATTTTTTACATTAAAAATAGTTGTTAAAGGGTTGATCACACTATTGGCCATTAATTTTGAAAAAATCATTTTTTTATAATCCTTGTGAAAGACAAAGGGAAATTGATCAGAACTACTTTTAGGAAAAGAAATAAATGCATCTTCTAATCCTTTATAAACAGCAATATTGGTGACTCCCACACCTGTATGAACGATCTGATGAAGATCCACTCTTTTTACACCATGTTCAACTGTTCCAATAAAGATCGTTTCATGTGGCAATTCTTTTATAATCTCCAAATGGCCAATTCCATTCTGGATGAAAAGGAGTGGAAGATGTGCTGGAAGATCCAACAAAAGCGGTAAAAGACTTTCTAAATCATATTGTTTGACAGCAATCACAACAAAGTCTTGACTCCCTAATCGATCAACATTGTCGCTTGCCTTGATAGAATACCTTGCATTTGCTTGTGAGCCAGCTAAAATAATCCCCTTCTTATTTAGGACATTCGCCTGGGCCTTCGTCCTGGTGAAAATGGACACCTCATGATTTAAACTAAGAAAAGCGCCAAATAAAAGACCGACAGCTCCCCCACCAATAATCCCGATTTTCACTTCATCACCCGCTACTTATATATAGTATGAAAGTAAGAATTACATGAAATAAACTGATTTTTTATTCACTTTATAATATAATATTCTTAAGCAAAATTCACTTCTTAGACATGAGACACAGCGAAAAGGAGGGTTTAGAATGGGAAAAAATGTTCAGAAGTTAAAGATAAACTTTAAAACTTTAGACGAATTTAAAAAGTTCAAAGAGTTCGGCCTGCAAGAGCTGTCTATGATAGATGACCTCCAGGCCAATATGATCGAAGATGATTCGCACTCCCCTTTTTATGGTATCTATTTTGGTGATAAGTTGGTTGCAAGGATGAGTTTATATCAACGTGCCGCCAAATTTGATCAATACTTTAATCCCCCTCAGGATTATTTAGAATTATGGAAATTAGAGGTGTTATCTGGATATCAAAACATGGGCTACGGTAAAGCACTTATAGAATACGCAAAAAGCTATAATATGCCGATAAAAACAAATCCGCGAATGAATTCTCGTACCTTCTTTGAACGGATGGGCTTTGAACCGGTCACCTATGAAATGGCGCGGGACCGTGGCGAAAATCCGTTAGTTTGGTACCCAAAAGGTGTTACGGAACAATAATTTTTAAAAAATGTGAAACTCTTTAAAATCGTAATCGTATATTAATATGTATACATTATAAACCAGGAGGTATTTCTTTTGAAAAGAACAGGCGAAATAACTTTAGGAATCATTGGGATTGTATTTAGTGCTTTAACAAGTTTACTTGGAATGCTTTTCTTATTTTTAGGTTCAGATGCAGTCAAAAGTGAGATCGCGAATGATCCAACTCTCTCAAATGACCCAGCTGTTTCAATGGAAGAAATGGAAGGCATCCTCGGCATTTTTTCAGGGGCTGGTTGGGCCATCATTATCGCAGCAATCATTGGAATAATTCTAGGAATTATTGCTGTTATTAACGTAAAGGGAGATAAAAACCCGAAATTAGGTGGCTGGCTGAATATTATCGGAGCGGTTTTAATGGGGATTATTTCGCTTGGAGCGGCGTTTTTACCTGCCCTTCTTTTCTTAATCGCTGGTATTATGTGTTTTGTGCGCAAACTACCGATTGAGGAACCAACTAATTCTCAAATTCTATAAGAGGATGTTCAAAAAGTCCGGTAAAAATGACACTGCGAATTTCTTCGTTGGCTTGCTTTTCCGCTGCTCACGTATTAACTGCATACGTTCCGCTGCTCAAAGCTACGCCGCCTCGAACTTCTTGGTCCTTTTTATCCTCCTTTTTGAACACACTTTATAAGGAAAAGGAGCCGATCATTCTTTCGGCTCCTTTCCTTATTTCACCTTAACCCCATTTGTCTCATTGATTTCTATAGAGAATTCACCTGCCATTTTCCTAGCCTTATCAAGAAGATACATTAATGAGTGATAATCTTTCTTTAATTCCTGATACTTTCTATTTGTCTCTTCCACCTCCTCTTTAGCTGCTAAACTCTCAGCTTTTAAAATTTCCACCCTTTCCTTTAACTCTTTATTTTCTAGTTTGAATTGTTCGAGTTCGCTCAATTCCTTTTCTAATTTTTCGAAGAGAAAGGTTGCATCCGCCAAAATCGTACTGGGAGCTTCTTGCTTAAACTGATTTTTCGCTCTTTCTGGCGCATTTTCTTCAGTTGAAGAGAGCCTTCCCTCTTTTCTTTGCTTTCTCGCTTTTTTGGCTTGTTCAATCTCTTCTTTATATTGCTTTCTAATATTGGAATTCCAGCGAAATCCACATGCTGCAGCGGTTCTTTTTAATTGCTTTCCAGCTTCTTCAAACGCCTTCAATTGTGTACTTGCCTCTCGAATATGTGAAAGGACCAATTCGGCTAATAGATTATCTTCATCAGATGACCAGGCATCTTGTCGCGAAATTGACATTTTATCACCTCTACTTTTTGTAAGTATATGCCTGTGTATGGAAAGATAGAATCAAAAAAAAAGCGTGAAGAGCCATGGTCTCTTCACGCTTTTTTACTTCATCTTAATTATTTACAACTTCTTTACCTTTATAGGTTCCGCACTCCTTACAAACCCGATGTGCAAGTTTCATCGCCCCACAATTTGGACATTCAACCATGCCCGGGACTTGTAATTTAAAATGAGTCCGACGTTTTCTTTTAGCCGTTTTTGACGTTCTTCTTTTTGGTACAGCCATTCTTCCCACCTCCTTATAAGAAAAGCGCAAGCGCCCGTTTAGCGACGTACAAACTTTTTAGGGGCCTGACGAGATAAAGGAAACACGATGAACCCGAAGGGTGAATCGATGTTGACTTACGCAAGCAGGCACCGAAAGTTTGCTAGTCGCTGGGCGCTGGAGCTAGATCCAACATTAGCCAAAATTTATACTTTCCTATCCTGTAAGAAAAGCGCAAGCGCCTTGTTCAGCCCCGACAAGCAAATGTTCTGAGACAAGAAAAGTCCGGTTTTGACTTTTATTGGCTCAGGTTATTTGACCTCGAGCCGATGGCGCCTGGAGCTAGATCCTAACCGCTGGGCGCTGAAGCTAGACAATGAAAAGCGATCATTCCTCTTCATTTCCTAACAAGGTAGCAAGCCCAGCTAGACGGGGATCTACTTTTTTATCCTTTTGTTTTTCTTCTTGATACTGTTCCTCTGTCATGACATTCCAATCTTTCCCGGCTGGCATGTTGTCATTCAAGGCTTCTTGCGAAAACACTTGCATGGGAATATCGACGAGGATCAACTCCTCTATAACAGGAATCAAATCGACTACTCCGTTCTCAGGTACATGAATCATATCATCTACCTCATCATCTGATAATGGGTTTGAAGTAAATGAAAAAACCTCTGATGAATAAATGTCTAAAGGGTACTCGGTGTCCACTAATGTCCGAGAACAAGGCAAAATTAATGTCCCATCTATATGAAGATCAAAAGTAACCTTTTCAGCATCAACCTTACACTTCCCTTTAACGTGTAGAGGACTAGCATCTCTAATGTCCGGATTTCGTTTTACAAGGTTATTTGAAATATCGATCGTTTGGTCAATTTCCACTTCAGTATGCCGCAATTTTTGCAACTGAGAAACTGTCCACTTCATGCTTATCACCTCTTGGCAACAAAAGTAATTATAGCTTTCAGACTGTTGTTTGTCAATATATCTCCTTTACATTTCCCTTCGTTCTATGTTTTACATTCCTCTACCATCTTACCCAAATACTTTTCTGAAAATGCCAAATATTAGTTTACCATAAAAATACTATGTATATTTCTTTGTGTTTTTATTTTTAATCACTCTTTAGTATCATAATAGAAAGTTGATTTTTTGGGGGAGCGGTAATGAAAACAGTAGGAATTGTAGTGGAGTATAATCCATTCCATAATGGACATTTGTATCAATTACAAGCGGCAAAGGAAAAGGCTCAGGCAGAAACAACCATATGTGTGATGAGTGGAAATTTTCTGCAAAGGGGAGAACCTGCTCTTGTTTCAAAATGGTCTAGAACGAAAATGGCCTTATTAGCTGGGGTCGATCTTGTGATTGAACTACCATATGCCTTTTCTGTTCAAAAAGCAGAGATCTTTGCCTATGGAGCTATTTATTTACTGAATGCCTTACAATGCAAGCATATTTGTTTCGGAAGTGAATCAGGCAATATAACAGACTTTTATAAAACGCTTCAATTTTTAACTCGTCATCATTCCCAATACGAGAAATTCATTAAAGAATTTATGAAGAAAGGGATGAGTTATCCTTCGGCATTATCCGCCGCTTTCCAAAAATTACATCCAGGAAATGAGCTTGTTGACTTATCAAGACCTAATAATATTCTTGGATATCATTATATTGATTCGGCCTCTAAAATAAATCCGCACTTGCAACTTATGACCGTACAAAGAAAAAACGCTGACTATCATGATGAGTCATTTAATCATACCAATATCGCTAGTGCGACTTCTATTAGAAATATGATACAACAAACGGATCATATCCAAGAAATAAGCCGCTATGTACCAGAAACGACATTTTCAGAATTACAGACTTATCTTTCTAGATTTGGTCAGTTTCATTTTTGGGAACATTATTGGCCATATTTGCAATATCAGCTTCTTTCAAAAAGGAGAGAAGAGCTAAAATTAATTTACGAAGTGGAAGAAGGATTAGAAAATCGATTGGTTCGGGCAGCCCAATCCGCCCATCATTTTCAAGGTTTTATGGAGATCATCAAAACAAAGAGGTACACTTGGACAAGATTACAGCGGACGGCGACCCATATCCTTATGAATACACATAAAGAGATGATCGATTCATTCGGGATGAATCCGCAATATATTCGACTCCTTGGTATGAGCAGAAACGGCAGAGAGTATTTGAGCAAAATAAAAAAAGATCTACCCATCCCTCTCATTTCCAAAGTTTCCGGCCAACAAAATGGGATGCTTGCCTTAGATAGAAAAGCGACCCAGATTTATGCGCATGTTTTACAAGAGCCCTATCGAACAAGACTACGTGACTTGGAATATAAACAACCTCCCATTATGATGTAGGTTCGTTATAGTCGGAAATCAAGCGCTTGATTTCCGGCATTTTTCTCAAGGTCTCTTCCTCTCCTCTCTTGATCATTTCATCAATATTTTTAAAAGATCTTGTACTAAACTCTTCTACATGTGGTCGAATCATCAAATCTGATTCAAGTTCTCTAGCAGTGCCGATCTCAGTTTGCATAATATCTAAACTTTGCATAATGACATCGTATATCGTTGTAATTTCTGCTTTTTTATTTACAAACGCGACATCTGATCCGATGACAATATCTGCTCCCATCTTTCTTACGGTCGAAATGGGAATCTTATCCACAACGCCGCCATCGACAAGAAGCCGCCCGTTTATTTTTTCCGGTGTGAATATTCCTGGTATGGCAATGCTTGCCCGGACAATCTTGGCAATATTTCCGCTTGTAAATTCTACCCTTTCACCAGTTTGTAAATCTGTAGTCATAACACAAACAGGAATATTTAAATCCTCTAGGTTTTTACCATGCATAAACAGGTCAATCATATTTTTTATTCTTTTTCCCTCAATAAATCCCATCTTCGGGATTGTAAAATCTAGATAATGATTTCTTTTAAACGCAATAGAGAGCTTAATCAATTGCTCAACATCATGGCCAAAGGCATAGAAGCAACCGACAAGGGCGCCCATACTACTCCCAGCAATACAATCGATTGGGATAGAATGATGCTGCAAAATTTTTAATACCCCTAAATGGGCAAATCCTCTTGCCCCTCCAGACCCTAATGCTAAGCCAATTTTAGGCATGCCTCATCGCCTCCTGGAACATCTTATGGTCTAAATGTGATTTTTATGAGTATATTGATTATGTGGGTGTTGGACAGGGGGTAAACAGTTTGGGTAAGATGAATGGATCAAAAATAAAAACATTACTATTAGCATTCTCAGTAACTTTAATGGCCATATCAATGATCATTTTGCCTGAGGACTCATTAGAAGCATCCATACGTGGATTAAATATGTGGTGGAAAATTGTCTTTCCGTCTCTATTTCCATTTTTTGTCATTTCTGAATTACTCATTAGCTTTGGTGTTGTGAAGTTTATGGGAGTGCTTCTCGAACCTTTTATGAGGCCTTTCTTCCGGGTACCTGGTGTAGGAGGATTCGCTTGGGCAATGGGGATGGCTACTGGATTTCCGGCAGGGGCCAAATTGACAGTCAGATTGAGACAAGAAAAACAAATAACGCGAATAGAGGCTCAAAGACTAGCATCTTTCACCAATTCATCTAGTCCTTTATTTATATTCGGAGCTGTTTCTGTAGGCTTTTTTCAAAATCCTCGTTTAGGCTTCTTATTGGCCGCCGTTCATTACTTAGGGAATTTTTGTGTCGGTATTATCATGCGATTTTATGGAGCAAAAGAGGAAAAGAAAAAACAAAATAAAGGGCAATCCTTACCAAGCCTTTCCCAAGCCTTTTCAGCTTTACACCAAACAAGAATGAAAAACCAAAAACCAATTGGAAAACTATTAGGTGACGCCGTCATGTCATCTATTCATACTTTACTTATGATTGGCGGTTTTATTATTCTCTTTTCGGTGCTCAATAAATTACTATTTCACCTTCACTTTACACCTGCTATCGCATCCTTGCTCGATTATATTTTGCCCATTTTTCAGTTACCGAAAGAATTTGGAAACTCCTTGGTTGCGGGAATTTTTGAAATTACATTAGGGAGTCAGATGACTAGTGAAATACCAGGGTCTCTGCTGATGCATCAAGCAGTCATCGTCAGTTTTATTCTCGGTTTTAGCGGTTTAAGTGTACACGCACAAGTTGCCAGTATTTTAGCTGATACCGATATTGGCTATAAACCTTTTTTCTTTGCCCGCATATTACACGGGTTCCTTTCCAGCATTTTTACCGTGCTACTTTGGAAACCATTTTCCCATTACTTTCATATTCAAGCGATCGAAACGACTGTCCCTGTTTTCCTTCAGGAACATGAACAATGGTGGAAAAAAATCATGTCTCTATTTACGGAGACAGGGCCTCTACTGACCATTATAGCGCTTATTTTTTATATCTTTTTCTATGTAAAAGCGAACAGAAGAATCCAGCATAACTAATACTAATCCTCTCCACCGATACGGATGCGCCATCATCGGTGGAGAGAAAAAGGAATCCGTAACACTTAACTAAATTTCTTTTTAAGTGCCCTCTCAACCTCTAACGGTACAAGTTCAGATATATTCCCGTTATATTTGGCCACTTCTTTGACAATACTTGAGCTTAAAAAAGAATATTGGTTATTGGTCATAATAAAGAATGTTTCAATTTGTTCATTTAATACTCTATTCATGGAGGTGATTTGCATTTCATATTCAAAGTCTGAGACAGCCCTCAATCCACGTATAATAGCTTTCGCATTCACACTTTTTCCATAATCGACGAGCAACCCATCGTAGGAATCTACAATCACATTTTCAATATCCTTAGTGACCATTTTTAAAAGTTCCATTCTCTCTTCTACTGAAAATAGGGGCTGTTTGGAAGAATTGTTCAAAACAACGACTCGAACCTCTTCAAAGACTTTAGCCCCTCTTTGAATAATATCCATATGTCCCATTGTTACAGGATCGAAGCTCCCTGGACAAACTGCTATATTTTTCATGGTACCTCCCTAGTTATTTCTCAATTAGATGATAAATCGATAAAGCCGTAATGCCATAATGGGCTGTTTTTCTTTGTTCCAAATCCCCCACTTTTCTAGGAAGTGAAAGTTCGGAATCATGTTCAACAATAATGAGGCCTTGAGAATGAAGCAGATTATTTTTTTCAATTGTATTCAATAAACTTTCTAACTTTTGATGATGGTAAGGAGGATCTAAGAAAATATAGTCAAATTGTAATTTTCTTTTGACTAACGCCTTTAAAGCACGTTCTGCATCATTGCGATAGATTTCAGATTGGTTTTCCAATCCACAGTAGTCAATATTCTTTTTAATCGTTTGAATCGCTTGGCGGTCCTTATCAATAAAAATAACTTTGTCCATTCCACGACTTAATCCTTCTATTCCTAAAGCTCCACTACCGGCAAACAAATCGAGAGCCACGCCCCCAGTGAAATATGGGCCAATCATATTAAATAAGGTTTCCTTTACCTTATCAGTCGTTGGTCTCGTCCCATTTCCAGGTACAGCCTTCAGCGGCCTTCCTTTTAAATCCCCCGAAATTATTCTCATATCGTCACCAAATTTTGCTAAATTTCTACTTTATCCCACATATTTCACTTTATCCTACCAAATTTAAATGGCCTATTCAATTATCTTTATTTAAAAGCAGTTTCTTGTATATTCCATCGATTTATAGGAAATAATGACTTTAACGGCATCAATAATGATGCTGTTGCCAACCGCGGAGAAGACTTACATTCCCCTTAAGTTCTTCCTCCGGTTTCTCCTCTCCCTTTTTGCCTTCTAAACCGTTTAGACGGCAATGGAAGGGACCCTGCAGAAATGCAGGGTTATTTTTTTATAGGATAGGAGTATAAAAATTGGCTAATGTTTGGATCTAGCTCCGGGGCCTTGCGCTTTTCTTAATATAAAAACCATCAGGGGCGTTTTTAACTTCGACATTCAATAATATAGATATGAATGGAATGTCAATCAGCATTGCTTGCTGAGTAAATAATACCGGAGGCTCGGTTGTTCCGTAGCGCTTGTCATTTAAGTCAAAATATCGTTTATTCGGATAAAAACGATAATGAACCTCTCCTTTTTCCACTTCTATGATATCATGATCCTTCATTTGCACATGATAATGTAAAGCCTCTAATAAAGGTAAAAAATCCATCAACCATTTTTCATTCTGTTGTAAAATATTGATTTGATTATTTTCTGTTCCATTTATAAATACCTTTCTAGGATCATATCGTAAGAACGATACAAAAGGACTGTCCTTTTTCGCATTATGAGTAAAAAAACGGATCTTTCCTCCACTGATATCACTTAAGATTTGATCAAGATTTTTACTTTCTAATGTGTTTTGTTCAAATGAACGAATGGAGTGATTCCAATCCTTTAATTGTTTTTCAGAAAGATTATTTTTTAGTTCCAAAAACATCTTATTGGCCTTTGCATCTTTTGGAGGATCATCTACAATCAGAGAAGACAATACGTTGGATAACCATTTTTCCTCCGGTAAAAAAGAAAATCTATTTTCAATATCTGTCCTAATCAATTGGCGTTGAATGTCTTTCATATTATCTTGTGGATGGATCATCATAAAATGGTCATTCTTTCCTTCTTTATACTGATTAGAGATGATAATGAATAAGTTCTTTTGACTCATTGGCTCAAATTTCACTTCTGCCAATTTCTTTGGGTCGTAACTTGAATACATAATCAGTTTTTCATGAAGATCAACTAGCTCTAAAGGTTCCTGTTGCCAGTATAAAATGACCTTGTCATCTTTCACATCAAAATAATAATAATCTAATAAATCCACTTTTTCTTTCGCTATTTCTTTTGTATTACTAATCCAATTCCCCGCTCTCCAACTAAATTCACTGAGTTGGATGTGATGGGATTGGATGTTGACATCCACTAATTGAATGAGCCAATCCTGCAATAAAAAACTTTTGACCTCTTGTTTAGAATCTGGAATAGAGTAAGTAAAAGTCATTTCTCCATTTCTCACTTCCACCTGATTATTCTCTATCGAACAGCCAAATTCTTCTCCATCCTCACATTTAATTTTTTCGATTTTACCAGGAATGTTCAACTTAAAATTCTGATTCGGTAGATGATGGATCGTCTGCTTTATCTGAAATTGCCCATTCCGATGTTTGATTTGGATCGTTTCTTCGCCTGTAATAACAGGATTTTCATTTTGTGAAGAATAAGCTTTCCATTGGTAAAACAATAAACTCCCAGTTAGAAAAAACAGCATAGTGATTAAGAAAATAAACCTTTGCACTTCTATTCTCCTTAGTAGCTTCTAGTAAAGTTTTCGGCAAATATCAGCATTTTTTTAGCACGACAAAAAGCTGCCGCAGGAAAGATCCTTGTCCTAAGTAAAAGTAGGAGGAGCCTTTCGCCTGCAACAGCTGATTTATAGCCCAATGCGATAATCATACTCTTTCGCTTTATCTGGTTTAGAATTTTCATAAACCGTTTTTAAAAATGGCTTATAAGATAATTCCACCTTTTTTACAAATGGTAATGCCGCTAACTTTTCTGCCTTTTCCTCTGCTTCAGCCTGTGCCGTATACATAACAACATATTTCATTCGTTTTGACACATAATGGATATTCCCATATCTTCTTAAAGTCTTCACATTTTTTAAATTAAATAACCAAATGATCAATCCTTGTCTTTCACTAAACATACATTTTCCCCTTTAAATTATACTACGCTACGCGGAACAGCCACAGCTTCCTCCTGACCCACAGCCTCCACTGCACGAAGAACCTGTATCAAAAAATGGATTTCCTGTTGGTACTTTAATCTGATCTGAAACAGACCGAGCAATCATAACACTGACCTCATCCAATAGGGATTGCAATTCATTTTCTATTCGGCGAAAATTAGCAATATTTTCATCTAGATCCATTTCTCTTTTTCGCTCTCGCGTTTTGATCATAATTTCTTTGTAATCGGGGTGATAGCGCCCAAATCTTTGAACGTCTTCATATAATTCCTTTATTTCAAGGAAAGATCTAATCTTCCTTTGAGTCTCTGGCGTGTTTTGTAATTTATGATAATAAAACCGGTACTTATTCGCAATCTCCGATTGGATAATTTGTTCGCTAATGAGCTCGGCCTTTTCTATTAATTGAACTATTTCGATTGTAGCAAGCATACGCCCACCTCCAATCATTATTTTACCATGTTTTGAAGACGGTTGCGAGGGGTCTTATAAAATGGTTACCTGAAAACTTTTAGAAATGTTTAATGGCTGATTATTTAAGCCGACAACTTCTACCTTTATTTTATGGGATCCAGCTTTTAGATGCTTAACAATAAAGGCAGCCGTATCATATTCATCATAAAACTGGTCATCAATATATAGATTGATTTTTGCTCGGTTTTTATCCGCTACATTGAAGGATACATCTGGAACAAAACATTCTACTTTCACTTGATCCCCATCAACATAGTGTTGGATTTGAAAAACAGGATCCTCTTTCCCAATTTCTGATGCTTCGGCTGCAAAAGATTCTGGCTCAGGTATTTTTTTACCACAACCAGTCACTAGAAATAATATGACTAATACGAACACGAATCTCCACATCATTATCACTCCTCCCTTTTAGTTTTCACAAAAGGAAGAGGTTCATGCAAGAAATTCGTTATTATTTCGAGGTATTTAATGCTTGAAACATATTCATCATCATGGAAGCCATTTGCATATTATTCGAGAATCGTTCAACACGATGAGGGATGGTTTTTTTAAAATAATGTAACGAGGCAATTTCGAATTGTTCTAGTCCTTCCGGTTCTCTTGATAATTTCCGATACCATATTGGTTGTTCCCTTAAAAATTGTTTTAATTCTTTGTTTTCATAAATATATTGAATCACTTCTTGACGCATACTCTTATCCCCCTTAATCTTTTCTAAAAGAAAAAGGATTATTTCTGTTCGTTTGAGTTCCTGTTTGCGTACTTTGGCCAGACTGACTTTGAAATTGGGTTAATACCCCTTGAACCGCACCGATTGCTTGACTTAATTGTTGAATATGGTGTTGGAGTTGATTGACATCCATGTTCTTTAATATTTTCGTGATCTGACCCATTGATAATTTACTCTCTCCCTCTTTAGTCGAACGATTTCCTTCTTCTTTTGAGTTTTCTTTTTTCCATTTAGGGTCATCTTCTCCAAGTAAATACCAATCCTCAAATAACTCTTGCCAAGTATATTCCTCCCGCCGAACAGCTTTAATTAAATGAGGATGTTGCTGAATGAATTCTTTGAACTCCTTCACAGAGGGATGAAGGTCCTTTTCCATATTACATCACCTCGCCTATACAATGATCCTATATATAGAATATGTTTACTTGTAAAAAAAGTCCTTAAAAAAAAGAAAAAAGCTTGTGAGGCTTTTTCTTATTCTGTTTTTATGAAATTTTGAGTATAATACTTCTGGAAAACACCAACACCTAAGTTTGTATAATCTTTATCCAATAAGGTTTTTCTATGACCTTCTACATTAAGCCAGGCCTCTACTGCAGCAGGACCGTCTATATAGTCTTTGGCAATATTCTCTGCAGCTGCATCGTATTCAATACCTTGTGCATCAAGTCTTTCCGCAAGAGAACCATATTCAGGAGAGTCATGGGAAAAATACTCATGATTGGCCATGTCTTGACTATGGTTATAGGCAACGGCAGACACCGTTTCATCCCATTTTAATGTGATTAAATCAAAACGCTCTCTGATAATATTAGTAATATCAAATATTTGTTGCTTACTCCCCTCCTCAATTTCCTTCCATTCTTCTCTACCTGGGTTCTCAGGCTCCAATAAGTGACCATTATATAGTAATTCATAAGGCTTTTGGGTAATAAGCGTTTTTGTATCAAAAAAACGGATGCTCGTTAAGGTACCTGTATATTTATCAATTGATAATTGAGCGAAAATATTGCCTAAAGGGACAAGGGGACGAAGATTTAAATCTTCTTCTGACAATTCAAATCGATAAGCCCCTTCATCCGTTGATATCGTAATTTCTGCTTCCATAATGGTTGACCGAAATATATCTGCAACAGACTGACCAATCGTGTATGGTGAGACATTTAATTGATTCCCCAAAGCATAAATGGTCACAACTTTTTTTTGACTCACACCAACCTGCATATAAGTTCCAGCAAAATTTTTATAAATCCACCAATCATACCCATACGCAGATGGATCAATTCTTTGCGGTTTTCCATAATCCTTTATAAGCGTCTCACTGTTTTTACCAATGTATACAGAGAGTCCCTCGTCTGGACGTGTGGTTTCTTCTTTCTGATCATCTTGAATAGAATAATCGATTTTAGGAGGCGTGGCGGAGTTCTGATCCTTTATGGGTTCATTCTCATCTTCAGGGGTGGAATGCGAAAAAATCATTAAAACAAAAATAAGAAATGAAATGATACAAACTCGAACAAGCATACGCATACGCATTCTCAGCCCTCCTTTTCTAAAACAGCCATTACCTTCCACTGATCTAAAATGGGATAAATTAGACATATGATTACATTTTAACATTCTTTTCTGCTCATTGAAAATGAAAAAACCCTGAATTTTCAGGGTTTTTTCATTGCAATTAATGAAATGCTTGGTTTTCATTTGGTTCCGATATTTCAGAAAGGGCGGCTTTTGCTTGATCATTGGTTAGGTCCCGTACAGCTAAGTCTGCCAAAGCAACGATCCCGACTAATTTAGAATCTTCGACAACTGGCAGTCTGCGAATTTGTTCTTTGGCCATTAACTGCGTAGCCTCTTGAGTCGTTGTTTCTGGAGTCACAGTAATTAAGCGGCTGCTCATAATATCACTCACTTTGGACTGAGGGGACTCTTTCTCAGCGATACATCGTAAAACAATATCTCGGTCTGTAATGACGCCTATCAGTCTTTCGTTATCCACGATTGGAATAACACCGATATTATCATCTTTCATTCTTACGGAAACATCGTATACCGTTTCATTTGGCGAACAAGTCTCTATACTTGTTGTCATAATATCCCGTATTTGTGTCATATTAATAGTTCCTCCTATTCCTATAATCGTTCGATCCCATAGCTTTTGAAAGGACTGTCCATCTATCCGGCAGCATTAACCAACCTGCCTATAGAAAACAGCTTTTGTTATTTTTCACTATTTAGTCAAAAATATTCACTTTTTAATTCATTTGTTGATTCCCAAGCTTCCTAACATTGCAACTTCCTGCTTTTTCGACTATTATATAAGAGGAATAAATGATTCTTTTTATGCTAAGAGTAGCGTTAAACTTGTTGGATCAAAAAGGAGGGACATACTTTGAAATTTGAAAATACCGGTATTGAAACATTACATATTGATTTAAATCGTTTGGATGAAGTAATGGAAGAAAACGCTATGGTGAGAGCCGGACAATGGGATTATGAACGGGTCACGTATGATCACAAATTTCAAATTCGTGAAGGGACATACTATTTGCGTGTACAGGGCTATGCCACCCAAGGGGATGTTGGAGCCCATGATGCCTTTATTCAGTTAATGAATCCAATCTTAGGAAAGCATTATTATCCTCATGGTGTTGAATATGGAGAAGATGAATATTTCCCTGAACATCTTGTCAAGCAATGCCAACAAATGCTTGAAAAAATTTACAAAGACCTGTCAATATTTGCTGATTGATAAGAAAAGCGCAAGCGCCTTGTTCAGCCCCGACAAGCAAATGTTCTGAGACAAGAAAAGTCCGGTTTTGACTTTTATTGGCTCAGGTTATTTGACCTCGAGGGGCTAGGCGCTGGAGCTGGATGTTAACGTTCTTTGGTGAATGCCCCCTCCTTAACACCCTGTCGGGTTGTTTGAAGAAGGGGCTTCCTGTTTCATGAACCGTTGCATAATGGGGGTGTCCCAAATATGTCTTACACAGTCTCCACAGGCGTAAATTATACCGTTCGGACACAACCTTGCCCTACAGTTATGGCGATTCCGTTATAGTAAGGAACTCATCTAATCCTTTTTGTAAGATGTTTCGACTCGCATTATGGTCACGATCAAGTATCGTTCCGCATTTTGTGCAAATATGCGTACGAATAGAAAGAGACTTTTTCACCCGCTTGCCACAACTCGAACAATCTTGTGAAGTGAATGTAGGTTCTAGTTTGATCAAGACCCCTCCATTTCTTGCGCATTTGTATGCGAGCATGTTTCATACATACCCCAGCCTGCGTCTGAAATAGATTTTGCTAACATCTTCCTTTTTAACAGGAGAGAGCTGATCGATTCGATCGATGAGTCCTAATTTGTCTATTAATTGACGAATAACAGGAGCCGATCCGACTCGACATACTTGAAAGTCAGGAATCTGCGGAATTGGATTATTCATTGCAATCACCCCACGGTCTTCATACCCTTACCTTCGATAGGACATGGGGGAATTCCTGCAAAAAAGATTTTAGGCTTTCAAAGGGGCGCGGAATATAGGATTAATCTACCTATTCTCCAAATTTTGAACAATATCTTCAATCGATACCCACTGTTTTGTTCGAGAAGATTGTTCAACCGCTTCAAGAACAGCTTGATTTTTCACGCCATCATAGAAGTTAGGAGACGGACTATAACCTTGCCCAATTCCACTTAATAACTCTTCTACTAAATTGATAAATGTATGCTCATATCCAATAATATGACCTGCTGGCCAGTAGGCCCCTGCAAATGGGTGTATTTCTTCTGTACAAGTGATCGTTCTAAATCCTTGCAATCCCGGCTCATCATCATGGAAATAGACCTCTAGGTTATTCATATGCTCAACATCCCAACGAATAGAGCCTTTTTCTCCGTTAATTTCAAACCGATTGCCGTTTTTGTTTCCTCCTGCAAAACGGGTCGCTTCAAATGTCCCTATCGCTCCATTTTCAAATTTTGCGATAAATACACTGGCGTCATCTACATTTACATCTCCCAATTTGTCACTTGATGCAGTTCCACTTAGCCCATCACTATCCTCTACAATGGGGCGTTGTTTAATAAACGTTTCCATAATGCCTGTCACTTCTTTGAATTCTCCAACTAAAAATCTGGCAAGATCAATACTATGTGCAGCAAGATCACCATGCGAACCTGAGCCTGAAACATCTTTATTCAATCGCCAAACAAGTGGAAATTGCGGATCCATAATCCAATCCTGCAAATAAGTTGCACGAATATGATAAATTTTGCCTAGTCGCCCCTCTTCGATTAACTTCTTTGCAAATTGGATTGCCGGAGCAAAACGATAATTATGATTAATCATATGGAGAACCTTATTTTTTTCAACCGCTTCCAACATACGCTTTGATTGCTCTAAGTCCATAGCTAAAGGTTTTTCACAAAATACATGTTTCCCTGCTTCCGCAGCGGCAATCGCAATTTCAGCATGATTATAATTAGGTGTCACAATATCGATTAAATCGATATCGTCGCGCTTTATTAGTGTCCGCCAGTCTGTTTCATATGAATTCCAGCCAAATTTATTGGCAGCTTCTTTCACCTTTTCTTCATTGCGACCGCATATGGCTTGTAAGACAGGTTCCACTTTTGGGTCAAAATAGAAAGCTACATCACGGTAAGCGTGGGAATGAGCTTTTCCCATAAATTTGTAACCAATCATTCCAATTCTTATCTGCTTTTTGTTTATATCTATCACAATTCAACAATCCCTTCTTCTTAAAGTATTTTTATAACTGAGACTGTATTTTATTGGTCTAGCATGTGATTTATACTTTTTTATTGGCTGTCTCCCATTCCAGAATAAAATTTCAGTGTATCTGAAGATGGATGATCCGCTAATTTTTTCCCTTCAGCACACCAAAGAAATCCTCTTCTCATGATTTCTGTTACTTCATGTCTAGCTACTATATCAGCATGGTGTCCAAGCGAATTATAAAACACTCGACCTTCTCCCCAACGCTTTGTCCATACAACTGGCATGTCCACTGCCTTATTCGTCGAATGAGGTCCTTCCACAACGGGGAATCGGGTTGTTGCTAATACTTCGACGGCTGGGTCAACATGTAGATAATATTGCTCACTAACGACCTTAAAATCTTCCATTCCTGAGAGTAGCGGACTTGAAGAATGTTTTATATTGACCATATACTCAACCCCGTCATTTCCAGGATGAGCGACCCAATTTCCACCCGTCATAAATTGCCAATCCACATCATTTCGGAAAGAGTCACACATACCTCCATGGCATCCAGCTAAGCCTACTCCACTCATAACCGCTTGCGAAATATTACGTACATACTCGTTTTCGATTTTCCCCATCGTCCAATGCGGTACAATCAGGTCAAATGTTTTTAATTTTTCTCCATCTGCATAAGTATCCAATGAATGAGAAACTTCAACTTCGAAATTTTCTTCCTCTAAAATATTCTTAAAAATACCTGCTATTTGCTCCGGTTCATGACCATCCCAGCCACCCCAAACAATTAATGCCTTTTGACTCATTTTCTTCACTCACCTTCTTTTTTTTTACGAAAACGGAAAGATCTCACAACAGTCTTAACGTCCCTCTCTTCTATAGAGCCTTTAAAAATGAATCGGTAAAGCCTTAGGTTGTTCACATGTGCTAGTAAGAATATAATGCTTCCCTTCAGCAGAGGCTTCGTGTATACCATGCATTACTTCCAATACATGAAGCGTTAATAAACCATTGGCTCTATGGTCTTCTCCATTTCGGAGTGAATAGGCCATGTCCACCACACCTATTCCTCTACTATTCTCTGTAAACCTGTGGGTCAATGGAATTTCTTCCCACTCCTGACTTCCATGTTTTTTTAAGCGAACTGGACCACCAAAGGTATTGGGATCAGGAACTATAATCGTGCCCGTTGATCCGTAAATTTCAATATTCGGTAGAGTTGAACCGCCTACATCAAAACTAGTAATAATGGTCCCAATTGCTCCATTGTCAAAATCCAATACACCCGTGATATGGGTGGGCACTTCCACTTTTATTTTTTCTCCATATTTTGGTTTACTTGTAATTGTCCGCTCTTTATACGTGATGCGTGTGGAGCCTGTTACCCTGCGAATCGGACCGATTAGATTAATTAAGGCGGTTATGTAATAGGGGCCCATATCAAACATGGGGCCTCCGCCTTGTTGATAATAAAATGATGGATCCGGATGCCATGATTCATGACCAGGCGACATCATAAACCCAGTAGCTGCCACTACCTCACCGATCGCCCCGTCATCAATTAACTTTCGGCAAGTTTGGATCCCCCCGCCTAGGAAAGTGTCAGGGGCACCACCAAGCTTTAAATTCTTTTTCTTCGCTAGTTCTAGAACTTTTTTACCATCCTCCAATGAAATCGCAAGCGGCTTTTCAACATAAACATGTTTCCCTGCTTCAAGCGCACGAGTACAAACTTCTGCATGTGCTTGGGGGATTGTTAAATTAATGACAATTTCTATTTCAGGATCCGCTAATAATTCTTCTACTGTATAGGCTTTTGGAATATCGAATTCTTCTGCTCTTGCTTTGGCACGAGAATAGTCTAAATCTGCACAGGCAACGATCTCTAGAATTTCAAATTTTTTGCCGGCCTGACAGTAAATACTGCTTATATTCCCACATCCGATAATACCGACTTTTACATTTTTCATCTTATCTCCCCCTTGTGAAACCTTTTACATACATTGAAAACGGTCACATCTTCTAAGAAGGTGTTTGTTTATCCATTGTACAAAGATAATATACTACTACAGTAAGGTAAAAATGATGGATAGTCAACGATTATTTTGGTCTCTTATGCGAAGAATGAACCTGGAGAGAATAAATTATATTTACATGCTAAAACTAACAGAAAATCGGCTTAAAGAGGAGAGAGTAAAACTAAAATGACAAAGAATCTTCATGAAAAGTTAACATCTGCTGATATCGGAAAACTTTGGGTCGCGTACATGGGAAATTCTTTAGGCGAACGTGTTCTTAGTTATTATCTTCAACATATTGACGATAAAGACATAAAAAAAGTACTAGAATTTGCTCTAAATACATCTCAATCACTTTTAGAAAAAATAAAAGAAATATTTATTCAGGAAAACATTCCTTTACCTGTTGGGCTTACAGAAGAAGATGTTAACTTCGACGCACCAAGATTATTTTCAGACGAGTTTTATTTACATTACCTTAGATATACAGGAAAAGCGGGGTTTAGCATTTATTCGATTGCCTTACCTTTAATGTTAAGAGAAGATGTTAGAGATTTTTTTATTTATGCGCTTCATCAAAATATACAACTAATCACAAAG
This sequence comes from Lederbergia sp. NSJ-179, assembly GCF_022867885.1. Classification (GTDB taxonomy): domain Bacteria; phylum Bacillota; class Bacilli; order Bacillales; family Bacillaceae_C; genus Lederbergia. The sequence continues at coordinate 200,171 of NZ_JALIFP010000001.1, read as the reverse complement.
GTAAATGAATTAATGAAGGCCAAAAGTTTTTCTACCAAGCCTCCTTTAATCCCGATACCGGAAAAAGTTGATTTTATCAAAAAGCAACATTACTTAAATGGTTTTTTTGGTCACATTAGGCCTCCACATGCTTTAGAAATCACCCATCTTTACGATACTATAGACAGCAATATAACAAGTAGAGCCTTATTAATAGCTTTTAGTCAAGTAGCAGAAAGCGATCAAATCCGAAAATTCTTTATAAGAGGAAAGGAGATCACCGCCAAACATTTAGAAGATTGTTCTCAGCAACTGAATAAGGAAAATTTACCATCCCCTTCACTTTTGGATCACTTAGTTACGACCTCTACCATCTCACCTTTTTCAGATAAATTAATGCTATACCATAAAATCGATATGTTCTCCGTGAAAATAAGATCTTATGGAAATGCCATCTCTCTGAACGGCAGACGAGATTTAATGACAATGTATACAAAGATTTTAAAGGATATTTTCCTATATGTCGAGGACGGGGGCAATATTATGATTGATCAGGGTTGGATGGAGCAACCGCCCAAAGCGGCTGATCGCGATTCCTTAGCTTCAAAGTAAACATAATAGTGAGCTGTCCCATAAGTTGAGACAGCTCTATTTGTTTCTCTTTTTAAATACGGTTGAATGCATCTAAAAGGTTTTGAGCAATTGTTTCAACATCATGATCTTCGATGTCTTCCCTGCCGATAAAGTGAATCACTTCTTTCCCTTTAAACAAAGCCATCGAAGGGGAGGATGGTTCGTAGTCCTTTAGATATTCCCGCATTTTCATTGTTGCCTCGCGGTCTTGTCCCGCAAAGACGGTCACAAGATGATCAGGACTGTTTGTGCTAGCTGTCACTGCTTGGATGGCGGCCGGTCTTGCAAGGCCGGCTGCACAACCACAGACGGAATTAATGACAACTAAAGTTGTTCCTTCAACATTTTCCATGAAGCTCACAACATCCTCTTCTGATAATAACTCCTTAAAATCAGCGTTTGTTAATTCCTCCCGCATTGGTTGCACAATTTGTTTCATATATTCTTCATAAGCCATGGACATCTTCATTCACTCCGATCATTTATTTTTTCTTGCTTCGGTCATTTGTTTCCATATCGATCCTTTTGCCGCTTCCCCGCCTTCGATCCGTTCAATCGCCATTTTAATTTGTAATTGCACCTCAAATTCCGGATCATCTGCAGCTGCTTTTAAAGCGGGAAGAACGGTTTCGTCTCCAACCTCATATAAAAACATTGCGGCTCTCCAGCGAACAATTCGACTTTTATCTGTTAATGCCTTAGCCGCCTCATGCATGGCTTCAGGAAATCCTAGATCAGATAAGCAATCCCCTGCCGTCCTTCTAACGGGTACGGTTTTATCTTGTAATCCTTTATATAGAAGAGGTAAAACCCGTTTATCTTCAATCATACCCAAATAAACCACGGCGAGACGTCGAATGGATGATTTCTCATCCAATAATGCTTTTTCCAAAACAGGAAGATCTTCTATCGTTGGGTCTTCCATCTGTTCTAAAAGCTGGAACCTTTTTCGCCAGTCTGGATCCTCTAACATTTCAGGTGTTAGCTTAATCAATGTCCTTTTTGGTAACTCTGTAGTGGGGCGATGAGCGCGGTCGATCAAAGATTTTAATCGTTCTTCCGGATAAGCTGCATTCAGTTCCTCCGCAATTTGCTCACCCAATTGGTCTAAATCACCGTAACGTACGCCCATATCCTTCCATCTTCTTAACATAATATAATTATCGTCATCTTTTTGCGTTGCCTTCATTGCCTCTAAAAATCGTTCCGGTAAGCCGAAACGTTTCTCTTCATCAGATGTTACTAATTTGATCTGAAGAGGAATCTCTTTAAACGTTTGGACTTGGACATTCACTTCACCAAAATGTTCATCCACTTCTTCCATTTGAGTCGATGTCTCCGTATTTTTTTCTCCGAAAGCTTCCCTAACCTGTGGCAAAACTTCTTCCCAGCTATATTTTCCATTTCGCTCTACCGCTAGAAAATCAGCTACATGGTAAACACCTTTTACACCCTCAATTTCTAATATCTTTTTAATCGCAGGTGGAGCTCCATTTGCTTGTTCCTTCTTATAATTATTACTTTTGCCGGCTGGTAATTCCTCATCTAAATTAATTTTCATTGTGTTCGGACTGGGTGTTGGTTCGATGGATATAATATTCAACAAACTTCCCCCTTTCAGAAGGTATTGTTATTCTAGTAATGGATTTTTCAAAGCCATTGTATCATATTCATTGCACACTCTCTAACAGTGCGTATCCAAAAAGGAGGATCCTTACTTTTTGAACATCCTCTAACAATCACCTTATCTATTCAGCTAGATCAGAGAGATAGGTCCAGCGAGCAATCAACTCTTCCAAAAGTTTGTTGGTTTCATCTATTTGCTTGGACAGGTCTTCAGCTTTTTCATAATCACTGCCGACTTCATTTAATTCAGACTGCATTTGTTCTAGTTGTAATTCGATTCCCGTTATTTTTTCTTCAATTGTTTCCCATTCCATTTTTTCTTTATAAGTCATTTTCTTTTTTGCTTCTTTTTTTGCTTCTTTCCTAGTTCGTCCCACCGTTTGTTTTTCGTAGGTATGTTTGTTTTTCCCCACTTGACTACGATTCCGAATGTTTAGCAGATAATCGGAGTATGTCCCGAAAAATGTATCAATTTTTCCGTTTCCTTGGAAAATAAGCAATTGATTCGCCGTTTTATCAAGAAAATAACGATCATGGGAAACAGATATGACAACCCCTGGGAAATCTTCTATATAATTTTCAAGCACTGTCAATGTTTCTGTATCAAGATCATTCGTGGGCTCATCCAGAAGCAGCACATTCGGTTTACTCATTAACAATTTAAGTAAAAATAAACGTCGTCTTTCTCCCCCTGATAAGCGGCTAATCCATGTGCCATGGGTATGGGGAGGAAAAAGAAATCTTTCAAGCATTTGGGCAGCCGAGATCATTTCTCCATTTTTCGTTTCTACTGTTTCTCCTTCTTCACGGATGTAAGCAATCATTCGTTTATCCTCGGAAATTCGTTCATTTTCTTGGGTATAATAGGCCCATTTCACGGTTTGGCCCACAATTAATTCACCTTGATCGAGAGAAACTTTCCCAGAGAGAATATTCAATAAAGTCGATTTACCGCTCCCATTTATGCCCACGATCCCGATCCGGTCATTGCGATTAACGATCAGCTGAAAATCTCGTAAAACGATTTTTTCTGCAAATGCCTTACTAGCGTTTTTTAACTCAAAAACTTGTTTTCCCAACCTCCTACTTTCCGTTAAGAGGTTAAGGTCCTCTTTCTTCCTTGACTTTTCCAACTCATTTTCGAGCTTGTCAAAACGTTGAATTCTAGCCTTTTGTTTCGTAGATCTTGCCTTTGCTCCCCGTTTCATCCAGGCAAGCTCTTGTCTATACAAATTCTTCAATTTCCCAACTGCTTGGGCTTCTTGTTCTTCCCTAATCGCCTTAGCTTCAAGGAAAGATGCGTAATTACCCGTATAGGAATACAAATGACCTTGATCAATTTCCAGAATTCGTGTCGCCATTTGATCTAAAAAATAACGATCATGTGTGACAGTCATGACAGCATTCGGGAAATTTTTCAAATACGATTCCAACCAAATAATCGACTCATAATCTAGATGATTGGTAGGTTCATCTAATAATAATAAATCGGGATGTTCAATTAATACTTGTGCCAAAGCGACGCGTTTTTTCTGACCTCCTGATAAAGCGGCCATCTGTTGAGTTAAATCTTCGATCCCAAGGCGCATTAAAATCGTTTTAGCATTTGTACTGGCAGTCCAACCATTTTCGGCATCCATTCGTTTCTGTAAGTCCATTAATTTATTTTGCAATTGTAAATCTTGAGGTTCTTTTTCCAATTGTATAAGGGTGTGTTCATACGCATTCATCAATTGAATTTCAGGAGCTTTACTCTGAAATATTTGGTCTAAGACAGTTAACGCCCCATCAAATGGGGGATCTTGTGGTAAATAGGCAATGGTATAGCCCTTTGGATGGTCAAAAAAACCTGAATCAGGTTCATCCTGTCCTGCAATTAACTTTAAAAGGCTTGATTTCCCGGTACCATTTATCCCGATAATCCCAATTTTTTCGTTTTCTTCAATATGAAATGTAATGTCTTCAAATAAACGTTTTTCTCCATAGATCTTAGTTATATTTTCTGCTGAAAAAATATTCATATCCTCACCCATTCTAAACAAATAGCTTTCGGGATAAAACGAAAAAAGAACCGGTTAGATTGGTTCTTTGTCGGTGGATTGCTCATTATCTTTTTGAAGAATTCTCAACGCTTTTACATAATCAGGGTTTTTTTCAAAATATTGAACTAAATCCCCGATTCTATCGATTGAGTTCCAACTTAAATGATGTTCAATCCCCTCAACATCATGGTAAATATTTTCTTCTTTTACCCCAATGATTCTTAAGAAGTCCTCCAATAAATCATGTCGTTCGACTAGACGCTTTCCAATCTTCTTTCCTTTAGGTGTTAAAATTAGTCCACGATACTTTTCATAGACTAAATAATTATCTCGATCAAGCTTCTGAACCATTTTGGTTACAGATGATGGGTGCACTTCCAATGCCTCCGCTATATCCGATACACGCGCATAACCTTTATTCTCAATTAATAAAAAAATTTGCTCTATATAATCTTCCATACTGGGAGTTGGCAATCAAATTCCTCCTATCTCCATTCATTCAATAAAAGTGTACTATAATGCGGTATTATAAACAAGTATTCGGAGTTAACGAAACAACAATGACACTGCGATAAATGGGTTATTTTTTTGTAGAATCCTTGACTATGCTTATAAGAATGGTGTATAGTATAGGCATCATCTAATTTAATATGGTTTTCGTATATTTTTTTGATGATAATATTTTTTCAAAGCACATAGGTGCTGAAGTCTAGGAGGAAAAAGGTACATGCAAAACGGTAAAGTAAAATGGTTTAACAATGAAAAAGGCTACGGTTTTATTGAAGTTGAAGGTGGAGAAGATATTTTTGTACACTTCACTGCAATCCAAGGTGAAGGCTTCAAATCATTAGAGGAAGGCGAAGAAGTTTCTTTTGAAATCGTAGAAGGAAATCGTGGACCTCAAGCAGCTAATGTGGTTAAATTATCATAACATATAAATTCAAAGGCTGGGGTTCATCTCCAGCCTTTTATTTATAAAAAAATTCGTCTAATAATAATTTGAAAGAGTTTGCCCGATCTTTTTTAAATTTTCTCCTACTGTACAATGCTGTATACAAAATCGATGAGCATAAGTTTTTCCGTATGTTCTCCTAAAATGATGCCTTAAAAAACAATCTTCACAATATGTCTCCATAACATAATCCATTTCCTTTAGTATATCCCTACGCTGCATTTCATCAACCCTTCAGCTGTCTAGAATCTATTTCCGTATGACTACGAATGCTCGTACAGGCCAATGCTTGACTAGCCAACATATCCGCCTCTTTATTTTTATTTCTTGGGATCACCTCATATCTCGCTTTTAATCCCATGGCTTTGATCTTATCTTCTATCCGATCAAGCCATCTATTGAGAATTTCTTCATAACAAGGCCACTCACCTTGAAGCTGCTTAATCACTCCCTGTGCATCTCCTTTAAAAAGAACAGGTAGATTCTTACATCCGATTTCTTCAAGTACTAAAAGAGCATTAAAAAGCGCTGCGTATTCGGCTTCATTATTATTTTCCAGTTCCTCTAAAAGGACATTTACTCGATCCCGGTAGAACCTATTTCCTTTTTTATAATAGATCACTATGCCGATTCCCGCTTTTTTTGATGCCCTGTCATAACCGCCGTCAAAGAAAACAACTGGATCAGACGGCTCTTCTTCCATTTTTCTTTGCAATTTCACAAATTGTTTTTGATTCCATTCTCTTTCCATTTCGTCCATAATGATAATATCCTGTGCTCTTCCCGTCTTTTGTAAATCCTTTAGTAGCTGCTCGGAAAATTGTTGCTCAAACCAAGCGGATTCCATCGGGATAGCCATCATGGATGAGACCTTATAAATAAACTTTATCTTTATTTTCATGGTAACAACATTCCTGTTCCGCAAATTCTTCCTATTAAAATCGTTCCCGTTCTTTCATAAATTTAATCGCTAGGAGTGATATCGTTTTGTTAGAGGTATATATTGATGGAGCAAGCGCTGGCAATCCAGGGGTTTCTGGAGCTGGTATTTTTATCAAACAGGATGGTAAAACGCAAACGTTCTCTTTTCCGCTTGGAGAAATGGACAATCACGAGGCCGAGTTCCATGCTCTATTAAAAGCGTTAGAGATTTGTGATGAATTGGGTGGATCAATTATTTCGATTAAATCGGATTCCTCTGCGGTTGTTCAGGCCGTTGAAAAGCAATTTGTGCGCAATGAAAAATATCGACCACTCTTGAACCAGATCTTGGCCATGATAGGAAATTTTGATTTGTTTTTTATTAAGTGGGTGCCTTCCAAGGAAAATAAACAAGCTGATCTATTAGCAAAAAAAGCCATCCGCTTAAATAAATAAGGTCCAAAGGTCATTTTCCTTGGACCTGCAGTAATCCTAATTGATCAGCCAGTTCATAAGCCTGTTTTTTCGTCGTGACCTGATGGGCTTGCAATCTTTCCAGTACGGATAAATAAAAGCTTGGATCAAAATGCTTTTGACATTTAAGTGTTAATTCAATCGATAATGACACTAAATAGTCAGAGGAACCTGTCGATTGCTTTCCAAAATAAATAAAAGAAATCACATCTTCCCCAAACCTAAAACCTCTTCTCTTTAATCGAAGTAAGTAATTTCCTAACTGATTCTCTCTCCTAATCAATGTATCTTACCCCAATTAAAGCATCAAGCTTGTTTGCGTTGATTTGTTCCGTTTCAATACCATATTTCTTACACTTTTCAATTCATATTGTTCGATTACAGGCATAATTTCAGCTTCATTAAATTGCCATTTAGACGTATCTAAATAAAATTCCAACGGTACTTGGCAATGGATTGTGGCAAGCTTTCTGGAAAGATGGAGCATCTCCTCATCTTGTTCTAATTTTTTACGTATAGTCGGAGTAAGATGATCAAGATTCGCAAATAAGCCTTCAATGCTTTGATAATTTCTCATCAGGTTGAAGGCCGTTTTTTCACCGATTCCTTTCACACCAGGATAACCATCACTTGGATCTCCCATCAATGCCTTCACATCAATTAGCTGCCTTGGCTCTAATTGAAATTCTTCGATATAAGCTTCTTTCGTGTAATCACGATAATTCCCAATCCCTTTTTGCAGTAATAAAACGGTCACTTGATCATCTACAATTTGAAGCAAATCTCGATCGCCTGTAAGGACTGTTAAGAAAAGATCTTTATCTCCTTTTAATTGCCGGCAAACTGTTCCAATACAATCATCTGCTTCATACCCTTTTACACCAAGATTGGGGATCCCTATAGCCGTTGTGACATCTTTTGCAAGTTCAAATTGTGGAATCATTTCAACAGGTGGTGTTTGCCGGTTTGCCTTATAATTTGTATACATTTCATTTCGAAATGTGGTACTACCCATATCCCAGCAAATCGCAATGTGGGTTGGCTGAGTTTTTTCGCATGCTGTAAACAAATGCTTCAAATAACCTTGCACAGCATTTGTGGGAATCCCTTGACTATTTGTCATAAAATTTTTCTGAACCGCTGTTGCAAAAAAAGCACGAAATAATAAAGCCATTCCATCAACTAATAACAAATGTTGTTTCAACTGTTTGAACCCCTTTTTCACCATAATTAATAATCATTATATCATACATGATAGACAGGGTCGTATATATGTTCCAGTCCTAGGGCATCTTTTATACTTAAAGAGGATGTTCAAAAAGTCCGGTAAAAAGACATAAGCGAATTTCTTCGTTGGCTTGTTTCTCCGCTCCTCGGAAAAGAAAAACACTTTTCCTTCGTGCGATGCGGATTCGGGGAAGCTTTCCTTGTGCTCATGTATTTAAAAGCATACATTCCGTTGCTCAAAACTACGCCTCCTCGAACTTCTTGGTCCTTTTTATCCTCCTTTTTGAACACGCACTTAAAAGCTTATTCCCCTGTTTCCACTGGATTTTCCGGATAGGAAATCCAATCTGAATAACTACCGGCATAAAGCTTTACTTTTTCAAACCCACTCTCTAGTAAAGTTAAGACATTCGGTGTTGCGCTCACACCAGATCCACAATAAACAATCACCTCATCATCCGCATTTAATTTAGAGAATCGGTGTTTTTGGGACTCCACCGATTTCCAATGTCCTTGCTCCAAGCCATCAGTCCAGTCATAATGAAGGGCATTGGGAATATGACCGGCGATCCGGTCAAGCGGTTCGACTAGACCTAAATAACGCTCTTTTGCCCGGGAATCAATCAATATCGCCTTTCGATCTTGACTTCTTTGTTTGACTTCTTCATAAGAAGCCAGCATATCTGTTTTTATCGAAGGAATAAACACAGCCTTCTTCTTATTCGTTGCTTCCCTTGTTAAAGGATACCTATGATCTTTCCAAGCTGCTAATCCCCCATCAAGGATAAAAACATGTTCATGTCCTAAATAGGTAAGTAACCACCAGCAACGGGCGGCAAAACAACCTTCTCCATCATCATAGATCACCACAATTTCGTCATTGCCAATCCCGTTGTTCTCCAGTTTACCAATCAAAACCTGCAAATCTGGTAAGGGATGCCTGCCACCATGTGTTTGTACGGGTCCTGATAAATCCTGTTCAAGATCAAAAAATACCGCTCCTGGTATATGATTTTCCTGAAACGCCTTTATGCCGTAGGATGAATCCTTTAAAGAAAAACGACAATCGATGACACGTAAAAATGTAGAATCCAATCTTTCAAATAGCCATTGAACGGATTTAATCGACTTCATTACAAATCCCCCTCGTTTTTTGTTGAAAGGAGCGCCTGCATCTTTAACCATTCTGCAAGATTTTCGCGGTCCCCTAACGCTTGAAACCATGCCTCAAACTGCTCATTCACATCTATTCTAACATGATCGATCAATTTAGCGTATTCTTCTACGAGATAATGCTCGTAGAAATCAGTGATCCGCTTGAACTCCTGCTGTAAATACTCATCCGCTAAAGGGGAAAGAATCGTTAAAAAGGCTGCTTCCATCTTTTTCTTCTCATTAAGCTCAAAAAAAGCTTTTGGATTGCGAAAATACTTAAACTGATTCTCGAACGGTTGGCGGTCATTCTCAACAAAAGCGGAGGTAAATTCAGGTGTTGGAGAAGATGACCATTCGATTTGTGAAAACGCAATATCTGTTTTGATCGATTGCAGCTCTTTTTCCAAACTTGCATAATAACGTTTGAGCGACTTTTGTGTATATTGCTCTAATCTTAAAGAAGTAACCCGTAATTCTTGGGAAAAATCATAACCAACAGCCTCTAAAAGTTCCTGCAAACATTTTTTGAGAAGAGAGCGATCATTCTTTTTCAAAGCAGCTGGATTGAAGGCTTCTTTAAAAAAATGCGAAAAACGGTAGAACACCCTTTGCTTGACATAATAGAGTAATTCCTTTGCTTCTTGAGCTAACTGCTTAGACAGAATTTCGGGGTTGGCGCCAGATAAAACAGCTAGCATTTCCGCCTTGGATTGCTGCCATTCCGCACGCCGGGCATCCTTCGCAATTTGATCCTCATTCGCCGATGCAATCAATTGATCGAGAAATCTTAATGCTCGATTGTATTCCGCTTTTGCGGACTGTACGGTCATTTTTGTTAAGTCATGACGGAGAAACGAATCAAATTCTGATTGGAAGTGATCCATATTGGAAACTTCTCTTTGCCCCTTCTGAAGAGCCAATTTGCTAGAAACACCAAATAATTTCGGAAAACGAATGCCGTTTTTTTGAAGCTCCTCTCCAACATAATGGAGTACTTCTTCTGCTTCCGTTTGTGAAGCAGCTAGATCAATCGCATTGACGATAAAAAACATTTTATCTAATTCAAAGCTATCCTTTACTCGACCTAACTGGATTAAAAATTCTCTGTCTGCTTTTGAAAAAGCATGATTATAATAGGTGACAAACAGAATCGCATCCGCATTTTTTATATAGTCAAAAGCAACGCCTGTGTGTCTCGCATTGATCGAATCAGCCCCAGGTGTGTCAACGAGCGTAATTCCTTGTCTAGTCAATGAACAATCATAAAATAAATCAATCGATTCAACAAAACAGGATTGGACCTCATCCCCCACATATTGGCGGAAATTCTCACTATCCGTTATAAACGATTTCCCTAAAAGAGAATGATGTTTCGGATATCCTTTTCTAAAAGCAGTTAAAAAGGAAAGATGGAATTTCGCCTTCTCCTCCCCATTATCCGAAGTGAATAGGGAGGGGATTTTCTGAAAGGCAGCTGCTAGTGTTGGGCAGGACTCGCCAAAATAAGAAAAAGCCTTTTCAACATCCGCCAATAGATCAGCTTCATTCTTTAAATGAACAAGCGCTGTACCATGTGGATGATCTTTTGATGGTGGACAGATTCGGTTAATCGACGCAGTCGTAGGATTCGGTGAGACAGGGAGAATCGCTTCACCTAACAAAGCATTTGCCAAGGAAGATTTTCCCGCACTAAAAGCACCAAATAAAGCGATCATATAATTTCGTTCTTTTACTGTTGTTACTTTATCTTTTAATTGTTCGGTGATTCTCTCAAAATATGGATCCCTTTCAAAAAGTTGGATCGCTCGTTCTAATGTTTGAATCACTTGATCCGCTTTACTTGTTTCTAACTGAGTTGAACCCTTTTCAGAGGAAGGCCTTTCTACGGAAATTGGTTTAAGCTTTTTCTCCTCTTGGCCACTTTTTCCTTTATAAACAATAACATGAGCCGCTTCCTCTCTCCATTGTTCACGCAGACCTTGAAGGGTTTCTTCCTCTCTCCCAGCAGGTACGGTAATCTCTCGCTTCATTTGCTCATATTTTTCTTCCAGACGCAGAAGTTCTTGCTTTGCATTTGCTGCCTCTATACTCGCTGTTAATTTTTCGTCCAATTCTGCGATGGTGCGATTGATTTTTTGCTGTTTAATCTTAAGTATTGGGGTTTTAAATTGATCCCATTCCCTTTTCGCCAGTCGCTTTATACGTTCAGCCACTTCCTCACAATAATGCAATACATATTGTCCATTTACACCAGCACCTTTATTGATCGTCTCTTCTAAAAGGGATACAGGCCAGTCGACTCGTATAGATTGGGCTTTCCGTTGCCACTCACTCTGATCGAGCCCATTTGCTTGAAGAAGAGAGCTAGCTAATTCGCGCAGATGCCAGACGATTTGTGATTCCACTTGTTTTTCTAAATGAGCCGCAAACATGTCTAAGCGTTTTTTTCGCTCTTCCTCTGTCTTCTTTTTACTAAAGAACAGGCCCATCTTGAAATCAGGCTGCCTAGACTGCAAAAATTGTTCTGCAAGCTCCCTTGTTTCATAAGGCATTAAGTAAGCATTTTTTAATATTTTCTCAGATTCAGTTGCATATTCATTTGCTTGTTCTTCTAACAAGTGTAGCAGTGTGTTTTTTTGCTGTTTAAAAAATTCTACTTCCTCCAAAGGATCCTTTTTCTCACCTTTATTGTATTTCAAGATTTCTTCATGTAATAAAACCGATTCTTGTTGGAGCAACTCATTCAACCAATGCTCATGCTCCTCGATCATTTGCTTAAATGAAGCCTGTATAGAAGTGGCCCGCCATTCATCCGGATACGCGAAACGATCTTGGATTATCATCTTCACTGTTTCTATTTCATTTTCCGGGTGTTCCCGTGCCTTTAATGTCGTGAAAAATATCCCTGCTGGCTTCACTCCCCAATCGGAAAAAGAATCGATAACAGACTGTTTATAGGCCAAAAAAGATAATTCTGTTGATTGATGTTTATCGATTTGATTAATAATAAGATACAATCTTACCCCATGACGCAGTAAATTTTTCGTATAGATAAAATTAAGTTCAGATTGAACATGATTATAATCCATAACATAAAAAACGGCATCGGCCATATGCAAAGCCGATTCAGTAGAAAGACGATGTGCCTCATCCGTGGAATCAATGCCAGGCGTATCCAGAATTGTCATTGCAGCAGGAAGTTTTACATCCTTCCTGCCGATTTCAACCTCGGTAATCTCTCCTTTTGTGCAATAATCCTGAATCATTGCAAAATCGTATGGAGCATTGAACAGTAAAGGGGGGGCATGCCGCCGAAACACCTTTGCAAAATCTGTTTCGGCCATGTGGACCTTTACTAGGTTTGCACTGGTCGGAATAGGGCTTGACGGCAAAATTTGTGCTCCAATTAAATGATTAATCATCGACGATTTACCGACTGAAAAATGACCACTAAACGCAATCACACATTCATTCTGAACTAATTTTTTAATGAGTTGACGTGCTTTCACAACCCGGTCCTTGTCTCCATGTTCCTGGAAACGATTCAATAAGATTAACGCCTGATGAAGCGATTGCTCCTGGCTTGAAGACAATACAACTTTATCCATAAACTAAGCAAACTCCTCTATTACTTCATTTCTATTTTTACAATCAGAATCAAGCTAAGTGTTAAAGTTCATTTCTATTTTATCATGAAAAGCGATCAAAAATAAGACCGGATTCCAAGCTTAACTCGGCATCTGGTCTTATGATCTTTCAACATTCATGTTTTGTCGGAGTGCCTCCTCCTCTACCGCGATTCGAATCGATAGTATCCATTGGTTTAATAAAAAAAAGATGATCGCTGTGATATAGGCATGAAACATAAGGGGAACCACCAATAATTCCAATGTCACGATCATATAGTTCGGATGTTTCACATATTGAAAGGGCCCCTTCTTGATGATATCCGCACCTGGTAAGACGATAATCTTTGTATTCCAATGTTTTCCTAGCGTGGAAATGACCCAAATACGTGCCATTTGGAGCAATACAAAGACCACTAGAAAGACCGGCCATAAACGTGCTTGACCTTGGTCAGTTAAGGTTACCTCAACCAACAAGGAAATAAAAAAGGAAATATGCATCATCACCATATAGGGATAATGTTCTTGACCGTATTCCATTCCACCCTTTTGTAACATCCATTTTTCGTTTTTTCGAGCTATGTATAGTTCGAATAATCTTTGAACCGCAATGAAAGAAATAAGCGCCAAGAAAAACATCTTTACTCCCACCTCAGCAATAACAATTCAGAACTAAAGCCAGGTCCTAATGCGGCAATTACACCGTAGTCTCCAAAGGAGATAGATTGCTCGAGAAATCGTTCAAGTACGAAAAAAACGGTCACAGAGGACATATTTCCATATTCCTGCAAGATCTCGAGAGACTGATTTGTTTTCTCAGGCGGTAAATTCAGTGCTTCTTCATAAGCCAAAATCACCTTTTTCCCCCCTGGATGGGCAATGAAATGAGCGATTTCAGATTCTTCCAGATTGTTTTGTTCAAGAAATTGCAGCATAACTGGTTGAAGCCAATTCTTGACAAGGGTAGGAATATCCTTGGAGAAGACGACATAAAACCCTTCATCCTTAAATTGCCAGCCCATCACATCAAGTGAATCCTTCATAAGAGTCGATTGTGTGTGTAAAATGGTTGGCAGGCTTCGATGAACCAACTGATCATATGGCAGCTCTTCTCCACCAATAAGAACAGCGGCGGCACCATCTGAAAAAAGCGAAGTTCCGATTAAGTTACTTTTGCTCAAATCATTTAGCTGGAAAGTAAGGCTGCATAATTCTACTCCTACGACCAAGACTTTTGCATCTGGGTAGGCAAGGCAATATTCGTATGCACGCGAAAGCCCGCTAGCCCCACCTCCACAGCCTACCCCCCAAATCGGGATCCTTTTCGTGTGAGCAGAAAAAGGCAATTGATTGATGATCCTTGCATCTAGGCTAGGTGTGGAGAGCCCCGTTGTATTGATAAGGAAGATCGCATCAATTTCTTCATAGGCAATGTCAGCTTCGAGGGTGGAATTTGTTACACATTTTTGAATAGCGGTTATACAAAGTTCCACCGCCGCCTCAATAAAAATAGCATTTTTTTCAGAAAAAGAATGGGATTCCATATACCAATCTAACGGCTTCACAAAATACCGTTTTTGAATTTCACCATTTCGAAAAACCTTTAATAGACGATCAATATCTTTCATCGAGCCAGAAAATAAATGTCTAGCGAGTTCCATCGCCTCTTCTTGATGAATAGCAAATTCCGGGACTGCTGTTCCAATCGAAATAATACGGGGCATCCTGCACTTCTCCTTTTTGTACGGGGCACCTATCGAATGTTATCTCAAACTATTGAGCTGTTGAAAAAAACCAGGGTAGGAGACCGTAATGGCTTCTTTATCTTGAATTTCAACTTTTTCCTGTGTAAGACAACTTGCAATTGCCAACATCATCCCAATCCGATGGTCTCCATGGCTGCTTACATGAGCTCCATGTAAAGCCGATCTGCCATGTATTTTCATCCCGTCTTCCGTTGCTTCAATATTTGCACCCATTTTCTTTAATTCTTCCACAACAGTATCAATTCGATTCGTTTCTTTTACTTTTAATTCTGCGGCATCTTTAATGATGGTCGTTCCTTCTGCCTGTGTAGCAGCTAGGGCAAGGATGGGAATTTCATCGATCAGTCTTGGGATGATTTCTCCTCCTATCGTAACAGCCTTTAATGAAGAAGCTGTAACTGTAATATCGGCATAGGGTTCCATTACCTGATCTTGGAGGTGGTCGATGGCAATATCTGCCCCCATTTCCCTCAGAGTATCTAAGATTCCACTTCTAGTAGGATTAACACCGACATTTTGAATGGTAATCCTACTGCCAGGAATAATCGATCCCGCCACAAGAAAAAAAGCGGCTGAAGAAATATCACCAGGTACAGTGATTGTTGTTCCTTCTAACTGTTGTTTTCCATGAATGGTTCTTTTCAAGCCATTGACCTCGACATTCCCACCAAAAGCCTGAATCATGCGTTCCGTATGGTCACGTGATGCTTCAGGCTCTAATACACTTGTCTCGCCCTCTGCAAATAGTCCCGCAAATAGAATGGCTGATTTTATTTGCGCACTTGCAACAGGGGAGACATAATGGATTCCAGTTAATGCTCCGCCCCTCACAGAAAGCGGAGCTGACTTACCACCACGGCGGCCATCTATCTTTGCGCCCATTGCCCTCAAAGGATTGACCACCCGGTCCATCGGTCTTTTGGCAATCGATTGATCGCCTAATATAACGGTATGAAACGGTAGGCTGGATAAGATCCCTAACATTAGGCGAATCGTTGTCCCTGAGTTTCCAACATCTAATACATTGCTAGGTTCTGTTAAAGCTTCTATACCCTTCCCCTCAATTTCGACATATTCCCCGTCACGATCGATGTGAACCCCCATTTGCCTAAAGCATTCAATGGTATGAAGACAATCATCCCCAGTCAGAAGACCATGAACAATCGTTTTTCCCTTAGCCACAGATCCAAGCATAATTGAGCGATGGGAGATGGATTTATCTCCCGGTACTTTTATCGTTCCTCTTAACGGAACGATTTTCGTTTTTACTGTATTCATGTTCTTCACCCCTTACATACTAATATAAGTTTCATATCCCACTTCTTCTAAAGAGATCTTAGCAAATTCCATATCTTTTTTCGTTTGGAAACTAATCCTTAACACACCATATACATCCTCACGGGCTTCAATAATGCGAATATTTGTAATACTTATCGACTTTTTCGCAAGAATCGTTGTAATATCTGAAATCACACCCGGTTTATCCAAAACATCTACATATAAATCGTAAAAAGCTGAAATTGCTCCTTTTGCATGCACAGGTAAGGAATCCCTAAATTTCTTAGCTCCATCAAAATAATCAAATAGCTGCTTATCGTCCCCTTTCTCGATCAATTGCTTGACTTCTTCCATCTCATTCATCCATTCTTCTAGCAGAGAGAGAAGAATCGGTTGATTATGTTGAACAATATCCCGCCACATGACAGGACTGCTTGAAGCAATTCGAGTAATATCGCGAAATCCGCCTGCCGCAAGGAAATGAACATGATGATCTCGAACCGCATGCCCTTCCACTTGCCGTACTAAGCTTGCTGCGACAATATGCGGAAAATGACTCACAATGCCTGTCACCAAATCATGCTGTTTTGGATCCATAATCATAAAATGGGCATTCGTACCTTTAAGCCATTCCTTTAATCTTTCCACCTTCCCATTGGCATGTTGAGAAGGTGTTAAAATATAATAGGCGTTCTCGAATAAATGAGCCCTTGCACTTCCGGGGCCAACTTTATGGGAACCCGCCATTGGATGTCCGCCAATATAAGCTTTTGCCTGACCAAAAAGCCTTTCAGCTTTTTCCATAATCCGTTGCTTTGTACTGCCCACATCGGTAATAAGGACATCTTCTTTTAGAGGCAGCTTCGCTAATTGCTCAAGCCAGCCTTCTGCCATTTCAACAGGACAAGCAAGTATAATCAAATCGGCCTTCACGGCGACTTCCTCATATCCCTCTGTGTAGCCATCAATAATATTTAATTTTTGGGCAAGCTTGCAATTATTGGAACTGACATCATAGCCGATTACACAAGCATCATGTTCCTTCTTAATGGCCAGCGCAACAGAGCCCCCGATTAAACCAACACCAATTAATAAAACGATCTTTCTTCCTTCCATATCTACACAGCCTTATCCAATCTATTGTTTAATAGGAATAACTTCCTTTAAAATTTTCAATAATTCTTCATTTTCTTGTTCCGTTCCGATTGTAATCCGAATCCCTTGTGGAAATTTCCTTACGATCCACCCTCTTTCCAACAATTGCTGAAACATTTCCTCAATTGAGGACTTTGTTAATGGAATAAAAATAAAATTCGCTTGCGATCGATAATAAGCCATTTGTTGTTGGTCAAAAAATCGATAATACTTCTCTAATTCATTCGTATTGATGATCATACATTCTTCAATAAACTCTGGGTCTTCCAAGGCCGCAATCGCTGCGGTTTGAGCGAGAGTTGATGTATTAAATGGTAAACGAACGACATCGAGCTTGTTGATAAGCGTTGGTGCGGCAATGCCATAGCCGATGCGAATTCCGGCTAAACCATAAGCCTTCGAAAAAGTTCTCATAATCAGCAAATGATTATATTGATCCAGTAAGGAAATCGTTTGTGGATAATCATTTGCCGTTACATATTCGTAATAAGCTTCATCCATGACAACAAGCACATCTTTTGGGACAGTATTTAAAAATCGAACGAGCTCTTCCTTCGTTACATAGGTTCCAGTTGGATTATTAGGATTACAAATCCAAACAATTTTCGTATTTTCATCAATTGCTGCTGCCATTTTAGTTAAGTCATGCCGGCCATCTCTTAATGGTATTTCCCGAACCTCGGCATTTTCGATAATGGCATGATGACGATATTGTGAGAACGTTTCGCTGGCCATAACCGTATTAGATTCAGGAACTAACATCGCTCTACTAATAATTTGGATTAATTCATCCAACCCACTAGAAAAAATAAGCTGAGCCGGATCGACACCAAGATGTTCTGCGACAGCCTCTTTTAGTTTGACAGCAGCTCCATCAGGATATATCGCCAAAGTTTCAGTCTTACTAATCGCTTTTAAAACATGCGGGGAGCAGCCATAGGGATTTTCATTCGAAGCCAATTTCACAATCTTTTCCAATTGATATTCTTTTTTAACTTCATCCGTTGTTTTTCCGGGTGTATAAGCTTTTAAAGTAGCAAGCTGCGGTTTTACATTCATATTTTTCCCACCTTTATTAAAATTCTTTCGAATATTGACGATGCCTTTCAATCGCATCTTTTAATGCGTCCATTCGATCATGACCGAATTGCTCTAATAAGGCCGCTGCTAATTCCCAAGCAATGACCGCTTCAGCGACGACGCTGGCTGCAGGAACGGCACAACTGTCAGAACGCTCAATGCTCGCTTTAAAAGGTTCCTTCGTGTCAATATCCACACTTTCCAGTGGTTTATATAAAGTTGGAATAGGCTTCATCACTCCTCTGATGACAATCGGCATGCCTGTTGTCATCCCACCTTCAAATCCACCAGCATTATTCGTTCTCCGAGTATAGCCTTGTTCCTTTGTCCACTGGATTTCATCATGAACCTGACTTCCAGGCCTGCGGGCAGCTTCAAAGCCAATTCCCACTTCTACTCCTTTGAAGGCATTAATACTCATAATCGCGGCCGCTAATTTTGCTTCTAATTTTCTATCATATTGGACATGGCTGCCGACGCCAATCGGCATGCCTTCCACAATGACCTCAACAATTCCGCCAATCGAATCCCCTTGTTTTTTCGCCTCATCGATCGCGCGCATCATTTTTTCTGCAGCTTCCTCATCAAGGCAGCGGACAGGAGAAGCTTCTGATTTATCTTGAAGTTCTTCAATGGAGGCATAATCACGCTTTTGTGCTTTAATTCCGCCAATTTCTAACACATGTCCGCCAACTTTAACCCCAACCTCAGAAAGAATCGTTTTGGCAACAGCAGCGGCTGCGACTCTCACCGTAGTTTCCCTTGCAGAAGAACGCTCAAGCACATTTCTCATATCACGATGCCCATATTTAATCGCACCGTTTAAATCCGCATGACCTGGACGTGGACGGGTAATTTTTCTTTTTACCTCTTCTTGTTCTTCCGAACTAATCGGTTCTGCCCCCATGATTTTTTGCCAATGCTTAAAATCATTATTTTGCACCACTAATGCGATCGGAGCGCCAATCGTATACCCATGACGGACTCCGCTTGTAATTTGGATTTGATCCTTTTCGATTTGCATTCTCCGTCCACGACCATATCCTTTTTGCCTTCTCGCCAATTCCTTATTGATCTTATCTGAGGTCAATTCCAGACCAGCTGGCACACCTTCCAAGATCGTTGTTAGTTGTGGTCCATGGGATTCCCCTGCTGTTAAGTATCTCATTTCCATTCCTCCTTAAATGTATATAAACAAATAACGCCCCTGCCGAAGCAGGGGCGTTTTATTACGCGGTACCACCCTAATTGCGGACAAACCGTCCGCCTCTCTTATAAATAACGGCTGTTACCGTCTTTTTTTACTAATTTGACAATTCAAATGTTCAAAAAAGAAGCTCTGGAGAGTATTTCACATTCATGATTGTACTGATTTGCACCACCCATCAGTTCTCTGTTACTACAATATTTCATGAAGCTACTATGCCCCGTCTTTGCTTTTTTAGAGGATGTTCAAAAAGTCCGGTAAAAATGACACTTCGAATTTCTTCGTTGGCTTGCTTTTCCGCTGCTCACGTATTAACTGCATACGTTCCGCTGCTCAAAGCTAAGCCGCCTCGAACTTCTTGGTCCTTTTTATCCTCCTTTTTGAACACACTCTTTTAGTATTGTTAAATTTAATTTTTATCACATTGTCGTTGCTTTGTAAAGAAAAATTTCATAGTATTCTAAAAGAAAATAGATGGTAGCGCATTCAATAATTTTGTATTTGTCAATATTGGTTTTTTCACATACAATTGAAATCACACTACCTGCAAAATTTTTCTTGGAAACCTATTGACTTTTTCAATGTTTCAGTCTATGGTATTGAGCTATCAACAAATTAAATTCACACACGCTTCACAGCGTTGAAGTGTTGAAGAAAATATTCGTTTTAAAAACAAACAAGGAGGGCTTAGGATGTCAGAATTAGAAGAATTACGCGCAAAAATTGAAGAAAAAACAATTGAAATTATGAAATTATTAAATGAGCGCGGAGAAATTGCCCAAGAAATTGGGAAATTAAAAGAAGTACAAGGTGTAAAACGTTTTGATCCAGTTCAAGAACGAAAAGTACTTGATTTAGTTGCTGCCCATAATAAAGGACCATTCGAAACATCGACTCTTCAACATATTTTCAAACAAATTTTAAAAGCAAGCCTTGAACTGCAAGAGGATGACAATCGAAAGTCTTTACTTATTTCTCGAAAGAAAAAGCCTGAAAATACCGTTGTCACTGTGAAAGATATAAAGATCGGCAATGGAACCCAGCATTTCATTATGGGACCTTGTGCGGTGGAAAGCTATGAGCAAGTACAGCTTGTTGCGCAAGCGATGAAAAAACAAGGTTTAACATTAATGCGAGGCGGAGCTTATAAGCCACGGACCTCTCCTTATGATTTCCAAGGTCTTGGCCTTGAAGGGTTAAAAATTTTACGCCGTGTCGCCGATGAAGAAGGAATGGCGGTAATAAGTGAAATTTTAGATACGAGAGATGTTGAATCTGCCTTGGATTATGTGGATGTTATTCAAATTGGTGCACGGAATATGCAGAACTTCGAATTATTAAAATTAGTTGGCTCTGTTCAGAAACCCGTTTTATTAAAACGTGGATTAGCTGCCACCATTGAAGAATTCATGTATGCAGCAGAGTACATCATTTCGCAAGGAAATAGCAATATTATGCTATGCGAAAGAGGAATTAGAACCTATGAGAAGGCAACACGCAATACACTAGATATTTCGGCTGTACCCGTCCTTAAAAAAGAAACACATCTGCCTGTATTAGTGGATGTGACCCATTCAACAGGAAGAAAAGATTTATTACTTCCAGCAGCAAAAGCGGCCTTAGCAATTGGTGCAGATGCCGTGATGGCTGAGGTTCATCCGGACCCGGCAGTCGCGTTATCCGATTCTGCTCAACAGATGGATATCGAGGAATTTAACCAGTTCATGGCAGAAGCAAAAGGATTTGCAGAAGTGATCCAAAAAACACCTGCACTCTAAATTAGAAGCAAAAGGAGCTGTCCTATAAGTACTTAGCTTACTAGGACAGCTCCTTTATGTAGTTTTTCAGATCTTCATCCTTAATTTCCTATCATACGTCTATGGGATAATGTATAGTCAATCGCTTTATTCAGACTCTCCTCTGCTTCCTTCAAGCTTTCCATTGCTGGTTGTGGACACGGCCCTTCCGAATAAAGTGCTTGATAAGTCGCCTGAATGGCTTTTGAAATCGTTTCAAACTCTTTCAGTTTTCCTGTCATAAACTATCACTCCCTGCTATTCATATGTATCAGTATATTCAGCAGGTAAGATTTTATGCTGTCAAAAAAGGTAAACATGGAAAAACCCTCACCTACTTGAAGGTGAGAGCCTATCATAACATCTTATAAGCCATGTTCTGTACCATCGTACTACAAATGGTCATAGGCAGACCTCGTACTCCGGTGGTAATCATCTATCTGCAAGTTGATCTTGCCTTTTTCTTCGTTCAGTTCCTCAGAAAAAGTTCCCCTACCAAAATTTGGGTTTCTCGCTCACGGGGTTTACCTCGTTCCACCTTTGCCGTTTCCAGCAAAGCTCCGTCACTGTGGCACTTTAAAGGTAGTCACACCCTATTATAAAAAATAACGTAGGTGTTTTCCCTGCCGTCAGTCAAGTAAGTAAAACCTAACTGCCCTAGCTTATTGTTTCGCTAGGCGTGATCACTACGGGCATCTCAGCACCGTGCGAGCATGGACTTTCCTCTGCTATAAATAACAGCAATTACCCAGATGTTATGAAGCACGCCCAAGATACTATTGTATAATTTTTTTCATTCACTTGCAAGTGGAAAAAACGGGAAATGATCTAGTGTTCGTCAAGCTTACTTCCAAAAACATGTTTTTCCAAATTGGAAAGACGTTTCAAAATATCGAAATTTGTCGTTCCAGCTGGTTGCACGGGTGGCTGCCGCCGTGATTGATCTTCTACTTGTTTTTTCAACCTAACATTTTCCTGTTGCAATTCTTCCACTATTTGATGCATCGCTTCATAATCCTTGATAATTAAATCTAGAAATTGATCTACTTCATCTTGTTTATACCCGCGAAACTTTGATTTAAATTCTTTTTCCAAAATGTCCTTGGCAGTTAATTTCAGCCGATCTGCTAACATCCAAAACACCACCTTAAAATTCACACTACCTTATCATTATTCTTTCAAAATAATGCTGTTTTGTCAATTTTGCAAGAAATAAACTCTAAATTTTTTTCTGATGTTGTTTGGAATACTTATTTTTTACAGCAAAAAAACGAGGAGCTAATGTCCTCGTTTCATCATATTAATAGGGGAAATTTGGTCTTGGTCCAAATCCTGGGCGCGGTCTAGGCCCATAACCGGGGCCGCCTGGTCCAGGTCCTGGCATGACAACTTGTTGGTTCGTTACCTCATTTACAACTGATTCAGTATGCGGAAAATAATGTTGATGCACAAAATTCTCATGATTCACTGTTGTGGTATGAGAAGGATGGATTTCAGGAACGATATAGTTTTGACAAGTATGTTTTACACAGCATTTTGTGGGATGAACAACAGCAGGTAAAACTTTGTTGCAGCAATGATTATACATACATATGCTCCTTTCTAGTCATGTTCTCTATTCATTAATAAACTATGATGATTAGCTGATACATGTACTAATCAGAAAACCCATATTTCAAGGAATCTTTGCTTGCTTATTTTGCAAATAAATAAAATATGGCAAAAATAGTACTTTTATTCTACAAACGTTTATAAAAAGTCAAAAAATTTATCCGTTTAGTCGAAATCTGCGCTTGCCCGGGAAATGATCAAAGCATTTCCGTATCGTTATTTCCCCACTATTGGTCGGGGCACAAACATGTTTTAAAATATGAACTCTTTACATTATTTTTTCATACACTACAACAGACTAGATGGGAGGTGTAAAAAATTGGCGGAAAAGCCTCAACATAATATGGACCATTTTAGTGAACCGTTTAATCGTTTCGTACGTGCGATGGATCGATTATTTACAGACTCACCTAGCCAAGGACTTTTGCAGAGTATGGATGATTTTTTTACACAAGCGAAGCCATTTGGAGGTTTTCCAGTTGATTTTACCGAAACTGAAAAGGAATACAAGATTAAGGCACAACTACCAGGTGTGAAAAAAGATCAGATTGAATTAGAAATTTTACCACAATATGTGACTATTTCTGTTAAACAACAAGAAACTCATTCAAAGGAAGATACAAAAAATCAGGTCTTTCATAAAAAAGGAATTTGGAACAAATCCACAAGAACAATCCCACTTTCAAAACCCATTATTCAGCATAAAGCCGTTGCTCAATATAAAGATGGTATTCTAAGTATTAAAATTCCAAAAGAAAAAGGGAGAAGATTATCGATTGAATGAGCAAAGCTGAGGTGGCTTCTTCGGTAATTGGATGAATGGCTTCCATTGGAGGTTAGGTACTGGGCCTAATCTCTTTTATTGTTTTTTCGAAATCATAAAAAGGGAATCGAAGGGATACATTCGATTCCTCTTTAAACTTTGAAAATTCCTCCGATTCCTTTTGCCATTCCAGAAACTTGATTAATGGCATTCACAAGCTGCCCAGCTGTATTCACCATCTTATTAAAATCATAAGATCCATCTTGAGACTTAAAGGATTGAAGCAATGAATGAAACGGTCCTGTCGTTGGTTTGGGTTGATTGATTGGTGAATGAGTCTTTGGATATTGACTTGGATGAGTATTATACGGATACTCCTCTTCAGGCTGTAAAGGATTCTGGAACAAATATCCGGAACTTTTATGTTGATTTAGTGGTATATACGGTTGTGACTGATTAGGATAAGGCGATCCCCCTGGTACTCCAAAAGGTATATTCATGCCGTACTGAACTCCTGGATGGTAATTTGAGGGATGCAGATTCGGAGCATAAGGGTTTCCGTAAGGATAAGGATCTCTATAATATCGTTGTGGATAAGGCAGCATGTTATCCCTCCTTCTTCCCTACACCTTATGCCCAGTCACGTGGAATGGTGCTACTCTTCATCTAATTCCTCTAGCATTCTTTGTAAAATGAAATCTATCGATTGAATATGGCTAATAAATCGCTTTAAGCTTGATTCAGGGAAAAAAGCACGGATGGAAACCATTTGAATATTTTCAGCCGTATTTCGAATCTGCATAGGGTGGAGATTTTTAGGTTTCACTTTTAATGACCAATCCACTGCCAGTGGTTCCCATTCATCACAGCAGATCTTCACTTGATCAGCAAAAGGTTTCACCTCTTGAAAAAAATCACCTTTTTGTCCACTTTCTCTACAGCGAAGATATGTCTCATGTGCTTCTTTGTTATATGTATATAATTTTCTGGTTAAATCGATTAATGTATTGTTATCCATTTTCACCGATCGCTTTCTATTTCATATAAAATGAAAAAGTAGCTAATATACATGGCTACTTTTTCATTTTACTGCTATTAAAGTATTGAAGCAAACAAACGAATTCTAATAGTTCCGTACAAAAACCAATTTGATTATTTCGCGATCGCTAAATCCGGATCCAGCTTTTCATTATCCAGTTTGATCATCGTTTGTTTTTGCTTATTTCCTCCTACAAAATGACTCCTATTGATGATTCTCTCTTCAGACAACATTGATTTTTCTTTGATCATTTGTTCTACTTCATTCATTTGCATTTGGATAGCCTCCAACCGGCTTAACAATTCTTGCTTCGTCATATTGCTTCCTCCACCTCTCACCCTTTTGCTTAAAGTACTTCACCGTCTTTTTAACTTCTCCTGCCCGGTTGACAAAACTAGAATGGATTCGTCAAACAAAGTGGATTCTATATCATTTTATCTATTTTTCGACAATTGATAGAACAATTCAGGTTGAGGGTCGATTGGGTCCATTCAATTTTGGATTACCCTCCCCCGCTTTTTTGGGTTGATCTTTTATTCTCTTCTTATCTTCATTTTGTTTGTTTTTAGCCATATTTTTCATCCTTTCTTGTTTACATTTTATGTTTCTTTTTTAACCTGTCCATTTAACCGAACTTCATGTATCTTTTTTAAGTTTCAAACGTATATACAAAAGACGAAAAAAAAGCTATACTCCCATATGTAAGATTCTTCCTATATGGAGAGCTATGATATAATGAACAGAGAGGTGTCAATCAATGGTTTTTCATTATCCAAACGGAAGAAAATATCATGAGAAATGTAGCACTGAAAATGTAAAAAAACAATTACCGACTAAAAGTTCTTATAGTAATAGAGGAATGACATTAGAGGAGGATCTGAATGAAACGAATAAATACTATCGAATCCATAATATTGCCGTCATTCATAAAAAACCGACTCCCATCCAAATTGTCAACGTAGATTATCAATCTAGAAGCACAGCCGTCATTAAAGAAGCCTATTTTCGTCAAGCATCCACAACAGATTATAATGGGGTGTGCAATGGCAAATATATTGATTTCGAGGCAAAAGAGACAAAGAGTACCACCTCTTTTCCATTGAAAAACTTTCATGAGCATCAAATCGAGCATATGAAAAAGATTGTTGAACAAAATGGGATCACATTTGTTATTTTACGGTTTGCCAGAACAGATGAAATTTTTCTTCTCGAAGGGAAGGTTTTATTCCATTATTGGGAACGAATGATTGAAGGAGGAAGAAAATCAATCAAGAAGGAGGAAATCATTCAACACGGATTTCCGATTCCTTATGGATTGCATCCAAGAATTGACTATATCCGAAAAATCCAAGAGCTTAACCTTCTTTAACATTTTTGAAAGTGAGGAAACTCCAATATGGCAGAAAATTATCAAAGCCGAGTTGAACGCAGAAAGAAACAACCTTTAAATAAAAAGAAACAACCTAAACGAGCAAAAAAAATCTTTAAAACTCTATTCTTAACCATTTTAATCCTTGGCATTATTGGTGTTATTGCTGGAGGTACAACATTTGCCATTTATGCAAAAGATGCCCCTCCCGTAGATGATGTGCTTTTAATTGACCCTGTTGCATCCGATTTAGTTGATATAAATGGCGACGTGTTTGCCACCGTTGGTACAGAAAATCGCGATTATGTCGAGTATGACAAGATTCCTACTGAGGTAAGAGATGCCGTCTTGGCTACAGAAGATGTTCGCTTCTTTAAACATGGCGGAATTGATTTAAGAAGACTTGCTGGAGCTGTTTTAGCCAATATTACTCGGGGTTTTGGGTCCGAAGGTGCTTCTACCCTCACCCAACAGGTCGTTAAATTATCTTTTCTTTCTGAAGATAAAACCTTAAAGAGAAAGGCACAGGAAGCATGGTTAGCAATGAAATTGGAAAAGGAATATTCGAAAGAACAAATTTTTGAAATTTATGTGAACAAAATTTATTATGGCAAGGGCGTTCACGGAATTGCCACTGCCGCTGAATATTATTTTGGTAAAAAATTAGACGATTTGGAATTGCAGGAGCTGGCCTTATTAGCTGGTCTCCCCCAATCTCCAAATCGCTATGAGCCCTACGATCATCCTGATCAAGCAGATAAAAGAAAAAATGTTGTCTTGTCTTTAATGTATCAACATGGAAAAATTAGTAAGAAAGAAATGGAAGCCGCCCAGAAAAAATCTGTTACAGATACCTTGATTCCAGAGGATGAAAATCAAGGACCTCCTTATAAGTATGACTCATTTGTTGATCAGGTGATTCGTGAAGTGGAGGAAATGGGGGATTATAATGTATATGCAGACGGTTTGACGATCCATACAACCCTTGATCCGGATGCACAGGAATATACAGAAAAATTGTTTTTTGACAATGAAGATGTCGAGTTCCCGGATGAGGACATGCAAGCTGGTCTTGTCCTTCAAGATACAAAAACAGGGGAAATTCGTGCAATTGGTGGGAACCGTTATAAAAAGGTAAAACGTGGGAGAAATTTTGCGACGACACTGAAAGAGCGCCAAACGGGATCAACGATTAAACCAATCTTTGATTATGGTCCTGCGATTGAATATTTAAATTGGTCTACTTACGAGCAAATCGTTGACGAACCTTATCAATATAATACTGGCGAACCGATTGGAAATTGGAATAACAAGTACGAAGGCCAAATGTCCATTCGTGAAGCCCTATATAAATCACGAAATATCCCAGCTCTTAAGGCCTTTCAAGCAGTCGGAAATGATAAAGTCCGCGATTTTGCATCCAAAGTTGGATTGGAATATGACAAAATTGACAATGAATCAGCCGCGATCGGGGCCATTGGAGATATTTCTCCATTAAAACTTGCGGGAGCCTATGCAACCTTTGGAAATAACGGCATGTATAACAAACCACATACCGTGAAGAAAATTATTCTGAAGGATAAGGAAACAGAAATCGTCAATAAAGTTTCCCCTCAACTGGCCATGAAAGATTCAACGGCATTTATGATAACGAGTATGCTGAAAGATGTTATCTCCAGTAAAGCTGGTGCAACAGGTGCTGGTGCAATTATTCCAGGTCTTCCTGCAGCCGGTAAAACCGGTACAACCAATTACAGCGCAAAAGAAATGAAAGAATACGGTCTGAAAGAAGGGGATGGGGATGTCCCTGATGCTTGGTTTGCGGGGTACACAACCAACTATACAATTGCTGTATGGACGGGATATGAAAATCGCAAAAAACCTTTACGGGCCGGAAGTGATCAACTAATTGCGAAAGAGCTATATAAAAACTTAATGGCTCATGTATCAGAAGGGATTGACACTCCTGATTTCAAGATGCCCAAGAGCGTTATCAAGGCAGCCGTTGAAAAAGGCTCCAATCCAGCGAAGAAACCAAGTAAATACACACCAGAAAGTCAAATTGTCTATGAATACTTTGTAGCTGGAACAGAACCAAAAGAAACGTCCACCAGCTTTGATAAACTGGACACACCTTCTGTCAATGGAAAATATCTTGAGGATTCCAATCAAATTGAGTTTACTTGGAAACACCCAGATCTCGGCAATAAAGAGCTGGAATTTGCTGTTTCGCTTAAAACAAATGACGGAAATAAAACATCAATTGGAAAGATGAAGGACCAAAAATATGTCCTGCAGAATGTAGATCCTGGCGTGACCTATACGATAGAAATTGTAGCAACAGTTGCCGGTCAAACGAGTTCTGCCGGTACGGCTAGTGTCACCGTTCCTAAACAAGAGGACGAAGAGAAGAAGGAGGACGAAGAGGTCACCCCACCGGATAATGAACAAGAGGATCCAGACCAGGGGGAAGAAGACAAAGGCAATAAAAAGGAGGACGAACAAAAGAAAGATCACAACGAAGACAATGGGAATAAGCCAGAGGATCAGGATAATAATAAAGATAATGAAGATCCAGCCAATGACAATAAGGATAAGGATAAGGATAAGGATAAGGATAAGGATAAGGATAAGGATCAGAATCAACCAGATGAAGAACATAAAGATGAGGGTGTTTCAAATGAACAGCCGCCTGATAATGAAACACCCCCTGAAGAAGATGCTTCACTAGCACCATAATATTATGAAAAACGCAAGGCGTCCATAATCGTCCTAATCGTCCACAAGCAAATGTTCTGAGAAAAAGGAAGGCATGCTTTGCCTTTCATTAGCTCAGAACATTTGGCCTCGAGCCAATGGTACCTAGAGCTAAATCCTATTGAACAACAAACGAAACTATCTAAAGACAAAGTGCCAGTCATCTCCCCCTATACGGAAAAGATGACTGGCACTTTTTATAAGATTCAAACCCTTTTTCTTAATCGCTTTTTTCCCTCTCTGCAAATTTCGTTCAGTGGACAAATGGGGCATTGCGGGTTTTGTGATTTACAATGATAGCGACCAAAGAAGATCATGCGATGATGAGTGATCGACCACTCGTTCTCCGGCACTTTACGCATTAATGTTTTTTCCACTTCCAACACATTATCCTTCCAGCGGCAAAAAGCAAGGCGCTTACTCACCCTTTCTACATGCGTATCAACGGCAATCGCTGGAATTCCGAACGCAACGGATAAAACCACATTCGCTGTTTTCCTGCCGACGCCAGGTAATTTAATCAATTCATCGCGAGTAGTGGGCACTTCTCCACCATACTCATCCAGCAGCATTTGACATAGCTTTTGGATATTTTTCGCTTTATTTCGGAATAAACCAATCGAACGAATATCCTCTTGCAGTTCTTCCAAAGGAACAGCTAAATAATCTTCTGGCCTTTTATATTTTTTGAATAACTGTTCTGTCACTCGATTGACCAATGCATCTGTACATTGTGCGGATAAGGAAACGGCAATAATGAGTTCAAAAGGGTTTGAATGAGTAAGTTCACAATGGGCATGAGGAAACATCTTTCCCATCTCATCCAAGCAAAAACGTATTTGTTGTTTATTTAACATTTCATCACCTTATTGCTCAAGCCAATTATAAACAGGCATTGTTTTTGAAGTGGAATGTGTTGATTGGCTGGCTTTCGTTTTTTTTCTATATTTTAAACTATGAATTTTTGCTTGCTCGACTGTCTGTACGCCATTTTTCTTCCATTCAAATAAAATACGATCAATGTAACGAAAGCTTAGTGTACTAGACATGACAGCTTCTCTTAAGGCTGCCTTGATCAGTGCTGGTTCTTGGCCATCTTGATCGATCCACATCGCTAAGGATTCACATTCCATTGGGGAAAGCGGACGACCGAATTCTTTTTCAAAAATTGTGTACAGATCTTGTTCCTCTTGTAATACATTTTGCAGCTTTCCTTGCTTTTTTTCTTTCATCATTTCTTCAGCCAGCTTGTACCATAAAGGTGAAAGGGAGTATGTTTCAAAACCCACTCCTTTTTGACTTTGCTGTTCAATTTTTAGCATTTCATGTTGAACAAGTGTACGTAAAATGGAGGAACAATCATCATCGGAAATGGTCATTCTTTCAGCGATCTGTTTGGGAGTGGGGAACTCGTTTCCCTTCTCCTTAAATGAGATAATTTGCAGAATTAAAGCGAGTTCTTTCTCATCCAACCCTAAATCCCGATATTTACTGATTAGTAATGCAGGAATTTGAATCATGCCGGCTTCAATCCAGGATACCATTATGTCTTTGTCCATTTTATGACACCTCGCTTCTTATGTATTCTAGGGAATTTGATTTCCACATTAGTGAAAAGAGACTAACCCCTTCGTGGATAACGTGGATAGTCTCTTTCTTTATCTTGATGCCTTATAAACGAGCAGGATGGTTTCCTATCAGGTCAACAGGATGTGGCGGTTTTAGCCTTTGATTCTTATGGATATAGCCGATTTAATAAACGTGGAAATGGAATCGTCTCCCGAACATGTTCCACACCAGAAATCCAGGCTACCGTTCGTTCCAAACCAAGACCAAATCCTGAATGAGGTACAGCTCCGAACCGGGAAATATCCAAATACCATTCATACGCCTCAAGGGGCAAATGATGCTCTTCTATTCTTTTTTTCATTAATTCAATATCGTGAATTCGTTCAGATCCCCCGATAATCTCCCCATACCCTTCAGGAGCAATCATATCTGCACAAAGAACAACATCCTCTCTTTCAGGATCGGGTTGCATGTAGAATGGTTTAATTTTTGTCGGATAGTGCGTAATAAAGACAGGCTGATCGAAATGATCGGCAATAGCAGTCTCATGAGGTGCTCCAAAGTCAGCTCCCCATTCAATATCATCAAAGCCCTGTTCATGTAAAAACTGAATGGCTTCATCATAAGTGATTCGTGGAAATGGAGCCACTACTTTTTCCAATTGAGTCGTGTCTCTGCCGAGTCTTTCTAGTTCTAAAGAACAATTCTTCAACACAGACTGAACGATAAAAGCAACATACTCCTCTTGCACCTTTAAGCTATCTTCAAATTGATAAAAAGCCATTTCCGGTTCTATCATCCAAAATTCAATCAAATGCCGGCGGGTTTTTGATTTTTCTGCCCGAAAGGTAGGACCGAAGGAAAATACCTTCCCTAATGCCATAGCCGCAGCTTCCATATAGAGTTGACCACTTTGGGACAAGAAGGCTTCTTCATCAAAATACTTCGTATGAAAAAGTTCTGTTGTTCCTTCCGGGGCACTCCCCGTTAAAATCGGTGGATCAATTTTCACAAATCCTTGTGATTGAAAGAATTCATAGGTAGCTTGGATAATTTCATTTCTAATTTTCATCACGGCATGCTGCCTGCGAGAACGCAGCCACAAATGACGATGATCCATTAAAAATTCAGTACCATGTTTTTTCGGAGTGATTGGATAATCAGTTGCTTCACGAATCACTTCTAGATTTGAAACGGATAGTTCATACCCAAATGATGAACGGCTATCCTCCTGTACAATCCCTGTCACAAAAAGAGATGTTTCCTGTGATAAAGATTTAGCCTTTTGAAAAATGGTTTCTTCTACTTCACTTTTCACAATCACCCCTTGGATAAAGCCTGTTCCATCACGTAGTTGCAGGAAGGCAATTTTGCCGCTTGATCGCTTATTATCCAACCATGCCCCAATCGTTACTTCTTGTCCCACATATTTACCTACTTCGGATATCGTTACTTTCATACTAGTCGTCCTTTCAAAAGTCGTAAATGCCTTTATTTAGATTTTCCATTACTTCATTTTATTTTCAACAAAGGTATGGATTCTTTTGATTGCTTCCTCCAAATTTTCCAATGATGTCGCATAAGATAGCCGGATATTATCAGGTGCTCCAAACCCAGAACCCGGTACGACTGCCACAAGCGCTTCTTCTAATAAGCCCTCAACAAACTGGTCGACTGTTTCATACCCAGCTAGTGCAGCTGTTTCCTTCACGTTTGGAAATAAATAAAAAGCACCTTGAGGTTTTTTACATTTTACTCCTGGAATGGCAATCAGTTTAGGATAAATATGATTAAGTCGTTCTTCAAAAGCTTTTCTCATCGTTTCTACAGCCGTTTGTGGGCCATTATAAGCCTCGATTGCCCCATATTGGGATGTGGTTGTCGGATTGGAGGTGGAATGGCTAGCAAGGTCTGCCATGGCCGAAATGATTTTTTTCTGTCCGGCTGCATAACCAATTCTCCAACCTGTCATAGAATGTGATTTCGATACTCCATTAATTAGGATCGTCATCTCTTTTAATTCCGGCGAAATCTCTGCAACGGAAGTATGAGGGTGATCCCCATAGATTAATTTTTCATATATTTCATCGGAAACAATCAAAACTTGATGTTCTAAGCAAATTTTTCCTAGTTCAGCCAATTCTTCCTTCGTGTAAAGCATCCCAGTTGGATTACTTGGTGAATTTAGAATAAATGCCTTCGTTTTGGATGTAATCGCCTTTTCCAATTGTTCAGGCGTAATTTTAAAATCTTGCTCCTCTTTTCCCGTTACGAAAACAGGTTCTCCCCCTGCTAATTTCACTTGTTCAGGATAACTGACCCAGTAAGGAGTTGGAATAATAACTTCATCACCATTATTTAATAACACTTGAAATAAAGTGTATAAAATATGCTTTGCCCCATTCCCCACAATCATTTCCGCTGGATCATATTCAAGTCCCTGATCCTTTTTTAATTTCGTGATAATGGCCTTTTTTAATTCTGGCAATCCACCTGCTGGTGTGTATTTTGTCTTTCCTTCTTTCATGGAACGGTAAGCTGCTTCAATAATATTGACAGGTGTATTAAAATCGGGTTCCCCTGCTCCAAGGCCAATGACATTCAGCCCTTGGGCCTTAAGCTCTTTCGCCTTTGCGGTAATAGCTAAAGTTGTGGATGGAGTAAGTGTTTCTACACGATTCGCCAATTGAATTGTCATCTTAATTCCTCTCTCTACTATAAATTTTCAATTTTTCGCCACCATTTTCCAGTATCAAAATGGATATAATAATAATTCAGTTTTGAATGCTCATCTAGATATGATATTTCCCAAAGTGGTAAATTCTTTTCCATTCCAAGCCTAATTCCCATTATTTTCTGTGGTTTTTCTTCTTGTTTTAATTTTGCGACCGCATCTTGCTTAGATATGCCTTCTGATAATTTTTTTTCAATTAATTTTCCCTTTTTATCTTCAGGAATCCAGACAGCAAGCTTTTCCCCGGGATCTTTTTCCCCTACAACGACATAATAAGTTTCAGTACCATTGTATAGATAAAACTCATCCATCTTTGTAAGTTTAGCTTCGTCTTTGGCTCTTTCGACCGCATATGCTTCCATATCCTTTAGCGGTGCACGAGCGGATTGATATACGTAAATAAAGACCGTTAAGGTTAAAAGGGTCATACACAATAATACGATTAAAATCCATTTTTTCATTTGATCCCTCTCACAACCATCATTCCTTTGTATTTCTCCTTTACACTATCACTGCTCACAAAAATTGTCATCATATCACCTATTGAAATGGTCATACTACAAGGTAAGCAATGTCTCTTCCATCATTATAACAGGAATTATGTTGAAAAATGATGGATTTTGCGCTTAAAAATAAATTTTAGCCCACACCTATCGGGGCTGCAGTTTCTGCAGCCTCATTCAAGGATGTTCAAAAAGTCCGGTAAAAAGACATAAGCGAATTTCTTCGTTGGCTTGCTTTTCCGCTGCTCATGTATTTAAAAGCATACATTCCGCTGCTCAAAGCTGCACCGCCTCGAACTTCTTGGTCCTTTTTATCCTCCTTTTTGAACTCACACTTCAAGCCACTTTTTAATCTCATCCAGTAAAACATTGAGCGAGCCTCGTTCGATTGGGATTTTGGGGATGGATTTTAGAAAAGCTTGACCATAGGAAGCTGTATCTAAACGCTTATCAAAGACAAGCACAACCCCGCGGTCCTTTTCACCCCTTATGAGCCTGCCAAACCCTTGTTTAAATCGGATAACGGCTTCGGGCAGGGCATAAGCAGTAAATGGGTTAATTCCTTTTTCCTTTAATCTTTCATATTTGGCTTCTGTGACAGGTTCGTCTGGCGGTGCAAAAGGAAGTCTTACAATAATAAGACATGAAAGGCTTTTTCCCGGTATGTCTACACCTTCCCAAAAACTACTCGTTCCAAAAAGGATCGCCTTATTAAATTGTTGAAAATTTTTAATTAGCCGTGATCTACTTCCGGCTGTGATTCCTTGCGCTAAGATGGCAAAGTCCGCCAAACTACCAGTATCCTTGACCAAATAGTATGTTTTTCTTAACATCTCATAGGATGTGAATAGAATTAACATCCTTCCATTTGTCTCCTCCGCTATCGCTAATAAGTGACCAGTGATGGCTTCAATATATTCGTCTGTAGCTTTTCCACGAATTTCCGGTAAATCCGTTGGTATAAGTAGCTTTGCCATTTTTTCAAATGCAAATGGAGAAGGATAGATCTTTTGGATGACTTCTGTATCAGAAAGCCCCATTTCATATAAGAAATAATGAAATGACCCTTGGATGGATAAAGTTGCAGATGTCATGATGACCGATTTTTTTTGCTGAAAAAATGTAGTTGTTAGAAGCGGACCTATTTCCGTAGGCTCTATTCGAATCGTGATACTATTAGGAAGTGCCTTGATATCTCCCTCCAACCATAAAATATTTCCGTCTGATGACGACATAAATATATTTTTTATCCGCTCGCCTAGTCCTGTCCATTCCTTGATAAAACTACTCATTTCCTCCATAAAAGCCCGCTCACTCGCGACTAATTTCTCCTTATTGTTTTTCACTAATGAAAGTCGCTCTTCCAAACCTTTTTTTATCCATTGATGTCGGTCATAAACCCGCTCCGCGCACATGACAATTGATTGCCAACTTGATTTCCCCTTTATTTCCTCCGTAATACGCAAAAACTCTTTTTTTGCTTGCGAAGATTTGTTTTGCTTCGAAATAACCAATAGTTTACTTAATTGAACATATAAAACATCCAGCTCTTCCTCCATTTGCTGGATCGCCTCATCTACTTCCAAAGACAGAATGGTCGGTGAAAGTTTTTTCTTTTTGATAAGCAAATCTAAATTCTTTAAGAAAAGATCCTTTTCCATTGTTCCTAATCGGCCAATCCAAAATTTCAGCAAATTATACTCTAATTTTTTTCCGAAACCTCTTCTTGCTGTTTTCTCAAGATGATGGGCTTCATCAATAATGACATATTGATAATCAGGAAGAATCTCTTTATCTGTATCCAAAAGCAACATGGAATGATTGGTAATAATAATGTTTGAATGTAGCGCCCTTTCACGTGCATATAAATAAAAGTCCCTTGAAACCCAAGCATCTTTTTCCTTCCCCATAAACCATCCGTCATGTTGGATTCTATATTTGAACAAATGTCCCGCACTGGAAAAATTAAGTTCATCCAAATCTCCAGTTTCCGTAAATGTAAGCCAAACTAATAGTTGCATCTTCGTAAGTACGGTATCATAATGATACTCTTGCTCGCGTAAAGTCTGTTCAAATTTCAATAAATTAATATAATGATTTCTCCCTTTCACAATCGCAGCTTGAACAGGGAAAGGGACAATCTTAGCTAATTTTGCGATTTCATTATTTAAAATTTGCTCTTGCATTTGGGTTGTGTATGTACTAATGACAATTGGCTCTTGCTTTTCGACAGCAACATAAAGAGCAGGGATCAAGTAAGCTAATGACTTTCCTGTTCCAGTTCCTGCTTCAATCACCGCATGCTTATGATGTTCAAAAGCTTCATAAATTGTATCCATCATATCAAACTGCATATCTCTTGTCTGAAATCCCTTGATATAGGACGTTAGCAATTGAATTTTCTCGTCTTTCGAGAAGGGATATGGAGCGGCTGTTCCATCCTGACTTTTTACCGGTATGCTTTTTTTCTTCAGTGCGATACCTCGGTAAACTTCTAAATCTTCCGCTAGATTTTCTACCTTTGTCTTTTGTTCAACTAAAAGTTTATGAAATAATGCCGCAATATCACTTTTTAAATAAAAAGCCATTTCAGTCAATTTTTCTAAAGTGACAACAGGTAATTGTTTTGCTTTTTCCATTAACATTAAAAATAATTCTGCTGTTACTAATGCATCACTATCGGCTTGATGGGGATGATCATGATCGAAACCCAATGCATCGGAAAGCTCTGATAATTTATAGCTTGGGGACCCAGGCATTAAAATCTTGGTTAATTCCACCGTATCGATTGCATTTGAAACAATATTGGAATATCCCGCTTCTTCCATTTCCTTACGTAAAAACCCTAAATCAAATAAAACATTATGAGCAACAAAAACCGCATCACAAAGTAACGTTTCCATTTTCCCCGCAATTTCAAAAAATTTAGGAGCACCCGCTACCATTTTATCTTCTATTCCTGTTAGTTCGGCAATAAAAGGGGGAATGGGAATCCCGGGATTGATAAAAGTCGTATACTGCTCGATAATCTTTGAGCGTTGAATCACGACGGCCGATAATTGAATGATACGATCTCCCTTTTCCCACATATTTCCTGTTGTTTCCAAATCAACAACAACATATTTCTGTGACATCCTGATCTCACCTTTTTTCAAAAAAGACTCTCGACCATTGTATCATAACTTTGCAGGCATGGAAAAAAACCAGCCCCTTAATAGGACTGGTTCGTTGATTCACCAAGTGATGAACAAAAGGTGGATTCAGGTTCATGATTGATTAATTCTTTGATTTGATTATCCGGTGTCATGATCGCAATTTTAGGTTGATGGGATAATAGTTCTTCTGCTGGAATCAATGCATAAGAAATGATAATAATAATATCACCTGGCTGCACGAGGCGCGCAGCGGCTCCATTGACACAAATAACTCCAGAACCTTTTTCCCCTTCAATAATATACGTTTCGAAACGGGCTCCATTATGATTATTCACAATTTGTACTTTTTCATTGGCCACCATACCCACAGCATCTAAGATATCGCGATCAATGGTAATACTGCCAACATAATTTAGATTCGCTTCCGTAACGGTTGCCCTGTGGATTTTTCCGTTCATCATTGTACGGAACATAACCGTTCCCTCCTCAATTCCCAACTGTAAGAATAGTGTTATCGATCAATCGAGCTCTTGTGAACTGGACGGCTATCGCTAAAATAACTTTTCCTTGAATACTTGATAAAGAGCGTAATTCTGGAAAGCTAAGGAGCTCAATATAATCGATTTTCCCACTCGTATTTTTTTCTATATACTCATGGATCATCTGTGTGATTCTTTCGACATTTCTTTCTCCCTGCAAAATCTGCTGCTCCCCCATTTTTAATGCTTTATATAGATAAGGAGCTTCTTTTCGCTCTAAGTTTGTTAAATAGACATTTCTTGAACTACGTGCCAAGCCATCTTGTTCCCTTACCGTTTCAACGGCTACTAGTTCAATTGGAAAATCAAAATAATTGATGAGAGAATCAACCACTGATATTTGCTGGGCGTCTTTCAAACCAAAATAGACTCGATTAGGACCAACAATATGGAATAACTTCATCAAAATGGTCACAACCCCATCAAAATGTCCGGGTCTACTTTTCCCACAAAGCCGATCTGTCCGTTGCAACACATGGATATGAAAGGCATGTTCTTGGTCATACATGTCAGAAGAATCTGGCATAAATAACACATCAACGCCTGCTTGCTTGGCAAGCACTTGATCTTTATCAGGATTTCTCGGATAGGCATCATAGTCCTCATTAGGACCAAACTGTAATGGATTGACAAAAATACTCATAATTGTTATATCGTTTTCAGCGACAGAGCGTTCCACTAATTTCAAATGACCCTCATGTAAAAAACCCATCGTTGGGACAAATCCAATGGTTTTTCCAACACTTTTCAATGCTTGTACATGCCTTTGCAAATCCATCTTCGAAGTGAAAATGTCCATTTTACTTTCCCCCATACAATAACTCAAGTTCATTTTCTTTCATTGTAAATGAATGTTTTCCCGTTGGAAATTCACCTTGTTTCACATCGTTTACGTATTCAGAAAGACCTTTCTCAAGAACTTGATTCACATCACTATATTGTTTGACAAATTTTGGCACACGTTCAACCCCAAAATTGACTAAATCGTGGAAAACAAGTACTTGGCCATCTGTTCCATTCCCCGCTCCAATCCCAATCGTTGGGATCGAGATACTTTCCGTCACGAGTCGTCCTAATTGTTGTGGGATACACTCAAGCACAAGGGCAAATGCCCCAGCTTCCTCACATTTTTTGGCTTCTTCTACCAACAAGGATGCCGCATCTGCTGTCTTTCCTTGTACTTTGAATCCGCCTAAAACACCGGCTGTTTGCGGAGTAAGTCCTAAATGCCCCATAACAGGTACTCCCGCAGTTGTCAAAGCATGAATCGTTTCAATCACCTCGCCGCCTCCTTCAATTTTAACAGCATGGGCTCCCCCCTCTTGCATTAATGCGGCGGCTGATTTCAATGCTTCTGCTTTGCCTACATGGAATGTCATAAAAGGTAAATCCGCTACAATAAAGGTATTCTTTGCTCCCCTTTTAACAGCTTTCGTGTGATGAACCATATCACTTAACGTAACAGGTACCGTAGAATCATATCCCAGGACGACCATTCCTAGTGAATCCCCAACAAGGACCAAATCTACTTCTGCTTTTTCCGCTAGCTTTCCTTGTGGAAAATCATAGGCAGTCACCATAGCAATTTTTTCTCCTGCTTGTTTCATACGCTGAAAATCTGTCGTTTTCTTCATTTTGTTTCCTCCTCGTTTTTTTGTCGAGGATACTGTCATGAAGTGAGATGTAAAATCATTGTGATTTCATTTCTGTTAACAAAAAAGTCCTCTGCAAATAGGCAGAAGGACTCCTTTATCTCTCATTCATCATTTCAGGTCCTCTGTCCCAGTCACTAAATGGATCAAGGCAGATAAGAAAAGCGCAAGCGCCTTGGAATAGGAAAAACGGCTAAGGGCGCGACGTCCTGTCGCAACGCCGTTTTGACCCACTTCCTGCGGGCCTCCTACAAGCAAATGTTCTGAGACAAGAAAAGTCCGGTTTTGACTTTTATTGGCTCAGGTTATTTGACCTCGAGGGGCTAGGCGCTGGAGCTAGATCCAGACATACTAAATATTTCCATCTAGGTGCAGTTCACTTAGATACTGCCCGAGTAAATTATAACAAAATTTCATTCTGCTGACTAGAAAAGCATGTTCAAATTGGACTCTTGAACATCCTCTATAAATGGATATGAAGATCTGCTGAGTAAATAAAATGAAGTTTCCCATTTTGATCGCGAACCATAAGAACCCCTTCATCTGTAATGCCTTCCGCAATGCCGGTTATACTTTCTCCCTTTGTCTGGGCTGTGACCGTCTTTCCAATGCTGATTGCGTAATCTTCCCATATTATTTTTAACGGTGTAAAACCCTTTTCTATGTAGATCGCATAGTATTTCTCGAAATTCTTTAATATACGTTGAACGAGCGTTTTTCTATGTATCTCTTTCCCTGTCTCAATCAATAAAGATGTCGACTTATTTTGTAATGCTTTAGGAAAATGATCCTTTGCTTGGTTCACATTCATCCCAATTCCAATTACTAAGTAATTAATTTGATCTGCTTCTCCTTGCAATTCTGTTAAGATGCCTGTCATTTTCTTCCCATTAAGCAGGAGATCATTAGGCCATTTGATTTCCGGTTCTAGCCCTGTGACATCCTCGATCGCACGAGCGACAGCAATGGCTGCAATCAGTGTAAATTGCGGTGCTTTTTCTAATGGCAAGACGGGGCGTATAATCAAACTCATCCAAATTCCTTTTCCTTTAGCGGAATGCCATTCTCGTGCCATTCTTCCTTTTCCTCTTGTTTGTTCTTCTGATATCACAATTGTACCTTCTGGTGCGCCTTTCGCTGCTTCTTGATGAGCAATGAGTTGAGTGGATTCTGTTGTTTCCAAGTGAATGATATGTTGACCTAACACTTTTGTTTCAAGCCCATATAAAATTTCATTTTCAGTCAGCCCATCTGGTAAATGAATAAGACGATAACCCTTTTTTCTTACAGCTTCAATTTTAATCCCAGTTTTTCTCAGTTCCTCTATATGCTTCCAAATCGCTGTTCTTGAACACCCAATTAAATCAGCAAGTCGCTGCCCTGACAAAAATTGGCCCTGCGCTTGCGCCAATGCCTCAATCATTTGTCTTTTGATGGATTTTTCCATGTTTCTACCCACTTCCTGATCATCTCGCGCTGATTGGGAATCTCTTTATTAAGAATGGCCATTTCAAGATCATCAAATAGGTCGCCCATCCATGAACCAGGCGATTTTTTAATCCATTGTAATATATCGTTTCCTGATATCACCAATTGAGAACGATGTAATATGGGAAAATCTGCAAATTCCTTCTTGATTTTGGCGATATTTGCTTCAGGTTCTTGATGATGCAAAACACAAACTAATTTTTCTACCATGGTCGCAATCTCACTACCAGCTCGATAAAGTTGAATTGTTGTCCAATTATTTTTTACCCGCCACTTTAAAAATGATAAGGCCCGGATAAGTTTCTTGATTTCCTTTGCTGGCAGTTTCCATTTTTTTAGTTGATTTTGAGGATCTTCATCAGCTTCTAAGTACAAACCTAACAACCATAATTCCGATCCGTTTAACCGCTGAATGGCCATGTCTAACACCTGGTCAAGGATCCATTCCTTATTGAAAATCGAAGGCCAAAAATGAAATAACTGCGTATTTCTAGCAAGTTGTAAAGCGAGTTTTTTATATTTACCTGTAAGCAGCTTCTCCATTTCCGCATAGATTCTTTCAATGGCGATATGCTGAAGCAGAGGTGCATGTTTGATTAAAGCCTGTTCCGTTGTTGCATCAAGCTCAAATCCAAGCTGGCTTACGAAACGGACCGCCCTCATTAGCCGTAAAGCATCTTCTCCAAAGCGTTCTGCTGGGGAGCCTACGGTTTTAATCTGTTTATTTTGAATCGCTTCCTGCCCATGGAATGGATCAATAATCTTCCCTTCTTCATCCATTGCCATCGCATTGATCGTAAAGTCTCGTCGTTGTAAATCTTCCTCCAAAGAGCGAATAAAAGTGACGGTTTCAGGTCTACGAAAATCCACATAATTGGTGTCCGCACGAAAAGTCGTTACTTCATAACCACGCCCTTCAAGGATCACCAAAATCGTTCCATGTTCAATCCCCACATCAACGGTCTTTGGGAAAATGGCTTTCACTTCTGCAGGAGTGGCAGAAGTCGCAATATCCACATCATGAATGTCTCTTTTAAGTATATAATCTCTTACCGCGCCCCCAACATAGTATGCTTCATAGCCAGCGGCTTTTAATTGATGAATAATTGGTTTTGCTAAGAGGAATACCTTGTTCATAAACAAACTCCTTATCCTACTTTTGGCTAAGAGATTCGTATAACTGTTCATACTGCTCAACAATCATATGGGAATGGAAATATTTTTCAGGCGTCACTAATGCATTTTCCGAAAACCTCTTGTATAGAGTAGGGTTGGTGA
The DNA here is from genome assembly GCF_022867885.1 of Lederbergia sp. NSJ-179. Lineage (GTDB taxonomy): Bacteria > Bacillota > Bacilli > Bacillales > Bacillaceae_C > Lederbergia. The sequence continues at coordinate 158,797 of NZ_JALIFP010000001.1, read as the reverse complement.
GAAGCGTGATGGCTTTATCACGCATGGCTTCCAAATCTCCTAATTCACATAGGAAACCATTTACACCATCCTCCACGACCTCCGGAATACCACCGATATTGGTGCCTATGCAAGGGATGCCACAGGACATCGCCTCTAAAGCCACTAGCCCGAAACTTTCTTTCTCTGACAACAGCAGCATGAGGTCACTAACCGAATATAATTCTTCTAAATGATCTTGTTTTCCTAAAAATAATACTTTGTCTTCAATATCTAATTCTTTTGTTAACCGACATAGTTTTAATTTTTCCGGTCCATCCCCGATCAGTAAGAGCTTTGCAGGAATCTCTTCGGCAATTTTGGCAAATACTGAAACAACATCATCTACTCTTTTCACTGGCCGGAAATTAGAAACATGAATCAATACCTTTTCATGTGGAAGAATGCCATATGCTTTTTTCAAGTGTTCTGCATTCACCTTCTGATAAACTCTTTCATCAATAAAATTATGGATCACATTCAGCTCTTTCTGAGGAGCAATAATTTCATTTGTCTCTTTTTTCAAGGCATGAGACACCGCTGTGACAGCATCTGATTTTTCGATTCCAAATTTTATAGCTTCAACCAATGTCGGATCATAACCAAGAATGGAAATATCTGTTCCATGCAGAGTCGTGACGATTTTAACATCTTTATCAACCATTTGTTTTGCTAATATCGCACAAACAGCATGTGGAATAGCATAGTGAACATGTAGAAGGTCAAGGTTTTCCCTTCGAATCACCTCAGCCATTTTACTCGCCAGCGCAATATCGTAGGGCGGATAATGAAAGACAGAATATTGATTGACGGATACTTGGTGAAAGAAAATATTAGGATGCAACACATTTAGGCGAAAAGGAACATTTGAAGTAATAAAATGAATTTCATGCCCTTTCTCTGCCAATAACTGTCCAAGCTCCGTTGCAATAACGCCTGATCCCCCTACAGTCGGGTAACAAGTAATACCAATTTTCAATTTTTTCATATTTCTTCACCAAAAAGATCATTATGTAATAATAACGGTTTATTTGAAATAAATCCTTCAGCAAAGGAAACCCCTACTTCTTTGCCAAACAACCTTTCTCTTGCCGTAACCGTTTCAATATAGCCTTCCGTTAGTGGAGTATGGACCCTATTTTGATTGATAAAAAATTGTGATTCATACGCTTGAAGAGCCCTCACTTTTTGATCGATATAATTCGTTATATTGACTAAAAATGTCGGAGTTGTAAAACCGTTAATCATATAGTGATATAAGTACGCGGGCTTATGGGTAGGAATCCCTCCAGAAACTTGGTATTTTCTAATCCCTGACGAAAAAAAGGCTTCTGTGACAAGCTGTGAACAATGCCCATGATCGGGATGGCGATCTTTATGAAAAGGAGCAAAAATTACTCTTGGTTTATATTCTCGGATTACTCTGACCATTTCACGGATATGCTCATCCACTATAGCTAACCCGCGATCAGGAAAGGAAAGATTTAGTCTTTCTCTTACACCCAGGATTTCTGCCGACTTTTGCGCCTCTTCCCTTCTTGTTACAACATCCCCGTTTGACGAAAGTTCTGCCTCGGTTAAATCACAAATAATGACCTCTTTTCCTTCCGTTGCCCACTTCGCTAAAGATCCTCCCATTCCAATCTCTACATCGTCAGCATGAGCACCGAAAGCAAGGATATCTACACCTTGATCATACATATATATAACCCCTTTTTTCTGTTCAAAGTTTCTATCTTCTTACATCCTTACACCAGAATATGTTCCAACCCATAAACTAATGAATCTAAGGACATGATCGTTTCAACGGAGATTTTGACACCTGACATAAAAGAAGCACGGTTAAAGGAATCATGACGAAGGGTTAAGGTTTGTCCTTCTGCGCCAAATAAAACTTGTTGGTGAGCGACAAGACCTGGAAGACGAACACTATGAATCCGCATCCCGTCATAATCCGCGCCTCTGGCACCTTGTAATGTTTCTTTTTCATCTTCATGCCCTTGTTGATGGTGGGCACGATTTTCTTTGATCATTTCTGCTGTTTTTACCGCTGTTCCTGATGGTGCATCTAATTTCTGATCGTGATGCATTTCAATGATTTCCGTATCTGGAAAGTATTTTGCAGCCATTTGCGAAAATTTCATCATTAAAATAGCGCCTATCGCAAAATTTGGAGCAATAATGCAGCCAAGTTCCTTCTCTTCTGCCAAATTCCTTAATTCTTGCAGTTCTTCCTTTGAAAAGCCAGTAGTTCCTACAACCGGTCTAACCCCGTACGTTAAAGCCGTTTTGGTATGTACATACCCTGTTTCAGGTGTGGTTAAATCAATCAGCACATCCGCTTGTTCATTTTGGAAGCAATCCTCCATATCTGTGTAAACCTTTGCCTGTGACTGGGTTGTTTCTAAGATATCGGCTAGTTTCATCCCATTATGTTGCCGGTCTACAACAGCAACCAATTGAAAATTCTCCGTATTTTCAACCAGTTTGACAGCCTCTTGTCCCATTCGTCCACGTGGACCTGCAATCACGATCTTAATCCGTTCCGTCATTTTCCTTCCCCCTCTATTTTTGTCCATCTATTCTTATCTCTTGTATTAAATTTATTCAAGACACGATCATGTGCCGTTTGTAAATCAATATCTAAAGAATTCGCCATACAAATTAGCACAAACAATAAATCTCCGAGTTCCTCTTCGATTGTTTTTTCTTCTTCTGAAGTTTTTTTCGGTTTTTCTCCGTAATAATGATTAATCTCTCGTGCTAGTTCACCCAATTCTTCCGTTAATCGGGCGGTTAAAGCCAAAGGACTAAAATAGCCTTCCTTAAATTGACCAATATACTCATCTACGTCTTTTTGCAACTCTTGAATCGTTTTTTGTTTACTCATCATCTCAACCAGCCTTTGTTCCTTTTTAATGATAGGATGAACCAATCCACTTTATATTATCGAATTCTATTTTTTTATACAAATATTACTAACTAAAATCTGCTCTTGAACTGGAATGGGTGCCTACTTAAAATGGAATCTTTTGCATGAGAAGGATAAAAATGTTTATAATAGATGAGCTTACATAAGATAGGAAGAGACTTCAATTTTGATGCTTGGGGGCGGATAAGGTGTTTGGGATAAAAATTAAAAATGTATTGTGTATATTAGTGGGAGCGGCTATTTTTTCCTTTGGTCTAGTTCATTTTAATATGCAAAATAATTTAGCTGAAGGTGGATTTACCGGGATTACTCTTCTTCTCTATTTTGTTTTCAACATTGATCCGTCTATCTCAAATCTTGTGTTGAATATCCCTGTTTTCTTTGTTGGTTGGCGACTTCTTGGACCGAAAACATTTATTTATACGGTGATTGGCACAGTAGCGGTCTCGATCTTTTTGTTTATTTTCCAAAGATTCCATTTCAATGTCCCATTAAACAATGATCTGTTTTTAGCATCCTTATTTGCTGGTGTTTTTATTGGAATTGGTTTAGGGATTATTTTTCGTTTTGGTGGCACAACGGGAGGAGTGGATATTATTGCCCGCCTCTTTCTTAAATATAAGGGATATAGTATGGGACGAACGATGTTTCTCTTTGATGCGCTCGTCATTACAGTCTCCCTATTAACATACTTAAATCACATCCAAGCGATGTACACACTAGTAGCTGTTTTTGTAGCAGCACGGGTGATTGATTTTATTCAAGAAGGCTCCTATGCTGCCAAAGGAGTTTTCATCATTTCCGAAAATCACCATGATAAAATCGCAAACGAAATCTTAATGCGAATGGGACGTGGTGTAACGGTTCTTAGAGGTTATGGCTCATTTACAAAGCTTGATAAAGAAATTCTTTATTGTGTTGTGGCCCGGAATGAAATCGTTCATCTGAAAAAGATTGTAAACACGATTGACCCTGTTGCATTTGTCTCTGTTACCACTGTTCATGACGTAATGGGAGAAGGGTTTACTTTAGATGAAAATAAACGGCCTATTGATGTTTAAAAGGAAAAGAAGCTATTTCAAAAGGAGGCTCTGGAATAGCTTCTTCCAAGGCGATTAGGAAAAGACAATGGTTTTGTTTCCTGATACAATCACACGGTCTTGTAAATGCCATTTCACAGCACGAGCAAGTACACTTCTCTCAATATTTTTCCCAATATTTTTCAAATCTTTTACTTGATCGCGATGATTGACCCGTTCTACTCCTTGTTCAATAATCGGTCCTTCATCCAGATCATTGGTTACATAATGGGAAGTGGCCCCGATTAATTTCACTCCACGGGCATAGGCTCTTTCATAAGGTCTTGCCCCAACAAAAGCTGGAAGAAAGGAATGATGAATATTGATAATCTGTTCCGGATAGTTAGAGACAAATTTTGGTGTTAAAATTTGCATATATCTTGCTAAAATAATTAATTCAATTCCATGTTCCTTCAAAAGTTTTAGCTGTTTTGTCTCTACTTCATTCCTAATTTCTTTATTTGCAGGAATATAATAAAAAGGGATTCCAAGGGATTCAACCAATTCACGAGAATCATCATAATTACTAATGATGCAGGAGATATCCATCATTAACTCTCCGTTCTGCCATTCCCATAATAATTCCATTAAACAATGTGTTTGCTTTGATACAAAAATAGCCGTCTTTTTAAGAGAGCTCACATAACGAAATTCATAATTCATTTTAAACTTATCAGCAATCTCGGCAAAGCCTGGTTCTAACTGGGATTTCTTTTCGGGTAATCCCGGGCAATCAAATTCCATGCGAATAAAAAAATTGCCACCTTCCGGATCTTCAGAATATTGACTGGAATCCAAAATATTTGCCTCAAAGCTCTGTAAGAAAGTGGACACTGCGGCAACAATGCCTGGTTGATCTGGACATTTAATAAGCAATCTTGCCCGATCTTTATTGTTTTTACAATATTCTTCTAGCGTTGTTTGATAATCTTTTAACATCTTGGAACCCCTCTTTTTTTCTCATTTCCAGTATTTCAGCAAATTCTTCATTAAGAAGCGCAAGCGCCTTTAAATAGGAAGAACGGCTAAAAGCGCGACGTCCTGTCGCGACGCCGAGAGACTCGCATCTTGCGAGTCTCTCGGGCTAAAACGCGGGAACTAGGTCCAAACATCAGCCAATTTTTATGCTCTCTTCCTGCAATAAAAAAACCCGGTTAACCGGGTTTTTTAGAATCACTAGTCTCTTGAAATATTGGTAAAGATTAAAATCATACGCAATAACTCAAGAACCGCAACGGCAGCGGCAGCAACATAGGTCATCGCAGCTGCATTTAAAACCTTCCGCGCATCTCGTTCCTCTTCATTGCTAATGATCCCTAAAGTAACGATTTGATTCATCGCTCTTGAGGAAGCATTAAATTCCACTGGTAATGTCACAATTTGAAAGAGAACACCGACTGCCAGCAGAATAATTCCTACAAGCATTAAATTGGATAACACGGTTGAGAAAATCATTCCAATGATAAGGAAAAACCAAGCCATATTAGAACTTATATTGGCTACGGGTACTAACGCATGGCGAAAGCGCAATGCGGCATACCCTTCTTTATCTTGAATAGCATGTCCTACTTCGTGTGCAGCGACGGCCGCACCGGCGACAGAATGTTTACGATAGTTTGCTGTGGAAAGGTGAACGGTTTTCGTCATCGGATTATAGTGGTCACTTAAAACCCCTTTTGTTTCTACGACTGACACATTCGAGAGACCGTTCGCATCCAAGATTCTTCTCGCTACTTCTGCCCCGCTCATCCCCGCCGAGGTTGGTATTTTTTCATATCGTGAATAGGTGCTTTTGACTTTCAATTGCGCCCAAAGTGGTATCAAAACAATAATGGCCAAATAAATCAAATATGGTCCTATTGACATCCTCTGACATCCTCCATATCATATTGTATTACCTTTATTTTATTACATAGGACAAAAATGGTCAATCATTTAGATCCTTTCTCTTTTTGACCTTTTTTTGACCTTTATATTGTCTCCAGCTCACATAGGATAAAGTTGTGACAATAATCCCACCCGTCATCATGATCACCCACCAAATCGAAGGATCTGTATCATCCTTATCAATCCCAGCAAATAACTCTTTCAGATCCTTTTCAAGCTGGTCTAATTGCTTTAACCATTTTTGGTCTGAGAAAGATGAACGATTTCGGTCAATATAGGCGATTTTAGAATCTAACTTTGTAACTTCTTCAACGGATAGATCGAGTTTTAAACTAGGCTGAATGACTGAGTATGTTGCAAGAAATTCATTTAATTCTTGGTTATACAGGACTGTATCCCCTTCAAGAGCCGCATTTTTCACATTTTGAAAAGCGTCTAAAATGGTATCTTCCATTCCAGACCATAATGGTTGATATTGGGACGTAATGGCATCTGTCGCTAATCGAAATGCTGTTACCCGTTTCACTCTTTCTTCATGACTTAAAGTGACGCTAATTAATGCTTGTAATGCTTCATGATGGGCTGCTGTTACAACACGTAACTCGTCCATTGTAAAGGTTTGTGATGATATCCCTTCCTTTGCAAAAATATCTCCAAATTGTTCCAGAAGGTTTTTTGCTTCTTCAAAGCGCCCGAATTTTGTCAATTGCAATGCTTCATCAGCCAGCTGATTTAATTCGTTCATTTTCGGTTGTGAATCAGCTACTACTTGCAGATGACCGATTAGGACTGTGCAAATAAACAGAAGGATAACGACCTTATATTTCATACTTGTCCCTCCTCATACTACTGTTATCTGTATGATGAAAAGGACAAGAATAGACCTGACCACAAAATTTTAGTAAATGGTAAGTGATCTATTTTGTTTGTATCGATAAGCAAAGTAATAAGCGATTGCAATTGTTAGTATGCTTAACCAAAATGTAAAATATCCAATATGGTGTATATAATTCTCTAAACCGGGATATTGTGGATATTGACCATAAACGTAATCAATCACATCATTATGTAAGGTCCAGACCGCTGCCACTGCCACATGCCACCATTTCATCTTATAGAAAACACCGTAGAGGACGCCTTGAACCGCCATCGCCGCATGTGAAGCAATCAACATATAGCCTTCCCATGGAAGATCTCCCGTAACCTTTAATGTTAAAATATTCATGACGACCGCCCAAACACCATACTTAACAAGCGTGGTTAATGCAAGTGCTTCAAAAATAGGCCAATTCTTTTTTAATAAGAAGGCAAATATAACAAAGCAAAAGAACAAACTGGCTGTCGGGCTATCGGGTACAAACGGAATGAAGATTGTTGGGGTTTCGGATAATTGATAACCATACCAAATATATCCATAAATCGTGCCAGCGATATTCACAAGCAATAAAAGCCATAAAAAATAGCGATTCGTTAAAATAAGGTATACAAAATTCATTATCCCCCTCCAAATGTTTAGAATACAGAAGGAGAGCCGGCTATCTCGCCGGCTCTATCTAATCATTTCTATTCGTCACTTTTCAAATTTGCAATAAAATCTGCGAGCTTGTCGAGATCCTCATCAGAACCATTATATTGATCAGCAGGCATGCTTCCGATACCTTCATGGGCAATCTTTTTTATTTCATCAGCCGAAAGCCCAGTATCAATAAGCGTTGGAGCTGCAAGACCCTCTAAATTCTCTCCATGACAGTTAATACAGCTTTGGTCGGCATAGACTTTATAGCCTTCTGCCTCTTTGTCAATCTCCACATCTACTTTATCTGGAATCGCCCCTTGAGCTTTTGCCGCTTCCCAGTCATGATGGGCTGTAGCTTCCCATGTTAAGTAGAAAATACCAGCAAAAGCGATTAACATAAAGCCAGTGGCAAACGGGCGCTTAGAAGCACGGCGCTCTGGACCACGATCAATAAATGGGGCAAGAAATAGGGCGCCAAAAGCAAGACCAGGAATGACTAATGTACCAAGTATATTATAAGGACCCGAAGTATAGGTATATTTAAGTAACTGGTACAGAAACATGAAATACCAGTCAGGCATAGGTTGATAACCAGTATCAGTAGGATCAGCAATTCTTTCTAATGGGCTTGGATGAGCTGCGGTTAAACATAAAAAGCCAATCAAGAAAACAGCTCCTACCAGCCATTCCTTTAAAAGAAAGTCTGGCCAGAAGGCTTCTGTTTTGCCCGGATATTCGGAATAGTCTTTGGGAAGGTTTGACTTGCGCTCAGCAGATATACGCGAGTCACCAACAAATTTCATTCCTTTTCCACGATGCATTCTGTCCCCTCCTTTATATGCATTTTTTAATTTATTTTTACAATGGACCGGAAATACCTTGTCTCCGGATCATAATAAAGTGTGCGGCCATTAAGGCGATAAGTGCAGCCGGTAAGAAAAATACATGGATAGCAAAGAAACGGGTCAGCGTTTGAGCTCCAACAATCGTTGGATCTCCAGCAATTAACGTTTTTAAATACGTCCCGACTAGTGGAACAGAATCCACGATATCAAGTGTTACCTTTGTTGCAAACAAAGCTTTCATATCCCAAGGAAGTAAATAACCTGTCAACCCGAGAGCGAGCATAACAAAAAAAATAAGTACACCAACTATCCAGTTTAGCTCCCGTGGTTTTTTATAAGCTCCTTGGAAAAATACGCGCAATGTATGTAAAAACATCATAACAATAACTAAACTGGCACCCCAATGGTGCATTCCACGTACAATTTGCCCAAAAGCAACTTGATTTTGCAAATAAAATACGGATTCCCAAGCGTTTTTAATATCAGGTACATAATACATCGTCAAAAACATACCTGAAAGAATTTGTATAACGGTTATGAAAAATGTCAATCCGCCAAAACAGTAAACAAATGCAGAAAAGTGATGAGCCGGGTTTACATGTTCAGGCACTTCATGATCTGCGATGTCTCTCCATATCGGCGTAATATCCATACGCTCGTCAATCCAGTCGTACATCTTATTTAGCAAGATATTAGCCTCCTTTACTATTTTTTGACGAATGGATTTTCAATCGGTGTTCCTAACATCAAAAAGCCATCTTTTTCTTTCGTTGGATAAGCATCCAATGGTCCTCGCGGTGGTGTCCCTGGAACGTTTTTTCCATTCTTATTATAGAGACCCCCATGGCAAGGGCAGTAGAACATATCGGGATGTTTATCGCTTCCTTCCCAGTTCACCGTACAGCCTAAATGCTTACAAATTGGTGACAATGCAACAATCTCGCCATCATCATTTTTATAAACCCATGCCGAGTTCGTCACTTTTGATTCATACCAAGCATCCACTTGATCATATTCAAAATCAACACGGACTGGATCGGATGTGATATCGGCGATTTTCTTATCCGTCAATTTATAATCTCCAGCAGCTTTCACTTGCAGTACTGGATCGATTGCAAAACGAAGCATCGGCATTAGCATTCCGGCAGCCATGAAACCACCAACTCCGGTGAGAGTATAGCTTAAAAATTGACGTCTTGTAACAGGATTTTTGCTCATCCTTATCCCCCCCTCTGTCAGTAAGGTAAGTCCAACGGACAATATATGCACATTAATCAAACTAGGACACCATTATGATATATCAATAAACTCAAGAGGTCAATCATATAGAAAGGCAAACATTGTCAACAATGTGGCAAAATCAGCACAGTTTAAATTATCCCCAGTTTTTTATCATTTTAGGGATCAACGTTTTCAGTTGATCTTCCATTGCAGCGTGTTTGTATTTTTCTTCCAAGTGTTCAAGAGGAATGCTTGGTACATAAAATAAGGAGGCCATTGATTCTTCTACTAAGGTGTTCCACCGTTTATCTGCTGTTAAGAAAAAAACATTGGTGAAGCCACCTGCCTTTGCATTTTGTTTCCATTTCATTAAAAGATCCAATTCTTCTTCCGGTTCTTGGACATAGGCAAATGAAGGTAATAAAACCATTCTTCCTTTAAATTGTCTTTCAAGATGCATAGAGAGTAACTGAATAAATTCCCCTTGTTCTGCTGCTCGTTTCATATGGGTATCAAATTGAACAGAAACTAAAGGGATAAGAGCTGTATCCACATATTCTTTTTCACTCATAAAAAGTTCAATATCTTTCACATTCCACTTCACAAAAATTCCCTCACTTCTAGTATGTTCTTGTTTGTATCTTATCATTCATACTAGGCATAAGCGAGAAAAAACCTTCCACTAGGAAGGTTCACGAATCCCGCAATTGGTTTAACTGCTGAACGAGCTGATTAAATTTAGTTTTATCTTGCTGATCTAAGGCTTCATCAATCTCTTTTAACAATTTTTCTTTCTGATAGGATTGGATGCTATAGGTTAAAAATTGCTCGGCATACTTTTTATCCTTATCTGAGACCAATACTTTTGTTTGGATATAGGGGTTTTCTTCTAATACAGCCGCATACTGATAAGACAAATGGGCTGCTCGAAAGTTAATCTGAATATAAATATCCTCTTCTCGATTTAATCTAATATCATGAAAGGATTTTTCTGCATCAGTCGTCATGATGTTTTCTTTATAAAAGCGGAAAGGGACTTCCTTTGAACAATGAGTCGACATAACAAGTCCTTTTGGACAGAATTGAGCATCTTCAACGAAATGTACTTTTTGGAGAAGCTGTTCATGACTCATCAAATAATTAAGAATCCAAACAGACTCTCTTCTTTTTAATTGATAACGATTTAGAAACCAGCGGATAAATTCCTTCTTCTCGTTGACAGATACAGGGGTTTCCATTCATTTTCCCTCCTCTGCGATCCAGGTTATTCTTCATCAAGCCTTTCTAAAATTGAAAGCCATTCCTCATTTGTCGGTTCTTTCTTTGCCAACCGTTTAAACAATTTAATTGCCTCTGCTTTTTTCCCTTCCTCCAACAAAAAGTATCCATAATCCTTTAAAAAATCCTGATTATTTTTAAAATCATTATATGCAAGTTCATACTGTTTTAATGCTTCTTTATAATTTTCTGTATATTGAAAGCTTATGGCCGAATCCCAATAAAATTGTGGATCGACACCACCTCCTTGAATAAACTGTTCAGCAATTTCTAAAACATCTTCATATCTTTCCTGGTGTAGGAAAAGCTTATTTAGTGTCGTTGCTGCTTCGATAAACTCAGGATCCAACGCAAGAGCATGTCTAAAATAATGTTCCGCTTTCCCTTCATCCCCAAGTTTTAAGGAGATTTTTCCAGCGTAGAAAATTAAGTCTTTATTAAATTCATCCAGTTCAATCCCAGCTTGAGCCGCCTCTAAAGCTTCATCTAGCCGCTCCTCATGCTCGAAACTTTTGGCTAAGTATAGATAAAGGGAAAGATAATTTTGATCCAATTCCCTTAGTTGTTTCAATGCCTGAATCGCTAAAGGATATTGGCCTACTTGAAAGGCAGTGAGTCCATAGCCAAACAGTGTATCAACATCCAATTTATGATCTAAAGCTTTTTGATAAAATGGTAAAGCATCTTCAAATGCTCCTCCAGCACTTAATGCCTCTGCCATCCGTGCATACACATTCATGCCAGCAAACTCATACTCATTTTTGTCTATAAGGGATGTATAGTATCTTGAGGCTTCTAGAAAGCGACCCTGCGTCATATATAGTTCTCCTAAAGCAAAATCAATCACAGGTTCTTTTGGTAAAAGTTCCTTCGCATGTAATAGTTTATGTTCACTTACCTCATATAAACCTTGCATTTGATATAAATCAGCTTCTACTAATAATGCTGCTGCATAATTAGGGTCATCTGGCTTGATCGTCTCTAAATAAGCATAGGCTTGTTCATCCTCATTCAATTCAATACTCAATTCAGCTAATCGTAATGTTAGTTCGCTTTCTTCTGGATACATATTCAACAAGCTTTCATATAAATCCTTTGCTTCGCGTAAATAACCATATTTTGTCAATTCCTCGGCTAGCCAAAATTTTTCCTCATCTGTGCCATTCCTTTTTACTTTTTGCAATTGTTTTTCCGCTTCTAAAATATTATCTTCTTGTAAGAATTTAAGCATTTGTTCTGCTGCATTCACGATAAAAACCCTCTCTATAGTCTATTTAAAAAGACCTGTTTGATAAATAACTATTTCTTTTCCAGCTCCCGGTCGAAAAACAGGCGTTTGGTTGATACTCACAAACTTTCCTTTACTTACAGAAATATGAGGGATGCACTCCTCCTCACGCTCGGATGTTAAATGTTCACCTTTATTCTGTTTTAAAAAGAGGTTATAATTGATTTCGCCACCAGCTTTCAAAATTCCTTTTTTAGGGTATAATCCAATTTTTTTAAGGATCGCAAGCTTTAATGGTTTATTTATAGGTAGAGGTTCCTGAAGGTGATGGATGTTTTCATTTTGAAGAATCTCGCACCATTTTCCTAATAAATGTTTTTGACGAAGAGGTTTGGTTGAAACGGAAAAACAGGGTACGAATAGTGGATTATTTGGAAAGGAAGCTTCTTTTATCCATCCCCAAGGAATGTTCACCAATTCATGAGTGTTTTTTAATTCTATGAATAGCACGGGAATAGCTTCTCTTTTACAGATATGAACTAGCTCAGGAACAAGTTTTTCTGCCTTTAATTTTACACCAAATAAATAATCAATGGGACTATTTAAGAGCTCTAGCCTCTTTTTCTCAAGTTCTTCCTTAAATTGATGTTGGTACTGGATGGTAAAATCCGTGATCATACATCCACAACCTTTTAACAAATACTCTTGTGAGAAATAAGTTTTAAATTGTGCGAAAGAGAACTTAGGAATGGTAGGAGAGTAAAAAACAAATGAAGGCGTAAGAAAAAAAGCCTGTACATTTAATTTCATCACATTGAGTCTAGGGACTGAGTACCCAATATAACGTATTTCATTTTGCCGTACAAGCATAGAGACTTTTTTTCTTTGACCATTGAATAAGAAAGTCGCATCTTCCATTAAGTAATGCATAGATTCCCTTCCTTTCAGCAAAGCCCTTTAATGACAAACTATGCTTGTTCGAAAGGAATCATGCGAAATTTCAATCTCCTTGTGAAGATCTTCTTTGTAAGGTCGTTGTTGAAATAAATGTTTTATAGACCTGTTTTAAACGTTCTTCCTCTATTTCTTTTATGATCGGTTTTCCGATTTCTTCTAACAATACAAATCTTGGTTTGTGTGCAACTGATTTTTTATCTCTTCTCATCGAAACAATCGCTTTTTCGAAATCAAATCGCTCTGGAATCTCTAATCGATACCCCAGAGTTTTCAGCCATTGTTCAAATGCATGAAGATCATAAGTGAGACCTGTTTCGGATTGGCTTAGATAAAGGGCATAAACCAACCCTGTCATAATGGCTTCTCCATGTGTTACTTTGCCATAACCAGCAGTGGCTTCGATCGCGTGGCCTAATGTATGACCGAAATTCAAAACAGCGCGAAGTCCATTTTCTCGCTCATCCTGACCGACAATGTCCGCTTTTATTTCAATCCCTTTTTTTAATACATAGCTTAAGTCTCGCTCCGTTATATTGGTTACATCATCAATCGTATCCATTAGAAATTCCAGGAACCTTCGATCTGCAATAAACGCATGTTTAATTGCTTCAGCAAATCCAGAACGAATTTCAGAAATAGGAAGGGATTTTAAGAAGTCTATGCAGTAAAAAACGCCCTCTGGTTGGTGAAAGGCGCCAACCATGTTCTTCCCTAATGGATGATTAATCCCTGTTTTTCCTCCGACTGCACTATCATGCGCCAAAATCGTTGTTGGTACTTGAACAAAGCGGATCCCTCTCATAAAGGTTGCAGCGACAAAACCAGCTAAATCCCCAACGGATCCTCCTCCAAAAGCAAGGATACAGGATTTCCGATCTAATCCTTGTTCCAGTGCATAGGTAAGTGCTGCTTCATAGACAGAAAACTGCTTCGCTTTTTCCCCACTAGGAACGTGATAAATTGAACAGGCAGCCGTTTCAGGTAAGCTAGTTTGCAATTGGTCCAAATGTAATTTCCCTACAGTTTCGTCTGTAATGACAAGAATGTTTGTGTAATCCGCCTTTTGCAAATGGGCCTTAAGCTGCTGCAGAGCATCTTCTCCGATAAAAACTGGATAATTTTTTGAAGCAGTTTGAATCATTAGCTGCATGGTTTTTCTCTCCCTTCATCGATTACGTATTCGATATTTTTTTATAAAAAAAGGTGTCTTCCGCTTCAAGTCCATATTGTTGACAGTTAAATATTTGTTCTGTGCTGCCGACAAAGAGTACCCCGCCAGGAGCTAGTGCTTGAGAAAACTTATGATATAAAATAGATTTTGCCTCTTCCGTAAAGTAAATAAGAACGTTGCGACAAACAATTAAGTGATAACCTGTACCAAAATGGTCGGACAAAAGGTTGAATCTCTTAAAGTTTACCGTTTTCTTAATCTCATCGCTAATCTTATAAACAGAACCGTCTTTGACAAAATATTTCTTTTTTTTATCACTGGGAATTTCAGCAAGCGAGCGTTCCGCATAAATTCCTCGTTTTGCTCCCTCAAGTGCACGATCATCAATATCTGTTGCTAAAATAGAAATTTGGCGAAGAGGAACAAAACGGGATAAAACCATCGAAATCGTATACGGTTCCTCGCCCGTGGAAGAAGCGGAACTCCATATTTTTAATGATTGATTTTCAGCTAGTAAACGCGGGAAGATTTTATTTTCTAATACGTCCCATCTGCTTCTATTTCGATAAAACTCCGTCACATTAATTGTCATTCTATCCAAGAATTCTTCTAAAAGGGTGTGATCCTTATTTAATTGCTCATAAAATTCTTGAAAAGACTCATACCCTTTTTTTTGAAAAAGGGAAGTTAATCTTCTTTTCATTTGAGCTTCCTTATATAAAGACAAGTCAATCCCGGTCTTTCCTTTGATCAAGCTAATAAAATTCTCATAATCCCGATTCAAGGCTTTTCCCCTCTACCTATCTCTTTCTATTTACCTTCCTAACCTTAAAAGCCACCTGATTGGGACCAGGCGGCCTACAAATTATGGTCTAGCTGCAGCGCCCAGCGACTAGCAAACTTTCGGAGCCTGCTTGCGTAAGTCAACATCCATTCGCTTTTCAGCTCATGGTGTTTCCTTTATCTCGTCAGGCCTCTAAAAAGTTTGTACGTCGCTAAACGGGCGCTTCCGCTTTTCTTAATAAATCCAATTATTCATCAGCTTTGAATATTCGATAAGCTCTTCTTCCTGAAAGAAAAGCTTGATCTCCCTTTCAGCACTTTGAACAGAATCTGAACCGTGAATAATATTTTTCCCTACAATCAAACCGTAGTCTCCTCGAATCGTTCCTGGGGCAGCCTCTTGCGGATTTGTTGTTCCCATCATTTGTCTTGCAGTCGAAATCACATGATCTCCTTGCCAAACCATGGCGAACACAGGACCAGAGGTAATAAATTCTACTAGCCCTGCAAAAAAAGGACGTTCTTTATGTTCTTCGTAATGGGTTTCCGCCAGCTCCTTAGAAATAGACATTAATTTTGCACCAACTAATTGAAATCCCTTTGATTCAAAGCGGGATACAATCTCCCCAATAAGCCCTCTTTGGACACCGTCAGGTTTTACCATTAAAAATGTTTTCTCCATATTTCATCACTCCTGCAAAAAATCGATTACAATTGACAAAACGCATCAAAATAATACCATTATTCCCCATTATTAGCAATCCATGTAAAACTTTTAGTGCGTGTTCAAAAAGAAGGATAAAAAGGACCAAGAAGTTCGAGGCGGCGCAGCTTTGAGCAGCGGACTTGTACAGGATGTACTGACTTCCGCGTTGCCCACAGGACGTGGGCGGTTTTAGCGGAAGATCCTTATCCTAATACATGAGCAGCGGAAAAGCAAGCCAACGAAGAAATTCGCTTATGTCTTTTTACCGGACTTTTTGAACATCCTCTTTTAATATTTTCTTTTACCGATATACTTGGCAATATCTTTAAGCATTTTTTTGGCAGGATTAGAAGGGAGGTCTTCAAGCAAAGCTAAAGCTTTATTCAAATACTTTTGACTTAAATCATATGATTTCTCAACCGCATCAGAATTTTTTATTTGTGTGATCAGCTTTGTCATTTCTATTTTATCTGTACTCTCATTGACCTTCATAATTTCCTTTCGAAGTCTATCATCTTTCATCGCATAAAGCGCAGGAAGAGTGATATTCCCTTGTCTTAAATCTTCGCCAGCCGGTTTACCAAGCGCTTCCTCTGTCGCAATGAAGTCAAGAATATCATCAATAATTTGATAAGACATTCCGATAAAATAACCGAACCGATAAAGATTTCTATATATTTTTTCGTCCGCACCTGCTGACACAGCGCCAAGTTCACAGCTTACCGCAATTAATAAGGCCGTTTTTCTTTTGATTCTTCTTAAGTAATCCCTAATAGTTTGATCAAAGCGATATTTATCTTTAATCTGTTCAATTTCTCCCTTACACACTTCAACAATTGCCTTCGCCAAAATGCGATGGGCAATCGGATCTTCAATATTCGTCATATAATCAAGAGATCTTGCCAACATATAATCCCCGGTATACATCGCAATCCGATCATTCCATGTATAGCTAATAGTAGGACGTCCCCTTCTTAAATCAGCTTCATCAATCACATCATCATGGACAAGTGAAGCCATATGAATAAGCTCCAATGCAATAGCCGTATTTTTTATCGTGTGGATATTATATGTACCGAATTTTGCACAGAGGAGAACAAATACCGGTCGAATCCTTTTCCCCCCCGCCTTTAATAGTTGAAAAGATGCTTTTTGCAGCAAATCAACTTCGGAATCGATCGAGTTTTCCAGTCCATTTTCAATGATTTCTAAATCCGCTTTTAAGGGAGAATTTAATAAATTAAGTTTCATTTTATTTCCATCCTGGGACATTTCTTTTTTATTCCGATATGAGCCGCAGCTACACCACCAGTGAAAGATTTATAGATCACATCAACCAATCCAACATGCCAAAACATTTGGGCTAATTCATTCATGCCTGGAAAATCGCATGCAGACTCTTGCAACCAAGAATATTCTTTAAAACTTTTAGCCAGAAATTTTCCCATAATTGGCATTACGAAACGGAAATAAGCATAATAAAGTTGACGATATACTGGGAGTTCGGGCTGGGAAGTTTCAAGACAAACCGCCATTCCACCCGGTTTCAAAACTCGCTCCATTTCTTTTAGAACTTGCAAATAATCTGGAACATTGCGGAGACCAAAACCAATTGTCACGTAATCAAACTGATTATCTTCAAAAGGAAGTTCCATTGCATTCCCTTGAATAAGTTCAATATTTGTTAATGACTCTTGTTTTATTTTTTCATCCGCTACTTGCAACATATTGTGACTGAAATCCAATCCGATTACTTTCCCCTCCGGACCCGCTGCTTTCGCCAAAGCGATTGTCCAATCACCCGTTCCGCAACAAAGGTCTAAAGAGGTTGCTCCACGTTGAACATTCATTTTTTTCATCGTTTCCGCTCTCCACTTTTTATGTTGCTGGAAACTAATGACTGTATTCATTTTGTCGTAATTTTGGTAGATTTTTTCAAAAACGCTGTGAACACGCTCTTCTTTTGATTGCGCCATTATATTTCCTCCACCCGCAGGCTTGATAGATCATTGTAATGATTGTTCATCTGATTCACTCGCATTTTCAAAACTGAAGGCAAGGTAGGTAAGGACATCATCATATCTTCAAGCTTTCGTTTTGATTCTGTAGCATACTTATAGCAGATCGTTTCAAGTTTTGCTGCCTCAGGGATATTAGGTATGTGACAATTCGCCAAACTTTTGATAAAGCGACTTTGTTTCCCTATAATCATATTTCCAATCTCCACGATCAATTTCTTAAAAAGTAAAAACTCCGCGATAAATTGGTTATAGAGAGATGGTGGGTTAAAATGGCTATTAAATTTAATTAAAAGTATGGATTCCACTTGTTTAAGACTTTTCATAAATGAGTGGTAATTCCCACCATCCATTTGGAAAATATTTATTTTTTGTTCATTAATGATCTTGATTGCATCTGCTAGCACTTTAATTAGTTCTATATTCTGGTAACCCGCTAATAGCCTGTAGTATAAGCCGCTATAATAATCACCTGCTAAAACATTCAGTTGTTTTTCTTTCACTGAAGTCAACTGGTGCTCTGTTACATTCTCATGCATTTCCATCGCATAATGAGCAAGCATGGCGGCCGAAATATATGTATCAATTTCTTCTTTTGGGATATCTACATCTTGCATTGCATAGGTCAAAAGAAGGATTCGATCTTCATCCATCATCGACGGTTTCACATATTGACTAAAATAGGGATGAAAACTACTTTTTTCAATTTTTTTCTTCAAGTTATCGATTTGCTGCTGATAATCAAAAACCGCCATAAATTTTGCCTCATTTCTATCACGATAATCAAGTCGCTCCAATGTACACAAAATTCATTATAACATAATGGTATAGAGGATGGCGATTAATGAGATATGAATCAATTAAGTAGAGGATTATCTAGGATTTTCACTCTCTATTTCCCCGAAAGACGTTACAATGCTTGCATTTCCTCTAATCTTAATGGCAGAAGTATGATCGGTGAATTGAGCGATCATCACTTCTCCTTGATCTAATTTTTCGGCATGATGGAATTTGGTGTCTGATCCTCTTGTTAATCCGATCACATTGACCCCATCTTCCAACGCTTTAATCATAATAAAATCCGATTGGTCCTTCAATGTTTTACACCTCTTTATTTGAAGTATTCAAATGACCATTTCAATATATCTAAAGGCAATTTATATTCATAAAACCCATTACTTTCCTGTACATAGTAGCATAGTTCATCGGTCTTATGCACATAAAAAGGAACTGCCTTATAGGTCAGTTCCTCCCTACATACCTTCTTAAGAATGTATGTACAAATTATTTGACAGCATCTTTCAGTGCTTTACCTGGTTTGAAAGCTGGAACTTTGCTTGCTGCAATTTCAATTTCTTCACCAGTTTGTGGGTTTCTACCTTTACGTGCTGCACGTTCACGCACTTCAAAGTTTCCGAAACCAATTAATGCTACCTTATCACCATTAGCCAATGTATCCTGAATCGATTGAAATACGGCATCAACCGCTTTAGTCGCATCCTTTTTGGAAAGCTCAGCTGCTTCGGCAACAGAATTAATAAGTTCAGTTTTGTTCATGCCATTCACCTCCTCCCAAAATATAGAGAAATCTAGTTCCTCAACTGTGCTATTACCTTTGTAAACAATTTTAAGAATTTCTAAACATGGTGGAGTAGAAATTCTTTCATAATTACTGATAATCCGGGATACATCAGCAATTCTGTTTAAAAGATTAACATATTAAATATAGGTTAGCAAGAATTAATACGGTTAGAAATAGAAAAATGCCGAATTTCGTCAAATTCGGCATCTTTTTTAAGGTGTTTCCACCTTTAGTCTTTATAATATAATCGCAATAAGCCCGCCAGAACCCTCGTTGATAATTCTTTCAAGTGTTTCTTTTAGCTTGTATCTTGCATTTTCTGGCATCATGGCAATTTTCCCTTGAATTCCTTCTCTCACCAAGGAGCTTAGACTTCTACCAAAAATATCTGAGTTCCAAATCGATAATGGGTCATCTTCAAAATCTTGCATTAAATAGCGGACAAGCTCTTCACTTTGTTTCTCCGTTCCAATGATGGGAGAAAACTCTGATTCCACATCTACCTTGATCATATGAATGGATGGCGCCACTGCTTTTAGCCTCACACCAAATCTCGATCCCTGCCTAATGATTTCTGGTTCATCAAGACTCATATCCGTTAAAGAAGGGGCTGCAATCCCATAACCTGTTTGTTTCACCATCGCTAAAGCGTCTGAGATTTGATCATACTCTCTTTTCGCGTCAGCGAAGTCTTGCATTAATTCTAATAAATGATCCTTTCCTCTCACCTCCACTCCAACAATTTCTTTTAACACATCATCATAAAGCTCATCAGGGGCAAACAAGTCAATTTCAGCGATTCCCTGCCCCATGTCCACTCCCGCTAAGCCGGCATTGTCAATATAATCATATTCATAGAATTGCTGGACAACTCGATCAACATCCCGGAGACGCTTAATATCTTTAACCGTCTCTTTCACAGCTTCTTGATAGTTAGATCTTAACCAATGATCCTCTTTTAAGACCATTACCCAGCTTGGTAGATTTACATTCACTTCGAGTACCGGAAACTCGTAGAGAGCTTCACGAAGGACACTCAAGACATCATCTTCACGCATACTCTCAACAGACATAGCAAGAACAGGAATATCATATTTCTCTTCTAATTCCTTTCGCAATGCCTCTGTTTCAGCGTGATGTGGGCGGGAAGAGTTAACCACCATAATAAAAGGTTTTCCTACTTCTTTAAGCTCATCGATTACTCGTTCTTCCGCTTCAACGTAATCGCTCCGAGGAATATCACCGATCGTACCATCCGTTGTAATGACGACTCCTAAAACAGAATGTTCCTGAATGACTTTCCTTGTTCCAATCTCGGCCGCTTCATGAAAAGAAATAGGATCTTCATACCAAGGGGTATTGATCATTCTTGGGCCATTTTCATCTTCATATCCCTTTGCACCTGGTACCGTATATCCAACACAATCTACTAACCTCACATTCACCTCTAACCCTTCATCTACTTGAACGGTTACGGCCTGGTTTGGAACGAATTTTGGCTCTGTTGTCATAATCGTTCTTCCTGCAGCACTTTGAGGAAGTTCATCTTGTGCACGCGCTCGATCTGCTTCACTCGTAATATTAGGCAGAACGACTAACTCCATAAATTTCTTAATAAATGTGGATTTACCTGTACGAACAGCTCCTACTACTCCCAAATAGATGTCCCCGCCCGTTCTTTCTGCAATATCTTTAAAAATATCCACTTTTTCCAAGAGGTTCCCTCCTATCGTTAAGTTCAAGGGACAAACCATAATAGACGCTCGTCAATATATGTTTATGATGTTGTCCGATTCTCATATGACCATAATAATTACTAATTAAAAAATCCTTCTTCTACATTATATTTAGTGAAAGAAGGAATATGCCTATTTAGACATATAAATTGGTTCATTGTTTTCATCAATTGTGTAAGGCATTGAATAGGCTGGAACAAACGGAGAATCTTCCGCAAGAATATCAATGATATTATCACCCTGTTGAAAGGAATTTTTCTCCTCTTTTAACACTTGATATAAATCACTAATATAGTCTATATATACTTCTCCTTGGCCATCCACAATGAACGATAAGTTTTGATGACTAAATGGAGATGTTACATAGGGCTCTTCTTTATAACCAAGCTTCGAAAAATCAAGTGTATAGACATTATTTGCTAGTGTATCCTTGAAAGGTGGATATCCTTGGGACTGAATTCTTATTTTAAGTTCCCTTATTTTTTCTGCTATTCTTAAATCGACCAATTTTACTGTTGGATTTGTTTCCACGTCTATTAAGATGTATTGAAAGATCCCTCCATTTTCAAATGAATTCCCTGGGGGAGAAGAAAGGTACTCAGGAACAATTTTCGAAAAATCGATCGGATATTTTATGTATTTAGGGGTATCTTGATCACGGGTCTTAATCGGTAATATCCCGTCTTTCTCCTCTTGAAATTGATGGACCGCCTTTTGTACAGATGCAAGTTGGTCCTCATAAGGAATTTGATTTTCTGCTTTTTTTTCATTAGGATACATACATCCTGTTAATAGAAATAGAAAAATAAACGATAGCGGTAAAATAACGTAAAATTTCATTCATTATTCGTCCTTTCAGATTGGATCTGATCATAATTTAGTTAGTTGGACCTGATAATACAATAAATAGCATAATAAGACCACCAACCATTAAACAAATCCATGCTACGATTGCCGTTATCGATTTAAACCATTTGTTTTTTACTTTATAACGACTTACATAAATGGCAAGCATGGCTAAGGCCAATAAAAACATGCCAATAATAGAAATCCACATTTTTTGCATCGAAACTGACATTTTCTTTCCTCCGTTATGTGTTCATATCAAGCCAACAATAGGATGTTGCGTTCTTAGCCTTTGATCGGGCCAACAAGATGTTGGTCACAAAGGCGTGGCGATTGATGTTGCGAATTTAGCCTTTGATCCTTAATCAGTCTTATTATAGCACTCTCTACAATGAGAGATGAAAAATATAGGCATAATTCACTAAAATGCAAAAAATATGAAGCAGGGATTGATCCCTTGCTTCATATGACAACCCATAAACCCATTACCGACAGTTCAAGCATATCGCTTCAAAAGCATTATATGCAACCAAATGAATTCCGCATCCTCTCTAGCCCAGCCTAACGTTGTTCCATTTGTGCACTTAAAATATCGACAAGATCTTCCATTTCATTTGTTTTTAAACGAGCCATCAATCTTTCAACGGCTGCTTTTGCCTCCACATCTTCAAAAAGAACATAATATAACATTTCGGTAATCGGCATTTGACAATGATACTTTTTTGCAAGCTGGTGGGCGGCTTTTGTCGTTCTTACACCTTCCACAACCATTCCCATATTTTTAAGGACATCATCTAATTTTTGACCTTGTCCAAGCAAATGACCGGCACGCCAATTTCTTGAGTGCACACTTGTACACGTAACAATTAAATCGCCAACACCTGTCAATCCTGAAAACGTTAACGGATTCGCTCCCATTTTTGTTCCAAGGCGAGAAATTTCAGCTAATCCTCTCGTAATAAGGGCAGCCTTGGCATTATCACCATATCCAAGTCCATCTGAAACACCAGCCGCAAGGGCAATAATATTCTTAAGCGCTCCCCCTAACTCTACTCCGACTATATCTGGATTTGTATACACACGAAAGTTTTGATTCATAAACAAATCACGAACATATTCAGCAGCGTCCATATTTTTAGAAGATACGGTCACTGTTGTAGGATGCCGCAAACTAACTTCTTCAGCATGACTAGGTCCCGATAATACAACGAGATCCTTAAGAATTTTCGTAGGAACCTCTTCTTCGATCATTTCCGAAATTCGCAGAAGAGTATCTGGTTCTATGCCTTTACTAACGTGAGTAAAGATAAGCGGCTTTTGTTGAAACGTAAGGATCGCCCTCATTTGTTCTCTAATCGCCTTTGTAGGCACAGCCACTACTACTGTTTCTATTCCTTCCAATGCCTCCTCTAATGAGGTAAAGGCCGTGATATTCTCCGGCAAAGAAATATCCGGTAAATATTTTGAGTTCACATGTTTCGAATTGATCTCAGTTTTCTGATCCTCGTTTCTAGTCCAGAGTCTTACTGAATGTCCGTTATCAGCTAATACTAGAGCAAGAGCTGTTCCCCAACTACCAGCACCAATAACAGTAAGATTTTCTACTCTTTCTACCAATGATTTCACCTGCTCTTTATTATGTTAGTGATGTTATGTTCTCGCTCTAGCTATCATTTTGATAGGCGTACCTTCAAAGCCAAATGCTTCTCGAATTCGGTTCTCCAAAAATCGTTCATAAGAAAAATGCATCAGTTCGGGGTCATTCACAAAAATAACAAATGTTGGTGGCTTTACTCCAACCTGTGTAGCATATAAGATTTTCAATCTACGCCCCTTATCCGTTGGGGCTGGATTTCTTGCAATGGCATCCATAATAATTTCATTTAACACACTCGACTGCACACGCATTGAATGATGTTCACTTACCATTTGGATCACAGGAGGTAATGAAGTCAGTCGTTGTTTTGTTTTTGCGGATACAAAAACAATAGGAGCGTAATCAAGAAATTGAAAATGAGCTCTGATTTGCTCTTCAAATTTCTTCATGGTTTTATCGTCTTTTTCAACAACATCCCACTTATTCACTACAATAATGATGCCTCTTCCAGCTTCATGGGCATAACCGGCAATTTTTTTATCTTGCTCTAATATCCCCTCTTCTCCATTTAACACAACAAGAACAATATCAGAACGATCAATTGCTTTTAAAGCCCTTAATACACTATATTTTTCTGTTTTTTCGTAAACCTTTCCTTTTTTACGCATTCCTGCGGTATCAATGATCGTATATTTTTGACCATCGAATTCATAAGAGGAATCAGTCGCATCCCTAGTTGTCCCAGCAATATCACTAACAATCACTCTTTCTTCCCCGAGCAACGCATTGACAAGAGAGGATTTTCCGACATTTGGACGGCCAATTAAACTAAACTTAATTATGTCCTCATCTTCATTTTCCTCTTGATCCTTTGGAAAATGCTTCACAACTTCGTCAAGCATATCACCTAATCCAAGTCCATGGGAACCAGAGATTGGAAATGGCTCTCCAAAACCCAATGAATAGAATTCATAAATGTCTGATCTCATTTCCGGATTATCCACTTTATTGACCGCTAAAATAACAGGCTTTTTCGAGCGGAACAAGATTTTCCCGACTTCTTCATCTGCTGAAGTAACACCCTCACGTCCACTGACAATAAATATAATCACGTCCGCTTCTTCAATCGCTAATTCAGCTTGTTCCCGAATCTCAACTAAAAAGGGAGCATCGCCGATATCAATTCCGCCTGTATCAATTAAATGGAATTCATGTGTTAGCCAATCCCCTACCCCATAAATCCGGTCTCGGGTTACACCTGGCGAATCCTCTACAATGGAAATGCGTTCCCCGACAATTCTATTAAAAATTGTAGACTTTCCAACATTCGGACGACCTACAATCGCGACTGTAGCCTTTGTCATTATCATCACTCACTTTAGTTCAATTTCCATTCTTCCTGAAAAAAATCGTACCATACTATTGATAGAAAAGGTAATAATTAATGCAAAACTTTTTTATTCTTAGTGATTTTCACAAAAGTAAAAGCCCGTGATACTAAATAACTTAGCATAATTGTAAAAATGGTGATCGACAAAACATCAAATGTTTCCAAGGAGCCGATCAAATAAGGGATGTTCCACTTTGCTAAAATAATGGCAAAAAGCAGATCTCCCTGCAAGATGCCAAGACAAATGAATAAAATTCTTTCTAACAAACTAGATGGGTATATAAAATAGCTTACGACAAACAAAATAAAAGACAAAAGAATCTTTCTGTCAATAATGATCATGATCGGATCATATAATTCAAGTAATTGAAAACCCGTATATCCTAGGATGAGTGAAAGGAATGAAATAAGTAAAAATATTTGTTTCTTAAAAGGTAACTTCACTGCAACGAGATAACAAATCATTAAAACAATAAGACAAGGTCCACTCATCAATAGACCATTAAAAGAGAGTCTTAGGGGAAGACAAATAATCAGTACCAGTGCAAATAGAGCAGTCGCCCATCGGTAAGTCTCTTGTTTATCCATTAAAAAAGTAGCAAAAATCCATAATATCCAGACAAAAAGTAAAAATATGATTCCTGTCATCGGAACACCTCCCCTCTCATTATGGGAAAGGAAAACAAAATTTAATCCGTCCGTTGTCCATATATTCATAAATCTTTTGTCCAAATGAAAACCTCCCGATATTTTATTCGGGAGGTCGACATTTATTTTTTAAAGTCTTTTAATTTATCACCGATCATATCACTTAATTGGAAACCAGTTGACTCCTCAGGAAGATCATAATCTTTAGTCTGAGTTTCCTGTTCTTCTAATTCCTTCATGCTTAAAGACAAGCGTTGTTCGTTTTCATTGACATCCAATACCTTTACATTTATGGTCTGTCCTTCTTCTAGCACCTCATGTGGTGTGCCAATATGTTTATGGGAGATTTGAGAAATATGAACAAGTCCTTCTACCCCTGGAAATACTTCTACAAATGCACCAAAGGATACGAGCCGTTTCACTGTTCCCTTAAGGATAGAACCTACGGGAGCTTTTTCAGCTATATTTTCCCATGGTCCGGGTAAAGTTTCTTTAATGGATAAAGAAATTCGCTCATTGTCTCGATCAACCGATAATACCTTAACCGTTACCTTCTCTCCTTCGTGAACAACATCCGAAGGTTTATCAATATGTTGGTGGGAAAGTTGAGAGATATGAACAAGTCCATCCACTCCACCAATATCAACAAAAGCACCAAAATCTGTTAATCTTTGTACAGTTCCCTCCAAGATCTGATCTGGCGACAACTTTTCAAGAATATCTTTTCTTTCCTGTCTTTTTTCTTCTTCCACAACGACACGATGTGAAAGGATGAGTCGATTTTTATCTTTATCTAGTTCAACGATTTTAAAAGAAAGCGTTTTTCCCTGATATTCCGAGAAATCTTCCACATAATGATCTTCCACCATTGAAGCAGGGACAAATCCTCTTACTCCCAGGTCGACTACAAGACCACCTTTGACAACTTCATTGACTTCAGCATCAAAGACTTCATTATTTCGATACCGTTCTTCAAGTTTTTCCCAAGCTTTTTCTGCATCCACTTTACGTTTAGAGAGAACAAATAGTTCTTCTTCCACTTTTGTAACAATTAAATCAAGGATATCTCCCTCGCTGACAACATCCGATGCCTTTTCGACATGGAGGCTGGATAGTTCACTAATCGGAATAATACCATCAAGTTTACTTCCCTCAATATCGACAAGAACTTGCTTTTCCTCGATTTTAGTGACAGTTCCTTTCACTTGATCTCCCTCAGAGAAATTATTCACTTCAATATCATTCATTTCCTCGGGCATATGTACTCCTCCTATCGGCTTTAAAAATACAAGAATTAATTTGGTCTATTTCAAATCATCCTCCTATTAACTTCTTATAAATGAATACGTTTGTCAAGTAATAGCAACTGCATACAATCAATAATGTAAAAATATTCAATCAACAAAATCGCTGTCTAAAAGCTTTTGAATTTCTGCCATAATCACTTCTGTCGCCACATCAGCAGATACTTTATTTTTTCGAATTTCGTCAAATTCAATTGGTTTTCCAAAAATAACTTTTTGTTTTTTAAAGGGCTTATATGGACCAATAACAGCACACGGAACAATCTGCGCATTCGAACGTAGGGCAAAGAAGCCGGCACCCGCTAATCCCTTACCAAGTTCCCCTGTCACGCTTCTTGTACCTTCGGGAAATAGCCCCACAACTTTACCCTCTTTTAATAATTTCAATCCGGTTCTTAAAGCTTCACGATCACTCATGCCTCGCTTAACCGGAAAAGCATTGATTGCATTCATCAATTTCTTTGTTGCTATGTTCTGAAATAACTCCGCTTTTGCCATAAAATGTACCGGTCTTGGCGCTGACATTCCGACTGTAGGGGGATCAAGATTGCTAATATGATTGGAGCATAATAGAACACCACCTTCTTTAGGGAAATGTTCTATTCCAATTACCTCTACACGATAAAGGGGTTTAAAAATTCCTTTGACAACCGCTCTTGCAAACCCATAAAAGCTCAATTTCCTTCCATCCTTTCAAGGGCTAATTGATAAATTTGATTCGCCACTTCAGCAATGGAAAGGAATGAAGTATCTATTTCAATCGCGTCTTCTGCCTTCCTTAGAGGGGAAAACTCTCGTTCGGAATCTTGTTGATCTCGTAAACTTATTTCCTTTTTTAGTTTTTCTAAATTAGATGGAAAGCCCTTCTCGATATTTTCAAGATGTCGTCTTTCTGCTCTCACCTCGACACTTGCTACTAAAAAAACTTTTAACTCTGCATGAGGTAATACTTCTGTTCCTATATCTCGACCATCCATCACAACTCCGCCAGCACTCCCTAATTGCTTTTGCTGTTTCACCATTTTTTCACGAACTAAACGATGAGCGGCGACTATTGATACAGTATTTGTCACTTGATCTTCACGGATAACTTTCGTCACATCTTTCCCATCCACAATGACAAGTTGTCCATTTTTAGACGGGGATAACTCTATCTCTGTATGGGATAATAAATCTGCTAATTCATTATCATTTTGAATATTGATTTGATTTTTCAAAGCCTTGTATGTTAGAGCTCTATACATGGCTCCTGTATCGACATATATATAAGATAATTTTTCAGCTACGATTTTTGCCACTGTACTTTTTCCTGCGCCTGCTGGCCCATCGATGGCAATGCTAATTTTATTTAATGTCAAATTCCTTCACCTGCTTGCTTCCTAGAAATAAGATATTCGTTGTTTTTATCATACCATATAACAAGCTGAATTCCTCGTAAATAATGAGTAAAATATTTAGGTTATCTTTAAAAGAATTTAACAACATTCAACTGGAAATTTGACCAGCACTTTATTTTTCTGGAGGAATAAGCTGATCAAATACACCCATTTTCGTTTGTTCTTCCAAACCGGAGACGCCTTCATATTGAATTAATTTATTTACATAATCAAACCAAGTTAAGTTTTGAAATACTGTCTGAACAACAATAAGGATCACCAAGTGGAAGAGAACAAGTTTTAATAAAATTCGTTCAAAAGTCTTCATCTGCACCACTCCGTTTTTTCCTTATTATGGCCAAAAATGAGTTATTTTATCTCCGCTATACCTCTTTTTCGATACTCTAACTGCTTTTCAAATGTGTAACGGATCATTTGTTGCTGCTCTTGATCGGTTACATTTAAAAATTGTAAAGAAATAAGGCTAACCCCCTTTTTTTCAAAATTCCTCACAACCCTACATGTAATATTTAGGTAGACATATTCCTTTGTTGAAAAAGGTAATACGAGCAAAATGTTTCCCACTTCTCCCTTTTTAATCTGTATGTGAGGACGATTAATAACTGAACAACCACCAGCGCTTAGATCCTCTGTTACAGTCGGAACGTATTTTTGTTCAATTGGGAATTGGAGTGAAACATCTAATGTTGTCTTCACACGAACGAATTCACGACGCTGAATTTTCATAAACTTCGTTTCTTCGGGACAAAATAAGACCAGTAAAGGAATTGGATTCTTTATTTGGCCCAAGACTTTTGTTCTAAATAAATAGGCACCCCCAGTTTCCTTATCCGAAAAACTTACAAACAGTTCCTCTTCCTTCATAAGAAAAATCACTTTATTCGATGCACTACTAATAGGATAGGTAATATATATTTTTCCTTCAGAAAAATCAGCTATTTTAGCTTTGAATTTTTCTGATCGATCTTCTCGATCCAATTCTAAAATAATATCCATCCCTACTTTTATCATCTCATCCCCCACCTATTACCTTTTTACTATTTATTATCTCAGAGATGTTTCTCTATTGCTAGTTTTTGGAATACTAAAATGAGCCCATCTAAGCTGTTTATAGCTTTAGATGGGCTCTTTTTAACTTATACCACGTCTTCGTATAAAGACTCAGCGTTTTGAAGTTTTTCCACTTTCTCTTCCGTACCTGTTTCGGCATTAATATAAATTCGATACGTATCGTTTCCCATTGTGCCGATAAATTCGTGACAAAATACTTCTTTGCCAAGATCATTCGCAACAATTGCTAACTTGTGATCCATTATGTTTACATTTTCATTTATATAACCGCTTGCCTCTTTTTCCGTTAATTTCGGTTTCGGTATGTTTCGGTCGTGATGACCCTTTAAATAATCGGAAGCAGCGAAACCGATCACCTGACCGTTATCAAGCGCCACTTTTACCTTAATGGATTCAGGGTATATGGTTACGCCATCTTGAACGGTTGTAAAGGTAAATAATCCTTGAGTATCATATTGGGTACTCTCTGTTAATTCCAGATTTTGATACTTATGCTTCTGTAGATAATCCTTTGCATTCGAGGCCGCCTCATTTAAACTAATCTTCTGTTCACCGATATCGCGATGATTGATCAGCCAGATGGGGTATCCTCCTTTTTTCGCAATATCCAAGCTGGCTTTGTCACTTCCATTGTCAAGATTCACACTATAAAAATCATAGTCTGAGCCTTTTCCATTCTCTTCTACCTTCACATCATGAATATTTTTTAAGCCTGCATATGTTTTGGCGAGCGAAACAGCATCGTCCTTAGAAATGGATGGACCTTTTAAATGGCTAAAATTTTGATCTTTCTTTTGAAAGGTGACCATCGTCCCATCTTCTAAATGCTCATCACTGAATCCTTTCGATCGTTTTTCAACCGTTTTAAACCCATCAATGATCGTATTATCAGTCATTTCTTTTCCGGATGCTAAGGCCAGCTCAACATCCATCCATCTAAGATTATTCTTCAGCACTAAATGTTGAACATTTCTAAGCTCTGAACGAATATCATCACTCTGACTGTAAAGCTTTTGCAATGTCGTATATTCCTTTTTAGATAAGGGTTCCTTATCTAAATCCCGGACCGCTGTGCGATAACTAAAATTGCCAATATTCGCGAGGAACTCTTCTGTTTTATTAAAGGGTAATAATGTTAAAGGCAATTGGCCCACCTGTGATCTTGCTTCAGAAGTAATCCTCCAGACGTCTGCAAGTGCTGGTGACAAGGATTTTCTAGAATTCATCGCCAATGTCGTTCCAATTTTGTCGTGTAATATATCCATTTGATATGATAAATCATGAAAAGCATGCTGATAGTTATTTTCTGCATTCATTAAAATGGCATTTTTTTCCTGATGTTCTTGATAACCCCAATAGGCCGTTCCAGCAATTCCAATGACTAATACACCAATCAATATTGATCTAATCATGAAAAAACACCTCCCTATTTACATGCAAAAGATATGCTTACCAATTCGCTTAATTTGCGGACGAGTCCAAATCCAAGCACTTGTCGCCGTATCTGGGTTAAAATAGTAAAGGGCGCTATTTGTTGGATCCCATCCATTAATCGCATCTAAAACCGCCCTTTTTGAAGTCTCATTAGGCTCTAACCATATTTGCCCATCCGAAACGGCAGTAAAAGCGCCCGGCTGGAAAATAACGCCATATACACTATTGGGAAAAGAAGCGCTATTTACTCTGTTTAATATAACAGCGGCAACCGCCACTTGGCCTTCATATGGTTCTCCGCGTGCCTCCCCATGTACGGCATTCGCCATCAGTTGAATATCGTTTTGCGAAAATCCTGCGGGTGTATTGGTAGCCGTTGGTTTCGGTTGGGAGCCACCACCTTGACTACCAGATTGTCCTTTATTAGGGGCAGATTGCTGGGACAAATTTGTTCCACCATAATGTGTGAATTTTTTTCCTTGCTTAATTTGGTTCTTCACATATTGTTCATTATATTTTGATGCTTTAACAAGTTTTGCCTTTGTATCTTTTCCTGCTAGTCCATCAATTGGCAACCCAAAATCACTTTGGAAATTTCTTAAAGCCCAGTATGTTCCCCAACCGAACACGCCATCAATCTTCCCATTGTAAAAGCCAATATACTGTAGTCTGGCTTGTAATTCGATCACATCATCCCCCACAGCACCCTTTTGAATCACTTGATTCGTAAAGGCCCGTGTTTCATGTATAGGTGGGATCGATAGGATGACGATACTTACGAGTAAAACGGATATTAGCTTCGCCATTTTGCTATATCTCATTTTTATAGCCTCCAAAAATTGTTTTCCTAACCATATTGTCTTAAGAAAAAACCAATTTTATTCATAAAATTGATGCGTAAATAAAAAAGCCGCCATCCCTTAACTAGAATGCAGCTCGTTCTTCTTTATATTTATTTTGTAGATGTTTTTTGGATAATAAATGGGCATGTTTTACTTTTTTAAGACCGAGATACCAGAGGAATAACATAAAGGGAATCATATAATAAAGCCATCTTTTCCCAACAAGTATGGAATCATAGAATCCGTGTAAAATAAAGGGAATAAAGAAAGAATACAATAACCATAATTCCCGCTTTCCACCTATTCTAAATTTTGCCTTACCAAGATAATAGCCCATTAAGACGCCAAAGAGAGCATGACTTGAAACGGGAAGTAAGGCGCGTCCCATGGCAAATTCAATGCCGTTGCCAATTAAATAAAGAATATTTTCCACTGTAGCAAATCCTAATGACATGGAGGCACCATAGACAATTCCATCGTAAGGTTCATCAAAATCGGCATGGGGATAAATGGCCAAAAATAAAATAAACCATTTAAAAAACTCCTCTAGCAAGGCTGCCGAAATAAAGGAATGTACATATTCATTGATGAAAAAAAACTCCGTATTCATTACGTATTGCATAAACATAATCGGGAATGTTAAAATGGCGCCGAATAAAAACATTTTAAATACGTTCATAATAGGCTCTTGCCCATATTGATCGCGCAAATAAAAATAACTTATTAAGGCTAAACCTGGTGCAATCCCGGCAGATAATAGGCCTATCATAATCAGCACTCATTTCTTTCTGTTTCTTTCATGTTAACATGGAAGGGATCAATTGAAAATGATAAAATGATAAAACGATAAAAAGACGAAAAAGGTGAATTCTCATTGAAACAGATACTAGTTTTGCATACTGGAGGAACTATTTCTATGGAGGAGGATGCCCAATCAGGAGCCGTGTCTCCATCATCTGCTCATCCGCTATTAGACTTTTCCCATCAACTTAAAAATCTTGCCCATTTGATCACGAAGCAACCCTTTCATCTTCCTTCTCCCCATATCGAGCCAACGGATATGTTCAAACTGAAATCGATCATAGAAGGAGAATACCGCAATTCTTCCATCGATGGCGTTGTGATCACGCATGGTACAGACACTTTGGAAGAAACGGCTTATTTTCTTGATTTAACAGTAGAAGTGAAGATCCCGGTTGTGATGACAGGAGCCATGCGCTCTAGTAATGAGATTGGTTCAGATGGCTTATACAATTTTATTTCCGCTGTACGGGTGGCCTGTACGGAAGAAGCCAATGGGATGGGTGTTTTAGTGGTTTTAAATGATGAAATTCATACGGCAAAAAATGTAACGAAAACTCATGCCAGTAATGTTTCAACTTTTCAGAGTCCGCAGTATGGACCAATCGGAATTGTCACAAAACGGGAAATTCTGTTTCACCATAAACCACTCTATGTTGAAAAGTATCAACCTAATCGACTCAATAAACGAGTGGCCTTACTAAAGGCATATGCGGGAATGGATTCTGATCTATTTACAGCCATCCAGCAATTGAAGTATGACGGAGTTGTTATCGAGGCGCTTGGACAGGGAAATCTTCCTCCACACTGCTTAGATGGGCTCAAAAAATTACTCCAAGCAAATATCCCGGTTATTTTAGTTTCACGTTGTTATAAAGGTAGTGCACAAGATGTCTATGATTATGAAGGCGGCGGAAAGCAACTGAAAGAAATGGGTGTGATCTTCTGTAATGGCTTAAATGGCCAAAAAGCAAGGATAAAGCTTCTCATCGCCTTAACCAAAACAACCCATTTAGCGCAACTAGCCCAGCTTTTTCAACATCCAAACTACATAACGAAGTCTGGGGAACGCTGAACATTCTTCTCCCCAGACTAACTTTTTGAACATCCTCAAATAGAAGTAAATCATTTCTCCCTTATATAGGCAGCGATCAATCCACCGTGCAAACGTCCATTTTCAATAAAGATTTCATTCGCTTCATTTCCGGCTGCAAGGACACCGGCGATAAATAAATTCTCAATATTCGTTTCCATTGTTTCAGGATCAAAATGAGGTCTGCCTGTAACAGGATCAATTTCCACCCCCATTTCCCTAATAAAGGGATGATCTGGATGGTAGCCCGTCATCGCAAACACAAAATCATTTTTAATCTCTTTTATTTCTTCTCCTACTTGATAGCTTAGAGAGGTTGGTTTTATTTCGATCACATGAGCATTAAACTGCATCTCGATCTCCCCATTCTTTACTAAAGCTTGGAATTCAGGTAGAATCCAGGGCTTTACACTTGGGGAATAATCGCTGCCACGGTATAAACAGGTCACTCTTGCCCCTGCATTGTGAAGTTCCAAAGCTGCATCGACCGCTGAATTTTTCCCGCCGATGACCGCCACATCTGTATCAAAGTATGGATGACCCTCTTTAAAGTAATGAAAGACTTTATCGAGATCTTCACCTGGAATATCCATATAATTAGGATGATCATAATAACCAGTCGCAATGATCACATATTTTGCTTCATACGAATCTATCGATGTTTCCACTTTAAATAAACCATTTTCTTTTTTTACATGTAATACTGTTTCATAACGATGAATCCTTAAATCTTTTTGTTTTACGACTTCACGATAATATGTAAGGGCCTGATTTCTCTTTGGCTTTCGTTCCACTGTAATAAAGGGCACATCGCCAATCGCAAGCCTTTCACTTGAACTAAAAAAAGTTTGATGGGTAGGATAATGATATAAAGCATTGGCAATATTTCCTTTTTCAATGACAAGTGGATTTTTCCCCATATCTTTCAAAGCAATGGCAGCCGCTAATCCGCAAGGTCCGCCGCCAACAATAATACATTCTTCTTTTTGCATCCTCATACTCTCCTATTCTAAACACACAAAACCATCCTGTTACAAGCACTTACAGATGATTGTATACTGGCAATTGATCACAAAATCTCCCATCTATACATGATAGGAGATTTCAAAAATGAGTGCAAAGAATTTGATTAAAAATGTGCATTTAGCGTTTGTATCGCTGTTTTATCTATGATCAGCGTACCATATTCCTCTAAATAAGCCCATGTAACAGTACTACGTTCACCATATTCTTCTCCTAAAGCTAATATAGCCTCTTGCTTCATTCCACCTTTCATCATGACTAAGTAATAACGGTCCTTCAAAGCATATAAAGAACCTATACTGTGAAATCGCTCTACTTCGATTAATCTTTTAGCTAAAAAAATACAATCTTCAATATTGTCAAAAGAGAAAATGAGAAAATCTTGTTCCAATATAATTGCTGGTGCATGAATGCCGATCTTCGGATCGATCAAATCTTCTTCATCCAAAGTCAATATTAACACCAATTCATTATGGTTCATGGAATAAATTTCAACTGACATTGCTTCACAAGTCTCCAAATTATAAATACGGCTTGCCTCATCAAGCATTTCATCAAATAAAGCATCCCATACTAAAGGTTCTTTTAACATCTCTTCCTCAGTAAATCCCTTAATGGTTAGTTCATCAATTGAAATGGAGTATTTAATTTGATTTAACGCTATGCGCTCCAGCCTCATGAAACCGCCCCCTGAAGTTGCTCTTACCTGACATGATATGTAACTTCAAACAGAGTGTGCGGAAGCGCATTTGCATGCTTGCGATTTTATGCTTTTTCCTAAGTCTCCCATGAGAATCAATAGAAGTAATTTAATTGCTACATCAATAAGCAACTATTTGAAGCACCTGTTCAGCCTTTTCTTAAAATTAATACATGTGTTTCCGGTTTTGCACCTAACCGAAGTGGTAATAATGATGTGCCATAGCCATTGCTGACTAAAAGGGTGATACCATTCCGTTCCCTAATACTTCCTTTCCGATATAACCCAAATCCGAAGACACGGATTTGTCCCCCATGAGTATGGCCACTTAAAATTAAAGAAATATGATGGTCTTCTGGAAGCATCCCCATTATGCCCGGATTATGGCTAATCATAATTTGGAACATATCTTTATTTACATGATCAAAAATAGATCCAATCGGTGGCAATTCCTGTGTGGTGATATCATCTACTCCAATAAAAACCAATTGTTCATCTTCCAGCTCATACAAGTTATTTTTTAATTCCTTTACATGATGTTTAGCAAATAGTTCCCGGATTCGACTTTCATCTTGTTCATAATCATTGTTTCCCCAAACAAATAAAACCGGTGCAATTTTACTTAATTTAGACAAATTTTCATCCATCCTTGAATACGGTACACCTTTTTCAGTCAAATCGCCGCCAATCACAATCCAATCAGGTTTCCCTTTTATTTCCCTAATCATATTATCTGAGACTTTTCTACGATGAATATCAGATATGAAAAAAATCACACGTCCATCTAATTGATTGGGAAGATGTTCGAATGGAAGTTCTTCGGTGACTATATTGTCCTCAAAAGCATTTCTCACCATGAAAATCGTGAGTCCAATGATACCTATTAAGGTGAAACTGATCCATAATAAGCCCAAGAAAATCCCCCATTCACCTTTTTACTTTTATCATATCATTTTTACCTGCCTATCATCACATAATGTCCAAAAAAAGACGGGAATATAGACAAGAACACGCCTATACAATGGAGTCCTGTTGAAAAACAAGACCTTGTGGTCACATTTATTTATCACCCTCAATATGTAAAAAGTAAATCCGCCCGCCAGCAAAACGTTGAAATGTGGGCAAATGTTGATAAAGAGATGGCATGCCTTTTTGCCGACAATCTTGGTGTAGATCGTTTGGAAACGAACATAACAATCGATTTTATAGATGTTATACATTTTTTAAGGCAGTAATCCCCACAGGATTACTGCCTATTATGATCGGATTGATGAACGTAAACCCTGATTTCCCATATATTACATAATAAGATTATGATTAGGGAGAGGATGATTTTGTATTACGTTCCATACACATATTGGATGTATTCACCATATCTGCCAAACAATCAGGTACCTTTCTGGATTAGGCAATACCCAGCAATAAAGACGGAAAAACTACATCAATCCGCACAAAAAATTCAGGCACTCATGAGTCAAGCAAGTCTATTAGTCAATAAAATACATTCTTCCTCTACATTTGCCCATGAATTAATGGATGCAGCACAAAAATCAAACGAAAAAAAGGTGAATGAACTTATCCGTTCAACTGGCCTTTCTATTCCATTTAAAAGCCGGTTTAATCCGGATGGCATTGTTTTTGAGTTGACCAACTCGGAAAACGGAAAAGGCTGCTGTACTTTACATATTGCTTTGCAATGGTAAAGGATAGTGGCGCTTTCGGGTTGGATTGCTGAACTTCCGGTGTGAATTGCTGAACTTCCGGGTTGAATTGCTGAACTTTTGCCGAGAATTGCTGAACTTTGGCTTGGATTGCTGAACTTCCGGACGAATTGCTGAACTTTTCTCATCCAAAGTTATGCAGATAATCCGGGATTAGCGCCATTCACTAATTCTTTCGGATTTTTTCACAAAAATGGCAGACATCGCCTTCATCCTAGCTGTTAGAAGCGATCTCCTCCCTTCAGGAGTACGTGTATAAATAATTTCTGCCTTTCCAATTCGCTTCTGCCACTCTTTTAAAAAGAAATCAACATATTCTTTTTTGCGCCCGATTTCTTCCGGTATCGCATGATAATCTTGACGTTTAAACCAACGTTTTCCCGATTGCCTGAATAACAGATATTTGGGATTTTCGATTGGATCCATTAACTCTTGCAAGGCTTGCAAAAATATTTTTTGCTCATGTGTTGTTCCTGTCTCTATCCAACAGGTAATAAAACCAATTCCATTTTTTTCTGCATAAATTTGATTATGCTTTAATTTCGTCTTGACGAGACCTATTTGATAAAGTGTTTGGTAGACAACCTCTCCAACCTGAACCATATTTTTTTCAATGGTAGGATTTCGCAAAAATCCTTTTGCTGCCTTATATAAATAGGGAAAAGAAAATATCACACCAAGTCCCAAACCTAATACAACACGAGCCCGCATATCGACGTCACCAGTCTTGGAGGGCTCCTCCAATGCCGAATAAAAAACTTGAACAAAAATCATGAAACCAATCACGATCATCGATTTTAATGTGTTCTGAAAAACAAACGGACGCGGGATGCTTTTTTGATCAGCAGACATCACTTCTTTTTTCTCACTTCCTATTTCCACAGCCTTCTGCCAACGAGCAAATAGTTCATTCTTTTTCGCCCGTTGGAACATCCGTTCATTTTCCCGCTTGATTCCTTCCTGTGAAAACGGTGGTGGAAGCAACTGCATTCGTTCAATCCCCGTACAGATTTTATCTTTCGTAGCATGTAATCCCATTAATGATCGAAAACGTCGAGTCAAAGATAGGAAATCATGTCCTCCATCTTGTTCTTCAAAATCCACACAAACAAGATGCCAAATATTAGCTGTTTTATCAGGGTTTCCTTTTTCAGTCCGAATGGCTCTTCCGCGCATTTGATTGGATAACATAAAGGTTCCCACATAAGAGGCAATAATAAGTGCATTGATGCTTGGCGCATCCCATCCTTCTCCTAACAAGGCGGTCGTACCAACTAGACACTGAATGCCTCCTTCTGAGAATACATTAGTCATCACACTCACCATTCTTTGACGAGATGTTGTCGCCCATTTAATCATCGTATATTGCGGATCATGGGGTAAAACTTGCGTCGAATAATCCAATCCTTGCCTTTTTGCATGTTTTTCTAGAATGGACAAGGAGGAAATGGATAAAATAACGACAGAACCCGTTAACACTCCTAGTCGCAAATCATTCCCATATTCCCTTCGTAAATGTTCAAAAATCGGAATAACCCCTAAACGCATGATTGGCTTCTCATCACCGGCTTGTTTCGGTAAATCTTGGAGATGGATGTAATCAGCTAAAATAACAAGCCTTAAATTCTCCTGTAACTGATTGGCTTCAAA
This sequence comes from Lederbergia sp. NSJ-179, assembly GCF_022867885.1. Lineage (GTDB taxonomy): Bacteria > Bacillota > Bacilli > Bacillales > Bacillaceae_C > Lederbergia. The sequence goes on along the minus strand of NZ_JALIFP010000001.1, from coordinate 120,323 downwards.
AGAAACAATTTGATTTATACTTGTTAATTTTGAGGTGCTGCGGATTAAGGATTGCTTCATTGCTGTCGTCGAACGAAGCAACACCTTTCTTCTCTCGATGGCCCCCATTCTGGATAAATCGTTATATAGCTTGTTTCGTTCCTCCCCTTCTTGAAAATATTCATCCTGAAAAAGAACCCCTGTCAATAATTCTTCCAGCCATTCTAAAGTAAGCGAAGGAAGATTCTTTTTACCTGGATAGAGTGTTTGTAAAGACGTGTTCCACTCTTCACTTTCAACCTCTTTTAAAAAAATCAACATACTCGAATAAAAGGCAGGACGCGATAAAATCTCAGTAATATAGCTTGATGTTGCTGTTATCCAAGGGTGATTTTCTAATTGTTTAATAAAGGCTTGATTTTGGACCATTTTATGACGGAAATTGGAAACAGCTTGGTGGAATATTTTGATCGGAGCTGCCTCTTTCGTGGATGGCGCCGAAAAATAAATATAATCTTGATGTGGGCATAATTCTTGTTCCCGGACAAGTTCCGAGACAGTAATTTCCGCATCAATGGGGCCACATAGCTTCATATATTTTTCCCATTCATGTAACCCAGTGTCATAAGGAGGCGTTGCGGTCAAGGCAACGATCGCAGGTTCCCCTAAATGATCGCGAAAATCAATCGTACTTTGCCACCAAGCTGTTCGTAAATGGTGAGCCTCATCTAAAATGAACGTACCGAATGGATATGATTTTAACCGCGTAATCGCTTCGTCTTTCGTTTCTGAGGCATTTTTAAGCTCGTTCTCTCCCCCATCATCTCCCCCTTCTTCCCCTATTTCTTCCCCCACTTTCTTAGAAAAAAAACTATGTAAAGCCTGATAAGTTGTAATCGTCACAAATGCAGGCTGATAAATATCCATTGAAACCCAATCAGGACGCTCCCTCGATTGTAAAAATAATTCAACAAAACGCTCAGCCCATTGATTACGAATAGCAACAGTAGGAGCAACAATCAATGTCGGCTTATTTAAGCGCAACATGACTTCCAGCCCCAAAACAGTTTTACCAGAGCCAGGCGGGGCGACAAGATGTAAATGTTTATTACTTAAATGCCTATCAAGCTCATCTAAGATTCTTGCCTGATAAGAACGCCATTCATAACAGAAACGAATGTTTTCCGGAAATGACATCATGAAAAAAATCCTTTCTTCCCTTAATAATATGGATTTACGTATAAGTAAAATGAAAGTTTCAAAGAGATGTAAAAACATCCCACCTTTTCACTCTAAAAATGAGATGGGATGTTTAGCTGTGGATGTTTAAAAGGTGAAAACAGGCAAGATGGACTTATTAGTGAAGCAATGTCCTAAAAATATAGCCAAATTTTCAGTTTAGTAGAAGTTACTTTACTTTGACGATAAAACAAGTAATCATCCTTAAAGAAATGATCACTTGCTTTGATGGTATAAATTAATATCGTATTTATTCTTCATTTGTTCATATACTTTATGTCTTTCGCCCCATCGGTCCCCCTTCCATAAATCTCCACTTTTATCAATGACCTCACATCTTAGCGTATGAAATTCCTGCTCACTTTTCTGCATTTTTTCAAAAGTAATTTTTACAGCGCCGAATAAAGCAGCTGCGATCAACATGAAATAGATAAATTTACTTTGCTGCAAAAATATTGAAATAAGGTCTAACATAGATGATTGATGAGGAATCACGGTTGTATGAAAAATAAAATAAAAGATGACCAAACTAAAAAGCAAGGCACCAGTTAGTAGAAAAAAATGTAATTGCTTGTAGTGATTGAGCTTTTTTTTCCGATCGATTAAGTTTTGTAAGATTCGCTTTGTGATCGGATCCATCTTCTCGATTTCATCCAGCAAAAACGACTTCATCGTACTTCCCTCCACATATTGCTTTATACAAATTTATGTGGAGGAAAGTTATTCTATGTCCATTACGGTTTTGGTATTTTTAATTTTTGTCCAGCAGCAATTTCATTCCCTGATATGCCATTTGCCTGACGAATTTTTTCAATCCCAGCTTGACTTTGATAATAATTCATAGCAATTTGAAAAAGGGTCTCTCCTTTTTGGACTGTGTGATATACTACCTTCTCATCTTGAACAGAAGTGTGATCCTCAATTGGAGCTTTTTTCGACTCTATTTCTTTTTTCGACTCTATTTCCTTATTCGTATTTTCTTCTTTCTCTTTATTGTCTTCTTTCACTATTTTTTCCGCTGCCTTTTCATTTTCCTTTTTCTTTTCCTCATGTTTTGATTGCTTTTCGTTTTCCTGTTCTTTCTTCTGTTTATTTATTTCGTCTGTCTTTTCAACTTTCTCTTTTTTATTCTCATTTTTCTCTTTCTCTTCCTCTTGCTTTTTATCATCCCCAGTGGATTCGCCACCCACGCTCGTATGAATCGTATCCGTTGTTTCATCAAAAGATATTTCTTCCCCAGAATGCCCCGTTGGTTTCGTACTGGGTAATTTATCTTTATTGGCATAAACCATCATTGTAATAGGCATTAACAATAATAGAATGACCAAAACAGTCGGAATAGAAGTCTTCAAGTTTTTTTGGTTTGTTTTATTTTTTCTGCTGTGTACTTCTGCTCTGGAAGGAAGTTCGGCTTTTGTTCTCTTGTTTTTTTGTTCAGTCATACTTCATCCCCCACTTTTCGTTTAGCTTTTAGACGAATGGATAGCCCTAATAAAAAATCAATCATAAAATGCATCCATACAACCGGCCATAAAATTTTTCCAGACCACTCAAAAATCAAGCCGATCCAAATACTTAGGAATAAAATATTGAGGATAAGATACCAATGGGCCCAATATCTCATATGAATAGCCGAAAAAATAATGCTTGCTGGAATTAAACCAAATTTTGTTTGAATGATTCCACGGAATAACCACTCTTCTGCTACTGCAATGATGAAAACAAGCCCAATTATTTTCATGAACGTCAGCTTAGAAAATATTTTTTCGTTGATTCCACCGTCATCATAATAATGCCGGGGAAGCCGCTGCATGAAGAATAGGTCTAGACTTGCTACGATCAAACCACTTAAAATTCCAATGAAGACCCAGGTAGAGTCCCATTGAAATAAAGTCAAAAAGGAATGCCAATCTTTAAAGAAGACAAGACTTAAAATGGTTGCCAGCGCAAGCAATATAATCTGTGTAAATAAAACACTCCAGATGATCTCTTTCTCTGTTAAACTCTTGATCCATTCCGCTTTCTTTTTACGATTCATGTCCAATCACTTTTCTATTAGTATTTTTCGCAATCTCCATTCCCATGACTCCCTTTTCACTTCATGATCTTCCACATTATCCGCAAAATAATGACTTAATTCTAACTGACAAAGATCGCAGCATTGTTCTGGAGATTGCTTATAGGATTCCTGAAAATAGATTAATGCTTTTTTCCTCCTGCATTCTTTAGTATGAATCCAATTGGACATTTCCCACACTTTTTTCAGTTTTATTTCTTGCCGAATTTTTCTCATTTCTATAACTTTACCCGCTATTGCTTGTTTATCACGGAAATCATTAGAATAATAGTCAAGATAGCGAAGCTGAGTTTCCGTTAATTTTAAATCTTCGACAATTTTTAATTTGTTTTTAGTAGCGGATAAATTGTAATAAGCGTTTATTTGCCATTCTTCAGGAAGTTCTTGTTCAATCAGCCGAATAGGCAGCATTTCGTCTCCAGTTGAATAAAGAAGAAGGGCAATACTATCCTTCCCATCTCTGCCCGCTCGACCAATTTCCTGTATATAGGATTCCATTTGTCCCGGCATATGATAATGAATGACGAAACGAATGTTTTTTTTATTGATTCCCATCCCAAAAGCACTTGTTGCACAAATGACCTCTAATTGACCATATAAAAATTGCTGCTGGATTAGAATGCGTTGCTCCTGATTCATACCACCATGATATGCCGCAACATTCTTTACTCCATTCAGGCGGAGAAATTCCGCAAATTCCTCTGTTAGACGCTTACTAGAAAAATAGATAATCCCTGGCTTTTTAAATTGTGGGACAAGTTCTAGAAGCCTCTCCTTTTTTTGAAGGTGGTGATCATATTTTTCAACAACCATACTAATATTGCGGCGATCAATCGAATAAACAAATTCTTTCGGGTTTTTAAATTGCAAAGATTCCTTAATATCTTCACGCACCTCGGGTTGGGCAGTGGCTGTTAAGGCAAGGACTGGTGGGTTGCCTATCCAAACACGCATCTTTCCCAAATTTAAATAGTCTGGGCGGAAGTCATAACCCCATTGGGAAATACAATGGGCCTCATCAATGACAAATAGAGCGATTTTCATTTTTTTCAATTTGTTTAAAATGGTCTCCATTCGAAGCATTTCAGGTGATACATAAATAAAGCGATACTGATGTAAATGACGTAATGTTTGTTCTCTCACCTTTCCGTTTAAAAAGGAATTTAACGCCACAACCCTTCGTTCACCTAATATTCTCAATTGCTCGACCTGATCCTGCATTAATGAAATCAAAGGAGAGACGACGATAACCGCCCCCTCCAGGAGATAGGCGGGTAATTGATAACATAAAGATTTACCCGTGCCTGTAGGTAGCATCGCCAGCACATCATCTCCATTTAAAACAGCCTCAATGGTTTCCTCTTGACCTTGATTAAAAGAGTCATAGCCGAATACTTTCTGTAGAATTTCGTCCTTCGTCATTCTTCTCCTCCTAACCTTGCAAGGGCAAGACGGATTTGAAAATAAGAAGAAGCCCCTATTTTTTCTTTAATGGGTTTCAATTTTTTGACCTTTAACTGTTTTGCTGTAGATAAAATTTCGTTTACCAGTTGTTCGTCAATAAAGGGTTCAATCGAAAATGTAAGATCATTCATTGCGATTTCGATAATATGGTCTTCAATCGTACTCTGTTTTAAATGTCGTCTGGATGCTACTTCTTCCACTGATAAATTTGCGGCCAATAATTCGGCCGTTCTCTGTGCTGTTTTTGTTAATGGGAATTTTTGGTATAAATCAGCGATAATGGAATGCATTACTCGAAATTTTTGCGGATCTTTCATGATCGTTTGCAACCAATAATGAAGACCATTTAAAAAGCGAAAATGATATTCAGTTTGCTCGACATGTAAATATTCGGCTGTTTGTTTATCTGTCCAACCAATCATTTGATAGCCACTTAACCTCCAAATCACTGTAACAGGATCTTCAGGGAATGGAGGTCTTAATAAAGCTTGAAGCTCCTCATATAAACGGAAGGATAAATCTGTTCTGTTTATTTTATTTTCCAATACATAGTTCTTTACCCAGAGATGGATTTCAGGATCCCTATTGACTGGATGATACCGCTTGTCTGCATGATTTAAATGCGATAAGGCTTGGACGAGTAGGGTTAGTCGATTCCACATTTGGATTGTCGCATCTTGATACTTTAAGCCATGTAAGTATTTTAGGACTGGAATTTTCTCAAAATACTCTGTATAAGTCTTGATTCCTTTTTCAGTTATGTGAGCGGTAAAGGTTCTACTATCGTAATCTAAGTCATTCTGCTCGATTAAATATTGAATATAGCGATTAAATCGGGAACGGTTTATGTCTGGCATTGTTTTAAAAAAAGGTGCCAAATGGAACAGGTGAGCGTCCTGAAGAGTCTGTGATGATTTTTTTCCTGCTAACAAATGGTAAATGGAATAAATGGTTCTCTCTCCATTTATTTTCCGCAAACATTTTAATAGGAGTGCATGTAAAAAAGTCATCTGATAACTCCCCTTCTACCCATTCTTACAATATTTTACCATGAATAAGGAAATTCGACTATATCAATGTCATTCTATAATCATTCGACAAAATGGGAGGTCACTTAAGATATTAGAAGAATGTGAAAGATTCCCACTTATTTATTCTACGCTGGTCTAAAACGAGCTATGTTGCATTCCTGCAATATTCTTCTAATCATTGAAAAGGTGATGAACTAGCTATAAAATAATATGGAAGCAATTTTTCATTTTAAATATGTATGGATGGAGGGAGTATTTGTGCCGAAGTATACGATTGTAGATCAAGATACTTGTATTGCCTGTGGGGCATGTGGCTTATCGGCACCTGATATATATGATTATGATGACGAAGGATTGGCCTATGTTATTCTTGATGACAATACGGGAACGGAAGCCGTTCCTGATATATTGGAAGATGATGTAATCGATGCTTTTGAAGGCTGTCCGACGGAATCAATAAAGATAGCTGAACAACCTTTTGATGGAGATCCTTTCAAATATGGGGAATAATGGAAACGGAGATGCGTCATTCGCATCTCCGTTTCCATTAAGCTTTTTTATACGCAGCCTGTTTGTTCAGCCAGTTGCTTAATCGCTTATACACCAGTAAAAATACAGCTGCTACAATCAGACCTTTTATAATATTAAATGGTAAAACGGATAGGACCACTATTTTTCGTAAAGCGACCGTGCTCATTGGTTCCCAGCCACCGAAAGCAATATAGGCTGGCAGGATGGCAATATAATTTAAAATACTCATGAACACAGCCATAAACAAAGTACCAATCGTAAGAGATACCATTAAGCCCCATTTGGCTTTTAATTGCTTATACACGATATACGTTGGTAAAATAAACAAAACTCCTGCAATGAAATTAGACATGTTCCCAATTGGGATACCAGTAGGACTACCTGAAGTCAAATAATCTAAAATATTTTTAAATAACTCTACCAAAATTCCTGCCGTTGGGCCTAAAATTAAAGCAGCAATCAGTGCGGGGATATCACTGAAATCAACTGTTAAGTATGGTGGAAATGGCGGAATCGGAAATTTGATTAGCATGAAAATAAACGCCAAACTACTGAGCATTCCAATGATAACAAACGATCTGACACTTAAATTTTTCAATATCCTCTCTCCTTGGAGATTCATTCCTCGATGAAGAAAGGTTTGCCTTGAAGCGCTCCAAAATAAAAACCCTCAAAGAAAAAACTTTGAGGGAGAATAATCGGATGCTTAAATAGACGTTTAAACTGGAGCAGTACACAAACCTCATAACAACGAAAAGTCCCCTAGTTATAAGTTCATATACCGCCTTTGTTTAAACACAAGGCAACCTCCATCTTCTCCCATCCAGACTATACTGTCGGCTTTGGAATCTCACCAAATCCTGCTTCAAAGAAGCTCGCGGGCTTAGAAACTTTCGCATCCTTACCGCCGGTCGGGAATTTCACCACGCCCCGAAGATGAATCATATTTTATTTTCAAATTCATTATACAATAACGATCTTGATTTGTGAAGAGAAGAGCTTATCGTAAAACATTGGGCGCAACAGGGATTTGAATGGGTTGATCAAAACGGAAGCCTTGCCAATGCTCCGACTCGATATTATCAAACTGCACGGATTGAAAACCAAAATCCTTAGCCGCTAGTAAAATCCCCTCAATCATCCACATATTTTCTTGCTGATCGCCTTCTACAAGATTAAGTGGCTGCTCAAATTGAACCGTGACCATTTCATTGTCCTCTTGAACAACTTCAGGTTGAATGCCATTTGGAATAAGTGATTGTCGAAAACCATCGGGGGCTTTTTTCATCCTTTGAATGGCTTCATCGAGATTTTCAGAAGAAGTATGATCTGCGACAATAAAAGGCTCCCCATTTGAAGTCTCATAAAGAAACTGTGCTTTATGCTGCTGCTTTTCAATCGTTTGATCTTGTTTTATCCCGGAATTACCAAATTCTACAGGCTGGCCATTTTCATCTGTAAATGAGACATAATCGATATCCGTATATTGGAATAGACTTTGAATAAAATCATCCAATCCATCTTGATAATGAAAATTCTTTCTAAAATCTTTATCCATAATCACTCGTGCCGTTGTTGTATCCTCAATAACGACAGAATCTAACAATGGATCAATATTGATTAAGCCAGTGGATTTTTCCTGCATCTCCTTAGCCGCTTCTTTATATTGCTCCAGCCATGATGATTCATCCTCATGTTTAGGTACAAGTAAACTAACGGATACGGGAATTAATCCTTCATCATTGGTGAGACTCCCATAAGTAAATACTTCATCCTTCTTGAGATCCTCACTATACACTGCCGTTTTTAAAGAACGTGTTTGCTTTCTAACTTCATTTGCTTGCATCGTATCGGCATCCGATTTCTCTTCCGGTTGAGCCGATCTACGAACCTGGGAAGAAGAGCTTTCAGGCTGATGATCAGCTAATTGTGATTCCTCTTGTTTATTAGCACTTCGTTCAAATGGAAATGGACCCAACAAGACAGGTGATACAAGTATAAAGATCAACAGGACAGCGATAGAAGATAATGTAGGGATTAGGACACGCCTTTTTGACTTTTTAGGCTTTTCTTGAATTGCTCTCTTCATATTACGATAGATCTCTTCTTTCGACCGATGATCTGTCACTTCTGGAAGTTGCTTCAGTAATTGTAAAATTTTCTTATCATGATGATTAGCTTGAGGCATTAGGCGAACCTCCTCTTTAAATACGTTTCCATTTTTCCCCTTAATGCTTTAATTGCACGGTGTTGGGTCGTTTTCACTTTACTTTCCGACCAATTCAACGCCTGAGCTGTTTCCATCACAGAAAAATCATTGATATAGCGCATAATGATGACAAGTTTGTGGTTGGTTGAACACATTCCTAAGCAATGAAATAACACTTCTACATTCTCATTTTGAATCGTGATGTCTTCCGGCAATGGGGCCGCATCTTTAATCCCTCCACGATCCCAATCAAATTTATCGTATATCCGCTCTCTCCAATTTTTCTGTTTTCGAAAATGATCAATGGCTACATTTTTCGCAATGGAAAAAAGCCAAGTTTTTTCTGTACTCTCTCCTTTAAAATAACGATAAGATTTCATCACTCGAATATACACTTCTTGGACCAAATCCTCCGCTTCCTCGCGATTTTTCACCATATAGAATAAAAATTGAAAAAGATCCCTGTGGTACTTGCGATACAATTCATCAAACACGGAGTCCATTGATTCCCCTCCCCCGCTATCAATTAGTCGTTTTATCTCAAAAATAGTTACACTTTTTGAGCATTTTAAATTTTCCCATTTTTAGAATAAAATAAATAAACGGACTGAACAACCCTTTTAAGTTATTCAGTCCGTCGTGCGATCGTTTCTCGTGGAACAAGATTTCATGGCAAAATTCAACATTATTCCCTACATATTTGGTAAAAAAATGGTAAAGGTTGTCCCAACATTTATTTTGCTTTGAACGGTTATTTTTCCATTATGGGCATCGATAATATTTTTAGCAATAGCAAGTCCCAATCCGGTTCCTGCTTTCCCCCTTGTACGGGCTTTATCTGCCTTATAAAATCGTTCAAAAACAAAAGGTAGATCCTCTTCTGGAATTCCAGTTCCATTATCAGTCACTGCAATCGTGATACCCTGCTCATTTCTTGTTTGTGTGATCGTGACAACACCCTCCTCGGGGGTATGCCGGATCGCATTATCAATTAAGTTCGTTAATACTTGTTCCATCCGATCTGGATCCATGGCAAATATTGTCTTGTTTGGATCCAATTGACACTCTAAGTGTACCTTATTTTCCTTTGCTATTCCACCAAATTTATGCATGATGCGCTGAATAAATGACCCTATTTCGAGATTTTCATAATGCAAGGAAATATGACCTGCTTCCATTCTGGCGAGATCAAGTAATTCATTGACAAGGCGACCAATTCGTAAAGATTCATCATAAATAATTTTGGCTAATTCTTTCTTTTCCTCTTCTGACTCGACAATATCATCAATAATCGCTTCACTATACCCTTGAAGCATGGAGATCGGTGTTCGTAATTCATGAGAAACATTCGATACGAAATCACTTCTTAATTTATCAAGTCGCCTTTCCTCGGTCATATCGCGGATCACAGCGACAGCGCCACGGACACTTTCCTGATTTTGCGTATAGAGTGGGCTGACGATGACGACATAATAGCGGCTTTGTATCTCTAATTCCTCTGTTTGCTCCGATTCTGTAGAAATCGCTTGAGCCAATAATGCCGCTAATTCAGTTGGGATCGGACCGTTGTTTTTTTCAACTTCATTATGCCATTGTTGTAAAAAGCGTTCTGCAGGTGGATTTGTAATCAAAATGGCTCCACTTTGACTAAATGTCATAACGCCATCTGCCATACTACTTAATATACTTTTAAGCTGCTCTTTTTCTTGACTTAAAACATTCATATTAATTTTCAATCTTTTCGCCATTTGATTAAAAGCAATGGCCAGTTCCCCAATTTCATCATGACTTAAAAAGGGAACTTTTGTATCAAACTCACCTTTGGAAACCTGGAAAGCCGCTTCTTTCATTTTTCTTAATGGAGCCGTTAATCTAGTTGTTAAGAAAAAAGCAAAAAAAGTTGTCAAGATAATGGCAATACCTGCGGCGAGCAAAATCAATCTCGTTGTTTTATGAGTAGTATCCTTTAATACGGATAGAGATTGATAGATAAAAATGGCACCGTTTTGATGATGAATTTGAAGAGGGACGGCCGCTACAATAATATTTTCGTATCTGCTTCCTCTTTCTTCTAAATCCGCTAGCGAAATTTCTTTGACGACTTGATTTTTACCGGAGAATACTTGAACCAATTCAGGATCCTTGAGAAAATTTTCTACTGTTATTCCCTCTTGTTTTGGAGTGTTCGGTGACTGGCGGAAATTCTGCTCATTATACGCAATTACGACCCCTACAGGTTGATCCACTATTTCAAAAACAATTTCTTCCCCAAGTCCATCATCCGCATGAGCTTCCACAATACTGGAAATTTTATTGGCTTGGTTTGCTAATTCCTGTTCTATTTGACTTACGTGATAATTTTCGAAAAACTCTAACAGTAAAATCGTTAAAATAATTAAAACAAAGGAAACCAATAGAAGGATCGTCATCCATAGTTTCCCTACTACACTTCTCCAAAGTCTCATTCATTTCCCTCGAATTTATACCCCACACCCCATACAGTGACAATCATTCCTGCCGCTTTTTCTGAGACACGGTTTAATTTCTCACGCAGTCTTTTAACATGAGTATCGACTGTTCTTAAATCACCAAAGAATTCATACTGCCAAACCTCTTTTAAAAGCTGTTCACGATCAAAGACCTTGTCAGGTGATTTCGCTAAAAAATGAAGTAATTCATATTCTTTCGGTGTGAGATTAACTTCTTGACCATTGGCCGTTACTCGATGGGCATCATGATCAATAGATAAATACGGATAGACTATAATATCTCTTGCTGAAGCAGTAGCACCCCTATAACCAGTTTGCGAGGACCTTCTTAGGATCGCCTTTACTCTCAATACGACTTCACGCGGGCTGAAAGGTTTCACAATATAATCATCTGCCCCTACCTCAAATCCTTGGACCCTATTTGACTCCTCCCCTTTAGCCGTCAACATAATGATCGGAGTGTCCTTATGTTCACGTAATTCATTGCATACTTCAATCCCATCTTTCTCCGGCATCATTAAATCGAGAAGGATACAATCATAATCATTGTTCAAAGCTAATTCCAAAGCAGTCGTCCCATCCCCAGCTTCTTCAATCAAATAATTTTCCCTTTCCAAATACATCCTAAGTAATCTGCGAATCCGATCTTCATCATCTACAACAAGAATTTTGACTTGTTCATTCATTTCTAGCCCTCCCTCGAATGTTACATATTATTTTTCAACTCTATTCCGATTGGATAAGAAAAAGGCTCGCACTTTTGGGTGTGAGCGTATTTTTTCTTTTGTATCCATAACAGTTCACTTTTTTTAGGCTTTCTTCTTTATTCTACGCATAGGAGTGTAATCCGGCAAGAATGAGGTTCACAAAAATAAGATTAAATAAGATGATGGCAAAGCCAATCACTGCAAGCCAAGCTGATTTTTCACCATGCCACCCTACGGACAGTCGTAAATGTAAAAATACAGCGTAAAATAGAAAGGTGATCAGCGCAAATACTTCTTTAGGATCCCAGCCCCAAAAACGCGTCCAAGCAATTTGCGCCCAGATCATCGCAAAAACGAGACCGCCTAGGCTAAATACAGGAAAACCGATCAGAACAGAACGATAGCCAATTTCATCCACTAAATCCAAATTGGCCTTTTTGGTTAATGGTTGTAAGACGGCACTAATTTTCTTGCGAAAGATTAATCGGAATAACAGGTATAAAATTGTTCCAACCAATGTACTCCAAATCACTGTATTTAACTTTTTCGCATTGATAAGTGCTGGCATTTTCGCCAACGGTTCCATGCCATCTCCAGCAATTTTTTCCGCTTTATGTGGGCCTACGATGGCAGGGAGCTGATAACTGGCTTTCAACGTTTCGCCATCTCGATTTACCCAACTAAAGTCGGTTTGGTAATGGGCCACCGAAAAGGCGGTTGTGATCCCGATAAAACCAACTGCGACAACCAATATATACAGAATAATCTCTAGTGAAAAGGATTTAAGACTTTTTTTCGTTGTATCGACTACCTTTAATAGATAAATAAGACCCGCAACAAAGCTGATTGATAAAATCGCTTGTCCAATCGCAGCCGTTGAGACGTGGATGACTAACCATTCGCTTTGTAAAGCTGGAATCAGTGGAGCAATCTCAGATGGAAACATACTCGCATAAGCAATAATCAACATCGCAATGGGTAATGCAAAAAGTCCTAATACATTTAATCTGTAAATGAAATAGATTAAAATAAAAGCCCCTACTAACATCATGCCAAAAAATGTTGTAAATTCAAATAAATTGCTAATTGGGATATGTCCCCCGGCAATCCAACGGGTAATAAAATAACCTAATTGCGCAATAAATCCTATAATCGTTATCGTAATCCCAATCTTGGACCACATATTCGTTCCCTTTTGTTTTGCTCTTCCTCTTTTATCTCGTATCGCTCCTCCGAAGAAAAAGACTGCCACTAAGTACATAATAAAGGCGATATTCAATAAATAAGCGCTCGTCTGTACTAGGTTAGACATTTGTATTCCCACTTTCTTTTGCTTTATTTTTCTCCTCCCGTTGATCAAGAGGTTCCGGAATGGAGGTGTCTTTTAGAATGGTTGCTATTTCTCGTTTTAATCCATACCAATTTTTATTCGTATGCCCAGCTATTAATATTTCACCATTTTTGTTTTGTAACCATATTCGCCGATGATTCCAATAGGAGCCTTGTATGACACCAATCATAAAGATCGCACCACCTATTGCTAATATCCATAAGGTTAAATCTTTCCTTACTGTTAAGATCGTCGCATTACGAGTCTCTACATTTTTAAAAGCCATTTTATAATCTGTTTCCCCTAACAACTCTGTTGTTCGCATAATTTCGACAAAACTGGTCTCCCCTTCAGGGTGCTCCGGTGAAATCATATTAAAGATAAAGGCTGGATTATCTGGAACAGCGGAATCCGTCTGTGGCTCTCCATTCTTGTCGACCCCTGAAAAATCGGGATAATACCCTAGCAACTCAACCTTATAACCATCACCAAGATCATATTCTTTCTCGGGCTCAAATAAATCAATGGTGACTTCTCCCTTACTATCTTCAGTCTTTTTGTCCACAAGATCAAAGACCATTGCTTTCAATTCATTTACTTTATAATCTGTTTGATAAATGGCATAATGATCAAATTTTAAAGGCTGGTTAACACGGATTTCTGCCTTCTTCCGCTCTTTTAATTGATCATCATCCCCAACGGCTTGTTCAGGATCTCTTTCATAAAGAATCACGTCTGATTGGAAGTTCTTCGCCACCCCTCCTACTCGGTCAAGGGCCGCTTCATACACTTCTTTGTCTGTTCCTTTTTGATAGGTTTCAAGTGTGAATTTTTTATTTTCTAAGACATATTGCTTATGTGTACCTGGAATAATCTTTCTTTCTCCTTCTCGAAGCCATAAAGTTTCGTCCACATACATCCCTGGGACGAAACGGAGCATCGCCCCTAGCAAAAAAATAATTAGACCAATATGATTCACATACGGTCCCCAACGGGAAAAACGGCCTTTTTCTGCTAAGATATGACCATTTTCTTCTCGTACCTTATATCGTTTTTCTATCATCCTTTGTTTAATAAATTCAAAGTCGCGCTTTGTCTTTTCCGTTTCACTTATATGATTGTATAATCTTTGCCGTTTTAAAAATCCTTCATGACGATGAATCCGTTGATTTTTCAAAGCACGATATAACGGGACAAAGCGATCAAGACTACAAATAACGAGCGATACCCCGATGGAAGCAATTAATAGCAAATACCACCATGAGCTGTATAAGTCATAAAGCCCTAAAACATAGTACACCGTTCCAAAGAATCCATACTTCTCTGTATAATAAATGGATGGGTCCGCATTCTTTGGTATGTACATAACCTGGGGAAAAATCGTGCCAAAAGATGACATGACCAATGTGATCACGATTAACCAGACACCCACCTTTACAGATGAAAAGAAATTCCATATCTTGTCGATGATACTTTTATTGTATGTCTGGGATCTGCGCGCACTGCCCTCATAGCGCATATCATGCAGTTTCTCTTGCTTTGCTTGATCGGTAAGCGCTCTTCCGCAAGCTTCACACAGTATCGTTCCAACAGGATTAACATGTCCGCATTGACATTTTATTTCTTTCATTGCTTTAAAACTCCCTTATTACGGCTTAATATGCTCCATCATGGCCTTAATTCTCCCCTCAGGTAGCTGACCTTCCACAATGTCAACGATCACACCATCTGAATCAATAATAACGGTTGCCGGTAATTTATAAATATTATAATCTCCTGCGACATCTTTGCTTTTGTCCTTTAAGATTGGAAAATCCAAATCGTGTTTATCCAAAAAGCTATTTATTAATAAATTGGAATCTCCCATATTAATCCCCAGGACGACTACATCCTGACCCTTATAATCATTATATTGGCTATTAATATCAGGCATTTCTACCTTACAAGGTTTACACCATGTGGCCCAAAAGTTTATGAACACACCTTTTCCCCTATATTCTGATAGCTGATGCTTATTGCCTTCCATATCGGTAAGGACAAAATCAGGAGCTTTATCCCCTATGGCAATTTTCGCTTTATCTTTCGTTAAACTTGCATAAAGGGTAAATGCTACAGCAGCAAATAGGACGATTAAAATAACTGTCCGTATCCAGAGACGTCTTTTCTTTTTCCCTGACATCTTCCTCTTCCCTCCTAGCCCATGACACATTTAATCCATTATACACCTTAGTTCCTAGCAACAATATCACAGGTTTTGAAGTTTATGTGAAACTTGCCCTTATTGATTACCGATTTTTGCCTGTTTGAGCCAATGTCCGTAACTGTTTTACTTCGTGAGGGGTTAATTCCCTAGACTCTCCCGCAATTAATCCATGTAAGGTCAGAAAGCCATACTGTTCCCTTTTTAACTTCAGGACTGGGTGACCAATGGCTTCCATCATTCTTCTAACCTGTCTATTTTTCCCCTCATGTAAAATCACTTCCATAATCGCTGTTCCCTTTTTCCTATCAAGTGACGTTAACTTAACTTTTGCTGGAGCCGTCTTTCCATCTTCTAAGTGAATGCCTTTCTCAAGCTGTTTCAAAGCTTCCTTCGTCGGAATTCCTTTTACCTTGGCAATATACACTTTTTTAATCTCATAACGTGGATGGGCGAGTAAGTTGGAAAATTCCCCATCATTGGTTAGGATTAACAATCCCGAGGTATCATAATCAAGTCGACCAACCGGATAAATTCTTTCTTCTACAATGGGAAAGAAATCAGTTACCACTTTTCTTCCTTTATCATCAGAAACAGCCGAAATCACTCCCCGTGGTTTATAAAGAAGAAAATATCTTTTTTCTTCTTGGACAAGTGGGACTTCATCCACTTTAATTTTATCTGTAGCAGACACTTTCGTTCCTAATTCCTTTACAGTTTTCCCATTTACTTTTACTCTTCCATTCAAAATAAGCTCTTCCGCTTTTCTTCTTGAAGCAATGCCGGCGTGTGCGATGACTTTTTGCAAGCGTTCCATTTTCTTCACCTCATGGTTTTTTCCTGTTAGAATTATTACATATATATCCCAAAATTCAAAGGAAGAGAGCTGATCATGCTTTAAAAAAACAACAATCATGTCCAGTTTATGAACTGAACATGATTGTTGTAATCAGAATGGCGGCAGAAATGCCGGCAAGATCAGCTAGTAACCCCACTTTCAAGGCATCGCCCATCTTCTTAATCCCCACAGCGCCAAAATATACAGTTAAAACATAAAAAGTCGTGTCCGTACTCCCCTGTAAAATGGATGCCATTCTTCCCAAAAAAGAATCAGGACCATGAACAGCGATCATATCGCTCATTAAGCCTAATGCAGCATTCCCTGATATCGGCCGAATAAAAGCCAAAGGGACAATTTCGGCAGGAACACCAATGAAATCAAGTACAGGTCGGATCAATTGAATCACGAAATCAAGGGCCCCTGATGCGCGGAAGATCGTAATCGCAACCAACATCCCAATGAGAAACGGAATGATCGAAATCGCAATTTTGATTCCCTCTTTTCCTCCCTCAACGAAATGTTCATAAGCCGGGGTTTTTTTCCAAAGACTATGAATCAAAATCACTGCAATCATAATCGGAATAATCCAGAGTGAAACCGCTGATATGAGTTGCACGGATTATTTCACGCCCTTTCTACTACGGCGCCTATAAAAATAACGATCGACTATTATCGCTACAGCAGTGGCACAAATCGTTGCAAATAAAGTCGGACCCACAATTTCAGTCGGATTAACAGATTTATAATTCATCCGAATGGAAATAACCGTTGTGGGTATAAGTGTCAACCCCGATGTGTTGAGGGCGAGAAAGGTAATCATCGACCGACTCGCTACAGCTTTCCCACCATTTAATTCTTTTAGCTGCTCCATCGCCTTGATCCCAAGGGGTGTAGCCGCATTCCCTAAGCCTAGCATATTCGCAATGATATTCGATAATATATATCCTGCCGCAGGATGATCTGGGGGAATTTCTGGAAAAAGTTTTAATACAAGCGGTTTAAATAAGGCCGAAAGTTTATCCAATAACCCACTTTCTTGGGCAATCCTCATCATGCCTAACCAAAAGACAAGCACACTGATTAAACCGATACAAATGGTGACGGCTTCGTTAGCTGATTGAAAAATTGCCTCATTCACTTCCTTCATTCTCCCATTAATCGCGGCGAACACTAACCCAATTAATGTCATTGCCATCCATATATAATTAATCATGAGCATCTGCCCTACTAACGATTAAATTTTTAAAATAATCCCACCAGCTCACCTCTTTATCAACCTCTTCTTTCACATAAATATTCTCTTTTATAACAGGCTTTTCTTGCAGATACATAATCGCCATACCTACTTTTCCATTCTTGATTGTTTTTAATTTCTTTACTGGCAACAACTTATATTCCATTTTCACTTCATCCACTTCTTTCTCAGCTAATGGATAAACAATTGAATTTTTAATAAAAAACTGTTTCTTTTCCATTCCTTTGATATCTATGGATAAAGAACCTTTTTGCAAAATCGTTTTCTGGGAATACGTCTTAAATCCATATTCATACATGGAAATATGGTCATCCCAATCATCTGGTGCATTTAGTGTGACTGCAATCAAATTCTTGTCCTTTTTCGTTGCCGTTGATATCAGTGTTCTTCCAGCTCTTTTCGTAAAACCTGTTTTCCCCCCAGTGCAATATTCATATTTTTCTGTCAGGAGACGGTTCTTATTTCCCCATTTATGTGCGCCATTCTCTCTTTTTAATGTGTATGTTTTTGTACCCGAAATCTTTCGGTATTTATCATTCATCATCGCATAGCGCGTTAATAATGCCATATCATAGGCTGTTGAATAATGTTCTTCATGGTCATCTAACCCATGTGGATTCGCAAATACCGTATGAGTCATCCCGATTTCTTCTGACTTTTGATTCATAAGAAAAACAAATCCCTCAACACTCCCTCCTATATGTTCTGCAATCGCTGTAGCAGCATCATTTCCCGAGCGAAGCATCAAACCGTAAACAAGATCCTCTAATTTGATCTTTTCCCCCTGTTGTAAATAAATCGAGGAACCCTCCGTATATACAGCTCTTTTACTGACTGTAACGGTTTCTTCAAGTTTCCCCGATTCAATCGCTAAAATGGCTGTCATCACCTTGGTAATAGAAGCTATGCGGTGTTTCTCATTAGCGTTATGCTCATAAAGAACCCTTCCTGTTTCCTGATCCATTAAAATAGCAGCAGAAGCGCTAACTGAAACCGCCCGAGCCTCCTTCGGGAGCATAACCAACTGTAAAAGAATGACCATGATTACGAATATCATCAAATGTTTTCTAGCTTTCATTTACCCGCTCCCCAATATTTTTATATTTCGATTTTACTGTTTGTACAAGTTTATGCCTTTTGTTTTCGGTTATGATAAAAAAACTGCCGGTTCCCTTGTGGGAAGAACGGCTAAATTCGCCACGTCCTGTGGCAACACCGTTCTGCCCCACCTCCTGCGGGACTCCGACAGTTTTACTTCTCTTTAATCTATTTGCTCTTTAAAAGATGAAAAAAACAAATCTGCCTCATCTTCTTCAGAGGTATGTTCATTGGACGTTTCGTCAAGTTCAGGTAAATCTTGAAGATCCTTTAAACCAAAATAATCTAAAAATTCACTTGTTGTTCCGTATATTTTTGCCCTTCCAGTTCCCTCCACTCTGCCTACTTCTTTGATCAATCCTTTAGAAACAAGAGTGTGTAGAGGTCTTTCCGTTTTCACACCTCGAATCGCTTCCACCTCTACCCTTGTAATCGGTTGTTTATAAGCAATGATCGCCAATGTCTCAAGGCTTGCTTGGGAGAGGGACGAGGTACTTGGTGTTTCTACAAGTTTCTTTAGGTAATCCGAAAATTCCTTTTTGGTGGCAAGTTGGTATGTTTCTGCAAGCGCAACGATTGTCACTCCTCTGGCAGGATCTTCATCATACTTTTTCTTGAGGATTTCCAATAATTGTAACGCCTTTTCTTCTGAAATCTCCATTGCCTCACCAATTTGCTCGATTGACAATCCTTCATCTCCGGCTGCAAATAATAGGCTTTCTAGGATTCCTAACTGTTTATCTTCCTCCAATGGCTACAGGCTCCTTCCGCAAGGTTAAGAAAATTTCTCCGAACATCCGATTTTGCTCCACAATAATTTCATTTCGCTTCATTAATTCCAGCATGGCCAGAAAAGTAATGACCATATGTTGTTTATCTTCATATGGGAAAAATTGGTGAAAATTGACACGCTTCGATTGCTCTGATAATTGTTGCAATACTTCCGTCATTCTATCCTCAATCGATATTTCTTGGTGACTAATTTTTGTCTGTAAAGGTTTTTGCAGCTTTTTTCTGCGTAATAATTTATGATAGGCCCCAAGCATATCGGATAAAGTGACTTCACCTAATACGGGCTCTGTCCCTATTTCCTCTGCATAAACGGATAAGTCACAAGGTGGTTTCGTATACATACGACTTCTATCAGCTTCCTTATCCTTTAAAGCCAGAGATGCTTCTTTAAACTTTTTATATTCAATTAATTGTTCAACAAGTTCATCTCGCGGGTCGTCTTCTTCGTATATGTAATCTTCCTCAGGTTGGTCATGATGGGGCAAAAGCATATTACTTTTAATCGAAAGCATTGTCGCAGCCATCACCAGATATTCACTTGCATCATCCAACTGCAACTCTTGCATCGCATGAACATAGGCTAAATACTGCTCTGTAATTTCGGCCATGGGAATATCATAGATGTCTATTTCCAACCGATTAATTAAATGCAGTAGGAGATCAAGTGGTCCTTCAAACGTATCTAATTTAACTTGGTATTCCATTTTATCACCAAATTCACTACATTTTTTAACGATTTACCTTCTTATCATATAACAGTGTTGGAAGAAAAAACAAGATTCTCCCATTGGTTTTTCCAATATGAACACGCACTTAAAGCAAAAATCAACGACAGAGATATTTCCGCTGCCGTTGAGGGTCTTACAAATATTTAGGTCCGATGCCTGATTAATTTTTAGATAATACGCTTTTCGCATTTCCTTCCGCTTTCTCTTGCATTTCACGAATAATCGTGTTAATGTCTTTTCCCTCAAAAATACCTTCTCGATAGTCTACTCCTTCCATAATTTCACTTTCGTACGGTGACAGACGTGGTAATGGAGCAGGGTTCGCGTCTGTAATGGCGGATAAATTTTTATCTTTTAAGATATCTTCATAATGTTCATGACCTTTCATAAACGCTTCACGTACCTCTGGGGTGACAACTGCCGGAAGATCCCCATTTTCAGACTTGATCATTTGATACTCATCACTTAATAAATAGTCAATTACACGAAAAGCTTCTTTGGGGTGTTTGGAAATTGTCGTAGCAACAATTCCATTCCCTGGTTCATTCGGTCCGTAATCGCCGTATTCCCCTCCCCAACGTGGGTACGTAACAAAGTTAAAATTCAAGCCATTTTCAACCGCTGCGCTCGCATAGGTTCCTGCAAAAGCTCGATCTGCTGCCATCGCAAGTTGCCCTTTTCTCATCAGGTCGACTCCTCTTACATCTTTCATATCTTCGGCGGAATCTAAAGCATTCCCTGGGATGCTATAGATCTCCTTTAATCTTTGCAAATATATTTTAAAAGCTTCATTTTCATCAATCTTCGGTTGATTTGTATCTGGATCAATTAGTTTTGGCGTTTCGGTTTGCCGCATCATAAAATCAAAATTTCCTGGATGGAGTCCGCGATAGTGTACACCGCCCATATCCCCTGTTACTTTCCGGGCAAGCTCAATCACTTCATCCCAAGTCATATCATCTGTTGGATAGTCGACCCCAAATAAATCAAATATATCAGGGTTATAGACAAGCGCATAATCTGGACGAATCAGGGGAAGTCCATTCAATTCTCCTTCATTTGATTGTTCTTTTAAATAGTCTAAGATGCTTGGTTCAAGTCGATCTAATTCAAAATTGAATTCTTCAATGTATGGAGTGAGATCCAGTAATAAATCCATTTCTAGGTATTCGGCACTCACACTTGTCATAATTAAATCAGGGGAAAGTTGCTTCGCAAACACATTTTCCTCTATTTCATCCCAACGTGACTGAACATGCTCTAATGTAATATGGTCAAATTTTTCCTCAACAGGTTCTTTGAAATATTTCACGAATTGTTCATCTCCCCAATGTGTCATCATTAATAGGGTGACAGGCTCCACTTCTTCCTCTTGTTCAATATCACTATTTGTTGGTGAATCGGAAGATGTTGATTCCTTACCACTTCCTTCAGACGAACAACCGGCGACTAAGAATAAAGAAAACAATAAAAATAGCATATTAAACCCTTTTTTTCTCCAACTTTTCATTCATTGACCACCCTTTCATTTTTATAAAGCGCTTACAATAATTATAGAAAAAGGAGCTTTAGATTGCTCCACTTTATTTGCACAAAAATAAATAGTTCAATATATTTTGCCCATTTTCTCATTCTTTCTATTAGCTAGATTGTAAAAATAACGTTTCTCCACTCTTTATCCTAATATCAAAGCGATTGGGAGCTAGCGCTGATCTTGCTACCGAATTGTACTTATCGGCTAAAGAATCGTATTCACAAAATTCAGGTAGTATAAGGGTTATCATTGTTTCTCGTTCGGCAACGAGCTTCCCTGCAAATCGTCGAGCTTCTTTGTCCCAAGAGAATGATATTTTACCCGTTGTAAAACACATATCTTTAACCTTTCCTTGTTTCCATTTCGAGGGAAGTGCCGGCAATAATTTTACAACTGTAGGAGAGACATAAATCAGCATTTCTTGAACCGCATGAATCCATCCTAAGTTTGCATCCATTTGGACAGGAGCGGTCGGCGTATTCATGCAAATCCCCATATCACGCCAATCATTATGCAATGTAAAAAAATTATTCAATAGACAGGATCGTGCTAATATATTCAAACATTCAAGGGCTTGATCCCCATCTCCAAGACGGGCATAAATGGAAGCCATATGGACGAGCGACCATCCCGTTTGAGCACCAATTAATCGTTTTCGAACAGCTGTTTCAAATGCCGCAAACAATGGAGGATCTTCTTCTCGCGTAAATTCTTGGCCAGGAAAAATTGGATAAATATGGGACAAGTGCCGGTGATCATAGCGATCATCAAAATCTGGATGCATCCATTCACGAATGGCCCCATCTTCATTCACTTGATAGGTAGGAATTCTTTCCAACATTTTTTCCCATTGCTCTATTTTCGGTGAATTTTCACCAACCACTCGACTGCCTTCAATCAGATGGGTGAATAACTCCTTAATAATCGCGAAATCCATCGTTGCATTTACCGTTGTCGGCATTGGATGTGCTAAGGGCTGTCCAGCTTTGGGCATATGATTTTCTGGCGTATTTTCTGGTGACACGGAAGGATACATTTTATAATATCCGTCATCACCAAGTACGAGAAAATCTTCGTAAAACAAGGCGGCTTCTCGCATAAAAGGCAACACTTTCTCCTTTAAAAACGCTTGATCACCTGTAAAAAGGCAATACTCATAATAATGCCTCGCTAACCAACCGGCTGCTCCTGTCCAATTCATAATAACTGGAACGATTTGGTTCGGAACCCCAATGCCAGGGGTTGTCCCAGCCGGAATAAAAATACCGCGACAGCCGTATAGCTTATTTGCATTATTTCTAAAATCATCCATCATCTGATCGTAATAATGAAACAAAGCAGGTACAAACTCGCTTAAGCCGCCGACATTTGCATGCCAATACATCATTTGAATATTTTCGTTGGCCATATGATGGCCCCACATTAATCGGTAATCCCCATACCATAAACCATATAAACCAAAGGGCTGACCTTCTGATCTTGTTCCAGAAATGAACAAATATCTTCCATAGGACCACATTTTTTCAATTAACGAAAGCGCTGCTTCTCCGCGATACGCTTCGAGAAGAAGCTCTTCATTTGAACGTGGATCATCCATATCGGTTAATTCAATCTCTGAAGAGCGAAAGAGAGGCCCGTGAATTTCGGCATGTCGATGAAGAAGTTGTTCATAATTTAGCTCAATATTAGCTAACTCATTTGTCAACCGCTGCCATTCTTTCTTTCGTTCCCCACCCGCAAATGCTTTTACTAAAATAAGCATTTTTTCCGTATCTGTACATTGAATCCAATTATCCTTGTCTTTCATTTGTCCCTCGGTTGGAATGATGCGTAAAACGGCTCCAAAATCGCGTCCATCTTCATTCTTGGCCGCATAATAGTAATAGGGAGCTTTTGCTTTGACTGCGCTATATTCCACCAGTGATGGGTATTGATCAGAAAGCTTGCCACCATCACTATTATGGAGAGCTAATTGAATACTAGCTTGAATAGGAGCATGGTCAGAAGTAATCTGATACGCAATCAGATCGTCGGCTCTGGAAACAAATAAGCTCCTTTCGTATACGTTCCCGCCATCCTCCCATTTTACCGTCACTTCACCTGTTTCCATATCAAGCATTCTTTTGTAATTCCGAAAGGCATTCTCACACGGCATTCTTAATTTTAACGCCCCAAGTGGTAATCTGGAGGCTAATCGAGTTTTATACCCTTTTTCTTTTAAGGCATTCGTTAAATTCCAACTCGCAGCCAAATATTCACCCCTAGACATCATCTCTCTTGTTTCTGCAAGTGTATGCTTAACATCTGGGACCACATCTTTTTGCCCTAGATGCCATAATTCTTCATGATTTAAGAGAATGGTTTCATCTTTAATCCCACCATACACCGCCGCCCCAATCTTTCCATTTCCGGAGGGCAATGCCTCCCTCCACATATTTTTCCACCATGAGGCTGGATAGTTTAGGGTTAACTTATATCTATTAGGATTCATCTATGATCATTTCCACTTTCGGAGGATGAATAAAGTCTTGATACCGTTCAGCGACAAGGGCTTCTTCCGTGCTCCCTGCATGAAAATAAATCCGATAATGATAGGTAAGTGATTCACCTTTTCTCAAAAGCTGTCCACCACGGAAGTAAAGATTATTCGGGGCAATCAGTCCATAATTGCGAATATGCCAGTACGTTGGAAATTCAGTTGTTTGTGGATCTTCAAATGTTGCAATCCCAAGTGTATCTCCCTCTACTTCCCCATAATAATCACACCATGGTGCACTTTTCCCCCAACATTCTTCTTCCCCTACAGAACCATAGGCATTGACGATTCTGCCACCATTATCAACACTCATTGTTTCAGCGACTCGGATACCAAGCGGTCCAGCTTCTTTTGTTGCCCCAAGCTCAACCCTTCCATAATCAGCATGAAGCGTAAATGATACGTCCATGATACGGGCATGGGCTGGAGTATTGTATACTGTGAATGTTCGTTGATCACGCATTAAGGGACTTCCCTTAAAATTTGTCCACTTTGCTTCGGATGAAATTCTAGCAAAAACAGGACCAGCATGTTTTTCTCCAATATGATCTATTTTTTGCTTCCCAAAGCCAGGTCGTTCGTTCCATGCATCCACCCCGTTTACATCACCAATTCCCAACCATATGGAGCGATGGTGTGGATGTTCGGTCGTCTCAAAATCAAGCCGAGTATAACTTAGGCCATTTGGTCCAATAATAGGTCCAAGATAAGGCTTTGCTAATGTTGGATCCATCACGTAGGAAGTGGCCAATTGATCTTCTATCATAATATCAATCTGATTTTCCTTTTCTCGTAATTCAATATTCTCTACATCTAACTTGCTGTTTCCAGCAAAATCAATCGTATACGTCATCGTTTCATGTGCGGATAATTCCTGGACGATCCAATGAATCACATATGAATCGGCTTCTTTCGTGCATTGTACAGGTACAGATGTACCATTTTCATCATACATTTGCACATCGGCTAACATCGTTTCAGTTAATCGTGGCAACGCTTTCGTTAATTGGAAGAGAATAGGACAGTATTTTCGATCATGACTCCCTGCTGTTACTTTCAATTTAATCTGCCTTGACATTTGCTAAACCTCCTTGGATGGCTGCCCAAGTGTTCCTTACAAACGGAAGGGATAAGGCGCTTGCTTCTGCAAAGGAAGCTGAACTACATTCCGCTGAAATCAAGCCTCTGTATTTGGCTTCCTGAAGAACATGAAAGAGTTTAGAAAAATCAATCGATTCTTTCCCACTCTTTTCCCCAGGAAACCGTCTCTCCCGATCAGAAATATGCACATGGGAGATCCAATCATCTTTTATCGCTTGTTTCAAAATATTGAATGACTCATTCTCCAAATCCATATGATAACTGTCTGCTAACACTTTGATATGCGGTAAATCTACTTCCTCTGCTAGTGCTATTGCCTCTTCTACCGTATTGATAATATTGCTCTCGGCTTTATTTAGTGGCTCAATCGCTACAGTAATCCCGTACTTTGTCCCATAGGTTTCACAGCGATATAAAAACTGTTTTATTTGTTCCTGGGCATGCGCTCTAGAAAACCCATCGGGAATTGTTCGTGCTCCCCCGCTCCCAAATATAATTTGTTTCCCGCCAATTTCGTGAACCCGTTTCATCGCTAAATGCAAATAATTTTCTAACTCCACATCTGAAACATCTGGCCCAACGACTTTTAACTGCGGGGGGATAAAACTATTACAGACAGGAATATTTAGAGCTGATTGCTGAATTACTTTTACCGCCTCGCCAAACTCCGTTTCTGAAAGTTGAGTTAGGAATTGAACGGTTAATTCCGCAAAATCATAGTTATTTTTCTCTAACATGATTAGCCCCTCTTTAAGTTGTTCCACTCGATTCATTTGTTCACTTTCACTATTTTGCGGAACAAACGAACCAATAACTAGACAGCAACCAAAATTAGTTTTCACCCATTCCATCCTCTCTTTTTCTTATGACTTCACCCTTCTCCACTAGCATAAAAGGAATCGACTGCCTTTTGCTAATCATATTTTGTTAATATTGAAGATCTACAACATATTTTGTTCTGCTCCTAATCTCATACATTAAATACGATGAAGCTTGCGATAGGCGGAAGGAGTGTACCGTGTACTATTTTTAAATACTCTACCAAAGTGGGTTAAACTATTGAATCCTACTTTTCCAGCGATATCAATAACTTTCATATTTGATTCCCGTAATAATCTTTGCGCCTCTTGAATACGAACATGATTTAAGTACTCACTATACGTAAAACCAGTTGCTTTTTTGAAAATTCTACTTAAATAATAAGAGCTAATAAAAAATTGACCCGCCACAGAGTCAAGTGTTAGGTTAGAGGAGGAGTAATGTTTATTTATGTAATGGATAATATCTGTCATTTTATGATAAACACTACCTGTAAATTCTTGTACTTCCGCACTATTTCTATTTAAAAAACGAACGGAAGAAATAAGTAACTGTAATAACAACGTTTTCAAATATAACTCAAAACCTTCATCTGCTATTTGCATTTCTCGAATCATTGTGAATAATATATGTTCAAATTCTTGTTGCTCATGGCGGTTAAGTTCAATAATGAGCGTTTGTTTAAAAACAGATTGCAAGAGGGAAGCATATGATTCTTTTTCACCCGCAAAAAATTGATCCGTAAAATTGATTAATAATCTTTCATGTTCATAGTCATCCACATGAAACGTTCTATGGAGCACGCCTTTATGAATAAAAACAAGGTTTCCTGGATTTACATGATAAGTTTTATCCTTAATAAAATATTTTCGTTTCCCATTCATTAAATAGTACACTTCATAATGATCTACATGACTGTGATATTCTGGCATAGCATCTTTTGTATCACGTTTACGATGACTAATATGAAGTGGATCCTCTGGTTTTTTATAAGAAAAGTTGATATCCAATTGAATCCCCCCGCCAACAATCCATTGATTTAGAATACTCTCCTATATTTAAGAAAAGAACAAGCACTGGCCATTTTCTTACCTTACCAGATAAAAAGCTCGGATTATAACGTTTCCGAGCTTTCCTCATTCATATTTTCGCATTTTTCAAAAAAGCTGGCTGTATAATCATTTGGGAGGATTTTCTTATCCTGATACATTTGCTTTAATGATTTCACCATATTTTTCCCAATTCCCTCATCTCGATGGGAAGGATTAACGGAGATATGTTGAATCTCTACCACATCATCCATCTGAATAACGCCTACGAGACCTATAATATCCTCTTCTTTCCATAAAAACAACTGCCAATTGTCTGCTGTTTCATACGTTTTCATTGTGTTTTGTAGTTTTTTAAGATCCTTCTCATTAGGCATAAATGACAGAAGACCCATTGCGATCTTTTCATAGGCTTTCTTGTATCGAATTAACATGACTGATCCCTCATTTTTCTTATTTCCTGCTGGCATACCGCCCAATCATTTGGAAATACGAACATTTGGCGCTATAAATACCCAATATACAATGCCCCATATTATAGCCATAAGTAAGATCAAAATAAACAAAGTGATATTCTTTTTGCGCAAAGAATGCACACCCCTTAATCTTCCAACATTATTCCTTTCATACACATGTTTTATTGTAATGGCTGGGCTTCGTTTTAGCAAATGATTCCTGATTCCCAAGGGGGCAAAAACTTTATAACCTAAAATCATATCTTCTATACATATTAGACGAAAGATTTCAGAAAAAGTTTCTTTTTATACGAAAAACCCGCAAAATGCGGGTTTAAACTCGAGATTTTTCAGCATATGGCAAATCTAATCGTAATAAATCCTCATAGGATTCCCGTTTTACGACTAAGCGGCTCATTCCATTTTCCACAAATACGACGGGGGGTCTTGGTATTCGATTGTAGTTATTGGACATTGAATATCCATAAGCACCTGTACAAAAAACAGCGAGAATATCATGAGGGGAAGCTTCCGGTAAAGGTAAATCCCAAATGAGCATATCACCTGACTCACAACATTTCCCGGCAATCGACACTTTTTCTTTTATTTCATCATTCGCTCGATTAGCCAAAATCGCTTCATATTTAGCATCATAAAGAGCAGGCCTTAAATTATCGGTCATTCCGCCATCTACGGCTAGATATTTACGGATATTCGGCACATCCTTATGTGAACCAACAGAATATAGGGTTGTTCCCGCATCCCCTACCATAGAACGACCTGGTTCTATCCAAATTTCTGGTAAAGTCAGACCGAGCCTATCCGTCTCCGTTCTTACCTCATCAATTATTTCAACTATATAGGATTCAGGGGCCAATGGTGCATCCTCATCTGTATAACGTATGCCAAAACCTCCACCCAAATTTAATACGGTTGATTTAAAATTTAGTGACGATTGCCATCCAGCTAATTTTTCAAGGATTTTTCTTGCGGCCAATCGAAAGCCTGTTGTTTCAAAGATTTGCGAACCAATATGACAATGTACTCCAAGTACATTCATATATTGACTCTCAAGAGCGAAGGTAAGGGCTGTTTCGGCCTGCCCGTTTTGCAAGTCAAACCCAAATTTGGAATCTTCTTGCCCTGTTAAGATATAATCATGCGTATGGGCTTCAATGCCCGGCGTCACTCGTAGCAATATATGAACCTGTTGCTGTCGCTCCTCACAAAGCTGATCAAGCAGGTGCAACTCATGAAAATTATCTACGACAATACAACCAACATGATAATCTAAAGCCATTTTTAATTCCGCGTCACTTTTATTATTTCCGTGAAAATGAATTTTCTCACTGGGAAATTCCGCTTTGATCGCTGTATACAATTCTCCGCCAGAGACAACATCCAAAGACAAGCCCTCTTCTTCAACAAGTTGAATCATCGCTACCGTTGAAAAAGCTTTACTTGCATAGGCTACCTGTGCTTTAACGCCCAAGTTGTCAAATGTCTCTTTAAAAGCTCGTGCTCTTTTTCTTATTAAAGCAACATCATATACATAAAGGGGTGTACCATATTCTTCAGCCAGCGTTACGGTATCTACACCACCAATTTCTAAATGCCCCGATTGGTTAATAACCGCAGTTCCATACAAATGCATTTTTTTCCCACCTTATAAATAACCATAAATATTGTATAAACATTAAACAAAGATCGTTTTTCTTTCTAAATTAGTAGAACTACTTTATCACAATCTAAATATTTATGCAATGTCGATGTTAAGGTGATTTTGGCGGTTGACGGAATCGGTCCTGCGGTCGAACCACACTTGGTCGAAACACGGCTCCGGGAACAGGTCTTCTAAGTAATATATTATAGAAACCTTTAGGATTAAAGGGTAATAAAGGCCATAAATATGGGGCATCTAATGGTTTACTCTGGGCTAAAAAGATTATATAAATCGTACATCCAATAATCAAACCCGGCGCTTTAAAGATAGCGACACATAATAATAAAATCATTCGAATCATTTTATTGGCCACACTAAGCTCATAACTGGGTGTGGAAAAAGTCCCTATCGCAACAAGTGAAACGTAGAGGATTACCTCTCCCTGAAATAAACCGACATCTACGGCAATGTCCCCAATTAATACGGCAGCAATCAATCCCATCGCCGTTGATAACGGTGTCGGAGTGTGAATAGCGGCAATCCTCATAAACTCCACCCCAAGATCGGCAATCAGTAATTGAATAATTAGAGGAACATGAGATTGTTCATTAGGTCCAATAAAGTCTAAATTATCTGGTAAAAGGGTCGGGTCCATCGCGAATAGAAACCATAATGGCAAGAAAAAAATGGATACCACAATCCCAAGGAATCGAGTCCACCGTACGAAGGTTCCGACTGCAGGAGATTGGCGATACTCCTCAGCATGTTGGACATGATGGAAGAATGTCGCCGGAGTAATCATAATGCTGGGGGAAGTATCAATAAAAATTAACACATGCCCTTCTAGCAAATGAATGGACCCAACATCTGCTCTTTCCGTATAGCGAACAAGTGGATATGGGTTATAGCCTTGCTTCATCAAATATTCTTCAATTGTCTTATCAGCCATTGTGATCCCATCAATATCAATGGATTTTAGTTCTTTACGAATGGTATGAACGAGTCTCGGATTCGCAACCCCCTTTATATAACCAATAGCAACATCTGTTTTAGACCTTTCCCCGACCTGCATGATTTCAAATCTTAATCGTTCATCACGAATTCTTCTCCTTGTTAAGGCGGTGTTGATCACAATATTCTCGACATACCCATCCCTTGAACCTCGCACCACTTTTTCTGTGTCCGGCTCCTCTGGTTGTCTTCCGGGATAATCACGTACATCGATGATTAAAGCAGTGTCCGCTCCTTCCACAACAACGGCCATCAAACCCGATAATACTTGGTCTACCATTTCGTCCATCGTTTTTGCGGGCTGGACAGATGAATGACTTAGCCTATTTTCAATTAATTCATATAGTTTTGATGTCGTTTTTTCGGTATCGTTAAGTTTTTGAAGTTCTTTTACAATTTCCGTAATAATTAAGGAATCACAAAGACCATTCACCGTATATAAATGAACTTTTTTCCTTAAAACGACTAATTTTCTTAAATCAAGATCAAAGCTGGTTCCAAGACCTACTCTATCTTTAAAATACTTTTCAACCACTTCTGGATTTTTATCGATCTTCATCATTTTCTCTTGGGAGTGCTTGCTCAATATTGCTCCTCCTTTCAATCCCTAATTGCAATTCCCGCTTCTTGCTAGCCTTTAGTATATGGTAGTTTTATTACTTTAATACATAAAAAAGAACATATGGATGCCTCTTTCAGACATCCATATGCTCTTTCATTTGGTCTAATATTTTCTTTTCCAGCCTAGATACCTGTACTTGAGAAATGCCTAAGCGTGATGCCACTTCCGATTGTGTTTGATCTTTGTAATACCTCAGATACACAATCAACCTTTCACGTTCATCCAGTCCTCTTATCGCCTCTTCTAGAGCAATTTTATCGAACCATTTATGATCATTTTCATCCGATATCTGATCCATTAGGATAATGGGGTCCCCATCATTTTCATAAACGGTTTCATGAATGGAAGCTGGAGATCTTCCAGCATCTTGAGCCATTAATACTTCTTCTTGAGAAACATCTAGATAAGTGGAGATATCGGAAACTGTTGGAACCTTTCCGTCCCTTTTGGCCAACTCATCTCTGGCCTTTCTAATTTTGTTTCCCAATTCTTTAATGGACCGGCTTACTTTAACGGCTCCATCATCCCGAATAAAGCGCTGAATTTCCCCAATGATCATCGGAACCGCATAGGTTGAAAATTTAACATCATAGGAGAGATCAAACTTATCAATCGATTTTAATAAACCGATGCTACCGATTTGAAATAAATCATCTGGATCATAGCCGCGATTCAAGAATCGTTGAACAACAGACCAAACAAGCCTAACATTTTTTTCAACGAGAATATCTCTTGCGTTTTGATCGCCTTCTTGACTTTTTTTAATCAAGTCTTTTACTTCCGAATCGCTCAAAAAGCCCTTTCTTGCCTCTTTTTTTAATTCCACATTCATAGGCACGGCTCCTTAATTGCATAACGCTTTGTTTTTCGTTACATATTTTGTTAGACGGACCGTGGTGCCTGAACCGGGTTGTGATTCTATTTCTACTTTGTCCATAAAATTTTCCATAATTGTAAAGCCCATACCTGATCTTTCCAATTCAGGTTTGGTCGTAAAGAGTGGTTCTCTCGCTTCGTCAATATTATCAATTCCAATACCATTATCGCGGATGACTAGATCAATCATCTCATCTTCGATGGCGGCAGAAATATACACAATACCTGCTGGATTTTGCTCATAACCATGGATAATCGCGTTTGTCACTGCTTCAGAAACAACGGTTTTAATTTCTGTTAATTCATCCATCGTTGGATCAAGTTGGGCAATAAAGGCAGCCACCGTTACCCTAGCGAATGATTCATTTTGGCTTAAGGCGCTAAATTGTAGTTGCATTTCGTTTCTCATGTTTATGCAACCCCCAATCTTTCTAAAGCTACTTGTTCTGAGGTTTCAAGATTCATGATTTTAAATAACCCCGACATTTCAAATAACCTCTTTACCGGTGGGGAAATTGCACAGACGACCATTTCACCATTCTTTAGCTTAATTTGCTTATACCTTCCCAAAATGACTCCCAATCCAGAACTGTCCATAAAAGTGAGATTCGCCAAATTCAACACAATGTGATGAATATCATAGGCCTCAATCGCTTGATTAACCTTTCCTCTTAATTCCTCCGCTGTATGATGATCAAGTTCTCCTGTAAGCCGCACACATAGTACGTCTTGTCTTACATCCAATTCAATAGTCAAACTCAATTGCCTAATCCCCCTTACATATAGAAGTATAATGAGTCATTTCTACTCTTATCCCTCTAATTCCTTCTTGTTGACAAAACTAGAAGAGATTCGGCATTTTTTTTGAGGCCAACAGGATGTTGGTCAGGACGGCGCGAACTTAGCCGTTCATCCCCTGAATGGGCGCTTGCACTTTTCTATTGGAAATCTCCTCACTTCTTTTTCTCTAAGTATCATTCGATTGCACCTTTTACTATTTAGTCTGTTTTTGTAAATAATCCAAACGAGCGTTTATACAATTGCCACCAAGAAGCTTTTTTCACCGTTTCTTTTGCGACCAATGGAATTTCAACTAGCTGTTTATCATCTTTTTTTACTTTTAGAAAGCCAACTTCATCCCCTTTTTTAACAGGAGCTTTTATATGGTCATGTAGTCGGATCTCTTCTGTCAAATCGTCTAGTTTTTCCCCTTTCTTCGTCAGAACAGAAACATGTTCACCTGTAACGGCCTTTATTTCTTTCTTATCACCTTTACTGACTTTCACTTTATCTAATATTTCTCCTTTTTCATAAAGTGGATGGGTCGCATATTGTGAAAAAGAATAATCGAGCATTTTTGTAATTTGTGCATTTCTACTTTTAGAAGTAGGCGCACCAAATACAACTGCAATGACACGCATTCCATCTTTTTTCGCCGTTGCTGTCAAACAGTATTTCGCTTCACTTGTAAATCCTGTTTTTAATCCATCTACACCGGGATAAAATTTAACTAATTTATTCGTATTGACCAGCCAAAATTTATTATCCGTGTCCTCTCGTAAGTAGGCTTCATAATTCTTTGTAAAATCCGTAATTTCTTCATGCTTAAGCAATTCTTTAGACATCATCGCCATATCATAGGCTGTACTATAATGATCCTCTGCCGGTAATCCTGTCGTATTTTGAAAATGGGTATTTTTTAATCCTAATTCTTTTGCACGGTCATTCATCCTATCAACAAATGCTTCTTCGCTTCCGGAAATTTTTTCGGCTAGTGCGACTGCCGCATCATTTGCGGAACCAATAGCCACGGCTAAAAGAAGTTCTTTTACCGTCATTTCTTCACCAGGTTCGAGAAAAATTTGCGATCCACCCATTGAGGCAGCATATTCACTTGTTGTTACTTTCTCATCCATTGTTATTTTTTCGGAGTCGATAGCCTCCATGATTAGTAGCATGGTCATGATTTTTGTCATAGAAGCGGGTGAAAGTTTTTCATCCGTATTTTTCTCGTATAAAACGGTCCCAGTATCTCTTTCAATAAGGATCGCTGATTTCGAATCTTCCGCAAGCTCCGTTTTCTTTTCCTCAGCAAAGGCAGATCCTGAATATAATGAAAGAATGAAGCATAAAGCAATGAACATGGTTGAAACTTTTTTCATATCAATCCCTCCATCCCTGTACCGGAAATGTTTTCCATAAACCCATTCTCTCCCAGGGCGTATCTATTTATACAAAAGCAAAAGAAAAAGCCGGAAAAATTATATCCGGCTTTTTCTTTAAGAAGGAAAGAATTGATAATTGTCGCATTTAACGATTCAGGAATTTGAAGTAGCTTCCTACGAATGGTGATCCAATATTTGCAAATCCTCTAAAAAACTCGTTCCTTTTCCTTTCCAATTCACTTTGAAATTTTTGGCTACTGTTGCTCCAATATCGGCAAAAGTTTTACGAACAGGTAGTCCTTTCCCTTGAGTAAATCGCTTTGAATAGGCAAGCAGTGGAACATACTCCCTTGTATGATCTGTTCCATGATGCGTTGGGTCGTTTCCGTGATCGGCTGTGATAATGAGTAGATCTTCTTCCCCCATGTGATCAACAATTTCGGGAATCCGGGCATCAAACTCTTCCAGCGCTCTCCCGTATCCCACTGGGTCCCTACGATGACCAAACATGGCATCAAAATCAACCAGATTAATAAAGGATAAACCTGTAAAATCTTTTTTCATCATTTCGAGCAGCTTGTCCACACCATCCATATTGGATACTGTTCTTACTGAATCCGTCATTCCTTCTCCGTCATAAATGTCGTGGATTTTTCCGATCGCAAGTACATCGAACCCGGCATCTTTCAATTCATTCATAACCGTGCGATCAAATGGTTTTAAAGCATAGTCATGACGGTTGGAAGTACGCTTAAAGTTCCCCGCTTCTCCTATAAAAGGACGGGCAATCACACGTCCAACTTTAAATTCGTCCTTCAAAGTCAACTCTCTTGCTTTTTCACAAATTCGGTAAAGCTCATCTAAAGGAACAATCTCCTCATGTGCGGCTATTTGTAAAACGGAATCGGCGGATGTGTAAACAATGAGTGCACCGGTTTCCATATGCTCTTTTCCAAGTCGCTCAATAATTTCGGTTCCACTTGCAGGAATATTTCCAATGATGCTTCTACCTGAAGCTTTTTCTAGCTCTGTCATTAAAAGTTCTGGGAATCCGTTGGGAAATACTTTAAAAGGATGGCTTGTGACAAGTCCCATTAATTCCCAATGACCAGTCATCGTATCCTTCCCATTGGAGGCTTCCCGCATTTTTGTATAATAAGCAAGCGGTTTCTCTACAGGATCTACCCCTTTTATTTTTCTTATATTGGATAAACCGAAGTTTTGTAGATTCGGTATACTCAGGCCTCCCATTTTTTCCGCGATATGCCCTAGCGTATCTGCACCTTGATCATTAAATTTCGCCGCATCAGGAGCCTCTCCTATCCCAACAGAGTCCATTACAATTAAATGGATTTTTTTAAAGGTTGTATATTCCATGTCTATTCCTCCCATAGTAGAAAATAGTTCCCTATCCATATCATACCTCTTTAGACAAAGAAAAAAACCAACACGGTTTTTTTCAGATGAACGATTTTGTCCGTTGGCCTTCAAGCACGAGGGTGATATTTCGTATAGACATCTTTCAATCTCGTCTTGGTTACATGTGTGTAAATTTGTGTCGTTGAAATATCGACATGACCCAACATTTCTTGGACCGCCCTTAAGTCAGCACCATTTTCTAGCAAATGAGTAGCAAAGGAATGTCTCAATGTATGAGGAGTCAGATCCTTTTCAATCTGAGCATCAACGGCTAATCTTTTTATAATTTTCCAAAAACCTTGACGTGTGAGTCGATTCCCATGATGATTTAAAAACAGAGCCTCTGTTTTGTACTTTGATTTTCTTAATATTGGCCGAGACTCTTGTAAATAGTGCTCTACGGAATCAGAAGCCATATGACCGAGTGGAATAATCCGCTCCTTGTCCCCTTTCCCAACACAACGAACAAACCCCATTGTTAAATGAACATGATCCAAATTCAGATTGATTAACTCACTAACTCGAATACCTGTAGCATATAACAATTCAATCATTGCTTTATCCCTTATACCGTAGGGAGTCGTTAAGTCAGGGGTGTCCAGTAAGGTTTCAACCTCTTGAAAACTTAATACCTGTGGCAACTTCCTCTCCATCTTTGGCGTTTCCACATGGACAGATGGATCATGATCCACCACCCGATCCCGTAATAAAAATTGATGGAAAGCTCTAATGGATGCAATATGTCGCGCTAATGTTTTCCCGGACTTGCCTTCTTTTTTTAAAAAGGCCAAAAACTGAATAATATGGATTCGAGAAACATCATTCAATGTTTGTAATTGTTCTACCTGCTGTAAATATTGCAGATAGCGTTTCAAATCCCGTTTATACGAGTCGATGGTATTTTGGGACAATCCTTTTTCTACTGTCATAAAGTGGATAAAATCCTGCATTTGATCTTGCACAAACATTACTCTCCATTCTGATAAAAAAGGATTAGGCGTGGAAACCAGGCTTCGCTTTCATGTTTCTCTGGTTGAAATGCCTTTACCGCACTTCCTTCCGGCTCTTCATAACGCCGATAATTTTCATATTCTTGATTTATCCACATAATACCATAATAGAAGAGAATGGTGCATCCAATAAGCAAAATAAGTAAACGCACTGTTCCAAAAAAGGTCTTCAAAATATTTCTCATGTCTTTCATCCTTTTTTTCTATCTTTATGTACCGTTTTTGGGCCAACAGGATGTTGGTCACAAAGGCGTTGCGACAGGACGTCGCGCTTTTAGCCGTTCTTCCTATTTAAAGGCGCTTGCACTTTTCCTATTACCATCATATGCCAAGCTTGTGTTTATTTATTCATATAAAAAAACCTTTTCCAAGCAAAGGGGAAAAGGTTTTTTAATCTGTTTTTTTATCATTTTCCGCTTTTTCTTGGCAACGCCAGCAAATTCCATGGAAAATGAGTCGATGATCTTTTATTTTAAAGCGCCAATCTCTTTCCACAATTCTTTCTACATCTTCAAGTAAGTCGTCTTGAATCTCCTCCACGGCTCCGCATTCAATGCAAATGAGATGATGATGAAAATGGGCTGCCCCTTCTTTCCTAAGATCAAAGCGTGATACTCCATCACCAAAATTAATTTTGTCAACGACTTTTAATTCCGTTAACAACTCTAAAGTTCGATATACCGTTGCAAGCCCGATTTCCGGTGATTTTTCTTTCACAAGAAGATATACATCTTCTGCACTTAAATGATCTTCTTCATGTTCAAGCAATACCCGAACCGTGGCTTCACGCTGGGGAGTGAGCTTGTAGCTTGCGGAATGTAATTGTTTCTTTATCCGTTCTATGCGACTTTCCATACCTCCATATCCTCCCTCACGATTCTCCATTATAATTATATCAGATTGATTGTCATATTCAAACTAAAATAATTATAATGTGCAAAGGATTATTTGACTTCATTGATTGATGGAGAGAATAACGGATTTCATTAAAGCCGGGGAAATATAAGCCTCGATACTGGCGGCGATCGTAATAACAGCAATGGCCCCTACATAGGCCATAACATATTTAGCAAAAACAGGAACAAACTGAAAATGAAAGGTTTGCCTAATAAAAACCTTTTTAATAATTTTCATAGAAAGGGCAATGGAACTCACCGAAATAAAAATAAGCACAGGGATCATAAATAAATTTTGTGGGAGTAACGAAACAAAAGAAAGCAGCAGCCCATTCCACCCCATTTGATTAACCAAAAAACCGATCGAAAAACCGACGACGATTCCTTTCAAAAAAATTAATAAAAAAATTAGTGGAAAACCAATAATAGAAATGCCCAAAACCCAAATTAACCCTGCCATTTTGACATTATGAAAGAAACTTAATTTCAGCAATTCCTCAGGTGGGACCATTTGCCCCTCACCCACCTGACCAAAAAATTGATTTAAGTAGTAAAAAAGGTCTTCCTTTTGATTACCAGATAAACTATTAACCATAATGGCACCAAATATGACCCCCATTAAAAATAATACGGTCATAAAGGTATAAAGAGAAGAATGTTCTTGGAAATGACGAGTTACAATGTTTGATGAAAGTCGGTAGCGCATTGAATATTCCTCCTGTCCTGCGATTGTTACATCATATGTTGGACAGGCTAAGAATATGTCTTCCATTGCATCATTCCCAATCAGCTTTTAATTCTTCTCATTCACCTCAAAATCAAATATTGAGAGTACCGCAAACCTTTCCGTTAGTGGCACTCCCTTTTCAATTTTATGCGTATTTTTTAGTTATTCTAAGTTTTTCAATCTGCTTTTTTCTCAATCCGTCCGTATTTCCCGCCGCCGCCAGCAGCAATTTGTAAATTCCCTTCCCGTGCCTGGATAATCATTTCAGCGAGTTGAACATTTACGACTTTCTTCAGATCATTTCCATCCACCCGATGTAAAATATTCATTTCTGTTCCAAAATGATCAAGCAAATGTTGCATCGTTTTTGGACCAAGTCCTGGAATAAAATCTAATGGTACTTGATGAATATAGGGTGGACGTTGTGGCTTGTCCTTCGCATCAGCAAGTTCCGAAATACGTTCAGAAACCCCTTTTATATATTTTTCTGCACCACAATGGGAGCAGATCGTTGTCTTCATCGGCTGAGAACAAACCGCACATGTTGTTCGATAATATTTGCCCAAACGCGGATTTAAGCCATAATTCGCTCTCACGGTATTTCCGTCTTGATTGACCAAAGCTTTACTAAGTGCATCAAAAGTAGGAGCTTCCAATTCAAATTTTTGATACTCTCTAGCAATTTTTTGAGTAGAATGAGCATCCGAATTCGTTAAAAATGTGTAAGAATGCAATTCACTGATTTGATTAGCCATTTCTGTATCTGAGCTAAGCCCAAGCTCCACCGCGTCAATAAGATGTGGATTTAAAATTTCTGTTAATGATTTTACGACTCCTTTTCCATATAAACTTTTAAAAGGAGTAAAAATATGCGCTGGAATAAATAGACCATCCAGGCTCTTTACCTTTTCTTGTAGGACTTCCGCTTTTTCATATATTCTCTGAGTGCTTAATTGAATATTGGTTACTCTTTTTGAAAGCCAATTGGAAAAATCCTTTAAGGTAGGGAACGTAGGGAAAAAGGCCAAAACATGAATCGGTCCATGGCAGTTTTCATCATATACTTCTATTTCTGTTCCTGGTATAAGGGTCACCTCATCTTCAAAACGAAAACCGCCCTCATCCATTTCTACTAATTTTCCGGCTTCGATTAATTGCTCTATTTCTATAATGACCCCTGGAGAATGACAATCAATGACTCCAACGATATCAAGGCCTTTCGGGTATTTCGCTGCCTTTAAAATATTAGATAATGTAAGGGTTTTGCTGCCCGTAATTTTAACCGCTTTTCCTGTATACGTTCTTCCAATATGAATATGTAAGTCTGCAAAAGCTTCACTCATTTCGTTTCCAACACCTTTTTCAATTGTAAATAAAGGACGGCATAAACTGACTTCGCATCATAAATTCGTTTCTCTTCCATAAATCTAATAGCCGTTTCCAGCTCTATTTCATACAAATCAACAAATTCATCTTCATCTCCAGGCAGTGGATGTTCTACCTTTTCCAAGTCTGTCGCAATAAAGAGATGAATAATTTCATCGGAAAAGCCTGGTGCTGTATAAAAGGATGTGAGCTCATTCATTTGCTTGGCGCGATATCCTGTCTCTTCCTCTAGCTCTCTCTCTGCTGTCGTTTTAGGTTCTTCTCCTGGTTCGAGTTTTCCTGCAGGGATTTCTAGCAAAGATCGTTCCAAAGGCTTACGGTATTGTTCTACCATTAGTATTTTTCCATCTTTCGTTATTGGAACAATGCCTACAGCTCCGGGATGCTTAACAATTTCCCGTTTTGCCAATTTTCCGTTTGGCAGCTCAACATCATCTACTTTTAACTGAATAATTTTACCGTTAAATATTTCTTTACTTTGTATTGTTTTTTCTTCGAATTTTTTCATTAAAATTTGCTCCCCTAACTGTTGACTGTTTCCATCATACCACAGCAAGTACAGAACATTAATTTTGTTTTCCTTACTATCTTTTAGGTAAAATAAAACAAAGGGTTGAAAGGTGGGATAGTATGGAAAAAAGGCGTTTAGGGAATTCGGATTTATGGGTGTCCAGAATGGGACTTGGATGTATGTCTTTAGGAACGAACTTAGAGAAAGCTGAAAATATTGTGAAGGCTGCTTTAGATCAAGGGATAAATTATTTTGATACCGCAGATTTATATGATTATGGGGTGAATGAAGAAATTATTGGTAAAACCTTATCCTCTGTAAGAGATCAGGTAATTATTGCCACAAAAGTTGGCAATCGTTGGAACAATCAAAAAGACGGTTGGAGCTGGGATCCCTCTAAAGCCTATATTAAGAAGGCGGTCAAAGACAGTTTGAAACGATTGCAAACGGATTATATTGATTTATATCAGTTACATGGGGGAACAATTGATGATCCGATGGATGAAACCATTGAAGCTTTTGAAGAGTTACAACAGGAGGGTTTTATACGCTATTATGGATTATCTTCGATTAGACCAAATGTGATCCATGCTTTTGCGAAAAAATCATCCATTGTTAGTAATATGATGCAATATAGTCTATTAGACCGAAGACCTGAAGAATTATTCTCCTTCATGCAAAAAGAAAACATTCGTATTGTGACAAGGGGTTCGGTTGCGAAGGGATTACTTAGTGATAAAGTGTTGGAGAAATTGCATACGGACAATCTAGAGGGATATTTAGATTATACATCTATTGAAGTGAAGGAACTACTAGAAAGTATCCAGGCAAAATTACTGAAAGCGGGGCGGACAATGAATGAAATAGCTCTTCAGTATAATCTAGCCCATGAGGTAGTAGCTGCTGTTGTCACAGGATCAAGCTCCGTTGAGCAAGTGAAAGACAATGCTCGTGCTGTTAATGCCTCTCCTCTTAATACAGAGGAATTAGAATATTTAAAATGGGTCACAAAAGAAACGAGATATAAGAATCATCGTTAAATTATTGGTTTTGTCTAAACATCAAAATGATGGTCGATTCATGATGACTGATTCCATCTATTTTTGCTGATTCATAAGAAAAAGGCAAACCTGATCGAAAGTCAGAGACGCAAAGCCACAGACCTAAGGCTATTGCATAGATAGCTATGGCAGCTGGGTTACCTAATCATACATTAAGTATTTTTGGGGGTATAAACAAATGAATAGATTATCAAAGAAACCTTTAGATCATGAGTGGGGAGATTTGATTTTAAAGGCATTGGAATCAGGAATGACACTCGAAACAATTAGAGATTTTTTTCGTACCTATGTAACAAAAAATGAAGCAAAAAAGGATAAAATAATTTCCAATTATTTATGTTCTAAATACGAAACAAACCTTCGTTATATGATATACTATGATTGTAAGGAAGGTGAAGACATCTATGATTGGAGAACGAATACGCGAATATCGCAAACAAAACAATATGTCTTTATCAGAGTTAGCCAATCGAATCCATCTATACAATTCTTGGAAAAAGTTGCTTCCGTTTTAAATATTTCTGTCCAGTCGCTTTTGCATGGCCATTCGACTAATGGGAACGAAGAACAGTTGGACGAAGACTGGGAAGAACTTGTTCGAGAAGCGATGGCATCAGGTGTATCCAAACAAGAATTTCGCGAATTCCTTGAATTTAACAAGTGGAAAATGGAGAATAAATGAAAAAATAACGTTCAGTGACATGACTGTCGCTGAACGTTTTGCGATTGGACATAGACGAATACACATGATCTGAGTTATGTATGTCTTGTACAGAGAAAAGATTTGATTAGGTCTTTTGATAATCTCATTTTTTTGGCTTCAAGAATGAGTCGCTCCCGTTCCTTATCTGTTTTCCTCATATTTGATTTTGTCTTTTCCATCCGTTCCTCCCAAGGAAAATAATTTCTGCCTCGGCTTTGGAGCCTTGAAATTCATTTCCCAAGTGGCTCGGCATGGTCATTTCGAAAAATAACGTTTCCGATGCCCCTTTGACCAATTCTCTTGGCGCAAATTTGTTAAAATCCTTAAGCTTTCCTTCAAAAAGTGTTGTGCTATCTTTTTTAACGAGTAATTCTAACTCTTCGAATTATTTTCTTGTACTTTCAAAAGTCCTCATTATTCCTTATAATAGATAATGAAACCTTTTAAAGACAAAATCGTATTTTATATAAAGGAAAGTATGCGATAGGAGTCGATGTAGCCTTGAAACCTATTTATTCGTTTTTATTAGGGGTGTTCACAGCCGCTGAAACATTTATGTTATGGATCATCTTGTTTTTAGGTTTTGACTTCTCATATTGGAGTGCTTCTTTATGTTCTTTATTAGTCGGCGGTCTCACTTTTTACGGAGTAAAGTTCTTTTTTGATCATAAATTTTTGAAGAAAAACAAACTGACAAGAAAAGAATATGCCTATATTCAAAGAAACTTACAGGATGCGAAGGCAAAAATGGCCAGACTCCAAAAGGCTTTTTTCTCTGTCCGGTCTATGGGCGCCTTCAAACAACTATATGAACTGAATAAATTAACCAAGCGAATGTATCAAATTGTTCATAATGACCCACGTCGGTTCTATCAATCGGAGCGTTTCTTTTTCTACCACTTAGATTCTGTTGTGGAACTTTCTGAACGATATGCGATGCTCGCCTCACAACCTGTAAAAAATGAACAAATGTATATCTCACTGAAAGAAACGCAAAGTACGCTTGAAGATTTGAGTGAATCTGTCAAAAAGGATATTTACCATGTTCTTTCCCGTGATGTGGAAGACTTGAATTTTGAACTCGATGTAGCCAAACATTCCCTTAAAAAACTTGAATATAATCCGGTCAACGCAGACGAAAGGAGTAAGAAACAATGAGCGAACAAAATAAAGATACAGAACTACAATTTGACAGCTTAGATGATCTTTTAGCGAATCCGTTTGGGGAAGAGGAATTGATGAAACCTGAACAAACTCAACAACCGCAAGACGCAAAGCCTGTCAGACTGGTTGATACCCTTCCAGAGGAAAATAAAAAGCGGGCGTTAGAACTTGCGAAGCAAATTGACCCAACAAATTATCAAGCTGTCATCGCTTACGGTACAAATGCTCAATCCCAATTATTAAATTTCTCTAGCTCCATGCTTGATCATGTGCAAAGTAAAGATATTGGACCCATCGGTGATATTTTAAGTGAATTAATGGTAAAACTGAGAGATGTTAATCCGGAAGAGCTAACACCAGAAAAGAAAAACTTTTTCTCAAAAATGTTTGGGAAAGTCTCCAATTCTATTCAAGAAGTCATGTCTAAATATCAAAAAACAGGTGCACAGATTGACCGCATTACCGTTAAGCTAAATCAATCAAAGGAAATGTTGATTAAAGACGTAAAAACTTTGGAACAGCTATACGAAAAGAATAAGGATTATTTCCGGGCCTTAAATATTTATATTGCTGCTGGGGAACTAAAAGTTGAGGAATTACGGACGAAATCAATCCCTGAATTAAAGAAAAAGGCCGAAGCGACGAATGACCAAATGATCTATCAAGAAGTCAATGATCTCATTCAATTTGCCGACAGGCTTGAAAAACGTTTGTATGATTTAAAACTGAGCAGGCAAATTACGATTCAAAGTGCTCCACAGATTCGAATGATCCAAAATACGAATCAAGCTTTAGCTGAAAAGATTCAAACATCGATTATGACGGCCATTCCACTTTGGAAAAATCAAATCGCGATCGCTTTAACGCTTATTCGTCAGCGCCACGCTGTCGAAGCGCAAAAACAAGTGTCACAAACAACAAATGATTTGCTTTTAAAAAATGCTGAAATGCTAAAAACAAATACGATTGAAACGGCACGTGAAAATGAACGAGGTCTTGTCGATATTGAAACATTGAAAAAAACCCAATCCAACTTAATTTCAACTTTGGAGGAAACGATT
Source organism: Lederbergia sp. NSJ-179 (assembly GCF_022867885.1). Taxonomy (GTDB): domain Bacteria; phylum Bacillota; class Bacilli; order Bacillales; family Bacillaceae_C; genus Lederbergia. The sequence goes on along the minus strand of NZ_JALIFP010000001.1, from coordinate 76,584 downwards.
AAAATCCAACAAGAAGGCCGCACGAAACGAGCTCAAGCTGAGCAAGAGCTCGTAGCGATGGAAAATGATTTGAAAGAAAAGTTGTTAAAGCTAACTTAAATACGTAAAAAAATCGGACATCTGGCCATGTCCGATTTTTTATTACCATTATTCTTATCTGTTGCAGCTCATCCGCCCATTGAAAATTTGGTTGGGGCTTATTAAGCGTAAGCTTTGCGTTTTAGGCGAAAAGTCAATTTTCAGTTCTTCATCAAAGAAAACCAATTTTGATTTTTCCATATAAATATCCATTGCATTGGTTTCAACCTTTATATCCTCTTCCCTATCCAGTTCCCCTTGATCCACTATTTGCAAAGTTGGTACTCCACTGACAGCACAGCCACATCCATCGGTTTCATATTTTAATCTTAAAATATGATGATCATCGCCGATTTTCTTCCTCATTTGTTCTTCTGCTTCAGGAGTGATAACAATCTTCATTTTAAATTCCTGCTCCTTTCGTCAACCATGCTTTTTCTATTTTAGCATGAATATTGTTGATCCCGTAATGGAATGTATGCTTTTGTTTGCAAGTGTGACCATCCTTGTATTTCCTTTTTGGGAGGACTTGCACTTTTATCCAATTCCTCCTACTATTAGATAGGAACATGATGTAAGGGGGTTTATATATTTTGGAGAAAAAGGTGCAGATTAAAGTTAATGACAATGGTTCTTATCGTGTAATGGGTGATGTAGAATTAATGGATGCAGATGGTAATGTATTTGAAACAAAAAAAGTATTTTCCTTATGCCGTTGTGGCTTATCCAGTCGCAAACCGTTTTGTGATGGCACCCATAAAGGCAACTTTGATTCATGTGTGCGCGCTGAAAAAGTGTTGAAAGAGTAATGTCTATTGCCATGGTTCGTGTGAGATTATTTTTTGTGGAAGGTCAGCTAAGATTTTTCTTGGCTGACCTTTTCTTTTGTTTTAAATCCCTTCGTGCTTCCTCATTCACTTCCACAAATCCAATTCCTATGAATGTATGATTTTACCAGTACTAAAGGAACGTATTTTCGTATATAATATAAGAAAGTATGTTCCTTTTTTGGGAGAGGTGAGAAAATAATGAAGGAGAAGGTTATTTTTCTTGTTGATATGCAATCATTCTATGCATCAGTTGAAAAAGCAACTCATCCCGAATTAGCTGATCAGCCAGTTATCGTCTCCGGAGATCCTGAACGACGGAGCGGGGTTGTGCTTGCCGCTTGCCCATTAGCCAAGAAATGGGGCGTGAAAAATGCCTCTCGGCTATGGGAAGCCCAGCAACTGTGTCCACATGCGGTCATCCTTCGACCTCGCATGCAGCTCTATCTAGATGTTTCGCTTCAAATTACCAATATTTTAAACCGATTCACCAATCTTGTGGAAGCTTATTCGATAGATGAACAGTTTCTAGATGTAACGGCTAGCGGGCGGCTGTTTGGAGACCCTTTTTCGATTGCGCAAAATATTCGCGATACGATCATGAACGAAATGGGCATTCATGCTCGAGTGGGCATTGGTCCAAACAAAGTGCTTGCAAAAATAGCTTGTGACAATTTTGCCAAGAAAAATGAAGAGGGGATATTTCGCTTGGATCTGAGCAACATGGAACAAATGTGGACCCTACCGATTGGAAAAATGTTCGGCGTTGGTAATAGAATGAGTCAGCATTTAGAGCGAATGGGCATCCGGACGATCGGTCATTTAGCGAACTTCCCTTTAGATATCCTAAAGAAAAAATGGGGAATTAACGGGGAAGTCCTTTGGCAGACAGCCAATGGTATCGATTATTCTCCTGTAACCACCCACACACATGATCAGCAAAAAGCCATTGGTCATCATATGACATTGCCAAAAGACTATGAAAACCTGCAAGATATTAAAGTCATCCTTCTTGAACTAAGTGAAGAAGTGGCCCGTCGAGCTCGCTTTAAACATTACATAGGAAACACTGTTTCAGTAGGAGCTCGAGGAGCAAACTTTGATACTCCTACCGGCTTTCATCGTCAGCTAAAATTAATCTCCCCGACCCATTTTGATTTGGATATCTTTCATGCTGCCTGTCAGCTATTCCAAAAACACTGGGACGGTTTACCCGTTCGTAGTATTGGCGTTACCCTTTCCCAATTACAACCGGCCAAGCATTATCAATTAAATTTATTTGATTTTGAACTTAAAAAAGAAAAGATTCATCAAGCATTGGATTGGGTTTATGCCAAATATGGACCAACGGCGATTGTCCGTGCCTCCTCTTTAAGCGAAGCAGGGCAAGCCTTCCATAGAGCCGAAAAAATTGGGGGGCATTATAAATGAGAAACCGACTTCTCATACGCAATGGATCAGATTCGGGCTGGGATTGCCAACGCCAAACAATTTTGTAAACGAAAGTGCAAATTATTGCGAGGGAATGGCGATCTTGATGTTTAATAGTCGAACGACGAGGCGAATCGGTCGAAACTCGAGTGGAATCGGTCGAACGTCAAGGAGAATCAGTCCAAACTCGAGCGAAATCGGTCGGACGTCAAGGAGAATCAGTCCAAACTCGAGTGGAATCGGTCGAACGTCAAGGAGAATCAGTCCAAACTCAAGCGGAATCGGTCGAACGTCAAGGAGAATCAGTCCAAACTCAATTGGAATCAGTCGAACGACAAGCTTAATTGGTCCAATCTCAAGCGTAATCGGTCGAACAACAAGCTTAATTGGTCCAAACTCAAGTGTAATTGGTCCAAACTCGAGATTAATTGGATCGCAGTTAAATGGTCGGACCATTGAAAAGTAACTTTTTCGAAAGCTGTCTGAGCTAAACTATAAGAAAGGATGGAATGGGTATGAGGCCTAATAAATTGACAGTTGGGTATAATCTAAGGTGGGAATCCAGCCGCATGATGTTACCTGAACATCGAGAACAATTATTACAGGAACAGCGTAATCAGAAGGTATTTCAGATGCCTTCCCTTCATGAGGACCAACTTCAAGAAATAAACCGTATCCTTAGAGTGGCAATCGAACAAGATCGTTCCATTACCGTGACCTATGCACAAAAATATGGACCGGTCCCGTTTTGCGGAAGGATTAAAAAAATCGATACTAAGGAAGGATGGTTAAAAATAGGTAATCCAGAGATTACACGAACTATAGCTTTTCACAGCATTCTCCAAGTTGAGATGAGTTAGGAGCTGCCCAACCAAAAAGGGCGGCAGCCTCTATCCAATCCCTACTTTTTAAAAAAGGCCTTTTTCCCAACCTTTTCGACGATCCTCGGCATCAGTGTATGAAGAATCGCCCCCCATTCATCCACCATGGTAGATTGATTTCTCTTTTAGACGTTAACATCGCCCCGATCACTTTCTCCGCAACATATTTAGGATCAAGCACAACCTTCCCTAATCTTTCTAAATAGGCTCCAGTCGGGTCTGTATTCTGAAAGAATGGAGTGCAAATCGGCCCTGGGTTCACGGCTGTTACAAAAATACCATCGGCTGCCAGCTCCATCCGCAAACTATTTGTAAACCCGAGCACTGCATGCTTAGTGGCCGCATAGACACTCGATTTAGGAGTGGCTAATTTTCCCGCTTGCGAGGCGATATTGATAATATGACCAAGTCCCCTCTTCTGCATGAAAGGAATGACTTCTTTCGTACACGCGATTAAACCTAAGACATTCACCGCAAACATTTTTTCTGCGTCCTTCATGTCTATCTCTCCAGCCTCCGCAAACGTTCCATAGCCAGCATTATTAACCAACACATCGATCTTTTCCGCCTGTTGAAAAATTTGTTGAAACACACTCGGGATTTTATCCAAATCTGAAACATCCAATTTCATGACAGAACAATCTATGCTGTATTTTTTTCTAAGTTGATTCGCAACCTGGGTAAGTTGCTTTTCGCGACGTGCAAGTAAAAATAACTGTGCTCCATTTTGGGCACATTGCTCGGCAAGCTGCGCCCCTAATCCTCCTGATGCCCCAGTAATTACAACTGTTTTTCCTTCTAGTCGTTTATTCCTTTTCATAGCCCCATCCCTACCATTAAATGTAGCATTTTGTGAATCCCCCCGTATTTTCCCTGCTTCATAGTATAGACGAAGTCCTTATATTCGAATAGGAATAAGTTGGGTTCTTTCTATTTTTCTTAAGCTTTTCCTTGACAAGCTTTCAGATGATTTGCATAATCATAGGTAACTTTTAGTAGAAAAAGACCCTTTCATCCATGACCGGGTGGAATTTTTTTATTTTGAACCAAATGCGTAAACACCTGTTCAGCGCCGTACAACTTTTTAGGAAAGGCGCTAGGTGTCTAGAGTTAGACGGGGAGAAGGGAAAGAATAAAAATGAAAATAGCTTTTGTTGGAGCTGGTTCAATGGCTGAAGCCATTTTTTCAGGATTATTAAACAAGCAAATTTGTTCCAAACATGATCTATATGTTATGAACCGAACCTCTCAAACGAGATTAGAGAATTTAAAAAACATTTATGGAATTCAAACCACTTATCATTATTCTCAATTCATGCAACAAAGCGATATGGTGATTCTAGCTGTAAAACCCAAGAATGCAGGCGAGGTACTTGAACAATTGCAACCATATATTACAAGGAAAACCTTTATCGTTTCCGTTATGGCTGGTATTTCCATCGAGTATATGGCCCATAAGCTAAAAACCGATTGTGCGATTGCGAGGGTAATGCCGAATACCTCTGCAAGTGTCGGGAAATCAGCTACAGCACTGGCCTTTAACGCTTTTGTTTCCCTTGATCAGCAGCAACTCCTCCAAACGATTTTTACAGCAATTGGGAGCACAGTGGTGGTAAAGGAAAATCAGCTTGACGCCATTACAGGTCTTTCGGGAAGCGGTCCAGCTTATTTTTATTATATAGTGGAGGCAATGGAGAAAACGGCTGAAAAAATGGGAGTGGAAAAAGAAATCGCGCACCAGCTTATTATTCAAACGCTTGCTGGTGCGGCAAAGATGCTGGAAGAAAGTGGTAAGGAAGCTGCTGAGTTGCGCAAACATGTCACAAGTCCTGGAGGAACAACTGAAGCAGGACTCAAGATTTTACAAGAGCGTGAAGTGTCACAAGCAGTAACAGACTGTATTTTAGCAGCAGCCACCCAATCTGAAAAATTAGCTGCTTTATATAGCCAAAGTGATCAATAATCTTTTGGGTGCCGATGAGCTTGACACTATCCCTCCTTCTCATCAATTGCTATAATGATACACAGTCATATTTTAAAGGAGTAAAGGAAGTGGTCTACATGTCAATAAAATTATTCACCCCCTATCAGATTAAAAATGTACGGTTAAAAAATAGAATTGTGATGTCACCTATGTGTATGTATTCCTGCGAGCAACAAGATGGTATGGTCAACGACTGGCATGACATCCATTATACAAGCCGAGCGGTTGGTCAAGTTGGGTTGATTATGGTCGAAGCGACAGCCATCGTTCCTGAGGGAAGAATCAGCGCTCAAGATTTAGGAATATGGAGCGATGAACATATAGCAGGACTAAAAAGTCTAACTTCAAAGATAAAAAAACATGGGGCAGCATGTGGAGTGCAACTTGCTCATGCTGGTAGAAAGGCTGTTCTAGATGGGGACATTTTAGCTCCAAGTGCGATCCCCTTTAATACAGAAATGAAAACACCGAAGGAAATGACAAAGGTTGAAATCAAAACAACAATCAAGGCTTTCGCACAGGCTGCAGCCCGAGCCAAAAAAGCTGGCTTTGATGTGATTGAACTTCATGCTGCTCATGGATATTTAATCAATGAATTTTTATCCCCACTCGCCAATCAACGAAAAGATGAGTATGGAGGGTCAGCGGAAAATCGTTATCGATTTTTACGAGAAACGATCGACTCTGTTCGCCAAGTGTGGAGTGGACCGCTTTTTGTACGGATTTCCGCTAATGAGTATCAGCCTAACGGACTTCATCCAGAAGATTATATCCAAATATGCCAGTGGATGAAGGAACAAGCTGTTGATTTGATTGATGTGAGCTCAGGTGGGGTCATCCCTGCTACTCTCCATCTCTATCCGGGTTATCAGGTTCCCTATTCAGAACAAATTCGGAAAGCCGTTGAAATCCCAACCGGTGCCGTAGGGCTTATCACGACAGGAGTCCAAGCAGAGGAAATTCTGCAAAATGAACGAGCTGATCTAATCTTCCTAGGTCGAGCATTATTGCGCGACACTTACTGGGTACGAACGGCGGCACTTGAACTGAAACATGAGCTAGAAGCACCAACACAATATGAAAGAGGCTGGCGCTAAAAGAAATGTCTATTAAGTAGCGATTGCCCACCCATCCTTATGTTTTATGGGGGGCAATCGTCATTTGAGAAAAATCTCTGGACAGTTGGGTATGAGGGAAAATGGATTTCGCTTCTTCAACAAGCTGATCCCATTCTGCCTTTAAATACCGAGAACTAATATGATTTAGTATTAGTTCTCGAACATCTGCCTGTTTAGCTAAAGTTGCTGCCTGTGTTGTAGTCGAGTGAAAATATTCAGCAGCCATTTTCTCATTGCCAGCGGCGAAAGTGGCTTCATGGATTAATAGGTCTGCTTTTGAAGCCAGTTTAAGGGCATTTTCACATGGCCGTGTATCTCCAAGAATTGTTACTACCCGGCCCTTTATATCAGGGCCTAAATAATCTAAGCCAGACACTATTTTACCAGTATCTAATTCAACGGTTTCACCCATTTTTAATTTTTTATAGATCGGGCCTGGCTGAATGCCATCCGCCTTCAGTTGTTCAGAATCAAGTTTTCCTGGTTTATCCTGTTCTGTTATTCTAAAACCGAAACTCGAAATACCGTGGTCTAAAAGCGCGGTTTCTACAAGAAATTGATCATCTTCAAAAATGATCCCTTCTTCTATTTCGACAATGGTTAAAGGATACCGTAGGCGCGTTTGGCTCACCCTAAGCGCGGTTTCGATAAATTCCTGAATCCCTTTTGGCCCATAAACGGTTAGTTCAGATAAACCCCCTTGAAAAGAACGACTTCCTAATAGGCCGGGCAAACCAAAAATATGATCGCCATGCAAATGAGAAATAAAAATTTTTTCAATTTTTCCTGGCTTTAAAGAAGTTTGCAATATTTGATGTTGGGTTGCTTCCCCACAATCGAAAAGCCAAACAGCATTTCTTTCTTGAAGCAGCATCAATGCAAGTGATGAAACATTGCGATGTTTAGCAGGAACACCGGCTCCTGTTCCTAGAAATAATAGTTCCATTCCGGACCCCCAAATCATTATTTTATTTCGTTTATTATCCATATTATGGACAAGGATTCATGGAATTTGCAAATCCTTGCTTCAACATTCGTGTTTTTCGAACAAAATTGATAAAATAATAATAGGGAACTCCCTATAGAAAAGCGAGGTTAACAAAATGATTCAATCAGAAACTCCTGCATCCTTGATCGTTATTTTTGGAGCAACAGGTGATTTAGCAAAAAGAAAGCTATACCCTTCCCTCTATCATCTTTTTACAAGGGGCAAGCTAGCCGAACATTTTGCTGTTATTGGTGTTGCCAGACGACCTTGGACGAATGAAATATTAAGAGCACATGTAAAGGATTCTGTTCTTTCCTCTATCCCAGAAGCGAAAGATGTGGAAGATTTTATTGCTCATTTTTATTATCAACCACATGATGTATCAGATTCATCCTCTTACATAAAACTAAAAGATCTAGCTAGCGATCTCGATCAGAAATATTCCTTACAGGGCAATCGGATTTTCTATCTTGCGATGGCACCCGAATTTTTCGGAACGATTGCGGAGCATCTAAAAAAAGATGGTTTAACGGATACAGACGGATTCCATAGACTTGTCATTGAAAAACCATTTGGGCATGATTTAGAATCTGCCAAAGAGTTAAACAACCAAATTAGAAGTGTGTTCGATGAAAATGATATTTACCGGATTGATCATTATCTTGGAAAAGAAATGGTCCAAAATATCGAAGTCATTCGGTTTGCGAATGCCATTTTCGAACCTCTCTGGAATAATCGTTTTATTTCTAACATTCAAGTGACCTCAAGTGAAGTGTTAGGGGTTGAAGAACGTGGCGGGTATTATGAAAATAGTGGGGCCTTAAGGGATATGGTGCAAAATCATATGTTGCAAATGGTCGCTCTACTAGCCATGGAACCGCCTATTCGATTGACTCCTCAGGAAATCCGAAGCGAAAAAGTAAAAGTTCTAAGAGCCTTAAAACCAATGAAGGATGAAGAGGTTGAAAACTATTTTGTCCGTGGACAATATGGTCCAAGTGAAAATACCGATCAACCGGCCCTTGGATATCGTGAAGAAATGAATGTTCACCCGGACTCGAATACAGCCACTTTTGTAGCTGGGAAACTAATGATTGATAATTTTCGCTGGGCTGGTGTTCCCTTTTACATTCGCACAGGTAAACGGATGACAACGAAATCGACTAAGATCATTATCCAATTTAAAGATGTACCGATGAATCTATATTATAGTTCAGATGAAAAATTGGCTCCCAACCTACTTGTGATTCATATCCAACCGGAAGAAGGAATCAGCTTGCATTTGAATGCAAAAAACACGGGTCAATCCATGGAGACAACACCAGTGAAATTGGATTTCTCAACGAATGATATCGCCGGTTACAATACTCCAGAAGCTTATGAAAAACTTCTTCATGACTGTTTACGCGGTGACGCAACGAACTTTACACATTGGGACGAGGTCGCATTATCTTGGAACTTTGTCGATAAAATTAGTCGTGTATGGGAAGCTCATAAAGCTAACTTTCCAAATTATGCTTCTGGGACAATGGGGCCAAAAGAGGCTGACCAATTACTAGAAAAAGATGGATTCTCATGGTGGCCTGTCACGACCGATGAAAACTGATTGTTAATGGAAGAGGGAGAGCGCGGAATCCAGTCCCTCTCCTCTCCCCATTAACAGTCAAGCATCTTTACGAATATAGTATCGCGGAGGTGTTTGCCATGGATAGATCAAATATAGACGATTATTTAGAAAAAGGAATGTACGGGGAAAAGCAAACAAAACCCGAAGAGCGTAAAAAGTTTCTTGGTACCTTAAGAGAAAGAATCGTAGTAGCCTTGACAAAGGGTCAGGTAATGGAGAAAGGGACCTATCCTGAAGTTGTACAATTGATGAAGGAACATCCTGAAGCAACCTTACTGTTAAATGGGGACTTAGATTATACGTATTTATCCGACTATATAGCCATGGCCACAAAGAATCATCTTTCCTTTTCCATTGTCACAAACCGTACGCATGTAACCGATATTGGACTGGTCCTTACCTATGACTATGCCATTGATAAAGAAGACATTTATATTTCTCCAAAAAAGGAGCAGCCCATTCAGCCGCCCTTGAAAAAGAAAAAGGGTATTTTATCGGGAATAAAAGGATTTTTTAAAAAATAAAGGAAACCCACTGTTTCACTTTATATCCTTTCCTCTTTTCAGGACGGACTTTCCATATTTATCCCGAAGTTGATTTATTACTTCGTGAAGCGGCTCACTTTTAGCCGCTTTTTCAAATGTAAAAAGGTTTAACTGTTCATAGGCTTGGTCTTCTTCCACTAGATCCATACCCGTAATACCGAGGAGTCGAACAGGATCACCATTCCAGTTGACAATAAATAAGCTTTTTGCCTCCCGGAAAATATCTTCAGCCTTGATCAGTGGATTCCGTAATTTTCTCCCTCTTGTAATGGTCTTTCTATCCTTGTAACGAATGGTAATCGCCACATTCATCGTTAAATAGCCTTTTCTTTTCATTCTTTCTGACACACTTTTAGATAATTTATCAAGCACAGAAAGCAACTCAGCTTGAATCGCAAGGTCTTTTGGCAAGGTCACAGAATTTCCTACACTTTTATTTTCTGCCGCTGCTTCTGGATCCACCGCACGCGTGTCCCTTCCATTCGCACGTTCCTTCAACTGTAATCCGCGAATACCCAGGGAGGCACGGAGCTGTATATCATTTGCTCTAGCTAAGTCGCCAATTGTATGGATGTGAATAGCTTCCAGTTTCATGGCGGTTTTTTCACCAATCCCATGCATTTCAACGACAGGCAATGGCCAAAGTATATGGGGTACATCTCTTTTGCGTAAAATTGTAATCCCAAGTGGCTTTTTCATATCCGAAGCCATTTTGGCTAAAAACTTATTCGGAGCAATGCCGATACTACAGGGTAAATCGAGCTGATTGAGTAAACTCCGTTGAATGCGATCAGCTATTTCCATTGGATTTCCCAGTTCTTGACAAGCTGTGATGTCTATATATCCTTCATCAATCGAAACCGGCTCCACTAGATCAGAAATATTTCGTAATACTTCAAACATCGCTTGGGAGGCCTTTCGGTAACGATCGAAATTCGGTTTTCTCACCGTTAATTCTGGACAAAGCTTTTTCGCCTCCCAGAGGGGCATGGGCGTTTTCACACCAAATTTCCGAGCCTCATAACTGCAGGTGACAACGATTCCCCTCCTTTGTTTTTCATCTCCGGCAATAGCTAAAGGCTTGCCTTTCAATGATGGATCATAGGCCATCTCTACAGAAGCGAAGAAGCTATTCATATCCACATGCAAAATAACTCGTCCTTTTTTAGGATAGAACTGTTGCACATTTATCATCCTCTAAATAAAGAAAGTACGCGATTATGCTTCCTGTCGTAGTTCGACCATATAATCTTTGATTTCCTTCAGACCATCTAATACATGGAGCAATTCCACTGGATCAATCATGGTAATCAATCGATCTTGTAAAATGGCTATAGAAGAGAAATACTTTGTTTTCTGATAGGAAACAAGTTCCACTTGCCGCAGTGTGTCAGAAGGAATTTCTAAAATTTCTTTTGCTTCATGAACAAATAATCCATATGAAAGCTCCTCCGTATCAATAACGAGTAAACGTGCCTCCATATCCATTGGGGTTACGCTTTCATATAAAATGGTTGCGAGGTCTAAGACGGGAATAGACTCTCCCCTTGACTTGACTACCCCCCTCATATACACAGGTAAATGAGGAGTCGGATCGATTTTTTCTATCTTGTCAATAGAAACGACATACTGCACAGGAATGGCATATTCTTCTTTCCCTGCATTAAAAATAACGGCTGTTATGGACACTTTTCTTCACAATCCTTTCATCAACAGAAGGCGTATAGGATGTAGATCACAACGGCCAAGAAATAAAGGACGGTGGATAACTCAGCCGTCCTCCTATTCCCAAAGTCTAACGACTAGCTACTTCCTCAATAATGGCTACTGTGATTTCTGCTAATTTACTTAATTCTTCTATCGGCATTTTTTCATTGGTTGTATGAATCTCTTCATAACCGACAGCTAAATTGACTGTAGGAATATCAAAGCCTGCGAAAACATTCGCATCACTGCCTCCGCCACTTTGTAATAGTTTTGGTTCACGCCCCACTTTTTTGGCTGCCTTTTTCGCTATTTCTACGACAAGATCCCCATCGGAATATTTAAATCCAGGGTACATAATGTCAATAACTGTATCGGCAGATCCACCCATTTCTTTAGCTGTTTCTTCAAAAGCACTTTTCATCGCTTCCACTTGCGCTTCCATTTTCTCAGGTACAAGAGAGCGTGCTTCAGCTAATACAAATACTTCATCTGCGACAATATTTGTTGCCTTTCCCCCTTCAAACCGGCCAATATTTGCTGTCGTTTCCTCGTCAATTCTCCCTAATGGCATTTTTGCAACGGCTTTTGCTGCAATCGTAATCGCTGAAACTCCTTTTTCAGGCGCCACTCCAGCATGAGCCGTTTTTCCATATATATGGGTTGTAATTTTTGCTTGAGTTGGGGCCGCAACAATGATATTTCCTACCTTTTCATCACTATCAAGGGCAAATCCATATTTAGCTTGTAAGAGTTTTGGATCCAATGCTTTTGCCCCTACCAAACCTGATTCTTCTCCTACTGTAATAATGAATTGGATATCACCATGCTCGATATTTTGTTCTTGAAGCACACGAATGGCCTCTAACAAGGCAGAGATCCCGGCTTTATCATCTGCCCCCAAAATAGTTGTTCCATCTGTTACAACATAACCATCCTTAATTGTTGGCTTAATTCCTTTTCCTGGAACAACTGTATCCATATGACAGGTGAAATAGATCGGATCTACTCCTTGTTTATTTCCCTTTAATGTACAGATTAAATTTCCTGCACCATGCCCCGTTTGCTCCATCGTGTCATCTTCCAATACCTCAAGACCAAGATCTGAAAATTTTTCTTTTAATGCTTGAGCCATCTCAGCTTCTTGCGTTGTTTCTGAATCAATTTGTACCAGCTCTAAAAATTCATTTACTATTCGTTCATTGTTTACCATAATCACTAATACCTCCAAAACTGTCCTTATGAAATTTTTGTATATACAACAATTTTAACACTATTTATGTACATAAAGGCAAATGAAACTACTTATTATTTAAAAGAATACGCTTGTATCCTTTTGTATTTCCGGCTAAAATGTAGATAAAGTAATAACGATGAGGTGCTGAGAAATGTCCAATAAAAAACTCCAAAAAATCGTAGTTTATCTCATGCTCTTTTCTATGATTGCTACAACCATTATAGCGGGACTATCATTTTTGTAATAAGAAAAGCGCAAGGCGCCCGCCTATCGGCGACAAGCAAATGTTCTGAGCCAAAGAAAGGCGTTCTTTGCCTTTCATTAGCTCAGGTTATTTGACCTCGAGCCGATGGCGCCTGGAGCTAGACATCAAAAGCCTTAGCTCAAAAAGATATATCTAAAAAACTTATACTTTCTTCCCTTTGAAGAAAGGTGAGGACATTTTGTGTACCTCACCTTTTATAATACTCCTTGCGATTGGGCAAGTTGTTCAAATGATAAGGTTGAATTTGTGACCAATATTTTTGTTCCCAACGAAATTTGATCATATAAAAGTTCAAGGGGATCTCTATCTAATCGAATACATCCCTGAGAGATATATTTTCCGATTGAGTTTGGCTGATTCGTCCCATGCAATCCATAAATACGACCATTCGTTCCTTTAGCATCGAAGCCAATCCATCTGGAACCAAGTGGATTACGCGGATCTCCTCCAGGAATATTCAGTTTTCGATAATAAGGGTTTTTCGCTTTTACCGTAATCGTAAATAAGCCTTCCGGTGTCCAATCCTTGTTTTTCCCAGTCGCAACCTTTGTCATCATTTTCATTTGGCCTTCATCAAACCAAGCGAGCTCATTGGTACGCTTATTGACAATTATGAGCGAATCCCCCGGTAATAGCGTGGCATCCATCGGCCAAAACGGTGAATGGAGCAGAAGGAAAATGATCATCATTATTTTCAACGCTAACACCCTTTTTAGTTCTAGCTTGTGTTAGAGTTACACCATCCATACACTCGGCATTTATATTGAATATATATAAACAAAAAACCCTAATATGCGTTAAACACATGTTAGGGAATAAGGATCAAACTTCTTCACAATATTCATCGAAATATTGTTGTAGTTTGTTTACAACGGACATTGGATCATGGCCTTCAATCTCATGTCTTTCTACCATCGTGCATATTTTTCCGTCTTTTAACAAGGCAAAGGATGGAGAAGATGGTGGATAGTCGGTAAAGTAACTGCGTGCTTTTGCTGTAGCTTCTTTATCTTGTCCGGCAAATACGGTCACAAGTCGATCAGGACGTTTATCATAGTGGATCGCATGGGCGGCTGCTGGACGAGCAATTCCACCGGCACATCCACAAACCGAATTAATCATGACAAGTGTTGTCCCTTTTTGTGTTAACTGCTCTTCTACCTCTTCAGGCGTTGTAAGTTGTGTATAACCTGCTCTTTCCATATCTTCTCGTGCCTGAGTCACAACATCATTCATATAAAGATTAAAGTCCATACTCAATTCATTTCCACTCCTTTACACAAGCATTCTGCTTACATATCATAGCAGTTTTCTCACCTTTTAGGCAAATGATCAGTTTTTTTGAAAAAAGGTTTATTTATCCATACAGTGGGTAATACTAATACTACATCTAGATCCATACCCCTAAACTCCCTAGATGTTTTGGACAGCGATAATGCTGTCCATTTTTTGTGTAAAAGGAATATTGTTATCAAATTTTAAAAAGGGTAAATTCATTAAATTTAATTTTACTAAACCACTCCGCACTAAAGTACGGAGGTTCTTCGTAGGCGGACAAACCGCCAACGAGTAATTTCGGCTAAAGCCGACTGAAAGATATACTACTAAAAGTAGGTGGTTTTAGACCACCGTGGATAGAAAATAAGCATCTATCAGTGTATGTAAGGCTTCATAAACGGTCACCAAGTTTTTCCTTTCTACTTCATCTAGAATAGGATCGCTATTGAGCATAACCAAAAGGTGAAGAACCACCGTGAATCACACTAAATGAAAGCGTTATCTATAATTACTATTAGTAATTAAAACAATGTCAATATTTTTAAACAAATTGTATATTCACTTATCGGTGAAATCCCCAAAATGCTCCGATAAGTAAAAGTCAATATAACCAGTTTTTTCGATGATGTAGATTCAGCCCGAAGATTCGAGGATGTTTTAAATGAAAAATAATGATAAAGAAAAGTTAAATGAGACCTTCGGAATATAAAGGAATGAGGATAACTTTACTCTTTTCATAGTTTAGGGAACAAAAAAGAGACAACCTTCTCCCTTCTAAGAACGATGTTTCATCAAAATTACATCTCGTTCTAATTTTTCAAATTTATCTTTCATAATGATAATATCTTCTGAAACTTCAATTCTTTGGCTGTTCATAATTTCAAAATGGTCGCCAATTCCTTCCATTTGACCCTCAATTTTATCGAGCCTTAAATTAACTTCGTTTAATTGAGAATCTACTTTTTCAAATCCTGATTTAACTTCTTCTTTTAAAGATTTCAATTCATTTGTGAAAGCTTCTGACATAGTCTGAATCGATTTTAAAATTTCATTTTCCATAACGTTTATCCCCCCATATTTCTTATTATACATATGCCAGAATAACCAGCATCTATATTTTTACAATTAATTATTTCTTCCATTACTTTTTAACCATCTTTTAAACCTGCAATTTTTTATAAGTTAAGTTTTGGTTTGGAGAATGAGAGTATGTATAATTTCTCTCTTATTATCATAGCATAAATTGCACGTAGGGACACATTTCATTTAAATACTTATAATATTAAAGAAACTAAAGAGGAAATTCTACTAAAAAAGCTTATGTACTGGTAAATTGTCTTATTACGACATCCTTAAATAATCTTTATTACATAAACAGAGCAGATGGTTTTTCCCCACCTGCTCTGATTCTCCTAATAGACGGATGTATTTTCTTTTGGGATATTTTCCAGAATTTCTTTAATCCGTTGCATAAAATGTCCGCAAATTAAGCCGTCCAATATCCGGTGGTCCAATGAAATGCAAAGATTGACCATATCACGGATGGCAATTCCCTCATTTAGGACAACGGGACGTTTGATGATCGATTCGACTTGTAAAATCGCTGCTTGTGGATAGTTGATAATGCCAATCGATTGAACAGAGCCGAAAGAACCTGTGTTATTGATAGTAAAGGTTCCGCCTTCCATATCCTCATTGGTCAGTTTTCCTGTTCTTGCTTTTTTGGCAAGATCAGCGATATCTCTTGCAATGCCTTTTATCGATTTTTCATCGGCATGTTTAATCACGGGAACAAATAATTCATCTCCCGCTGCAACGGCAATCGAAATATTAATATCCTTCCTTTGGATAATCTTATCTCCTGCCCACATGGAGTTAATCATTGGATATTCCTTAAGGGCTTGAGCGACAGCTTTA
The DNA here is from genome assembly GCF_022867885.1 of Lederbergia sp. NSJ-179. Classification (GTDB taxonomy): domain Bacteria; phylum Bacillota; class Bacilli; order Bacillales; family Bacillaceae_C; genus Lederbergia. The sequence goes on along the minus strand of NZ_JALIFP010000001.1, from coordinate 60,704 downwards.
ATAAAGAAAGCAAAATATGTTAAATTAAAGCCTTCTTTTTGTTTAAACCCTTCTTTTAAGGAATCACGGTATTGGACAAGCTTTGTGACATCAACCTCAATCATCATCCAAGCATGGGGAATTTCCTGCTTACTGCGCACCATTTTAGTCGCAATCGCCCTTCTGACATTCGATACTGGGACTTCAATATCCCCCGTTCCCGCTTGAATATTGGCTGGCCTCTGAGACTGCTCTTTTTCTGGTTGTGGTTTTTCCAATGAGACTGTTTCTACAGACGAACTAGGTACAGCACCCGTTTCAATCCTTTTCAAAATATCTTTTCTTGTAATTCGTCCACCTTGGCCTGTCCCAACGACTTGTGATAAATCAATTTGATGCTCTTGAGACAGCTTCAGCACAGCTGGTGAAAATCTTAGTTTTTGTGATTTTTCAGTTTGTTCACTCATATTTGCCTGATCCTCCCGCTTCGCACCTGCCTCTACGCTTGTCTCTGGTTGATTTTGTGCATCATTTTGGTTTTCGGTCACAATCGTACATATTTTTTCGCCTACCGCTAAGGTGACTCCTTCTTCTGCGATCAATTCAGTAATCACACCCCTGTAAGAGGAAGGAATTTCTGCATTCACTTTATCTGTCATGACTTCCGCAATCGGGTCATATTTATCCACTCGATCGCCAGCTTGTACGAGCCATCGACTAATCGTTCCTTCCGTTACACTTTCTCCGAGTTTGGGCATGGTGATGTTTTCCGTTGCCAAGATGTAACCCTCCTTATTGCGTTAAAATTCAGCTAGCTCCCGCATTGAGTTTTCGACTTTGTCAGGATCGATCAAGAAGTGTTTTTCTAACGTCGGGGCGAAAGACGTTGCAGGAACATCTGGCCCAGCCAATCTCATAATTGGAGCATCTAGTTCAAACAAACAATGTTCAGCAATAATGGCCGCAACCTCACTCATGACACTACCTTCTTTATTGTCCTCTGTTAAAAGTAATACTTTACCTGTCTTAGAGGCTGCCTCTATAATCGCTTGTTGATCAAGCGGATAAACCGTTCTTAAGTCAAGAATATGAGCCTCTATTCCCTCGGCTGCTAAACGTTCGGCCGCTTGTAAGGCAAAATGCACACAAAGCCCGTAAGTAATGACCGTTATATCATTACCTTCTCGTTTCACATCAGCTTTTCCAATCGGTAAAACATAATCCTCTGTCGGAACCTCACCTTTAATCATCCGATAAGCCCTTTTATGTTCAAAAAACAGGACAGGATCCTCATCGCGAATAGCTGCCTTTAATAATCCTTTCACATCATAGGGAGTGGAAGGCATCACGATTTTTAAACCAGGTTGATTGGCAAAAATCGCTTCTACAGATTGAGAGTGATATAAAGCACCCCCAACACCTGCCCCATAAGGTGCACGAATGACGAGTGGACAACTCCAATCATTATTGGAACGATAACGTATTCTCGCTGCCTCGGAAATAATTTGATTGATGGCCGGCATAATGAAATCGGCAAATTGCATCTCCGCAATGGGTTTATATCCGTACATCGCTGCCCCAATTCCAACACCTGCAATGGCTGATTCAGCCAACGGGGTATCAATGACTCTTTTTTCACCAAACTGATCATAAAGACCTTGGGTAGCCTTAAAGACACCCCCCTTTTTCCCAACGTCTTCTCCAAGAATAAAGACCTTTTCGTCTCGTTCCATTTCTTCTCTCATAGCCAAGGTGACAGCTTCAATATAAGATAGGACTGCCATGATTTTATTCCCCCTGTGTTTCCGCTGCATACACGAAATTTAATATCGTATTTGGGTCCGGATATGGCGCATTTTCTGCATATTCCGTTGCTTCATTTACTTGCTTCATGACACGGTCATTTATTTCTTTATCAACGGCTTCATCCAACAAACCATTATCCGTTAAATACTGTTTGAAAAACATAATAGGATCTTCCGTTTGCATTTTTTCCAGTTCATCGGTTGAACGGTAACGGCTCTGGTCATCATCAGAAGAATGGGCTGTAAAGCGATGGGTCATCGTTTCAATTAAGGAAGGACCCTCTCCTCGCCTGGCTCTGTCTGCCGCTTCTTTTACCACTTGATAGACCTCCAATGGATCTAACCCATCAACCGTTACCCCTGGCATTCCATAGGATTGTGCTCGATCTGAAACACGCTCACAAGCAAGCTGCTTATGGGCAGGAACCGAAATCGCATATTGATTATTTTCACACATAAAAATAACCGGCAGTTTATGAACCCCTGCAAAATTAGCCCCTTCATGAAAATCGCCTTGATTAGACGACCCTTCTCCAAAAGTCACAAACGTCACAAGATCCTTATTTTCCATTTGAGTGGCCAAAGCAATTCCCACTGCATGAGGAACTTGCGTCGTAACAGGAGATGACCCTGTGACAATTCTATTTTTCTTTTGACCGAAATGCCCAGGCATTTGCCTTCCGCCTGAATTAGGGTCTTCTGCTTTACCAAAGCTAGAAAGCATGATGTCTGTCGGTGTCATTCCGAATGGAAGAACGACACCGAGATCACGATAATAAGGCAAAATATAATCTCTCCTACGATCAAGGGCAAAGGCTGCGCCAACTTGTGCGGCCTCCTGTCCTTGACAAGAAACAACAAAAGGAATTTTCCCTGCCCGGTTTAAAAGCCACATTCGTTCATCTAATCGCCTTGCCATCAGCATTGTTTCATATATTTCTAAAGCTTGTTCATCACTAATCCCGAGTTCAGCGTGTCGAGTTTTTGCCATTTCAATCCCTCCCTATAATGTTAAACGTTATATATGAATGGCTGAATGATCCACAGCCAGCGCTGCTTCGCCAATTGTTTCACTTAATGATGGATGAGGGTGAATCATTGTTCCAACTTCCCATGGTGTGGCATCTAACACACGTGCTAATCCTGCCTCCGAAATTAAATCAGTGACATTTGGACCGATCATATGAATTCCCAATAGATCATTCGTTTCTTGATCTGCGATGATTTTAACAAAACCAGTTGTATCACCAAAAACAAGGGCTTTGCCATTGGCTAAAAAAGGAAATTTCCCTATTTTAATCTGCAATCCTTGATCTAAAGCTCCTCTTTCTGTCAAACCCACACTAGCGACCTCAGGGTGACTATACACGCATTTTGGTACGTGCTCATAACGAATCGGATCTGGGTTCAATCCCGCCATATGTTCAACAGCTAAAATTCCTTCGTGTGCTGCTACATGAGCGAGTTGAAGTCCTCCAACAACATCACCAATCGCATAAATATGAGAATTCTGTGTTTGCATCATCTCATTTACCTGGATATAATGATTTTGAAGGCGTATATCTGTATTTTGTAACCCGATTTGGGAAATATTAGCCTCTCTCCCGACAGAAACGAGAATTTTTTCAGCCGAAAAACTTTTCACTTCTTCATTCTTTTCCACTTTAATCGTAGCTTCCTCATTTTCCATTTCCATGGTTTCAGACAAAACCTTTGCACCCGTTATAATTTGAACTCCTTTTTTCTTTAATGCCTTTGTGAGTTCCCTTGATATGTCTTGGTCTTCACTTGGAAGAATATGATTGGCATATTCCAAAACGGTTACCTCTACACCAAAATCTGCAAGCATAGAGGCCCACTCAATGCCAATCGCTCCACCGCCAATAATTAGGATCGATTTAGGTAAATCGGATATTTCTAAAGCATCTTCGGACGTTAGCACTGTTTCCCCATCTATGTTTAGTCCTGGTAAGGTGCGTGGACTCGATCCTGTTGCAATGATTAAATTTTTAGGAATCAGCATTTCATTATCATCTTTTAATTCAACAGAAATGGTCCCAGGCAACGGGGAAAAAATGGAAGGACCTAAAATAGTCCCCGTTCCATAATACACATCAATATTTCCCTTTTGAATAAGCTGTTGAACGCCATGATATAATTGATCCACAATCTTCCTTTTTCTTTCTTGGACCTTTTCCATTTGCAGGCTGACCTGATTAGTTTCTATTCCAAATTCACCACTTCTTTTGGCAAGGGAAAAAACTTCCGCACTACGAAGCATTGCTTTACTTGGAATACAACCTCTATGTAAGCATGTACCACCAAGTTTGTCATTTTCTACGATCGCTGTTTTCAAGCCAAGCTGGGAAGCACGAATGGCAGCGACATACCCACCGGTTCCGCCTCCTAAAATGACTAAATCATACTCAGCAGCCATTTCTATCTCCCTCCCGTATCTACAGTATCGATAAAACATTCACACAAACTAGATTCTATTGGCTAAAATATGCTTATTATTGAGAAGGAATTGTCCACGAGATTTTCTCATTTGCTCGATTCTTTCTTCTGCCATACGGTCGGCAGCAAGATAAGTAGGGATATGATCTCGCTTTGAAATTTCAATCACCTTCGTTACATTTGTATAGATAGTCTCTACCCTTTTTAAGGCCCTTTCACGATTATAGCCATATAATTCGTCTGCAACATTTATGACGCCTCCAGCATTAATCACATAGTCGGGAGCATAGACAATGCCCATTTCATGAATGAGATCTCCATGCTTGGAATCTTGTAATTGGTTATTGGCAGAACCTGCAATCACTTTCGCCTTTAATTGCGGAATCGTTTGATCATTGATAACTGCTCCTAAGGCACAAGGAGAAAAAATATCGGCTTCTACACCATAAATATCATTTGGATCAACGGCTTTTGCCTCAAAGGCTTCCATCGCACGATTGACGGATTCTTTACGAATATCTGTTACAATTAAAGAGGCTCCTTCTTTGTGTAAATAACGACATAATTCAAATGAAACATTTCCAACTCCTTGAATCGCAATTGATTTTCCTTCAAGAGAATCAGATCCAAATGCCTCCTTTGCTGCAGCTTTCATCCCCACATAGCAGCCGTAGGCGGTAACAGGGGACGGGTTTCCAGATGAACCTGAAGACTGTGAAATACCCGTCACAAAATTTGTTTCTTCATGAATTAAATCCATATCATCTACGGTCGTTCCCACATCTTCTGCCGTAATATAACGACCATTTAAACCTTGAATATAGCGGCCAAAAGCTCGGAACATCGCTTCATTTTTATCCTTTTTCGGGTCACCCATGATCACCGTCTTGCCCCCACCTAATGGAAGACCAGCCGCTGCATTTTTATATGTCATGCCTCTTGCCAATCTTAAAGCATCTTCAATCGCCGCATCCTCTGATTCATATGTCCACATTCTTGTCCCACCTAAAGCGGGTCCAAGTGCTGTATCATGAATCGCAATGATGGCTTTCAATCCCGATGCTTCATCTTGACAAAATAATAATTGTTCATAATCATATTTTTCCATATAGTCAAAGATTTTCAATGTAAGCCCTCCATATATAGTAGTGCTTGTTCAAAAAGGAGGATAAAAAGGACCCGTCGGCTAAAGGCGCTGACGTCCTGTCAGCAACGCCGACACTAGCACGTCCTGTGCATCGGAAGTTCGAGGCGGCGCAGTTCGAGCAGCGGACTTGCACAGGATGTGCTGACTTCTGCGTTGCCCACAGGACGTGGGCGGTTTTAGCAGAAGATCCTTATCCTGAATACATGAGCAGCGAAGAAACAAGCCGACGAAGAAATTCGCTTATGTCTTTTTACCGGACTTTTTGAACATCCTATTTAAGACCTTATCTTGAGACCTAATCATAATTGCTACCTTATTATTGTAACGAAAAGGCCGCTGCTTGACAAATCTTTAAGGTGTACTATGATTTTTTTATATAGGAAATGTAAAAGGAGTCTATATATGGGAAGAATCGTGGCACTCACTTTATTAGTAATCCCCGGTATTCTAGCAGGTTATGGCATAAAATTAATGCGTGATATGCTCTTTGGTATCTTGCAGAAGCCTTTTCCGGTTCTATGGCTGCAATTTCTAAGTGGCCTGATCTTCTTTGTGATTGGATTAGGATTTATTGCTGGGTTTATTCTACACCGTGATCGCAAAAGAAATAAAGTACAAAGACGATTTAATAAGAGGGATAAAATCGTAAAGTAAAAAATAAACAGGCGCAACCTGAAATCGAACCATTCAGATTGCGCCTGTTTATGGATTCACGTCTTACTTCATCCTCTCCTTTAATCTTACCGCCTTTTCTGGATAATCTGTTATGATAGCAGAACAATTTAGTTGAAATAATCTTTTCATATCCTTCCTTTTATTCACCGTATAGGGTCGTACACGAACACCAAATTCCATCGTGGTCTTAATCATATCATCTGTCATGATTCTTAATTTCGGATGAATCCCACTTGCCTTTAAAGTTGATGCATATTCCCACGGTTTATATAAAAGTTGATTATATAAAGGGGCTGTTTCAACTGTTGGGCAAATTTCCTTCATTTTTTGAAGGGAAGAGTGGTTGAAGGACGAAATAATCATTCGCTTCTCATAAGAGTATTTGCGAATAAGGGTGGCCACTTTCTTTTCCAAATCTTCGTAAGGAATGATATTGTTCTTTAATTCAATATTACAAACACATGTATTATCTTTCATCCATTCAAATACTTCTATAAGGGTTGGAATTCTACTTGCCTTTTTAAAAAAATGCTTAAAATGATCATTCGCTTTTAATTTTTGTAAGGATGTTAATGTAAAATCCTTTACAAGCCCACTACCATTTGTTGTTCGATCAACAGTGGTATCATGAATCACGACAATTTCTCCATCTGAGGTTAACTGAACATCAAGTTCTATACCATCTGCACCAGATTGCTCTGCCGCTATAAAAGCTTCCATCGTATTTTCTGGTTTCGTTCCTGATGACCCTCGATGGGCTAATATGATCGTCATTTTTCTCACCACCGTTGTAAAGGGTTTCCAAACCAAGGAATTCTAATGAGTTAACTAAAGTTATGAAGCCTTGTGTTCTAATCTTAACTTGTCTGCAACCATCGCAATAAACTCAGAATTGGTTGGTTTCGCTTTTGACATGCTTACAGTATAGCCAAATAGCGCTGAAATCGAATCGACATTTCCCCTGCTCCAAGCTACTTCAATCGCATGTCTAATAGCTCTTTCCACTCTACTTGCTGTCGTATTAAATTTCTTTGCAATATCTGGGTATAACACTTTTGTAATGGAACCAAGTAATTCAATATCATTATACACCATTGAGATCGCTTCTCTTAAATATAAATACCCTTTAATATGGGCCGGAACTCCAATTTCATGAATAACAGACGTTATACTTGCTTCCAAGTTTTTTTCCGGTTTTGCTCCGTGGGAATTACTTTTTACCGGCATTGTATTTCTTTTCAGTTCACTTGCCTTACCACTAATTTGTCGTATATGTGTAGTTAAATTTTCCATATCAAAAGGTTTTAATATAAAATAGGATGCACCAAGTTCAACTGCTTTCGTTGTCACATCTTCTTGGCCAAAAGCTGTTAACATGATGACATTAGGGAGCTTCTTATTCGAATCACGCAGTTTTCCTAACACACCTAATCCATCCAAATGAGGCATAATAATATCTAAAACCAGGACATCTGGTACAACATCTTCTAACAGACCTAAACAATCTTGACCGTTATGTGCCGTTCCTACAACTTCCATATCCTCCTGTTCAGAAATATACTCTTCTAATAGTCCAACTAATTCCCGATTATCGTCCACAATACACACTTTAATTTTCTTCAAATTTATTTCCTCCTATATAGCGAATTCCTTATTTTGACACTAATAGATAAATACGCCAAAGATTTTAGAAATCCTTTATATTTATCGATTTTTTTATAAAATCTTACATTCCCTCTGTTTTTCTTAATTTTTCGCCCTTATTCGACTTACCTCGATCCTTTTGTCGAATTTTCTTTAGATTTGCAACAAAAAAGAAAGGGAACGCACAATTGCGCACCCTCAGCTAGCTTTTTCCATATCGTCTTTATATATATTGATACCCGCTTCATGTAACATCCATTCAATATGAACACCATACCCTGAGGTTGGGTCATTCACAAATACATGGGTGACAGCGCCAATTATTTTACCGTCTTGAACAATGGGACTTCCGCTCATTCCCTGAACGATTCCTCCCGTTTTTTTCAATAATTTGGGATCTACTATCTTCAATACCATTCCTTTTGTAGCCGGGAATTTCTGAGGGATCGTGCTTACGATTTCAATATCATAAGCTTCGACCTCATCGCCATCTGTTACAGTCAAAATTTGAGCTGGTCCCTCTTTTACTTGATTGGCTACTGCAACCGGGAGTGGCTTATCCATAATGCCATTGGTTATGGATTTACTTAATTTCCCAAAAATGCCAAACGGACTATTTGTCGTGATATTACCAATCACTTCACGGTTAGCGGAAAACCGAGCTAATTTTTCTCCAGGAGTACCATTTTTTCCTTTTTCAATCGCTGTAACGGTTGATTTAACAATTTGTCCATCATCGACAACAATTGGCTTTTTTGTATCCATATCTGAAATGACATGTCCTAATGCACCATATTTTTTTGATTTTGGCTCATAAAAGGTCATGGTTCCAATTCCTGCCGCTGAATCACGTATATACAAGCCTAATTTATATGTCTTTTCTTTATCATCCATAGCAGGTTGAAGAGATGTGTCAATTTTCTCTTCTCCTCTCTGAATGGAAATATCCAATGGTTCATTCTTTTTGCCAGCTTCATTCACAAATGGAGCTACCTCAGCCATATTATTAATTTTTTTTCCATTTATTTTGGTGATAATATCGCCTGTTTGGATCCCTGCTTCTTCACCAGGAGATCGCTTCTCTCCGCCTGCATAGACTAAATGATGTCCTACAACCAAAACACCAAGGGTATTTAGCTTAACACCTATCGACTGGCCGCCAGGATACACCTTTAGATCTTTTAAGACGTTAACATCCACTTTTTTTATCGGAATACCGGCGAATTCTAAAACCAATTGATCTGCGCCAGGCTGTTTGCCTTCCAAATAAATGGCCTCTCTGCTTTCCTTTAGGGAGACATTTTCGCCGTTTGAGTCTGTCACGCTCATGGCACTGGCTTTCGCAATCGATTGTTCTTGGCCCTCAAATAAAGTGATGTTTCCTGGTATTTGGATGAATTGATGAACGGGTTTGCTAAAACATAACATTAAAAGTGAAACAAGGAGAATTCCACCTATCGCTTTTCTAAACCAATCGTGCATGTACTTTTCACTCTCCTCGCTTTCTAGCCCACATCTTTAATTTAGCCTCCTTGCCCGCTATTTATAAGTGGAAGAAAGTAAAAAAGCTGTCCAATATAGGATAGCTTTTCAAGTTTTTTTTAAGAGGATGCAAAAAGTCCGGTAAAATGACACTACGAACTTCTTTGTTGGCTTGTTTTCGAACTTCTTGGACTTTTTTGTCCTCCTTGAACTTATTTTAGCTTCCCAGCAATTTCCAATAATTCCTTTGCATGCTCTTTCGTTAATTCTGTCGTTTCTGCACCGGAAATCATTCTGGCAATTTCATTTATTTTTTCTTGTTTTTGTAAAATGGTTAATTGAGTCTTCGTTCTTCCTGATTCTGCCTTCTTCGAAATCCAAAAATGCGTATCAGCCATGGCTGCTACCTGAGGCAAATGAGTAATGCAAAGAACTTGAGAGTGAAGGGAAATTTGAAATATTTTTTCGGCAATGGCTTGAGCGACCCTACCACTGACACCTGTATCCACCTCATCAAAAATAATCGAGGTAATCCCTTGATGTTTAGAAAAGATGGTTTTTAATGCTAACATGATCCTTGATAATTCTCCACCTGACGCAATTTTTGATAAAGGTTTTAACGGTTCTCCAGGATTTGTAGAAATATAAAAAACCACTTCATCTAAACCATCTTTTCGAAATTCCTTTTGATCGACTGCATCTGATTTAAAAACAGGCTTAAATACAGTTTTGTCCATATAAAGTTCTTTTAATTCCCGGTAGATACTGGTAGATAGCGTTTCGGCGCTCTGTTTTCTTAATTTACTTAAATATTCGCCCTCAATATATAAATCCTTTTTGATCGATTCTATTTTTCTTTCCAGTTGCTCCATTCTTGCCTCACGATTTGTTAAGGACTCCATTTCCTCTTCGATTTTTGCTCCATATTCAAGAATTTCTTCCATCGTTGCTCCATATTTTCTTTTCAATTGGTTGATTTCATGTAATCGACTTTCGACTTCATTTAACCTGTCAGGATCAAATTCCATACTTTCCAATTTATCCCTTAGGAGAGCAACCACATCCTCCAGCAAATAATAGCTGTTTGCTATGGTTTCATAAGACTCCGAATATTGTTCATCTAACTCTGCAGCACTCTCTAAATGCCCCATAGCATGTCCAATAAAATCCAAGCCACTTATCTCTCCTTGGAGACCATCATAGGCAGCTTTTAAGGAATCGTATATTTTTTCATAATTTGCTAATTGTCTTCTTTCTTGCATTAATTGCTCATCTTCATCTATTTTTAATTCGGCATTCTGGATTTCCTGCGATTGGAATTGTAACAGATCTAACCTCTGCGCAATTTGTTGTTCATTCAATTTAAGATCACGTAGTTGCTTAAGGGTTTTCGTGTATTTTGCATAGATTTCTTCATAATTTTTGTAAGCATTCGCAATTTTATCCCCACCAAATTGATCAAGCAAAGAAAGATGTTGCGATTCATTCATGAGCTCTTGATGCTCATGTTGGCCATGAATATCAATAAGGGTGCTTCCTATTTCACGTAAAATGGAGATGGTGACGAGTTTACCATTTATTCTACATACGCTCTTTCCATTATGAGATATTTCACGGCGTAAAATAAGCATTCCATCCTCTATATCAATTCCAAATTCACGGGCTTGTTGATAGCTTGGGTGATCTTGTGCGATATCAAATAAACCTTCAAGTTCTGCTTTCTTTTCTCCGTGACGGACAAATTCGGCTGAACCGCGGCCACCCACTAATAATTGCATGGCATCGATAATAATGGATTTACCAGCACCTGTTTCCCCCGTCAAAACCGTTAATCCTTTCTCAAAGGAAACAACGATTTCATCAATAATAGCAAAGTTTTTTATCGATAATTCTCGCAACATAATGAAATCCCTTCTTCCAAAAAATAGTGTTCAAAAAGGAGGATAAAAAGGACCAAGAAGTTCGAGGCGGCGCAGCTTCGAGCAGCGGACTTGTACAGGATGTACTGACTTCTGCGTTGCCCACAGGACGTGGGCGGGTTTAGCAGAAGATCCTTATCCTAATACATGAGCAGCGGAGAAGCAAGCCAACGAAGAAATTCGCTTATGTCTTTTTATCGGACTTTTTTGAACGTCCTTTTAAAGCATATCAATGAATTTCTGGTTAATGGTGATGGCATCTTCATTCGTACGACAAATAATTAAGCATGTATCATCTCCACATATGCTTCCCATAATTTCTTCCCAATCCAATTGGTCAATTAAGGCACCGACGGCCTGTGCATTCCCTGGTAGAGTTTTCATAACGATTAGATTTTGGGCGTAATCTATTCCGACGAATGAATCGGTCAGAGAACGTTTTAATTTTTGCAGTGGGTTAAAACGTTGGTCTGCTGGCAAGCTATATTTATAACGTCCATCTGGCAAGGGAACTTTCACTAAGTGAAGTTCTTTTATATCCCGTGAAATCGTTGCTTGTGTTACATTAAAACCGGCATTTTCCAATTGCTCTACGAGATCATCTTGAGTTTCAATTTCCTTTTTGCCAATCAATTCCCTAATTTTGATATGTCGTTGTCCTTTAGTCATTGGTATACCGCCTTCATTTTTTTATAAACCTGTATAATTATACTACATTATACAATAAAGTGAAACTTCATTCAGTGGGGGTTTTTTTCATTCCCCACTGAATGTTAGTTGAACGAATCGGGGATTTACTGGCAGTTGATCCCCCACTTGCAATTCTTGTTTTCCCTCGAATTCTCGAAGTGGGGGGTCTTACTGCCAGTTAATTCGGGATAAAATACTAAAAGAGGGATATCCAATGGATAACCCTCCGCTATTTACCTAATTTTTCATGTGCTATTTCAACGATTTCTTTTGGAGAAATCTTGAGAAGATCTTCTCCTTCTTCCTCTCGATCTATTCCAGGCCAGGTAAGATGGATCAAGAATTCAATATTGCCCTCTCCCCCCGTAATCGGAGAAAAAGATAAATTCTTTACATAATAGCCCTGTTGAAGAGCAAATAGTTTAATCTTTTCAATCACCTGCAAATGTGTCCCAGCGTCCCGAACAATACCTTTTTTTCCTACCTCTTCTCTCCCTGCTTCAAATTGCGGTTTAATTAAGGCAACGATATCGCTATTTGAACCCAACAATCCTTTTAGTACTGGGAGAATTAAAGTAAGGGAGATAAAAGAAACATCAATCGTTACAAAGCTTGGAATTCCCTTATTGAAATCCTCAGGCTTTACGTAACGGAAGTTTGTTCTTTCCATCACAACGACACGATCATCATTTCTTAATTTCCACGCGAGCTGGTTATAGCCTACATCTAGAGCATAGACCATTTTTGCACCATTCTGCAGGGCGCAATCTGTAAATCCTCCCGTTGATGCACCAATATCTAACATTATTTTTTCTTTTACAGTTAATTCAAATTCCTTTAATGCCTTTTCTAATTTTAAGCCGCCACGACTTACATATGGCAAAGGATTCCCTTTTATTTGGATAGGAATATCTTCAGGAACTTTTTCTCCCGGTTTTTCCAAGCGATTTTCATTAGAGTACACAATCCCTGCCATGATGGCACGCTTTGCTTTCTCACGAGTTTCTGATAGACCTCTTTCAACGAGTAATAGATCCAGTCTTTGCTTTTTTGCCTTCATACCCTTATGCCCTTTTTTGCTTAGCAGGAAGCATAGCTGTTAATTTGCTGATAATATGATCAGACGTCAATCCGATTTCTTTCCATAACTCCTTCACACTGCCATGTTCAATAAAGCGATCTGGAATTCCTATCCGATCAATGGTTGTATTCGTATACCCATGATCATGGGCATATTCTAAGATGGCACTTCCAAACCCACCTTGAAGCACAGCTTCTTCAACCGTTAATACAGGGCTTCCCATCTCAAAGATTTTTTCCAGCATCGCACCGTCAAGAGGCTTAATAAAGCGAGCATTCACGACTCGAACAGATATTCCTTGTTTTTCTAATTGATAAGCCGCTTCCATTGCCATCGGAATCGTTGTCCCAAAGGTCAGAATAGTGGCCTTTGCACCATCTTTGAGAATTTCCCAACTCCCAATCGGAAGCTTTTTATATTTTTCATCCATTGGAACACCATAACCATTACCGCGAGGAAATCTCATTGCGATTGGCCCATCATTATATTGATTCGCCGTATAAACCATATGTTGCCCTTCATTTTCATCCTTCGGCATCATAATCACGATATTCGGTAAAGATCGTAAAAAAGCGATATCGAACACACCTTGGTGGGTTTCTCCATCTGCCCCGACCAATCCTGCGCGGTCAATTCCGATAAAAACATTTAAATTTTGCCGACAAATATCATGCAAAACCTGATCATACGCTCTTTGCAAAAATGTTGAATAAATCGCAAGAAAAGGCTTCATTCCTTGTGTGGCCAGTCCTGCTGCCATTGTTGCAGCATGTTGCTCAGCAATTCCTACATCAAACATCCGATCTGGGAATTCCTTTGCAAAATTCTCAAGCTTTGAACCGACTGGCATAGCAGGTGTCACAGCCACAATTCTGTGATCACTACGCGCTAAGTTACGAACCGTCTCACTGACTAATGCACTCCATGATGGTGCTGTATTAACTGGTTTAATCAGATCGCCCGTTTCCATTTTATAGGGACCTGTTCCATGCCATGTTCCGACTTTATCATCTTCTGCTGGACTAAATCCTTTGCCTTTTTTCGTAATCACATGTAAAAGGACAGGACCATCCGTTTTTTTCGCATATCGAATATTCTCCAGTAAATCATCAAAATCATGTCCATCAATTGGACCCAAATAGGTGAAGCCTAATTCTTCAAAAAACATTCCGGAAACGAGTAAATATTTTAAACTATCTTTCACCCGTTCAGCTGTGGCAGCAAGTTTCCCCCCTACCGCAGGAATTTTTTTCAATAAATATTCTAATTCATCTTTCACCCACTGATATTTTCCTGCTGTTCTTAGCTTGCCAAGTACATTATTTACTGCGCCTACATTGGGGGCAATCGACATTTCATTATCATTTAAAATGACGGTCATATTCGTTTGACTATCGCCAATATGATTTAATGCCTCCAATGCCATTCCTCCTGTAAGAGCTCCATCTCCGATAACAGGAACGACAAAGGAATTTTCTCTTTTGATATCGCGGGCAATGGCCATTCCCATTGCAGCAGATAAAGATGTAGAGCTATGTCCTGTTTCCCATACATCATGCTTACTTTCCACCATTTTCGGAAAGCCACATAAACCTTTGTATTGCCTTAAAGTGTCAAATTGATCCGCTCGACCTGTTAAAATTTTATGAACGTATGATTGATGTCCGACATCCCAGATAATTTTATCTTTCGGACTTTCAAAACATTTATGGAGAGCTAAGGTCAACTCTACGACGCCCAAATTAGGACCAATATGTCCTCCTGTCCAAGATAATTTTTCTATTAAAAATTTGCGGATCTCCTCACTTAATTGCTGGAGTTCTTCTGTATTCATCGCTTTTAAAAAGGAAGGGTCTTTAATGGATAAAAGATCCAAATTGGATCACTCACTTTCATTTCTTGGTTTTTAAATTTGACTTCTTTTTCTTATGTTCTTTCAAGATAGAAATATGGATTTTTTCCTCAAGGAATTGCAGTACTCTCCCTACTTGGAAAATAATATTTTTTGAATAGGTAATCGCAAATGATTTACCAAATGCCTTACCTCCCACTGTAATCGCAGCTATAAGACTAGTTAAACCTACATTTAATCCATAATCAAGTGGGGAATTATTAGCGATATGAATACTTTGTGCTAATTGGATGACAACTAATGTTGTCGCTGTCCCACTAATGATTCCGGAAATATCACCGATCACATCATTACAGAAACTAGCAAAGCGGTCTGCATTTCGAACGATGCGAATAGAATATTTGGCCCCATACACCTTTCTCGCCGCCATGGAATGAAAAGGGGTTTCATTTGCAGCGGTGGCTGCAATTCCTATCATATCAAAAATAATTCCAATTAGGACAATAAAAAGCACTATAATGAGTCCGAACGTCCATGAAACCCCATGTAACGCTCCATTGGAAGCGATTGAAAAAATAGCCGCTAACACAAATGTGATAACGGCTATACTGATACTCCATCTCATTGATTTATGTATAATTTCTTTCATAATGGTTTCATTCCATCTTTCCATTTAGTGCGTTGGATGGTCATCATAAGAGTAAAAATTACGGCTTAGGTCCAGTAGGTTTTCCCAAACAAATACCGAATGTCACCATTCTGGCGGTTTCCCTTTAAATTTGTCTTGACAAAGTCGCCTTATGCCAGACTGGATTACCACTTAGTCCGCACTATAATCCTCTTATCATGTCATAGGAACAGTCTAGGAGATTTCCTCAGCAACCTTTAACCTGGCTCCTAGCCTCTTTTGCAAAGCAGATTTCATATGGACGGAAGAAATAAGAACGATGGCCAACCGTGTCTCGCTTCTTTAACCATAATCCCCTCTGACTTCACTCAAGGCAGGCTACGCTGCTAGTGATACCCTGAGTCACTTTGCAGGTCTATACTTCACTATTCATGCCATATACATACGGTATCTGAATAGCTGAAGCCTCCGCGGTAAAGGGTCTACGCCCACATGCCTTTGTGGATCGCCCTTACACCTTTACTCCCAGCTCCGACCCAAGGCTGGGCTCCTCAAGCCGGAACAAGGAACTTCATCGATATGCCCTTTAGTGAATTTTTAGGCCCACCTTCAGAACCGGTAGATTGACTAGAATACTGCACCATCCAACAATGTGGAGATATTATATCATATATTCTCAATTTTTGCAATCCTAATCAGGAGTCCCTCACAGCTATTAAATCCGTTAACTCTAGAAGCAGGTCTGTATTTTGCTTCGTTTGCAGCAGGGCATTTTTTGCTTTTTCAATGTGGTAAACTAATTGTTCCTTTGCACCCGTTAGAGTGAGGAGAGCAGGATAGGTACTCTTCGATTTTCCGTCATCACTGCCAACAGGCTTCCCAATAACATTTTCATCCCCAATCACATCTAAAATATCATCGCTTATTTGAAAAGCTAATCCTAGATGTTGGGAATATTTTTCAAACAATGTTAATTCTTTGGCATTCGCCCCGGCTATTTTTGCCCCCGCTAACACACTAAATGTTAGTAATTTTCCTGTCTTATGCTGGTGGATATATTCTAGATCTTTTATATTCGGTTCCTTCTTTTCAGCCTCAATATCAGCAACCTGTCCCCCAACCATTCCTTCTGGTCCGGCGTTTTTCGCCAATAACTGAATCAGCCAAATTTTATTATTGTCCGTCAATCTTGAATCGTTCGCAATCAACTCAAAGCTGTACGTTAAAAGACCATCCCCTGCCAAGATAGCTAGAGCTTCTCCGAATACTTTATGATTGGTCGGTCTCCCACGTCTTAAATCATCATCATCCATACTTGGTAAATCATCATGGATCAGAGAGTATGTATGAATCATCTCTAATGCACAAGCCGAAGACAATCCGTCTTCAGGGTCTTTCCCATACGCATAAATGGTAGCAAATAGTAGAAGAGGGCGGATTCTTTTACCGCCAGCCATTATAGAATATTTCATGGCTTCTTTTAAGGCATCTGGAGCTTGTAATCTTTCAATCTCCTCAACAAGTTTGTTATCAAGTTTCTGTCTGTACACGTTCAGTAATGGTTCATTACGTATGCTCAATCTTGCTCCTCCTCTTGGAGATGAAAATCCTCCTCTCCATGATCTGTTAAAACCTTTGTTAACTGTTCTTCCGCATTTTTTAACTGATCATGGCAAAATTTTGAATACTCCATTCCTTTTTTATACATGCTTAGCGCTTCTTCGAGTGGGATATCTCCTGTTTCAAGACGACCTACTATTTTTTCTAACTCAGCCATTGCTTGTTCAAATGTGATCTTTTCCGCCATTTTTTTCACCCTTCTTTGCATAGTCCACTGTACAATGGTAATGCCCATCCATCACTCTTACCATCATTTTTTCACCTGCTTCTACTTGATCCGTATCTTTTATGAGTTTTCCTTCCTCCGTATAGGCCACACTATACCCGCGCTTTAAAATATTTAAAGGACTTAGGGCATCCAATTTTGAAACCTTGTGAACAAAATCATTGTTTTTCTGTTTCCATACCATTTGCATTTGAGTTTTTAATCGTCCATGTAGATAACTTAATTTCTCTTTGTGTAACTGTATTTTTGTTGCAGGATGATGGGAATGAAGTACTTGCTCTATTTTTTTAAATTGATCCATTTTCTTTAATAAAAAACGTTCTTGCGCTGTGTATAGCTTTTCTCTCCACCTATCTACCGTTTCCCATTTCTGTTCATAAATTTTATGGGGGTGACGAAATAGATAGGATTGCTCTAAGTAATTTAATTGTGTTTGTTTCGATCGAATGGCTTCTGCCATCCCCCTGTTCAACCGATTTTGCTGGTTTAGAAGGCGCTCCATTAACTCCTCTACATGTGGCACAGCAAGCTCTGCTGCCCCAGTCGGCGTTGGAGCCCTCAAGTCCGCAACAAAATCTGCTATTGTAACATCTGTCTCATGGCCAATGGCAGAAATAACAGGTATCGTTGATTGGAAAATGGCTCGTACGACCGGTTCTTCATTAAAAGCCCAAAGCTCTTCGATTGAACCGCCGCCTCTGCCCACAATGAGTACATCGATATCTTTACGTTTATTGGCTGCTTGAATGGCTGCGACAATCGATTTTCCCGCCTGTTGTCCCTGCACAAGGGCGGGAAAAATAAATATTTTTCCGATTGGATATCGCCGCTGAATCGTTGTCATAATATCCCGAATAGCTGCACCAGTAGGAGAGGTGATGATTCCAATTTTTTGTGGATAAGACGGAATCGGTTTCTTATGGGAAGCATGAAATAGTCCTTCCTTTTCCAAATTTTCCTTCAGTTGTTCATAAGCGAGAAATAATTCACCAATTCCATCTGGCAACATTTCCTGAACATAAATTTGGTATTGGCCACTGTGCTCATAGACCGAAATATTTCCTTTAATCAATACATGCATACCATTTTCAGGGTTGAATTTCATCATTTTTGCAGAACGGGAAAACATGACAGCCATGATTCTCGCTTGATCATCTTTTAATGTAAAATATAAATGTCCACTTGTATGTTTTTTAAAATTGGAAATTTCTCCTTTAACGAACACATTCATTAAATGAGGATCGGCATCAAATTTTCTTTTTATGTATTTTGTTAACGCTTGGACAGATAAATAGGATGGATGCTCCATTCTTTTGTCACCTTCTATTCAACAAGAAAAGCTGCATTCCATCTTCTGGATAACAGCTTTTCCGTTCACTTATCTCTATTCTACTCGTTTTTATCCCTGATTGCGATAGTTTAATTTATTTTTTGCGGATTGAACCGTATTATATAATAACATCGTAATCGTCATGGGACCTACCCCTCCTGGAACAGGTGTAATGGATCCCACTTTGCCTGCTACATCTGTAAAATCCACATCCCCACATAATTTCCCGTTTTCATCCCGATTCATACCAACATCAATGACAACTGCGCCTTCTTTCACATAATCCGCCGTAATCATTTTCGCTTTTCCAATCGCAGCTACTAAGATATCTGCCTCCCTTGTATAGGAAGCTAAATCATCTGTTTTAGAATGACAATAGGTAACGGTCGCATTCTCGTTTAGAAGCAATTGTCCCATTGGCTTTCCGACTATATTACTTCTTCCAATAATGACGGCATGCTTTCCAGTAATGGAAATCCCCTCATACTTTAACATTTGCATGATGCCAAAAGGAGTACACGGCAAAAATGTATTTTGGCCTGTCATCATTTTTCCAATATTAATCGGGTGGAATCCATCCACATCTTTTTCAGGGGAAATCGTCTCAATGACTTTCGTTTCGGAGATATGGTCGGGAAGTGGCAATTGGACGAGGATACCATGAATATCGTCCCGATTGTTTAATTCCTCAATATGATTTAATAACTCTTTTTCTGTTACACTCTCTGGAAGCTCCATTAGTACGGATTCCATTCCAATCGCTTTACAGCTTTTTTGTTTGTTCGTCACATAGGTCCGCGAAGCCTGATTATCGCCTACTAAAATAACGGCGAGGCCAGGTTTGACCCCTGCTGCCACTAATTCTCCCACCTCTATTTGGAGGTTTTTTCTTGTTTCTGCGGCTATTTTTTTTCCATCAATCAAATGGGCTGTCATCCTCTTCCTCCCCTGAACGCTTTCTCTCATTTTCTTCTTTTGCTTTGGATAGAATGCCATTAATAAATTTTCCTGAATGATCATCGCCAAAAATTTTCGCAATTTCAATGGCTTCATTGATCGCCACGTTTTCTGGTACATCCTCATTAAATAAAAGCTCATACATTCCCATTCGCAAAATGGTGATGTCTACTTTAGCGAGACGATCCAATGTCCAATTTTCCAAATGCTTTTGAATTTCCGCATCAATTTGTGGTAGATGTTGAATCGTCCCTTCTACCAATTGCTGTAAAAAAGAATCATTTTGTTCTTCTTCCAGTACATTTGCAATTGCCTCTTTCACTTCAATCCCGCTTATATTCATCTGAAACAAAGCTTGTAATGCTTTCTCACGTGCTGTTCTTCTTTTCATTTACTATGAAATCTCCTTTAGGCCCGCAGGATGGGTCAGGACGGCGAAGACATTCGGATGTGGGAAATCCTTTGGCTCGCCGCGCTTCTCTTATTATTCCTCATACCCTATTTCAAGATCCGCTTTTTGTGTTTCAAATGCTACACCAACAATATGAATATTGACCTCTTTTGCTTCCAGTGCCGTCATATTATAGAGTGTTTGTTGGATATTATCCTGTACTTTT
Organism: Lederbergia sp. NSJ-179; assembly: GCF_022867885.1. Taxonomy (GTDB): domain Bacteria; phylum Bacillota; class Bacilli; order Bacillales; family Bacillaceae_C; genus Lederbergia. The sequence continues at coordinate 40,595 of NZ_JALIFP010000001.1, read as the reverse complement.
TGGGCAATCGTCGGGATCGAAACACCAAAATTCATTAAACAAAACACATCTACTTTAATCCCTTCTTCTGTTAGTTCTACCCGAATGCCTTTTCCATGATTTTTCTTTCCCAGCTTTTCAACGACTCCGCTTGCGAAATTGCCACGCATTTGGGCAATTCCATCTACTTCAGAAGCAGCAATTCCTGCAATGACTTCAATGACTTCAGGAGCAATTTCAATTTTACCATGGCTTTGTTCATTATCCTGAGTCATTTCCAACATATTCATTGTCTCTTCCATGTTTTGCACCTCCAATTATTTTTGACCCATTACATCATGGATTTCTAAAAACTTTGTATTAAAGTCTCCATTTACGAATGTCTCATGCTCCAATAAGTTTAAATGGAATGGGATTGTTGTTTTAATTCCTTCAATAACAAATTCCTCTAGAGCGCGCTTCATTTTGGCGATCGCTTCTTCTCTCGTTTTTCCATAAGAAATCACCTTTGCTACCATTGAATCATAGTAGGGAGGGATTGTATAGCCTGGATATACACCTGAATCCACTCTTACTCCTGGACCGCCCGGGGCTAGATACATTTCAATTCGGCCAGCGGAAGGCATGAAATTCTTTTCAGGATTTTCAGCGTTAATTCTACATTCAATCGACCAGCCGCGAAACTCCACTTCTTCCTGAGTAAGCGTGAGCTTCTTACCCGATGCTACATGGATTTGTTCTTTGATTAAATCTATACCTGTCACCATTTCTGTAACTGGATGTTCCACTTGAATACGTGTATTCATTTCCATGAAATAAAATTCCTGACTTGTACGGTCATAGATAAATTCAATCGTACCCGCACCCGTATATTCCACAGCTCTAGCAGCCTGAATAGCCGCCTGCCCCATCTTTTCTCTCGTATCCGGATTGATTGCCGGGGAAGGAGTTTCCTCCAATAATTTTTGCAGTCTTCTTTGGATCGAGCAATCTCTTTCACCAAGATGAATGATATTTCCAAACTGATCCGCTAATACTTGGATTTCCACATGGCGAAAATCTTCTATATATTTTTCGATATAGACACCTGGATTACCAAATGCCGTCTCAGCTTCTTGCCTTGTAATCTTAATTCCCTTAATCAATTCTTCTTCGGTGCGAGCCACCCGAATGCCTTTTCCGCCACCACCAGCCGTTGCTTTAATAATGACCGGATACCCTATTTCATTTGCCAGTTCAATGGCATCCTCCATATCTTCAATAATGCCGCGAGACCCCGGAACAATGGGTACACCCGCTTGTTTCATTGTTTCCCTTGCCGCATCTTTTGTTCCCATTTTCGCTATAGCATCTGGACTAGGTCCTACGAAAATAATATTGCAAACACGGCATAACTCAGCAAAATCAGCATTCTCAGCTAAAAATCCATATCCTGGGTGAATCGCATCACAGCCTGTTAGTTTCGCGATTCCTACAACATTTAATGTATTTAAATAACTGTCCTTTGAGGCATTTGGTCCAATACAATAAGCTTCATCAGCTAGTTGCACATGAAGAGCCTCATGATCTGCTTCTGAATAAACAGCAACAGTTTCAATGCCCATTTCTTTGCAGGCTCTAATAATTCTTACGGCAATTTCTCCTCGATTGGCGATTAATAATTTATTTATCATTCACGTATGCTCCTTACTTTTGCTTTACCAAAAATAACGGTTGACCATATTCAACCAATTGACCGTCCTTGACAAGGATTTCTACTATTTCACCTTCAACTTCCGCTTCTATTTCATTAAATAATTTCATGGCCTCTATAATGCAAACGATTGAATCTTCTTTTACTTCGGAGCCCACTTCGACATAAGCAGGAGTATCAGGAGAAGATGCCTGATAAAATGTGCCTACCATCGGGGAAACAATTTGATGGAATTGATCCGAGTGAACGGCTGATGATCTTTCTTCCTCTTTATTTTGATGATGAGTAGGTTGTTGTACAGCAACAGATGGAACTGGAGCTTGCACAGGCTGCTCCTGAACGGTTTGTATACTTGACCTTTTTTTCAATTCTACCTTTGACCCTTCGTGTTCATAAACAAATTCTTCTATCGAAGATTGATCGATTAATTTTATGATTTCACGGATTTCTTCTATTTTCAACATAATGACACTCCTTAGGATTTATGAGTAGCTGCTAATATCATAATATAATACTTAATAAAAATTCAATGCTGGATCTCTTTATTCTTAAAAAAATCATGAAAAATCCGTATTGAATAGAAAATGGACGGATGAGTTTCCCCCTCCGTCCTACGCTTACTTCGTATCAAATTCGATATTCGGTATATAGCTTGTGCTAATTTCATCCTTTATAGTTTTTAGAATTTGAACTGCATCTGCTGCTGTATTTTCTTCTGCTTTCACCCTAATATTAATTTCGTTATCTTCGATTGTGACTAATGCATCACTATATCCTAATCCTTTTACACTTTTTTCAATCGTCTGTTCTTTGACAGCAAGTTCATCAATTTTTTCCATCTCATCGTATAATTTATTTTTTTCTTCTGCTGTTAGATCATCAGCAGCTACTTTGTTCGTTAAATCCATTTTCATTTCACTACGTTTATCCGCCAAATCCATTCTCATCGCTTCATAAACTTCATCTCCAGCTGACTTTGTCATGATTTCTAAATCCTTACCATTTGTTTGCTTGCTAGCATCCTCAGTACCTTCTTCTCCACTTGTCGCCAAATCATTTGCTGGTGGCTCTTGCAGAACATAATAAACTGATAAGACAACCACAAGACTTAACATCGTTAATAGCCAAACCGTTTGCTTCTTTAAAAGCATTAAGATTCCCCCTTAGATTTTTTTGGAATAACCGTAACTTGATGGACTGGGACATTCAAGGCTGCCGTTACAGCTTCTCGGATCCACTTTTTTACTTGGATATTTTCTGCCCCCTCCGCCACAACCAAAACACCTTGAATTTCGGGTTTTTTTATTTCGGAAGTAAGGGGCGTCTCCTTATCCCCATTTTGAATAATCACAAGCTGATCTTCTTTCGATTGATCTTCAACCTCCCTTGTTCCCCCGTTTTTATCCCCTTCACGGGTCGTTTGATTTCTTAAAGTTGTATTTTTTTCATATACTTTTCTTTCAGTCCCGGATACATTCACAATCACGGTCACACTTTGAACCCCAACAATAGATTCCAACGCTTCTTTTAACCGATCCTCATATTGCTCTTCAAATCCCTTCATCCCATTAATTGGGTCGAGATTTTTACTAGAGGTTTCAGCGCTGTCACTAGAGGCCGTTTCATCTAAAACAGCTGTTGGCTGTTCGTTCACATCATTTTTCCACAGGCTGCCCATGATCATAAATAAGGCTCCTAAAGCAAGTAACACGAGAAGATAAGAAGTTTTTCCGCCGTTTTTTCCGGGAGGCTTTTGTGTAAGGTTCTCTACTTTTTCTTTTATCCAATCAAAAGGATTATGATTCTTACCCATCTTTTTCAGGTTCCTCCCCCGAAACTATTTCAATAATCTTTTCAGGAATTTCCCATCGTTCAGATAGTAAATTTCTTATTTCGTTATATGGACTACTTTCCTTAGGCTTTTCTTCCTTTGTGTTAATCACGATTGGTTCTACATTCTCTATTCCGTTTTCGGAAGGGGTAACATGAACCACCACCTGATTTATCTGCTCTTCTGGTTGATCCATATTGGCATCGGCAGAGATTTGAATGTCCTTAATAACTAACTGATAATGATCCATCAACTCCTTTTCCACTTCCTTTTTCATTTGGACAGCCATCTGCTCTAATGTATATGCATGCTGTGAGGCTTGTATCTCTTTTTTTTTCTTTTCTAGCAAATTTTCTGTAGATTGTTCATTTGCCTCGATTTTTGTTGCGAAGGAATTCAAAACTTTCTCATAATCGACGGATAAGAGTTTAAACAAAGGAGTAATAATGATCGAAATTAAAAGCAGGCCTATCACGAGTTTTGCGTATTTTTTCATATTTGTTTCAGGTAAAAGCATGTCAATAATCATAGACAGGAGTAGGAAGATGATAATATTAAAAATCCAATCGGTAATAAACTCCAATGATATCCCCTTCTTCTTATCTAACCATCATTGTGATATTGCCTGAGGTTATAATAATTGTTAGACTGATAAAAAACATAAATGAAACGATTGCGAGCGAAGCAAACACATACATCATGCTATTACTCACCACATTTAGACAGGAAATAACGGGCCCATCACCAAGTGGTTGTAACAATGCTGCTGATAGTTTATAAATGAATGAAATCACCAATATCTTCATAGCAGGAAAAGCTGCAATTAAAAGAATGATCAGCACACCGGCAATGCCAATTGTATTTTTCAATAATACGGATGCCGACAGCACCGTATCAGCCGCATCCGTGAACATTTTCCCAACGACCGGAACAAAATTACCAGTGACAAATTTGGCAGTTTTAATCGCAACCCCGTCTGCCACAGCGGAGGCGGCCCCCTGTATAGAGATGACTCCTAGCAGGATCGTAATGAAGGCGCCAAGAATTCCGACACTTGCTTTTTTTAATAAGCCAGCTAATTGGGAGACCTTTATTTGCCCATTTAAAGTATTCGCTATGCTTAATAAGGTGGAAAGAAATAGTAAAGGCAAGACACCATTTTTAATAATCAAACTACTAATATTCACAAGAAACACGAGAATGGGATGGAAAAATCCTGACGAAGTAACACCTCCGGAAGAAGCAATCAATGCAAGTAAAAGTGGCAATAACGCCATAATAAATTGACTCATATTATCAATCGCCTCTATTGCATATTCACTCGCAACTCGAAAGCTATTAAGGGCAATAATAATTAGGACCATAAAGATGATGGAATAGGCTACCTTACTGACTGCACCTTGTTCAAAGGCATTATGAAGAGATTGTAAAAAAACACTAAAAATGGTTAAAAGCATAAGAGTCCCCAAAAGCTTGATATTCAGCGATATTTCTTGCACAATAAAGGCGATAATTCCATTGACCCAAGCCTGGATAGAGGAGGACTTGTCCCCCTTTATAAATTCGAGAAGTGTTCCCCTTTTGCTTTCAGGTAAATAACTCCCATAATTCTCCACAATCTTGTCCCAATACCCGGTTAATTCTTCCAGGCCTAAATCATCCATATAGCGATCCAAAGTGCCTTCTATTTCATCCTCTGCCGGTTGCACTTCTTGAGCCCCTGCTTGTATAGGTCCAATGAAAAGAAGAAACATTAATAAAAAGATCCGATGCCAGAATTGCATCTATTCCACTCCGTTCTTCGAATGCTTTTTGAACATCCCCTTAGGTGGGCATCATCGCGAGTATCGTTTCGATTAACACCGTCAAAATCGGAACTGCCATCGCTAAAATTAATATTTTACCGGCTAATTCTACCTTCGCTGCAAGAGAACCTAATCCAGCATCCTTGCTAATATGAGCAGTAAATTCAGCAATATAAGCAATTCCGATGATTTTCAAGATCGTTTTCACATAGAGTGAGTTGACATGGGCATTGGCTGCAAGCGTGTTAATCATCATAATGATTTTTTGAATTTGGTCGACTAGAAAAAGGAAAATGCCCGTTCCTGTAAATAACACAAGCAAGAAGGCAAAACTTGGCTTTTGCTCCTTAATTGCTAATGCAAGAAATGTCGTAATGAGGGCGATCCCTGCAATTTGCAAGATAACAATGACGGATTCCCCCTATCACTGAAATAAAAATACGGAGCGAATTTTTTGAAATAGTCCATCAACAATGGTTACAACCATAAATAAAATATAAATAAAGCCAAAAAGTGTCACCCATTGGGCATATTCTTTTTTCCCTACTTGGTCAAGGATCGTATGCAAAAAAGCTACGACGATGCCTACCCCAGCAATTTTGAAGATGACATCTACTTCTATGCCCATTCTCATTACCTCCTATTTAGGAAAAAGCAAGTATCCAACTCTCCAGCTCGTGCAAAATCGCTTAATTATTGGGCGGCTTTGCTTATCAATATCGTGCAGCACATTAATCTTAATTGGCTCCCTTAAATTAGTAGAATCACAATGAGAAGACCTGATAAAACGCCCAAACTTCTCGCCATTTTTTCATACATTTTTTGTTTTTCATGTGCCTCTTTTTCTACCCGTTCTAAATGATTTAATGTTAAAACAATCTGCTTTTGTTGTGATTCTCGATCATGCTTGCCAAGATTTACTCCAAATTGTTGCAGGATTTCAAATTCATTTTGTTTTAAGGCGGTTCGCTTCCATGTTTCCTTTAATGCGGCTTCCCATGCTTGAATCACTGTGATATCCTCTTCGTTCAAAAGATCAGCAAATCTTGCGTAATGATCGGAAATCGGTTTGGACAGTTGCTTTGATATTTTGATACAGGCCTCCCCAAGCGGGGTATGCCCATACATAATTTCAGCCTCTAAAGTCTCCAGTGACGCTGCAAACAACTGTAATTGTTTCGGTCTTTCACTTAATCTTCTCGCTATTTCAAATCCTATAAAGGTAGTGGCTCCAAGAATGAAAAAAGCACCAATGAATTTAAGCATGGCGAACGAATCCTTTATACTCCATTGGCTGTCCATTTGAATCTTTAATCGCTATCGTTGTACCAGGACCATTGATCCGCGATAATTCAATAAATCGATCAAATACTTGCGCTTGAATAATTTTCTGTAATAAGGGCCTTTTTTTCACTTCCTCAAGAGAGTGACCATGGGTCGTCATCATTAACGTTATTCCCGCATTGACAGCTTCCATAATGGCCGTCCTGTCCTCTTCCCTCCCAATTTCATCCACAACTAGAACATCTGGACTCATCGAGCGAATCAGCATCATCATCCCCTCTGCTTTCGGACAAGCATCTAATACATCCACCCTTTGCCCAAATTGAAGTTGGGGTGTCCCATGCACACAACCAGCAATTTCCGACCGTTCATCGACAATCCCCACTTTAGCGGCGGAAATTCCGCGTTCAGAATATCCACTTGAAATGATTCGCGCTATATCTCTTAATAAAGTTGTTTTTCCTGTCTGTGGCGCGCCGATGATCATCGTATTTTTCCACTGTTTTTGAAATAGAAAGGAGAGATATTTTTCTGCAATGCCTATTTTCTCCCTTGCGATTCTTATATTGAACGATGCTAAATGGCGAATCGCTTTCACTTGACTATTTTCGAGAATAACCTTTCCAGCGAGACCAATTCGATGCCCACCCTCGATTGTCACATAACCTTTTTTTAATTCTTCATCAAGTGTATAAAAAGAATGATTCGCCAGCTTTGCGATAAATTGTTCCGCATCTATTTTAGTGAAAATATAAGGGAGAAAATGAGGATTCCCTTTTGAAGCTACCTCCACTTGCCGACCAACTCGCAATCTGATTTCTTCTATCTCATTCCACTTTTGATCAGGAAATTGCGTGATTAAATCACTAATTCGGCGAGGTAGTATTTGCATCACTGTTTTCATTGTGCTCCTCCCCTTCTATCATTCTCTATCTAATATGTATTCAGCTTGTCTATAAATATGAGATATCCTATTAGAAAAAATACAATAAAAAAAAACGGGGAGTCATTTCCCCGTTTAAAATGTACGAATATTTACGCTCGTGATACATAGCTTGCATCAGAAGTATTAATCACTAAACGATCTCCTGTATTCACAAAAAAAGGAACTTGTACCGTTAGACCTGTTTCTAATTTTGCTGGTTTAGAGCCTCCAGAAGCTGTGTCGCCTTTTATACCCGGTTCTGTTTCAACGACTTCAAGCTCCACCGTATTAGGTAAATCAACTCCTAGCGTCTCTCCTTGATACATAATAATATGGACTTCCATATTTTCTTTTAAAAATTGCAATTCATATTCAATTTGTGCTTCTGCCAATTCAATCTGTTCATATGTTTCATTATCCATAAAGACATGCATATCCCCATTTGCATAGAGATATTGCATGGTTTTATTATCAATTTGTGCTCTCTCAACCTTCTCACCAGCACGAAAAGTCTTTTCTTGGATCGCCCCTGTTCGTAAATTCCGCAGCTTCGATCTTACAAACGCTGCCCCTTTTCCCGGTTTTACATGTTGAAAATCGATCACACGCCATATCCCTCCATCTGTTTCAATGGTAAGTCCTGTACGAAAATCATTGACTGAAATCATTCTTTTGCCTCCAAATTTTTATTAAAGTATGATCAAATCTTTGGTTGAATGGGTGAGTGCCTCATTTCCTTTATCGGTGATTAAAGTATCGTCTTCAATGCGAACCCCTCCGATATTAGGCAAATAGATCCCAGGTTCTACTGTTACAACCATTCCAGGTTGCAGTTTATTCTCAGATCGCTTGGACAGACCCGGTCCTTCATGAACCTCTAATCCAATTCCATGACCAAGAGAGTGACCAAAATACTCTCCATAACCTTTTTCCGTCATATAGTCTCTTGCAATCGCATCTGCTTCCCTTCCTGTCATACCTGGCTTTATCTTTTCCATTGCCCTTAATTGTGCCGCAAGGGTCACATCATAGATCTCTTTTAATGAAGGTGCTGGCTCCCCTACCGCTATAGTTCGGGTTATATCGGATACATACCCATTATAAAGGGCCCCGTAATCCATTGTGACAAAATCGCCTTTTTCAATCACTTTATCCGTCGCAACCCCATGCGGCATGGAGGACCTTTTTCCAGATGCCACAATGGTATCGAAAGAAGATGAAGTTGCCCCACATTTTCTCATGAAAAATTCCAACTCATTAGAAACCTCAAGCTCTGTTTTTCCCGGTTCGATAAAATCAAGAATATGTTTAAATGCTGCATCCGCAATATCCGCTGCCACTTTGATCTTAGCGATTTCGTCATTCGTTTTGATTAACCGCATTTGTTCCATCACGTTTGAAACAGGAACGAACTCAACTGGTATGGTTTGATTGTATTTCGTCCATGTCGAATAAGACATATAATCTTGTTCAAAGCCCAATTTTTGAATGCCTAGCTCTTTAACTCTTTCGGCTACCTCTTCCAAAAGGGGGCCCGAATGAATGGAAATCTCATATTCTTGCGCCTGATTTTCAGCCTGTTCCGCATACCGAAAATCTGTAATAAAAAAGGAGCGATCCTCTGAAATCAGGGCTACCCCCGTTGATCCCGTGAAGCTAGTCATATAACGTAAATTATATGGACTTGTAACAAACATCCCGTCGATACCCAATGATTGGAAAGACGCACGGATTTTCTCCAACTTATTCATTCTATCCTCTCCTTTGTATGTACTGCTTTATCGCTAGAAGGGCTAACTCATAACCATATAGTCCGAAACCAGTAATTTGTCCAATCGATACCGGTGCTGTTACTGATTTACTTCTAAACTCTTCCCTCGCATAAACATTTGAAATATGCACCTCAACCACAGGTAGATCAATGGACGCAATGCCATCTCGCAAGGCAATACTATAGTGAGTAAAGGCACCTGGATTCATAATAATGCCCTCATACCCTTTTTCTTTTGCACCATGCAACGCATCAAGAAGTGCCCCTTCATAATTAGATTGAAAAAAGTCTACTTCTAATTCCTCTTCTTGGCAGACATGATCAAGATTTTTTTCTAATTGTTCTAATGAATCTTCCCCGTAAATACCAGGTTCTCTTTCCCCTAATAAATTTAAATTAGGACCATTTAAAACAAGTATTTTCATTTTTCTCACACCCTACGTCAGAATGCTCTCCCAAAAACATTCTACCATAAAAAACCAAATCTCTTCTAGTTGTAGCGTGTGATCTTCATTCAGATTTAACATTCTCCCAATATTGCTGTTCATTATATTCATACGAAATCGAATAACCAATAAAAATACCATACAACACAAAAAAACAGGCTTCCGTTAAAATAGTTGTGAGATTATAGTTTGTAATCAATTGAATGGTCGGGATAATCGGATAAAACACAAAGAAAATCAAACAAAAAAGGGCTGCTCCATATACCCCACCCCAAATAATAGACTTTTTCCTTTTTAATAAGACATAATAACCGAAAGCTACTAGAATCGATAGTAAGCCATAAATCAGACAGGATATCACAATACCAAGCCATCCATCCTGCCAATTCCCTCTAAATATTGTTAATATGAATGACGGTTTAATCTCAGTAAAGTTGAGATAATGGGCAATAAAGCATAGCAAAGCCCCTCCCGCACCTGCAACAAATCCAGTTAACATCGCTAAATGTGTTAATGGCATACTGTACCGATTGCTATTTTTTTCTTTTTCCACGATCTTCACCTCATCATTATCATATCCATTTCCGGCTTTTAAAATTATATCTGGTGAATTTTTTGTTTTTTTAGTAAGATATAGGTAAAGTATTGATCCTAATGATGTTGAATCTGGCAAGAAAATGTTATGGGTGGAAAATGAAATAGCATTCTTTCTATTAACGGTATATCCGGTTTTCTTTTTGGGAATACTTTCAATACTCCCGAGGAGGTGGCATTCTTGACCATACGGAATTGGTTGTTTGGAGGAATTATCATTTCGGCCCTTATTGGATTGGGTACTTGGTTGTATAGTAATCCGGCAAGTCTGTTCCTTCAGTTGTTTGTCATGATTTTGATTGCTGGTATTATTCTGTTCGTCATTCGAGTATTTATGGGAAGAAAACAAAACTATAAAGAAAGTAGATCTTTTGCAAAAGCGGCTAAATTATCGAAAAAGCGTTATCAGCAACCCCGAAAGAGTGTACACGCCAATAAAACAATGAAAAGACCGCTTCGCAAGCGATCGACTGCACATTTGACAGTGATTGAAGGCAAAAAAAATAAGAAAAAAGATCGAGCTATCTTTTAACGTTTGAATGACATTAATAACTCCATTTAGTCAGAAATTCTTTTGTTTTTAGACGTCCTTTTTCGATAAGGGCGTCTTTTTCTTGATCTGATAAGGAGAATTCTGTTGTCAACCCTTCTTCCATTGGAATAAAAATAATATCTTTTTCATGCCTTCTTGAAATATACCTAGCATCATGAACATCTTTCATCGTACTGAACAAAGCTTCAAATAAAGATAACGCATTTTTAATCTCTCTTTTTGGTTGTTCTTCCGATTTATAACTTAATTTAATCCCAATAATCGGTCGTTTCTTCTTTTTATTCTCTTGGTCAAATAGCCAAATCGGAAAATTGCTTAATATTCCACCGTCTACAATTATGTTTTTTCCTGATACAGAACGTAGTTTAACAGGTTCGAAAAAAAAGGGAAGTCCACAACTCATTCGAACCGCTTTTGCAATCGGAAATGTTTCTTTCGGAATTCCAAATTGATCCAAATCATCTGGTAACACTAATAATTTTCCACTCGATAAATCGGATGCGATGATTCTTAATTTATCTTTTGGTAAGTCAGAAAAAGTATAAATCCCTTTATCTGCCAATTTTTTTCGCAACCATTCTTCTAATGCACGCCCTTGATATAATCCCATCCGCCAATACAAAAATAACCATTTTGAGATCGCAAAGGGAATAAAGGTTTTTCTTTGATCTAAAAAAAGGGAGATCTCCGTTTCATTCATCATGGTCAAAATATCTTTGCTGGAATAGCCTGCTGCAATGAAAGCCGCCATAATGGAACCCGCACTGGTCCCTGCTAGTCGTTTGAAGGTAATGCCCTTTTCTTCTAGCACTTCATAAGCACCCATCAGCGCATATCCTTTAATCCCTCCACCCGAAAATACCCCATCCACATCCATTCCTGCCCCTCCTGTTCATGCCTTTTTATTATTTTAGAGGGAGAAAAAGAATTTAGAACAGGATACAAGCTTGGAATTTAACCAAAGAAACCATTAAAAAATACTCAAATGGGGATTCATTTGGGATTTTTTAACCGTTGTCCGTTCAACATTGTCCTATGATTGTATCCGCTACAGGAATCTTGGCCATTTTTGCTTCTAGTATTTTCATCTTGCGTAAGGACACGTAGCATTCATTGCCGTTTGCCATGATGATTTTACGTCGTTCCTTATCGATATCCTTTACATACTGTAAGTGAACAATATAGCTTTTATGACAGCGATAAAAGCGCTCATGGATATTTTCAAATTCCTTCAACTTTCCATAAAATTCGTAATAGCCATTTGTTGTGTGCAGGACAACTTTATGTTCCACCTGAGGGGAAGTTTCAAAATAATAGATATCATCTAAATCAATATTTTTGATCCGTTCTCCGATTTTTATTTGAATACATTTCGTTCCATCGCTATGCCCCAGTTGTTGATATTTCGTAAAGGACGCTTGCAATGCTTCATTTATCTGCTCGGCTAGCTGATCATGCCCATCATCTTTGACAATAAAATCAAGGGCAGCTAACTTGTATTTAAACGTTAGTTTTAGCCGATCCGCGTGCATGGAAATAAAAATAATATCGGCGAACGGATCATGTTCTCGGATCTTGCACGCCAAGTCCATACCGTCCATGGAGGAACCGAGTTCAATATCTAAAAAATAACAGTCCGCTCGCTGATCACGTAAATACGCCAAAACTTCATCCGGTTTAGCAGCGCTTAAAGCTACTTCAATGCTCGGTTCATTTGAGATTGCGTATTGGAAAATAACCGATTGTAGAAATTCTCGATGTTCTGCTTCATTTTCGCAAATCACAACTTTCATCGTCTCCCCCCCTTTGAAGTGTAAGTCGATATCAGGAACGATGGCAGAAAAATAGATCTTAGGCCATTGTTTTTTTCGGATAAAAAGTTGAAACGTATTTTTTTCGTATCACTTCATTAATTTCAATTTCATGAATAAAAAATCCATTTTCGATTCTCGTATTCATAGTAATATTCGGATACCGATTGAGAATTTTTCGTACGATGGCTAAACCTAGTCCATGATCTTTGCCCTTTGTCGAAAACCCGGCCTCAAAGAGTCGCTCTATCTGGATTGACTCATGGTTGACACGATTTTCAAAAATAATTAATACAGAAACATCCGTTTGCAAAAATGCCACATTTAGTTCCCGTTCTTCTAATTTGGCGGAAGCTTCAATGGCGTTATCCATTAAAATACCGATCATACGTGTTAAATCAATCATATTCATTTCAATCGCTTGAATGACGTCCGGTACTTCAACATGAATATCAATCCCACGTTCCTCTGCCACCAACACCTTAGTGGAAAGCAGTCCTTTCAATTCAACAAGCTTAATATGATCCAACTGATTCAATATGTAATTGCTTTGAATCGTCCTGTTTTCCACTTTCACAATCCGATCATGAAAGTATGCCTTTAATCCTTTGAAATCATTTTGGTCGATATACCCTTGCATGGTAAGCAATATGTTTTGATAATCATGACGAAATCCTTGCATGTCCTTGTTGATTCGTTCTAATTCCTGCATATAGTGTAAAAGTTGTTCCTGCTCCATTTCTTTTCGCCTGAGCCTATTCTCTTTCTTATTGTTGCGCAACAATAAAAAAGAGAGAACAAACATTAACACAAAATAAATGGTTTGAATAAGTAGATTAAACATGGCAGACGTATATAGATTAAGGCTCAATGAGATAAATAGATTTAAAGTTAGGACGGCCACTGTAATGAAGGCGATCACAATGAATAGAAGTTGACTAGCGACTGAAATGGCAATCGAATTCCATATTTTTCGAATAAACAACTGATAAATATAAATGGAAAGCGCAAAAAACACAAGAAATATAATAGCACTGATCCCCATGACAGGAGCGGTTTCCTCTGAAAAAACAGAAAATTTAATGACCTGTGCCAGTGTTTCAGAAATAATACAAGCAATGGCAAAGATACATACATCCAACAAAACACGGATTTTCTTTGTATACGCATAAAAGACACAAATCAAAGAGACCAGCAAATAAACAAACCCAACCCATTTTATCACATATAAGTAGCAAAGAACGGCTGGAACACCAATCACAAGGATGCCGACCACTACTCTTTGAATGTTTGCGGGAATTTTCAATGTGTAAAATAAGGCACCAAACAGAGCAAATAGTTCCACAACAAAAAAGAAGAATGAGAAGATCATAGTTCGATAGGCCTTTCTCTCAAAATAAGTTGTTGCTAAATAAGGACGTAACCGCTTTCCGGAAAGCAAAGATTTAAAGGTTCTCAATGCAATCACAAAACAATTGACTCATGTCTTTGTTCATACACAGTATAACACAAATTATGGTCGGTTCCAATCTCTAAAGAAAAGTGACTCCGTAGAACTTTCTTTAAAGTAGAGCTTTAAAGAAGGCTAAGCGTGATGATTTTATGCATCATAAAGGAAATGATGGAGAAAATCGGTTTGACAGCATACAAAACTCCCCTGAAACTGGCTTCATACGCAGTTTCAGGGCAAAATAATGAATGAAACTCGCGCCTTACTCAATCAAAATCCGTTTGACATTTGGATACAATGAGACAACTAGATAAATATGATCCTTCCGAATATCCTTCACTTCAATCGGCTCGATTTTCGATGATGGTGCAAAATAATAGGGCAGATGGAAATCCATCTCGGTCTCCGGACGTAAGCGGAAGCTCATCATCTCATTATCTTTCAAAGCGGGATTCGCAATTTCATTCAATTCACGGCTAATTTGCAATAAAAAATCGGTTCCGACTAAATGATAATCAAAAAAGCCGAAGCTCGTTTCATCATTGGGATCGTCTTCGATTGTATTCGTATTTTTAACCGTGACATGCAGCTCATAGACCATTTCTGGGAATGAGCTGTCACCCTCCTCAAATAAGGGGGAAGATGCACTGTTCTGATAGTGATATTTGGCAAGAAATTCTTCGTATGACATCATCTCGCCACGGTGAACAGTGATCGTATATCCATCGCTATTTTCAGTATCATCCAGAAAAATATCCTCTTCGATCGCCACTTCCTCCCCCATATTAAACGTATGGACCGGTGGGTGATCGACATCCTTGTTCACATACCAAATGCGGATCCCGACAATGACAAGAATGACAACAGATAAGAAACCAATCAGGATCTTTTTCATGCGTGTGGGCTCCTTGTTGTCGTATTGACCAATGAACCATTTTCCAAATAATGAATCTCATCAGCTAATTCATCCAGTATATCTGTATCATGGCAAGCAATCACAACTACAGCTCCCCGTTCTTTTTCTTGCCGGACAATTTCTTTGACACACTCCACCCCACTCGTATCCAATGAATTGGTCGGTTCATCTAGAATCACGATATCGGGCTGTTCCATAATCGCCCCGGCGATGCCAAGCCGTTGCTTCATGCCTAAAGAATATTTTTTGTATTTTTTCCTGCTGCTTTCAGGAGTAAGCCCTACCTTATCAAGCACATGCTTAATTTGTGTATCATCGATCTCATCACGAATAGAAGCAAGCATTTTCAAATTTTGCAAGCCCGAATAGGAATCTAAGAAGGCGGGATTTTCAAGTAGGATGCCAATACTTTCTGGAAAGGTGATCTCTTTTCCAAGTTTTTTTCCATCAATGGTGATGACTCCCTTTGTAGGCAAAATCAATCCAGAAATCAAGCGCATTAACATCGTTTTCCCTGAACCATTCACCCCGCGGAACCCGGTCACCTTCCCCGAAGATAGTGTCATGGACACATCTTGAATGACGATCACACCCTTTAATTTTTTTGTCACATGATCCATTTGGATTGTTGTCATTATACATCCCTCATTTATTCTAAGTTTGTATATTATTCTTCCACTAAAATATCGTAACGCCGAAAATAGAGACAGCCGACGATAAAGGAAGCGGAAACTAAAAGCAAAAACATCAGGATCCCGCCATACGTACTCATACCATTTTCCACCACATACGCACTGCGAATCGGCATGGCATAATTTCCCGGAAGATACGGGGTGAGTAGATAGGCTGACGCCAGTAAGAGCACCGCCATTAGCCCAAAGCTATAGAGCGGTTTGATAAAGAGAACGAGCGTCATCTGCACTAGATTTAAGCCGATCGACATCAAGAGCGGGAAAAATAAAATCGTATAGACCAGCTTAGTAGAAAAGGTATCGAATGGGCTGCCCGCATCAAGAAGATCATGCACAAACACCGGAGTAATATCCAATGTGATTGGCTCCTGCATGACAAGACAAAAAAGCAAAACGGTCAGAAAAATAACCGCATACATGGCCAACACATAACAAATATTCCAGATGCTCTTAGAAATCCACCATGCGATACGCCCTTTCGTTCTTACCAAAATATTTAACCCTAAAGACGATAAGTCCCGATAAGGATAGTAAAGTGTACAGTAAAAGATAAACAGATGGAGGAGCAGCCATTTCACCGGAAAGATAAACGATTCGGTCATAGAGGGGATATATTCCCTCATGCCGGCAAAAATATAAAACAGATAGTCGATCATTGTACCTGCTGGGATGCTCTCTTCAAAGATATAGGTATGGCTTTTGCGAAGATAAAAATCAAGACAAAAGGCGATCACAAGGAGTACGAGAACAAGCCACTTGATCGACCCAAGCAGAAAGCCATTTTTTAAGTCATATTTCAGTAATTTAGAGAATTTCACGTTTCCCACCTAATTTCATCGTAATTCCAAAAGTTAGCAGGAAAAAAAGCAGTCCCTGCACTAAAATAATCCAAACATTTGTTGGATTCTCTAGGCTGGTTGAATGCAAATAGTGAAGTGGCGAAATTTCATAAAAGTATTTGTATGCTAGAAATGTACGACTATAATGCAAAACCAGTATCAAGAAAAAAGGGATTAACAGAACCGCGATTCTGTTTTTTACCAAGAGAGAAACAGTCAAACTCATCGTTGCAAATAAACCTGCAAAAACAAAATCTAAAATAAGGTAGAGAATAACAAAAATGACCGGATGAGTATAAAATAATTGCGACCATAAGGAACCATGACCTACTGCGTAATACAATGGGTACAACATGGAGGGTGTAGTCGCTGGTATGAAGGATGCAACTACTAAAAAGTTGATCACAAGTGGGCTCAGTACGACAAGACCACCAGCTGTAAAAGTGGCTAGATATTTTGCCAGAAAATACTGCCATTTGTTGCTTCGGATCATAACTGATTTTGCATAACCAGTTTTATTTTCGATAAAGTAGGACCAACCATATGGAAGGGCTGCAAGCAGCGGCAGTAACGTAAAAAAGAGCGTAGACCCAAGCGATGTGCCCTCTCCACCGATCCAATGGTTATAGAGGGAAAACCCTTCTGTCATCGGATTTCCACTTGTCCCCAAAATTCGATTCTGTCGCTGGAAGTAGAAATAGGAATCAATCATATACCAGGCACTAAGCAAGGCAAACAGACTCGCAATGATGAGTGTCGTGAAAAAAATTTTATTGTTTATTGCTTTTCTTAACTCGACTCTTAATAAACGTGGAAATGTGTTGTTCATAGTCGTTTTCTCCCTATTCAAATTTTAGTTCGAAATATTCATAGTCTTCCGCCAATCCACTTTGTCCTATAATATAATAGAGAGGCTGGTTCTTTAGCTGATCGGCGGGCACAAACCAACCTACCGTTACATCGATTTCGTCACCGATTGGCAAGGGGAATTGGGAATAATCCTGACCATTGTTTTGATCCAGAGGAGGATGTTCACTAAAATATGATTCCTCTAAAGTCCATGGCCCGTTTGGGTCTTCAATCCCTTCTTTAAATCCAACTGATGATTCAATAAACAAAATAGGATCATCCGCCTCGCTATCATACCCCTGATGACTGATATTTTTCACTGTAACATCAACGGTCACTAGCCGATTCTTTTTCTTTATATCACCGTTGTCTGCAATAAGAGATTTGTCAGTGAAGTCATCTACATTTAAACCTAGATCATTAATATTATCCGAAACATGAATTTTATTAAGTGTGTACTCAATGGTCTGTTTTGTATCAGTCTGAATATCTTCCTCGGTATATGTAATGGTATCCCCAACAGAAAAAGGACCTTGTTCTTCGTCTTCCGAAGATTCGTCCACTATTTTAGCGGGATTTGAATACTCGTCTTCCTCTTTATTTAATTTGCTTTTAAGCGAATCTTCAAATTCCCTATAGGAGCAAGCAGAGAGAAAGATCGGTAAAACACAGAAAAATAAAATGGTTATTCCTTTCATCTTCTTCATAGATCGTTCTCCTTGTGGAATTGATTTTATACTGTAGAAAGAAGCAGAGTGAAATAATCTCTGCTTCCATATCTTGCGCAAAATAATCTTAGTTTAGATGTGGAGCATTGCCCACACTGTCAGGACTCCATACTCCCGAAACTGTACCAGATTGTGTAAATCGTTTGAATTTTAATCTAGCGCTTCTCCCACCGTTTTCGTAAACATTTTGCTTGACACGCCACTCGCCTTTTCTTGCTGTTTGTGTTCCTCCAATTGTTTCATCTGCCCAGTAATTCGTACCGCCGACTGAAGATGGCCGAAAGCCTTGTACGTCTAGATAAATATAGGTGACAGGCACTTGATTAATCTTCACATACGTAGAACTCCGATCTTCTTTTGCTCGTGCAGCAGTAGTATATCCTACGGAAGAGTTCACGTAAAAACTAAAAGGTCTATCCTTAACATTTGACGCAAATGTTGACGACGGAATCAAAGTCAACATCATGCTAGCAGACAATACAAAGAGGGCTATTCTTTTTTTCAGCATTTTGTCACCTCCTCTCTTTTTTATTTCATTCACTCATGAGCTTTATTTCGGTTAACCTACGAATATAGTAGCATTGATCCCGCTTACGTGTAATAGTTTTGTCGTAAACGTCGGGTTTTTGATCGTAAACGTCATTTTTTACGTTTAGCTTAATAAAATATCGTTGTTCGACTATGTTTTATAAGAATGAGGTAGGAGTTTCGTCGTCGCCTCAATCTTCACAAAAGTTGATCAAACAACAAAATGGGGACTCCATCCATTCGGGTAATGATCTCTCTCTTGAATGTCCTATTCCTTGACACAAGGGATATTTAATCTAAACAGCGACTTTTTATCCAGCTCATTTCCCATTACCAATGACAAGCGATTTCTTCCCCATAAGTGTGTATAAATACTCAAATTTCTCTTTCGCAATTTTATAATTTTTTTCTCCATAATCTTCGGGATCGTTTACGTACACATATTCTTGATCATATCCCGTTAAAACAACATTGTGAAGGGGATTTGGGGCATAAACCTCCGCCCCCTCCTTCGTTAACCAAAACCGCTCATTCGGTATCTCATATTCATTGGTGATCCAAACAAGCACTGGTCTTCCTTCCGCAATAAAATATTCTAACGTGTCAAGATTTGCTCCGGTTGAATCGATGCTTGGGACGTATTGATCCGCTTGTTGTTTAAGTTGATTAGTGAAAATTGTATAGCCAACAGAAAAAGGATCCCCTACATAGCCATTGACTGGATTTCCCCAAGTATGAATCGACCCGTCCTCATTTTTGATCAATTCGGCATCGTCATAAATATGTTCCTGGGCAATTGTTTCTTTTGTGATAGCGATTCCATAATAATTTAAAGCCATGGCGAGCGAAGTAGCTTCACAGCCGGAAGGTAAACTTGGTCGTTGCTTTATATAAGGGATATCTAATATCATCTCATCTGGTTTATCCCTATCTTTTGGATCAATAGTCAGAGGATGAACTAAAAACATTGCATTTACGTATGCTGTATTTCCATCGTATTCAATCGGGTAATACCCATTAATAGGCTCACCCATCACTTCAATTTGATCTTCAACATTGAGTTCGCCAATTAGCTCATGTTCTCGACTAGGCCCTGTACGAACATTTAAAATAGTGCTTGTCACGATGTAAGTATTGTCGCTCGAGGGCACGAGGAGATCATTTAGATTTTGATCGGAAAACTGTTCCATTGAATCAACAGAATTAGTTGCACTCATAGCTACAAAATCCCCTTTCATATTTTGTGAATATATGATAAAAGTGGTCATACCAATAATTCCGATAAAAATAAAAGTCCAGAAAAAAATCCGTTTTTTATTGAAACATGAAGACACGCTGCACACCCCCCTATAAAGTATTCTTCAAGGAATCATTTTGCTATTTATGAAACTTTGAAAATAGCATTTTAATATCAATGATTTTATACAGGAAAATATCTATTTATTCATATAATTATGAATTTAACTCAACGCTTATCCATCCTTATTTCGATCGCTTTCAATTCTAGATGATTTTTGGCCTGTGAATATAGTAGCATTTTTTCCATTTCTGTGGACATTTTTGTCGTAAACGACTGCTTTTTGATCTTAAACGTTAATTATTTACATTAAAAAAAATCGCATATTAACAATTGCATCTTTTATATAAGTAAATAAGAAAAGCTTAAGGCGCCCGTAATCGTCGACAAGCAAATGTTCTGAGACAATAAAAGTCCGTCTTGACTTTTATTGGCGGGGGTTTATGATCTCGAGGGACTAGGCGCTGGAGTTGGAGCTGGATCCCACACTAGCCAAATTTACTATCTTACCTTTAAAAATAGGTCAACCAGATATATATTCTGGATGACCTATAATACGAAGCGTGCTCTTTTGTAGTAATGGGGAAAATCTTGAGAGATTCAAAGAATTTAAGTAAACCAAGCCTTATCCAATTTCTCATAATAGGGTTTCAACTTCTGTTGAAGTTGCTGAAATACTTGTTTTTCGTCCTTTTTTAATATTTCGATACACCCATTTGCTTGATCAATTTTTAGTTGATAAGGTGCTATGTCTTTGAGCAATGTGATAAATTGATTAAACTCTTGGGGGTCTAAGACTTCTTTTAAGTTCAGCACCATCCCTATAGCCTCTCTTTCATTATTTTTCAGTTTTACTGTATAGGACGATTTGGACAGTAGCCTCTATTGAAGTACCACTGCAGTACCACGGATTAAATCTTGAGTTGTAGGACTATAAAATTTACGGTTTAACCCCTACGTTTGTTTTATTCGCTTTTATTATTGCCGAATATCAATCCACCAACGATCGTCCGCATTCATGTCTTCTGTTTTACCAAATCCACTGTAATGGAACACATCAAGGAAGATTGAATCCAGTTTATCCTCATCTACAAAATAGCCTAAGTTAATCTGCATCGTTTGTCCTGGCTGGAGAATGCCAATATTGTAAAAGCCTTTTCCGTCTCCGTGTGGTGCTAGATAATCCACTTCTCCCGTCATAATACTTTCTTCAGCGATTCCATCTTCTCCAGCATAGTTCCATGCATTTTTTTCAGGTTTAAGTACCTGTAGGGACGGATGCATATAAATTTCTTCTGTTGCTTGTTTACTATTGTTTTTCACTTCTGTTGTCAGATAGACAAATTTGAGGTTCACTGAAGGAGACTCTATTAATTTGTTAATGGAATCTTTACCATCTCCTACTTTATATACATCACGCTTGTAGGGCAGCAATTTTTTTGTCTCGTCCAAAGCCTGATTCTCAGTTAATGTCTTTAGAGATGAATCATTAAAGTTTTCTCCTTTAAAATCTTGAATGGAATCAAAGACTTCCACTTTTTCTATCACATAATCAAGTTTGTTGATGATTCCAGTTTCCACTTGCTCTAAAGTTACTGGCACCGGTTGACCGACATTAAATAATTGTTTACTATCTTTCTTCAATGGAACAACACTAAATTCTGTTGGTTCCTCTGCTTCCGCTTTTTCTTGGTTGGCAAGGAATTCATCATAATCCATTGTGTAGTGTGCATTCTCCTCTGAAGTTGCTTCAAGGGAAATATTCTTCATGACGGTCATCATTTGTTCATCACTTACATCCGTTCCAATATAACTTTGTAACATCATCCCCTCTTCTTTAAATAATAGGAAGATTTGTCTATCAAACGCTAAATCGTCGCTACCAGTGTCTCTACTGACAACCACTGCTTTTCTGCCATTAATTTCCATTTCTTCAAAGTTGCTTGAGTACATAGTTGAGAAGTCAGAATTTTCCCCTAATCGCCAAAGTAAGAAAGAAAATCCGCCTTGTGCGTAGTTATCTTTGAAGGAATATTTCATTTCACTTTCATCAATTGCTTCCATATTTTCTGGTAAATAATCGATTTTCAGCTTATACCAATTATCATTCTTTTTGAAGGCCTTATTAGTCACGGAAACATTTACTTCATAATTTTGTTTTTGCACAATCATATCATACGCTTTTACTGCTCCAAAAACAGTCGTTGGCATGCCAATCAATAAACAGGCAGTAGCAATTAAAATGCTCTTCCTTTTTCGTTTGGCTTGATGTTGTTTAATTTTCTGCCTAATTTCCTCCATAAATAATTTCTTTTTATGTGTGTAGGTATCTGAAAATTCATGTTGTTCTTCCAGTTTATCAAAATCATCTAAAGCGATTTTTTCAGCGATTTCATCCATTTTTTTTGAGTCCTTTGAATTCATCATTTTGGCTACCTCCTATGATCGTAAGTATTCGTTTTCGAGCACGTTCAAATTGCTTTCGTACGTTAATTTCAGTTATCCCCATGAGCTTTGAAATTTCTTGATAATTCAAGTCATAGAAGACTTTGTACTTAAAAATTTGTTTGTAGGACTCCTTTAAGGTTGTTAGCAATGTATCAATTTGGTTCTCAGATATTAAACACTGTTCCCACTCTTCAATATTTTCATCTGTTACTTTTGCTGCCTCTCTTTGTATTTCTGCTAAGAGTATTTCATGTCGTTTGTTATTCCGGTAGTTGTCAATCGCTTTGTTTTTTGCAATCCGCAAAATGTAGCGTTTAAGCTCTTGATTATTCAAACTGTGAAGTTTTTCTAGATGCTGGTAAAGAATAATAAACGTCTCTTGGACTGTGTCTTCAGCCTGCTGAATATTATTCAGGATTGAATAGGCTACATAATAGATTTTTTGTTCATATAGCTCGTATAGTTCTTCCATCTTTTCATAGTCCTTGTTTGTATTTCTCATGTAATACCTCCTTTCACTCTATATAACGAGTGGGCCCCACACTTTTGTGACACTTTCCTTCAACTATTAGAAACCAAGAGGTGACCTAGCTTTGAAGTTATAGTTGCTGCTCTCCATGTGCTAGAATCCTTTCCTTCGTTACATACATAACATTCTTTTTTTAGGATCCATCATAATAGGGGTATAGTATACTCTTTTTTAGCAGAATAAAAACTCCCGAATGAATGCACATTTGGGAGTTTTTTTCGGTTATAAACCACATTTTAATTGGGCGTTACAATTGTCACAAGTATGACAGCCACCAATTTCTTTGACATGTCCTTTACGGCAGACTGGGCAAATGTCACCAATTTCAGAGCCAAAGGCACTTGTTGAACGGAGATCTTGAATGGTATCCACTAGCACGACTGGTTCACTAAACTGTAACTGCTCACTCGTCTCCATTGTATTATCTTCTGCTTTCAATGTAAGGACCTGAGAGTCACGGCTTCCGTCAACATACACCGTTCCGCCTTTCGCTCCTCCTCGATAGAGTCGCTCATAAACCTTTTGCACTTGTTCGACTGTATAACCTTTCGGCGCATTGACTGTTTTTGAAATCGAACTATCGATCCACCGTTGTATCACACATTGCACATCGGCATGGGCTTCAGGTGCTAGACTCATCGATGTAACAAACCATTCTGGTAAATGGTCTGGATCCACATCAGGATTTGCTTGCAAATATTCCTTCACAATATCGGCTTTGACTTCAATAAACTTTCCAAGACGGCCACTGCGATAATACGTAAAAGAGAAATAAGGTTCTAAACCTGTACTTACGCCAATCAAAGTACCAGTGGATCCAGTCGGAGCCACAGTCAGTAGATGTGAGTTACGAATACCGTATTCTAAAATATCTTTCCTTATATCCTCCGGCATCCGTTTCATATAACCTGTTTCAATAAAGGCTTGACGTAATTGATTCGTTTCTTCCTCAGTCTCCCCTTGTAAGAATGGGAAACTGCCTTTTTCTTTGGCGATTTCAATCGATTCGCGATAAGCTTCTGTCGCAATCGTTTTAAACACTTGATCAACGAGCTTATTTCCTTCGGCTGATCCATATTCCTTTTCACAATAGATTAAAAGATCCGCAAGCCCCATCACACCAAGACCGACACGTCTTTCACCAAGTGCTTGTTTTTTATTGTCTTCTAAGAAATATGGGGTTGCGTTAATGACGTTATCCTGCATTCTTACACCGATTTTTACCGTTTGTCTTAGTTTTTCAAAATCAACAGTTTTCTTTTCTTTATCTGCCATATTCGCTAGATTAACAGCCGCCAGATTGCAAACAGAATATGGTGCGAGTGGTTGTTCCGGATTTATTGTTAACCTAAAGGCTTTTTATCCTTTAGTTCTTACAGTTGAGTTCCTGTAAGTTCAGCATATATTTTCATTATCAATTATAATGTTGCGGTCTCGTGGCAAGATTATATTCTGCTCAAATCACGAACAGTTTCACCTGCTATGCGTTGCCCCTGACTAAAGTTTTACGTTTAGCCTTCGGTTCGGATTAGCGTCTCAGCCTTCCCGCTTTATCCCGCAATGTTTAGCGTGAGGCGAACTCCACCACACGGATTTGTTGCAACAACTTTTTGTCCGTATGCTTTCGCATTGGTCATTTCATTCGCATTATCGATGAAGAAAATGCCTGGTTCTGCTGAATATGTGGCACAAATATTAATCAGATTCCACAGCTCTTTTGCTTTGATTTTTCGGTATGTACGTAGTTTATGACCAAGTTTTTCCCATTCACGTACATCCCCAACCTTATGCCACTCTTCATTATAAATCTTCATGGCTTCTTCATCGTAATTTTCCACATCTGGAAAACGCAGCTCATATTCCTTATCATGATCGACAGCTTCCATAAATTCTTTTGTCAAACAGACCGATATATTCGCTCCAGTAAGAAATTCGGCGTTATGCACAGAATACGTTCCGCCTTCATTTAGCTTTTCCTCTGCTTCGCGGAAAATTGCTTCATCAAAGCCACCATATCCCGGCATATTACGATAGTTCAGAATTCCTTGATACATAGCTTCTTCTGTTTGTGTTAATGGCGTAAATTTCAGCTTATCTCTGGCATGTTTTTTAACAATAGGATCTTCCGTATTTTCAATTAAAAATCTTAAAATTCGTGGGTTTTGCATTTTGGAAATGATAAATTCAATAATGTCGGGATGCCAATCCGCCAACATGATCATCTGAGCCAATAATGTTTCGTTGATTCGTTGGATCAACTCTCTAAGTCACCCTAGAGTTCAGACCATATCTTACACTCATCTGAGTGTCCTCGCACTTCGGAATCACTTGATTCCTACTCTACTCGCTTCCACATATTGTGTGCTTTCGATGGTCGTTGAACCTTCGCCATGTAACAGGCGCTTGGCTGCTGATTGTCTTTGTCCCCTTACTGTTTTCTAGCCTTCACGCTTACTGTTTCCAGTTACGTTGTAGCCAGCAAGTCATTTAAAGAGTTCCCAGCAATTCACGAGGTTTATTTAGAGACGAGGCACCTTATGCGAATACCACGTCTTGATCCACCTTGTTCTACTAAATGGGTGAGCTTTGCAATATCATCAAGCCAGGAAACAGATCCAGATGATTTTCCATTCACACCACGGGCAAGTGTATTCCGCGGTCTTAGAGTGGATCCGTTTGTTCCGACTCCCCCGCCTCTACTCATAATTTCCATTACCTGCTTCCGATGTTCGGAAATGCCTTCCCTAGAATCTGGGACAAAAGGCATCACGTAACAATTAAAATACGTAACGTCCGTTTCAGAGCCCGCTCCATATAAAACCCGTCCCGCCGGAATAAAATTCAAGCTGGAAAGTTCCCGATAAAATTTTTCAAACCATTCTTTTCTTTTTTCTTCTGTCACTTCCACGGCAGCCAAACCGCTCGCATTTCTTTTCGTAATTTGTTCATAAAAAACTTCCAACGGTTTTTCGATGACATCAAGAGGACGAACGATGAGTCCAGTCTTTCTTTCTTCCGCCTCATCCAAAGAATGACGAAATTCTTCTTCAACAAGTACTTTTGCCGTATTCGCTTCCCAGTCAATCGACTGGATAAAACCAAGCCCTCTTGCCGGAAATTTCGGATCTTCTTTAATCGTTAATACGACAAAATCACCAGCAGCTAAGGTTATCTTTTCTGTATCTTTGAATGCGTATCGATCAATCATAACAAGTCTAGATACTCCCTTATGTGTGATCTTCATGTCGGCTGTAATGGGATATACTTGGTGAAATTGTCGAATATCCTTATTCAATCTTTCCATATTCAAATCTGAATATTGTTCATAGACGGTGGTCATGATCTTATCTCCTCTCTGCTCTTTCAGAGTTACTTTTCAGCCTTCCATTCACTCAAAACACTATATATTGCTTCTATACCATTATCATCACACAATATATTGTAAATCAAGTAAAAAGGGTTTAATCCCTTATAGGTTGGTTTTAATCCCTTATAGGTTGGTTTTAATCCCTTATAGCGAAGTTTAATCTCTTATAAGCCTTCCATAAAGATCATTTTGGGAGAGTTTCTCGATTTTGGGTCTTATAATCCTTTTATAAAGCCTATTTTTGAAATAAAAATTTTGATAAAGGCCGCCTTGAATAATATAATAAAAGTTAGGGTTGTTTACTAGAGGGGGGAAGAAAAAAATTGACAGCTTTATATACGTTACTTATTATTTTGGGAATCCTTATCATATTTTCCCTATATAATTATTTTCATCAAAAGAAAATTTTAAAAACACTTTCAGAAGAGGAATTTCGTGCTGGCTATCGAAAAGCGCAATTGATTGATGTGCGCGAAACGAATGAATTTGATGCCGGTCATATTCTAGGTGCTCGCAATATCCCGGTTTCCCAATTAAAAAACAGAATGAAAGAAATTCGTCCCGATAAACCGGTGTATCTTTATTGCCAAAGTGGCATGCGCAGTGGGAGAGCCGCACAAATGCTTTACAAAAAAGGATACAAACAGCTTTTCCAACTACAAGGTGGCTTCAAAAAATGGACAGGGAAAATAAAAACGACGAAAAAATATAACAGCTAATACAAACACCGCAGATAACTTTATTTTCTGCGGTGTTTCTAAAACCAATCAGATGAAATATTGAGCAGGTTCGACTAACAAATGGTTTTCTCACATCTACCCAATTTTTAAATCAAGAACACTTGTTTTGTAAAAGAGATCTGTTATACTATCTTTAGATACTCTTCCTTGTCAGTCCTCATCATATACAAAGGACGTGTTCTCATGGCATTAGCGGAATTATATTATGAAAAACCTGCCGAATTTACCATAGTGAGTCAAGTGAGAGAAAAACCCAATAACTATAACAAGCAGCCACGGAAAACAAGGGAGAGTGCAAGAACAAGATTACTCAAACAGATACCTCTGGAAAAATTAATGGATTTGAAGATTGATTACGCTTTCAAACAACTCTTTGGAAGTGAAAAAAATAAGAAGATCACCATCATATTTTTGAACGCGATTTTGCAAAAAACAGGTAGGAATCGAATCAAAGATATCCTTTTCACCAATATCGAGGCAGGTGGAGAATATGCGGATGATAAGCAGTCGAGACTAGATCTGTTGGTTGTGACAGATGCGGATGAACAAATTAATGTGGAAGTTCAATTCACGAATAAATATAATATGATTAAACGTTCTATTTATTACTGGGCTGGTGTATATAGAAATCCTTTTACAAGAGGGATGGATTATCATGAATTACAGCCAGTGATCGCGATAAATATTCTGAATTTCAATCTACTGCCCCAAACAGAGCGCTTTCATACCTCTTTCCATTTATATGAAGATGATGAACATTTCAAGTTAACTAATACAATGGAATTTCATTTTATTGAAATGACCAAGCTAATACAAGCTTGGCAAGAGGATAAGCTGGATCCGTGGAATGATGTGTTAGCTAGGTGGCTTCTCATGCTCGGTATGGTAGATCATCGAAACAAGAAAGTTTATGATGAAATATACAAAGAATTGGAGGAAATCGCCATGAAAGATGAGGCACTACGCGACGCTTTTGAAAGCTGGACAGAATTGAGTATGGATCATGAACAATGGCTTGCTTACGAATCGCGTCTAAAGCGTGTGATGGATGAAGAATCGTTTCGAAACAATATGGAAGCCATGAAACGAGAGATTGAGCAGGGGCAAAAAAAGATTGAACATGGAAAAAAAGAGATTGAACATGGGAAGAAAGAACTTGAACATGGGAAGAAAGAACTTGAACACGGGAAGAAAGAACTTGAACATGGGAAGAAAGAACTTGAACACGGGAAGAAAGAACTTGAACACGGGAAGAAAGAGCTTGAACAAGAAAAACAGGATCTCCAGCAAAAAGAAAAAGAGTTAAGACAGAAGGAGAAGGAAATTAGTCAAAGAGAAGAGAAATGGAGAATAGAACAAAAAGACACAGCTTTACGTCTTATTAAAAAAGGATTGGACATTGAATTTGTCGCCGAATCGACTGGTTTGGATATAGAGGAAGTCGAAGTAATTCGTAACAGGCATGCAAAATAAATGAGAGAACAGAACCAGTTAGAAGGGATCCTCCCTTTCTAACTGGTTCTTTATTTTCTGCGGTGTTTCTACATTATCCTTCTTTTCTATAACGCAATACAGGCTTTCTAGCCGCCTGAGTTTCATCTAAGCGTTTGACAATCGTTGTATGTGGTGCTTCCTGGACAATTTCTGGATTTTCTTCTGCTTCTTTAGCGATTTGAATCATGACATCAATAAAAGCATCTAATGTTTCTTTTGATTCTGTTTCTGTCGGCTCCAACATCATCCCCTCTTCGACAATAAGGGGAAAATAGATTGTTGGCGGATGGAAGCCAAAATCTAATAATCTTTTTGCGATATCCAATGTCCGAACACCTAATTTTTTCTGCCGCTTCCCACTTAAAACAAATTCGTGCATACAATGGCGATCATAGGGCAAATCAAAGTAATCCGCAAGCTTTCGCATCATATAATTTGCATTTAAAACCGCATATTCGGAGACAGCTTTTAACCCATCCGCTCCCAACGACCGAATATACGTATAAGCTCGGACATTAATGCCAAAGTTTCCATAAAATGGTTTTACACGGCCGATTGATTGAGGGCGATCATCGTCGAAAACAAATTGATCCTTCTTTTTCGTCAAAATTGGTTTGGGCAAAAACGGAATGAAATCCTCTTTCACCCCAACTGGTCCTGATCCTGGACCTCCGCCGCCATGTGGGCCCGTAAATGTTTTATGAAGATTTAAATGAACGACATCAAATCCCATGTCACCCGGCCGGACCTTCGACATCACCGCATTCAAATTAGCCCCGTCATAATAAAGCTTTCCGCCAGCTTTATGAACAATTTCCGCCATTTCTAAAATTCGTTCTTCAAATAATCCCAAAGTGTTTGGATTTGTCAGCATTAGCGCCGCCGTATCTGATCCTACTAATGTTTTCAGATCCTCAATATCCACTAATCCATCTGGACCTGACCGAACTGTCACTGTCTCAAATCCTGCAACCGTGGCAGAAGCTGGATTTGTGCCATGCGCGGAATCCGGTACAATCACTTTTGTCCGCTCAAAATCACCGTTCGCTTCATGAAATGCGCGGATCATCATCAAACCCGTCCATTCTCCATGAGCGCCTGCTGCTGGCTGCAGCGTTACTTCATCCATACCGGTAATTTCAGCTAAATGTTCTTGTAAATCGTACATAAGTTCCAAGGCCCCTTGAACAGAAGACTCAGGCTGATAGGGGTGAATAGAAGAAAAGCCCGGAAAACGAGCCACTTGCTCATTGATTTTTGGATTATATTTCATTGTACAAGACCCAAGCGGATAAAAGCCAGAATCAACCCCATGATTATGAGTGGAAAGCTCTGTAAAATGGCGGATGATATCAAGCTCAGATACTTCTGGTAGTTCTGGAGCCTGTACACGAATGTATTCTTCAGGCATATTTTCCCTTACATCCACTTCTGGCACATCTAGTGCAGGAAGACTATAGCCAATCCTTCCAGGTGTCGATCGTTCAAAAATTAATGGAATTTGACTCACAGATATCCCCCATTTCCTTTGCAAAATCTTCTAGCTCTTCTCTTGTTCTAAGTTCTGTAACGGCAATCAACATATGATCTGCCAGTTCAGGATACTCCCGTCCTAAGTCATAGCCGCCGATGATCCCTTGCTCCATCAGCTTTTTATTCAAATCACGGACAGAGGTTTTTATATTGACAACAAATTCATTAAAATGCGGACCGTGGAAAGGCAGCTCAAACCCTTTCTCTTTAAAAATTTCCATCGCAAAATGAGTTTTTTGCCAATTTTGATGAGCCATTTCTTGGACACCTTGTTTACCAAGTGCTGAGAGTGCCACAGAGGAGGCTAAAGCATTCAACGCTTGATTCGAACAAATATTGGATGTCGCCTTATCACGGCGAATATGCTGTTCACGCGCTTGAAGTGTCAAGACAAAGCCGCGTTTTCCATCTTCATCAACCGTTTGACCGACAAGCCTGCCTGGTATTTTTCGCATTAGCTTTTCCGTGACGGCAAAATAACCGCAATGTGGACCGCCGAATGAGGCGGGAATCCCAAATACTTGCACATCCCCTACAACGATATCCGCCCCAAATGTCCCTGGAGGCGTTAATAATCCTAAAGCAAGTGGATTACTAGAGACAATGAACAGTCCTTTTTGCTCATGGATCAGTGGTTCTATCTCTTTTAAAGGCTCCACTTGACCGAAAAAATTAGGGTACTGAATAATAAGTCCGGCCACATCTTCATTTAATTCGGCTTCTAAAGCTTCTATATCAGTCACTCCGTCTTTATACGGAATTTCAATAACCTCGATGTTTTGGCCTTTTGCATAGGTGTGTAAAACAGCACGTGATTCAGGATGAACGGTTTTCGAGACAAGAATTTTTTTCCGCCGTGTTTGGCCTGCACATAGCATGGCTGCTTCAGCCAATGAGGTTCCTCCATCATACATGGATGAATTAGCAACCGCCATTCCAGTTAGCTCACAAATCATTGTCTGAAACTGAAAAATAGCTTGGAGCTCCCCTTGCGATATTTCTGGTTGGTAGGGCGTGTAAGCTGTATAGAATTCCGACCGCGAAATAACATGATCAACAATTGTTGGGATGTAATGATCATAGACACCTGCCCCTAAAAAAGAGGTATATTGTTTCGTATCGGCATTTTTAGCCGCCAACCGGCTTAGTTCCCGCAATAGCTCTGGCTCAGATTTTGCTTTTTTTAGCTTGTATTCCCCTTGAAAGCGAACCTTTTCCGGTATAGCAGCAAAAAGTTCGTCAATGGATTGTACACCGATCACTTTCAGCATTTCTTCCTGATCCTGTTTGGTCATCGGCAAATAACGATGCTGTAGCATATTCCTCTTTCTCCCTTCTAATTTCTGGAACGCTTATAAAACGGTGTCGAAATCACTTTAGCTTTCAGCCGTTTTCCACGTATTTCCACTTCTAATTCCGCACCCAATTTGGCATATTCTGTCTGAACCAAAGCGAGGCCCATATTTTTTTTCAAAGTAGGGGATTGCGTTCCTGAGGTCACTATGCCAACTTCCCTCTCTCCCGAATAAAGTTTATACCCATGCCTTGGAATGCCGCGATCGATCATTTCAATTCCGATATTTTTACGCGGAATCCCTTTGGCTTTCTGTGCCTTGAGTGCTGATTTCCCAATAAAATTTGCGTCTTTATTCAACTTAACAGCAAAACCGATCCCCGCTTCAAGAGGGGTGATCTGCGCCGATAATTCTTGCCCATATAAAGGGAGACCTGCTTCAAAACGGAGAGTATCTCTTGCCCCTAATCCACATGGAAGCAAACCATCTTCCTCGCCAACTTCAAGCAATTTCTTCCAAATATCGGGAGCAGCTTCCGACATACAATAAATTTCAAAACCATCCTCCCCTGTATACCCTGTTCGGGAAATTATGGCCGGGCTCCCATTTATATCCACTTGGTTAAAAAATTGAAAAAACTTCAGTGCTTGTATATCTTCGTTCCTCACTAATTTCTGAAGAATACGTTGCGCCTTCGGACCTTGAATCGCTAATAAAGCATATTGATGGGAGACATTGATCACTTCCACCTTTCCTTCTGCATGTTTCCTTAGCCATTCTTCATCTTTTTTTGTATTGGCGGCATTCACGACTAGAAAATATTCAGCTTCTTTGAGTCTGTACACAAGAAGATCGTCGACAACTCCTCCATTTTCATCACACATCGGCGTATACATCGCAGCACCAACTGTTAATTTCGATAAATCATTTATCATCATTTTTTGCAAAAAAGGCAGGCTATCCTCTCCTTTGACGATCAGTTCCCCCATATGAGAAACATCGAATAACCCCGCATTCGTTCTAACCGCATGATGCTCTTTCTTAATACTCGAAAACTGAACCGGTAAATCCCAGCCCCCAAAATCAATTGTTTTTACTCCCATTTCCTGATAAAGCGAATACAAAGGAGTCTTCTTTAAATTGGTCAATGGCCTTTCCCCTTTCTAACAGAGTCGCAAAAAGGACAGAGAAATCCCTTTTACGGATTTCTCTGTCCTTTCACCTGAGAGTTTTTACCCCTTTGGTGGTTCCTATGAATGGAACTCTCTCCAGAGTTGCGTCAAATAAGGGTCTTTTTTGCCTGAGAGATTCACAATCTTGTTGCTTGCTCCTTCGGCGCTGCCTGCGCAGTCTCTCCCCTTATCCTCATTCGCGTAAATATATATCTTCACTTTTTTGGATATACTATAACTAACCGATTGATTGAACCGGTACTAACAAATGTTATCGTACCATCATTTTCATTTTTCATCAATGCTTTTTAACGTTTTACAGGAGGTACGTATGTCAGTAAAAATACAATTCGACCAAAAATGGAAACATAGTTTCATGGAAAAATTAGAAAAAGATGGTCCATGGGCTAATTTTGAATTATTTAAATTGGCTATGAAGACTGAAGAGTATTTAACGATCCCTACCTTTGAGGGATTAGTGGCCCCAAAATACTTGCAACAGTTAAAACCATTACCCCATCAACTAGAAACCGCGCAACAAGTGGTTGAAAATATGAATGGGAAAGCAATTTTGGCGGATGAAGTGGGGCTTGGGAAGACGATTGAAGCAGGATTGATTTTAAAAGAGTATATGATTAGAGGATTGGTCAAAAAAGCCTTAATCCTTGTTCCTGCCTCCCTCGTTTCTCAATGGGTCCTCGAACTAAACGAAAAGTTTCATATCCCGGCGGTGCCACAAAGAAAAAGCTATGTATGGGATCAATATTCCTGTGTCGTTTCTTCCATCGATACAGCCAAAAGAAGCCCCCATAAGGAAATCATTGCGGAACAAAATTATGACCTTATTATCATCGATGAAGCTCATAAATTAAAGAATCCCAAAACAAAAAACTATCAATTTATTCAGTCGCTCAAGAAAAGATTTTGCCTGTTATTGACCGCAACGCCGATTCAAAATAGGATAGAGGAAATTTTTCATCTCGTTTCATTGCTCAAGCCTGGTCATTTAGGATCCGAAAGTGGATTTTTAGAGCAATATAAAAATAATAAACATTCCTCCATTCAACAAGATGAGTATCTAAAAGAATTAGTGAATAAAGTGATGATTCGAAATAGGCGAGGAGAAACAGGTATCGAGTGGCCTGAACGGCAGGTTGAAAGCATTTTGATCGATTTTTCAAAAGAGGAAAAGGAATTATATCAAGCCATTGACACCTTAAAAAATTTGGGAGAGGGTTTTGCCGCGCATGGTTTCTCTCTTCTTACTCTCAAAAGGGAGGTTTGCAGCAGTAGAGAAGCCGTCTTTCTCACATTAAAAAATATGTTAGCGAAAATGGAAACCCCCCCACCAATCGTAATCGAAACGTTAAATACGGTGAAACAAAAAATCGATGCGATTCAACAAAACTCAAAAGCGGAAAAAGCATTGGAATTAATACAAAAGATCAATGATAAAGTGATTATTTTTACAGAATACCGCGCAACTCAATTATACTTACAATGGTTTTTACAAAAAAATGGTATTCGCTCCGTTCCTTTTAGGGGAGGGTTTAAACGCGGAAAAAAAGATTGGATGCGTGAATTATTTAAAAATCATGCACAAGTGCTAATTGCAACAGAAGCTGGTGGGGAAGGGATTAATCTGCAATTTTGTTCCCATATTATCAATTTTGATTTACCCTGGAATCCGATGCGACTTGAACAAAGAATTGGACGAATTCATCGATTAGGGCAAGAAAATAATGTTCGCATCTATAATTTTACGATTAGAGATACGATCGAAGAACATATCTTAAAACTACTTTATGAAAAAATCAATTTATTCGAACGGATCGTTGGAGAACTGGATGAAATTTTAACGAGATTTGATCACTTGAATATGGAGGAATACGTAAAAGACATCTTTCAAAAATCCCGCTCAGAAGGAGAAATGAAGATTAAAATGGAAAACCTCTCTTCCTTAATTCAATTTGCTGACTCTATGGAGAAGGAGGGAACAAACATTGCAGCAGACTGAAATTCATCAATATCTCGAAATATTCTTCCAAGAAAATGATTGCATCATTGAAAAAAATGAACCTGGATTTATGACGGTACAACTTACGGTCGATATGGATAAAGCGTTAATGAATCGCCCTTTTTATTGGACCTATTTAGAAAAAACCGGAGGAATACCGAATCCGATGAAAATTACTTTTATCACAGATCCTAAACAAGCGCCAAAGGATCTAAAAGGTGAAATTATTCATTTCGGGGCTCCTCGCCTCCATCAGCTTTTCCAAACAACCAAACAAATTGCAGGCTATATTCGACTTTATGAAAGTCCAAAAAGGGCGGATCGGACAAGACAAGTTCCCTTACACCCTTGGTTAATGCTGAATATCAAAATCTCTTATGAATGTGACAGAAAGAAAGATGTTCTACGATCACTGGGGTTAAATTTAATCAATGGTGTATTAATCGATCATTTTTTTGAGAAGATGGAAAAAGCCAATCTTCATCCTAAAATCCCTGATTATTGCTTCACGGTTTCCCCGATTATCAAACCAGAGAGTGGTTTAAAAAGGATGGAAGCCTATTTAGAAAAAGAAATATTATCGATGGACCATAACTGGGCAAGAGAGGCGGAATTACGCTGGGAGAAAGATTTACAGCTTCTTAATCATTTTTATGAAGACCAGGAAGAAAAACCAGAAACCTATGAAATAGAAAAGAAAGCACTACAAGAACAATACGAACCGATTGTGCGGATTGAGATCATCAATGGAGGAATCTTTTATTTAAATGCCCTGAATTAACCTATGTATCCAAAAAAAGATAGGCTGACCCATTCACAACGAGTCAACCTATCTTTTAAATATCATTCGAATCGAATAAGGCACTAAGCCAAACCATTGATATAGCTTGGGGGGGCTTGCTTTTTTGCGCTCTAATCTCATTTGCTTCCGTTCTGCTTTTGGTCGTTCAAAATGTTTAATACATGTTTCTGTCATATATTTCATATAATCATCAAACGACATGCACCTTCACCTCTTTACAATCGGAAAATAATGGAAAACCGTCCTATGTAAAGTATAGCCAAGTCATTTATGAAACATTCATTTTTTGAAGGATAGAACGAGCAACTTCCTCAATCGTTAAATCTGTTGTATCAATAATCGCTGTCGCACATTCCAAATAATAAGGTAGTCGATTTTGATACATCTCAGCAATTTCTTTACGTGTTTTGTGATGAATCAGTGGTCTGGAAGAATCTAACCCAATTCGCTCTGCAATGGAATCAGGATGACATTGTAGAAAAAAGGTATTTCCGTTTTTTAATAACTGACGATTCTCCTCTCTTAAAATAATGCCTCCACCTGTAGTAATAATACAGGATTCTTGAGATAACTCTTTTAATACTTGAGACTCCACATCACGAAAATAATCTTCTCCATACTGCTCAAAAATTTGCGGAATCCCCATTTTCATCTTTTTTTCTATTTGTTGATCCGTATCAATCACTGAATATCCACATCTAGCGGCCAATTGTTCACCAACAGAAGTTTTGCCTGCCCCCATAAAACCAATCAAATACAATGATCTTGTCCCCAAATTCTGCTCCCCCTTAGATAGTTCGCTAATCATTATTTTACCATCTAATTCGGTGTCGGGAGAATGAATTTGTTGTAATTGCACCTTTATTTCTTTTTTATAGTATTGTTGCATCTCATTTACATACCCCCATTCCGATAAATAAATATGGACGACTTCCATTAAAAACAACAGGGTGAAGGAACAAATAAGTAAAACGAGCGGATAAATAGCTCCTTTTTGTTGGATTAAAATCATGATTCCTCCCTATTTACTAATAATAAAAATCTAGCTTCATCCTTTACTCCATTAGTAAATTCAATCTCTATCACCATGAATTCCTCATCTATCGAAAAGTTGATTGCTTGGATATTCTGAAGCACAATTTCATGTCCTAAACGATTCACTCGTCTTCTTAACGTGAAACCATAAGGCTCATAACTGATCACTTGATTATTTTTCTCCATCATCAGACTTGTTTTAGATTGTACATTGACTACATGTACCTTCTTTGCCCCCTCCATTTCTTTTCGTATGCCGATGAGGAATAAATTCCATTCATAATCTTGATCAACCTCTATGAGTCCATCCACTGTCTTCAATGTCTGAAAAATAAACGGTATGATCGACATCATGAGCGCCAAAATCATCATTGAAAAAACAGCCTCTAGCAATGTAAAGCCAGTTTGATCATTCCACACATTTTTGATGGTTTTCATACTGAATACACGCTCTCCCATTTCCCGTACTCATTTCTTCAAAGTATAATTCGTATTGAATCCCCTGACTGCTTCTCATGACTCTTTCCGACCGATTCGAAAAGCCATATTGTTCAACATACTCATATAATAAGCGATATCCCATCATTTCCTTTTTCCCTTCAGATAATTTGTTCACCATTGAAAAGACTAGCGGAAACAAAGTCAAACATATTAAAAAGAGAAAGGAAAGGGAAAGAAGCCCTTCCAAAAAGGTAAACCCTTTCTCATTCTTCAATATTAAAACGCCCCTTTCCAATATTAAAAGAAACCTTCACAGTTGTTTGATTATGCTGAAACGTGATGATGCCAAAGGTAGATACATTTCCATCTGGAGTGATCACAAAGCTAGAAATAGTACTTTCCTTTATATAAATAGATGGCGGGAATTTTCGTATAAGAAAAAGTTCGGGTTGTTGTTTTCCAACAAGCATTTCATACTGCTTACTTCCACGAGAAAAACGAACTTGAACCGCTTCTTTTCTGTTTTGCGCGTAGGCATGGGCATAATATAAATCGGATTCAAGCTGGGTAAAAAACAATCTTTTCTGCATCGATTCTGAAAATGACCGAAACATAAAGATACTGAATAAAAGAATAATGGAAATGACTGAAAGGACAATCAGCATCTCGATTAAAGTAAAACCATCCCTTGAACGTACGTATTTCACGAGCCGCCCTTCCCCAAAGCTTTTACTTTCCCATTGGTAATGGTAATATCACTGCCATCCGGGCAACTGACTTTCGCTGACTCAATATATTGCCCTTCTTCCAATTCGGCTAAACTTTGCGGATATCGGTTATTCTCCATATAGTAGGCCTGTGCTTGCCCCTGAAGCATACTGACTAACGCATCACAGCCCTTGTTATTAATGTTCTTATTATGCTTTGTCACATTGGGTAAAGTGATTAATAATATGATTGAGATGACTAATAATACAATGAGCATCTCGATGAGTGTAAAACCTTTCTGATTACGGATATATTTTTTCACTTTTTCCTCTCCTCACCTATATTAAATAGCATCCATCATTTGGAACATAGGAAAAAAGATGGACATATAAATGACTGTCACCATTCCCCCAATAACAATAAAAATAATGGGCTGAATCGTTGACATCAGTTTCATTGTCTTTTCTTCTAGTATCTCTGTACAAATTTGACTATAGTGAAGCAACTCATCCCCCAAACGGCCATTTCTTTCCCCATGTGCAACAATAATCTCCATTTCCTCCGCAATAAAATGTAACTGAGTCAGTGTTCTTGAAAAAGAACTCCCCATTACTAGCTCTTTTTTTAAATACTTTCCTGTTTCCTGCAGCAACGGTCGAAAATTTTGTGATTCCATTATTTTGACAATTTCATTCAATGAAAAACCGTTTTGTAAGAGTAAGCTCCACTCTCTAGCAAAGAAGATGGTTTGATACAGTCTGTAAAAATATTGATAAAGGGGAATGGAGGAAAGAATGGTCGCCGTTTCAAAGGCGGATTTCTTTCGGAAATATCTTTTAATAAGAAAGGCTGCGAGAAGAAAGAAACAAAGGGAGATGGCAAAATACGTTGGGAGATGGTCAATAAGATGGAGAATGAATTGGGTCATCCCATTCGGTTGAAAACCGATTGTGTGATATAGAAGCTGGAATTGTGGCAAAAGCACTGTCTTGAGGATGAGTGCAACAAACACCAGAGCGAAAAGCAAAATAAATGGATATTGCATTAACTTTACGAACTTTTTTCGCTGTTGTTCCTTTTGCAACAAATAATTCCCACTTTCACGAAAGGTCTTTGCTAAAAAACCATGCTTCTCCGCAAAATAAACCATGGCACATGCTTGATTATCAAAATCATGTTTAATGAAAACCTCATGGATCGAACTTCCATTTTCCAGCTCCGTCATCATCGAAGAAAAAAGAGCGTGATGTTTCGCTTGGATATTCATAAAAAATTGAAAGACCTCTACGAATGTATAACCATTT
The DNA here is from genome assembly GCF_022867885.1 of Lederbergia sp. NSJ-179. Taxonomy (GTDB): domain Bacteria; phylum Bacillota; class Bacilli; order Bacillales; family Bacillaceae_C; genus Lederbergia. Next base: position 1,719 of record NZ_JALIFP010000001.1, on the reverse strand, counting down.
TCTAACATATCACTTCCTCTAATAAAAAATTGTCCTTGATCTTTTAAGGTCATTTTTTTCGTCCACAATCCATTTTTCATATTCTTTGGCTGCAATATAGCCAAACGCTACCCCCTTTGCAATCAGTTTTGGTAATGAATGGGCTGAGGAGAAATGAGCTTCCCCCATTAATTCCTTCATGGCTCCTTGTAAAGACTGACCATGTAAAACCTCATAAACGCCCGTTCTTTTCGATTTTTGCGAACGAATACAATATTTAGAGCACTGAAACCCACAAAAAGGACATTTAAGTGTGACTAATCGTTGTGAGGTAATCGCAAGCAAGGTTTGCTCTAAATCATGTTGTTTGATTCCAAATTCAACTAGCCGATACAGGGCACCTTTTGCATCTCTTGTATGCATGGTGGAAAGTACTAAATGACCTGTCATCGCCGCTCGTATCGCAATCGAGGCCGTTTCTACATCACGAATTTCCCCGATTAATATAACATCCGGATCATGCCTTAAAATAGCCTTTAAGCCATTATGAAAACTAATCCCCGCTTTTTCGTTAATCTGCACTTGCAATAAATCATCATTTTGTCGTTCAACCGGATCTTCTAACGAAATAACTCGTCGATTCAACTGCTTAGAACAATAGTCAGCTAATGTAAACATTGTTGTGGATTTGCCACTGCCGGTTGGACCGGTGAACAAAATAAACCCATGTGCCTGTGTCATGAAACGTTGCAGGATTTGCATACTATTAGGAAAAAGGGATAATTTTTCATGTGAAAGGTTATTTTTGTGGTAGAGAATGCGGATGACAATGCTTTCTTTTGCTTTCGCTGTAGGTAAAGTGGAAATTCGCAATGAAGTTAAAATCCCGGAGAAATGTGCTTGTAGTGAACCACTTTGCGGCTTTCTTTTTTCACCAATATCCATGGAAGCTAAAAATTTCAAATGAGAAATCAATCTTTCTCCCATCTTGATCGGAATTTTTTTATGGGAAGACAGGATGCCGTGAATACGGAACTGGACCAAATAATCATTCGATCGAGGAAGAACATGGATATCTGTGGCTTGATAATACAGGGCCTGCGATAACAGAGATTCTGAAATTTTCTCAATGCTCATTATTCATAAAACACCACCTTTCATACCTTTCTCTATTACTACATTCGACACCCTTTTGCTTTTTCCTGCAAAAACTTTTAAAAAAATATTATTTATGTGAGGAATAAGATATACTAAGGATGGATGGTATGATCACCTAATTGCCACAAAGTTGCTCGCTCATATATTTACTTTTTAATCAACATTCCTTTATAATAAGGTATTGATGGATTATTCGCTGCAAAGGAGGGAATGCATATGGATCGCATGTATAGAGTATTGGGTTTTTGGACCGGTATATTTGCCATTATGCTTTATCTCGGCGATATGGAAAAAACGGCATTATTATTTCTAGGACAAACCGGATTTTTTATTCTTCTCAGTTACTTGAAATTATCTGAACGTATGTATATGTATGTATTCGCCGCATATTTAACCGTATTTATGTGCGGATTTACATACTACACCATGTTCTTAATGCCTCCGGGCGGTGGATTAGGCTAGTAATCGAGTAGGAGGCTAATCATTAATTGATTAGCCGACCTCTCCCACCACCGAACGTACGGTCCCGTATTCGGCGGTTCAGTAACTTGAGTATCGTTGCTCATATAAATGATTGAGATC